>CAVWZO010000022.1:0-165848 GCA_963759525.1 uncultured Actinomycetota bacterium | reverse complement strand
TCGATGGAGTTCGCCAAGGTCGCGGAGTACCAAGCCCGGGGACTTGTGCACTTCCATGCGCTGATCCGGCTAGACGGTCCGGACGGTCCCGGCTCCCCGGCCACGATCGGTGGGCGGGAACTGGCTCAGGTCATCGTCTCGGCTGTCCCCAAGGTGACGGCACCCGCCCCGGCGATCGATGCAGACGACACGGACCGGTTGATGCGCTGGGGGCAACAACTCGACACCAAGGTCGTACGCCCCGGGCACCGCACCGACGACACGGAGTCCGAACTCACTGCCGAGCAGGTCGCCGGGTATCTGGCGAAGTACGTCACCAAGGACGTCACGTCCGTTCGCCGGCCCGGGCAGTCGCCGCACCTCAAGCACATGGAAACCCTGTGCCGCGACCTCGCCGCCCGGGCACGCGAGGACGACCCGGCCACGGAGTACGCGCTGCTGCGGAAGTGGTCGAGGATGCTCGGCTTCCGGGGCCACTTCACCTCCAAGTCCCGCTCCTACTCGGTCACCCTCGGGCGACTGAGGCGCGCTCGTCAGCGGTTCGCGGTGCTGGCAGCGGAGTCCAGGCGCACCGGTGAACCGCTCGACACCCGCGACCTCGAGGCGCGCCTGATGGCTGACGAGGCCGAGGAAACGACCCTCGTCGTCGGGTCGTGGAACTTCCAAGGCACAGGCTGGCCCAACCCGGGTGACGCCACGCTCGCCGCGTCCGCAGCTGCACGCGCCCGCGAGTACGACCAATGGGCAGCAGACAAGCGCAAGGCCGCATGACAACCAACTCGGAAGGTGAAGGAAATGAAGGAGATGGAACCGCTGATGAGCATCGCGGATGTTGCGGAGTTCCTGCGGGTGCCGGTGTGCACCGTGCGTTGGCTCCGTCAGGAGGGCCGGTTCGCCCCGGCGGTGAAGGTCGGTCGTCGGCTCGCGTGGGAACGCTCGACGCTCGTTGCATGGATCGATGCTCAGCGGGAGGTGGAGACGGCATGAGCGTCCAGCGCTACACGACACCGGATGGCCAGGTCCGCTACCGCGCTCGGGTGAAGCACCATGGGCGCGAGGTGGCCACGCGGGTCTTCGATCGCAAGCGGGATGCCGATGCGTGGGAGGAGGAGCAAAAGCGTCGGCTCCGGTCGGGGGAATGGTTCGACCCTCGGCGCGGGCGGGTGGCGTTGTCGGTGGTGGCTGTCGACTGGCTGGAGTCGCGGCAGACGATCAAGCGCAACTCGCTGGCGCTGGAGAGCGGTGTCTGGAAACGACACATCGAACCGAGGTTCGGGAAGGCCCCTGTCGCCTCGATTTCGACCGCCGACGTGTCGACGTGGGTTGGTCGCCTCGTCTCCGGCGGCATGGCCCCTTCGACGGCGGCGCGCTGTCTCGGGGTGTTCCGGCAACTACTGGCCTTCGCCGTCCGTGACGGTCGTGTGGCGATCAACTCAGCGGCTGCGGTCAAGCCGCCCACGGCTGGCTACGTGAAGCGCGAAGGGCAGCACCTGACACCGGAAGAACTGACCGCGCTCGCGGCCGCCTGCACGGGTGAGTACGCCGACGTCGTTCGCGTCCTGGCCTTCACGGGCCTGCGCTGGGCGGAACTCGCGGGCCTCAAGGTCGGCGATCGGGTCAGGGTCCCCGGCGAAGGCCTGCGGCTGCAGCGCACGGTCATGTCCAGCCGCGACAAGGGAGCACTCTTCGTTGACACGCTCAAGAACAAGCGGTCGCGCACGGTGCCGCTCGTCGCCGACCTTGTGCCAATCATCGACAAGTGGTCGACGGGCAAGGGGCCGGATGACTGGCTGTTCCACGCGCCGAAGGGCGGGCCGTTGAGCGAGCCGAACTGGAAGCGCTCCGTGGGTTGGGCGGCGGCGGTCAGGAAGATCGGTCGTTCGACGTTCCGTGTGCACGACCTGCGGCACACGTGCGCGTCGCTCTGGCTGGGTGCGGGTGCGGACCCGAAGGTGGTTCAGCGGGTGCTTGGTCACGCCTCGGCAACGATGACGATGGACCTGTACGGGCACCTGATCGACGCCAACCTGTGGGACTCGGCGAAGAGGATCGGGGGCATTTCGGGGGCATTTCAGCACGATGAGTCACCCTCGACTGAGGACGGGACCGGCGAACAAGGTGCCTGACCTGCGATGGAACATGGAGCGGATGACGAGATTCGAACTCGCGACATCGACCTTGGGAAGGTCGCGCTCTACCAACTGAGCTACATCCGCATGCCGGTCCGGGATCAACACCGATGACGCCTGGACCGACGCAGGAGAGGTTACCCGAACCGCGGCACGGATCAGATCGGGGCCAGCTCCGGCCGCTTGGGTGAGATGTTGTCGCCCGAGGAACGGCCGGTGATGCGGCGGTGGACCCATGGCGCGGCGTGCGTGCGCGCCCACTCCACGTTCCTGGCGCGCAGCTCACGGGTGCTCAGCACGGGGTGCTCGGTCGGGGGGAGCGGCTGCAGATCGTGTACGACGCCCAGGGTGTCGAGCACCGCCATCGCCATCCGCTGGTGCCCGGCCGGTCCGAGGTGCATCCGGTCGTTGTCCCAGTAACCCCAGTCGCGGTACTCGCGCATCCGCCAGAAGTCGACGAGGAGCGTCCCGTGACGCTCCGAGATCTCGCGCACCGCCTCGGTGTAGAGCGCGAACCGGCCCCGGATCGGGCGGTAGATGGCCGACTGGCCCGAGTCGAAAGCCGTGAACAGGACAACCGTGGCGCCGGTGGCTGCGAGCCGGCCGACTGCTTCGTCGTACGCCGCAGCGATGGCGTCGATGTCCACTCGCGGGCGCATGATGTCGTTGGCTCCGGCGTACGACGTCACGAGGTCCGGCTGCAGGGCCAGGGCCGGCTCGAGCTGCTCGTCCAGGATCCCGCGCAGCTTGCGCCCACGGATGGCGAGGTTGGCGTACCCGAAGCCAGGAGTGGTGCCGGTGAGAACCTCGGCCACGCGGTCGGCCCATCCCCGCAGGCCGTTGGGTCGGCCGGGGTCGGGATCGCCGACTCCCTCGGTGAAGGAGTCGCCCAGGGCGACGTAGCGGGTGAAGCTCATGGGCTCCATTCTGGGACCCGGGTCTCCGCGCGCGGCAGCGGGGTAGGTTGTCGGCGTGCTGCTCTCCGACCGCGACATCCTTGCCGAGATCGAGGCGAAGCGGATCGTCGTGGACCCCTACGACGCGTCGATGATCCAGCCCTCGAGCATCGACTTCAGGCTGGACCGGTTCTTCCGGGTCTTCGAGAACCATCGCTACCCGCACATCGACCCCGCTGCCGACCAGTCCGACCTCACCCGTGAGGTCGAGCCCGTGGGCGACGAGCCGTTCATCCTGCACCCCGGCGAGTTCGTGCTGGGCTCGACCCTCGAGGTGGTGACCCTGCCCGACGACCTGGCGGCCAGGGTGGAGGGCAAGTCCTCGCTGGGACGGCTGGGCCTGCTGACCCATGCGACGGCGGGTTTCGTGGACCCGGGTTTCAGCGGACACGTGACGCTCGAGCTGGCCAACGTGGCCACGCTGCCGATCAAGCTCTACCCCGGCATGAAGATCGGCCAGCTGTGCTTCTTCCGGCTCTCCTCGCCGGCCGAGCACCCGTACGGCTCGGCGAAGTACGGCTCCCGCTACCAGGGCCAGCGCGGACCGACCCCGTCGCGTTCCTACGCGAACTTCCAGCGCACCCGCATCTAGGGTCTGGTCTCGCGCTCGGAGTCAGACCCCTGCGGCAGGTGCTCGAACGCAGAGTTAGGCTAGCCTTACCTAACACTCTCCGCCTCGAAGGACACCCCATGAAGCGCCTGCGCCATCTCGCCCTCGCTGCCGGGCTCGCTGCCCTCGTACTGACCGGCTGCTCGACCGGCTCGACTGCGGAGAACGACGACTCCAGCACGACGACCAAGGCTGATGCCGCGGCCTACCCGGTCACGATCAAGCATGCCTTCGGCTCAACCACGATCGAGAAGGAGCCCAAGCGCGTGGCCACCCTCGGCTGGAGCGACCAGGACCACGCCCTCGCGCTGGGCGTCGCGCCGGTCGGCGCCACGAAGCTGACCTGGGGTGGCAACTCGGCTGGCTCATCGGACTGGTTCGACAGCGCAATCGAGGATGAGGGTGCCAAGGCGCCGGTGCGGTACGACGACGCCGACGGCGCTCCCATCGAGGAGATCGCGAAGCTGAGCCCCGACCTGATCCTCGCGACCAACTCCGGGATCACCGAGCAGGAGTACGCGAAGCTCAGCAAGATCGCGAAGGTGGTCGCCTACCCGGAAGCACCGTGGGTCACCCCGTGGCAGACCTCGCTGGAGTCAGTCGGCAAGGCGCTGGGCCGTACCGAGCGTGCGGAGGAGGTCGAGGCCGAGACGCAGGAGCTGATCGATGACGCCAAGGAGGACAACCGCGCGATCGTCGGAAAGTCGCTGATCTTCGGCTACCTGGCCACCACCGACCTCTCCGTCGTCGGGATCTACGCACCCCAGGACCCACGCGTCTCGTTCATGCACGACCTCGGACTGAAGGACGCACCCTCGGTCGCGAAGGCCATGAAGCCGGGCGAGTTCTACGGCACCGTCTCTGCTGAGCGTGCGGCCGACCTCGAGTCCGACGTCTTCCTGACCTGGTCGGAGAACCCCGGTGACATGAAGACCTTCACCGACCACGACCTGGTCGGCAAGATCCCCGCCATCGCGAGTGGACATGCCTATGCCGAGGAGGACAAGCCCGTCGCCCTCGCCGTCACCAACCCGACCCCGTTGTCGATCCCGGTCGTCATCGAGCAGTTCCTGCCCAAGGTCGCCAAGGCGATCACAGGGTCGTGACGACTCTCCCGGCGCCATCGGGCCACCGGGTCGACCGCCGTACGTCACCTGGCGGATCCCGTACGCCGATCACCGCCGCGATCCTGGTCGCGGCGGTGATCGGCGTGTCCGTGGCATCGGTACTGCTGGGCTCGAGGTGGATGGATCCGGGCGCCGTGCTCGACCCCACCCACCCGATGCACGGAATCGCTGACGCGCGTGTGGACCGGACCCTGTTGGGGCTCGCCGTCGGCGGCGCTCTCGGTCTGGTTGGCGCGTTGATGCAGGGGCTCACCCGCAACCCGCTTGCCGATCCGGGCATCCTCGGCATCAACGCCGGGGCCGCCTTCGCGATGGTGCTGGCCATCTCCGCGTTCGGCGTCTCCGACATGCAGGGCTACGTCTGGTTCGCCTTCGGGGGAGCGGCGGCAGCGATGGTGCTGGTGCACGCAGTCGCCGCCGTGGGACGCGACGGAGCGACACCGGTGAAGGTCGCCATTGCCGGCGCGGCCCTCACGGGCGCGGTCAGCAGCTGGACGTCGGGTGTGCTGCTGACCGACCGCCAGACCATCGAGTCGTTCCGGTTGTGGCAGGTCGGCACCATCGCCGGACGGAGCAGCGACGTACTCCTGACCGGACTGCCGTTCCTCGTCGTCGGTGCTGTGCTGGCCCTGGCCTGCACCCGCAGCCTGAACGCCCTCGCGCTCGGCGACGAGCTGGCCCGAGGGCTCGGGCGCCGGATCGGGGCAGACCGCCTCGTCATCGGTGTCGCCGTGGTGCTGCTGGCCGGAGCCGCGACCGCCCTCGCAGGACCGGTCGTGTTCGTGGGGCTGATCGTTCCGCATGGCGTCCGCGCGGTGGTGGGGCCGGACTGCCGCCGGGTGCTGCCACTGAGCCTCGGGTACGGCGCCGTGCTGGTCGTGGCTGCCGACGTGGTGGGCCGGATGGTGCTCCCGCCGACCGAGGTCCAGGTCGGGATCATGACTGCCGTCGTGGGTGTCCCGGTCTTTCTCACCCTGGTGCGCCGGGGTCGGATCGGGGCGATGTGATGACTCTGCTCAACCCCTCGCGAACCACCACCGCACCGCAGGTGCCTGGGCGCGTCCCCTCCCCGGAGGCAGTTGCCGGGGTGCGCCGGGCGCGTCGGGTTCCCGCGCGACGTACCCGTCTCGTGTTGGGCGGCCTGACCGTGGTGCTGGTGCTGGTGCTCGCGGCCCGAACCATGCTGGGCGACTTCATCATCACGCTGCCTGACTTCTTCCGGATCCTCGGCGGCAAGGAGATCCCCGGCGCGAGCTACATCCTGATGGAGAGCAAGCTGCCGCGGGCGGTGCTCGGTGGGCTCGTCGGTCTCGCATTCGGCGTCAGTGGTGCGATCTTCCAGACCGCGTTGCGCAACCCGCTGGCCAGCCCCGACGTGATCGGGGTGAGCATCGGCGCCAGTGCGGCCGCGGTGTTCGCGATCGTGATCCTTGACCAGAGTGGTCCCGCGGTCTCTGTTGCCGCCGTCGTCGGTGCCGTGCTCACCGCGGTTCTGGTGCGACTGCAGGCCGGTGCGGTCGGCGGCAACCGCCTCGTGCTGATCGGAGTCGGACTGGGGGCGGCCATGCACTCCGTGATCCAGTACATCTTCAGCCGCGCCGACGAGTGGGACACGCAACTGGTCCTGCACTGGCTGATCGGGAGCCTCAACCGGGTCGACTGGCCCACCATCCGGATCTTCACTGTCCTGCTGCTCGTGCTGATGCCGCTGGTGCTGTGGCTGTCCCGGTCCCGTCGGGTGGCCGAGCTCGGGGAGGACGTGGCAGCTGGCTTGGGGGTCACCCCGCGACGCTCCGACGCCCTGCTCCTGGTGGCGGTGCTGCTCGTCGGGATCGGTGTCGCGGCCACGGGTCCCATGGCCTTCGTGGCCTTCCTCGCCGGCCCGATCGCACGTGCTCTGAACGGCGGGAGGACCACGCTCGCCGGAGCCGGACTGGTCGGCGCGGTGATCGTGGTGGGCGCGGACTACGTGGCGGCGTACGGCATTCCCGACGTGAACTACCCCGTCGGTGTCGTCACCGGCGCCTTCGGTGCTCCCTTCCTGCTGTGGCTGATGGCCACCGGCCGTACCTCGAGGAGGTCTTGATGGAAACCCGACTCAGCGCGCGAGCCGTGACCCTGGGATACGGCGGCGAGCCCGTCGTTCGTGAACTGTCCACCGAGGTGCCCGACAGCCAGATCACCGTGATCGTCGGTGCCAACGCGTCCGGCAAGTCCACGTTGCTGCGGGGGATGGCGCGACTGCTGCGCCCCTTGTCGGGCATGGTGCTCCTCGACGGGCGGTCGATCGCCTCGATTCCTTCGCGGCAGGTCGCTCGGACCCTCGGCCTGCTGCCGCAGAACCCGGTGACACCTGAGGGCGTCGGTGTCGTCGACCTCGTGGGCCGCGGACGGCACCCGCACCAAGGCGCCCTTCGACGATGGTCTCGTGGCGACGATGAGGCCGTGGCGGAGGCCCTCGAGCTCACCGACACCCTCGACCTCGCCGACCGGCTGGTCGACGAGCTCTCGGGGGGCCAGCGCCAGCGTGTGTGGATCGCGATGGCGCTGGCCCAACAGACCGACCTGCTGCTCCTCGACGAGCCGACGACCTACCTCGACGTCGCCCATCAGGTCGAGGTGCTCGACCTACTCGTCGAGCTGAACGAGGTGCGCGGCACCACGATCGTGATGGTGCTGCACGACCTGAACCTGGCGGCGCGCTATGCCGACAACCTCGTTGCCATGCGTGACGGGCAGGTCGTGGCGGCCGGCCCGCCGGCGGCGGTGATCACCGAGGACTGCGTCCGCGAGGTCTTCGGCATGGAGTGCCGGGTCGTCCCGGACCCCGTCACCGCCACCCCGATGGTGATCCCTCTGGGTCGCCGTACCCGAAAGACCAACGAACGGAGGACCGCATGACCGCGCAGGAGACAACCAGTGCGCCGAGCGTGCTGCTCACCGAGGCGGAGGTTCATTCCGTCGTACGACTCAGCCCGGCGTTCGTCCGCGTCGAGCTCAGCAGCCCCGCGTTCACAGACCTCGGCGAGGACGGCTTCGACACCCGCTTCAAGGTGGTCTTCCCAGGGGGCACCGGCGAGCTGCCGCCCATCCCCGAGGTGGCCGAGGACTGGTACCAGACCTGGATGAGTGCACCCGACGAGGTGCGCTCACCGATGCGGACATACACCATCCGCGACATCGTCCGCGACGGCAAAGCGGTGCGCCTGGTCGTGGACTTCGTCGTACACGAGGACCAGCAGCAGAACGGGGGTCACGGGGTCGGTCCGGCCTGCCGCTGGGCACTGGCTGCTGCACCCGGCGACGTGGTCCAGGTGGTCGCGCCGCACCGGCTGACCGAGTACGGCGGCACCGAGTTCGAGCCCGGCGAGCGACGACACGTGGTGCTGATCGGTGACGAGACTGCCGTGCCGGCCATCGCCCGGATTCTCGAGGACCTGGGCGCCGGCTACACGGCTGACGTGTTCATCGAGGTGCCTTCCGCCGAGGACATCCTTGACCTTCCGGTGCCGCCGGGCTTCGAGCTGAAGTGGTTTCCGCGCAGCGATCAGGCCTGCGGCCGGCGCCTCGTGCAGGAGGTACGACGGCACCTGGGGTTGCCGCCCTCGACGGAGTTCGATGCCTTGCCGGAGCTGCCCAGAGAGCTGACCAGCGACCTCGACATCGACGTCTGGGAGACCCCGAGGTACTCCTCGGCCGGGGAGAACATCGAGTCACAGCTGTCCACCCGCTCGGTGGGTCACGACCTCGAGGACACCTATGCCTGGATCGCCGGGGAGTCCTGGATGGTCAAGGCGCTGCGGCGAAGCCTGGTCACCGAGCTAGGCGCCGACCGCTCCCAGGTCGCGTTCATGGGCTACTGGCGCGAGGGCGTCGCAATGAAGTCGTAGGTCAGTCGGGCCGGTGGGCCCACAGACCGGTCGAGAAGATCCGTTCGGCGGTCCACTTCTCGCTGCTGCTGGCCGTCACCCGATCTTGGCGCCAGTCCGTGCCGCCGAGGACGAGCAGCGTGTCGCCGGCCCACACTCCGACGCCGGGCTCTGGCGGTGCACCCTTCGGACGTCGGAGCCGGTCCCACGTTCCTGCCGCGTCGTCGTACAGCCAGCCCTCGACAGCGATCACAGGACCGTCGAGCGCTTCCACCGGCCAGCCACCAGTCCGTTCCCGTGGCGCGTCGGGTAGCCGCGACCACGTGCCGGTGGCCGGGTCGAGGGCGCCGCCGTACGGGATGGTCCGGCCGTAGCCGTTGACCTTGCCGCCGTTCGCGCCGCCGAGGGTCGGGTCCACCAGCCGCTCGCCGGTCCACGCCCAGCGCCAGCCGCCGATCTGGTCACTTGTGGGCAGCTTGCGCCACCGGTCGGACCAGCGGGGGAGCAGCGCGGCCCGAACCAACCCAGGCTCGGCGGGGTTGCCGTGGGCGTCGATGGCCTTCGCGGTGAGGACGAGGCCTTCGTCGGTGGCAGTGATCATCCGGTCGAAGGAGAGCGCGAACGGGTCGTCCGGCAGCACCGACCACTTCGCCGTGCGGGTGTCCAGGACCCGGTCGGGCTTCTCGCCCCGCTCGTCGCTGCCGGACGCGAGTACCAACCGGGAGCCGTCAGCCGTCAGCCACAACCCGTGGGTGGGGCTCGAAGGCACCTTGGTGGTGGCCCATCGGTCGCGTGCGGCGTCGTAGTCGAGGAGCTTTCCGTGCACCAGCACGAACAGGTGGGCGTCGACGACGGCACGCGGCGACATGGGTGGCACCGAGACGGGTGGGTCGGGGATCGGCTCCCAGCTCCGTGACTTTGGGTCGTAAGCGGCTCCGTCGGGCGCGAACGGCGCGAGGACGCAGTCCGCGTTGGGCGGGCAGGGCGTCACGTTGCCGCCCACGAAGACAGCCTTGCCATCGACGTACGCGGCGACTGAGGCCTCCCTGGGGGAGAGCGGCGAGTCCTCGAGGCGAACCCAGTCACCTGCGCCCGGCACGGGCTGTTCGCTGACGAGCGCCTCCGGCTTCCCGGGCTCGGCCTGGCCGCAGCCGACGAGGAGCAGCAGGAGGAGGCCGGCCAGTGCACGCATGTAGGTCGGACGCACCCGGCTCGCCGGCCGTTCCCTGGCCGGCAACCGGCCGGGGGGGCCACCGGGCGTCATACGTTGTGGCTGCGGTAGCGACCAGCACGTATGACGTCCTGCGGGGGTCGGGGAACCGGGGGAGGGTGGCCGCCGGGCGTCATACGTTGTGGCGGCGGTAGCGACCGGTTCGTATGACGTCCTGCGGGAGGTCATGCGTTGTGGCTGCGGTAGCGACCAGCACGTATGACGTCCCGCGGGGTCGGGGGAACCGGGTCCGAGGGTGGCTGCGTCCGTGCCAGCTCAGAGGTCGAAGAGCGAGCCGCCTTCGCCGATCTCGGCGTCGGTCCTGGGCTGGTGGGCCTCACCGGAGGAGAGCGCCGGCTTGGGCTTCTCCTTCACGGCGTCATCGTCCGCGTCTTCCGCTGACTCTGCAGCAACCTCTGCGTCTGCAACCTCCGCTTCTTCGGTGTCCGGCTCCTCGGGGGCCTCCTCGTCGGCCGAGGTGGTGTCGTCGGAGGCAGTGGGTGCGGAATCTTCGGCGGGGGCTCCGATGTCGAAGAGGGATGCGCCTTCAGGGATGGTGCTTGCCGGCGTCGCGCTGGCCCCGCTCGCCGCGGGTGCAAGTTTGGCTTCGGGCGCTGCTGCCTTGGCCTCCGGCTCAGCTGCCTTGGCCTCCGGCTCAGCGGGTGCGGGCTCCTCGGTTGGGGCTTGGATGTCGAAGAGGGAGCCGCCTTCGGGGATGGTGCTGGCCGGTGTGGCGGTGGTGCTGCTCACTGGCGGTGTGGGCTCGGCCTCCTTCGCCGCCGGCTCAGCTGCCTTGGCATCCGGCTCAGCGGGTGCGGGCTCCTCGGTTGGGGCTTGGATGTCGAAGAGGGAGCCGCCTTCGGGGATGGTGCTGGCCGGTGTGGCGGTGGTGCTGCTCACTGGCGGTGTGGGCTCGGCCTCCACCTCCTTCTTGGCCGCTGGCTCAGGCTCGGCGGGCTCGGCCTTCGCGTCCGCGGAGTCGTCGCCGAGGTCGAACAGCGACCCGCCGCCGAGGGTGTCGCTGGCGGGCTTCTCGGTGGGCTCGGGCTTGGCCTCCGCAGAGTCGCCACCGAGGTCGAACAGCGACCCGCCGCCGAGGGTGTCGCTGGCGGGCTTCTCGGTGGGCTCGGGCTTGGCCTCCGCAGAGTCGCCACCGAGGTCGAACAGCGAGCCGCCGCCGAGGTTGTCGCCGGCGGGTGCGGGCTCGGCCTTCGCGTCCGCGGAGTCGTCGCCGAGGTCGAACAGCGACCCGCCGCCACTGGCCTTCGCGGCAGGGCCGACGTCCTCGGCATCCGGTTCGGCCTTGGTGGCCCCGGAGGTGGCGCGGTCCTCGCGCTCGATCGTTGCCGTTGCGGTGCTTGCTGTGCCTGACGTGCCCGCTGATCCCGCGCCGGCCTTCGCCTCGCTCGACGCGGCAACCTGCTTTGCGGGCTTGGCGGACTCGCCCTTGACCGCGGCGAGCAGCATCTGCGCGACGTCGAGGACCTCGACCTCCTCGCGCGCCTCTCCCTTGCTCTGCGCGGCGGTGAGGCCGTCGGAGAGCATCACCCGGCAGAACGGGCAGCCCACCGCGATCTGCTCGGCGCCGGTGCCGACGGCCTCCTTCGTGCGGGTCTCGTTGATCCGGGTGCCGATCGTCTCCTCCATCCACATGCGGGCACCACCGGCACCGCAGCAGAAGGAGCGCTCCGAGTTGCGCGGCATCTCGACGAACCTGGTGTCGGGCAGCACGTTGAGCAGCTCGCGCGGCGCCTCGTAGACCTGGTTGTGCCGACCCAGGTAACACGGGTCGTGGTAGGTGATCGGCCGTTGGTGCGGGCCGCTCCAGGAGCGCTCGGGGGTGCTGATCGGGGTCAGCTTCTTCTCGCGGACCAGACGGTTGAGCAGCTGCGTGTGGTGGACGACGTCGAGCTTGATGCCGAGCTGGCTGTACTCGTTCTTCAGGGTGTTGAAGCAGTGGGCGCAGGTCGAGACGACCTTCTTGACCTTGTACTCCTTGAAGGTCTCGATGTTCTGCGCCGCCAGGCCCTGGAAGACGAACTCGTTGCCGGCACGGCGGGCGGAGTCACCGGTGCACGTCTCGCCGTTGCCGAGTACGGCGAAGGAGACCCCGGCCATGTCGAGCAGTTCGGCAACCGCCCGCGTCGTCTTCTTGGCACGGTCCTCGTAGGCACCGGCGCAGCCGACCCAGAACAGCCACTCGACCTCGTCGAGTGACTCCGGGTCATTGGGGCCCTCGCCGCCCACAACTTTCACGTCGAAGGGCAGGTCCTTGGCCCAGTCCATCCGCACGGTCGGGGACATGTTCCACGGGTTGCCCTTGTTCTCCATGCCCTTGAACAGCCCGTTGAGCTCACTGGGGAAGTTCGACTCCACCAACACCTGGTAGCGACGCATGTCGACGATGTGGTCGACATGCTCAATGTCGACCGGGCACTGCTGCACGCAGGCGCCACAGGTCACGCAGGACCAGAGCACGTCGGGGTCGATCACGGCCGCGCCGGTGTCGGGCATGTAGAACCAGTCGTCACCGGTGTCGCCGACCAGCGGCCGTTCGACCTCCCGGGCCAGCTTCTCGTTGCCCGCGAGCAGGTTCTCACGCGTGCCGTCGTCCGCCAGCAGGTACGGCGCCTTCGCCATGGTGTGGTCCCGCAGGGCCATGATCATCAGCTTGGGGGAGAGGGGCTTCTCGGTATTCCAGGCCGGGCACTGGTCCTGGCAGCGACCGCACTCGGTGCAGGTCGCCATGTCGAGGATGCCCTTCCAGCTGAAGTCCTCTGCGGCACCGACGCCCAGCTTGGCGTCCTCGTCGAGGTCCTCGAGGTCCTCCAGTTTCAGCGCCTTGCCCTCCGACATCATCGGTTTGGCGGAACCGAGCGCCACGGGCGAGCGCCCGAAGAGGACGTTGAGGGGCGCCAAGAAGATGTGCAGGTGCTTGGAGTTGAGCACGAAGATCAAGAAGACCAGCATCACGCCGATGTGCAGCAGCAGGCCGACGCCTTCGAGCGCCTCGAGCGCCCCTTCGGACATGCCGTCGAGAACCTTGCCGACGCCGATCGAGGCGAAGGCTCCATGCTCGTAGGGCAAGGTGCCCAGCGCGGCCGAGGCCCCGCGGAACAGGAACATCGTCCAGATGACGTTGAAGATCATGAACAGCGTCAGGTACGCCGGACCGAGGTGCGAGCCGAAGAACCGCGACTTGCGGCCGAGAGCCTTGGGCGCGTTGCGAAGGCGGATCCAGTAGAAGGTGGCCAGGCCGAAGAGAGCCATCACCGCGATGAAGTCCTGCAGGAAGCCGAGGATCTCCCAGTGGCCGACGATCGGGATCGCCCAGCTCAAGTGCTCCCCGTCGTCGAGGGTGCCGCCGTGGAGCAGGAGCTTGATCAGTGAGCCGTAGGCCTCGAGGTAGACCGTCGCGAGGATGAAGAACGCCCACATCACGAAGAAGTGGGCGGTGCCCGGGACACTCCACTTGAGCATCTTCCTCTGGCCGAGGACCTCGACGACCTGGCGCTTGGTGGCTGCGCCGATCCGGCCGGTGACGCCCTTGAGGCGATCGGGAGCGGGCTGGCCACTGCTGATCACGCGGTAGAGGAACAACACCCGATGTCCGGCCAGCGGCAAGGCCACCGCGTTCATCAGGAGACCGAGGATCAGCACCAGCAGCACAAGCAACTCCCAACCGGGCCGGCGGACTCGCCGGGTGTCTTGATAACGGCGTCGAGACTACTGGCGATCATCGCGCGCGGGCAGCCATAGTCGGTGTGAGAAAGACTACGCACGGGTAACTTCGCGAAGCATCCGGTGGGAGGATGCCCTCGCGAGTGTTCACCGACTCAAGTTAGTGCCCCTCCGATGCGCCGGCTGATGGCGCGGGCGGTGGCGGACACAGCCTGCACGAGTGCCTGGAGATCGACCTGCTCGCGCGTCGCGTAGGTGGTCGCGATCCCGCCCAGCGGTGTGCCGTTGTGGTCGAGCACGGCCGCAGCGACCGATGCGAACCCAGGGGTGACCTCGCCGTCCTCGGCGGCGTACCCGCGCTGCCGGGTCTCGCTCAGCACGCTGCGCAGGGCGCTCAGGCTCTGCGGACCGCGGCCGTGCCTGTCGACGAACGCGGTCTTGTCGGGGTAGAGCGCGCGCACCTGGCTCGCGGGCAGCGCGGCCAGGATCGCCCGTCCGCTCGCGGTCAGGTGCGCCGGCAGCCGTACGCCGACGTCGGTGACCAGCGGCGCCCGTCCCGGTGCCCGTTCCTCGAGCACGTAGAGGACGTCGCGCCCGTGCGGGACAGCGAGATGAGCCGAGTGACCGATCCGGTCGACGAGAGCGGCAAGCGGTCGGTGCGCGATGCGCTGCAGGGGAGCCTGCCGCGCGTAGCCGATGCCCACCTCGAACGCGGCCACGCCGAGGCAGTAGCGACGCTCCTCCGCGATGTGGGTGACGAACCCCTGCTCGATCATCGCGTTGACCAGGTGGTACGCCGTGGAGCGCGGCAGCTCGAGGGCGCTGGCCAGCCGCTCGATTGGCACGGGGTCAGGTTGGGCTGCGAGGAAGCGCAGCACCTTCAGCGTCCTGGTGGCGGCGGGGACCTGGCTCATGGCGACAACCTGACGTCAGTACCGGTGGAACCAGCGGAGCATCTGCCCGGCGGTATCCCCGCAGGTGACGTTCTGGTCCCGTCCGTCCTCGACCCACTGGGAAAGCACGGACTCGCCGCCCTGGAACATCCGCTCCTTGCCACACCTGCGCAGCGCCTCCGCCCGCGACGTCTGGCCCGCAGCTCGCCACTCGGGGATCCCCAGCACGAGACCGCCGACCACGTGCTGCCACAGGGCCTGTGTCGAGTAGGCACCGATGCCGAAACCGGCGTCGGTGTAACCGCGAGCCGCTCCTCGCACCACCGCCGCATTCGCCGCCAGGTCAGCTGACCACTCGAAGTCGCGAACCGGCTCGACGTCGAGCCAGACCATCGGGGACTGCAGCCCGGCGCTCTTCATCGTGCTCAGGTTGAACCTCGCCTGCTGGTAGCCGACGTTGCTCAGTGCGCCCGTTCGGGTGCTGCCATCGAACGGTCCGATGTTCCTGTACGCCGTGAGGTGCCGCGGCTCGGGGTAGCTGATCACGGAGTACGCCGCCGCCATCAGGTGGCGGCTCTTCACCCATTGGACCTGGCTGGCCAGGCAGGGGTTGGGGTAGAACGCCGGCCCGTTGGTCAGGCCGAGGATGACGAAGCGAGCGGCGTCGATCGGCATCGGCGAGCCGAGCGTTCGTCTCTGCGGGATGCCCATGCCCTTGGGGCACTGTGGCCAGCTGATGTCCGCACCCAGGATCGGCCCGGTCTGGGGCGGCGTGATGCTCAGCGTGGGAACCTCCAGCGACGGCACCGGAGTCACCGACTGCTCGGGGGGAGTGGCAGACGGGGTCGCGGGCCGGTTGGGTGCGCGGAGGCAGCCGACGACGGGGTGGGCGTGCTCTCGGTCTGCTTGGACTCGGGCTTGAGTGGCGCGTCGCACCCGGTGACGCCGAGCATGACTAGGAGAGTCAGCACGCTCAGCCTCCGCAAGCTCATCACTCCCCCTCGCGTCGCACGGACACATGGTCCCACGGCCGGGATGTCTCGGTCCCGAGACTGCCTCCTTTGCCGGCCTCTGGTCGCGCGGGGCTGGAGGCTGTTGCATGAACCCATGCAAGAGCACGCTTCGCCTCCACCTGTCTCGGTCCCTGCCAACGTCGGGGCCGGCGTCGGGACCCACGTCCCTGCCCACGTCGGGGACCCTGTCGCTGTCGGCATCGGCCCGCTCTCCTTCGAGGAGGTCGTCGCCGTCGCTCGCAACGGTGCCCCGGTCCGGCTGACCGAGGATGCTCGCGCGGCCGTCGTCCGGGCGCGGGAGACCGTTGACCAGCTCGCGGCAGCGGCCACGCCTGCCTACGGGATCTCGACCGGGTTCGGCGCACTCGCGACTCGGCACATCCCGACCGAGATGCGCGCCCAGCTGCAACGCTCACTGATCCGCTCACACGCCGCCGGCTCCGGGCCGGAGGTGGAGCGCGAGGTGGTGCGCGGGTTGATGCTCCTGCGCCTCTCGACGCTGGCGAGCGGGCGGACCGGCGTACGGCCCGAGCTGGCGGAGCTGATCGCCGGTGTGCTCAACGCGGGCATCACGCCTGTGGTGCACGAGTACGGCTCGCTCGGCTGCTCCGGCGACCTCGCGCCGCTGTCGCACTGTGCTCTCGCGCTGATCGGTGAGGGAGAGGTGCGCGACGCCGAAGATGTCCTGATGCCCGCTGCCCAGGCGCTCGCGGCCGCAGGGCTGGCTCCTGTCGAGCTCGCGGCCAAGGAGGGTCTGGCCCTGATCAACGGCACCGACGGAATGCTCGGCATGCTCGTGATGGCGCTGACCGACCTCGCGGTCCTGATGCGTACGGCGGACATCGCGGCCGCCATGTCGGTCGAGGGCCAGCTCGCCACCGACCGGGTCTTCGCTCCTGAGCTCCAGGCCATCCGACCGCAGCTCGGCCAGGCCCTGTCGGCGGCCAACCTCGCCGCGATCCTGAAGGACTCAGGTGTCGTGGCCTCGCACCGGGGGCCCGACTGCAACCGCGTGCAGGACGCCTACTCGCTGCGCTGTTCGCCCCAGGTGCACGGGGCGGCACGCGACACCTTCGACCACTGCGCCACCGTCGCCGGGCGTGAGCTCGCCAGCACGGTCGACAACCCGGTGGTGCTCGAGGACGGTCGGGTCGAGTCGAACGGCAACTTCCACGGGGCACCGGTTGCATACGTGCTCGACTTCGCCGCCATCGTGGCTGCCGACGTGGCCTCCATCAGCGAGCGGCGTACGGACCGGTTCCTCGACCGGGCTCGCAACCATGGCCTTCCTCCCTTCCTTGCGCACGACC
Organism: uncultured Actinomycetota bacterium; assembly: GCA_963759525.1. GTDB lineage: Bacteria > Actinomycetota > Actinomycetes > Propionibacteriales > Nocardioidaceae > Marmoricola. The sequence continues at coordinate 149,050 of CAVWZO010000022.1, read as the reverse complement.
CGGGCGTGGACAGCGGCCTGATGATCGCGCAGTACACGCAGGCCGCGATCGTCTCGGAGATGAAGCGACTCGCGAACCCAGCCAGCGTCGACTCGATCCCCTCCAGCGCGATGCAGGAGGACCACGTGTCGATGGGTTGGTCGGCCGCACGCAAGTTGCGCCGTTCGGTCGACGGGCTGACCCGGGTGCTCGCGATCGAGGTGCTCACCGCCGCGCGTGCCCTCGATCTGCGCAGACCGCTGGAACCCTCACCCGCAACCGGCGCGGTGATCGACCTGCTCCGCGCGAACGGAGTGCAGGGGCCTGGCCCCGACCGCCATCTCTCGCCTGAGATCGAGACCACCGTCAACCTCGTCCGTGGCAGTCACGTAGTGGCCGCCGCCGAAGCAGTGATCGGACCCCTCCAGTGACCCGCCCGCAGCGTCCTACGAGCTGGTCGGTATCGCAGCCACCTCGTATGACGTCCCGCGCAACGTCATACGAACTGGGCGCGATGGCAGCCACCTCGTATGACGCCCCGCCCGCACTCCCATCCACACCAGCACTTCCATCCGCACTAGCACCCGCACCTTCGAACGGAGACCCGACGTGAGTGAGAACCCCCGCCTGCCAATCCACGCCGCCCATGGCACCGAGCTGACCGCACGCTCGTGGCAGACCGAGGCGCCGCTTCGGATGTTGATGAACAACCTCGACCCGGAGAACGCGGAGAACCCCGCGGAGCTCGTGGTGTACGGCGGGACCGGCAAGGCAGCGCGGAACTGGGAGTCGTACGACGCCCTGGTACGCACGCTCAGCACCCTCGCCGACGACGAGACGATGCTCGTGCAGAGCGGCAAGCCGGTCGGCGTCATGCGCACCCACGAATGGGCCCCGCGCGTACTGATCGCGAACTCCAACCTGGTCGGCGACTGGGCCAACTGGGAGGAGTTCCGCCGGCTCGAGGACCTCGGGCTGACGATGTACGGCCAGATGACCGCCGGTTCGTGGATCTACATCGGCACCCAGGGGATCCTGCAGGGCACCTTCGAGACGTTCGCTGCAGTCGCTGACAAACGATTTGGCGGCACACTGGCCGGCACCATCACGCTGACCGCAGGGCTTGGCGGCATGGGCGGTGCGCAGCCGCTCGCGGTGACCATGAACGACGGCGTGGCGATCTGCGTCGACTGCGACCAGTCCCGCATCACCCGCCGCATCGAGCACCGCTACCTCGACGTCCAGGCCGACTCCCTCGAGCACGCCGTCGAGCTCGCGGTCGAGGCACGCGACGCGAAGCGGCCGCTGTCCATCGGGGTTCTCGGCAACGCGGCCGAGATGTTCCCGGCGCTGCTCGAGATGGAAGCCCCGATCGACATCGTCACCGACCAGACGTCGGCGCACGACCCGCTGTCCTACCTGCCCGTGGGCGTGAAGTTCTCCGAGTGGCACGACGCGGCGAAGCGGGACCCCGAGGGATTCACCAAGGATGCGCAGGCCTCCATGGCCGCGCACGTCCGGGCGATGGTGGAGTTCCAGGACAAGGGCGCCGAGGTCTTCGACTACGGCAACTCGATCCGCGACGAGGCCCGCAAGGGTGGCTACGACCGGGCCTTCGAGTTCCCGGGCTTCGTGCCGGCGTACATCCGGCCGCTGTTCTGCGAGGGCAAGGGCCCGTTCAGGTGGGCGGCGCTCTCCGGCGATCCCGCCGACATCGCCGCGACTGACCGCGCGATGCTCGAGCTCTTCCCCGACAACGAGCGGCTGCACAAGTGGATCAAGATGGCCGGTGAGCGCGTCGCCTTCCAGGGGCTGCCCGCACGCATCTGCTGGCTGGGGTACGGCGAGCGCCACCTCGCCGGCCTGAAGTTCAACGAGATGGTGGCCTCCGGGGAACTCAAGGCGCCCATCGTGATCGGACGCGACCACCTCGACTGCGGCTCGGTGGCCTCGCCCTACCGGGAGACCGAGTCGATGCTCGACGGCTCCGACGCGATCGCCGACTGGGCCTTGCTCAACGCGCTGGTCAATACCGCCTCCGGGGCATCGTGGGTCTCCATCCACCACGGTGGCGGCGTCGGCATGGGCCGCTCCATCCACGCCGGCCAGGTCTGCGTCGCCGACGGCACGGACCTCGCCGCGCAGAAGATCGAGCGGGTGCTCACCAACGACCCGGGCATGGGCGTGATCCGCCACGTGGACGCGGGCTATGACCGCGCGGTCGAGGTGGCAGAGGAGCGCGACGTACGCATTCCTATGTCGGAGCGCTAGGCGAGGAGGTTGAGGAGGATCGGACAGGCACTCGCGCCAGCGAGGGGCTGTCCCATCCGTCTCGAAACTGTGGAGAGCTGAGTCGCCGGATGGCCTGCGACTGGCCCGGACGCCGTGTTTGACTTGGGACATGTCGGACGAATCCACCTTGGGCGGCGAGGCTTCGCCGTACTGGGGTGATGGGTCTTGGGAGGACTCCCCGGTCTACCAGCCGCAGCGCCCGGGCACGGTTGTGGCGGCCGCCGTTCTCACCTTTGCCACGGCTGCCTGCACGCTCCTCGGGGGGCCTCGTCGTCGTTGCAATGGCGTTGTGGTTGGCGGCTGCCCTCCAGGACGCGTTCAGCTTCGAGGACGACCCACGCTGGTACGTTCTTGGGTTCGCCGTGCTGACGGTCAGCTCGTGTCTGGGGGCGTCATGGCTGGCGTGGCAGGTGCTGCTCGGCCACAACTGGGCGAGGCTGGTTCTGACCGGCTCGGCAGTCGTGATGATCGTCTTGTTCGCCGTCTTGATCACCCTCGTGGTACCGGCGGTCACCCTGATCTCTGCCGTGGTCGTCATCGTCCTGCTGTTCACCGGCGCTGCGAACGAGTGGTTCCGCGCCGTCCAAAACCGCACGGGAACGCCCGCGCTGGGGAAGAATCACAGGCATGCCCAAACGCCCGGTACGTGCCCGCGTCTCGTTCCCGGGAATCAGCTCCCGCGCCTGGGAGCACCCTGCCGACCGCGGTGCCTTGGTGGCCCTGCGCAAGCTGAAGGGTTTCGACACCATCCTCAAGGCGCTGTCCGGGATGTTCAACGAGCGGGTCGTCCGGCTGCAGTTCCTCGGATCGGGGATCCGGGTGGACGAGCGCCAGTTCAAGCACCTGCACCGACTCCTGGCCGAGGTCGGTACGACGCTCGACGTGGACGAGCTGCCGGAGATGTACGTCGTCGCTGATCCGCGCCTGAACGCGGTGACCGTCGGGATGAACAAGCCGATCATCCTGCTCAACAGCGCCCTGGTGCAGCTGATGGATGACGACGAGATGCGCTTCCTGATCGGGCACGAGCTCGGCCATGCGGTCAGCGGACACAGCGTGTACCAGACGCTGCTGCGCCGGCTGCTCGGGCTGAGCGGCGTGCTCAACGCAATCCCGCTCGGCGGGCTCGGAATCCGGGTGATCGTTGCTGCGCTGATGGAGTGGTCGCGCAAGTCGGAGCTGTCCGCCGATCGGGCGGGGATCCTTGCCACCCAGGACCCGGCGATCGCCTTCCGCGTGCACATGAAGCTCGCGAGCGGTGGACATCTCGAGGACCTCGACGCAACTTCGTTCTTCGCACAGGGCGTCGAGTACCAGGAGGCCGGAGACCTGCGGGACTCGGTGCTCAAGCTGATGCTGGTGGAGAACCAGTCACACCCGTTCGCCGTCGTACGTGCGAGCGAGCTGCGCCGGTGGGTCGACAGCGGTGAGTACACGCAGATCCTCGCGGGCGGCTATGCCCGTCGCGACGAGGACGCAGCAGCCAAAATGAGTGACTCCGCGCGGGAGGCCGCCCAGAGCTACGCAGAGTCGTTCAAGAACACACAGGACGCTCTCGGCCGGCTCGTGCACGAGACCGCCGGTGCCTTGGGCAGCTTCAAGGGATGGCTGGACGACACCTTCCGTCGCGGGCAGTAGAGCGCCGCATCGGGCAGTAGCCGTGGGTCGGCCCTTCCCAGCAACCCGTCTCGCGGTCTAGTTTCGCTTTCAACGTAAGGGCTCCAGGGAGCGGGCCCGGCGACCCTGGGAGCCGACATGACTGACCTCGTGAACCGACCACCGACCTTCGCCGAGCAGCTCAAGCGACGAAAGCCGATTGCGGCCCAGAAGGGCGCCCACCTCGGCCCGGACCTGAAGCGAAGCTTCGGCACCTTCCAGCTGACGCTCTTCGGTGTGGGTGCCACCGTCGGCACCGGCATCTTCTTCGTCCTGCAGGAGGCCGTCCCCGACGCGGGGCCCGCGGTGGTCATCGCGTTTCTGGTCGCCGGGCTCGCCGCCGGGCTGTCGGCGATCTGCTACGCCGAGGTAGCGAGTGCGATCCCGGTCAGCGGGTCGACGTACTCCTACGCCTACCACGCCATGGGCGAGTTCGTGGCGATGATCGTGGCCGCCTGCGTGCTGCTGGAGTACGGCGTCGCCTCGGCGGCCGTGGCCGTCGGGTGGAGCGGCTACTTCAACGAGCTGCTGCAGAACCTCTTCGGCTTCCAGCTACCCGACGCGCTGTCCTACTCACCCATCGCCTACGAAGACAACACCACCGGGCTGATCAACCTCCCGGCCGTCGTGCTGGTGGCGATGTGCACGGTGCTGCTGCTCCGCGGAGCCAGCGAGTCCGCGCGCGCCAACACGGTCATGGTGCTGATCAAGCTCGGCGTGCTCCTCCTGTTCGTGGTCATCGGCTTCACCGCGTTCGAGGCAGACCACTTCGGTGGCTTCTGGGACTCCGGCGCCGCGGGCATCAGCGCGGCTGCGGGCACGATCTTCTTCTCCTTCATCGGCCTCGACGCTGTCTCGACGGCGGGCGAGGAGGTGCGAGACCCGCAACGGGCACTGCCACGGGCGATCATGGGCGCGCTCGTCATCGTCGTGACGGTCTATGTCCTGGTCGCCGTGGCCGGCGTCGGTGCCCAGCCGGTGGAGGAGTTCGAGAACCCCGACCAGCAGAGCGCGGGGCTGTCGGTGATCCTCGAGAACATCACCGGCAGCAGTGTCCCGGCGACGATCCTTGCCGCCGGTGCCGTGATCTCGATCTTCTCGGTCACGCTGGTCTCGATCTACGGCCAGACCCGCATCCTGTTCGCGATGGGCCGCGACGGCATGCTGCCGAAGAAGTTCGCCTCCGTGAACCCGGTGCACCTCACTCCGACGTACAACACCATCGTGGTCGCGATCGTGGTCTCACTCATCGCCGGCTTCGTGCCGTCGGACTACCTGTGGGACACCGTCTCGATCGGCACACTGATGGCGTTCATCGTGGTAGCCCTGGCCGTGCTGGTGCTGCGTTCGACGCAACCCGAGCTGAAGCGACCGTTCCGGGTGCCCGGCTACCCGGTCACCCCGGTGCTCACCATCGCGGCGTGCATCTACATCCTCTACGGCCTGGCCCTCGTGACCTGGCTGATCTTCGGCATCTGGCTGGCGATCGTGCTCGCCTTCTACCTGCTCTGGGGTCGACACAATGCCGCTCTGAACAAGGGAGTCGTGGCCGACACCGAGGTGTCGGACGGAGGGGAGTGAGATGACGATCGTCGTCGGCTACACGCCGCACAAGGGCGACCGCACTCCCATCCAGCTCGGCGCCATGCTCGCCCGCTCGGACGGCCAGGACCTGCGGGTGGTCACGGTGGTTCCCGCCCCGTGGCCCACTCCAGTGGCCGGGGGGACCGACCGGGAGTTCGTCGACTGGTCCGAGGAGTACGCCGCCAATGCGGTCACCCAGGCCGAGGCCGCCGTCGCCGAGCTGTGTCCTGACCTGACCGTCGAGGCGCTCGCCGTCCCGGGCAAGTCGGTCGCCGGGGCGCTGATCGGCGAGGCCGAGAAGTGCGACGCCCGGATGATCGTCGTCGGCTCGGGCTCGCACGGCTCCTGGGGCACCGTGGTGGTGAGCTCGACCTCGGAGCGGCTGCTGCACTCCGCTCACGTCCCGGTCGCGGTGGCCACGCGCGGCTTCCGGGCGACGGCCGATGCCACCGTCACGCGGGCAACGTGCGCGTTCCGCGGGGACGAGTCCTCGCGCGCCGTACTGACCCGGACGGCGGCCATCTGCCGCGACATCGGAGCGAGCCTCCGGGTTGTCACCTTCGGAGTCCAGGGGCGGACGATCTACCCGTCCGGGGTGCTCGGGGAGGCCGAGATCCTGGACGCCTACGTGAAGCACACGACTGCCGAGCAGGAAGAGGCCGTCGCCTCGCTGGGCGAGGCGGCACCCGGCTCGGTCGAGACCACGGTGGCCACCGGGCGGAGCTGGTCGGAGGCACTCGAGGCTCTGCCGTGGGACCACGGCGACGTACTCGTGCTCGGGTCGTCGTCGGCCAGCTTCATGTCGCGGCTGTTCCTGGGCTCGACCGCCTCGAAGATCGTGCGTCGGTCACCGGTGCCGGTGGTCGTCGTCCCGTGAGCGCCTGGCGCTTCTGACCGGTCGAGCTGGGTCAGGACTGTCTGCGGAGCCAGCGTCTGCGCGACCGCTCGCGCGCCGGGGCCGCATCCCGCTCGCGACTGGCGCGCTGACGCCGGGCTCGCCTGCGCTGGCGCCAGCGTTCGACCTCCGCCTGCACGTCGCGCATTGGCGTTACGACGGGCGGGCCGCCCTGGAGCTGGCGCCGCGCCTCGATGATGCGCCGGTTGAAGTCCTCGACCAGGTCGCGTACCACCGTTTCGGCAGCCTCGTTGTCGAGCAGCGCGTCGAGCTCGAGGTCGTCCTTGCGCAGCTGTAGTGCCGCCGGGAGTACGCCGGTGATGTGCTCGCGCTCGATGAGCTTCTTCAGCCACCAGTTGCGGTCCTCCGGCGTGCCGAGGTCGCCCAGCGGCTTGCCCTGACCCGGCAGGTTGTCGAACTCGCCGCGCTCCATCGCACGCTGGATCTGCAGGTCGACCCAACGCCCGTGGTGCTCCATGCGGGCGGCCACAGCATCAGAGCCGGTGCGGGAGTCGCGCTCGCGCTCGCGGATCGGCTGCTGGGGCCGGTCCGGCTCTTCGGCGTCGTCGTGCATCCCGCTCATGTCGGGATCCAGCCTACAAATCCGCTCAACCCGCAGTGGGTCACCGGCCGGGCTGCACATTTGTTGGGTTGTGACGTCGAGATCGGTCATCTGGACGTCCCGATCCAACATTTGTGGGGTTCGGACGTTCCCACCCGCCCGTTGCGGATAGACGTTCTGGCCCCTGGATGTCCGGTATGCCCGGCCAGAACGTCAGGGACTATCCGAAATTCGCCGGCCGTCCTGGTCGATGTAGCGGACCTCGATCCGCACATGGTCGTCCCGCGGCGCCCGGAGTGAAGGTGGCCGGAGTGAAGGTGGCCGGAGTGAAGGTGGCCGGAGTGAAGGTGGCCGGAGTGAAGGTGGCCGGAAGCCCAACAGAACCCCGCCTTCAGTCGGTGAATGCTCCCTTGGGTACGACGAGCAGGCTGGCCGCCGCGACCAGGGCCGTGACCGAGCAGACCGCCCACACGGTGAGGTAGCCCGACAACGGGGCATGGCCGGCCTCGACGTCCGCGATCGAGCCGGTCGAGGCGAGGGCGATCGCGAAGATGCTCGAGGCGATCGCACCCCCGATCGTCTTGGTGGTGTTGGTCATGCCGGTGACGAAACCCGTCCGGTCCGCCGGTGCCGCGGCGGCTGCGGCCGCGGGGAGCGCCGCCACCAGTGCGCCCGACCCCACCCCGGCGATCGCCATGTTTGTCAGGGTCTGAGCCGTCGAGTCGTGCAGCGGCAGGAACAGGCCGTAGCCGACCGCGACCAGGAGGCACGCGCCGAGCATCGCACCGCGGGTGCCGAGCACGCGCCCCACAACCGGGAGCAGGAGGGCTCCGGCGACCAGGGCGATGACGTAGACGCCGATCAGCGTTGACACGAAACCTGCCGACGCCCCCAGTCCGTATCCGGCCTCGGCGGGATCGGTCCGCGCGAACGTCGACAACGGGATCTGGGCGCCGAGCACGGACATCCCGAACAGGAACGCGGTCAGCTGCACCGGCCACTGCGCCGGCGAGGCCATCAGCCGTACGTCGATCAGCGGCTCATCGAGCCCGAGCTCGACTCGCGCGAACGGCCACAGCGAGGCAGCGCCGACCGCGAGGACGACCCACGGCAGCAGCGATCCCGGACCCTCGAGCCGTACCAGGATCAGGCCGGCCATCACCAGGCCTAGCGACAGCGTGACCAGGCCGAAGCCCTTCAGGTCCAGCCGTCCGGTCGCCACCGGCGGCGTCCCCGCGACACCGAACCAGATGATCACGAAGCAGACCGAGACGGCGATCGCCGGCAGCATCAGCAGGAAGGTCATCGAGGTTGCCTCGACGAGGGCGCCGCTGGTGAGTGCGCCGGCGATCACCCCCAGCTCGAGCGCGGCGACCAGGAAGGCCGCGGACCTCCGCGTCAGCCGCGCCTGCGCACCGGTGCCGGCCGTACGGCTGTGGATGATGCTCACTTCCAGCGGCAGCCAGACCACGTAGAAGCCCTGGATCGCCCACGCGACGAGGAACGTCGAGAAGTTTGGCGCGAACGCCACCGCCCACGAGGCGAGCGCGGTCACGGCGGTGGAGAGCAGCAGGACCTGTCGGTGGCCGACCAGGTCTCCGAGCCTGGCGAGCACGGGAACGACGAGCGCTGAGACGACCAGCTGTGCTGCTTCGAACCAGTTGACGTCGGCGTCCTGGATGGAGAGGTTGTCCGCGATGTCGCTGAAGATCGGCGTGTAGTAGCCCTGCAGGATCCCGCTCGCGATCTCGACGCAGACCAGGAACCCCACGATGGTGGCGAGACCGGGCACCACACCAGGTCGTGGGGCGCCGCCCTCTGCGGTCGAGATCGTCATGCTGCCCAAGTCATTCGGCGCACGTCATTTGGGGAGGCTTTCGATCAAGCGGGTGTACCAGCGCACACCCGCGAGGAAGTCGTCGACGCCGATGTGCTCGTCATAGCTGTGGATGCTCTCGCGTTGGGCCTTGCTCATCCGGAAGGGCGTGAACCGGTAGACGCGTGGACAGATCGCCGTGAAGTAGCGCGAGTCGGTGGCGGCCATCATCACGTACGGCGTGGGCACGGCATCCTCGAACAGCTCGGTGATCGTCGAGGTGAGCAGCTCGAACGCCGGATCGTCGGTCGGCGAGACCGGGCTGGGCTCGTTGGCGTCGATCACGTCGACGGTGATCGTGTCGTCTGCGATCGCCTTCCGGACGTGCTCGGTGGCCGATGCCACGGTGTCTCCGACGAGGATGCGCAGGTTGACCGCGGCCGTGGCGCTGGAGGCAATCACGTTGGGTGCCGGCGAGCCCGAGAGGGTCGTGACCGCCATCGTCGTACGCACCAGAGCGGCGGGCTCCGCCCCGGCCGCCAGGAGCGCTCGCTTCAGCAGTGGCTGCAGGCGGCGCGCGTTGGCGAAGAGCGGCCGCAGCGCCGCGGGCGCATGCGGCGCGATCCGGGCGAACATCTCCAGGGTGGGTTCGGAGAGCGCCGGGGAGAACGGCCGCTTCTCCAGCCGTACGACGGCCCGGGCGATCCTCGCGGTTGGCCCTTTCGGGGCCGGCGTGGACGAGTGACCTCCACGGCCCTCGGCGCGCAGCCGGATCGTGGTGCTGCCCTTCTCCGAGACGCCGATGACACCGAGCGGTGGTTTCACGCCCGGGAACGCGTCGTGGGCGATGGCGCCGCCTTCATCCAGCACGAACCAGGGCGTGACGTCTCGCTGACGCAGCTCCGCGACCGCGGCCGCGGCGTCGGGACCGGAGACCTCCTCGCGAGCTCCGAAGGAGAGCCAGACGTCGCGGGCCGGCACGACGCCCTTGGCCAGCAACCCCTCGACAGCGCTGCAGATGCCGACCAGGGAGCCCTTGTCGTCCAGGGTGCCGCGGCCCCACACCGCGCCGTCGTGGCGCTCGGCACCGAAGGGAGGGTGCTGCCATGGTGCGGACTCGTCCACCGGGACGACGTCGACGTGCGCCATCAGCACGACCGGATCGGCCGACGAGGGACTCTCCCAATGGAAGAGGAGGGAGTGTTCCCGGATCCGGTGCTGCCCCAGACGTTCGTGCAGCAGGGGGAAGGCGTCGGCGAGCGCCTCGATGAAGTTCTCGAACGGCCTCGGGTCGGTCGCATCCGCCTCGGGGCGGGAGACGGTCGGGATCCGGACCAGGCGTCGCAGCGTCTCGACGTACTCCCTGCCCTCTTCTGGACCCTCGACATCGTGCCCCACCCCGCGAACGTTAGTGGCCTGTCCTTCGAACCCATCGCGAAAAGGTGTGTCTCCTTGTCAGTCCCGCTCGCTAGGGTCGGCGAGGACGTCGCGGGGCAGGTCACCGGCAGGCCCACGCGCTCGGGAGCAGCGGAGGAGATCGGGATGAGCAGTCCGGAGGCAGGCCCACAATCAGGCCCAGAAGCAGGCCCAGAAGCAGGCCCAGAAGCAGGCCCAGGAGCAGGCATCGCGATTCGAGCCACGGGTCTGAAGAAGAGCTACGGCAAGGTCACCGCGTTGGCCGGCCTCGATCTCGAGGTTGCCGAGGGCACCGTGATGGGCCTGCTCGGGCCCAACGGGGCCGGCAAGACAACGACGGTGCGGGTGCTGACCACCCTGCTCAAGGCCGACGAAGGCACGGCCGAGGTCCTGGGCCTCGACGTCGTCCGTGACGCCCGCGAGCTGCGTCGGCACATCGGGGCGTCCGGGCAGTACGCCGCAGTGGACGAGCACCTGACCGGTTTCGAGAACCTTGACATGGTGGGCCGGCTCTACCATCTCGGAGCGCCGGCCAGCCGGAAGCGGGCAGAAGAGCTGCTGGAGCGCTTCGAGCTGACGGAGGCCGCCCACCGTCAGGTGAAGGGCTGGTCCGGTGGAATGCGGCGACGGCTCGACCTTGCCGGCGCCCTTGTCGCGGAGCCGCCGGTGCTCTTTCTCGACGAACCCACGACCGGCCTTGACCCACGCGGCCGCGTCGGGATGTGGGACGTGATCGAGGACCTGGTCGCCGGCGGCACCACCCTGCTGCTGACGACTCAATACCTCGAGGAGGCCGATCGGCTCGCCGACCAGATCGCAGTCATCGACCACGGTCGGGTGATCGCCCAGGGCACCGCTGACGAGCTCAAGTCCCAGGTGGGCGGCGAGCGCATCGAGATCGTCGTGACCACAGTGGCCGACCTTGCCCGGGCTCGTGCCGAGAGCGCGGGAATCGGCATCGGTCCACCTCAGGAGGACGAGCGGGACCGCCGCATCACGATTCCGGTCTCCGGTGGGGCCGCGGACCTGATGGAGTACCTCATGCGCCTGGACCGGGCCGGGATACATGTCAGGGACGTGGGTCTGCGCCGGCCCACCCTCGACGACGTGTTCCTGCAGCTCACTGGGCATGCGGCCGAGGAGCCGACGCCGGAGGACGAGGAGGCCACCGAGGCCAGGACCAAGGAGTCGCTGTCATGAGCCAGCTCGCCGAAGCCGTTTCCGACACCACCACCATCACCCGGCGCAACCTGAAGAAGATCCTGCGCGTTCCTGACCTGCTCGTGTTCACGACGCTGTCGCCGATCATGTTCGTCCTGCTGTTCGCCTACGTGTTCGGCAGTGCCATCGGCGAGCAGGACACCGGGATCAACTACCGGGAGTTCCTGATCGCGGGCATCTTCGCCCAGACAGTCGTGTTCGGGTCGACCTTCACCGGCTACAGCCTCGCCGAGGACCTGCAGAAAGGCATCGTCGACCGGTTCCGCTCGCTGCCAATGTCTCCGGGGGCCGTGGTTCTCGGGCGAACCGTCGCAGACATCGGCATCAACGTGGTGAGCCTGCTGGTGATGACGCTGACCGGCCTGCTGATCGGGTGGCGCATCCGGTCCTCGCTCTTCGAGGCGATCGCCGGCTACCTGGTGCTGCTGGCCTTCGCCTACGCCATCTCCTGGGTGATGGCGTACGTCGGCCTGCTGGTGCGGAGTCCGGAGGTCGTCAACAACGCCTCGTTCATCGTGATCTTCCCGGTCACCTTCGTCGCGAACACGTTCGTCTCGACGAGCAACCTCCCGGGACCCTTGAAGACCTTCGCCGAGTGGAACCCGGTCTCCACGGTGACGCAGTCGGCCCGTGAACTGTTCGGCAACACGGTCCCGAGCGCCCTACCCGACGGACCGTGGCCGTTGGAGAATCCGGTGACCTACACGCTGATCTGGGTGGTGATCATCATCGCCGTGTTCGCGCCGCTGGCGATCCGCCAGTACCAGCGGGCGGCCAGTCGCTGACCGCAGGTCTCGCATCCGAGACGCGAGCACTCCCCCCGAGGTGGCGCTGCCCCGGCGGATTCGCAAGGCTGTTGCCCATGTCAGCCGGTTGCGTCTGTCCTCCAGGATCCGCGGTGCACGACCTCGTCGAGTTCCTTGCGACGCCTCACGCTCGGGGACCCCAGTGCGCCCGGCCGCGCGGCGGGATGACCAAGGGTGACCGTGCCCACCGGGTCGAAGGCATCAGGGATCGAGAACGCGTCGCGAACCGCCGCCTCCTTCTCGGGCGGAATGCCGAAGAAGCATCCGCCGAGACCTGCATCGACCGCGGTCTGCAGGATCAGCAGCGATGCCATCGCCGCGTCCATGTGCCAGAACGGCACCGGCCAGCGCTCCTCGTCCTCGTCGGTCCACCCCTTGTCGGCCTCGGCGTACCGACGCAGGTAGGCGGCCTTGCTCGAGCACGGGACCACCAGCACCGGCGCCCGCATCATGCCGCGCAGCCACTCGTCGGGGTCGTCGATCTCATCATCCGCGCTGGCCACCCAGTAGCGACGTACGTCGGCCGGGTTGTCGAGGACCAGGAAGCCCCAGCCCTGGCTGAACCCGGCGCTCGGCGCCCTCGTCGCGTTGCTCAGGGCGCGGTCGACGATGGCGGGATTGACCGGCTCCTCGGTGTAGTTGCGTACCATCCGGCGGCGGCGTACGACGTCTTGGAACTCCATGGGCCTGATCATGACTGACGCGGCAGCCGACTTCGAGCAGATGTGGCGCGATCTCGCGCCACTGGGCCGTTCGGCGGCGAGTGGCGGCTACTTCCGCCAGCCCTACACCTCCGTCGAGTCCGAGCTCCGCACCTGGTTCGCCGAGCAGTGCGCAGCCCGCGGGCTCGAGGTCGAGGCCGACGGCAACGGCAACCTGATCGCGTGGTGGATAGTCCCGAACGTTCGGCAGGTCGAAGGGGCCGAACCGGATGCTGTCCGTTCGGGACTATCCGGGGTTCTGATCGGCTCGCACCTCGACTCGGTGCTCGACGGAGGGGCGTACGACGGACCACTGGGCGTGGTCTCCTCCCTCGCCGCCGTGGATCTGCTCCGGGAGCGCGGGGTGGTCCCCAGCCGACCGATCGCGGTGGGGGCGTTCGCCGAGGAGGAGGGTTCCCGCTTCGGCATCGCCTGCCTCGGCTCCCGGCTGGCCAGCGGCTCGACGACTCCCGAGGCCGCGGCGGGGCTGCGTGACCGGGACGGCGTGCCTCTGCTGGACGCGATGGCCTCCGCCGGGCTGGAGCCGACCCTGGGACGGGCTGCGTGGCTGGACCGGATCGGCACCTTCGTGGAGCTGCACGTGGAGCAGGGCCGCGACCTGGTCGACCGGGACGCACCGGTCGGCCTCGCGACCGGCATCTGGCCGCACGGGCGCTACCGCTTCGACTTCACCGGCGACGCCAACCATGCCGGCACGACGCGGATGGAGGACCGGCACGACCCGATGCCCAGCTTCGCGATGACGGCGCTCGCCGCATCCAGGCAGGCCCGGCTCGCTGGGCAACGGGCGACCTTCGGCCGGATGGACGTGGCGCCCAACGGCACCAATGCGATCCCGTCCCGGGTCACAGCCTGGCTGGACGCCCGCTGCGCGACCGAGGCCGAGCTGGCCCGGCTGGTGGCCGAGATCGAGCGGGAGGGCACCGAGCAGACCGAGCGCGACGGAACGTTGCTCGAGGTCACCGCCGAGTCGGTGTCGGGCGAGGTCGCCTTCGACCCGACGCTCACCGAGACCCTGCGCTCCGGGCTGACCGAGCGCTGGGGGCCGGTGCCGGTGATCCCGACCATGGCCGGCCACGACGCCGGCATCCTCGCCGCTGCCGGTGTACCGACAGCGATGATGTTCGTTCGCAACCCGACCGGTGTCTCGCACTCGCCGTACGAGCACGCCGAGATGGCTGACTGCCTGGCCGGTGTCGAGGCGCTGGCCGATGCGCTGGAGGTGCTGGTGTGATGGCCCCGTTCTCGAGGGTGAGCCCATGAAGCTGCGGCTGGAGCACGCCCTGCTCGAGACAGGTGTCGAGTCCGGCGTACTCCTGGAGATCGAGGACGGACTGGTCACATCGGTCAGGGTTGACGGGCAAACGGGCGGTATCCCCGGCCTCAGCCTCCCCGGCTTCGCCAACTGCCACTCGCACGCGTTCCACCGCGCCCTGAGGGGTCGCACACAGCAGGAGCGGGGGTCGTTCTGGACCTGGCGGGAGCAGATGTACGCCGTCGCCGCCGAGCTGACTCCCGACACGTACTACGAGCTCGCTCGCGACACCTACGCGGAGATGCGGGCGACGGGCATCACGGCGGTGGGGGAGTTCCACTACCTGCACCACCAGCCCAACGGGACGCCGTACGACGACCCCAACGAAATGGGCAAGACACTCCTCGCCGCGGCGGACGCGGCCGGGATCCGGATCCGGCTGCTCGACACCTGCTACCTCGCCTCCGGGTTCGGCCTGCCTCCCGAGGGCGTCCAGGTGCGGTACTCCGATGGCGACGCCCATGCCTGGGCCGAGCGGGTGGCCGCGTTCGACGACCCCCGGGTGGGTGTGGCCATCCACTCGGTGCGCGCCGTGCCGCGAGACCAGCTGCCGGTGGTCGTGGAGGCCGCGAAGGGCCTGCCGCTGCACGTGCACCTCTCCGAGCAGGTCGCCGAGAACGAGGCGTGCCTCGCGGCACACGGCCTCACCCCGACGCAGCTCCTCGCCGAGGCCGGCGCCCTCGGGCCGCTCACGAGCGCGGTACACGCCACCCACCTGACCGACGAGGACATCCGGCTGCTCGGCACGTCGGGCACCAATGTCTGCTTCTGCCCGACCACCGAGCGTGACCTGGCCGACGGCATCGGACCGGCCCGCCGGTTGCATGACGCGGGCGCCACCCTCACGTTGGGCTCGGACAGCCATGCAGTGATCGACATGCTCGAGGAGATGCGTGCGGTGGAGATGCACGAGCGGCTGGCCACCCAGGAGCGCGGCCACTGGTCGGCAACGGAGCTGCTCGCTGCGGCGACGTACGACGGCCACCGGTCACTCGGCTTCGACGACTCCGGCCGGATCGTCCTGGGTCAACGCGCCGACCTGGTGACCATCGACCTCGAGAGCATCCGCACGCGCGGCACCGGGGCCAGCGCCGAGACCATCGTCTTCGCGGCCACCGCAGCCGATGTCGTGACCCCAACGACACGCGGCGCGTCCTCAGACACACGACTGGAGGAGTCATGAGCAGTCTCCTGATCACCGGAGTCGGCGAACTGGTCACCAACGACCCGTCCCACGACGGCACCCAGCTCGGCCTCCTCCAGGACGCCGCCATCGTGCTCGAGGGGCGCCGGGTGGCCTGGGTCGGGCCGCGGCTCCGCGCCCCAGCTGCCGACGCCTCGCGCGACCTTGGCGACCGCGCGGTCATCCCCGGCTTCGTCGACTCCCACTCCCACCTGGTCTTCGCGGGTGACCGCTCCGCCGAGTTCGCCGCACGGATGGCGGGCGAGAGCTACGCCGCCGGCGGCATCCGGACCAGTGTTGCCGCAACCCGTGCCGCGTCCGACGAGCAGCTCCTCGCGAACGTGGCCCGACTCGTCGGCGAGATGCGGCGTCAGGGCACGACGACCGTTGAGATCAAGAGCGGCTACGGCCTGACCGTCCTCGACGAGGCCCGGAGTCTGGCCGTGGCAAGGCAGTTCACCGACGAGACCACCTTCCTCGGCGCGCACGTCGTCCCACCTGAGTACGCCGACGACCCGGCCGGCTACGTCGAGCTGGTGACCGGGCCGATGCTTGACGCGGCCGCGCCGCACGCCCGATGGATCGACGTGTTCTGCGAGCGCGGCGCCTTCGACGAGGACCAGGCGCGCACGATCCTCCTTGCCGGGCAGGCGTTGGGACTCAAGGGTCGGCTGCACGCCAACCAGCTCGGACCCGGGCCCGGCGTACGGCTGGCCTGCGAGCTGGGGCTTGTTGCCGTCGACCACTGCACGTACCTCGACGACGCCGACTTCGATGCTCTCGCGGAATCCGGCACGGTCGCCAGTCTCCTTCCAGGCGTCGAGTTCAGCACCCGCTCGCCGTACCCGGACGCCCGCGGCCTGATCGACGCCGGTGTCACGGTCGCGCTGGCGAGTGACTGCAACCCGGGGTCCTGCTACACCTCCTCGATGCCACTGTGTGTGGCGCTGGCCGTTCGCGAGATGCGGATGACCCCGGCAGAGGCGGTCTGGTCCGCGACCGCTGGAGGCGCCCGCGCGCTCGGTCGTGAGGACGTAGGCGTGATCGCCCCGGGGAAGCAGGCCCACCTGACCGTGCTCGACGCCCCGTCGTACATCCACCTCGCCTACCGCCCCGGCGTCCCGCTGGTCGCTGAGGTCATCGCTTGAGCGCTCAGACGCTGCTCGAAGAGGTGGCCCTCCGGCTCGTCGCCCTCGAGACGCCTGCACTTGTCGGTGTCGACGGGCCCGACGGCTCCGGCAAGACGACCTTCGCCGACGGCCTGGCGGCGACAGTGGCGCGCACAGGGCATGCGGTTGTCCGTGCGAGTGTGGACGGCTTTCACCATCCGCGCCAACATCGCCATGCACTCGGGCGGACGCCGGAGACCGTGTGGTCCCGCCACTTCGACCACGAGGCGCTCGTCCGAGAGCTGCTCCACCCGTGGCGTAGGGGACCGGGCTCGCAGTACCGACGGCGATGGCACGATCTCGCAACAGACCGGCCGGTCCTGGAGCCGACGGAGGTCGTGCCGGAGGGCGCCGTACTGCTCGTGGACGGCCTGTTTCTGCACCGCGAAGTGCTGGTCGACCTGTGGGACCTGACGGTCTATCTCGACGTACCGGACGGCGTGGCAATCAGCCGGGTGGCCACCCCTGACCGGGCGCTCTACGATCCCTCGCGCTACGTCGGCGCTCAGCGCCTGTACCGCAAGCTGTGTGCTCCCCGGGACCGCGCCGACATCCTCATCGACAACACCGATCCCCGTGAGCCGGTGATTCTCCGCTGACAAACACGGCCGTCACGTCGCCTCGCACCGATGAGTTCTGCCGGCACCACAGGTCAGACCGTGCACAGCAACTACCCAACGGCGGAGGCATGGCCCCGCGCAGAGAGAGGATCCGTCATGAGCGAGACCATCACCGGGGCCAACGACGTCAAGACCCGCACCGTGGGTGAAGGTACGGCGAGCGTGACCTACGACGTGCGCGGGGACCTCGCCACCGCCGAGCCGGACCGCCCCGTCCTGCTGATGTTCGCCTCGCCGATGGACGCGAGCGGTTTCGGCACCTTGGCGAGCCACTTCACCGATCGTCCCGTGGTCACCTACGACCCCCGTGGGGCCGGTCGCAACCCCACCGACACCACCCCCATCACGCCCGAGCAGCACGCCGAGGACCTGCACCGGCTGATCGAGGACCTCGGCGCTGGACCAGTCGACATCTTCGGCAGCAGTGGAGGCGCGGTCAACGCTCTGGCGCACGCGTCGGCATACCCCGGCGATGTTCGCCGCGTGGTGGCGCATGAGCCTCCGACAGCCGCGTTGCTGCCCGACAAGGAGGCCATCCTTGCTGTCATCGGCGACATGCGGGCGACGTACGCCGCCCAGGGCAGCGGACCCGCGATGGCGAAGTTCATCGCGTTCGTGATGCACAACGGGCTCGTGCCAGAGGACTATCTCGACCGACCCGCGCCGGACCCGGCGAACTTCGCGATGTCGAGTGAGGACGACGGAACACGCACCGACCCGTTGATGCGGAACATGCCGTCGTGCAACGAGTACCAGCCCGACGTCGAGGCCCTGCGTGCGCTCGGCAGCCGTCTGATCCTGGCGGCCGGCGTGGAGTCGGGCGAGGAGGTGCCCGCCCGGGGCACGCGCTCCGTGGCCGAGGCGATCGGGATCCCGGTCACCGACTTCCCCAGCCACCACGCGGGCTTCCTGGGCGGGGAGTTCGGCCAGCAGGGCGACCCCGATGCCTTCGCGGCCGCGCTGCGCGCGGCGCTCGACTGATGCCCAGGTGGTCGATCAGTCGAGACCACCGCCAGTGAGGCGAGGGGCAGCCGCAACCCGTCGCTGTTCGGGGCTGATGCCCAGGTGGTCGATCAGTCGAGACCACCGCCAGTGAGGCGAGGGGCAGCCGCAACCCGTCGCTGTTCGGGGCTGATGCCTAGGTGGTCGAGAAGCGAGCGAAGCGAGCGATCAGTCGAGACCACGGCCAGTGAGGCGCGAGGGAGCCGCAACCCGTCGCTGTTCGGGGCTGATGCCTAGGTGGTCGAGCAGCGAGCGAAGCGAGCGATCAGTCGAGACCACCGCCAGTGAGGCGCGAGGGAGCCGCAACCCGTCGCTGTTCGCGGCTGATGCCTAGGTGGTCGAGACCACTCTCCGCAAGCCGAGAAGCAGTCGAGACCATCAGCTGGCCGATGGGGAACCGACAACCCGATCGTCGGTGGTCTCGACTGGCCGCTCGCTGGCGCTCGCTGCTCGACCACCTGCGGTGGGGGCCGCGGGCTGCAGTCCTACGGCGTGGCGGCCGCTGTCACCAGAGCGTCGAAGAGGCGCTGGTCCCGGCCCGCCTCGGGATGCCACTGCACGCCGAGGCAGAACCGCTTTCCCTCGGCCTCCATCGCCTCCAGCGACCCGTCGGCGGCCCAGGCGGTCGCGACGTAGCCGGGGTGGGAGTGCACGGACTGGTGGTGGTGGCACCGCACGGTCACCGCGGTGCCGAGTATCGAGTGCAGCGCCGACGCGTCGCCGGTGGTGACCTCGATGTCACCGAAGGCGCCCGGGCTGGGGTTGTGGCCGTCGTGGCCCACGAGGTCCGGGGTGTGCTGTTCGAGGGTGCCGCCGGCAGCGACGGCCATTACCTGCATCCCGCGGCACACGCCGAGGGTGGGCAGGTTGGCCGCGGCAGCCGAGGTGAGCAGGGCGAGCTCCCAGGCGTCGCGGTCGGGACGCACGGCCCCGGTCCGGTCGTGCGGCTGCTCGCCGTACTGCGCCGGGTCCACGTCAGCACCGCCACTGATCACCAACCCGTCGAGGCGTTCGACCACGGCCGCGGCCGCGTCAGGGTCGTCCGTGGCCGGCGGCAGCAGCAGGGGTACGCCACCGGCTCGCACGATCGCGTCGGCGTACGACGAGGGGAGCAGGTCGGCTCCCTGCGCCCACACGCCCCAGGTGGCGTGCTCGCGGTAGCTGGTCAGCCCGATCAGCGGTTTCACAGCGGCGTGACGTAGGCACCCGAGATGCCACCGTCGACGAGGAACGTGCTGGCGGTGATGAAGCTGGACTCGTCCGAGGCGAGGAAGAGTACGGCGTTCGCCATCTCCTCGGGTTCGCCGAAACGACCCATGGGGACATGCACGAGCCGGCGCGCAGCGCGCTCGGCGTCGCTGGCGAACAGTTCCCTGAGCAGGGGCGTGTTCACCGGACCGGGGCACAACGCGTTGACCCGGATGCCGTCGCGGGCGAACTGCACCCCGAGCTCGCGGCTCATCGACAGCACGCCGCCCTTGGAGGCGGAGTAGGAGATCTGGCTGGTGGCCGCGCCCATGACCGCTACGAAGGACGCCGTGTTGATGATCGAACCGGACTGCTGCTCGAGCATGTGCTTCAACGCCGCCTTGCAGCACAGGTAGACGCTGGTCAGGTTGACCTCCTGCACCCGTCGCCAGGCGTCGAGCTCGGTGTCCATGATCGAGTCGTCGTCGGGCGGCGCGATGCCGGCGTTGTTGAAGGCGATGTCCACCGACCCGTAAGTGTCCTTGGCCGTCTCGAAGAGTGCGTCCACATCGTCCTTGCTGGTGACGTCGACGTGGGCGTAAGTCGCCACGTCCTCGCCACCGAGCTGGCCGACGAGCTCATGCCCGCGCTGGTCGTCGATGTCACCGATGACGACCCTGGCCCCCTCCTCGACGAAGCGGTTGACGGTGGCCAGACCGATGCCCGAGCACCCGCCGGTGACGACGGCGACCTTGCCCTCCAGACGTCCTGCCATGTCAGCCTGCCTTTCGTGGTGTGGTGCGTGGTCTCGACTTTTCGTTCGCTTCGCTCACTGCTCGACCACCTAGTGGTTGTTCGTTCGCTTCGCTCACTGCTCGACCACCTAGTGGTTGTTCGTTCGCTTCGCTCACTGTTCGACCATCTAGTAGTCGTTGTCCTGGGTGGATCAGTGCGCGATGAAGACGTTCTTCTCCTCCATGAAGGCGTTGGGGGCGTCCGGGCCGAGCTCCCGGCCGAGTCCCGACTGCTTGTAACCACCGAAGGGGGTCCAATAGCGCACTGCGGAGTGGCTGTTGACGCTCAGGTTTCCTGCTTCGACTCGGCGTGCGACGCGCAGAGCCCGGCCGAGGTCGTTGGTGTACAGCGAGCCCGACAGGCCGTACTCGGTGTCGTTGGCCAGGGCGACCGCCTCGTCCTCGTCGTCGAACGGCATCACCGCGACGACCGGTCCGAAGACCTCCTCACGCCAGACCGCCTCGTCGGTCGAGGTGGACTCGACCACCGTCGGCGGCAGCCAGAAGCCGTCACCATCCGGGCAGGAGCCGGTGAACGCAACCTCGGCGCCGTCGATGTAGCCCTGCACCGAGGCGCGCTGGGCTGCCGAGACCATCGGGCCCATCTCGCTCTCGTCCTCCGCCGGGTCGCTCACCCGCATCCCCTGCACTGCAACCTGGAGTCGACCGACGAACTCGTCGTACGCAGACCGCTCGACCAGGATCCGCGAACGCGCGCAGCAGTCCTGGCCCGCGTTGTCGAAGACGGCGTACGGCGCTGCCGCCGCGGCTGCTGCGACGTCGGCGTCGGCGAAGACGATGTTGGAGCTCTTGCCGCCGAGCTCGAGGGTCACCGGCTTGACCTGGTCTGCACAGCCGGCCATGATCCGCTTGCCGACCTCGGTGGAGCCGGTGAAGCACACCTTCCGTACGTCGGGGTGCGTCACGAAGCGTTCGCCGACGACCGACCCCTTGCCCGGTACGACGGTCAGCACGCCTTCGGGAAGCCCTGCCTCGACTGCCAGCTCACCGAGCCGGATCGCGGTGAGCGGGGTGATCTCGGCGGGCTTGAGGACGACTGTGTTCCCGGCCGCGAGGGCAGGTGCGAATCCCCAGCCAGCGATGGGCATCGGGAAGTTCCACGGCACGATGATGCCCACGACGCCGAGCGGTTCGTGGAAGGTGATGTCCACGCCGCCGGCTACCGGGATCTGCCGGCCGAAGAGCCGTTCCGGGGCAGCGGAGTAGTAGTTCAGGCAGTCCCTGACGTTGCCCGCCTCCCAGCGTGCGTTGCCGATCGTGTGCCCGGCGTTCGCCACCTCGAGCTGGGCGAGCTCCTCGAGGTGTTCGTCGACGACAGTCGCGAACGCGCGCAGGATCCGGGCACGTTCCCCCGGAGCGATGTCGCGCCACGGGCCGAAGGCATCCTGGGCGCGCGCGATGGCGGCGTCCGTCTCCTCGAGACTCGCAGAGCCGACCTCGGCAATCTGCAGGGCGGTTACGGGGCTGATGACAGCTGTGGTCACCGGTCACATCCTCTCGAAGGTGCGGGCAAGCTCCCAGTCCGTGACGGCGGCGTCGAAGGCCTCGAGCTCGACGTCGGCCATGTTGACGTAGTGGTCCACCACCTCCGACCCGAACGCTTCACGCGCGAGGTCGGAGGCGGCGAACCTCTCTCGCGCGTCGCGCATGGTGTGCGGCACGTGTGGCTTGTCCGAGGCGTACGCGTTCCCGACGAGCTCGTCCTCGAGCTCGAGCTCGTTCTCGATCCCGTGCAGCCCGCCCGCGAGCATGGCGGCGAGCGCCAGATAGGGGTTCACGTCGCCACCGGGGAGCCGGTTCTCCATCCGCGCGGACGGCCCGTGGCCGACAAGGCGTACGGCGCAGGTGCGGTTGTCGGTGCCCCAGGCGACGGCCGTCGGCGCGAACGACGCGGAGGCGAATCGCTTGTAGGAGTTGATGTTCGGGGCGTAGAGCAGGGTGAAGTCCGCCATCGTGGCGAGTACGCCGGCCACGAACTGGTCGTAGAGCGGCGATCGGTCGGTGCCCTCGCCGAAGACGACCGTGCCGTCTGCCCCGCGCAAGGACAGGTGGATGTGGCACGAGTTGCCCTCGCGCTCGTTGTACTTCGCCATGAACGTGATCGACTGACCGTGCAGCGAAGCGATCTCCTTGGCGCCGGTCTTGTAGACGCTGTGGTTGTCCGCTGTGACCAGGGCGTCGGCGTACAGGAAGCCGATCTCGTGCTGCCCGAAGTTGCACTCGCCCTTCGCGCCCTCGACGTCCATCCCGGAGGCGTACATGTGGTTGCGGATGTCGCGCAGCAGCGGTTCGACGCGCGAGGTGCCGACCAGTGAGTAGTCCACGTTGTACTGGTTGGCCGGGGTGAGGTCACGCCATCGGCGGTCGTGGGAGTCCTCGTAGGTGTTGTTGAACAGGATGAACTCCAGCTCCGTGCCGGCGAGCGCGACCATGTCCTTCGCGGCGACCCGGTCGAGCTGCTTCTTCAGGACCGTCCGCGGTGACTGCAGTACGGGTTCGTGGTCCATCCAGACCAGGTCGCACTGGACCATCGCGGTCGCAGGCAGGTGCGTGACGAGCCGCAGCGTGTCCCAGTCGGGCACGAACTCCATGTCGCCGTACCCGCGGTCCCACGAGGAGATCGCATAACCGGCAACGGTGTTCATGTCGATGTCGACGGCCAGCAGGTAGTTGCAGCCCTCGGTGCCGGCCTCGAGCGCGACGTCGAGGAAGTAGCGCCCGTGGAGTCGCTTGCCCTGCAGCCGCCCTTGCATGTCGGTGAACCCGAGCACGACCGTGTCGACCTCATCGGCCTCGATCATCGTGCGGAGCGTGTCCAGCGTCAGGTAGCGGTCGTTCGGTGTGCTCATCGTTGCTCTCCCGTGAGTGGCGTATTCATCCGAGCAGTGTCATCCAAGCAGGCCCCTGAGCAAGGCGGCGGTGTCGTCGCAGTGCTCCTCCATCACCCGCCTGGCCCGATCGGCCCGGCCGCCCAGGATTGCCTGGACGATCCTCGCGTGCTGGATGTTGGAGTGGGAAATGTTGGCGTCGAGGACGGGGATCGCGCTGAGCATCTCGTGCAGCGTGGACTGCACGGCCGTGACCGACTCGATGACGCGCGAGGAGCCGCTGAGGGCGGCGATGGTGAGGTGGAACCGCGAGTCGGCCTGACGGTGCATGGCGGGGCCACGGGCTTCGGCGACGGCGTCGTGCGCGGACCGGAGACGGTCTCGCTGTGTCTCATCGAGGACCACGCAAGCAGCCAGCGCAGCGGCGCCAGGCTCGACGATGCGGCGGAAGTCGAGGGCGTCGATCCAGTCCGCGCGCGTTGCATTTGTACGCCGGGAGGCTGCGCGAGCCGACGGTGTGGCGGCTCGCATCGTGACGACGGTGCCGCCGCCCCTTCCTCTGGTTGTCTCCACCAGTCCGGCCTGCCGCATCGCGGCCATCGCCTCGCGCAACGTCGCTCGGGAAACCGCAAGGCGCTGGGCCAGTTCGCGTTCCGGAGGCAGGGTGGAACCGCGTGGGTAGACCCCGAGGCGGATGAGTGTGGCCAGCTGCCCGACACACGCCTCGAAAGCGTGATGGCCACGCACCGGACGCAAAACCTCCGCGGACAGGACGGAGTCGGGTTCGGCGGCGGCCATCACCCGTCAGTCCTAAAGGACCGGACGGCAATGTGTCAATGGTCTGGACTCAAACCTTTTATGTTCAACCTATGGACTCCGCCGAGACCCGGGTCTAGGTTGCATGCGCAAGCGTGTCGAAGTAACCAGGAGGCCCACCATGGCTACGACCGATGACCAGCTCAACGAAGACGAGAAACTCCTCGCGAAGCTCGGGTACTCGCAGGACCTGAACCGCAGCTGGTCAGGGTTCTCCAACTTCGCCATCTCGTTCTCCATCATCTCGATCCTCGCCGGCTGCTTCACCAACTTCGGCGCGGGCTGGAACAACGGCGGTCCGATCTCGATCTCGTGGTCGTGGCCGATCCTCGGAGTCTTCATCCTGATCATCGGGTTCACCATGTCCGAGCTCGTCTCGGCGTACCCCACCTCCGGCGGCATCTACTGGTGGGCCTCGAAGCTGGGTGGCCCGGCAGCCGGGTTCTTCACCGGCTGGCTGAACCTGATCGGCCTGGTCGCCGTCACTGCTGGTGTCTCCTACGGGTGCGCGACCTTCATCGACCTGACTCTGAGCACCTTCTCCGACGGGTACGCCGAGGACTACTCGCTGAGGCGCGTCTTCCTCATCTTCGTGGTGGTGCTGGTGCTCGCGGCCGTGCTCAACATCTTCAGCAGCCACCTGATGGCCGTCATGAACAACGTCTCGGTGTGGTGGCACGTGGTCGGCGCTACCGCGATCGTGCTGATCCTGCTGTTCATCCCCGACCAGCACCAGTCGTTCAGCTACGTGTTCACCGAGCGGTTCAACAACTCGGGGTTCGCCGACGGCGGCACGAACAACTTCGCCTTCTGGTTCGCGATCGTGCCGTTCGGGTTCCTGCTGACGCAGTACACGATCACGGGCTTCGACGCGTGCGCCCACCTGTCCGAGGAGACCGCGTCGGCGTCCAAGGCTGCGGCGAAGGGCATCTGGCAGTCGATCTTCTACTCCGTGGTGGGCGGCTACATCCTGCTGCTCTGCGTGGTCTTCGCCGTCCCGAACGGCGACGACGGCAACCCGGACAACGCGGGCGTGGGAGCGGGCGGCGTCGCCTTCATCTTCAACGAGGCGCTCGGGTCGAACTGGGCCACGGTCGTGCTGTTCATCTCCGCGTCGGCGCAGTTCTTCTGCGCCACCTCGTGCATGACCTCGGCGTCCCGGATGACCTTCGCATTCAGCCGTGACGGCGCCATCCCGGGATCGGAGACCCTGAAGAAGCTCAGCCCCAAGCGGGTGCCGGTGAACGCCGTGGTGATGGTGGGCATCAGCGCCGCCGTCGTCACGCTCCCGGCCCTGGTCGAGGTGAACGTCGGAACCGAGGAAGCGCCGCTGATCATCCCGGTGGCGTTCTTCGCGGTCACCTCGATCGCGGTGATCGGCTTGTACCTCGCCTTCGCTGTCCCGATCTGGCTGCGTTGGCGGATGGGCGACCGGTTCGAGCCCGGGTCGTGGAACAACGGCGCGAAGTACAAGTGGATGAACCTGGTCGCGGTCATCGAGATCCTGGTGGTTTCGCTGTTCCTGATGATGCCGTTCGTGCCTGGTGCGGTGCCGTTCAGTGACGACTTCTCGTGGAAGTTCGTGAACTACGCACCGATCGTCACCCTGGGGGCTCTGCTGCTACTCACGATCTGGTGGAAGACCTCTGCCCACACGTGGTTCACCGGCCCGAAGCACACGATCGACGAGGAAGTCATCAAGGCCTTCGACGAGGGCCAAGCCTGAATCCACCGATCTCCGCCTGCTGCGCGCCACGATGCGGGCGCGCTGGCTGCGTTGCCGACGCTGTTACGAAGATCCCTGGTGGCTTAGCTGGCTTGGCTGAGTTGGACCTCGTAGCCGAGGTGTTGGAGTTGGGCGATCGCTCGACGTCGTGCGCGTGTGGGGTCGAGGCGGATGTAGTAGTCGGCGCCGGGATCGTTGTAGAGCTCGCCGGTCTGGGCCATGTGCCAGATGGCGGTGAGAATGTCGTGCTGGATCGCTACCAGGGCGCGTTTGCCACCTCGTCGTTTCTGGAGGCGCTGGTAGCGGGCCGAGAAGTAGGTGTTCTTCGTCCGGGTCCCGGCTGCCAGGGCGGCGACTCCGAGTGCTCCCTTGAGGTGGGCGTTGCCGTGGCGGGTCTTGGTCGACTTGACCTTCCCGGCGGACTCGTTGGTGCCGGGGCAGACCCCGGCCCAGGAGGCGAGATGGTCGGCGCTGGGAAACTGGGTCATGTCGGCGCCGGTTTCGGCGGTGATCACGTCCGCGGCACGGGTGCTGATCCCGGGGATGGAGCAGATCAGGTCGCGGAATCCGCGAAAGGGTTCGATCATCACCTCGATCCGGGCGGTGAGCTGCGCGATGACCTGGTCGTGGTGGTCGATCAGGTCGAAGTGGGTGCGAACCAGGAAGCCGTGATGATCGGTGAACCGCCCTGTCAGGGCCTGGATCAGGGCCCCGGTCTTGCCGCGCATCGACCAGTGCGCCAGCGCGGCCAGCCGCTCGGGGTCGCGTTCCCCCTCGGCCAGTGCCAGCAGCATCCGTCGTGCGGAGACCCCGGCCAGGTCGCTGACCACCGAGGACAGCTTGATACCGGCGCCCTCGAGAAGCTTCTCCAGGCGGGTGATCTCCCGGGACCGTTCCCGGGTGACCGCGGTCCGGGTCCGGGTCAGATCCCGCAGCTCCCGGATGGGCGGTGGCGGCACGAACGAGGGCCGGACCAGTCCGTGTGCACCCAGCTGGGCCAACCAGGTCGCGTCGTTGACGTCGCTCTTGCGGCCCGGGACAGTCTTGACGTGCCGGGCGTTGACCAGCATCACCTGACACCGGGGGAGATCCTCAAGCAGGTAGTAGTAGGGCTTCCAGTAGTCCCCAGTCGCTTCCATCACCACACAGCTGACCTGCTGGTCGACCAGGTGCTCACGCAGGCTCAGGATCTGACTGGTCATCGACCCCCAGGTGGTGACCACCTCGGTGACCCGGTCCACCTTCGCGCGTCCGGACCGATCCGGACCCGGAGTCCGGACACAGACCTTGGCGTACTTCTTGCCGATGTCGATCCCCGCGCACCGAGGATGTAGTTCCTCCATGATCAGGCCCCTTCCCATGGCCAGTCGTGGCCGGACCAGCAGATCGCGGACCGGGTGACGGCCACGGGGAGGACTGACAGATCTGAAGTCTGTTACGCGTGCTCACCGGCAACAATCCACGGTTCCCGTGGGGTCCTCCGCCACCATGCTCGAAAACGGGCTCAGGGCACCAGAGTGTCCCGGGGTCGACCGCAACCGCCACGAACCCAGCCTCGACCCCCAACCAGCCGCCCACAACCCCGCCCCGATCTTCTGCTCCCACGACGCGGCCCAAGGGCCGCTGGCTTGCTCGAAAGACGCCCAGTCTGCCTTCGCGCCGGGCGCCTTGCCATCACACCCACCTCGTGACGCTCGCGACGCCGGCCACACCGGTGGATTCAGGCTAAGGCTCCGGGCTACCACTCGTCCCGGCGGCCAGCTGGCCGCCCGGTCCTGCCCGCCTCCTGACCCCGGTCTGGAGTGCGCCGGTTCGATTCGGCAGTATCGGGAACGAGAAGGCGTACGGCGCGCGGTGCGTCGGACGATCACACAGGAGGCAGCAGATGACGACGACTCCCGATGGGCCCCTCGGCGACGACGAGATGGACACCACCGCAGGCGGTGCAGAAGCAGTCCCGGGCGGCGACGCTGACGGCACTGACGGTGACTCCACCGACAGCAGCGACGGCGACTCCACGGACGCCGACGGCACCGACTCTGACGGCAGCGACGCCGATGGCACCGACGGTGACTCCTCGGACGCCGACGGCACGGACGGCGACTCCACCGACGCCGACGGCACAGACGGCTAGTGTCTCGCGCCCGAAGTCGTTGCTTGTGGTCGTGGTTCAGGTGCGTGCAGCGCAAGGCCGAGGAGCGAAGGCGTGGCAGCGCCACTTCGAGTGACGAGAACGCAGCGATGTGCGTGCCTGGGCCGCGACCACTGCAACGTATTTCGGGTGCGGGGCACTAGGTGGATGCGCTCGAGCTGCTGAGCGGGGACGTCCAGAACTTCGTCGAGAAGATCTGGGCGTCCCACGTTCACCTGCACAAGGCCGACCCGACTGACCTGGTCGGCCTACTCTCCTTCGACGACGTCGACCACCTGCTGACCTCGACCGCGATCCGCACACCGGCGGTGCGTCTCGCGCGGAACGGGTCGGTGCTGCCCGCGTCGGACTACACCCGCAAGGGCGCCACGCTGGCGGGTCAGCCATTGACGGGGTTGGTCGACTCCCGCAAGGTGATCGACCTGTTCGAGGGCGGTGCGACCGTCGTACTCCAGGGGCTGCACCGATACTGGCCGGCCCTGACCCGGCTGATCGCCGAGCTCGAGATCGCCCTCGGTCACCCGTGCCAGGCCAACGCCTACCTGACCCCGCCGGGTTCGCAGGGCTTTGCCGTGCACAGCGACACCCACGACGTCTTCGTCTTCCAGACCCACGGCTCCAAGCTCTGGGAGGTGCACCCCGCGCCGGGCGAGAGTGAGCACGGCGCCCGC
Source organism: uncultured Actinomycetota bacterium (assembly GCA_963759525.1). Classification (GTDB taxonomy): domain Bacteria; phylum Actinomycetota; class Actinomycetes; order Propionibacteriales; family Nocardioidaceae; genus Marmoricola. The sequence continues at coordinate 120,616 of CAVWZO010000022.1, read as the reverse complement.
GAGGTGCTGCTCGAGCCGGGTCTGAGCATGTACCTGCCCACTGGCACACCGCATGCCGCGCGGGCGCAGGACACCGTTTCCCTGCACGTCACGGTCGGCATCAACCAGCTCACCTGGCGCACCCTGCTGGACCGGGCAGTTCGTCAGGCCATGGACGGCATCGAGGCCGACGCCCACCTGCCGGCTGGGTACCTCGACGACCCCGCAGTGCTTGCCGACGGTCTCAGAGATCGCCTGCACGCCCTCGCAGAAGCGCTGTCAGGAACTGACGCCGCCGCGGTCGCCGACGCGCAGACCCGCTCCTTCCTCGAGCACCGCCGCACCAGCCTGCGTGGTGGGATGGTGGACCGGATGCATCTCGACCGCGTGACCGCCGACACCGCGCTTCGGCGCCGCCCCGGCAAGCCCTGCGTCATCCGTCCCGACGGAGAACGGCTGCACTTGTTCCTGGGTGACCGGCGACTGACCGTACCCGCGCGGATCACCGAGGCTGTCGAGAGAGCACGCAGCCTGGAGGTGTTCACCCCGGAGGATCTGGGCCTCGACCCGGAGTCCGCGCTGGTGCTGTCCCGACGCCTGATCCGTGAGGGTCTTCTCGAGGTCGTCCGCTGACCGGGATGACAGCTGGGATGACAGGTGCGATGACAGGCGGGACGACGGGTGGTGCGGCCGGTGGCGAGTTCCGCTGCTCCGCGGCCGCCGAACGGCGCCTCGAGGACCTGGCCGGGACCGCCACCCATGTGACGGCGTTCCTCCTGGTCGAGCACCACGGCCCCTGGGGTGCCAGCGCTCCGCGTGACAGCCGGCTGCCGGACTCGGTGAAGGCGCACCTGACGACGCACAAGAACATCAAGGTCCTGCTGGCACGGCGCCACCACCGGGCCCACCGCACGCCGCAGTACCGAGTGTTCGTCGCTCTTCCTGCTCTCGGCCTGCTGCTCATGTCCTCCTACGAGGATCCCGAAGAGCTGACTGCGCTCGATCTCGACGCCATCGCCAATGGCGAGGCACCTGACTGGCCCCGGATCGAGGGACCGTTGTTCGGGGTCTGTACGCACGGGCGGCACGACGCCTGCTGCGCCGAGAAAGGTCGGCCCGTTGCCGCCGCGCTCACCGCCTCGCACCCGGCGGAGACCTGGGAGATCTCCCACATGGGCGGCGACCGGTTCGCGGCCAACATGGTCGTCCTGCCGCAGGGGCTCTACTACGGCCGCATGGATCCCGGAACCGCTAGCCAGGTTGCCTTCATGCACGAGCAGGGCCGGGTGGACATCGAGCGCCTGCGCGGCCGGTCGTCGTACCCGATGCCGGTGCAGTACGCCGAGATCGCGCTCCGCCGCCACCTCGAGGAGGATCGCCTCGACGCGGTGCGGCTCTTGCGTCGGCGAGGACCCATGAGCGTGTTCGAGCGCAACGGCGTCGAGTGGGCGGTGACGGTCCGCAAGCTCGAGAGGGGTGAGGCGCAGCTGACCTGCGGCATCGAGCGGCTGAGCCCGTTGCCGGTCTTCGAGCTGCTCTCCATCACCCAGCTCTGACTTTGAGAAGTCAGTCCAGGCGAGCCACCAGCGGCAGGCGTGAACGCGCCGTCATTCCGACGACGGCCGCAGTGACGAGCGGCAGCAGCACGACCAGCCCGAGGACCAGCAACCACGGCACATCGATGAAGGGACCGGCGGGGCCAGTTGGGGCCGTCGCTGCCCCCGAACCCACGGTGACGGCGCCGGTGTCCTTGGTCAGCGGGAAGGCAACGGCAATGCCCGGGATGAAGCCGACCACCGCCCCCAGTGCTGCGCCCACCACCCCCACGACGAGTGCGTACGCCGCCGCCACCCCGCGACGGGTACGCGGTGACGCGCCCACCGCCGAGAGCGTGGCCAGGTCGGGCCGGGCGTCCGAGAGGGCGAGGAAGGTGGCGGTGAGCGTGCCACCGAGCATCAGGATCGCGCCCAGACCCGCGAGGATCAGCTGGATGATGCGGGTCTCGTCCTCTGCCTGGTAGCCGCGCTCGACCATGAACGATCCGTCCGCGGAGACCGCAGCCACGCCCTCGAGGATCGTCTCCTCGTCGGCCTTGGAGATGTCGGCTCCGCTCACGACCAGGCCAACCTGTCCGACCGGGATGCCGATGGACCTGGCAGCCGCGCTGGACGCGATGGCCTGAGGTCCTGTCGCGGAGACCCCCTCCAGACGGATGATCGTGGCCGGGACGGTGACATCCCGCTCCCTGGACGGGGAGCCGTCGCCGTCCTCGTCGTAGCTCTGCACGTTCACCAGGATCTGGTCGCTCCCGGCAGGGACCGCCGAGGTGGTGAACGCGACCAGGCCCTTGGCTCGCAGGGCCGCAGTGGCCCGCGCCCGGTCGTCGGCCGAAACCCCGACCAGGCCGGGAGGCAGCGGGCCGTCGCTGACCAGGACGTCCGAGCCGAGCGTCGTCCCGTAGTTCGGGAGCAGCTGTGCCTGGGCGCCCGGCAGCATGAGCTGGACAATCGTGGAGGAGCCATCCCTGGCGGTGGACGGCATCCCATGCACGTCAGTCAGGGTGGCGTTCGGTACTTCTCGCGCCACGAGAGCGCGGTACGCCGGCCAGTTCGGGGTGGCGCCGTAGCTGGTCAAAGCGCCGGCCCCAGCGGTCAACGCCGGCTCGTACGTCGCCTCGTTCTGGTGGGCGTCGCTTGAGGTACTGATGCCCAGGGCCACGACGCCGGCGACGGTCGCGGCCACCGCGGCCACCGCGGGGACGGTCCGGGTCCGGTGCCGCGCCGCGTCCCGTACGGCGTACCGCAGGGTCAGTGGCAACCGACCAGAGACCCGCGAAAGCCCGACGAGCAGCACCGGAATGAGCAGGATCATGCCCAGGACGGAGACGATTGCCGATCCCGCGATGAAGAGCTCACCGGAGGGCGCCCTCGTTCCCACGACCGCACCCGCCACGCCGAGCCCCATCAACACGGCTCCGACGAGGGGCGAGCGAACCGATGGCGCCCGGTCGCCCCTGCGCCCGGCCAGCACAGCGACGACGTCTTGCCGCGAGGCGATTCCCGCCGGGACGACCGCAGCGAGCAACGCGCTCGCGACACCGAACACGACGACCGCCACCAGGTGCAGCCACGGGACCTGGAACGAGCCGAACCACTCGCCCGAGATGCTCTGGACCCACGGAAGGACCAGGAACGCGAGCCCGATGCCCACGGCGACACCGAGCAACGCCGCCGTCACGCCGAGGACGAGGGCACTGGCGAGCACGACGTGCCGCGTCTGCGGCGGAGTCGCGCCGGTGGCAGCAAGCAGGGCGAGGCTGCGCGCCTGCCGGCGCGCCCCTACGGCGAACGCGGGCCCGGCCAGCAGGACCACCTCGATGAGCGCCATCACCACCACGAGGAGGGCCACGGCAAGCGTCGTCTGGTCCATCCCGCCGCCCTGGGAGCGCACCTCCTCCGGGATCTCCGAGGTGGGCGGTGGGTCGAGCACTACTGCCCTCGACAGCACGGTGGCTCCCCCCGCGTTGAGCCGCCGTACGTCGTCCCAGGTCACCGCCGCACGCTCGACGAGCCAGGTCATGGTCCCTTCCGAGCTCAGACCGATGCTGTCCAGCTGGCCCGCGACGATCGGTTGGTCGCGCAGGGTCGTGGACTCAGCGATGCCCACGACCACCGGTGCGCGCTTGCCGTCGTCCGCGAGCTCGAGCCGGTCACCGACGGCGTACCCCTTGTCCGCGAGCGCCTGGTTGACGACGACCTCGTCAACGGACCGAGGCAGCCGCCCCTTGGTCAGGTCGAACAACCCGGAGGCCACGGAGTCGCGGAGGTCGAGCTCGGTGCCCTCCGCGGTGGCCACGCCCTCGTCGGAGACCACGCGGACAACACCCTCGCGCCGCTCGACCAGCCGGGCATCGCCCCCCAGGATCTCTGTCACCTCGGCGGCCGTTGGCATCGGCGCCGTGCCACCGGCGGTCATCATGCTCTCGTTCGGGTCGGGCCCCTGCAGGACCGGCCCGGAGCCGTCCTGGACGCTGACCATTGCGGCCGCGGAGCCCATGCGCCGGTCGATGGACTCGCGGCCACGGACGTCCGCCGTGTGCATCACGACATCGGCCGCCGTCACCGCGAGTACGGGCAGGGCGATCATCACGAGGACGAGGATGCTGCGACCGCGGTACCGCATGGCGTCGCGGCGTGCCATCCGTAACGGCACCGCCCAGCCCCTCAAGGAGCCGAACCCCCCGCGTCCAGACTTGGTTCGGGACTGGGGCGGCTGGGTCACAGCGCTGCACCTCGCGGAAGCAGTCCCTCGGCGCCGATCGGGCTGGACTCGTCGACGACTACCCCATCCCGGAGGAAGACGACCCGGTCGGCCCAGGCCGCGTGCCTCGCCTCATGGGTGACGAGGACACCGGCAGCCCCGGCGTCGCACCGGGAGCGGAGCAGGCGCAGGATGTCCTCCCCGGTCTCGGTGTCGAGCGCGCCGGTCGGCTCGTCGGCCAGGATCAGGCGCCGCTCACCGACGATGGCGCGGGCAATGGCCACTCGCTGCTGCTGACCACCGGACATGTCGTCGGGGAACCGGTTGGCGAGGTCGCCGATCCCGACCTCCTCCAGCGCCACCAGGGCAGCCGCCCTCGCAGCCGATCCGCTTGCGCCGTCGAGCTCGTGCGGCAGGGATACGTTCTCCGCCGCGGTCAGGGCGGGGATGAGGTTGAAGTCCTGGAAGACATAGCCCACTGCTGTACGCCGCATCCGGGCGCGGCCCTTGTTGCCCAGGCTGCCGAGGTCCACCCCTTCGATCGAGACCGTGCCCGACGTGGGCTGGTCGAGCCCGCCGGCGAGCGTGAGCAACGTGGACTTGCCGGATCCCGAGGGCCCCATCACAGCGACCAGCTCGCCCGCGTGGGCGCTGAACGTGACCGAGCGCAGGGCATGGACGCTGGTCGCCCCTTCACCGTGGATGCGCGAAACCTCGTCCAGGTGCAGCACGGCGTTCATCGGGTTCTCTCCTGGTCCGGTGTGACGGGGGTATCGGCGCGGCCTTCAACGGTGCCGCGGCGTTCTGCGGCGGCTCGGCGCAGGCGGGACTCGCAGTGGTCCAGCCAGCGGATCTCGGCCTCGGCGGCGAAGACCAGGGAGTCGAGCACCAAGGTCCAGGCCAGGTCGGCAGGCGCATGCGTACCGGTCGTCCCCCCTCGCTTGAGGCGGGTGTAGTCCTGGAGCGACGCCATCGTCGCGGCGCGCTGCTGCTGGATCAGGCGGCCGACATCGACGCCTGAGACCGTGACGGCCAGCGCAAGCTTGATCGCCAGCTCGTCGCGCGGCGGCTGGGTGCGCGCGACCGGGGTGGTGAACCAGGCGGCGACCTCTTCGCGTCCCGGGTCGGTCACGCGATACATCACGTGGCCCTGGGCGTCGGCACCCTCGCCCACGACGAGCCCGTCACGCTCGAGCCGGGCGAGGGTCGTGTAGACCTGCCCCACGTTGAGCGGCCAGGTGGCCCCCGTGCGCTGCTCGAACTCGGCCCGGAGCTGGTAGCCGTACATCGGCCCCTCTTCGAGCAGCGCCAGCAGCGCCTGCTTCACCGACATGTGTGCTCCTCGGCCTGTGTCCGGTACATACTCGGTATGTATACCACGTATGCACCGCCTCAGAACCCCGCTTTCGCGAGGATCTGAGGCACCTCAGGGCCACGTCTAAGGCAACTGCCGATGTCCCGGTGTGCGCCTTAGGGATGAGATCAACTCATCGATCAAGCCAAGGAGATGAGCAACATGTACAACGCCCTCAACGAGGACTACATGTTCCAGGAGATGCACGACCGGGTAGCGCGGATCCAGGGTCGCCGCCGCCCAGCCGGGCACGGCACCGAGACGGTGCCGAACCGCAGGTGGTGGCGCAAGGCGGCAGCCATTGCGCGATGATTACCGATGTGCGGATTGACCGGTGCAGGACCGAGAGCATCGTTGGCCGGGCGGCGGAGCTCTCGGACCTGCTCCGGACCGCCAGCGGTGCCGACGGGACCCGGATGGTGCTCCTGTCCGGCGACGCCGGAGTGGGCAAGACCCGACTGCTGACCGAGGCCCTGGACCGTCTGGCCGCGCAGGGTTGGCACCGCCTCATCGGACACTGTCTGGACTTCGGTGAGACGTCGATGCCGTACCTGCCATTCGCCGAGATGCTCGGTCAGGTGGGCCAGGGAGAGGGGCCCGGAGATGCGCCCGGAGATGCGCCCGGAGATGCGCCCGGAGAAGCTCCGGCGCTGACGCATCCCGCGTTGACCCGCCTGCTCCACCAGGTGCCAGACGACGCGCACTCGGAGGGGCTCGACCGTGCCGAGGTCTTCGAGGCCGTCTACTCGCTCGTCGAGCAGCTCGCTACCGACCGGCCAGTCGTCATGGTGGTCGAGGACGCCCACTGGGCCGACGCGAGCACCCGTGACCTGATCAGCTTCCTGCTGTCCCGGCGTCTGCAGGGCCGCTTCCTGCTGGTGGTGACCTTCCGCTCGGACGAGATGCACCGGCGACACCCACTGCGGCAACGTGTCGCGGAGTGGGTGCGGCTTCCCGGAGTCGAACGCATCCAGCTCGATCCGCTCGCGCCCGGAGTCGTCCGGGGAATGGTCGAGCTGCTGATCAGCAGCCAGGGGGAGACCCTCGGCGCCCGCTACGACGAGGACATCGCCCGGATCGTGCAGCGGTCGCAAGGCAACGCGTTCTACGTCGAGGAGCTGGTCGCGGCGTTCCTCGGAGGCGGCTGGAGCCTGCCCGAAGACCTGGCCGACCTGTTGCTCGTCCGGCTTGACCGTCTCGAGGAGAGCGCGCGCGACGCAGTACGCGTGGCCTCCGCAGCCGGTCAACGGGTCTCGCACGACCTGCTGGCCGCGGTGGCCCCGATGACCGAGGACGAGCTCGACATCGCCTTGCGCGCGGCGATCGACGCGAACGTCCTGGTGCGGACGGGTGACGACGAGTACGCCTTCCGGCATGCCCTCCTCGGTGAGGCGGTGTACGACGACCTGCTGCCCGGCGAGCGGATGCGGCTGCACACGTCGTACGCCGCGGCGGTGCGCGAGCTCCACGGCAAGCACGGATCCGCGGACCTGGCCCGGCATGCGCTGGCCTCGCACGACCTGCCCACCGCCCTGCAGGCGAGTGTGGATGCGGGCGACCAGGCCCTGGCCGCGGGCGGCCCGGACGAGGCGGCCCGCCACTTCACGAAGGCGCTGGAGATCTACGAGCGCGCGGCGTGCCAGCTCGATGACCCGCCGGACGAGTCCGAGCTCGTGGCGCGGACGGTCGACGCGCTGTGCAGCGCGGGCCGCCCGGAGACGGCGCTTTCGCTCATCGACTCACATCTCTCCCGGCTCCCCGGCGACACTCCGCCCATCTCGAAGGCACGCCTGCTGCTTGCGCGCGTCGAGGCTCTGCGATCGACCGAGACCGACGACCGAGCCAGCCTGCTGACCGCGGAGGCACTCGAGCTCGTCGGTCCTGAGGAGACCCACCTGCGTGCGCGGATCCTGTCCATGCACGCCCACGCGCTGGTCTGGGACACCCGGTTCGACGACGCGCGCAGCGCGGCGGACGAGGCCCTCGAGCTGGCCGACAGGCTCCAGCTGCCACGGCTCGCGGCCGAGGTCGGGGTGACGCTCACCTGGCTCAGCCAGCATCTCGACTTCGGGGAGGGCAGCCGTGCCGAGCTGAAACGGATCATCGAGGACGCCCGCGCCCGCAACGACAGGTTCAGCGAGATGCGCGGGCACTCGCGCACCGGTGGGCTCGAGTACGACTACGGTGCCCTGGCCCAGGCGCAGGAAGCCTTCCTGGAGGCAGCCAGACTGGCTCGTGAGCTCGGGCGGCCCTGGACCATCCACGGCATCAGCGGTCGGATGCAGGCCGGGGTGATGGCCTACATGCGTGGCGACTGGGACCTGGCCCTGACCCTCGCCGACCACAGCGCGGAGGACCCGCCACCCACGCCGCGAGCGATGCTCGAGGCGGTCGCCCTGCTGGTGGCCGCCGGTCGCGGCGAGGTCTCGGCCCTGGCACGGGTGCCGGCCCTGCGCGATCGGTGGCACCGGGAGGGAATGATCGCCGTGGTCGGGGGCGGCGCGGCGATCGAGCTGTTGTCGATTCGTGACGGTGCAGCCGACGCACTGGCGATGTACGACGACATCTGCGCCGTCATCACCCCGTTGTGGGACGAGAACTTCGGTGCCCGGCTGCGCCTGGCCACGCTGGCGCTCGCTGCCCTGGCTGACGAGGCACCACGCACACCCACCGCCGGCCGCGACGAGGTCCGGGCCACGGCCAGCCGCCTGCGTGACGACGCCGCGCGGGTGGTCCTCGCCCGCAGGGACGATCGGCCGTTCGCGATCGAGGGCCGGGCCTGGGAGGCCCGCCTGCGAGCGGAGGTGCTCCGGCTCGACTGGCTCCTCGGGTCCCGCGTCGACCTGGCCGAGATGGTCACCCGATGGCGCGAGACCGCCGCGCTCTTCGCCGAGCTCGGCCATCTCCTCGAAGAGGCACGGGCGCGCACCCGCCTGGCCGCCGTACTCCGCGCCTCGGGTGAGACTGACGAGAGCCAGAAGGAGGCCAGAGCGGCCCGCGACGTGGCCACCCGTCTGGGCGCAACGCCACTCCTCGAGGAGCTCGGCGAAACGCGGTCAGGGGTCGACGTCGGCGTACTCACCCCGCGCGAGAACGAGATCCTCGCCCTGGTGGCGACCGGGAGAAGCAACGCCGAGATCGGCAAGCAGCTGTTCATCTCCGGCAAGACGGTCAGCGTGCACGTATCCAACGTGATGTCCAAGCTCGGGGCCGCCAGCCGCACCGAGGCCGCGGCCCTCGCGCGGCGCGCCGGACTCCTCGACTGACCGTCTGACCCCGCAGTCCGGTGACCGCTGACCCCGAAACCGGGTAGAACCGATCAAACGGCACCCCATACCGCGGAATCAGGCGCCGAACGTTCGGGACTATCCAGCGCCCGAACCCCACAAATGTTGGCGTTCGACGTTCTGGGACCGCAGCTCGACGTCACAACCCCACATTTGTGGAGTTCCGGCCGGCCGTACCCTCGACCGGTGAAGCTCGAACGCAAGCACGCCCTCGTCCTGCTCGCCATCGCCGTCTGGAACGTCCTCACCTACGCCCAGTTCACCAAGGCACTGGTGCAGACCGAGGAGCACCGCCCCACCGGCTACTTCGTCGCGCACGGGGTGCTGATCGTCGTCAACCTCGTGATCGCCGCCGTGCTCGGCTCCTGGGGCCTCCGCGCCCTCCGCGCCTCCCGCCGCTGACCCACTGCCTTACCGCGCGTCTCATCTAGGGGGAAGCCGGCGGGACGGTCGCCCGGGACGTCATACGAACTGGTCGCCATGCCCGCCAGTTCGTATGACGTTCCGGGAGGAGCTCGGTGGTATCTACCACCAACTCCGGGACGCAGACCGTGTCATCTTGGTCGCCTCCGGGGCCGGGCGAGCGAACCGGCCAGTGGGGCCGCGGCAGCGTGAGCGCGGTCACGATTCGGCAACAGGGGGCACTTCAACTTGACCCACCGTGGCGGCAGGACCAAGTTAAGGGCGGCCACCTCACCCGGCGGCCGTGATTTCCGTACCCACAGCGAACCTGGGAGGCCGCCCTGAGCACGTTGGAGGACCCGAGCGCAACGCATGCGGAACCCGAGTCCGTGCTCGTCGGGGAGAAGCAGATCGAAGGCCGCTCCCTCAGCCAGATCGCCTGGGGCCGCCTGAGGCGGGACAAGGTCGCGCTGTCAGGCGGCGTGTTCATCATCTTCATCATCCTGGTCGCGATCTTTGCCCCGCTGATCGTCAAGATCACCGGTGGTCCTCCCAACGAGTTCCACCAGGACCTGCTGAGCGAGTTCATCCCGAACATCCCGGCCGGCAGCTTCGGCGGCATGAGCTGGGAGCACCCGATGGGCCTCGAGACGGTCAACGGCCGGGACATCTTCAGCCGCGTCGTCTACGGCGCCCGCATCTCGTTGCTGATTGCAATCCTGGCGACGATGCTCTCGGTCGCGATCGGGACCACAGTCGGCATCATCGCCGGCTTCTTCGGTGGCTGGATCGACGCGGTACTGAGCCGGATCATGGACATGTTCCTCGCCTTCCCGCTCCTGGTCTTCGCGATCGCGCTCGGCGGTGTCTTTCCCGACAAGGCGTTCGGGTTCTCCGGCCTGCCGCTCCGGCTGGGCATGCTGGTCTTCGTCATCGGGTTCTTCAACTGGCCCTACATCGGACGGATCGTGCGGGGTCAGACGATCTCGCTGCGCGAACGGGAGTACGTCGAGGCGGCGCGAAGCCTGGGGGCGCGCCGTCCCTACATCTTGTTCACCGAGCTGTTGCCGAACCTGATGGCGCCGATCCTCGTCTACTCGACCCTGATCATCCCGACCAACATCCTCTTCGAGGCGGCCCTGTCCTTCCTCGGAGTCGGTGTGCCGGCACCGACCGCGACCTGGGGCGGCATGCTCGCCGAGGCCACAAGCTTCTACACGGTGCCGCACTTCATGTTCTGGCCCGGCCTGGCGATCTTCGTCACGGTGCTGGCCTTCAATCTCTTCGGGGACGGGCTGCGCGACGCGTTCGATCCCAGGAGCCGGTGACCCAAGAAGTCCAACCGGGCAACCAGCCGTGACCTGTCCAATCAGGGCGGACGATTAGGAAGGTAGACAGATGCGCATCACGCGTAAGAGAGCAGCGGTGGCCTTGGTCGCCGTAGCGGCCCTCGGGCTAAGTGCCTGTGGCTCAGGTGACGGAGAAGGCGGCGGAGGCGAAGGCGAGCCCAAGCTCAGTAACACCGCCATCGGCAAGATCGTCGATGAGTCCGATGCGAAGGGCGGCACCCTCAAGTTCGGTCTTGCGGGTGAGTGGGGCGACACGGTCGACCCGGGCGAGACCTACTACGGCTACTCCTGGGACATGCTGCGCAACTACGCACGCTCGCTGGTGATGTTCAAGACCGAGCCCGGAGCTGCTGGCCTCGAGCTGGTCCCCGACCTGGCGACCGACCTCGGCAAGTCCAGCGACGGCGGCAAGACGTGGACCTACTCGATCCAGCAGGGCATCAAGTACGAGGACGGCACCGAGGTCACGTCCGCGGACATCAAGCACGCAGTGCTGCGCAACACCGACAAGAAGACGTTCCCGAACGGGTACACGTACTTCGAGGACAACCTCGCGCTGCCCGAGGGCTACGACGGCCCGTACCGCACCAAGAACATGAACACGGACTCGGCGATCGAGACCCCGGACAAGTACACGATCGTATTCCACCTCAAGGAGCCGTTCGCCGGGTTCGACTACCTTGCACAGCTGCCGGCAACAGCTCCGGTGCCGGAGGCCAAGGACACGGGGGCGAAGTACAAGACCCACGTGCTCTCCACCGGGCCGTACATGTTCAAGGGCAACTTCAACCCGACGACCGGGTTCACCCTGGTGCGCAACCCCAACTGGGACGCCGCCACGGACCCCAACCGCGCGGCGCTGCCTGACGAGATGACCGTCAAGCTGAACATGGCACCCGACGACGTGGACAACCAGATCGAGGCCGGCACGCTCGACGTGGACATTGCCGGAACCGGTGTGCAACCGGCGGCGCTCACGAAGGTGCTGCAGAGCAAGTCGCTACAGGCACGCGCGGACAACCCGGTCCTCGCGAGGCTCTGGTACACCTCGATCAACCCGACCGTGAAGCCCTTCGACAACATCGACTGCCGCAAGGCGGTCATGTACGCGATGAGCCCGACGTCCTACCAGAACGCCTACGGTGGGAAGTTCGCCGGTGGTGAGATCGCCACCACGGTCCTGCCGCCGATGATCCCCGGCTACGAGGAGTTCGACCTCTATGGGCAGGCGAAGAACGTCAACGGCCAGGCGGACAAGGCCAAGGAGGCGCTGGAGGCATGTGGTCAGCCCGATGGCTTCGAGACGACCATGGCCTACCGCGACGACCGTCCCAAGGAGAAGGCGACTGCCGAGGCGTTCCAGGAGGCTCTGGGCAAGGTTGGCATCAAGGTGAGCCCGAAGGCGCTGCCGTCAGGTGACTACTTCTCCGGCACCTGTGGACTCCCGTCCTACGTCGTGAAGAACGGCATCGGGATGTGCGCCAACGGTTGGGGCGCGGACTGGAACGACGGGTTCGGGTTCCTCTCGCAGATCGTGGACAGCCGGGTCATCCGGGAGACCGGCGGGTCGTCGAACACGTCGGTCCGCATCCCCGATGTCGACAAGTTGCTGGACACCGCCAGGGTCGAGCTGGACGAGGCCAAGCGCAACGAGGCGTGGGCCGCGATCGACAAGCGGGTGATGGAGGAGGCAGTCATCTACCCGGGCGTCTACGCCAAGGCGGTGCTGTTGCGCTCGAAGAACACCACCAATGTGTACGTGAACGAAGCGTTCGGCTACTACGACTACGTCGACATGGGTGTTAAGCAGTAGCTCTCACTCCGCCTCAACACACCGAAGGTAGGTGAAGGCGACGGTGGCCGGTCCCGCCCCAGGACGAGTTCCTGGACGGGGCCGGCCACCCAGCCGAGATCTTGGTCAGTTACATCATCAGGCGCCTGGTCGCCGCAGTCGGGCTCGTCCTCGTGATCACGATGATCGTGTTCGCGATCTTCTACCTGATGCCGCGGTTGGCCGGCGCCAGCCCGGAGACCCTTGCGACTCGTTACGTCGGTCGTACGGCGTCGAACGCGACCGTCGAGCAGACAGCTGAACGGCTGGGCTTCTACGACCCGGTGCCGGTGCAGTACTGGAACTGGCTGACCGGAGTCGTCAACGGCACCGAGTACGACCTCGGGTCGGGCGTCGAGAAGTGCCCGAGGCCCTGCCTGGGCTACTCCTTCCGCAACAAGGACCCGGTGCTGCCCGAGATACAGCGGCGGTTCCCGGTGACTCTCTCGCTCGCCACCGGAGCCGCGGTGCTTTGGTTGACCTTTGGCATCGCCATCGGGGTGATCTCTGCCCTGAAGCGCGGGTCGCCCTTCGACCGCGCGGCAATGACCCTGGCGCTTGCCGGCGTCTCGCTCCCGATCTTCTGGACCGGCGTGATGTCGCTGACGATCTTCAGCTATCAGCTCGGCTGGACGCCCCCTGGAGGGTCCTACGTCAACCTGTCCGACAACCCTGCGAAGTGGGCGTACGGCCTGCTGTTGCCGTGGATCACGTTGGCGCTGCTCTTCTCCGCGCAGTATGCACGTCTTACCCGGGCGGGCATGCTCGAGACCATGGGCGAGGACTACATCCGCACTGCCCGGGCAAAGGGCCTTAAGGAGAAGCAAGTCGTCGTCAAGCACGGTCTGAGAGCTGCACTGACCCCGATCGTGACCATTTTCGGCCTCGACTTCGGCCTGCTGATCGGAGGTGCAGTGCTCACCGAGACCGTGTTCGGCCTCCCTGGCCTGGGCGCGCTGGCCATCGACGGCACCAAGAACAACGACCTTCCGCAGGTACTCGCGGTGGTACTCATCACGGCGGTGTTCGTCGCAGTGTGCAACCTGATCGTGGACTTGCTGTACGCCGTCATCGACCCGAGAGTGCGGAGCAAATGACGACCGTGACCGACGAACCCAGCACAGCCCCTCGTCAAGGAGGCGGCCACCACCTGGAGGTGGAGGACCTGCAGGTGCACTTCACCACCGACGACGGTGTGGTGAAGTCCGTGGACGGCCTCTCCTTCCACCTCGACCGGGGCCAGACCCTCGGCATCGTGGGGGAGTCGGGCTCCGGCAAGTCGGTGACCAGCATGGCGATCATGGGCTTGCACACAGCGTCCAACGCCCGCATCTCCGGATCGATCAGGCTCGGTGGGCAGGAGCTGGTGGGTGCCGACAAGGAGACCATCCGCCACCTCCGTGGCAAGAACATGGCGATGATCTTCCAGGACCCGCTCTCCTCGATGCACCCCTTCTACACGGTGGGCAACCAGATCATCGAGGCGTACCGGATCCACAACAACGTCTCGAAGCAGGCCGCGCGCAACCACGCCATCGACATGCTGGACCGGGTGGGAATTCCTGAGCCGAGCCAGCGTGTGGACGCGTACCCCCACCAGTTCTCCGGAGGTATGCGCCAGCGCGCAATGATCGCCATGTCGCTCTCCTGCGACCCCGACCTGCTGATCGCCGACGAACCCACAACGGCGCTCGACGTGACCGTGCAGGCGCAGATCCTGGACCTGATCCGGGACCTGCAGAAGGAGTTCAACTCCGCGGTCGTGATCATCACCCACGACCTGGGAGTGGTGGCCGAGCTCGCCGACGACATCCTGGTGATGTACGCCGGACGGGCGGCGGAGTACGGCAGCGCGGAGCAGCTGTTCAACGAACCACAACATCCCTACACCTGGGGCCTGCTGGGCTCGATGCCCCGTTTCGACAAGGCGCCGACCGACCGGCTGATGCCGATCAAGGGCACCCCGCCGAGCCTGATCCAGGTACCCAAGGGGTGCGCCTTCAACCCCCGCTGCGACTTTGCCGAGCGGGTCGGGTCCCTGACCACGACCGAGCGACCCGAGCTGGTCGACGGTGGTGACGGGCACTTCGTCGCCTGCCACATGACACCCGCCCAGCGCCAGATTTTCTGGACGCAAGAGATCGCCCCGAGGCTTCAGTGATGATCACCCCAACAAGGCCCTCCTTCCGCACCCGAACCGCAGGGGGTCCCGCATGACATCCGACACCACCCCAGCTGTCACGGACACGGCCACTCCGGGCCGGCATGCGTCCCGAACGCCTGATCGTGCGAGGGAGAACCTGCTCGAGGTCGAGGGGCTGGTCAAGCACTTCCCGATCAAGGGCGGTTTCCTGAGCAAGTCCACCAGCGCCGTGCAGGCGGTGGACGGCGTCGAGTTCGACGTCCGCAAGGGCGAGACGTTCTCGATCGTAGGCGAGTCCGGCTGCGGCAAGAGCACCACCGCCCGCCTGATCACCCGGTTGCTCGAACCGACCGCGGGCAAGGTCACGTTCGAAGGTCACGACATCACCCATCTCTCCGACGGGAAGATGCGGCCGCTTCGACGCGACATCCAGATGATCTTCCAGGACCCGTACTCCTCGCTGAACCCGAGGCACACGGTCGGCAAGATCGTCGGTGCTCCCTTCAAGCTGCAAGGCGTCGAGCCCGAGGGTGGCCGCAAGAAGACCGTCCAGGCCCTGCTGAAGACGGTGGGACTGAGCCCGGAGCACTACAACCGCTACCCGCACGAGTTCTCCGGCGGCCAGCGCCAGCGCATCGGGATTGCGCGGACCCTTGCCCTGAAGCCGAAGCTGATCGTGGCCGACGAGCCGGTGTCCGCACTGGACGTCTCGATCCAGGCACAGGTGGTGAACCTGCTCGAGGACCTCCAGGAGGAGCTCGACCTCACCTACGTGATGATTGCGCACGACCTGTCCGTCGTACGCCACGTGTCCGACCGGGTCGCGGTGATGTACCTCGGAAAGATCGTGGAGATCGGCGACCGCGACGACCTCTACGACCGCCCGCGCCACCCCTACACCGTGGCCATGCTCTCCGCGGTGCCGGTGCCCGACACCAAGCGGCGCCACGCTCGCGAACGGATCCGGCTCGAGGGCGACGTACCCAGCCCGATCAACCCGCCCCCGGCCTGCCGCTTCCACACCCGGTGCTGGAAGGCTCAGGAGATCTGCCGCACCGAGGAGCCCCGGCTCCTCCA
Organism: uncultured Actinomycetota bacterium; assembly: GCA_963759525.1. GTDB lineage: Bacteria > Actinomycetota > Actinomycetes > Propionibacteriales > Nocardioidaceae > Marmoricola. Next base: position 104,934 of record CAVWZO010000022.1, on the reverse strand, counting down.
GATCGGCACCGGCCCAATGAGTGAGCACAAGGTGGCCTGCCACTTCCCGGTGGACGTGGGCGGGCCGACGGCTGCCGAGGTGCGGGACGCGAACGCGCCCGTCTCCCCGGCCGACGGGTAAGGGCGCCGGTTTCCCCGGTCGGCCGGGGAAACCTGACGTTGTCGACCGATACTTCGGTGCACAACGGCCGGGATGGGTCGACAACCTCGTCCCCTTTGTTCAGTGCACCGACCCGCCAGCGAGTACGTCGCGGATGTAGGCGATCGTCGCCTCGGGCCGGTAGAGGTCGGCCCAGACGATCCTGATGCATCGCCAACCTGTGAGGCGGCAGATCAGCTCCTCGCGCTTCTTCTCCCGCAGTACGACGTCAAGCACGGACTCGCCCGGCTTGCGCAGCTTCTCGTACTTGTTTTTGCCGTCGAACTCGAGGAAGACGCCGTACTCGGGCCATGCGAAGTCCACTCGAGCGACAATTCCCCCCACCTGTCGAAGATCTCGAGCTGCGGCTTCGGCTTCGGCAGCCCGCCGCGCCAGAACATGTAGTTCGAGCGGGACTCGCCCACGGATTCCAGGCGCCCGTCTGCCAAGCGAATCACGAGGTCGGTGGTGAGCGTGTCAGGAGAGAACCTCATGGCTTGAGACTGGTCGCGGAGCTCGGGCTTGGTGACAACCCCGAGGTGCAGGAGGTGGTCCATGACGACCAGGGAGTGCTCGACGTCCGCGACCCGCGTGATGTCAATCGCTGTTCGTGCCGGAGACGTGATTGCCACGTCACCCCAGTCGCAGATATCTCCCGGGCGGACCAGGCCCCGGTGCTGAGCAACTCCCGCGTGACGACGTCCAGCCCGTCCGTCGACGCGAGTCAGGTGGACGTCGTCGAGTGGCAGGTCCCAGATGGGAACACCCATCATGAGGAGCGCGGTGACGTGCGAGAGAGCCACCGCCGAGTGCGCCGTACGGAGGACGGCCATTGCGCGCAGCAAGTGGCGCCCCTTCTCGTCGAGTCGCTGCCATTGGTCGGCGAAGACATAGGCGCCGTGGCGAACTCGATGGATCGCCCTGGCGCGCACGGCCCGCGCCAGACCCCGGTCGGAGTAGCCGAGCGCCAGGGCGTCTCGTCGTAGGAACACTCCATGGGCGTCGCAGATGGATCGAAGTGGATCGTGCATGTGCACGAGAGTCGGTGCTGCTGGCGTCGCACGGGCAATCCTTGTTGGAGCCTGTGGATGCAAATGGCTTTCGGAGGGGTGTGGATGCAAAACGGACGGGGTTGTCAGCCTCTACGAGTCGTAGTGGGGTGATGCTTCGGCTGACGACCGCCGGTTTCCCCGGTCGGCCGGTGAAACCAGCGAGCCCACCTCATGGGTACGCTCCTCCCGGGCCTACAGCCCGCGGCCGAATGAACCTCCGGGGGTGACATGAACGACGAATGGCAAGGCCCCGAGCACCGGAAGGCGCAGGTGCGGGGTGCCCTGGTCAAGGCGCTGGCCGGGGTGGTCGTCATCGGTGTCGCGATCGCGCTCGGTACGACGATCGTGGTGCGCGTGCTGGGGCTGGACGAGAGCGACTCGCCCGGCCCGCTGGGTTCGCCCTCTGCGAGATCCGAGCCGCTGCCCACCACGGCGCTACCGGTGCCCGGCGAGGACGAGACGGACGAGCCCGACCCGACGAAGACGCCGGACTCCGCCAAGACGGGCGCGATGCGGCTCAGTATCTCCCCGGTCAGCGCCCGGCCGATGGAGCGGGTGAACCTGACCGGCACCTACAAGGGCGCCGACAACGTCGGCCTGCAGGTGCAGCGGTTCGAGGACGGCAACTGGCGCGACTTCGGGGTGACGGCCACCGTGAGGGTCGGCACCTACGAGACCTACATCATGACCGGCCGTCCGGGTGAGCAGCGGTTCCGCATGTACGACCCCCAGGCCAATGAGGGCAGCAACGCCGTACGGGTGAAAATCGGCTGACGCAGACGGTCAGTCGGGGATCCAGTCGAAGGTGTCCGGGTTCGGGCCGGTGCGGCCGTCCTCGCCGCGGTCGAGCGCGGTGATCGCCTGCATGGCCGCGTCGTCGAGCTCGAAGTCGAACAGCGCGAGGTTCTCGGCCATCCGCGCGGGCGTCGAGGACTTCGGGAAGACGATGTCACCACGCTGGACGTGCCAGCGCAGGGTCACCTGGGCGGGCGTACGACGGAGCCGGTCGGCGATCCCGGTGATCACGGGGTCGGCGAGGACGGCGCCCTGGGCGATCGGTGACCACGACTCGGTGAGGATGCCCGCAGCCTCGTTGGCCGCGCGAGCGGTCTCGTTCCCGAGGTAGGGGTGCACCTCGATCTGGTTCACCGCGGGGACCACGTCGGTCTCCTTGGCCAGCCGGGCCAGGTGGTCGGGCTGGAAGTTCGAGACGCCGATGGAGCGGGCGCGCCCGTCCTTCTGGAACTCCACGAGGGTCTTCCAGGTGGAGACGAAGTCACCGTCGTACCGGGTCGGCAGCGGCCAGTGGATCAGGAACAGGTCGATCTGGTCGAGTCCGAGGTCGGCCAGAGACTGGTCGAAGGCGGCGCGCGCCCGATCCGGCTCGTGGTTGCCGTTGTTGAGCTTGCTGGTGATGAAGAGCTCGTCGCGCGGGATCCCGGACTCGCGGATCGCCTCCCCGACGCCCTTCTCGTTGCGGTACATCTGCGCCGTGTCGATGTGCCGGTAGCCGGCCTCGAAGGCCTGCCCGGTGATCCGGGCGGTCTCCTCCGGCGGGACCTGGAAGACACCGAAGCCGAGCTGCGGGATGGTGTTGCCGTCGTTCAGGGACAGGTTCGGGAGATCAGTCATACCGGTGCCTACACCGCCCGGCTTGAGACTATTCCCCCGCCCGCTGAACGGGAGTCGTACAAAGCACGGGCAGGGACAGGGCGGCCGGTCCTCACAATTATTGGATTGTGACGTCCGCGGAGGCGCGCTCAACGTTCGGATCCCACATGTGTTGGGTTCGTACGCCGGTCGCTGGGCGCCGGTCGACTACGCCGGTCCCAACTCACATTTGTTGGATCCGGACGCCTGCAACGCCAAACCCAACGTCCCAAGCCAACATTTGTGGAGTTTGGGCGCCCCGGCGCAGGGTCACCCTTCCGGGGCCGAGCCCCTCAGGAGCCCACGATGTTCGGGTCGCGCCAGCCGCGCTCGAACGGCAGCCGCCAGGCACGCGGCGCGATCAGCTGGTGGACCTGGTTGGGTCCCCAGGAGCCTTCGCCATAGGGGCGTACGACGGGCGGGTTGTCGAGCAGGGGGGTGGAGAGCTCCCAGAGCCGCTCGATGCCCTCGGCCGTGGTGAACAGGGTGTGGTCACCGCGGGCAGCGTCGTAGATGAGGCGCTCATAGGCCTCGAGCACCGCCCCGGCCCAGCCGGTCTCGTGCATCGCGAACTGCATCGAGAGCTTCTGCAACCGCATGCCGGGCCCGGGCCGCTTGCCGTAGAAGGACAGCGACATGCGCGACTGGTCGGCGAGGTCGAAGGTGAGGTGGTCCGGGCCGTTGTCGCCAACGCCAGAACCCGGCGGGAACATGGACCGCGGTGGCTCCCGGAACGCGATCGAGATGATCCGGGCACCCTGGGCCATGCGCTTTCCGGTGCGCAGGTAGAACGGCACCCCCGCCCACCGCCAGTTGTCGACGTAGCACTTCAGGGCGATGAACGTCTCGGTCTCCGAGTCCGGAGCCACGCCCTCGATCTCGCGATAGCCGACGTACTGGCCGCGGACGACGTCGTGCGGCTCGATCGGCAGCATGGACCGGAAGACCTTGTTCTTCTCCTCGCCGATCGCGTAGGGCTCCAGCGCCGTCGGTGGCTCCATGGCGGTGAACGCCAGCACCTGGAACAGGTGGGTCACGACCATGTCGCGGTAGGCCCCGGTCGACTCGTAGAAGTTCGCGCGCTGGGCGAGGCCGAGCTCCTCGGGTACGTCGATCTGGACGTGGTCGATGTGGTTGCGGTGCCAGATCGGCTCGAAGAGCCCGTTGGCGAAGCGGAAGGCCAGGATGTTCTGCGCGGCCTCCTTGCCGAGGAAGTGGTCGATCCGGAAGATCTGCTCCTCGTGGAAGACCTGGTGCAGCTCGCCGTTGAGCTTGCGGGCGGAGTCGAGGTCGGTCCCGAACGGCTTCTCCATGATGATCCGGCTGCGTTCCACGAGGCCCGCCTCGTCGAGGAGGTGCACGACTTCGAGCGCGGCCTTGGGCGGCACGCTGAGGTAGTGCAACCTGCGCGGCTCCTCCCCGCCGAACTCGGCCTCGGCGTCGGCCACTGCGGTCTGCAGCGCCTCGGCGCGGCCGTCACCTGGCGCCCAGCGCAGCCGCTTGGAGAACTCCGGCCAGCCCTCGGGGTCAGGCCCCGCACCGCCGTACTCCGCAACTGCCTTGCGCGTGAACTCGACGAAGGAGTCGCGGGTGTGCTCGTCCAGGGACGTGCCGACGACCTGCAGGTCGGTCAGCAGCCCGGACTCGAACAGGTGCAACAACCCGGGTAGCAGCTTGCGCTGCGCGAGGTCACCGGTGGCACCGAACAGGACGACGGTCGTGGGGGTCGGCATGGGTCCAGACTGCCCCGCCCAGCGCGGTTTGAGAACGGTCAGCACGAACTGGCCAAGGCCGCTGGGCACGAGTCGGGCGGGGTTGTCGGCCAATACTGGACGTTGTGGGCCGAAGCATCAGCCGACAAGCGCAGGTTTCCCCGGCCGGCCGGGGAAACCTGCACCGCGCGGTCAGCCTCGCTGCAGCCACGCGAGTACGGCGCGGACCCGGCGGTGCCCGGTCTCGTCGGGGAGCAGGCCCAGTTTTGCGAACAGCCGCGCCGAGTACTTCTCCACAGCTCCCTCGGTGATCGTCATCGCGCGGGCGATGCCGGCGTTGGAGTGACCCTCCGCCATCAGGGACAGCACCTCCATCTCGCGCGGCGTGAGAGCGACCATCGGGTCGCGATGCCTGGCGACCAGCTGGGAGACCACGATGGGGTCGATCACCGTGCCACCGCCGGCGACACGTTCGAGAGAGTCCACGAACTCCTCGATGTCACTGACCCTGTCCTTGAGCAGGTATCCGATGCCGCCGTTGCCATCGGCCAGGAGGTCCTCGGCGTAGGAGAGCTCGACGTACTGCGAAAGCACCATCACCCGCGCCTCGGGCCACTCGCCGCGCAGCTCGACGACCGCGCGCAGGCCCTCGTCGGTGTGCGAGGGGGGCATCCGTACGTCGACGATGCACAGCTCCGGCCGATGGGAGCGCGCCGCCTCCACCAGCGTGGGACCGTCGCCCACTGCGGCGACCACCTCGTGCCCGGCTTCCGCGAGCAGCAGCTGCAGCCCCTCGCGAAGAAGCACCGAGTCGTCGGCCACCACTATCCGCACGGCAGCGCCGCACGAACGACTGTCGGCCCGCCCAGCGGCGAGCTGAGCTCGAGGGTGCCGTCAACTGCCCGGGCCCGCTGCACCAGACCGGTGAGCCCTCCGTCGGGCTGCAGGGATGCCCCGCCGCGACCGTCGTCCTCCACCGTGACGATGGCCTGGTCGTCACGCACCTCCAGCGACACGCGTGCGGCAGTCGCCTCGCTGTGCTTGGCGATGTTGGTCAGGCACTCGGTGACGACGAAGTACGCCGCGTTCTCGATGTGCGCCGGGAGGCTGGCAGGTGCGTCGTAGGTCAGCGTGGTCGGGACGACCGAGCGGGCGACCGCCTCGCGCAGGGCGGCCTCCATGCCCCGGTCGACCAGCACCGGGGGAGCGATGCCGCGCGAGAGCGAGCGAAGCTCCTCGACGGTGTCGCGAGCCTGGGTCAGGGCCCCGTCGATCGTTGCGCGCGCCCGCTCGGGATCGTGGTCGAGCTGTGACCGGGCGCGGCCGAGGTCCATCGAGAGGCGGACCAGCCGCTGTTGGGGGCCGTCGTGGATGTCGCGCTCGAGCCTGCGCAGGGACTCGGCCTCCGCGGCCCGGCCCGCGGCCCGCCCGGCCTCGGAGCGGCGTACCTCCTGCTGCAGCTCGGCCCGGCCGCACAGCAGGTCCCTGCCCAACGTCGAGTGCAGCAGGGCGGCCGCCCGCAGCGCGAACGGCAACGTGACCAGTGCGCCCAGGCCGATCGCGCTGATCACCAGTACGTCGGCGGTCCGGCCGGTGCCGAAGTCGAGGAGTGAGGCCAGCGTGACGGGATCGGTGCCGCGCGGGACGAACCGTTCCCACACGGCGTACGTCGTCCCGCCCAGCGCGGTGCTCCACCAGGTGACAGCGACCGACCACGAGACCGTGGCTGTGAGGATGCTCTCCACGGTCCACACGACGTCCAGCCACGACTGTCGGTCCCGCGCGGGGGTGGTCAGCCGGCGGATGGTGCCGTCGGAGGGGTCAGAGGTGAGGTACACGGGGTGGACCATCGCGGCGCCCGTCAGCCGGCCCAGTCGCCGGCGCTCGAGGTGGGCGAAGGCCCGCGCGATCATGATGCCGAGCGCCAGGAGCGGCAGCCCGATCAAGGTCACCGAGAGGCCGATGCCGGCCGCCACCAGGGTGATCACCAGGACGAACGCGGGCACGGCCAACGGCAGGGTCGTGAGTGTGTACGCGCTGTCGCGCCCGAGCTGCCGCCGCCAGGAAGGGGCGTCCACGAATGCACCCTCTCCCTCCGAGCTCATCTGGCTCACTTGGCTCATGATGTCGCTCCGATCATGGCAGTGCGCGGAGCGAACCAGCGGTTCGCCTCAGGAGTGAACATCGCGGCCAGGGCGCCGACGACCGCGCAGACGTGGACCACGCGACTGGTCGCGAAGATCCACTCGAGCGCCGAGAAGTCGAGGTCCGCCGCGGTGTGCCCGGCGAGCACCCACTCGGCCGGACCGTAGACCAGCGAGCCCAGGCCGACCACCCCGAGCAGGCCGGTCAGGACCCAGCGAGCCGCATTCGATCCGCCGCGCATGCGCTGCGCCAGGAAGATCGCGAGGCCGAACACGGCGCCGCGGACCAAGAGGTTTGCCACCAGCTGGTCGGTGGTGATCTCCGACTTGGAGTAGCCGTCGGCGATGGCCAGCCCGGTCTCGTAGATGCCCGCGAGGACAGCGAGAAGCCACAAGCCGTGGGCGCGGCGTACGGCGAGCGGCGGGTGGGGGTTCGGGTTCATGGCTCAACGCTGCGGCACCGGGGTGGCGCCGGACGATGGTGCTACCCGGTCAGTCCGGTGTCGGTCGACGAGAAGGACGTCGCATCCTGCGCCGTACCGTGGATTCATGTCGGGACCTCGCCGGCCTCAAGGGTGCGCGGCGCTCGCCGCTGCCGCGGCATTGCTCGTCGGGTGCGCGGACACCGGTGATCGAGCCGACCCCCGAGATCCGGCCCGAGACCCTGCACCCTCGGGTACGACGGCCGCCCAACCATCCGCCTCCCCCCGTCCTCCACCGACGCGACCACTCGTAGTTGTGGGTCATGCGACCCGACCCCCGCTGCACCTCACCGGTGCCGAAGCCCGGAGGCTCACGTCGGGCCGCGTCTCCCGGTGGCGGGGGATGCGAGTCCTCAGTGGCCTGCCGGCCGAGGCAGCGCTCGCTGCGGTCGAGAAGGACGGGCAGACGCTGGCCGTCGTAGCCCTTGATGCGGTCGGGCCGACGGTTGTCGCCGCCACGGTCGACGGCGTGGACCCGGTCCGAGACCGTCCCGGCGCCCAGGATCTGCTCGTCGTGGGTGACGTGATGCTGACCCGTGGGGTCCGCGACCCGACTGCGGCACTCGCACCGATGACAGCCGTGCTGCGCAGGGCCGACCTCACCGTCGGCAACCTGGAGAGCACCCTCTCGACCCGCGGTGAGCCGACCCAGGGAGGGGACTCGTTCGGAGCCAGCCCGGCGCTGCTCGGTCCGTTGCGCCGTGCCGGTTTCGACGCGGTGTCGCTGGCGAACAACCATGCCGGCGACTACGGCGAGCGGGCACTGCTCGACACGGTCGGGACGCTCGCCCGCGGCCGGGTCGTGCCGTTCGGGGCGGGCACCGACCTCGCTTCGGCGTCCCGGCCGGCGATCCTCGAGCGTGGTGGTGTGCGGTTCGGGTTCGTCGGTTTCAACGCCATCGGCGAGACACCGAGGGCGGGTGTGGCGAGTCCAGGAGCGCTCTCGATCCGGATGCCCCCCAGGACCGGACCCCTGGTACAGGCAGACCTCGATCACGTGCTCCGTGTCGTACGCCGGACAGCCCGCCGAGCCGACGTCGTGGTGGCGCTGCCGCACTGGGGCACGCAGTACACGCATGTCGCTGAACCCATCCAGCGGCGCGTAGGACGTGCGCTGGTGGCCGCTGGTGCGGACCTCGTCGTGGGTGGTCATCCGCACTGGGTGCAGGGGGTCGGCGCCGTCGGGAGGGTGCCGCTGCTGCACTCGCTGGGCAACTTCGTCTTCGACATGGACTTCATGGAGCAGACGATGGAGGGGGTGATCCTGGAGGCGACGTTCTGGGCCGCGGAGCTCAAGGCGGTCCGCCTCGTGCCCTATCGGATGGACCCGACGACCTTCGCGCCAATGAGGGTCCGCGGTGCAGCAGGAGCAGGGATCCTCGCGGACGTGTGGTCGCACAGCACGGGCCCGTACGCCGCTCGTCTCGACTGACCGCTCGCTGGCGCTCGCTGCTCGACGCAAGGCTGAGCCGCGGTCGAGCCGACGGATCACCGCGGGGCGAGCCAGCTCACCACGGTCCGAGCCACTCGCTCCAGCTGGGCCCGCTCGACCACGGCCGGCACGTCGCCTGCCGAGTGGTAGCCGGCGTACGGCGTGCTGCCGAGCCGTACTCCCGGCAGCCCGGCGCGCACGAAGGACCAGTGGTCGCTGGCCCGGTTGTCGGTCATCGCATCGGTCGGTACGCCGGCGCGCCGGGCCGCGGCCAACAGCTGTGCCCGCATCGCGTCCGGCTCGCCCGCGCTGCTGACCGGTACCACCCGCCCGACACCCACGCGGTCCAGCGAGACCATCCCGCTCAGCGAGCGTCTCTCGACAGTCGAGAGGTCCGCCACGAACGCTCGGGAGCCGTAGTGGTGGTCGTCATCGCTCGGCCCTCGGGGCTCCTCGGAGCCGAACGCGACCAACGCCACCGGCAGCCTCGTGCGGTGGCCTGCGACCGCCTCGGCGACTGCCAGCAGGACCCCGATCCCGGAGGCGTTGTCCTCGGCTCCGGGGGCCTGCGGGACCGTGTCAAGGTGCGCCCCGACGACGAGCCATGGTCTTCCGGGACGTACGTCGTTGCGGGTGGCGACCAGGTTGACCGACCGACCACCGCGCACCGGAACGCCCCAGGAGACCCCGGCGGGGGTCTGGAACGGCCGACGCCGGACCTCCCAGCCGAGGGTGGACAACCGCTGTTCGACCCACGCGGCGGCCCGGAAGTAGGCGGGCGAGGTCCCGGGACGGGGACCTACCTGGCCGGCAAGGTGTTGCACCGCGGCCATCGCCGTCCGCGGTCGGACGAGGTCGGGATCGGCTGCAGGGTCAGTGGTGACCGAGGGGCGGGCCGGGGTCGGGGAGAGGGTTGGCGAGGTCGTCGGGAGCGAGGCCCCGGTCGGCCGGGGGGACTGCGGCGACGCGTCCCCAGTGTCCGACGAGCACGCGGCGAGGCCCAGCAGGGCCAACAGGGTCGTCAGGGTTGCCAGTGCGGCCGTGATCCGGGCCATGTCACAAGTCAAGGTCCCCAGGCAAGCCAGTCAAGCCAGCCAGGCGCGCCCTAACTCCACAAATGTTGGCGCGGGACGTCGGGTTTGGCGTTTCAGACGTCCCGATCCCACAAATGTGGATTAGGGACCGGCGTACCTGCTGCTGGCTGTCGGACCCAACAAATGTGGGACCGGACGTCGAGCGCGGTACTGCTGCTGCTGCGGGGTTGTCGTGGCCCGGGAACAAAGCCGGGTGGGCGCTCGTTGTCGGAGTGTCGCAAAGTTGAGTTGATCGCACTCAAGTTATTTGTCAGACTCGCCGCAACGGCGCAAGATGGCTCGAGGCCGGTCACGCAGGACCGGTCCGGCGCAACGCAAGCGCGGCACTGCCCAGACATTCGTATCAAAACGGAGGTACACACACATGGCACGAGCGGTCGGTATCGACCTCGGCACGACGAACTCCGTCGTGGCCGTCCTCGAAGGTGGAGAGCCCACCGTCATTGCAAACGCGGAGGGCGCACGGACCACCCCGTCTGTCGTCGCCTTCGCCAAGTCCGGCGAGGTCCTTGTCGGTGAGGTCGCCAAGCGGCAGGCCGTCACCAACGTCGACCGCACGATCCGCTCGGTCAAACGCCACATGGGCACCGACTGGGGCGCCAAGATCGACGACAAGAACTTCAACGCCCAGCAGATCAGCGCGTTCGTGTTGCAGAAGCTCAAGCGCGACGCCGAGGCCTACCTCGGCGAGACCGTGACCGACGCGGTGATCACCGTGCCGGCGTACTTCTCCGACGCCCAGCGCCAGGCCACCAAGGAGGCCGGCGAGATCGCGGGCCTCACGGTCAGCCGGATCGTCAACGAGCCCACGGCGGCGGCGCTGGCCTACGGCCTCGACAAGGGTGAGTCCGACCAGACCATCCTCGTCTTCGACCTCGGTGGCGGCACGTTCGACGTGTCCCTGCTCGAGATCGGTGAGGGCGTCGTCGAGGTCAAGGCGACGAGCGGTGACAACCACCTCGGTGGTGACGACTGGGACGCCAAGGTCGTCGAGTGGATGGTCAAGAAGTTCCAGGGCAACAACGGCGTGGACCTCAGCAAGGACAAGATCGCGCTGCAGCGGCTCAACGAGGCCGCGGAGAAGGCGAAGATCGAGCTCTCCTCCTCCAGCGAGACCACCGTGCACCTGCCGTACATCACCCACGGCGAGTCCGGCCCGCTGCACTTCGAGGAGAAGCTGACCCGGAGCGAGTTCCAGAAGCTCACCTCGGACCTGCTCGACCGCACCAAGTCGCCGTTCAAGCAGGTGATCAAGGACGCCGGGCTCGACGTCAGCAAGATCGACCACGTCGTGCTGGTCGGTGGCTCGACCCGGATGCCCGCTGTCGCGGACGTCGTACGCGAGCTCACCGGCGGCAAGGAGCCCAACAAGGGCGTCAACCCCGACGAGGTCGTGGCCATCGGTGCTGCGCTGCAGGCCGGCGTGCTCAAGGGTGAGGTCAAGGACGTCCTGCTCCTCGACGTGACGCCGCTGAGCCTCGGCATCGAGACCAAGGGCGGCGTGATGACCACCCTGATCGAGCGCAACACCACGATCCCGACCAAGCGCTCTGAGATCTTCACCACCGCTGACGACAACCAGCCCTCGGTTGAGATCAAGGTCGCGCAGGGCGAGCGCCAGATGTGGGCGCAGAACCAGCCGCTCGGCAACTTCGAGCTGACCGGTCTGCCCCCGGCTCCGCGTGGCGTCCCGAAGATCGAGGTCACCTTCGACATCGACGCCAACGGCATCGTGCACGTGTCCGCCAAGGACCAGGGCACCGGCAAGGAGCAGTCGATGACGATCTCCGGCGGCAGCGCGCTGTCGAAGGACGAGATCGACCGCATGGTCAAGGATGCTGAGAAGTTCGCCGAGGAGGACGCCAAGCGCCGCGAGGCCGTGGAGTCACGCAACCAGGCGGACTCGCTCGTCTACTCGACCGAGAAGTTCCTCTCCGAGAACGACGACAAGCTGCCCGACGAGATCAAGACGGAGGTCCGTTCCGACCTCGAGGACCTGAAGAAGCTGCTCGAGGACCCGGAGACGGACAGCGACGCCTTCAACGCCGCCATCACCAAGCTCGGTGAGTCCAGCCAGAAGATGGGCGCTGCGATGTACGCGGCCACCGAGGCTGCCTCAGCCGCCGAGGGCACCCAGGCCGGCGAGCCCGGCGCGGCCACCGGTGAGGGTGACGAGGACGTCGTCGACGCCGAGATCGTTGACGAGGACACGGCTGACACGAAGGGCGAGGACGGGGAGTCCAAGTGACGTCCTCACCCGACGAGCCACCCGTTGAGACCCCGGGCGCCACGGCTCCTCAGGAGCCACCCGTTGAGGCACCCTTCGAGACGCCTCCTTCCTCGGCTCCTCAGGAACCACCCGCTGGACCATCCGCTGGGCCATCCGCTGAGTCGCCCGCCGGGCCCGCCAGTGGGCCTGACCTCGAGGACGCTACGGCTAGGGACGCGCAGGACACTGAGCGTCCCCAGCCGGGGCCCCCAGCAGCCGGCTCCACTCGACGGCCAGGAGGCGACCCGGAGGTCCACCCGGACGAGTCCGGGAGCTTCGGCGACGCGGACGCGGACGCCGACGACGGTGTTGCCGGCGGTTCGGACCAGGCGGCCAGCGACGAGCTGATCCTGGCCCAGACCGCTCTCGCCGAGCGCACCCTGGACCTGCAGCGACTGCAGGCCGAGTTCCTCAACTACAAGCGGCGGGTCGAGCGCGACCGCGAGCTGGTCAAGCAGAACGCCACCTTCTCCGTGCTCGTCGGGCTGCTGCCGGTGCTCGACGACATCGACCGTGCTCGCGAGCACGGTGAGCTCGAGGGTGGGTTCAAGGCAGTCGCCGACTCGCTGGAGCGAATCGTCACAACGCTCGGGTTGACCAAGTACGGCGCCAAGGGCGATGAGTTCGATCCCAACGTCCACGAGGCGCTGATGCACGGCCACTCACCGGACGTCACGACCACCACGGTCGACGTGGTCGCCCAGCCGGGTTACCGGATCGGTGACCGCGTCGTACGCGCGGCACGGGTCACCGTGCTGGATCCTGAGAGCTGAGACCCACGCATACGGAGAGGAGACCCGCTTTGACTACAGGCTTTCCTGCACGCCAGGCGCGGGGGCCCCTCGCCGACACGGCGCAAGCCGCCGTCGTCGCAGACCTCCTCCATGCATTTCCGCCGCGTCGGCTCTCTCCTCCTTCGGAGGAGGCGAGCCTTGGTCAACAACGCTGACTGGGCCAACAAGGACTTCTACAAGGTCCTCGGTGTGGCCAAGGACGCCGACCAGGCGGCCGTCAAGAAGGCCTACCGCAAGCTGGCGCGCGCGAACCACCCCGACGGACACCCGGGGGACAAGACCCGCGAGGACCGGTTCAAGCAGGTCGCCGAGGCGTATGACGTGCTGGGCGACGCCGAGAAGCGCAAGCAGTACGACGACATGCGCTCCATGTTCTCCGGTGCCGGCGGGTTCGGGGGAGGTTTCCCCGGTGGCTTCGGTGGTCAGACGTCCGGGGGCGCCGGCGGGTTCGACATCTCCGACCTCTTCGGCGACCTGTTCAACCGGGGCGGCGGCGGTGGCTTCGGCGGCCGGTCCCAGGCGCCCAGGGCTGCCCGCGGTGCGGACCTCGAGACCGAGACCACGCTGGACTTCGACGACGCCCTGAACGGCTCCACGATCAGCCTGCGCCTCAGCTCGGACGCGCCGTGCCCGACGTGCTCGGGCACCGGCGGCAAGCCCGGCACCCGGCCGCACGTGTGCGGCACATGTGAGGGCGCCGGCGTGGTGGTCAGCTCGGTTGGCGGCGGGTTCTCGATGAACGAGACCTGTCCGGAGTGCCACGGCCGCCAGCTGGTGTACTCCGAGGCCTGCCCGACCTGCCACGGGTCGGGGCGCGGCCTGTCCAGCCGCACCATCTCCGCGCGCATCCCTGCCGGCGTGAAGGACGGTCAACGAATCCGCCTCAAGGGCAAGGGTGCCGCAGGTGAGAACGGCGGGCCGGCCGGCGACCTCCTCGTCACCGTGCACGTCCGCGGCCACCGCATCTTCGGTCGCAAGGGCGACAACCTGACCCTCGAGGTGCCGGTGACGTTCGACGAGGCGGCGCTGGGCGCGGAGATCAAGGTGCCCACCCTGGGTGGGCCACCGGTCACCCTCCGGATCCCGCCGGGGACGCCCACCGGGCGGGTGATGCGGGTGCGTGGTCGCGGCGCTCAACGCAAGGACGGGTCGAAGGGCGACCTGCTCGTCACGCTCGACGTGCAGGTTCCGACGACCATGGACCAGGCCACGAGCGATGCCGTCGCGGCGTACCGCGAGGCGCGCAAGGGTGAGGACCCGCGCACCCGGCTCTTCCAGGGCGGCGCGTGATGCCTACCCGTGGGGCGGCAGGCGGGCGGGCTCGCGGTTCGCGAGTGCCGGGCCCGACGGTTCCGGTCTACGTGATCAGCGTGGCCGCGGAGCTGACGGGCCTGCATCCCCAGACCCTGCGCCAGTACGACCGCGTAGGCCTGGTCTCACCCGGTCGCACCGGTGGCGGCGGTCGCCGCTACTCGCTGCGCGACATCGAGCTGCTGCGCGAGGTCGCGGAGCTCACTGCCTCCGGCATCGGCCTCGAAGGTGTACGCCGCATCCTCGAGCTCGAGCACCAGGTGGCTGCGCTGCGCGCACGCAACACCGAGCTGCGCAACCAGATTGCCGAGCTGCAGAACGCGCTCGACGTGACGATGAGCTCGCTCAAGGAGCGCCTGCCCAACCTTCCGGCCCTGCGCCCCCCAGGGCCGATCACCCGCTTCGACGACCTCAGCTGACCTCGGCCAGCACCGTCCCGGACGGGGTCGAAGCGCGAGGCCGAAGGTGCCCAAGGTCTCAGTGACCTCGCCGCGATCCGGCCGTTAGTGTCATCGGCGGTCCGCGCCACGAAGTGGGTGCGGCCCCAAGTGCGTGCGGCTCCAGGAGCCCCACAGAGGGTGGGTGAGAGACGGCGCTGGAGACCGACTGGCTGTTCTCGCACGCCGACTGGCTGCACCTGCTCTCCGTGCCGATCTTCACCGGCGTCGTCGGGTGGCTGATCAACTGGACCGGCCTGATGATGCTCTTCTCCCCGGTGCGCTTCCACGGGGTGACCGTTCCGGGGATGCGCCAGCTCTCCCGTGCGCTGCCACGCAAGCTCCAAGAGGTCCCCGGCATCCTCCAGGGCGGTCTCGGCTGGCAGGGATCGTGCCGGCGCGGGCCGCGAAGATGGGCAGCATCGCCGTGGACAAGGCGATCGCCAAGCTGGGTACGCCGAAGGAGTTCTACCAGCAGCTCGAGCCAGACCAGATCGCCGAGCACATCGTGAAGGTCTTCGAGCCGGAGATGCCCGCGATGATCGAGGACATCATGCGGCGCGAGCACCCGACTCTGTCGCGCGACCTTCCAGCCCGTGCGCGTCAGACCGTGATCGCGCGGGTGCAGGCACAGCTGCCGGTCGTCGTACGGACCGTGACCGACGAGATCGGCCGGCACATCGACCAGCTGCTCGACCCCAAGATCATGGTGATCAACCACTTCCAGAAGAACCCCCCCTCGTGGTCCGGATCTTCCGCGACTTCGGCCAGCGCGAGCTGAACCGGATGGTGCTGTTCGGCTTCATCTTCGGCTTCGGGCTTGGTATCCCGGTGGCGGTGGTCGACCACTGGTTCGGGCAGTGGTGGCTGCTGCCGGTGCTCGGCGTGATCGTCGGCTGGGCCACCAACGCACTGGGCATGTGGCTGATCTTCGAGCCGCCGGAGCCGCGCCGGATCCTGGGCATCAAGGTGCGCGGGCTGTTCCTGCGTCGTCAGGCCGAGGCGGCGGAGGTCTACGCGCGGATCATCGCCGACGACGTGATCACGCTGGAGCAGCACATCGGCGACTTCCTGCTCGAGGGGCCGCGCGGTGACCGCACCCGGCAGATGCTGGCGGACGCGATGCGCCCGGCCATCGACGGCGCCGCCGGTCCGGCCCGCGGGGCGGTGCGCGTTGCCGTCGGGAGCACCCGCTTCGACAACATCCGTGAGGCGGTGGCCCTGGAGGCGGTCGACCGCACGATCAAGCCGTTCAAGGACCCTGAGTTCAGCCGGCTGCAGTCGCAGAAGATCTACACCCTGGTCGCCACCCGTACCCAGGAGCTGCCACCCCGGGACTTCGTGGAGATGATGCGCGCGGCGATCAGGGAGGATGAGTGGATGCTCTACGCGCACGGGGCGATCATGGGCTTTGGTGGCGGCCTCCTGCACCTGGCGATCTTCGGTGTGGGAGGAGCCCGGTGACCGGCCCCTCGAGGGGGCTTGGGGCGCCGGCCATCTGGGACGAGGCGACCGAGGCACTGCCGGGAGTGGCACGGATCGCCGCGCCCGCTTTGGCCCGTTCGGCGGCGTGGACCGTGGACTCCGGGATCCGCTCCGGCAAGCTCTTCGTGCGCGCGGTGACAGATCCGGCGACCGCGGGGGAACTCGTGCAGGAGGTGGCCCGGGACGTGGCCGAGGCCACCCGCACCGTCAGCGACGTCGCCCGCGCGGTCTCGGCCGGGGCTCCCGTCCGCAGGGCGCTGCTCGATGCCACGGTGTCGCTGTCTTCCACGGTGTTGGCCGACAGCACTCCACGCGAACCCGAGCCCGAGCCGAGCCTGCGCGAGCGCGGGGAGAGTCTGCTGCGGCGCTCACGCGACGTGTGGAGCGAGGAGGAGACGCACCCGGCGTACGCCCGGATCCTCGATGACCTGGCCCCGGACGAGGCACGAATCCTGCTCCTGCTGCTTCGCGGCGGACCTCAACCCTCCGTCGACGTATGCACCGGCGGGCCGGTCGGCATGGTCAGCTCGGCGCTGGTGGCCCCTGGGATGTCGATGATCGGCGCCCGTGCCGGCTGTCGCTACCTCGACGAGGTGCCGGCGTATCTCAACAACCTGTTCCGGCTGGGCCTGATCTGGTTCTCACGCGAGCAGCTCGAGGATCCGATGGAGTACCAGGTCGTCGAGGCCCAGCCCGACGTCCTCGCGGCGATGCATTCGGTGCGCTTCCCCAAGGTCGTACGCCGCAGTATCCACCTCACGCCCTTCGGGATCGGCTTCTGCCGGGCCTGTCTCGTCGACCCCGAGGAGACGGCCACCCTGCCGGTGCATCAGCTCCCGGAGGAGTAGCCCAGAAGAGTCGTGAGAAGCAGCTTCCCCGGGAATGCCTTGCGCCCACCGGGACCTAGCGAGGTCAGGCCCGGGTGGGCGCAAGATCTTCGGTGTTGAGCACGCTCAGAGGATGGCCCTGAGGATCGCGCTCTTCTTCAGGATCGCGCTCTGCGAGTCCCCGGCGCTGGCTGCGGGCGCCATGACACCGACTGCGACCACAGAGATCAGGACTGCTGCGATGAGGGACTTGATGCGGATACGAATTCTGCTCATTTGTTACTCCTTGTTGGGGTTGCGGTGGATGTCACTATTAATATCCGGCTCGCGGCTAATGTGCGATCGTCCATCCGGGTGAAACTTTCCCGACTAGTCCGAAATAAACGGATAAAAGCTCTCGTATCCCCTCAAATACCTACATCGTGGTGCCAGTTCGCGCTCAGCCTGACCTAGACCACGGGTTCCAAAATGGTGACTCTTGCGTGTCGGTGTTGCGTGTCGCGGGTCGGGTCCGCTACGGAGGATTGGATTAGCACGGCCTCATGGAGGCCTAGTGCGACATTCTTGACCTACGGCTCCAACCTCAGGTCGAATGTGCCAAAGTTGAGGGGAATAGGCTCAACTTTGAAGTCGTTCGACCAGCAGCGAGACCGTCACCTTCAGCAGCACACAGGAGAAGTACGCCGTGGACGCATCCAAGCTCACCTCACGAAGCGTCGAGGTGATCAACGCCGCCAGCACGCTCGCCGTCAACGAGGGCAACCCCCAGGTCGACCCGGTGCACCTCGCCGTCGCCCTGATGCGCCAGGAGCGGGGCATCACCCCCTCCCTCCTCGACAAGACCGGCGCCGACGTGGCCGAGATCAGCCGAACGCTCGACCAGTCACTGCGAAACCTCCCCCGCGCCTCGGGGTCGACGGTGCAGACGCCGGCGGCCTCGCCGGCGCTCACCCGCGTGCTCGCGAAGGCCCTCGAGCTGATGGCAGACATGAAGGACGAGTACGTCGCGACCGAGCACCTGCTGCTCGCTCTCGTCGCCGTCGACACCCCGGTCAAGTCGCTGCTGGCTGGTGCCGGCGCCGACGAGAGGGCGTTGCGTGAGGCAGTCACGGCCGTGCGGGGGAACCGACGCGTGACCAGCCGGGAAGCCGAGGCGACCTACGAGGCGCTCGAGAAGTACGCCGTCGACCTGACCTCCAGCGCCGAGGAGGGCAAGCTCGACCCGGTCATCGGCCGCGACGCCGAGATCCGCCGGGTGGTCCAGGTGCTGTCCCGGCGTACCAAGAACAACCCGGTGCTCATCGGTGAGCCCGGCGTCGGCAAGACCGCCGTGGTCGAGGGCCTGGCCCAGCGGGTGGTCACGGGCGATGTACCCGACTCGCTCAAGGGCAAGCGAGTGCTGAGCCTCGACCTGGCTGCGATGGTTGCCGGTGCGAAGTTCCGCGGCGAGTTCGAGGAGCGCCTCAAGGCCGTGCTCGAGGAGATCAAGAGCGCCGAGGGGCGGATCATCACCTTCATCGACGAGCTGCACACGGTCGTCGGCGCCGGCGCCGGTGGTGACTCCGCGATGGATGCTGGCAACATGCTCAAGCCGATGCTCGCGCGCGGTGAGCTGCACCTGATCGGTGCGACGACCCTCGACGAGTACCGGGAGCGGATCGAGAAGGACCCCGCGCTGGAGCGACGCTTCCAGCAGGTCTTCGTGGGCGAGCCCAGCGTCGAGGACACGGTCGCGATCCTGCGAGGTCTGCAGGAGAAGTACGAGGCGCACCACGGCGTCAAGATCACCGACGCCGCCCTGGTGGCCGCCGCGATGCTCTCCGACCGCTACATCACCGGTCGCCAGCTGCCCGACAAGGCGATCGACCTGGTCGACGAGTCGGCCTCGCGTCTGAGGATGGAGATCGAGAGCTCGCCGGTGGAGATCGACCAGCTCCGCCGGGCGGTGGACCGGATGAAGATGGAGGAGCTCGCGCTCGAGCGCGAGTCCGACGACGCCTCCAGGGACCGCCTGGAGCGATTGCGCGCGGACCTCGCGGACAGGCAGGAGGAGCTGCGAGGTCTCGAGATCCGCTGGGAGCGCGAGAAGGCGGCGCTCGAGGGGTCCGGCGAGCTGCGCAAGCAGATCGACGAGCTGCGCTCCGAGGCCGAGCGCCTCCAGCGCTCCGGCGATCTCGGAGCTGCCTCGGAGATCCTCTACGGGCGCATCCCTGCGCTGGAGACGCAGATCGAGAGCGCCGACGCTGCGGAGTCGATCGAGGACCCGATGGTCCGCGAGGAGGTCGGGCCCCAGGAGATCGCCGAGGTCGTCGAGGCGTGGACCGGCATCCCGACCGGGCGGCTGCTCGAGGGGGAGACCGCGAAGCTGCTGCGGATGGAGGAGATCATCGGCCAACGGCTTGTCGGCCAACGGCGCGCTGTCACAGCCGTCTCGGACGCCGTACGTCGCTCGCGGGCCGGCATCTCCGACCCCAACCGGCCGACCGGCTCCTTCCTGTTCCTGGGCCCGACCGGCGTCGGCAAGACCGAGCTGGCCAAGTCGCTGGCGGACTTCCTCTTCGACGACGAGCGCGCGATCGTGCGCATCGACATGAGCGAGTACTCCGAGAAGCACTCGGTCTCACGCCTGGTCGGGGCCCCACCCGGCTACGTCGGGTACGACGAGGGCGGCCAGCTCACCGAAGCTGTACGACGCCGGCCCTACTCCGTCGTACTCCTGGACGAGGTCGAGAAGGCCCACCCCGAGGTCTTCAACATCTTGTTGCAGGTCCTCGACGACGGGCGTCTGACCGACGGCCAGGGCCGCACAGTCGACTTCCGCAACACGTTGCTGATCCTGACGAGCAACCTCGGCTCGAACTACCTGGTCGACCCGACTCTGGACGATGAGAAGAAACGCGACTCGGTGATGGCGGTCGTCCGCCAGGCGTTCAAGCCGGAGTTCCTCAACCGGCTCGACGAGGTCGTGATGTTCGACGCCCTCGACAAGGACGAGCTCGCGCACATCGTTGACCTGCAGCTCGCCGCGTTCGACGCCCGGCTGGCCCCGAGGCGGATCACCGTCACGGTCACCGCGGCGGCCCGGAAGTGGCTCACCGACCACGGCTACGACCCGGCGTACGGCGCCCGGCCGCTGCGCAGGCTGGTGCAGACCGCCATCGGTGACCCGCTCGCGCGGATGCTGATCGGTGGCGAGGTCACCGACGGCCAGCAGGTCGCGGTGGACCACGTGGAGGACGCGCCGGACCTCGTGCTCACCGTCGGATGAGGGCTTCCGAGGGTGCGGTTGGTTCAATGGCCTCATGAGTGACACCGCTAAGCCCGCGCGCCCACGGCAGCTGACCATGGCCGCCGGGTTCGTGATCGGCGGTTCGATCTTCCTGGTCCTCACGATCTTCGACACCTTCACCACCCTCAACTCCGTCGACATGCGTGACCAGATCACCGAGATGCTCTCCTCGTCGACCGGTGAGGGACTGGGGCTCACGCTCGGCGAGGCGCGCTCGGTGATGCGCGTCGGCCTGATGCTCGCTGCTGCGTGTGCAGCGGCGACCGCCGTACTCGGTGTCTACGCCCTCCAGGGCAGCCGCGCTGCCCGGTTGGCGCTGAGCATCCTCGCCGTACCGATCCTGTTCGACGGCGCCCGCTGACAGGCGGGTTGATGGCTGCCCTGGTAGCGGCGGCGACCATGATGCTCTGGAGCGGTCCCGCCCGGGACTGGTACTCCGGGCGACCCGTCCGCAACCTGGAGCCACCGGCGCGAGGCTCACACCCGGGCCCGTGGGAGGAGACGATGCCGTCTCCGGAGGACCGCAACCGGGGGCACCCGCCACCGGACGCGCCACCGGCCGTTCAGCCCGTTCCCCCGGCGGACGATCGCCCGACCGATGCGTCCCCGGCTGATGACTCCACGACGAGTGGCTCCCCTGGATCAAGAACGGGTGACTCAAGGACCGGTGAGTCAAGGACGGGGACCCCGCCCGCCTCATCGCTCTCGACCGCCGGCTCCTCGACCGCACCGGTGCCGACCACCGGGTTCGGAGAACGACCGACCCAGCTCGCCGAGCCGCAGGCCACGGCCTGGATGCCTCCGGCGTACGGCGAGGTGGCGCAGAGCAGCGCGGTGCCGGCCACCGTCAAGATCGCCTGCGCCCTGACCTGGGGCTTCTCGGGGCTGGTGGCCATGCTCTATCTCGGCATGCTTCTCGCCCTCGTCTTCGCCCAGGACCGGATGGTCGACTTCGTGCTCGACTCCCCGGAGTGGCAACGCTCCAGGCTGGATGGGGACGTGCTCCTGCCGGTCCTGTGGGTCGGTTGCCTGATGTTCCTCGGGTGGTCCGTCGGCGCCGGCCTGCTCGCGTGGTTCTCCTGGCGCCGGCACAACTGGGCCCGGTGGCTGCTCGCTGTGAGCGCGGCAGCGACCCTGTTGGCCGGGTTCCTTGCGTTCCCCTTCGGCGTACTGCACCAGGTGGCGGCCGGTCTGACGATCGCTGGACTGTTCAGCGCTGCCGCACGCGCGTGGTACGCCCAGGATCCGTGGTCGTCGGGTCCGCCGGCCGGTGCTCCGCCGCTCCCGCCGCCCGGTCAGTCCGGTTGGCAGGGTGGGCCGCCTCCGCCGGGAGGCAAGCCCCCGGTCTGGTAGGCCGGTCTGGTAGCCGGTCCGGTTGCCTGTCGAGCCGGCGCTCAGGCGCGCAGGTCGGCGGCCTGCAGCCGGCGGACGCCCTCGGCGAGTACCTCCTGCTCCTTGCAGAACGCCCACCGGATCAGGTGCCGGCCGTACGCCGAGTCGTCCTCGTAGAAGGCCATGGTGGGGATCGCCACCACCCGGGCCCGCGCCGCGAGGGCGGTGCAGAAGGCCTTCCCGTCGGGGTAGCCGAGCGTGAGACGTCCGTGGTCACGAAGTAGGTGCCTTGCGGGACATGCACCTCCAGCCCGAGCGCGTCGAGGCCGTCGCACAGGAAGTCCCGCCGGTGGGACAGGTCGTCGCGGAGCCGCTCGTGGAAGGCTGCCTCGTGGTCGAGCGCGTGGGCGATCGCGGGCTGTAGCGGTGCCCCGGAGGAGAAGGACAGCCAGTTCTTCGCGCCCTCCACGGCTGCCACCAGATCGGCCGGCCCGGTGGCCCAGCCGACCTTCCAGCCGGTGAACGAGAAGGTCTTTCCAGAGCTGGAGATCGCCAGGGTCCGCTCGAACATCCCGGGCAGGGTCCCGATCGGGACGTGGTCGTGGTCATCGAACGTGAGGTGCTCGTAGACCTCGTCGGAGACGACGATCAGGTCGTGGCGCTGTGCGACCTCCGCGACGGCGCTGAGCTCACCCGCGTCGAGCACGCGTCCGGTCGGGTTGTGCGGGCTGTTGATGAGGATCAACCGGGTGCGCTCGGTGACCGCCGCCTCGAGCTCGTCGGCGTCGAGCCGGTAGCCCGGTGCGCGCAGGGTCACCGGGCGTCGTACTCCCCCGGCGAACTGGATCATCGCCCGATAGCTGTCGTAGTAGGGCTCGCAGACCACCACCTCGTCGCCCGGGTTGACCAGTCCGAGCATCGCGCCGGCGATCGCCTCGGTGGCGCCGGTGGTGACCACGACCTGGTCGGGTGAGAGGTCGAGCTCGTAGTGGCGTTGCTGGTGCCGGATGATCGCGTCCACCAGCTCCGGCGCGCCGCGGCCGGGAGGGTACTGATTGCGTCCGGCCTGCATCGCGTCGTACGCCGCCTCGATGACCGACGGGGGCCCGCTCTTGTCGGGGAAGCCCTGCCCCAGGTTGACCGATCCCGTCCGTACGGCGAGCGCCGACATCTCCGAGAAGATCGTGCTGCCCACACCGCGCAGGCGCTCGGCGGATCTGCTGGCCGTCCTGGTCCCATGCTCAGTCACGCTCCGAACCTAACGCCCGCGCCGGGGATCGCGGCAGCCCCCCGGACTTGACTGCTGACCAGACCCGCCGAGACGGCGCTTGTGTCCCACGCAGACCCGCCGAGACGGCTGGGATGCACGGGGCGGATGAACATTGCTGCCGTCTGGGCGCTTGGTTCCGGGACACACGCGCCGTCTCGGCGCCCTGCCTCCATGCCTACTCGGAGACACCGACGCGTCCCCCGTCATGCTTCGGGGCACTCGAGGACCGGTAGCCTCCGCGGCATGGTTCTGAGTGCTGCCGGCGATCCCGACCTCGCCCGCGACGTGGACGCCTGCTGCCGCCTGACCGGGGAGTTCACGCTCCGCTCGGGCCAGGTGGCCACGGAGTACTTCGACAAGTACCTCTTCGAGGCTGACCCGGTCCTGCTGGGCCGGGTGGTGGACCAGATGGTCGAGCTCGTGCCCGAGGGCACCGAGTTGCTGGGCGGGCTGGAGCTGGGCGGGGTGCCGATCGCGACGGTTCTCAGCGCGAGGTCCGGGCTGCCGGCGCTGTTCGTGCGCAAGCAGGCCAAGGAGTACGGAACCTGCAAGCTCGCCGAGGGGCCCGACGTGGACGGGCGGCGGGTCACGCTGGTCGAGGACGTGATCACCACCGGCGGCGCCGTACGTGACGCCACGCGAGCGCTGCGCGAAGCCGGTGCGGTTGTCGAGACCGTGATCTGTGCGATCGACCGGAGCCCTGAGGGACAGAACCCGCTCGCGGACGCCGGTCTCGACGTGCGCCCGGTGCTGACCAAGGCTCAGCTGGACGCCGCCCGGGGCTAGGAGACCCGGCCTCAGCTCTCGCGGGCCTCGGCGGCTGCCTGCCGACGGTGCTTCCACCACTCGTACGCGATCGGCATGACCGAGAAGACGAGGATCACGATGATCGCCTTGTCGATGTTCTCGCCCAGGCCGGGGAAGCTGCGGCCGAGGAAGTACCCCATCAGCGTGATGCTGAGGACCCACAGCACCGCACCCACAGCGCTCCAGACGAAGAAACGGTGCCTCTTCATCTGGGTCACACCGGCCACCACGGTGATGTAGGTGCGCACGAAGGGCAC
Source organism: uncultured Actinomycetota bacterium (assembly GCA_963759525.1). Classification (GTDB taxonomy): domain Bacteria; phylum Actinomycetota; class Actinomycetes; order Propionibacteriales; family Nocardioidaceae; genus Marmoricola. The sequence continues at coordinate 81,151 of CAVWZO010000022.1, read as the reverse complement.
GAACCTGCCGATCACCAACGCCTTGTTGCCGTGCTTGTCGAAAAAGGCGTTGGTCTCGTCGAAGTACTTGCGCTTGAGGATCCGGCCGTTGCGCTCGTACAGCGGTGGCCCGATCCAGCGGCCGATCTCGTAGCCAAGCACGTTGCCGGCGAAGCCTGCGCCGACCAGCAGCAGCATGGCGACCGGGAGGTCGGTGACGTGCGGGCCCGGGACGATGCCGTCGCGAGAGGCGACGAACAGGCCGATCGCGAACAGCAGGGTGTCGCCGGGCAGGAACGGGAAGAACAGACCGCACTCCACCAACACGATCAGCAGGCTCACCCAGAAGAACCAGGGGCCGAACTGGTCGAGCAGCCAGTTCGGATCCATCCAGTCGATTCCGAACATCAGTGGTTGCAGGTCAATCACCCTTCCGAGACTATCCGGGCCCCCCGACAGCGAGCCCGCGCCCGCCTACCCTTGCGGCTGTGGGCCCAGAGGATGCACGAGTCGATGCGGCAGACGATCCTGGCGAGCACCGTGCGCCGTACGACCCGATGCCGCACGGTCCCGACGAAGTCGGAGTCGGGCCGTGGACGGGGCCGCTGCCCGAGGGCGAGCAGTACGACGCCCGGCTGCTCGCCGAGGGCGACCGGCGCAACGTGGTCGACCGGTACCGCTACTGGACCCTGACGGCGATCGTCGCCGACCTGGACACGAGGCGCCACGACTTCCATGTCGCGATCGAGAACTGGCAGCACGACTTCAACATCGGGACGATCGTGCGCACGGCCAACGCCTTCCTGGCCCGGGAGGTGCACATCGTCGGCAAGCGCCGTTGGAATCGGCGCGGGGCCATGGTCACCGACCGCTACCAGCACGTGCGCCATCACGAGACCCCCGAGGACCTCGCCCGGTACCTCCATCAGCAGGGCGTCCAGCTGATGGGTGTCGACAACCTGCCGGGCTCCGAGCACATCGAGACCTGGGAGATGCCGCGCTCGGTCTGCTTCCTGTTCGGGCAGGAAGGTCCTGGACTTTCGGGGCTGGCCCGAGAGGTGTGTGACGGCACCTTCTCGATCGCGCAGTTCGGCTCCACCCGCTCGATCAACGCCTCCGCGGCGGCCGCCATCGCGATGCACGCCTGGATCGGCCGGTACGCCGACCTCGACACCGCCTGGCGCGGCTAGTCCTCAACGGTCGGATCTGGGGGCACGACCTTGGGCGACAGGCAGCGGATGAACCGGTCGCCGGCCTCCCACCCGGCCACGCTGGGTGGCTGCCAGAAACCGCCGAAGACACCCATCAGCTCCTTGCACCGAAGGCGTGCGATCGGCGTGTAGCGGGCCGGGTCGGGATATGCCTGGCCGACCGCCTGGTACACGGCGACCACCCGGAAGGCGTACGGAACCCCGCACGAGATGTCGACGCCCACCTGGCTCTGGCAGATCCGCAGCTGCTCGGGAATGCCCTGGGCGAGAAGCGGCTGCAGGTCCGGCAGCGCGATCAGCTGGTCGCCGCTGCGCGCGATCACGTCGCAGCGGATCCAGCGCGCGCCCCGCTCGAGCTGGTCCTGGCCCGGAGTGAACATGGTCCAGGTCAGGATCGAGCTAGCCCGGTCGGCCAGGGTGCCGCCGACCACCCGCTGGTAGGCGGGCTCACAGACCCGCTTGCCCAGGATGCGGCGCCGGCCCACCGGAGTCTCCGGGGTCACGGCCCTGGGCACGTATCCGACGTACGCGACGACGGCGTTGTGCTCTGACTTGCAGTCGACCGGTCGGCTCGTGGACACCGAGGCACGCGACTGCGCGGGCGTCATCCGGTAGCACTGCCCCAGCTTGGGTATCTCGTAGCCGGGCTCGGGCGCGGGAGTCTCGTTGCCGGGCTCTGCGTCGGCCTCGTCCGTCTTCGTGGTCTCTTCACCGGCCTGCAGGTCGTCCGCCACGCCGCCACAGCCCGCGACGAGCCCCGCGACGAGCAGGGCCATGACCAGGGCCGCAGCAGGGCCACGCAGCAGCACGACGATGCGGCTGGTGGGGCCCTGTTGGAGTCGGGGTCGGAGTCGGGGAAGGGGCATGTCACTCCGGTGCTGGCTCGATCGGATGGCATCTCGATCCTCCCATGATCGCCCTGCGCCGGTGGGCGATGTGTCGACTAGGGTTGGTGACTCAAACCTGACTTTCATCGAGGACTCCGAGGAGACCGCGCCATGCCAATCGCAACGCCCGAGAAGTACGCCGAGATGCTGGACGCTGCGAAGGACAAGTCGTTCGCATTCCCCGCCATCAATGTCTCGTCGTCGCAGACGCTCAACGCCGCGCTGGCGGGCTTCGCCGAAGCCGGGAGCGACGGGATCATCCAGGTCTCCACCGGCGGCGCCGAGTACCTCTCCGGTCCGACGGTCAAGAACATGGTGAGCGGATCGGTGGCGTTCGCGGCGTACGCGCTCGAGGTGGCGAAGAAGTACCCCGTCAACATCGCGCTGCACACCGACCACTGCCCGAAGGACAAGCTCGACGGCTTCGTCCGGCCACTGCTCGAGATCTCGCTCGACCGGGTCAGGAGCGGTCAGGACCCGCTGTTCCAGTCGCACATGTGGGACGGGTCCGCCGTACCCCTCGACGAGAACCTGCAGATCGCCCAGGACCTGCTCAAGAAGGCCGCCGAGGCGAAGATCGTCCTCGAGGTCGAGATCGGCGTCGTCGGCGGCGAGGAGGACGGCGTCGAGGGTGGCGCGGGCGACAAGCTCTACAGCACCACCGAGGACGCGCTGGCGACGGTCGAGGCGCTCGGCACCGGCGAGAGCGGGCGCTACCTGACCGCCTTGACCTTCGGCAACGTGCACGGCGTGTACAAGCCCGGCAACGTCAAGCTCCGCCCGGAGATCCTGCAGAAGGCGCAGCAGGCGGTCTGCGAGAAGCTCGGCCTGGCTGAGGGCTCCAAGCCGTTCGACCTGGTCTTCCACGGCGGCTCGGGCTCGACCGCGGAGGAGATCGGCGCCGCCGTCGACTTCGGCGTGATCAAGATGAACGTCGACACCGACACGCAGTACGCCTTCACCCGTCCCGTCGCGGGACACATGTTCACCAACTACGACGGTGTGCTCAAGGTCGACAGCGAGGTCGGCAACAAGAAGGTCTACGACCCCCGCGCCTGGGGGAAGGCCGCCGAGGCGGGCATGGCTGCCCGCGTCGTCGAGGCCTGCGAGCACCTGCGCAGCACCGGCCACGCGGTCGGCTGAACCACCCCGAATCCCGGCTGTAACGCGGAGTTATTGACACTGAACAAGGCGTGTACCGCGCACTCAGCGGCAACAACACCGCGTTACAGCCGGGATTACATCCGGGGCTACATCCGGGGCTACATCCGGGGGAGTGCGACCGGTTCGCGTCCACAGGGTCGGCCAAACATGGGCGTGTCCACAGGAAGAGCGCTGTCCCTGTTCGTGGACCCTCCACGAGCGCACGGTTCTCGCCATGCGACCACAACTACGCGCCCTCGCTGCGGCTCAGGGCGGACTGTTCACCCGCAGGCAAGCAATCGAGTCCGGCTGCACGGAGCGCGAGCTTCGCACCCACACAGCGGTGCACGGCCCCTGGGTAGTCGTAAGAAGGGGGGTGTACGCCGAGCGCGGCCTGTGGGACTCCCTCACCGGGTTCGACGAGCAGGCGCGGCTCCGCGACCTGGCGGTACATCTGACCATGAGCAGCGATCACCTGATGAGCCACGATTCGGCTGCCCGAGCGTTGGCCATCCCCATGCTCCGCCCGGCTCTCGAGCTGAGTCACGTGACTCGCGAGGGAGTCGGGGGGAGCCGCACCGAACGTGGCGTGAAGCACCATCTGACGCGGCTCGGGCTGCTCAACACGGTGCAGGTCGACGGCATGCCCGTCACAGGGCCGGCCCGGACTGCCGTTGACCTGGCTCGCGAGCACGGCTACACGACCGGGGTGGTTGCGTGCGATTCCGTGCTGAACCAGGGTCTGGAGACCGGGCTCACCAAGGACGATCTGCTGGCAGTCGCGTCGACCATGTGGTGCTGGCCCGGCAGCACGAGCATCCGGGCGGCAATCAACTTGGCAGATCCGGGGGCCGAATCCATAGGCGAGTCACTCATGAGGCTCTTGATCTGGGAGTTGGGCATCGGCGCACCCCAGACCCAGTTTCCGGTACTCATTGGTGGCCGGGTCGCCTGGATCGACATACGTGTCGGGTGCCACGCCTTCGAGTTCGACGGCCGACTCAAGTTCCGCGACGTCTCACGAGGTGGGGTGGCGACGCGATCTGTGGAGGACATCGTGTGGGATGAGCGCCAGCGCCAGCGACAAGTGTGCGCCGAGGGACTGGGCATGTCTCGAGTCACCTGGGACGAGCTGTTCGGGAAGGCCCGCGAGCGGACCAAGGCTCGCTTCGCCGCGGAGTACGCCGTCACCGTGGCCCGGTTCGGGGCAATCTTGCCGCCGCACCTGGCCGCTTTCGCCATGCGGATGCGCGGCCGACGACGGTTGGCCTGATCTTCGGCGGCACGCGGCTTGCCTCCCCCGACACCGGCGCGTGATCCTCGTGGGTAGCCATGTAACGCGGTGTTTTGGGCGCTGAGTGCGGCGTACACCGCATGTTCAGTGTCCATAACTCCGCGTTACATGCGAACCCCGGGGCGGCAGCGGCGTCGACCCCGGGCGCGTTCAGCGCAGCTTCAGGCACCATTCGCGACAATGGCCGCTCGACTGCCTGGAGGTACTGATGCGTGTGCTCGTCGTCGATGACGAGAAGAGGCTCGCGCTGTCCCTGCGCGTCGGGCTCGAGGCTGAGGGGTTCGCCGTCGACCTGGCCGCCAACGGCACCGACGGGCTCTGGCTGGCGCGGGAGAACGAGTACGACGCGATCGTGCTCGACTTGATGCTTCCCGGAATCAACGGCTACAAGGTGTGCGAGACGTTGCGGGCCGAGAAGAACTGGACCCCGATCCTGATGCTCACAGCGAAGGACGGCGAGTGGGACCAGGTCGAGGGTCTCGACACCGGCGCCGACGACTACCTCACCAAGCCGTTCTCCTTCCCGGTACTCGTGGCGCGCCTCCGGGCGGTTGCGCGGCGCGGCGCGCGCGAGCGACCTACCCTGCTCGAGGCCGGAGACCTCCGGCTGGACCCGTCCGCCCGTCGCGCCTGGCGCGGAGAAGCCGAGCTGGAGCTCACGGCCCGGGAGTTCTCGCTGCTGTCGTTCATGGCGCGCCACCAGGGAGACGTCGTGTCGAAGCAGCAGATCCTCGACGCCGTGTGGGACTTCGACTTCGAGGGCGACCCGAACATCGTCGAGGTCTACATCCGCCATCTACGCAACAAGATCGACCGTCCATTCGGCCGCGAGGCGATCCAGACTCTGCGCGGGGCTGGCTACCGACTCGGGAGTGACGGTGGCTGATCGTGGCTGGGGGACGGCCTCCGTGCGGCTCCGCACCACTGTCGCGGCGATGCTCGTGGTGGCGATCGCCCTGCTGGCAGGCGCTTTCGCGCTGGTGAGCATGGTGCGCGCGTCGCTGAGCGATGGTCTAGAGACCACCGCTGAGCAGCGCGCCACAACGTTGGCCGACCAGATCGAGAGCACCGGCCCGCCGTCGGCGGAGCGGGCGGACGACGACGATGACCTCGAGTCCGACGAGCCGGAGGACCTCGTCTGGCAGGTGACCGACTCGACGGGCACGGTGGTGCGCTCCTCCCAACCGCTTGGCACGTCGTTGCCGACCGAGGACTCCGAGAAGGCCAAGGTGCCCGGTGCCGAGCACAGGTACGTCGTGGTGACCGAGGATGCCGAGGCCGCGGGTGGTCAGGAGTACGTCGTCTCGGTCGCCGTCTCCCGGGAGGACGTCGACGACTCGACGGCTGCGCTGGTCCCGCCGCTGCTGGTCGGGCTGCCCCTTGTGCTGCTGCTCGTAGGAGGTACGACCTGGGTGGTGGCCACCCGGGCGCTCGCACCGGTCGAGCGCATCCGGCGTGAGGTCGAGCAGATCACGGGTGACCGGCTGGACCGGCGGGTGCCCGAACCACGCTCCCGCGACGAGATACACCGGCTGGCGCTGACCATGAACCAGATGCTGGGGCGGCTCGAGGACTCCCGTTACCGGCAGCAGCAGTTCGTGGCCGATGCCTCGCACGAGCTGCGCTCACCGATCGCCAGCATCCGCCAGAACGCCGAGGTCGCCCGAGCACATCCGGGTGCGTTGCCTGAGGGCGAGCTGGCGAGCGCCGTACTGGAGGAGTCGATGCGGATGCAGCGGCTGGTCGAGCAGCTGCTGTTCCTCACCCGTGCTGATGAGGGAGTGGTCGTGCGGGCAACCCGAGACGTCGATCTCGACGACCTCGCGCTTGCCGAGGCCAGACGCGTCGGCAGGTCCGGGCTCGGCGTGGAGACAGCTGGGGTGGGCGCCGGGCGAGTACGCGGCGACCAGGGCGCGCTCGCGCAGGTGCTGCGAAATCTCGTCGACAACGCCGCCCGGCATGCCGAGGAAAAGATGGCGGTCTCCGTCCGAGAGAACGCGAACTGCGTCGAGCTCACCGTCGAGGACGACGGCCCCGGGATCCCGGAGGCCCAGCAGGAACGGGTCTTCGAGCGCTTCGTCCGGCTGGATGAGGCGCGTGCCCGGGACGCGGGCGGCAGCGGGCTGGGTCTGGCGATCGTCAAGGAGATCGTGGTCGCCCATGGCGGGACCGTCTCCGTTTCGACTTCTGGACTGGGCGGTGCCCGGTTCGTCGTACGGCTCGCCGCGGCGCGCGATTCCGCGAACACGCCAGCCTGACCGCCAACCTGAATGGGCGTTCAGACGCATTCAGGTTGGCTTCAGCGACGTCCACGCAGGCTGTGTCCATAACCAGTCCGAAGGTCAACATGATCAGAAAGGTCACTCAGACATGAACACCGCCAAGCTCCGCAGCAAGCGCGTCATCGTTCCCACCATCGCGGCCGTCGCCGCACTTGGAATCGGTGGCGTGGTGTGGGCATCCACCGCGAACGCCGAGCTCGAGGGCAGTGAGCGCGACCGGGCCTCCAGTGCAGCCGTCGACGCCGTCGGAGGTGGCAAGGTGGTCGACGCCGAGGCCAGTGACGACCGCGGCGAGGCCTACGAGGTCGAGGTCCGCAAGGACGACGGCTCCGAGGTCGACGTCACGCTGGACAAGGACCTCAACGTGGTCAAGGATTCCGACTCCGACAACGGGGACGACGTGAACGACCGCGTTGACGCCGACGACCAGGGCGACGTCAATGACACCCCTGACGCCGACGACCGCGCGCTGAGCGCCTCGGAGCGCGCCTCCGCCGAGAAGGCCGCGACCACCGCAGTCGGTGGCGGGACGGTCATCGACGTCAGCGCCAGCGACGACCGCGGCGAGGCCTACGAGGTCGAGGTCCGCAAGGCCGACAACACCGCGTGGAACGTCGAGCTGGACGCCGACTTCAAGGTGTTGAGCAAGCAGCTCGACAACTGACCCACCCAAGAGCTCGATACTCCGGAGCGATCGGACCCCTGACTCCAACGTCGGAGGGTCCGATCGCTCCGGACGTTGTGGGTTTGGGTTGTCGGTGCACGATCGCACCAGGTGAGGGTCTGGGCCGCTTTTCGGCGTGCGGAGTGTGGTCTCGACTGATCGCTCGCTGCGCTCGCTGCTCGACCACCTATGGGTCGTCACGACTGACTCGCCGGTCCTTCCGGCTCCGTGACACGATCGGGCCATGAGCGACTTACCTGGAGCACACATCGGCCGCGACCTGTTGGGTGGCCCGCCCCCAACGCTGCTCCCGACGGACCCAGCGGCCGCGGAGCTCGCGTCCGGGGCGCAGGCGCGCGATGTCGTACGCCGGCACCCGGAGTCGCCCTTCGCCTGGGCGACCCTGGCCGAGGAGGCCCTGGCTGACGCCGACGCGGACGACGTGACTGCCTACGCCTACGCCCGGGTGGGCTACCACCGCAGCCTCGACGCGCTGCGTCGCAACGGCTGGAAGGGCCACGGTCCGGTCCCGTGGGAGCACGAACCGAACCAGGGATTCCTGCGCTGCCTGGCCGCGCTCGCGGACGCCGCCGGGCGCATCGGCGAGGACCACGAGCGCGACCGCTGTGACCAGTTCCTACGCGACTCCAGCCCAGAAGCGCACGCCCAGCTGACCTGAGCGGGAGCGTTGGACCTGTGGTCACGTTCGTCTCAGATCGGTCTAGAGTCACGTGGCATGGCAGATCCAGACCGCTCGGACGGACCTGAAGTCCCACCTACCAACTACACGCTCCTGACCATTGCAGGCGTATGCCTGGTGCTCCCGATCGTGGCCGTCCTCTGGGCGCCCAGCTACGCGCGCGAGACCCCACGCCTGTGGGGCTTCCCGTTCTTCTTCTGGTACCAGTTCCTCTGGGTCTTCATCTGTGCCGTCATGACCTACACGGCGCACCGACTGGTGCTCGCAGCCAGAAGGCCGGGTCGCGGCACCACCGGGAAAACCGGCGACTCCAATCCCGGCGGTGACAAGGAGGGTCAGCGATGATCCCCCTCGCAGCCCGGACCGAGGTCGACTGGATCGCGCTCAGCGTGCTGATCCTGTTGTTCGCCGTCGTCACGGTGCTCGGCTTCATGGCCAGCCGCTTCCGACAGGGCGACACGCTTGAGTCACTCGACGAGTGGGGGCTCGGCGGCCGCCAGTTCGGCACCTGGGTCACCTGGTTCCTGCTCGGGGGCGACCTCTACACGGCGTACACCTTCATTGCGGTGCCGGCAGCGATGTTCGCGATGGGATCGGTGGCCGGATTCTTCGCGGTGCCCTACACGATCATCGTCTACCCGATCATCTTCATCTTCATGGCGAGGCTGTGGTCGGTCAGCCACCGGCACGGCTACGTCACGACCGCCGACTTCGTCCGCGGACGTTACGACTCGCGCGTGCTCTCGCTCGCTGTTGCCGTCACCGGTTTCGTTGCGACGATGCCCTACATCGCGCTGCAGCTGGTCGGCATCCAGGCCGTCCTCGACGTGGTCGGGCTCGGTGGCGGTGGCAACTGGTTCGCGAAGGACCTTCCACTGCTGATCGCGTTCGTGCTGCTGGCGGCTTACACCTACACCTCGGGTCTTCGCGCCCCGGCAGTGATCGCGTTCGTGAAGGACGCGCTGATCTACCTGGTGATCATCGTCGCGGTCATCTATCTGCCCACGACGATCGACGGCGGCTGGGAAGGCATCTTCGGCGCCGCCAAGGAGAAGATGGCCGCCACCAACGAGGTGACCGGCAAGCCCAACGGTGCGTTCATCCCGGGCGACGGCCAGATGTGGGCCTTCGCCACTCTCGCACTGGGGTCGGCGATGGCCCTGTTCATGTACCCGCACTCCGTCACGGCCACCCTCTCCTCCGACAGCCGTACGACGATCCGGCGCAACGCCGCGATCCTGCCGGCGTACTCCTTCGTGCTGGGTCTGCTGGCGCTGCTCGGCTGGGTCGCGATCGCGGCCGGCACCCAGCCGATCGGGGTCGACGGCGAGCCCAACCCACAGCTGGTGATCCCGCAGCTGTTCGAGGACTCGTTCGCCAGCTGGTTCGCCGGAGTCGCGTTCGCAGCGGTGGCGATCGGCGCGTTGGTGCCCGCAGCGATCATGTCGATCGCGGCGGCCAACACCTTCACGCGCAACATCTACAAGGAGTGGCTCAAGCCCAACGCGAGCCATGCCGAGGAGGCCCAGGTCTCCAAGATCGCGTCGCTGGTGGTCAAGGGGTTCGCGCTGGTCTTCGTGCTGACGATGGACAAGCAGAACGCGATCAACTTCCAGCTCCTCGGAGGCATCTGGATTCTGCAGACCTTCCCGGTCATCGTGTTCAGCCTCTACACCCGCTGGTTCCACAAGTGGGCGCTGCTGGCCGGCTGGGCGGTGGGGCTGGTCTACGGCACCATTGCGGCGTACAACGTGGTCAACCCGATCACCAAGAAGCACTTCGGCGGCTCACTCGCGGAGATCCCGGGATTGGGTGACATGGGGTACGTCGCCCTGACCGCGTTCTGCCTCAACCTGGTGATCGCGATCGTGCTCTCGTTCGTGCTGAACGCCGCGAAGGTCTCCAACGGGTCCGACGAGACGACGCCGGGGGACTACTTCGCCGACGCGGGCGACCCGCGCGTGGAGAAGAACCGGCCCGTGCTCGAAGGGGAGGCGACGGACCAGTCGTCGAACTAGTGGGCTCGTGGTCTGCGGCGGCCCGAGACCGCCGCAGACCCACGAGTCATCGTGACGTCGCGCCGACGAGATCGTCCTCGCTGAGACGCTCAGCCCCGGCCGGCTCGACACTCCTTGCACTCCCCACTGTGCTGATGCTCACTGCGAGGATCCACAGTCCCCACACGGCGCCCGTGCTGGCCGTGGTTCCCCACCCCTGCGCGCTGTAGAAGTCGGCTGCGTCGTCGCCGAAGTACATTGCAGGGAGGAACGCGAGGTTGATCGCGGCCAGAACGTACGCCGAACGCCCAACCCACCGGGGCAGCATGCCGAGCCGCAAGACGAGCATCCCGAGCGCGATCAGGAACAGCGCCATCATCAGTCGCGAGACGGCTCCCTGCATCAGGTACTGGGCTGCGGCGAACGGTCCCTCGGTCGTCGTGTCGATGTCCCGCTCTGTGGCGATCGCGGCCCCGGCCTCCATCGACTGGGGGACAAAGACCATGACCACCCAGATCAGCCCCGCCATCTGGACGACCGAGCCGAGCCAGTCGTGTGCCGGGCTCACCTGGTGCACGAGCTGTCGCAGGCCGATGAAGAAGACGATGAAGAACGTGCAGCCGATCAGGGCAATCAGGCTGCGGGTGAGGATGTTCCAGTCCGGGGGAGCGCCGGAGTAGATGAAGTACAGCGGCACCAGTGAGATGGTCAGCAGGCTGGCGATGATGCCGAACAGACCCACGGCCCTGCGGGTCGATGATTCGTTCATGGTGGTTCCCTTCCTCGCGATGTAGGTGTCCCGATCAGACGAGACGTCTCGTCTTGTTGGTGACCGTAGGCCCGACCCCTCACCCTGTCAAGACGGTCCGTCTCGTCTTGTTGCTAGAATGCGTGGATGAGCACACCGAACCCGGAGCGACGAAGCGAGCGAGCGCGCGAGGCAATCCTGAGGTCGGCACTCGATCTGTGCCGGGAGCAGGGGTTTCCAGGGATGACCATGGAGGGCATCGCCAAGAGAGCCGGAGTCGGCAAGCAGACCATCTATCGGTGGTGGCCCTCCAAGGCCGCTGTCATCCTGGAGGCCCTCAACGACGAGATTGGGAGCGTCACCGACTTCCCGTCCACCAATGACCTCGTCAGCGACCTCGGTACGCAGATGGCCGGCGTCGCCAAACTGCTCGCCAGCGCACGGTTCTCGCCGTACTCGAAGGGACTCATACCGGCTGCCCAGAACGACCCGGTCGTGGCCAAGGCGCTGCTGGAGGAGTTGGTCCAACCCCGCGTGGACGCGTGCCGCGCCCGCTTGGAGCGCGCCCAGCAGGAGGGTCAGCTGAGGACCGACGTCGACCTCGACGACGTGGTCGAGCTGATCTACGCACCGATGTACTACCGACTGCTCCTGCACACACGCCCGGTCAAGCCGGCGATGGTCGACTCCATCCTGCGCCTCTCCTTCGAGGGCCTGGCGCCGAAGAAGAAGCCCCGTCCCCGCAAGGTCGCGCAGCGGGCTCGACGTGCGTGATCTCGTGACACAAGCTAGGGAGCGATCATCGTGTAGGCGCCCGCCTCGAGGTGCCAGGACCGCCGGCGCTCGGGGCCGCTGATCTCGCCGTCGGCGGCGAGGAAGAAGTGCTCCCCGGAGACGGTCACCTGGCGAGCGCGCACGGAAACCACGTCCTCGCGCTTGGGGTGGTCCCCGGTGCGCAGGTGCCACACATAGCCGATTCGCTCGAGCGGGCCGGTGGCGAAGGAGACCATCACGTCGAGCCGGCCGTCCTCGGGGTCGGCGTCAGGCGTCAGCTCCGTCCCGCCGCCCACACTGGCGCCGTTGCCCACTGCGACCATCAAGATGTGCTGGTCCATGTCGGCGATGACCGTGCCGTCGGCCTCGATGCGCAACCGTACGAACGGCGGCCGCACCGCGGCCATCGCCGCCCCGATGGGGTAGCCGAGAATGCCGATGCCGAACGGCCCGAGGCGGCGCTTCCACCGGGCACCGCGTCGGCTGGCCTGTGCGCTCGCGCCCGCATGCACGGAGTTGACCACCACACCGCCGAGCTCGTCGACGATGAGGTCCATCGGACGCGGTGTACCGCTGAGGAGAGCGGCGGCCGCTTCGCCGGGATCGAGCGGGATCCCCAGCGTCCGGGCGAAGTCGTTGCCGGTGCCGAGTGGGATCAGCCCAAGAGTGCGCTCCGCGAGCTCGTGACGTCGGTGCAGCGCCGAGACGACGGCGTGCATGCTGCCGTCGCCACCAGCGACCACGATGGGCCGGGTCCCGGCCCGGTGGAGCACGCTGTCGAGCTCACCGGGGTTGCCCGTGCGCGCGACCTCGACATCGGCGACCTTGCGGAGTACTCCCAGCGCTGTGTCGAGTCCCTCGCTGAGCCCACCACCGGCGTCGGTGTTGGTGATGAGTAGAAGGGGATCCACGCGGCCACTGTAGATGGCGTTGGTGGATGGCCGGAGCGGCCCGCTGGGACCCTCGGTGTGTGCGGGCCGGGTCGCCGAGACGGCGCAAGCCGTACGGTCGGAGTGGCCGCTTGGACCCTCAGCGTGGGCGGGTGGGGTCGCCGAGACGGCGCAAGCCGTACGGTCGGAGTGACCGCTTGGACCCTCAGCGTGGGCGCGTGGGGTCGCCGAGACGGCGCAAGCCGTACGATGGGCGCGGCCTAGCGGCCGCGATAGACATACATTTGCGCCGTCTCGGCTCTGCCTCCTCATCGGCGGCTGCGCCGCCTCGAGGAGTGATATGCCAGCGATCGTCGTACTCGGAGCCCAGTGGGGTGACGAGGGCAAGGGCAAGGCGACCGACCTGCTGACCACCGAGGACGCGATCGACTTCTGCGTCCGCACAAGCGGCGGTCACAACGCGGGACACACCATCGTCGTCAAGGGTGAGAAGTTCGCCACCCACCTGTTGCCGAGCGGGATCCTGACACCTGCCTGCACCTCGGTGATCGCCAACGGCGTGGTCGTCTCGCCGGAGGCACTGTTCCGTGAGAAGGACGCGCTCATCGCCCGTGACGTGCAGATGGGTCCGCTGGTGGTCAGTGCCAACGCCCACGTGATCGCGTCGTACCACTCCACGATCGACAAGGTCACCGAGCGCTTCCTGGGCAAGAACAAGATCGGCACGACCGGTCGCGGCATCGGCCCGGCGTACGCCGACAAGATCAACCGGGTCGGGATCCGGATCGCTGACCTCTTCGACGAGCAGATCCTGCGCGAGAAGATCGAGGCGGCTCTCGACGTCAAGAACCACCTGCTCACCAAGGCCTACAACCGACGCGCAATCACGGTCGATGAGGTCGTCGAGGAGCTGCGGGGGTACGCCGAACGTCTCGAGCCCATGGTCGCCGACACCTCACTCCTGCTCAACCGGGCCCTCGACGCGGACAAGACCGTGCTCTTCGAGGGCGCCCAGGCCACCATGCTCGACGTCGACCACGGCACCTACCCGTTCGTGACGAGCAGCAACCCGGTCTCCGGTGGCGTCTGCGTCGGCGCAGGTGTGGGACCCACGCGCATCGACCGCGTCATCGGCGTGATCAAGGCCTACACCACGCGCGTCGGGTCGGGCCCGTTCCCGACTGAGCTGTTCGACGAGGACGGCGCCAAGCTGTGGGAGATCGGCGGCGAGATCGGCGTCTCCACCGGTCGTGACCGACGCTGTGGCTGGTACGACGCAGTGATCGCCCGCTACGCGTCCCGCGTCAACGGGCTGACCGAGTTCTTCATGACGAAGCTCGACGTTCTCAGTGCCTGGGACCGGATCCCCGTCTGCGTGGCCTACGACATCGACGGCGTACGCCATGACGAGATGCCGATGACCCAGTCGATGTTCCACAAGGCCATTCCGGTCTATGAGTACCTCGATGGGTGGGGCGACGACATCTCCGGTTGCCGGCACTTCGAGGACCTGCCCAAGAACGCCCAGCGCTACATCCAGGCGCTCGAGGAGATGTCCGGCACGCCGTTCTGGGCTGTCGGCGTGGGACCCGGCCGGGAGCAGTCGCTGGTCGTCCGCTGACGTCAGGCGCTCGACGGGTGGAGCCGGGCGCGGAGAGCGTCGGCGCCCGGACCGCTGAGCTCTGGAAGTACGACGTCGCGGCCGGCCACCAGCATGAGCAGTGCCCGCATCGGCCCCTCGACGCGCGGGCCCTCCCCGACCGACCATGGGTGGTCGCTCGCGGCCAGGCTGAAACCGTGCAACCGCTTGCGGACGCGGAACGGCCAGTTCAGCTCCCAGGATCTCTGGGCCGCGACAGCCGCTGCCTCCGCAGGCATCTCGCGGGTGCGTCCGAGCGGCACCACCATGTCCTGGCCATGGACCAGTTGGTCGATCATCGGTTCGAGGTCGCTGACGAACGGTGCCTTCCGCCGCGAGCCCACCATGTCGCGGAGCAGCACGGGAAAGTCGGTGACTGGCCGCTCCGCCTGGCGTACGGCGGTTTCGTAGATCATCTTGTTGAAGCTTCCCCGGGCGCGGATTGTCGGGCCGATCGCTTCGCGAAGGCTTGTCTGCGCGAGCGTCAGGTGTGCCGCAACCTCGCGCACCCGCCAGCCCCCGCAGAGCGAGGGTGTCTCCCACTCCGCCTCGGTGAACGTCGCCATCAGGTCTGCCAGCTCGGCACGCTGCTGGTCGATCGTCCGCCACACCTCGTCGCGGTCCATCCAGCCCTCCTGCTTTGGTACGATGATCGAACCATAATGGTTCGATGTACTGACTAATGTCAAGGGGCCTGATGCCACCGGAACCACAGGAAGACGAGCTGAACCTCGGGCTCCTCTGCTTCATCGCGTCCCGGGGCCTGGAGGCGCGCGTCCTGGCCGCCGTGCGTTCGGCCGGCTTCGACGACCTCACGACGTCGCAGGGCCGGATCGCCGCGCGGATTGGGCCCGCCGGCACTCGCATCGGGGACCTGGCCGAACAGGCACTGGTCACCAAGCAGACGGCGACCGCGACGGTCGATCGCCTGGAGCGGGCCGGCTACGTACGCCGAATCCCGGACCCTGCGGACGCCCGCGCGCGGCTGGTGGTGATCGCCGAACGGGGGGAGGAGGTGATCTCGGTCGCTCGCGCGGTCGAGGCCGAGGTGGAGGCCGAGTGGGTGCGCCACCTCGGGGCCCCGGCCGCCCGTCAGCTGCGGTCCGCGCTCGAACGAATCAGGGAGATCGCCGACCCGTACCGCTGACCTCCGGACGGCTCACTCGCGCGGATCCCACCCCCACCTCCACATTTGTTGGATCGCGACGTCGAGTTGGCCGTTCTGAACGTCCGGATCCAACATTTGTGGGGTCTGGGCGCCACCGACCCAGCAACTCCACATTTGTTGGATCGCGACGTCGAGATGGCCGTTCTGAACGTCCGGATCCAACATTTGTGGGATCCGGACGCCAGCACAGCTGCTCACCCGAGGGAGTCGTCAGGCCAGCCCGCAGCGCTTGCACGCGCCGCGACGGCGAAGGTAGTAGGCGATCGCTGCCGCGCCGAGCAGCGGCCCCCAGATCGGGAACGGGAAGATCAGCAGTGCCTCCGTACCGATCTCGCCGATGTTGGCATCTCCGGTCACCACTGGCTGGATGATTGAGCGGCCGGCCAGGGTGATCGCTCCGGCCACGACGAGGGCCACTGCCGCCGGTGGTGCCGCCGGCACCGGGCGACCGCGCAACACCGGGAGCCAGCGTGGGAAGACCTCGCCCCAACGGCTGATCAGACCCACGGTCAGCACGCTGCCGCCAAGAGCAGCGAAGCCCAGGCTCAACCCGAAGACCCGGATCGCGGGGTTGGCTTCGAGCTCGGCGGCGTCCATCATGACCGGCCAGGGCGTCAGCCAGGTCATCCGGAGCAGCGCATAGGGCAGCGGACAGAGAGCCGCACCGATCGTGACCCACCGGCCCCACGTGCCGACGTTGGCGGCAGGCCGGCTGCGGGGCGGACGGCCACAGCCGAGGCACTGCCCGCGCAGTTGGCGCACGCCGCGAACCGTGCTGGCCAACCACAGTGCACCGCCGAGGAAGGACCCCCCGACGAGCAGCATCCCGGGCCCGGCCTTGCCGAAGCCCTCGACCAGACCGTGACCCAACTCGGTGAAGGCGTCGCCGCCGGCACCGAAGCTCACCAGGCCCGCCGCGATCAGGGCCACGGCGGCCAGAAGGACGACCAGGTTGCGGGGGTTGCGGCGGGCACCGGCAACGAGGATGCCCAGGACGAGCGCCGGTCCGAAGATCGCGCTCAGGTATCCCATCAAGATGAGCAGCCGGATGTCGGGGACCACCCCGGCGAAGACGAGGGTCTCGAGGACGCCGACGCCGACGATGCCCCGCCTGAGCATCGGGGAGGAGGGCGGGGTGTGCATCGCAAGCGCGGCACCGACGCCCACGACACCCAGAACGACGGTGGCCAGGGCGACGGCCCGGGACGGCACGTGGGTGAGGAGCGACATGCTGGCGTCCATGTCCGAGGGACCGAGCGGATACCAGCCGGGATCGGTGAGGATCCACCCGCCGACGGCGACAGCCGCCGCGCTCCAGATGGCGGTAGCGATCTCGATGACGGATGAACGCGGCGACGCTGTCGCCCGCGCAGATGGGTCTGGCCGCAGAGTTGTCGATGTCATGGTCCCAGCCTCGTGGCCAGAACGGGATCCCGGATCCTCCCGGAGGGTGGAGCACCCCTCCCCCGCAAGGGTGGTCTCTGGAGACACGCATTTTGAGAAGATGGGCGGGTGCTGACCTCGGCGGTGACCTACCTGCGGATGGTCTTCGTGCTGCTCGGGGCGGGCGTGGCACTGGCCTTCGCGACCCTCGGCATCACCGTGGTGGCGATGCTCGCCGAGGGCGGCGCGCTGCCGCTGGGGGCCCTCGTCGTACTGGCGGCCCTGATCGTGGCGGTGCCCATCGCGGGCCTTGGCCTGATCCCTGGTGTCCGCGAGATCGAAGCCGTAGCCGCCCAGACGCTGTTGCAGGTCGGCTTTCCTCGGGGTGCTGCCTCGCTGGCTGCAGGGGCTGATCGCCGGCGTGGTCGGCGCCGATCGCGTCCTCGCTGACCGCGACAAGACGCAGCGGACGGCGTACGAACAACGGGTGCGGCCAACGGCCAAGTAGGCCGCCGCCGATAGGATCGGCGAACGTGAAGACCCTCGTCATCGGCGCCGGTGGGCGCGAGCACGCACTCGCGCTGGCCCTTTCCCGCGATCCCTCGGTCACCGAGGTCCACGCAGCACCGGGCAACCCGGGAGTCGGTGAGTTCGCGACCCTGCACGACGTCGACCCGATGGACGGTGCGGCCGTCGCTGCACTGGCTGAGTCCCTCGGCGCCGACCTCGTGGTGATCGGCCCTGAGGCCCCGCTGGTCGAGGGCGTCGCCGACGCCGTGCGCGAGCGCGGGATCAGCTGCTTCGGTCCGTCGCGGCTGGCGGCGGAGCTGGAGGGCTCGAAGGCCTTCGCCAAGGACGTGATGGCCGCCGCCGGCGTACCGACCGCCTCGGCTCACGTGTGCGCGACTGCCTACGAGGTCTCGGCTGCGCTCGATGCGTTCGGCCCGCCGTACGTCGTCAAGGACGACGGCCTCGCTGCGGGCAAGGGAGTAGTCGTGACCGACGACCGCGACGCGGCATCCGCGCACGCCGCACAGTGCGACCGGGTGGTTATCGAGGAGTTCCTCGACGGCCCGGAGGTGTCGCTGTTCGCGATCACTGACGGGACGACCGTCTACCCGCTGCAGCCGGCGCAGGACTTCAAGCGGATCTTCGACGGGGACAAGGGCCCCAACACAGGTGGCATGGGTGCCTACACACCACTGCCGTGGGCACCGGAGAGCCTCGTCGCCGAGGTCAAGGACCAGGTGCTGCAGCCGACCGTGGACGAGATGGCAAGACGCGGCTCGCGGTTCGCGGGACTGCTCTACGCGGGGCTCGCGCTCACTTCGCGTGGCGTGCGTGTCGTGGAGTTCAACGCACGCTTCGGGGACCCTGAGACGCAGCCGCTGATGGCGCTCCTCGACTCACCGCTGGCAGTGCTGCTGAAGGCGGCCGCGGACGGCGTCCTGCACGAGGTCGAGCCCCCGCGCTGGAAGCAAGGCGCCGCCGTCGCCGTCGTGATGGCGAGCGCCGGCTACCCCGAGTCCCAGAGCTTGGGCGACGTGATCATCGGCACCGAGACGCTCTCAAAGGAGGACGACGTGGACGTGATCCACGCCGGGACCGCTGAGCGTGACGGCGAGCTGGTCACGGCAGGCGGTCGGGTGCTGGCCGTCACCGCCGTCGGCAGCGACGTCGCCGACGCCCGGGCCAAGGCCTACGAGGGCATCCACTCGATCAGCTTCCACGGCGCCCAGTGGCGCACCGACATCGCTGCCCGTGTCGGCGCCGATCTCGTCACGCGTGATGTTCGGAGTCGACCATGAGCGTGCCGTTCGTGCCCAACGTGCTGGCCACCCGGTACGCCGGCGCCGACCTGGCCGGGATCTGGTCGCCGGAGCACAAGATCGTCCTCGAACGACGCCTCTGGATCGCGGTACTGACCGCACAGCGCGACCTCGGTGTGGACGTGCCGGACGGTGTGATCGCCGACTACGAGGCCGTCGTGGAAAAGGTAGATCTCGCCAGCATCGCTGCGCGCGAGCGGGTCACCCGGCACGACGTCAAGGCGCGGATCGAGGAGTTCTGTGCGCTGGCGGGCCACGAGCACATCCACAAGGGGATGACCTCGCGCGACCTCACCGAGAACGTCGAGCAGCTGCAGATCCTCGCCTCCCTCGGCCTGGTTCGGACCCGAGTGCTCGCCACCCTCCGGCGCCTGGCCCGCCTCGCAACCGAGCACGAAGCCCTCGTGATGACCGGGCGCTCGCACAACGTCGCAGCGCAGGCGACCACCCTCGGCAAGCGGTTCGCCAGCGTGGCCGACGAGATGCTCGTGGCGCTGGGCCGGCTCGACGGCCTGCTGGCGCGCTACCCGCTACGCGGGATCAAGGGGCCGATGGGCACCTCGCAGGACATGCTCGACCTGCTCGACGGGTCCACCGCGAAGCTGGCCGAGCTCGAGCAGCGGGTCGCCCAGCACCTGGGTTTCGACCAGGTGCTGACCAGCGTCGGCCAGGTGTACCCGCGATCGCTCGACTTCGACGTCGTCTCCGCGCTCGTCCAGCTCGTGGCCGGCCCGTCCAACCTGGCGACCACGATTCGGCTGATGGCTGGCATCGAGCTGGTCACCGAGGGATTCAAGGAGGGCCAGGTCGGCTCCTCGGCGATGCCCCACAAGATGAACACGCGTTCCTGCGAGCGCGTCAACGGACTGGCCGTCGTACTGCGCGGCCAGCTGTCCATGGTCGGTGAGCTCGCCGGGGACCAGTGGAACGAGGGCGACGTGTCCTGCTCCGTCGTACGACGGGTGGCGCTGCCGGACGCGTTCTTCGCCACCGACGGACTGTTCCAGACCTTTCTCACCGTGCTCGACGAGTTCGGGGTCTTCCCGGCCGTGGTGCAGCGCGAGCTCGACCGCTACCTGCCGTTCCTGACCACGACGAAGGTGCTGATGGCCGCCGTTCGCAACGGGGTGGGCCGTGAGGAGGCGCACGAGGCGATCAAGGAGCACGCCGTCGCCGTCGCCCTCGAGATGCGTCAGGGCAGGGCGGTCAACGACTTGCTCGACCGGTTCGCGGCCGACGGCCGGTTGGGGTTGGACCGCGCGCAGATCGAGTCCCTGGTCGCCGACCCGGTGGAGTTCACCGGTGCGGCGCGGGATCAGGTCGCGACCGTCGTACGCCGCGTCGAGGCCGCGTTGGCCACCGATCCCGTGGCCGCGTCGTACGTCCCCGGCGACATCCTCTGACGGCCACGGCGGCGCCGCCACGCCGTCTCGAATCCGGGGTGCCGGGGGTTGTGACGTAGGTCATAGTTCGCCTAGGTTCGGGTAGCCCGGTTCCGACACGGCGAGGTCAGCCGGGCACCAAGGACGGAGCGCTGCATCTGCCCAGCGTGACGTGCCAAGGGCCGCCCCGGTTCCCAGGGGCGGCCCTTTCGGGATACTCTCAGGTCGTTTTGTCCGATTTATATACAAAGATACCCAAATGTCGTAGTGTCGAAACACGACATCGGACCGGCGGGGTCCGGTATGACGGACGGAAACCACACCATGAACTTCAAGACTCGCACCATCCGCGGCGCCCTTCTCGCAGTGACCGTTGCCCTGGCAGTCGCCTCGGTCCCGGCTGCAGGTGGGGCCGCCCACGCGGCCAAGGCCCCGGGGACCAACGCCATCCTGAAGCAGGACGCCATCCTGAAGGCGGACGCCATCCTGAAGGCGAACGCGATCCTGAAGGCGGACGCGATCCTGAAGCAGGACGCCATTCTCAAGGCGGACGCGATCCTGAAGCAGGACGCGATCCTGAAGGCCGACGCGATCCTGAAGCAGGACGCGATTCTGAAGCAGGACGCCATCCTGAAGGCGATTCTCTGATCCAGCTCTGTGGGGTGTGCCGGCGAGACCGGCACACCCCACAGGTGCGTCCGGCCTGATCGGCCTGATCGGTGGCGCTGGACGTTTGTAGGGTGTCGGCGTGCACAACATCCCCGAGGCGCCGGCGATCGAGGGCGCCACCCATATCCACTCCGGCAAGGTCCGGGACCTCTACCGGCTCGATGACGGCAGTCTCCTGATGGTTGCCAGCGACCGGATCTCGGCGTACGACCACGTGCTGGAGAGCACCATCCCCGACAAGGGCGAGATCCTCACCCGGATGTCGCTGTGGTGGTTTGCCCAGCTCGCGGACCTGGTGCCCAACCACGTCCGGTCGACCGACGTCCCCGAGCAGGTCAAGGGTCGGGCGATCGTGTGCGAGGAGCTGGCGATGTATCCCGTGGAGTGTGTCGCGCGGGGCTACCTGACCGGATCCGGCCTGCTCGACTACCAGTCCACCGGCGAGGTGTGCGGGATCGCCCTGCCGCGCGGTCTCGTGGAGAGCAGCCGGCTGCCGACAGCGATCTTCACGCCGGCCACCAAGGCTCAGCTGGGGGACCACGACGAGAACGTCTCCTACGACAGCGTCGTGAGCGACATCGGTCCGGAGGCCGCGGCGGAGCTCCGCGAGCTGACCCTCGCGGTCTACTCGCGGGCGGAGGGACTGGCGCGGGAGCGGGGAATCATCCTGGCCGACACCAAGCTGGAGTTCGGCTCCCGGCTGGCGGCGGTGGCGGGCGACAGCGGTGCGAGTGGCACCACCGTCCTCGGCGACGAGGTGCTCACCCCAGACTCGAGCCGGTACTGGCCAGCTGCGGACTGGCAACCGGGTCGGGTCCAGGCGTCCTACGACAAGCAGATCGTGCGCAACTGGCTGCTCTCGACGGAGAGCGGCTGGGACCGCGCGTCGGGCTCCGCTCCGCCGGCGCTTCCTGCGGAGGTCGTCGACCGCACCCGAGCACGCTACGTCGAGGCCTTCGAGCTGCTCACCGGCGAGCGCTTCTGATGACGGTCGGCGTCGCCGGCACGCTCACCACGTCGGTGGCGTACGACGTACCGGCCGACGTCGCCTTCGCCTACCTGGCCGACCCGCGCAACCGGCCGGAGTGGCAGTCCTCGCTGAGGGCAGTGGAGCTGCTCGACGAGGGTGAGCCTCGCGTGGGGATGCGCTGGCGCGATCTGACCTCGGCGCGGATCGATCCGGAGATGGTGATCACCGAGCTCGAGCCCGACGTCCAGTGGGCCGAGACCGGCCGCTGGTGGGGGATCCAGGCCGACGTGAGCCTGGGCTTCTCTCCCAGTGGGGGCGGCTGCGAGGTGGTGGCGGCGCTCCGCGTCCACGGCCGCGGGCCGCTCCGACCCGTGGGCTGGGTCGCCACGCGCGCCGGCCTGCTCGCCGTACGGAACGACCTGCGCAAGGCGGCTCGGATCCTGTCCGCGAGGTCGAGCTGATGGGCCGCATCGTCGGGCTCGCGCTGAGTGTGCTCATGGTCCTCGTCGGTCTGCTCTTCACCTTCCAGGGTCTTGGCTACATCAAGGGCAGCGCGATGACCGGCGTGGAGTTCTGGGCCATCGTCGGCCCGGTGATCGCCGGGTTCGGCATCGCGCTGGGCATCGTCGCCCTGCGCGGCCCCCGCTGACCCTGATCAAGAGGAAGCGTTGACCGGCGGGATCGGGCGCCGCGGTGTGCGCGACAGCGCCCCGACGTACACGCCGAAGAAGACGATGACGGCGCCGACCGCGAGGGTTGCCGTGATCGGCTCGTCGATCAGGAGCGCACCGACAAGTGCCGCGACGATCGGCATCAGGACGAAGAGGTACGACGTGGCCGACGCCGTCCAGCGCTGGACGACCACCAGCACCAGCACGAACAGCCCGACCGTCGCCACCACCAGGTAGCCGAACGCGAGCTGCGTCGTCTTCTGCTGGGGCAGCGCCCAGTCCTCCGCGGCCAGCCAGGAGATCAGCAGCAGCGCAACAGTGGCGACGCCCATCCCGACGACGTTCATCACGACCGGGTGCTGGCGACCGCAGAGCTTCGAGACCACGACCGACTCCGCCGCGCACAACGCGGCACCGCCGAGGAGCAACAACGACATCCAGTCGACGGACTCGCCGGGGCGCAGGAACGCCAGCACCGACCCACCCACGGCGATCAGCGCACCCGTCGCCGCCCGCGCGCTGAACGTCTCCAGCCGGTGCGCCACCGCCAGCAGCAGGGTGAGGAGCGGGCCGATCGCCATCACCACCGCTGCCACTCCCGCCGGAACCTCCTGCATCGCCAGGTACAGCAAGCCGTACGCGCCACCGAACGCGAGCAGTCCGTAGGCCACCACCAGTGCCAGGGTCCGACCGCGGGGGAGCCGGAGCCGCATGGCCACGCAGATCAGGCCGAAGACGGCCGCAGCGATCGCGAACCTGAGGGCCGCGCCCCACAAGGGGTCCAGCTCGCGGTTGCTGAGCCGTACGCCGACAAAGTTCGTGCCGCCGATCAGTACGGCGCCGGCGAACGCCGCGAGGGCCGTCCGGTCGGGGGCCGGCGCGGCCAGATCTGGGTTGGTGCCCATGGCGTCTCCGCTCTCGGTCGGCTGACGGCCGACTTCTGATGGCTGGGCCAATCTATTCACCACGGCTGACAACCGGTGACCCGGCGACGGACCGTTCGCGATCAACGGCCTCTGGTCTCGGCTGCTGCTTGGCTTGCGGAGCGTGGTCTCGACTGATCGCTCGCTTCGCTCGCTGCTCGACCACCTACGGGCGGGCCGCCAAGCAATTCGTCGTGTGACCCGGCGACGGACCGTTCGCGATCAACGGCCTCTGGTCTCGGCTGCTGCTTGGCTTGCGGAGCGTGGTCTCGACTGATCGCTCGCTTCGCTCGCTGCTCGACCACCTACGGGCGGGCCTCGTCTCGAATGATCGCTCGCTTCGCTCGCTGCTCGACCACCTACGGCGCGGGCCGCCAGCAATTCGTCGTGTGACCCGGCGACGGACCGCACGCGATCAACGGCCTCTGGTCTCGGCTGCTGCTTGGCTTGCGGAGCGTGGTCTCGACTGATCGCTCGCTTCGCTCGCTGCTCGACCACCTACGGGCGGGCCGCCAAGCAATTCGTCGTGTGACCCGGCGACGGACCGTTCGCGATCAACGGCCTCTGGTCTCGGCTGCTGCTTGGCTTGCGGAGCGTGGTCTCGACTGATCGCTCGCTTCGCTCGCTGCTCGACCACCTACGGGCGGGCCCTCGTCTCGACTGATCGCTCGCTTCGCTCGCTGCTCGACCACCTACGGCGCGGGCCGCCAAGCAATTCGTCGTGTGACCCGGCGACGGACCGTTCGCGATCAACGGCCTCTGGTCTCGGCTGCTGCTTGGCTTGCGGAGCGTGGTCTCGACTGATCGCTCGCTTCGCTCGCTGCTCGACCACCTACGGGCGGGCCCTCGTCTCGACTGCTGCTTGGCTTGCGGAGCGTGGTCTCGACTGATCGCTCGCTTCGCTCGCTGCTCGACCACCTACGGGCGGGCCCTCATCTAGGCCGCTCGACCACCTACGAAACCTGCACCCCCGCCCCACCCGCCGAACAGCGCACCGTCGATAGACTTAAGGCCACCTGCCCGCCCGAGCGAAAGGGGCCTCCCGTGGCCCGTGTCGTCGTCGACGTCATGCCGAAGCCCGAGATTCTCGATCCCCAGGGCAAGGCCGTCCAGGGAGCACTCCCGCGGCTCGGCTTCGAAGGCGTCAGCGAGGTCCGGCAGGGCAAGAGGTTCGAGCTCGAGATCGAGGGTGAGGCGACCGAGGAACGACTCGCCCAGGTGCACGAGATGGCCGCGACCCTGCTCTCCAACCCGGTCATCGAGGACTACGCCGTTCGGGTGGTCACGGCCGAGCCCGGCTCGACGGCCTCGTGAAGATCGGGATCGTCACCTTTCCCGGTTCGCTCGACGACGTCGACGCCCAGCGCGCCGTACGCCTCGCCGGCGGTGAGCCGGTCGCGCTGTGGCACGGAGACCACGACCTCAAGGGTGTGGACGCGGTCGTGCTGCCGGGCGGGTTCTCCTACGGCGACTACCTGCGTTGCGGTGCGATCGCGCGGTTCGCGCCAGTCATGACCGAGCTGATCGACGCCGCCAGGGGCGGAATGCCGGTGCTGGGCATCTGCAACGGCTTCCAGATCCTGTGCGAGTCCCACCTGCTGCCCGGCGCGCTGATCCGCAACGACCACCGCAAGTTCGGGTGCCTCGACCAGGTGCTGCGCATCGAGAACGCCAGCACCGCCTGGACCACGGCGTACGCCGCCGGCCAGGAGATCACGATCGTGCTGAAGAACGGCGAGGGCTCCTACGTGGCGGACCGGCACACCCTGGACCTGCTCGAGGCCGAGGGTCGGGTCGTCGCCCGCTACGTGGGCAACCCCAACGGCTCCCAGCGCGCGATCGCGGGTGTCACCAACGAGGCCGGCAACGTAGTGGGGCTGATGCCGCACCCCGAGCACGCGGTCGAGGACCTCACGGGTCCCGGAACCGACGGGCTCGGGTTCTTCACCAGCGCGCTAGCGGCGCTCCAGAACGCCTGAGCCGTCCGGTCTACCGGCGTCCGGTCCGGAGAGCGTTCCAGGTGTGCCAGCCGACGATCTTGGTCGCGCTGACGCCGACCCTGCGCTGGTAGATGCCCACTGCCCGTGCCGTGGCCCGGTTGTAGCGACCGGTGACCTTCAGCCGGTGGGTCCCCGCCGCGTTCATGGCGCGCTGCATGCGGACCACGTCGGGCCCGCGGACACCCCGCTTGAGCAGTGAGTGCCGGTTGCCGGCCACGAGCATGGTGATCCAGTCGCTCGGGCTGACGTACGTACGCGCGGTGTGGCCGACCCGCTTCTGGAAGAGGTGAAGGCCTGCGGTGGTCCGGGGGTTCCAGCGTCCGGTCACCTGGTAGGGGTACACGCGCTGCTGCTTGAGCAGGCACTGAAGGGACGTGGTCAGGACGGTCGTCATCTTGGGGTTGATCGTGACGTAGGCCGGCCTGCTGATCGTCCTTGGCGTGCACCTCGGGTCGGACAGGTTGCTGCCGGTGTACGACGGGGTCGGCGACGGGGCCGGTGCCGGGGCGGTCGTCCCGGGCAGCCTCGGCGTACGCAGGTCGAGGTAGTTGCGGTCGATGTTGATCCGTACGCCGCCCCAGGTCTCGTTGTGCCCGCCCTGGTACTGCTTCGCGCGCTTGTTGGGCTGCCATCCGTCGCTGCGGACGTACGCCGAGCTCGTGTTGGCCCGGCCGTCCCAGTCGGCGATCCAGAGCTGGTCGGGCAGCACGATCCGGTTGCCCGGCCGGACCCGCGCGTTGTCGAGCATCCGGATGCCCGAGGCGGCGCTGGAGTAGTAGCCGGACGCGTAGCGGTACCGGTGCAGCTCGGTCGTCCACGAGCTGATGAACCACTGTGCCGACCAGGAGCACGCCGTGGTCGCGCCACTGCTGAATGCCTCGAGGTCGTAGAAGAGCGTGCTGCCGGGGACGATCCCGAGCGTGCGTGCCTTGGCGACCGCCCTGCGGGCCTCGAGGGCGCCTTGGACGCGCGCCGCCGAGTAGGTGTTGGTCGGGTTCGGGTTGATCGTCGGGTCGATGTTCTTGCCGTAGCGCGGGTAGCGGCTCGAGCAGGAGGCCTGCGGACCCAGGGTGATGGGCATCAGGTGCCACCCCGCCGCGAGCTGGTTGCGGACCCATGTCGCCGTGAGGTTGCTCTGGCGCTGGCAGGCGCGCGAGGCGCCGGAGATGTAGATGCCGGCAGCCCGGAACGGCGACTTCTTGATCCACGTGCTCATGGCGCTCTGGCTCGGCGCCTCGCACTGGTCGAAGCCGAGCCCGCGGTAGTTGCCGGGAGTGACCGGGTTGGCGGCGTACGCCGGGACGCTGAGGACGGTTCCCGAGACCACCAGGGCGAGCGTCGCTGCGAGCGATGCCACCAGCCAGCGGCGAGCCCGGGGGTGGGCGCGGTACGAGGGACGCGAGGGCATCGTAATCTCCACTAATGTCGGAAAACTTCGTCACCCTAACCACGTTTGTCACACCAGTAACAGGCATTTGCCTGAATTACAAATGTGTAATTCGTGGTGGAGAGAATCGGAATTTCGGGTAGTCCCTGACCTTCTGGCCGCCCAAATCGGACAGGAGGCGGCCAGAACGTCAGGGACTATCCGGCCCAAGTAGGTTTGACCCCGTGCCCGAAACCAGCACCGACACACGTCCCGACGTCCGCCTCGACAGCGTCGATGTCGCCCGCACGGACCCCGAGCGGGAGCAGCCGTGGGCCGCGCTCGGGCTGAAGGCGGACGAGTACGCCCGGATCCGCGAGATCCTGGGGCGCCGGCCGACCAGCTCGGAGCTGGCGATGTACTCGGTGATGTGGAGTGAGCACTGCTCCTACAAGTCGAGCAAGGTGCACCTCAAGCAGTTCTCCGAGATCCCCCAGGTGACCCGCGCGGGCAAGATGCTGGCCGGTATCGGCGAGAACGCCGGCGTCATCGACATCGGCCAGGGCTACGCGGTCACGTTCAAGATCGAGAGCCACAACCACCCGTCGTACGTCGAGCCCTACCAGGGCGCAGCGACCGGTGTCGGCGGGATCGTCCGCGACATCCTCGCGATGGGGGCCCGGCCCGTGGCCGTGATGGACCCGCTCCGCTTCGGTCCGCTGGACGGCCCGGACACCCACCGGGTGCTCCCCGGGATCGTCGCGGGCGTGGGTGGCTACGGCAATTGCCTCGGGCTCCCCAACATCGGTGGCGAGGCCGTCTTCGACGCGACGTACGCCGGAAACCCGCTCGTCAACGCACTCTGCGTCGGCGTGCTCCGGCATGAGGACCTGCACCTCGCGAAGGCGAGCGGGGTCGGCAACCTGGTGATCCTGTACGGCGCCAAGACCGGCGGCGACGGCATCGGCGGCGTGAGCGTCCTCGCCTCTGAGACGTTTTCCCAGAATGAGGACGGAGTGACCGGGCCCGCGAAGCGCCCGAGCGTCCAGGTGGGCGACCCCTTCCAGGAGAAGCTGCTCATCGAGTGCACGCTCGAGCTCTTCGCCGCCGGTCTCGTGGCCGGCATCCAGGACCTCGGCGGTGCGGGCCTCTCGTGTGCCACCAGCGAGCTCGCGAGCGCCGGGGACGGTGGCATGCACATCGAGCTGGACCGGGTGCCCCTGCGCGACTCCTCGTTGGCGCCGGAGGAGATCCTGATGAGCGAGTCCCAGGAACGGATGATGGCGGTGGTCGAGCCCGCCGACGTCGAGGCGTTCCTCGGGATCTGCGAGAAGTGGGAGGTCGACGCCACCGTCATCGGCGAGGTCACCGACGGCGACCGGCTCCAGATCGACTGGCACGGCGAGCAGGTGGTCGACGTACCTCCACGGTCGGTGGCCCACGACGGCCCCACGTATCACCGGCCGTTCGCGCGGCCGGACTCCCAGGACGCGCTGCAGGCCGACGCCGCAGAGCGGCTGCAGCGTCCCGCGACGGGCGACGAGCTGAGGGACACCCTGCTGCGCCTCGTCGCGAGCCCGAACCTGTGCGACAAGTCCTGGATAACCGACCAGTACGACCGCTACGTGCAGGGCAACACCGTGCTCGCCCAGCCCAGCGACAGCGGGATGATCCGCGTCGACAGTGGCACCAACCTTGGTGTCGCCGTGTCGACCGACTGCAACGGACGCTTCGCCCGCCTTGATCCGTACGCCGGGGCGCAGCTCGCGCTTGCCGAGTCCTACCGCAACGTCTCGACGGGCGGCGCCACCCCGATGGCGATCAGCGACTGCCTGAACTTCGGGTCGCCCGAGGACCCGGCGGTGATGTGGCAGTTCGCCGAGGCCTGCCGCGGGCTGAGGGACGCGTGCCTGGAGCTCGGGATCCCGGTCACCGGCGGCAACGTCAGCCTCTACAACCAGACCGGAGAGACCGCGATCCTGCCTACCCCGGTCGTCGCGGTGCTCGGGGTGATCGAGGACGTCACCCGGCGTACGCCGACCGGTTTCGGGGCACCCGGGGAGCGCGTGCTGCTCCTCGGTGAGACGCGCGAGGAGCTCTCCGGCTCGGAGTGGGCGCACGTCGTGCACGACCACCTCGGCGGACTCCCGCCACGCGTCGATCTCGCCGCAGAGCGCGCGCTCAGCGAGCTGCTCGTGGCGGCGACCGGTGTGGTCTCCTCCGCCCACGACGTCTCCGACGGCGGTCTGGCCCAGACTCTCGTGGAGTCCTGCCTGCGACATGGCGTCGGTGCGCGGGTGGACCTGTCCGAGGTCGCGGGTGGCGACGCCTTCGTCGCACTGTTCAGCGAGTCGGCCGCTCGCGCGGTCGTCTCGGTCGCCCCGGAGGACGAGGAGCGGCTCTTCGAGCTGGCCGCCGAGCACGGCGTACCGATCACCTCGCTGGGCGAGACCCGCGGCGCGTCGCTCGCGGTCGACCAGGTCTTCGAGGTCATGCTGGAGGAGCTGCGCACCGCCTGGACGCTGACCCTGCCCGCTGCCATGGCCTGACCCGTGTCGCGGCGCGGAGGCTGAGCGATGCGAAGCCAGCACATTCGTGCCCTGACTGGCGTGAGGTTCTTCGCAGCCCTGTGGGTCGTGGTGTACCACTCCACTCGCCACAACCAGGCCTTGCTGGTCGAGCACCACACCCAGGCCCACTACCTCGTCTATCCGTTCACCTCGGCGGGCGTGCGCGGGGTCGACCTGTTCTTCATCCTCTCGGGCTTCGTGCTTGCCCTCAACTACATGGACCGGATGGGGGAACGACTCGAGGTCCGCACTGCCTTGCGGTTCCTGTGGCTGCGACTCGCCAGGATCTGGCCGCTCTACATGCTCGTCATCGTGGGCGCTGGCCTGTTGCGGTTCGTCCGTTACGAGCTCTGGGGCAGCGCGGGCACGGACCCGGTGACCTGGACGAACCTGCTGCGCCAGGCGCTGATGGTCCAGCAGTGGTTCCCGCCCGAACGCGGGCCCTACAGCTGGGTCGGCCCGGCATGGTCACTGTCCGCCGAGTGGCTGGCGTACCTGCTCTTTCCGGTCATCGTGCTCTTCGTCGCACGTGCCCATCGCCGGATGCGGGCCCGCACACTACTGGTGCTGGCCGGCCTCACCATGGTGCCGCTGGTGGTCGGCACCGCGCTGCGCGGAGACATGGGCGGCAACGTCTGGATCCTGCGCATCCTGTGTGAGTTCGTGACCGGGATGCTGCTCTGCGCTGCGGCGTCGAGGCTCCGACTGACCCCCGGGGTCCGCCGCGCGGCTGGCGTAGGCGCCATGCTCACCATCGCCGCCGGGGTCGGCTGGCTGTACGCCGTTCGCGCGCTCGAGGGGGAGCCGTGGTGGGCGGCATCGGTCGTGGTCTTCTTCGTGCCGTTGGTCTTCTTCCTGGCTGTGGGGACGGGAGCACTGCACGATGTGCTGGCGAGCCGCGCGCTGGTGCTGGGTGGCGGCCTCTCGTACGCGCTCTACCTGGTGCACAGCCCGATGTTCCACCTGTTCCGTGACGTCACGGAGTTCACCGGGATCTTCTACCTCGAGCCGCTTGCGCGGTACTACGCCGAACTGGTCTTCATCCCGGTCATGGTGCTGGTCGCGTGGCTGCTCTACCGCTTCTTCGAGGAGCCGGTTCGGAAACTGATGCGTGGCCTGCTAGACGTCCAGTTCGGCCGGGTGCCCGGGCCTGTTCCGGCGCCACCGGAGGACCTCCGACAGGAGGACCGGGCAGCGTCGCCGCGCGTGCCCTGAGCCGGCACTGCCGTGACGTCCACAGCGGTGGCCCGGGGCGAAACCGCACCGGGCCACCGCTGCGTAACTTCAGTTGGAGCGCTCCATCGCCCGCAGGCCCACGAACAGCCCGAGCACAGCGATGACCGCGGATCCGATGAAGCCGTAGCTCACGGCTTCCACCGGGAACGTTCCGGCGAACAGGGCACGCTCTGCCTCGACGACGTACTTCAGCGGGTTCAGGTCCGAGGCCACCTTCAGCCAGCCGGGTGCGCCCTCGAGCGGCAGCATCACACCGGCCAGCAGGAGCAGCGGGAAGGTCGCCGTCTGCTGGACCGTCCAGAACAGCCACTCCTGGTCCTTGGCGGCCAGCGCGAGTGCGAACGACATGGCTCCCACGCCGATGCTGAACAGGGACAGCACGGCCATGCCGACCAGGACGCCGCGGACGTGCAGCTCGAAGCTGGTCGGCGTGACGACGAGCAGGATGATCCCGGTCTGCATCAGCATCGGGACGACCTCCTTCATCGCCCGGCCGATCAGCAGCGAAGACCGGCTCAGCGGCGAGACCAGCAGTCGTTCGTGGGAACCGGTCGTCATCTCCTGCATCAGGTTGGCCCCGGTGAACGACGCGCCCATCAGCGCGGTCATGGCCACGATCCCCGGCACGAACCACTGGAAGGCCGACCCGTCCTCCACCTTCGGGAGCAGCGGTGCGAACAGCGCCAGGAAGACGAGTGGCTGGACCATCGCGAACAGGACCGAAACCGGCTCGCGAAAGACTGGCTTGAGCTCACGCACCATGACGTTCCAGGTGTCCGCGAGCACTCCCGGGTCACCCTTGCGTACGCCGGCGTCCTGCGAGTGGCGCTCGACGGGGTTCTCGACGATGGTCTCGACGACGGTGCTCATGCTGCTGCTCCTTCGGTGGTGGTGTCTTCGTTGATCTCGTTGCTCTCACGCAGGCTGCGTCCGGTCAGGTCGAGGAACACGTCGTCGAGCGTTGGGCCGACGACCTCGATCCGCCGTACCGGAACGCCGAAGCCCGCGAGGTCCTGAACCATTTCGGGTGCCATCTCGGCACCGCCGCGCGTGCGGATGCTGACCACGGACCCGGCGCGCTGGACGCTCGCCTCCGAGCTGAGCCCGGCCGCCACCCGCTCGGCGGCGAGGCCCGCGTTGTCACCGGTCTCGAAGCCGAGCTTCACGAGGTCACCGAGCCCAGCCTTGAGCCCGGTGGCGGTGTCGTCGGCGATGACGAGGCCGTGGTCGATCACGACCACGCGGTCGGCGATCGCGTCGGCCTCCTCGAGGTAGTGCGTCGTGAGCACGATCGTGGTGCCGTTCTCCGCGTGCAGGCGCTTGATCTGCTCCTGGAGGTTGGCCCGGTTCTGCGGGTCGAGTCCGGTCGAGGGCTCGTCGAGGAACAGCAGGTGTGGCGTGTGCACGAGCCCGATGGAGATGTCCAGGCGGCGGCGCTGGCCGCCTGAGAGCGTCGAGACCGGCCGCATGCCGTGCTCGGACAGGTCGAAGGCCTCGAGCAGCTCGTCGGCCCGGCGCTGCGACTCACGACGGCTCATGCCGTGGGCGCGAGCCTGGCTCACGAGCTCGTCCCGGCCGCGCTGCTGGTGGCCCGCTGCGTTGCCCTGGCCGACGTACCCGATGCTGCGGCGTACGTCGCGACGCTCGGTCACCACGTCGTACCCCGCCACCTCGGCCGAGCCGGACGTCGGGGAGATCAGCGTCGTCAGCATCCGCAGGGTGGTCGACTTGCCGGCGCCGTTGGGGCCGAGGAACGCGACGAGCTCGCCGGGGGCGACCTCCAGGTCGAGGCCGCGCACCGCCTCGATCGTCTGCTTGTGGCGGGTGAAATGCCTGGTCAGTCCCTGGGTTCGGATCATTGCGCTGTTGGTGTGTTCGCTCATGAGAGAAACGTTAGATACTATTGAGGCCAGATCCTGACCTCAATAGGAAATAGTCTGATCTCCATGAACCCCAGTGCCCGCATGCTGCGACTGCTCTCGCTGCTCCAGACCCATCGCTACTGGCCGGGGGAGGAGCTCTCCGAGCGGCTCGCGGTCAGCCCGCGCACGCTGCGGCGCGACATCGAGCGTTTGCGCGAGCTCGGCTACGCGGTTGATGCCTCCCGCGGTGTGGCCGGCGGCTACCAGCTCCTTGCCGGAGGCTCGCTGCCGCCGCTCCTGCTCGAGGACGAGGAGGCGGTGGCCATCGCGGTTGGCCTGCGTACTGCGGCGGCGGGCGCGGTCAGCGGGATGGAGGAGACCTCGGTCCAGGCGCTGACCAAGGTGATCGGCCTGATGCCGCCGCGGCTGCGCCGCCGGATGGATGCCGTGCGCTCCCAGACCGACAACCTGGCCTGGAACGGTGGCGGTGGCGGTGGCCCGGTCATCGACGCCGACGTACTGACCACGCTGGCCCAGGCCTGTCGCGACGACGAGCTCGTGCACTTCGGCTACACCGCCCGGGGCGCAGTACGGACCGAACGCCGGGTGGAGCCGCTGCGACTGGTCTCCCTCGGCCGCCGCTGGTACCTCGTGGCCTACGACCGCGACCGCCAGGACTGGCGCTCGTTCCGGCTCGATCGGATCACCGATATCGTGATGACCGGTCAGCGGTTCCGGCCACGCGAGCTGCCCGCCGAGGACGCGCCGACCTTCGTTCAGTCCGGCATCCGCCGGATGCCGCAGCGCTACCTGGTGCGGGTGCGCATCCACGGTGCCGCGGCGATGGTGGCCGCCGTGGTCGGGCAGTGGGGCACGGTCGAGCCAGACGGTCATGGCTGCACGCTGACCATGAACGTCGACTCGCTCGAGTGGCCGCTGATGGTGCTGGCCCATGTCGATGCCGACTTCGACATCGAGTCGCCGGCGGAGCTGCAGGCAATGGTCAGAGGCACCGCCGAGCGGTTCGGCAGGGCTTCGGCCGGATGAGAGGCCTGCTTGGCCTCGTGGCCGGGTTGGTGCTGGTCTGGCTGGGCGTGGTCATCGCCTTCTACGTCGCGGGCCGGAGGGTCGAGGGATCTACACGGCTGCGTGATGCAGCCCGGTTCCTGCCCGACGTGGTGCGCCTTGTCCGGCGGCTCGCCGCCGACCCGTCCTTGCCGCGCTCGGTCAGGTGGCGGCTCGGGTTGCTGGTGGCCTATCTGGCGCTCCCGTTCGACATCATTCCCGACTTCATCCCGGTTGCCGGCTACGCCGACGATGTCTTGCTGGTCGCCTGGGTGCTGCGGTCCGTCGTCCGCGCCGTGGGGCCGGAGGCACTCGAGAGGCACTGGCCCGGGACGCCACCTGGTCTGGGCGTCGTACGCCGCCTGGCCGGGGTCACTGCTGACACTGCCTGAGCGGCAATCCTTCTACCCTTCCTCAGCCTCGAAGAGGGCGCGTCGCTCCCGGGCCGTCGCCATGGCGGCGAGGAACTTGGCGTCGTACTCGGGGTCGTCGATGCGAATGGTGGCCACGCTGTGCTCGTCGAGCACGTTGACCCCGGTGGGTGAGGTCTTCTGGACCACGACGTGGGTGGCCCCCTTGACGTCGTAGTGGGCGGTGACCCAGTGACCGGCGCTCGAAGCCGGCAGCCGGCGGTCCTGAGGACGCGTCAGCAGTCGGAGCGTCCCGTAGAGGAGCAGCCCGGCCAGGCCGATCACGAACGCCGCTTCGAGGAACACCACCTGTCCATTGTGCGAGGTCACGCCCCGCCGGGCCAGCGGCGGCGGCCGAGGTAGCACAAGCTGGCGTGCGACCGGTGCCCGTAGGTGGTAGAGCAGCGAGCGCAGCGAGCGATCAGTCGAGCAGCGGGCGGCCGGCCAAACTCCACAAAATGTTGGATTGGGACGTCGAGATCGCGCCAGCGGACGACCCGCGCCAACATTTGTGGGATTCGGCCCACGAACCAGGGACCCACGCCGTAGGTGGTCGAGCAGCGAAGCGGGCGATCAGTCGAGACCACATTCCGCAAGCCAAGAAGCAGCGGCGACCACCAGCTGGTCGATCGTGCACGGACAACCCGATCAGCGGAGCCCTGCACGCACCAGGAGGCTGTCGCGAAATGAAGTCACCCAGATCTCCGCCGCAAATCTTGCGGTGGACCATACGAAATCGCCGGGTCGGGTGCCTCAGGACACGCCATTGCGCGCGTGGGGCACACGACCCGATCACCATCCAGCCACCAGCTGCCGCAAATCTTCCGGCCGGCCGAAATGACACCGCCAAAACCCAACAGCCTCCAGGTGCATGAGGGACTCCGCAGATCGAGCTTTGGCCGCCACGGTTTCTCGAGTCGGCTGCGGTGCCTGATCTCGACTTTCCGCTCACAGCGAGGACGTCTGGTGCTGACCCAGCCTCGGCGCTGAGCGTAGTCGTCACGGGGCACGGCTAGCGTGCAGATGTGCCCACCCACCTACACCCCCAGGACCCGGCCGCGGTTGCGGAGGCACTGGCCCATGAGGAGCTCACCCGGGCCGACCTGAAGCTGCTGAGCAAGCACTTCCTCGCCCTCCTCGCGCTGCGCGCCCCGGGGAAGTCGGTCGAGGTGCGGGTGCCGCCGTACGCCGCTGCGCAGGTGGTGCCCGGAGTCCGTCACACGAGGGGTACGCCGCCCGCGGTGGTCGAGCTCGACGGAGCCACGTGGGTCGCCCTGGCCACGGGGCGGGTGACCTGGGCCGAAGCCATGGCCGAGGGCAAGATCAGGGCGTCCGGCGAACGGGCCGACCTCTCGCCGTACCTCCCCCTCACGGAGTGAGGGACCACCCGCAGCGCCTCCTCGAGGAACGCCCTAGGGTCGAGCCATGAAGATCGACGAACTGCGCTCACGGGTCAGCGCCGAGCTTCCACGGATCCGGCAGGACCTCGAGAACCTGGTGCGCATCGAGTCGGTCAGCGCCGACCCCGCCCGCGCAGATGAGGTGCAGCGAAGCGCCGAGGCGGTGGCGGCGCTGTTCCTGTCCGAGGGTTTCGACGACAGCCGGATCGTGAGCGGTCACGAGGACGGCCGGGCCCCGGCAGTGATCGCCCGGAAGCCCGCACCGGAGGGAAAGCCCACGGTGCTGCTGTACGCCCACCACGACGTCCAGCCCGAGAACGACCCTGCCGAGTGGGACTCACCACCCTTCGAGCCCACCGAGCGCAACGGGCGGCTCTACGCCCGCGGCTCTGCCGACGACAAGGCCGGCATCGTCGCCCACCTGGCCGCGATCCGGACCCTCGGTGACGACCTGGGTGTGGGCGTCACGATGTTCATCGAGGGCGAGGAGGAGGTCGGGTCGGACACCCTGCCGGAACTGCTCAAGCAGCACCACGACTACCTCGCCGCCGACGTGATCGTGATCGCCGACTCCGGCAACTGGGACATCGGTGTGCCGGCGCTGACCACCAGCCTGCGTGGGCTGGTGCGCGTCGACATCGAAGTACGCACGCTCACGCACGCAGTGCACTCGGGCATGTGGGGCGGCTTGGTGCCGGACGCATTGATGGCGTTGAGCCGGCTGATCACGTCGTTGCACGACGACGAGGGCAACGTGGCCGTGGCCGGGCTGCACGCCGGTCCCGCAGCCGACGTGGACTACCCGAAGGAGCGGCTGCTCGCCGAGTCCGGCATCGCGCCGGGCGTCGAGTTCATCGGCTCGGGATCCTCCGTCGAGCGCCTGTGGACCAAACCCGCACTCACCATCACCGGGCTGGATGCACCCCAGGTCGACGGCGCCAGCAACACCCTGGTCGCGAGCGCACGGGCGAAGATCTCCCTCCGGATCGCGCCGGGCGACACCTGCGAGCACGCGCTCGAGTGCCTGCGCGCCCACCTCGAGGCCCACGTCCCGTGGGGAGCCGAGCTGGGCTTCACGGTCGTGGACACGGGCGAGCCGACCGCGATCGACGCGACCGGACCGGCGTACGACGCAGCGCGGGACGCGTTCACCGAGGCCTGGGACGGCGTCCGGCCGATCGACATGGGGGTCGGCGGTTCGATCCCGTTCATCGCCGAGTTCCTGGAGAGCTTCCCCCAGGCAAGTGTGCTGGTCACCGGTGTCGAGGACCCGGACACCCGGGCCCACGGCGCCAACGAGGGACTGCACCTTGCCGAGTTCGAGCGTGTCTGCCTGGCCGAGGCGCTGCTGCTGGACAACCTCGCGGGCTGACCGATGGCCCCACAGGCGCTGTCCACCGAGGCCGTGCTCGAGTTGATGCAGTCCGTCGCCGCCGAGGTGATCACCCCGCGGTTCCGCACCCTGTCGAGCTCACAGATCGGCGAGAAGAAGCCCGGTGACCTCGTGACCGTGGCCGACCACGAGGCCGAGGAGCTGATCACCCGGGTGCTCCTCGACGCCTATCCCGATGCCGTCGTGCTCGGTGAGGAGGCGCACGCCGTGCAGGCCGACCTGCTGCCGAGGTTCCGCGAGGCGGACCACGGCTTCACGGTCGACCCGGTCGACGGCACCAAGAACTTCGTCCACGGTTCGCCCGACCACGCGGTCATGGTGTCCGAGGTGGTGCGCGGCGAGACCGTGCGGGGGTGGATCTGGCAGCCGGAGCACGAGACCGCGTGGGTGGCCGAGCACGGGGGCGGCGTACGACGCAACGGCGAGCCGATCCACCGCAAGCCCGCCGGCGAACAGCCACAGGGAGCCACCTCCATCTGGTCGCGGCGCGGTCGCCAACCCGAAGGACTGCCCGCGCTGGTGGGGAGCTGGATCTGCTGCGGGGTCGACTACCCCAAGCTGATCGAGGGTGAGGCCGACTACCTCCTCTACGGCCACACCAACCCGTGGGACCACCTGCCCGGCACGCTCATGGTTCGCGAAGCCGGCGGAGCGGCTTCACACCGCGACGGCACGCCGTACGACGCCCACTCCGGCGGCGCCGGCCTGATCGTCGCCTCCGACCAGGACACGCTCGAGACCGCCCGAGCGGCCTGCGAAGGGCTCTGGCCGAAGCGCTGACCAAAAGCAGTTGTAACGCGGAGTTATGGACGCTGAACATGCGGCACAACGCACGTTCAGCGTCCATAACTCCGCGTTACAGCGACATGGCTGGACGGCGCCTCGGGGCACACCCACCGGCACGTACACTCGGCCGCGTGGTCAGCCCAGAGAACCCGGCCGCTCGCCGTCGCGGAGACGGACGCCTGAACCTCGACCTCGACCCCCAGGAGCGCGGCCCCCAGGACGCCTGCGGTGTCTTCGGCGTCTGGGCCCCTGGCGAGGACGTCGCGAAACTGACCTACTACGGCCTCTACGCCCTGCAGCACCGCGGGCAGGAGTCGGCCGGGATCGCGGTCAGCAACAGCAGCCAGATCCTGGTCTACAAGGACATGGGACTCGTCTCGCAGGTCTTCGACGAGCCCACCCTCGCTGCCCTCAAGGGCCACCTCGCGATCGGCCACTCGCGCTACTCCACCACCGGCGCCAGCGTCTGGGACAACGCCCAACCGACGTTCCGGCCCACGGCCGACGGCTCCATCGCGCTCGCGCACAACGGCAACCTGACCAACACCCGCGAGCTCCAGCAGCTGATCGCCGACATGCCCGTCGAGCTCAACGAGCTCGACATCAACGCGCGCAAGCTCGAGACGAGCACCAACGACACCTCGCTGGTGACCGCCCTCCTCGCCAACCACCCGGACAGCTCGCTGGAGGAGCGCGCCGTCGAGATACTGCCCAAGATCATGGGCGCGTACTGCTTCGTGTGGATGAACGAGACCACCCTGTACGCCGCCCGCGACCCCCAGGGCATCCGGCCCCTCGTGCTCGGTCGGCTCGAGCGCGGCTGGGTGGTGGCCAGCGAGACCGCTGCCCTCGACATCGTCGGCGCCTCCTTCGTCCGCGAGATCGAGCCCGGTGAGATGGTGGCCATCGACGAGCACGGCCTGCGCACCCGCCGTTTCGCCGATGCCGTACCCAAGGGCTGCCTGTTCGAGTTCGTCTACCTCGCCCGCCCTGACACCCGCATCTCCGGCCAGCGCATCCACAGCGTCCGCGTCGAGATCGGCCGCCGCCTGGCCCTCGACTTCCCCACCGACGCCGACCTCGTCATCCCGGTCCCGGAGTCAGGGACTCCTGCCGCGATCGGGTACGCCGAGGAGAGCGGCATCCCCTACGGCATGGGCCTGGTGAAGAACTCGTACGTCGGGCGCACGTTCATCCAGCCCAGCCAGACGATTCGCCAGCTCGGCATCCGGCTCAAACTCAACCCCCTGCGCGACGTGATCGAGGGCAAGCGCCTCGTGGTCGTCGACGACTCGATCGTGCGCGGCAACACCCAGCGTGCGCTGGTGCGGATGCTGCGCGAGGCCGGTGCGCGCGAGGTGCACGTGCGGATCGCCAGCCCGCCGGTGAAGTGGCCGTGCTTCTACGGCATCGACTTCGCCACCCGGGCCGAGCTGATCGCGAACGGCCTGGGCACCGAAGAGATCTGCTCCTCGATCGGGGCCGACTCCCTCGGCTACATCTCCCTCGAGGAGCTGGTCGAGGCCACCACGGTCCCGGCCGACGACCTGTGCCGCGCGTGCTTCGACGGCGTCTACCCGGTGAAGCTGCCCGAGCCCGAGTTCCTCGGGAAGCACCTCCTTGAGATCGCGCCGCTGCTCGATGCCGACGGTCTCACGGCTTCGCTCGCCGGCGGAGGGGCCACCGATGCGCTCGGTCGGCCCTGACCATCCGACGTTGACCATCCGACGTTTTGACGACCAGACCCCGACGGTGAAGGAAAGGCGATGAGCGGAGACATGCACGGGGCGACGTACCAGGACGCGGGAGTCTCCATCGAGGCCGGCGACAAGGCCGTGGAGCTGATGAAGGTCTGGGTCGACAAGGCCCGGCGCCCGGAGATGATCGGCGGGATCGGCGGCTTCGCGGGTCTCTTCGACGCCAGTGCCCTGAAGTCGTACGACCGGCCGCTGCTGGCCACCTCCGCTGACGGCGTCGGCACCAAGGTCGCCATCGCGCAGGCGCTCGACAAGCACGACACCATCGGCTTCGACCTGGTTGGCATGCTCGTCGACGACCTGGTGGTCTGCGGCGCGGAGCCGCTGTTCATGATCGACTACATCGCGACCGGCCGCGTCGTACCCGAACGGATCGCGGCCATCGTCAAGGGCATCGCCGAGGCCTGCGTAGTCGCCGGCTGTGGGCTGATCGGCGGCGAGACCGCCGAGCACCCGGGCCTCCTTGGCCCTGACGAGTACGACGTAGCCGGCTCCACCACAGGGGTCGTCGAGGCCAGCCAGCTCCTCGGCCCGGGCCGGGTCCGCCCCGGGGACGTGGTGATCGCGATGGCCTCGAGCGGTCTGCACTCCAACGGGTACTCCCTCGTGCGGCACGTGCTGCTGTCCCCGTCATCCGCGGGTGGCGGCAACCGTCGGCTCGAGGAGCACATCGACGACCTGGGTCGCACGCTCGGGGAGGAGCTGCTCGAGCCCACCCGGATCTATGCCAAGGCCTGCCTCGACCTCGCCCGGGAGACCGAGACCCACGCGATGTCACACATCACCGGGGGCGGCCTGGCGGCCAACCTCGAACGCGTGCTGCCGGTGGAGCTCGCAGCCAGTCTGGACCGCAGCGCGTGGGCTCTGCCGCCGGTCTTCAGGTTGGTTGCCGAGACGGGCAACGTGGCTCGCTCGGATCTGGAGAAGACGCTGAACTGTGGCGTGGGGATGGTCTCGCTCACCGCCGCGAGTGATGCGGACCGTGCAGTCTCGCTTCTCGCCGACCACGGGATCGAGGCGTGGGTAGCCGGAACCGTGGACCCGGCCGGTGCCGACGACCGCGGGCGGGTCACGCTGTACGGCGACCACAGCTGAGCGCCCAACCCCACAGCCGAGCGCCGCAACCCCACAGCCGAGCGCCGCAACCCCACGGCCGAGCGCCGCAACCCCACAATTGTTGGATTCGGACGTCCAGATCGTCGATCTGGACGTCCCATCCCGACAATTGTGGGCTCCGGCTGACCAGTCTGCGGGCCGACGTGCGGGAATCACCACCGGCCCGTTAGGGTTATTGCACGAACAGACAACTCCGACCGGCAGCCCATCGCGGGCGCCGGCCAAACGTGCGAGGGGGCCACCCATGGGGCGCGGCCGTGCAAAGGCGAAGCAGACCAAGGTTGCCCGCGATCTGAAGTACCGCACTCACGAGACGGACTTCGCATCGCTGGCCCAGGAACTTCACGGAGACGAGTCGGCTCCGGCCGACCGGGTTGACCGTGTCGACCCCGTCGAAGAGGTCGACGAGTACGACAAGTGGGCGGACTACTCCTCCCGCGACTGACCCTCTGGTCGCCCTGTCTTTGGTGCTCGGGCCCTGAGCACGGGCCTCAGGGCAACCAGATCCCACGATCACCACCGGCAGCGGCCATCCGCTGCTCGGCGATCCTGTCCGCCGCCACGGCTGGGGGGACGCCGTCGCTCGCCGCGAGGGCGAACACCTCACGGGTGGTGTCGAGGATGTGGCTCGCCCGCTCGCGTGCCCTTTCGAAGTCGAACCCGTGCAGCTCGTCGGCGACCTGGATCAGCCCACCCGCGTTCACGACGTAGTCGGGCGCGTAGAGGATCCCGCGGTCCGCGAGCTGCTTCTCCACCCCGGGGTGGGCCAGCTGGTTGTTCGCGGCGCCGCACACGATCCGCGCGCTCAGGATGTCGACCACCTCGTCAGTGAGGGCGTCCCCGAGCGCGCACGGCGCGTACACGTCCAGCGCGGAGGCGACCATGGTCGTGGTGTCCGGCACGATGCGGACTTCGGGATGGGCGTCGGTGACCCGGCGTACGGAGGGCTCGTGGACGTCGGTCACGAGGACGTCAGCCCCGTCCTCCAGCAGGTGCTCCACCAGGTGGTGCCCCACCTTGCCCACGCCGGCCACGCCGACCCTGCGGCCAGCCAGCGTGGGCGCCCCCCAGGTCGCCTCGGCTGCGGCTCGCATGCCCTGGAACACGCCGTACGCCGTCAACACCGAGGAGTCGCCGGCCCCACCGTGGGCGAGTGTGCGTCCGGTGACGTAGCGGCACTCCTGGGCGATCACGTCCATGTCCTCGGAGTAGGTGCCGACGTCGCACGCGGTGTAGTAGCGGCCTGCCAGGGACTGCACGAAGCGTCCGTAGGCGCGCAGCAGCGCGGGGGTCTTCTGGGTGTGCGGGTCGCCGATGATGACCGCTTTGCCGCCACCGAGGTCGAGCCCGGCCATCGCGGCCTTGTAGGACATCCCGCGCGAAAGGTTCAGCACGTCGCGCAACGCTTCGGCGTCGCTGGGGTAGGGGTGGAACCGGGTACCGCCGAGCGCGGGGCCGCGCGCGGTGGAATGGATCGCGATCAGCGCCCTGAGGCCACTACGGTCGTCTTGACAGACGACGACTTGCTCGTGACCGGCGAACTCGTCGAACACTGCGAACTCCTGTCGGGTCACGGTAGTGACCTGCTCTGATTTGTCGCGCTTGGGGTGTATGCACGATTTCGGACGTCAGGTCAAGGGTGGACCTGGACTGGTCTAGACTACATCGCCCGATTTCTTGCCGTTTTCGAGAATCCGGACATTTCATCTTTCCTACTACCAAGCCCGGTGGCACACTCGTGGTCAGAGCAAAGAGCTCCGAACGCAAGCACCAAAGGGGAGCGCCGTGGTAACGCGACCGACCGAAACTGAATCCCTCCTCACACCTGCTGAGGTGGCAGCCATGTTCCGTGTAGACCCGAAGACGGTCACGCGCTGGGCAAAGGCTGGCAAACTGTCCGCAATCCGCACGCTGGGCGGCCACCGCCGCTACCGCGAGTCGGAGGTCAAGGAGCTGCTGGGCGACGTCATCCCTGCCCAGCGCAGCGCCCGCGACTGATTGCGGCCCTCGTCTCACCCCTGACCCTGGTGAGACACGAGCGTGAAACGCTCCCCGTCCTGCGGATGGGGAGCTTTGCGCGCTCAGGGCCCTGGTGGTCATCACGTCCCGCCTTCCGCCGCGCCGCGCCGACCGGCACCAGCCGCGAACCGGGTTGCCCCATCGAGGGCGTCTGCACCCAGCGACACCAGACCGTGAGCCTGCTCGACGCCCATCGCGTCCTCCTCGCTGAGCCCCCACTGGTCCAGCACGCTCAACCGGTCCTGTCGCAGGCAGGTCTGCGGTAGCGCCGAGATCGCCTTCGCCAGCGCCTGGGATGTCTCCAGCGCGGCACCCGGGCACGACCGCCGAGTCGGCACATGATGAGTCGCTTGGCGGCCATGACCTGTGAGTTGATCAGTGCCAGGTCACCCGTACGGCGTACCCAGCGGCACTGTGCCGGCCGCCCTCGCGACCTGGTCTGACACTGTCGAGGTCTTGATCAGCTCCTCGCGTCCGGCACCGCCGCTCACTCCGAAGGTGAGCACTCCGCCCACGCCGGGGGCGTACAGCTTGTACTCCAGGACGTCGGGCTCGATGGTGATCGTGTCCTTGGTCAGCAGGACCTTGTCGAAGTGGCCGGCCGGCACGTCGGCCATCTCGTCCAGACTGAGCACCTCCCCGTTGTCCTCCGCCTCGCCCTTCAGAAACTCCTGGCGGTAGGCGAGTCCGGGCTCGGGCTTGCCGGGCATGGACACGCCGGGGAGTGCTCCGTCGACACCGGCCTCGAAGGACCCCTCGCGAGAGGACACCTTCCCGTTCTCGAACTCCGCAGTGTCCTCGCCGAGATACCACACGGTGCCGTCCTTGTCCTGGGCGTACCAGTCGAAGGTGTCCTCGACGATCGCGCCGTCGGAGGTGACCGTGTCGCGTACGACGCGCGCCGTCACGCCGTTGGCGATCTTGCGCGTCACGCTGGTCGCGGTGATCACCACCTGCAGGGTCTCGCCGTTCTCGCCCTCTTCGCGGTAGACCCAACGGGACCCGGGCTTCCACGGCGTGTAGGGGTTGGTGATGTCCGCACTGAAGTCGGCGGGATCGAGCTCCACGGGTTCGCTCGACTGTGGCAGGTCTGCCCGGGGCTCGACCTGCGACTTCACCTGTGGCTTCGGCGATGGGGACGTGTCACCGGCCCCGCACCCGCCCAGGGTCAGCACTGCCGCGGCCCCAAGGGTGAGCGCTGTCCTCATCGTGTTCAGTCGGACGTCCATGGTGAGTCCTCTCGGTTGGCCGCCGACGCTAGGAGCGGCGCATGAGCGGCTCATGAGTTCCTCACCGGGCTCTCATCTGCGTACATACGATGAGGAGATGCGAATCCTGGTGGTGGATGACGAGCCGAAAATGGCCCATCTTCTCCGCCGCGGACTCATCGAGCACGGGTCCGTCGTGGAGGTCGCGATCAACGGGGAGGATGCGATCGCGAACGCCATCGACGGCGGTTTCGACGTGATCCTGCTCGACGTGATGCTTCCCGACATGGACGGGTTCGAGGTCTGCCGTCGTCTCCGGCAGGGCAGGGTGTGGACGCCGGTGCTGATGCTCACCGCGCGTACGGCGGTCCGGGACCGCATCCACGGCCTCGACGCAGGCGCCGACGACTACCTGGCCAAGCCGTTCGCGCTCGAGGAGCTGCTGGCCCGGATCCGGGCGCTGGCGAGGCGGGGCGCCGTGGAGCGGCCGACGGTGCTAGCCGTCGGCGACCTGTGCCTGGACCCGGCCACCCGCCGGGTGTTCCGGGGCGACCAGGAGATCGAGCTCTCCGCCAAGGAGATGGCCCTGCTCGAGGCGTTCCTGCGCCGGCCCGAGCAGGTCCTCACCCGGGACCAGCTCCTTGAGCACGCTTGGGACATGGCCTTCGAGAGCCACTCCAACGTCGTGGATGTCTACGTCCGCTACCTACGCGAGAAGATCGACCGGCCCTTCGCCCGGAGCTCCCTGCAGACCGTGCGCGGCATCGGCTACCGGCTCACGGCCTCAGATCGATGACCAGCCCATGAGCATCCCGTGATCAGCCCATGATCGGCAGGGTCCCGCTGAGGTTGCGGGTCGCCCTCGCCTTCGCACTCACCAGTGCGGTGGCTCTGACCGGCCTGGGTGCGTTCGTCTACCTGCGCGTGCAGGACACCCTGCGTGACCAGACTGAGCAGTCGCTGCGAACCCAGACCGAAGCGCTCAGCACGTTGTCGGCCGAGCAGCGTGTGCGCGCCGTACGCGAGCTGACCGGGCTCTCGTTCGCGCAGGTGCTCTCGGCCGAGGGCGAGCTCGTCATCTCGTCTCCGCAGCTGACTGAGGTGGTGGAGCCCGCCACGCTCGACACCGGCCTCGACAACAGGCGCACCCAACCGCTCGAGCGAGCGGTCACCCTCGGCGATGACGACGAGTCAGAACCCGCGTTGTTGCTCGTCCGCCGCATGGGCGAACAGGTGGTGGTCGTCGGCCGGTCCCTGGAGCCGGTCGAGGAGGCCCTCGACGGGATGCGAGCGCAGTTCCTGCTCGGCCTGCCTCTGGGCCTTCTGGTGGCCTCCGCCGTGGGGTACGGCGTGGCCGGCGCAGCCCTGCGCCCCGTCGACCGGATGCGCCGGCAGGCAGCGACGATCTCCGCGCTCGATCCGCAGACCAGGC
The DNA here is from genome assembly GCA_963759525.1 of uncultured Actinomycetota bacterium. Classification (GTDB taxonomy): domain Bacteria; phylum Actinomycetota; class Actinomycetes; order Propionibacteriales; family Nocardioidaceae; genus Marmoricola. The sequence goes on along the minus strand of CAVWZO010000022.1, from coordinate 36,328 downwards.
TGCCGTTGCCCGTGGCGCACGACGAGATGTACCGGCTCGGTACGACGCTGAACGCGATGCTCGACCGGCTGGACGCCGCCGCCGCGAGGGAGCGCGACTTCGTCGCGGAGGCCGGCCACGAGCTCCGCACCCCGCTCGCTCTGCTGCGCATTGAGCTCGACCTCGCCCTGGACCGCCGCCGCTCGCCCGCGGAGCTGCTCGCCGCCCTGAGATCGGCCAGTGAGGAGGTCGAGCGGCTGACGGGACTAGCCGAGGACCTGCTCCTGCTCGCGGACTCCGAGGATGCGCGCGTGCTCGAACCGGTGGAGATACGGGTCGACGGAATGCTGCGGGAGGTGGCCCGGCGCTTCTCGACGCTCGCCGAGCAGGGGGACCGGCGGATCGCCGTGGTCGTCGAGCAGGGGACGACGGTCCGTGGCGATCCGGATCGGCTCGGCCGGGCGGTGGGCAACCTGGTGCACAACGCGGTGCTCCACGGGGACGGGAAGGTCACGATTCGCGCCGGGGTCAAGGACCGCTGCGTCGAGGTCAGCGTTGAGGACGAGGGTCCCGGGGTCCCGCTGGACCTGAGGGAACGGGCTTTCGACGGGATGAGCCGGGCCCCCGGCGCCCGCGCGTCCCGTGGTCACGGTTTGGGGCTGGCGATCGTGCGGGTGATCGTCGAGGAGCACGGCGGGACCGTGCAAATCCACGGTGGCCGAAACGGTGGTCCGGATGACGGTCCGAGTGCGGTCACCATCCAGCTGCCCCGCGACTCCGACTGAGGCCTGGGTTTCTTCCGCCTGTTCCACCGATGCATGCTGAGGTCATGATGCGGGCAGTCGAGGTCGAGGTCTCTGGTGAGGTGCAGGGCGTCTCCTTCCGCGCGTACGCCGCGCAAGAGGCGGTGCGGCTCGAGCTGGTCGGCTGGGTGCGCAACGAGCCGCACGGGTCCGTCCTGGCTCATTACGAGGGCGACGACGAGGCGGTGGAGGAGATGCTCAAGTGGTGCCGGGAGGGCTCCCCCTCAGCGGACGTGCGTCGCGTCGAGGTCCGGGACGTCGAGTCGACCAACGCCGCGTCCTTCGAGGTTCGCTACTGAGCGGACCAGCGCCCGCCCACGCCCCCACGGGGTCAGGCAGCGCGGCTCCGCCGATCCCAGATGCGCATGCTCGAGCGTCGCGGTACCACGATCTCCTCGACGATGACCCGCGCCGCCTGTGTGGCCTGCGCGATCTCCTCGATGACGCGTTCGGCCGCCGTACGCCCGTCGGCGATGTGCTGGCGGGTATGGGAGAAGTCGGTCATTCCGGCGCCGAGGTCTGGCGTGGTCATCCGGTGGATCGAGACCGTTGCGCCGAGGTCTGGCTCCGGTCGGACCCGCGTCGCCACCCCGAGACTGGCGACGAGGACGTCTACCGGCGTACGTCCGCGCGGCAGCTGGGCCGGGAGGCTGGCATCGAGGACGAAGACTCGCGTCGGTGCGAGGTCCGCGGCGCCGCTGATCGGCACGAGGTCGGCGACCCCGCCGTCCACGTGCGGGCCGGGAAACCCGGAACTGGCCGGGAGGATGACCGGGGCGAAGACCGCAGGAACCGCGGCCGTGGCGAGAAGCAGCTGGTCCAGCTTCCCGTGGCGGTGGTAGACCGCGCTGTCGCCGGCCAAGGGGGTGGTGACGATGCGGACGGGGGTGGGCAGATCCTCGAGCAGGTCGGCTGGGACCCAGTCAGCGATGAGTCGGGCGAGAGCGGCTGAGGAGAAGAGATAGGGACGCTGGCGAAGCAGATGGCCCACGCGGGTCAGGGCTCCGCCGGGGAAGATGTCCTGGGTGCCGAGCCGCATCCAGCGAGCCCTCAGCTCCTGCGCCCTGAGCTGGTCGGGACGCAGGCCCATGAACGCCGCGTTCAGCGCACCGACGGAGGTGCCGACGAGGGCATGCGGGACGATTCCGTGCTCGAGGAGCACTTCCATCATTCCGACCTGTACGGCGCCGCGCGCAGCCCCCCCGGACAGCACGAATACGTTGCGCTCTTCCCCCGAGGATTCTGACTGGATGCCCATGACGCCCTCTCGTACGGTCCCCGCTGTTCTCGTAATTCACTATGACCAGTGAATGTCCGTTTTATAGGGAAATAGGCAAAAAGGTGACTGGTGGACTACTCCCCCTGTGGTGAGCAGACCCGCGACCTGGCGGCCAGATACTTCAAGGGGTTATGGGCGCGATGTCACCCGACGCCGGGAGGGACGGAAGTCTCAGAGCTCGGTGAGCAGGTCCCGCATCCGGCTGATCTCGGCGGTCTGGGTGGCCGCGACGTCAGCGGTCATCTCGCTGACGATCTGGTCGATCCCGTCCTGCGCGGCATCCACGGCCATGTCGACCGCACCCGCGTGGTGGCGGATCATGCCGCGGATGAACAGCCGGTCGAACCTGGCGCCCCGCGCGGCCGCCAGCTGCTTCATCTGTGCCGGTGTCAGCATCCCCATCATCGTGTTGTGCCCGTGCTGACCGTGGTCGTACTTCTGCGCGGCGTCCCCCGGCTGGGGGACCTCCATGTTGCGCTCCGCGAGCCACGCCGACATCGCCTGGATCTCTGGGGCCTGGGACCCGCGAATACGTTCGGCGAGACTGCGAACCCGCTTGTCACGGGCGTACTTCTCGGCCAGCTGCGACATCTCCAGCGCTTGCGTGTGGTGCGGGATCATCATCTGCATGAAGGCGACGTCGGTGTGGTTCCACTCCTCCGAGCGGTCCACGGCCTTGGGTGACACCGTCTTGGCCGGCTCCCCAGGAGCTCCGGGCTGGATCACCTTGGGGCCGGCAGAGCCACTCTTGGCGGTGGGATCCTCCTCGGAGCTGCAGCCACCGAGCGCCGCGACCAGAACAGCGGGCAGGACGAGTCGTACGGCGAGCGTGGGCAGGCGGTGCATGCAGAAATCTCTCCCGAGGTGAGCGAAAATTTTCGAGACTTTCCGGCCGGTAATCCTTTACATCCGGATTATCTGCACGATACGACGGAGGGGACGCTGGCGGAAACCCCACCGCGTCCTCATGAAAGGTCTCGGGATGCACTCCTTACGAACGCGAGCGCGCACGCGCGCCGGCCGGGTGGGTCTGGCCGTGGTGGCCGCCCTCGCGGTGACGATGACACTCTCCACCGGACCGGTGGTCGCCCACGACGAGCATCATGAGTCGTCGAAGTCCAGCCCTCCTCCGAACTGCTCGGAAGCCGAGCAGAAGAGGCTGAACAAGGCGCAGGACAACTTCTCCGAAGCGTGCAAGCCGGGCAAGAACCTGGCGACGATGGACGACTCTGCCGCCACCCTGGAGGCCGGTGACTGGGCTGCCGTGGGAATGACGCTGCTGAAGAACATCCCCAAGCAGGGGCCGTTCGCGTCCCAGACGGCTTTCAACAGCGACCTGGCGTTCAAGGGCGAGTACGCCTACGCGGGCAACTACGAGGGCTTCATGATCTATGACCTGTCCAACCCGAGGAGCCCGGAGCCGCTCTCCCAGGTTCTCTGCCCGGGCTCGCAGAACGACGTGTCCGTGTACCGCAACCTGCTCGTGCTCTCCACTGACTCGAGCCGCTCGGACAACAGCTGCGCCAGCGTGGCACAGCCCGCGACGGAGAAGACCTCGTGGGAGGGGCTGAAGGTCTTCGACATCAGCGACCCGACCAACCCGAGGTACATCTCCTCGGTGGAGACCCCCTGCGGTTCGCACACCCACTCGCTCGCGCCGAGCAAGAGCGGCAGGGACCTCTACGTGTACGTGTCGTCGTACTTCCCGGACGCGACGTTCCCCGACTGCCAGCCGCCGCACGACCGGATCAGCGTCGTGAAGATCTCCATGGCGAACCCAGCAGCTGCGTCGCTCGTCGGCACTCCTGTGCTCTTCCCCGGCGGCGGCAACCCGCTCGGCAACTACTCACGTGAGACGAGCGGCTGCCACGACATCACCGCCTACCCGGAGAAGAACATCGCTGCGGGAGCCTGCATGGGTGACGGTGTCCTCATCGACATCAAGGACCGGGAGCACCCCGTGGTGACGGAGACCGTCAGGGACACCACGAACTTCGCGTTCTGGCACTCTGCGACCTTCAACAACGCCGGCACCAAGGTGGTCTTCACCGACGAGCTCGGCGGCGGCGGCGCGGCCACGTGCAACCCGACGATCGGCACGGAGAAGGGTGCCAACGGCATCTATGACATCCGGCGTGGTCAGCTCAGGTTCAAGAGCTACTACAAGATGCCCCGGATCAACTCCAACACCGAGAACTGCGTGGCGCACAACGGCTCGCTGATCCCGGTGAAGGGCAAGGACATCATGGTGCAGGCCTGGTACCAGGGCGGCATCTCGGTATTCGACTTCACCAACTCCTCGAAGCCGAAGGAGATCGCCTGGTTCGACCGGGGTGCGGTGTCGGACACCGAGCTCATCCTCGGCGGGTCGTGGTCGGCGTACTACTACAACGGCTACGTCTACTCCAACGACATCCAGAAAGGCTTCGACGTCATCAAGGTCACCGACCGTAGGGCGCAGAGCCGCGTGAAGTTCAACAGCTTGAACCCGCAGTCGCAGGTGTCGTACAGGCGCTGACCCGACCGCTTCCTGCGAAGGCCCCGACCGAACGGTCGGGGCCTTCGTCGTGGTGGGCAGGTGGCTGACCAAATAGTCCATTTTGCGGGTAAAGCTAATCAGGGTGCCCTAGGCTCGCAAATGCTCGATCCACTTTGAGTCATCCCCTTTGCGAGCGGCATCCGGTTCGATGCTATCTGTCCGGATCTCCTCCTTCTCTCGTTCCGTCGTGGCGGCCACCTCCCGGTCTCTCTCGTTGCTGCTCCTGGTCGCTGCAGCAACCACGGGCCTGTTGTTCGTGGCAGCACCGGCGCAAGCTGCAGCGCCGTTGGGCTGCATGAGCACGATCTACATCGCGGACAACTCGTCTGGTGACGTACGGCCCGTCAACCCGACGACGGGCGTCGTCGGTGCCGCGGCGTACGACGCCACGCCGGAGGGCGGCAGCGCGAACCAGCTCGGGGTCAGCCTCAATGGCGCGCGGGGGATCAACACCAACGGGTCCGACATCGTGGAGTACACCGCCGCCAGCGGGGCCACGACCACGGCCGCCAAGCTCACCCAGGCCGGGGTGAACGGGGTTGCCGGTGCGCTCGACCCCAAGAGCGCGCTGTACTACTACGGCGGCTACGACTCCGCCGACGACGCCTTGTTGCTGTGGGTCTACAACCCGGTGAGCAACACCTCGACCGGCCCAGTCGCCCGCGTCACCGTCCCAGCCGCTCCTGGCGGCAACGGTGACCTTGCCTTCGACGCGGACGGCATCCTCTACTTCGTGGCCGCGAGCGACTCGGTCACTGCCCTCTACCGCCTCAACGTCGTGCTGCCCGCCTCCGGACCGGAGCAGAACTTGACCGCGGTCGAGCACTCCCGGGCAACGGGCCTCCCCGCCGCCTCCAACGGCATCGCCTTCGCCTCCGACGGCTACCTCTACCTGGGCCGCACCAACGCGCTGACGCAGATCAACCCGATCACCGGTGCCACCGTGGACACGGTCGCGATGGCCGGCGTCTCGAGCACCGATCTCGCCTCCTGCTCCGGGCCGAGCACGCTCCAGGTGTCCGTGGACCTGCCCGCTGGGCGCCTGACGCCGACCGACCAGTTCACCGTGACTGCGTCCGGCGGCGACTACGACGGCACCCCCGCTTTCCCGGTCGGCACCACCACGGGATCCGAGACCGGCGTACAGGACCAGCAGCCGAGTGAGGTCGCGGGCAAGGCCATCGTGCTGCCCGGCGACACCTACACCGCCACGCTCGGCCCCTCGGGTACGACCGATCTCGACGACTACATCATCGGCAACCGCTGCGTGGACACCTCGACGGGAGTGGTCACCGAGACGGGCTCTGGCACCTCGATGCCGGTGACGGTGCCGACCGGCACGACCGGCGTGACGACTGCGTGCAGCTTCGTGGTCGACATACCGGTCCCGGAGATGGCTCTCGTCGCGTCCGTCTCCCCGACGACCTTCACCGACATCGGGCAGACGCTCACCTTCACCTACGAAGTCGAGAACACCGGCAACGTGCCGCTGACCGCCTTCGCGCTCACCCACACCCTTTCCGGCCTGAGCACGCCGTCGTGCTCCCCGGTTGCAGAGGGCGGCACCCTTGCGGTCGATGCGGTCACAACCTGCACCGCCACCTACGTCGTCACCGCTGCTGACGCGGCGGCCGGCGCGGACCTGACCGACAACCCCTCGGTGACGGGCACCCCGCCGCCCGGTCAGGGCGCCAACGCAACGGCCCACGACTCCGCGACCTCGGTGTACGCCATGACGCGTCCGGACGCCAACAACGACGCCGCCGGGACGCCGTACGACACCGCAGTGACCCTGCCCGGCGCCACGGACGACACCGCCGGGTCGAGCCCGATCGTCGCCGCCGACACGGTGCTTCTCGACCCGGAGGACAGCAGCGGCGTCACGACGCTGGTCACCGTCTCCGGCACCTGGACGGTCAACCCGTCGGGGACCGTGACCTTCGTGCCAGCCCCTGGTTTCGTAGGGACCACGCCCTTTGTCACGTATCGAATCGTCGACGAGAACGGGCTCACGCACACCGCGATCCTGAACGTGACGGTGCAGCAGGGCCCGACCGCTGACACCGACAGCGCCACGACCCAGCAGGACGTCGACGTCGACGTCGACCTGCTGGACGGTGACTTCCCCGGACCGCGCGCCAACGGCACTGCAGGCGCCTTCGACACGAGCTCCGTCGAGCTGGTCCTCACCGGCGGCCTCCCCGCCGGCTCCGCGTTGAGCCCCGACGGTCGCACCCTGACCGTGCCGGGCGAAGGCGTGCACACGGTCGACCCGACCACGGGCATCGTCAGCTTCGACCCGGAGACCGCGTTCGTCGACACCACGAGCCCGGTGACCTACACGGTCCTGGACCAGGCGAACAACCAGGCCAGCTCGACCTACACCGTCACCGTCGACGCGATCACGCCCACCGCCGCCGACGACGGGGCCAAGGCCGCCTCCGGCGACCCGGTGACCGTCGACGTGCTCGACAACGACACGGCCGGCCACCCCTCGGCACCACTGGTCCCCTCGAGCGTTGTTCTGACCGATCCTGACGCCACCCTGGGCGGCACCCGGCTCGTCGTACCTGGCGAGGGGGAGTGGGTCGTCAACCCCAGCGGCATGGTCACCTTCACCCCCGAGGCTGGTTTCGATGGCGCCACCGAACCGGTCGAGTACCGCGTCTCTGACGACAACGGCGAGACTGCGACCGCAACCATCACTGTGGTCGGCGAGGACGCCCTGGCGGTGGCCGACCTGGGCAACACACCACAGGACATCGACGTCACTGTCGACCCGCTGGTCAACGACATCCCCGGTGACAGCGGCACGCCGTGCACTCCGCCCGGTTCGAGCACGCCCCCGGGCTGTGACACCGGCACCTTCGACCCCACCTCGGTTGGTCTTCGGGGCCCTTGGTCAGCCGTTGGGGGCCACGCCCACCGACGCGGGCAAGCAGCTGGTCGTGGCCAACGAGGGCACCTACACCGTCGACCCTGCCAGTGGCGAGATCACCTTCGACCCGGAGCCTGCGTTCCGGGGCGAGGCGTCCCCCAGTCACCTACACCGTGCAGGACTCCTACGACAACACGGTCAGCGCGACGCTGACCGTAACCGTGCGTCCGATCAGCCCGGTCGCCACCAACGACGCCAGGAACACGGCGTACGACACCCCGGTGACGCTGCCGGCAACAACCAACGACTCTCCTGGCACCGACGACAACGGCACGCCCGGCGACACGAGCGACGACGTGACGCCGGCTCTCGTGCCGGGCGCCACAGTGTTCCCCTCCGCCGGTCAGCCGCCCGGCGCGGTGCTCACCGGGGGAGGCGCCGTGCTCACAGTGCCCGGGGACGGCACGTGGGAGGTCCAGCCGAACGGATCAGTGGTCTTCACCCCGGTCCAGGGCAAGCAGGGGACGACCCAGACCGTGACCTACCAGATCGAGGACGTGAACGGAGCCGTGGACACGGCGACCCTCGTCGTGCTGGTCCGGGTCCGGACCGCAGCCGCAGGTAGACACCGCGACCACGACGCAGAACGTCGACGTGACGCTCTTGCCGTTGGCCAACGACACACCCGGCCTCGCCGCGGACGGCACCGCGGGCACCTGGGACGTCTCCTCGCTTGTCTTCCCGAACTTCGGGCAGCCGGCGGACGCCATGCCCGAGCTCGCTGGCAAGGAGCTCGTCGTCCCGGGCGAGGGCACCTACACCATCGACGAGGATGGCGTGGTCACCTTCGACCCGCTCCCCTCCTTTAGCGGTACGGCGAGCCCGGTGACCTACCAGGTCACAGACTCGCTCGGCAACCTCGCGACGGCCACCATCACCGTCACCGTGACAGCAGTGACGCCTACCGCGTTGGACGACAGCGCACGGACACCGTCCGCAGAACCTGTGGTGATCGATGTCCTGGACAGCACCGGGACGACGTACCCCTTGCCGAAGCTGGGCACCCTGACCAGCGCCGAGGCCTCACCCTTCGGGACGTACCTGGGCTGCAGCCTGGTGCCGCCCTCGGTCCACTGGGTCCGGAGCGACTCGATGGTCCTGTCGTGCGCGCGGTGCGCGAGCCACTTGGTGCCCCAGAACTGCCAACCGACCCACCCGAGCATCAGCACACCAACGAGCATCAGCACCAGCCCCACCCACAGGCCGAGGCGTCGTCCGCGGGACCGGGTTTCTACCACGGGACCAGTGTGCTGGACGGGCCGCCCGAGGTCCGGCAGCGTCAGGTCCGGGCTCGTCTCGCGGGTCGTCAACCCTTCGTGGTGGGCGAACTAGCCCGGAACGGTGTGGATGCCCCTTGTCCGGCTGATGCTGCTAGTTTCTGCCGCCGGGCGGGCATCGTGCACGCTCGACGAGCCGCCGACCGCGGTGTACCGAGAGGCGCTCATGAAACCGACGATCTCGATCCGCAGACCAACTGGACGCAAGTTGCTGGTAGCCGTCATGGCGCTGGCCGGCACCTTGGCGGTGGTCACGCCGGCGCCTCCCGCGGTCGCGGCGCATCCCGACAGTCAGTTCGTCTACTCGTTCGTCGGGGTGCCTGCGGTCATCCCGCCCCCCGAAGTTACCAACACGGCCGCCAACAACCCGACTATCAAGATGAAGATGAGTCCGGGCAACTGGACGTCGCCTAACAACGGGGCCAACGGGATCGACTTCAACGGGGCACCCAACAGTTCGGACGACGGCACCGACGACAGCACCTCGGTGGGCTACGCGAAACCAACGGTCGCGATGACGACGACCGGCTCGGTCGGCATCTCCGCGAGGTTTACCTACCAGAGCGTGCCGGCCGGCACCTGCGGCACCCCGGGGCAGGGTGTCGTCAACGAGATCACCAGCAACCTCGCCCAGATCGGCCGCGCGGTTAGCACCAAGTCGCAGATCAAGCTGCAGATCAGTGAGTGCAGCCTTGGCGCCCCGGTGTTCGGCGGGCCGAAGGTGGGCTGCCGCGCCGCGGGTATAAACCCGCCCGAGAGCGGGATGGGGACCACCAACAACGTGAGGACGCATCCGCTCCAGCTCCAACCAGGCGTCACCTATGTTGCCCGTTGCGTCAAGGGCCCGGACAACGGGGCAACGGCGCCGCTAACCGTGCTGGTCCAACCGGTCGGACAGGCCGCGGTGCCACTAGCTACGCCCACCATCCCCGCGACCGGTGAGTTCAGCTCCGACCAGCACGTCAGCGTGGGCAACAGGTACGGCGGCCCGATCTACAACGACCAGTTCTTCGGTCTGGTCGCCAAGATGGCGATCTGCAAGGCATCCACTGAGGCCACCGTGACCACCTGCCTGGACACTGAGGTTCCGCCGTCCGCGGGAACGGGGTCGACGGAGCTGGTCTCCAACGGGAGTGTCGAGGCCAACCTCACCGGCTGGAACAAGTCGGGCGCGGGAACTCCCTCGGCGCCAACGTTGACGCGCATCGCCCCGGCAGCGCCGGGCGGCGGCACCAAGTCCCTGCGCGTGAACAGCAATAGCGCCGTCGGCTCCGTCAGCAACAAGGTGGGCTTCCTAGCCAACCCCCGGCTCGAAGGCAGCACAGTGGCCGGCAAGGTGTACACCGGCAGCGTCCAGGTGAAGCCTGGAGCGCTGGGGCAGATCATCACGCTGCGGGTGAGGGAGATGCAAGGGACGGGCAATCTGCAGGTCGGCTCGGCGGCGACCGTTTCGTCTAACCCGAACTCGACGGCATGGCAACCGCTAAGTGTCCCGAAGACTGCCAGCGGACCCAACAACTCGATTCACTTCGAGGTCTACAGCGAGAACATCGCCGCAGGCCAGGTCTTCAACGCCGATCTCATGTCCCTGTTGAAGCAGTAGCCGCCCGCGTCGGTCGTCAGGCCGATTGAGAGCTGCAGCACCAGCCAGCAACGAGAGCAGCCGCAGGCCAGAGATAGGATCTGGCCTGCGGCTGCTTGGTTTGCGCCGGCCCGGCCGCGGGGTAAGACATGACAGATGCTTGTCGGGGACTTCAACGCCGACCGCTCGGAGTTCTGGGTGCTGCACGACCAAGAGGACATCGTCCGCCTCGACGTCGAGACCGGCGAGCGGGTCGGCCAGGGTCTCGCCGTACCACCGATGGCGCTGCTCAACTTCGCCGTAGCCGGGCCGCAGTTCGTGCTCAGCCGCACCACCGGCGGGATCACCGGCGAGGGCGGGACGGACGTGCGGTCGGGCCTGAACTTCTACGTCACCGACGCCGAGTAACGCATCGGGCTGGGGCGCGCCACCAGGCAGGTTGCAGGTTCTCGCGCTGAGACACCTGCTTGGTTTCGCATTCATGATTAGCAGGAGCCGGACACGTAGCTGTAGCCGTTCAGGTAGAGCAGCCCGAGGTCGTCGATGGAGCTCGTGTACGCCGTGGCTGTTCCCCCGTCCGGATACACAACCAGGGTGGAGCCGTCCTCGAGAACGGCATACCCGGTGAAGCTGGCCGCTGAGTTGTACGCAGCGAACCTTCCGTCGGGCTCGAACGTCCACGTCCAGTGGCCGTTGGGATCCGCGTTGGATCCGCCGCACCAGGAGCCGATCAGCTCGTCAGGCAGTGTGTCCCCGCCGGTGTCCCCGCCGGTGTCCCCGCCGGTGTCCTCGCCGGTGTCCTCGCCGGTGTCTGCGCCGGTGCCGGAGGTGCCGGTATTGCCGCCGCCGCTAGACCCTGGGTCCGCCTGTGCCTCACTGGAACATCCCGTGATTGCAGCGACCGCCGCCAGAACCACGCCTGAGAACAGCAGCCGCCAACTCACGCTGGACCGGACTCGGGTGTTGTAGAGGTCTTGGAGCTGGAGCTCGTTCATGATGGATCTCCTTCGGATCTAGAGGAGCCCCAACAGTCCTCCGCCTCACTCGCCCAGACACGGGGCAGGAGTCCCGATCTCGGTCACGCAACGTTGGGCATCCGCCCAGACGCGCCGGGCCTCAGGCCCCAGAGGCTTTCTATGCTGCAGCGCTTGCCACCCACCGTGTCGGAGTGGTCTGACCCGATGCTGTCGTTGTGCCGGCTCTTGCTCAGGACCGGGCTCGCGACGCTCAGGACCGGTCCCGCGACGCGATGCGTCCGGACGTCGCATCGCGGGACCGCCTGGTGTTGGCCGCTCCTCGTACCCGTTTATGGGCCCTGCGGCCGAGGCTGGTGGGGGCCGCCCATTGGGTTGCTTTCCCTTGTTCCAGCGTGCGCTCGAGCCCAGACGATGCACAGTGACCTGGGTCCCGTCGCGGCACAGACATCGACCGAAGAGTCCCGACTGGTCAAGGGTTCGAGGTCCGGCCGGTGAATGGGACCTCTGTGCATGCGCGGGACAACATGTGTCCCGCACGGTTGGGTCACCAATCGGCAACGGGCCGCAACCGCTGGAAATACCAGTAGGGGGCCCGAGCTGGTGCCCCACCGAAGGGTGCGGCACCAGCTCGGCCCGGCTCTTGTGCTGGACTCACTGCGCGATCTTCAAGCAGCGCTCACGGTCGCCATGTTCCGTCGTACCACTTGTGGCAGAGGGCGTTGTCACTTCCCCTGGCAAACACGTCGAGGCGACCTGGGCCCCAAGAGACAGCATCTGGGTCTGAGGTGATCGGCTCCGTGCCGAGAGTCTCCCAAGCTGACCATCCGCCTTCAAACCAGATGTGCGACAGCGCATTCGTGGCGTCCCTAGAGAAGACATCGAGTCGACCTGGGCCCCAAGAGGCTGCCGCCGGCCCCGACGTGAGCTGCCCGCCCAATGACTCCCAGTTCGACCAGCCGTTCTCGAACCATTTGTGCTGGAGCGTCGAATCAGTGCCGCGGCAGAACACGTCGATTCGTCCTGGTGACCAAGACACCGAAGCGGGGTCGGATTCAAGGAGTCCCCCGAGCGACTCCCAGTCGGACCAGCCGTTCTCGTACCACTTGTGCCAGAGCGCTTTGTCTGTGCCTCGCGTGAAGATGTCGAGTCGGCCGGGGCTCCAGGAGCAGATCGACGGGCCACTCGTGAGAATGCCGCCAAGCGACTCCCAGTCGGACCAGCCGTTCTCGTACCACTTGTGCCAGAGAGCATTGTCGGTTCCGCGTGTCACCACGTCGACACGCCCGGTGTCCCAGGAGACGGCCGCGGGGTCGGATTCCAGGACTCCGCCGCGCGACTCCCAATCGGACCAACCATTCTCGTACCACTTGTGCGCCAAGGAGTTGTCGACGTCGCGGCTGAAGACATCGAGTCGACCTTCCGACCAAGACGCAGCAGAGGGTCCCGAGCTCAGGCGTCCGCCTAGAGACTCCCAACTCGCGTCGTGCCCAGTCGGGGGACCCCCGATGCGCTCGACCTGCACGAAGAGCAGGTACTCACCTTTGAAGAGCGGGTCCTCGGCGAACCGCAGGGTGAGCACACCCTTGCCTCGGCCTGATGGTTCCGAGTTGGCGAGTAGTTCTGCCGTGTCGTAGTTCAGGACCAACACCTGAGGGTTGAAGGTGAACGTCTTCGGGTTCGCACCGTCGCGCTGCATACCGATCGGACGACTCCCCGAGGAGCCCATGGGGCCGCCAACGTCGAACATCGAGACAGCCACACCCAAGCCGAGGGAAACGGCGTCAACAACGACTGCGCCAGTCCCACCGGTCAACTCCTTCACCTTCGGAGCAATCGCCTGCAGCTGTTCGTTCCCCCACCTGAGCCATCCCGAAAAGAAGTCACCACCGGGGTCCCACTCCCAAATCGTGGGCGTGATCAGGGCGACGTTCTCGCCCGAAACCAGTTCTCCCTCCCAAATGACCGTCGGCGGCCAGTCACGGTCTTCGTCAAGGGGTACGGCGCGACGCCAAGGCGTGTTGGAAGGGAAACTGTCGCCTGTGCGGAGCCCGCCCCGGTCACCTCCAGACCCGGCCTGAATCCGTCCGTTCTGCCCCCAGGTGTCCCCCATGACCGGGCTGGTCGGTTGGTTGCTGAACAGTTGGTTCCCTGACTTGTCCACGACCGCGACCTGGCTCGAAATGAACACCTCGTCGCGCTTTCCGTCCCATTGCAGGGCGTCGTCCCAAGTTTCCGCCATGACTCGGAACCCATTTACCGAAACTCGATACCTTCCGACACTCATGATCTTTCTCCTTCTGCTGTAAAAAGTTTGGCTACCGAACTACTCCCGTACGGCAGTTGGTCGACGCGGTGAATCGTCGACGTGGGGGCGGGGTCATCCCGAAGACCTCCCGTTGAGCGCGGGGCTGAGCAGGCCGATGACGGCCCCAAGGGCGAGGCCGACGAAGCCGTACAGAGCAGTTTCGTCAGAGCCGTCGCTTGTACTTCCCAGCAGTACGCCGACGAAGATGACCCCAGCCAGGATCACGACGACCATGATCCACAAGGCGTTCTCGGCCTTTTGGGATGGAAGTCTGAGCTGGGCACGGAGGTGCGTTTGCTCTTCGGGTGGTGCCTTCTCGTAGATCTCGTGCAATGTCTCGGACATCGACATCTCCTGATGTTGTGAGCCTTGTCGGCTCGGATTTCGGATGTCGGTAAGCGTGCGGTGAGCACGGATCGGGCCACATGAGGCAGGCGTCCCAAGAGTGGTCCCGGTTGGTCGGGCCTCACCGCGTCCATGCCGGCGTCTTCGGGACAGCCGACGGGGCGCAGGCCTCATCCGGTCGGGACGCAAGGTGTCGCAGGTCGGGGGGCACGGACTCGATACGTCTGGTCTGGGCTCGCTCTTCAAAGAGGAGGCGTCACGAGGTCACTTCCGCCGGCAGCCAGCGATGCGCACGCTGCCTGGGGTGCGTCGTGGGCCCAGCCCGGTCAGTTGTCGGTCAGTCCCGCTCGACGGGCCCTGACGATGGCCTGCGCGCGATCGGCGACCTGGAGCTTGCTGAAGATGTTGGAGACGTGGTTGCGCACCGTCTTGGGGCTCAGGAAGAGCTTCTCGGCGATTCTCGTGTTGCTCTCGCCTTCGGCAATCAGCCGGAGGACCTCGCGCTCGCGATCGGTCAGCTCGGGAAAGATGTCCCGGGCGCTCTCGACGCGTGGGGCCGAGAAGAACTCGAGCACGCGCTCGGCCACACCCCGCCCGAACACAGCCGGCCCTCCACCCAGACGGACCGCGTCGATGATCTCCTTCGAACTGTCCGACTTCAGGAGATAGCCACGAGCACCGGCCCGGAGAGCCGCGAAGATCGAGTCGTCGTCCTCGTGCATTGTCAGCATCAGTACGCCGATGTGCGGGCTGACCGTCACGATCTCCTTGGTCGCCACCACCCCGCTCATCTCCGGCATGTTGATGTCCATCACGACCACGTCGGGCTGGAGGTCCACAGCGAGCGCTACGGCCTTGCGCGCCGACCCCACGTCCTCGAGAACCTCGATGTCGGGCTGCGCGTCGAGCAACGTGCGCAGGCCGGTGCGGAAGATCTCGTGGTCGTCCACGATGAGAACTCGGGTCGGTTCCACTTCTGCACCCTCCCAGCCGAGCAGAGCGGTGTCCATGACGCCGCGGGTTGCCGCGGTGTGCTCGCTCTCGGCTGAGGTGCTCATGTAGGTCATGCTGGTCCTGGGAAAGTCCCGCCGTCATGGGAGCGGTGTCCCGACTTCATCGGGAATGGACGAAAGAGAGCCGTTGACTTCGACCCCACCTCAGTTGGTAGTGCCCTCGACCCTGGCCGCCCTGGGGCGTGAAGAGCGTCGCGCTCGGCGACGGCGTACGGCGCTGGGAACCTGCCTTGTCGTCTTGATGGTGGTCCCGCCCGCGGTCTGGCTGGTCCTTGCTCGCGGAACGAGCCCGTCCGACGGCACGCTCACCTACCCCACTGAGTGGTCTTCTCTGGGGGTGCCGCTCCAAGCGCCACGAGTTGATGCCAAGACGTGCGGTGAGGCCCTCCAGGACGGGGACCGAGTCACGACTGTCAACGGCCGGAGCCTGAAGGACTGGGTAGAGGGGGAGAACGGGCAAGTCCCGGAGGTCGAGGCTGACTATGGGTTCACCAGGGGAAAAGAGGATTGCGTCCTGCCTGTGACGATCGGGTCGTATCCATGGCTGACTCAGATAACGTCCTACGCCCTTGTCCTGCCGCTCGTGTTGGCGATGTGGGCGATGGGCGCGTTTGTCTTTCTGCGCAGGCCTCGCGACCCCGCTGCCAGGACACTGTTTGCAATGGCGGTGCTCCTTCCGTACGGCGGCACCGCGTGGCCGATCGGGACGCAGGTCATCGACCTTCTGAACGGTCCACGTCTGTGGCCGTTCGTCGTCGGGGACACGGCCAACGGCCTGCTCTGGGGCGCAGTGCTGCACTTCGCCCTTGTCTTCCCCCGTCCGGTCCCGTGGCTGCGTGCTGACCGCCGGAGAACCGTGATCATCTACGCGACTCCGTTCCTGCTGTACGCCGGGTACGTCATCGTGAACGCGCTGCTGGACCTCGGCAGATCGGAGGTCTCGAACCTCGACCGACTGAGCTATCTGGTCGCAGTCTCGATTGGCGCTGCAGTCGTCATTCCTGTTGTTCTCGTTCCCGTGATTGCTTGGCAGTACGTCCACGCCGTGGACGAGGCGGAGCGTCGCCGGGTGCGGTGGATCGTCTACTCATTACTCGTCAGCGCCATGCTCTACCTCGGGTTGGGCCAGATTCCTGACCTGTTCGGGGAATCCCTCGTTCCATATGAGTGGTTGCCGATCGTCTTCCTCGGCGTACCGCTGGCCCTGGGGCTTGCCGTCCTCCGTTACGGGATCTTCGATCTCCAGATCCTGTTGCGCAGATCGTTGGTCTACGGAGCCCTGACGACTCTGCTGATCGTCATCCCGGGCGCCCTCGGCTTCGCCGTACTGACGTTGCTGGGTGACCATCCGTCACGCCTTGACGACCCGTCCACACTCAACGTCATCCTGGGCACCGCTCTCATCGTGGCTGTGTTCTTCCAGACTCTCCGCCGCCGCGTGAAGCGTCGGGTGAGCCGAATGATCTTCGGTGAACGCGACGACCCCTACGAAGTCGTAGGGCAGCTCGGGGGACACCAGTCGACCGTTCCCGCCGAGTCGCTGCTCTCGACCATTACTGAAACAGTCGCGCACGCCCTTCGACTTCCCTATGTGGCGGTTGAGCTGGTCGGGACCGATGGCGTTACCGACTCCGAGTCGTACGGCGTGCCGCAGGCCGACGTCCAGGCAGTGTCGTTGACGAGCCACGGGGAGGAGATCGGTCGGCTCCTCCTGGGTTCCGGCACCAGGTCGGAGCCTTTCGGACCGGCGGACCAGAAGCTCCTGGAAGTACTCGCCCAACAGGTTGGCAGTGCCGCCGACAACGTGCTGCTCACCTCCCGGCTCCAGCGATCCCTGGAGCGCGCTGTCAGCACCCGTGAGGAGGAACGTCGCCGACTCCGACGCGACATTCACGACGGCCTGGGCCCGATGCTGGCAGCCAGCCGGATGCGCCTCGAGGTCGCGCACCAGCTGCTCGCGACCGACCCCGACGCCTCTGCCAGCCTGCTGAGTGAACTGGTGGTCCAGCAGCAGATGGTGATCGACGACGTCCGCCGTCTCGTCGACGACCTCAGGCCGCCCGTCCTCGACGAGCTGGGTCTGGTGGAGGCAATTCGTGTGCGAGCCGACGCGTTCTCCGTCGGTGTCCGCGGGGAGGGAATGATGGTGACGGTGGACGCGTCGCCACACCTCGAGCCACTCCCCGCTGCGGTCGAGGTGGCGGCGTACCGAATCGTGCTCGAGGCTCTCACCAACGTGGCCCGCCACGCACACGCCCGCAACTGTCAGGTGCGGATCGACCGGGAGAGCGCAGTTGTGATCGAGGTCGCCGATGACGGGCGCGGCTTCCCTCCCGTCTACCGCGCCGGCGTCGGACTCGGCTCGATGCGCGAGCGCGCGAGCGAGGTGGGCGGAGAGTGCACCGTCGGCCCCGCCGCAGGATCGGGGACCGTCGTACGAGCCCGGTTGCCGCTGCCGCGTTCCTGATCCAGGGTGGCCCGTGCTCTCGCAAGACATGTCTTGGGGCGGGGTCTTCGGCAGTCGCACAAGCGTCCGAACTAGCCTGTTCGGATGACTCGGGGCACTGCACGGCTGTGGCAGGACGAAGAGGGCTGGGGAGTTCTTGATTCGGACCAGACCCCGGGCGGGTGCTGGGCCCACTTCAGCGCACTCGAGATGGACGGCTTCCACACCCTCCGCCGTGGCCAGGCCGTGGACTTCGACTGGGAGGCAGTCCCCGACCAGGACGGGTTCAAGTTCCTCGCGACACGAGTGCGCCCGCTGTAACGCAAACCGGGGCTCAGGCTCACCGCAGACTGGGGGCTTGCGCTTGTCGGTTTGCACTCATGACGACATCAGGGCGCCGACAGAACTTTCGGCCAGTCAGAACGAGGCACGTCCTCAGCAACATAGATGCCGTGCCACCGTCCTTGCCCAACGGCAACCGCGATGGATGTGGCAACACCGTCAACCGAGGAGACGCGGACCTCGTCGACTTTGGGTGCGGTCTCGAGGTCACCGCAATCGACGACCTCACCTTCGCCGAGGCTGTCGCCGGTAGGTGCGGCTTGGTTCAGTTCGTTGTGAGGGCGATAGACGACACCCTCGTACCGGATGCGTGCGTTGCAGTCACCGTCGTTACCCGGAGTATCGCTGTTACACGCTCCCAGGATCGGTGCGGCCACTAGCGCCAAGACCACGAGGGTGTTTCTCCCTAGCACGGAACGAGTATGGATCACCCCAGGTGACCGTCTTGATCCATCTGACCCGAACACACTCTTCTAATGCTGCCGCGATCCGCGCGGACAAGTTCATGGACCTTGGCCGCCTGGCGGACCAAGCAGCTCATCAGACGTGAGTCTCATACGACAGCGACCGAAGTGCGTCGCGACCGGTGTCCGTCGCCCCAGCGAGCTGCCCGCGCAGCGTCGAGTAGAGCCAGGCCTTGTAGACCTCGGTGGTCCACTGTGCGTCCCGGGTCAGCGCGAGGAACGTCTCGTGACTGAAGAGGGCGAAGACCAGATCCGTTGCACGGTCGGCGGTGAGCCCCTCGCGTAGGTAGCCGAGCGAGTCGAGTCGAGCGACCAGTCTGCCCATCCCCGCCCGGCGATCCGCCGCCATGGCCTGGGCGTACGCGTCGACCTCAGGGTCGCTGATGGCGGCAGCGTGCATCGACCTCCACAGAGGCGCCGCCCGGACGTAGATGTCCACCCCGTGCTCGACCGCCACCGCGAGCGCCCGGTCGCCGCTCTCGTCGCTCAGCGCCTCGTGCATCCACGGCCGCTCAGCCACCGGCGGAGCGTCGGGCCGGCCCGCACCGGCGTGCTCGACGACCTCGCGGAGGAGCAGCCCCTTGGTGCGGAACGTGTAGTAGACGGTCTGCACCGCCACGCTCGCGCGGGCCGCGATCTCGTCCATGGTGGTGGCGGCGTACCCACGCTCGACGAACAGGTCGTGCGCGCTCGTCACGATGCGGAGCCGCGTGGCAGCAGCCCGGTCGCGGCGGCTGACGCCGGTCCTCTTGACATCCTCCATGGCACGACCCACGATAGGTGGAACCTCCACTAGTGGCAACACTAGTGACTACTCTAGGAGTCGCCATGGTCACCTTCCACAACCAGGTCGACATCGAGGCCTCGCCCGAGGCTGTCTTCGACGAGCTCAGCGACGTGCGGCACGAGCAGCGCTGGAGCGACAAGCTCAAGTCCGTCCAGCTGCTGACGCCCGAGCCGATCGAAGTCGGCTCCCGGCTGCGCGCCAAGTGGTCCGGCGCACCCGAGAACGAGGTCGTCTACCGCGAGTACGACCGCCCCCGTCGGTGGATCACCGAGTCGAAGTCGTGGATGCTCGTGGTCGAGGTGCTGCTCGAGGTCGAGCCGACCGCGACCGGCTCGCGTCTCCTCTCCACGTGGACGCTGAATCCGCGCGGACCAGTGCGCCTGCTGACACCGATGCTCAAGAAGGCCTTCGACAAGGATGTCGCCGAGAACATGCGCTCGGCCAAGGCACACGTGGAGCAGCTCGCCCGGCACTGACGCCTAGGCTGCTGGGCACTGGGTGGATGGAGAACTCTCGATCGGGTCCGGCTTCTCCGGGCTGCGGTCGAACTGCTGTCACTGGCCCTCTGGCTGACAGAAGCCGCAGGCCAGGGATGGCGTCTGGCCTGCGGCTTACGTGGTGGCCAGGGGCGGGGTCGAACCGCCGACCTTCCACTTTTCAGGCGGACGCTCGTACCAACTGAGCTACCTGGCCGCACCGCCTGCGCACCGGTCCGGAGACCGGGACGCAGGTCAGCCTCTGTTTCCAGAGGCCACGCGGAACTGTACCGGAACCGGTTGGGGGCGGCGAACCGGGGGAGATCACCCACCGATAGCTCGCGGAACCGGGAAAGTGTGGACTTTGGGCCACCAGGTGACCCAAAGTCCACACCATCCTGTGACGGCGCGCGTGCCCGCGTCAGCGTCGTCCGGTGACGCGTCGCCAGCGGGCGTGCGCGAGGGCGGCGCGGGCGGCGTTCATCCCGGCTGCTCCGTGGACCCCACCGCCGGGGTGGGCGGAGGCGGAGCCGAGGTAGAGGCCGGGTACGCCGGTCTCGGCCCGGCCAAGACCTGGCACCGGGCGGAAGACCAGCTGCTGGTGCAGCTGGGCGGTGCCGCCGTTGATGGCGCCGCCGATCAGGTTCGCGTCGCGGCTCTCGAGCTCGGCGGGACCGAGGATGCGACGTTCGAGGACACAGGAGCCGAAGCCCGGAGCCAGCCGCTCGAAGCGCGCTTGCATTCGGTCGGCGAACCGCTCGAGCTCATCGTGGCCCCACTCTCCGCTGATGCCCTCGTCACCTGCGTCGCCCGCCGTCTCCTGGGGGACGTGGGTGTAGGCCCACATCGACTCGGTACCGGCCGGGGATCGCGTCGGGTCCGCCGTGGTCATCTGCCCGGCAAGCATGAACGGCCGGGCAGGAACAAGCCCTGCAGCGACCTGGGCGAGTGCCTCGGCCATGTCGCTGACGCCGTCCGCGATGTGCAGGGTGCCGGGCGCCTTGGCCGGGCGGCTCTGCCAGGGGACGGGTCCGCTCAGGGCCCAGTCGACCTTGATGGTGGACGGGTCCAGCTGGAAGGCCTTCATCCCGCGGCGCACCCGGACCGGTACGTCGGCCGGGTCGAGCAGGTCGTCGTACAGGTTGGGCGCCGCGACCGACGCCACGACTGCACGCTCGGCTTCGATGGAGAGTCCGTCAGCGGTGTGCACCGTGCGCGCGCGCCCGTGCGAGGTGCTGATGCGCTCGACCGGGCTCGAGCAGCGGATCTCGCCCCCGAGGGACCGCAGCCTCCGGGCAAGGGCCTGGGTGAGCATTCCGGCGCCGCCCTCGGGGCACGGGAACCCGACGGTCTGACCGAGCATGCTCATCATCAGCCCCATCAACCCGGAGCCGGGGGCGTCCAGGGGGATGTCACTGTGCCCGGCATTCCCGGCGAGCAGCACCCGGGGTGCTTCGCCCTTGAACCGGTTGCGCCCGAGGTCGAGCGCCGGGGTGAGCAGCGTCCTGACGAACCCGAGCCCGCCCACGCGCGGCAGCTTGAACAGGCCCCCCAGTCCTGCCCGGACAGGAGGGAACGGTGTGAGCAGCCCCTTGAGCAGGTGCCCGCCGATGGCGTCCCAGTTGCTGCACAGGTCGAGCCAGGCCTCGCCGTCGCCGGGCTGTTGCTCCTCGAACCACCCAGCCGTGAGCTGGCGGTCGCGGTCGAGCAGGGCCCACCGACCATCGGGAAGCGGATGGCCGAGGACCGCGGGTGCGTACGACCACGTCAGGCCGTGGTCCTCGAGGTGGAACGACTTGATCGTCGGCGAGGCGGCGGCCAGCGGGTAGAAGGCGCTGAAGGTGTCATGCACGAAGTCCGGGTGTACGTCGTTCGCGCTGCGTACGGCGCCGCCGTGGTCCGGCTGAGCCTCGAGGACCAGGACGGACCACCCCGCATCGACAAGGTGGTTGGCCGCCACGAGACCGTTGGGGCCGGAGCCGATGACGATGGCGTCGTACGACGTCACGGGTTACCGCCGTTCAGCGATGAACGCCAGCCGGCGAAGGGCCTCGGTGTTGCGCCACTTCAGGCCTGGTGCGCGGACCGGCGCCGGGACTACCTTGCCCGGCCCGGAGATCGCGTCCTCCTGCATCACGACGCGGGTGCTCGCTCCGGCATTGCTGATCGTCAGCCGTACGGCGGCCTCTCCCAGCGGCCACGCTCTGGCCCTCAGGGCGAGCAGCTGCAGCGGCTCGCAGTCGGTGACCTCGGTGCTGTCGTCGATCAGGGCGGGCCACACACCGACCGAATGGTGGAGCTTGGACCCGACAGCGGGCCAGTCGTCCTCGACCTCGCGCATCCGGGAGGCGCCGACGACCCACAGCGGGTACAGCCAGCCATCGGAGAGGACGTCCCAGACGCGCTGCGGCGTTGTGTTCACGACTCGTTCGACAGTGATCATGCGGGAAAAGTACCCGCGGGGCGAAGAGACAACCGCTGCAATTCGCTGCGCTGGTGGGCAGCACGTGGCCGGAGACGACGAAGGTCTCCCGACATCGCTGTCGAGAGACCTTGATCGCTGGGCGACCCCGACGGGACTCGAACCCGCGGCCTCCGCCGTGACAGGGCGTTCCGTGGCCTGACGGGCGTCGTCGGCTGGCGTTGAGATCCGACGAAACCGCAGGTCATATGGGTGTACTGCCGTTGCGAGCGTTGGGCGTCGCTGGTCGTCAACGGAACTGAGACGGGACACAGACGGGACACGGCCCCCGAATCGAGGTCGCGCAACGCAGGGCGGGGGCGCTGTACCCCTGTAGATCCTGATGTCAGTCAGCCCGTTCGCCGTTCGGACCTTGCCAGGTAGTACCAGGGGAACTCATCGGCGGGCTTTCGGCAAGTTCTGAATCTAGTTGGGTCTTGGCGAAAAGGACCACTGACCTGAGCAAGCGCGTTGGTGCCGTCGTTGGGTGCCGTCGGCCCGCCTCGGTCTCGTACGGACTTCTTGCGGACTACTTGCGGACTGCGGATGGCTCAGTAGATCTTGAGTCCACGAAGTCCGGCCGCGAGAGGTTGCAGGGACGAGAAGACGGGTGGCGCTCATGCGAACTCGTCGGCCCGTGTCACCGCTCTGGGCTTGCCGAACATCGCCATCGTCGTGCGGTAGGCGTCTACGAGGGCGTCTTCCAGCGGACGTTGGCGGTGTTCATCGGAGATGATCTCGACGCCCCATGGTCCGGTGAAGCCGATCTGCTGCAGTGTGGCGACAAAGCCCTCGACGTCGAAGGTTCCCGACCCGCAGAGCACCCGGTGGTGGATGGTGTCGTGGAAGGGGTCGGAGGACTGTGGTGCGGGAGCGTCGTTGAGCTCGACCACGAACACCTTGTCGGCGGGGACCTGGGCGAGATCGGCCAGTGTGGAGGGTCCGCGCTCCAGGTGCCAGATGTCCACGACCAGACCGGCTGCGGGGTGCTCGGCGGCGGTGACGAGCTCGGCGGCCAGCCGGAAGTCAGTGATGTTGGAGAACGGGAGCGGCTCCAGGGCCACTCGGGTGCCGACGTCGGCGGCCTGGGCAGCCAGCTGGTGGAGCTCGGCTGCCCAGTGGAGGAGGACGGCCAGGGGCGCGACGACACCATCGACAACACCGACGTCGGGCCCGATCTTGACCTGTCGGGCACCGAGGATCTCAGCGGCGTGCAGCAACGACCGCCGTTTCCGGTCCGAGTCCTCACGGCGTGCGCCCCTCGTCCACCAGTCCTCGAGCAGCTCGACCTCGCGGTGGACCAGGCCCAGGTCGTCGCAGATCCGCGCCACGTCAGCCAGCCCGTAGGTTGCCTGGGCGGCTTCGAGGTCGTCGATGGTGAAGCCGATCCCGGTGAAGCCGGCGGCGGCCACGGCCTCGGCCCGGACACGCAGGTCCAGCGGGCTGAGGTGGCGACCGGGCACCGGCAGTGCGTCACCGGTGTGTGTCCAGCAGGTGGCGAGCAGCTCTGTGGGCATGGACGGTCAGCCGTGATCGGGGCGGGTGCGAGCGGCCTGTGCGTCCAGGGCCGATTCGAAGGCCTCCTGCGTCCACTCCTCGGCGAGCGCCTGGCGGACCAGGTCGGCCTGCGTCTGGGGCGCGAGGCCGTCGATCGGCTGGTCCCGGTCGAGATTGGTTGGGAAGGAGTAGCCCTCGGCGGAGGTGGCGATGACGTTGTCCAGCTCGCTGTCGGGCACGCCGGCGCCCTTCTGCTCCACCAGCACCGGAAACAGCGCCCGGCACATCGCCACGCGGTCGACGGTCTCCATCGCTCGGCCGAAGGGTGAGGAAACCTGCAGGAGGTTCGCCATCCGTCGTACGTCGGCCGAGACGTTCGTGCCGGCACCGTGGAACAGGGCGGGGTTGAAGAACGCGGCATCACCCTTCTCCAGCGGCAGCTGGGTGTAGTTCGCCTGGAAGTACTCGGTGAACCCGGGCAGGTGGAAGGCGAGGTAGCCGGGCTCGTATTGGTGGGAGTACGGCAGGTAGAGGGTGGGGCCTGTCTCGACCGGCATGTCGCAGTGCGCGACCGCACCCTGCAGGGTCAGTGCGGGCGAGAGCCGGTGCACCTGGGCCGGGAACCGGGCGGAGGCGGCGGCGTCCATGAAGCCGAGGTGGTAGTCGCGGTGGGCGGTCTGTGCCTGGCCGCCGGGGTTGACCACGTTGACCTGCGAGGTGACCTGGTAGTGCGGGCCGAGCCAGGCCTCGCTGATCAGCGCGATGACGTCGTTGGCGTAGTAGTCCGCGAACACGGCGGGGTCGGCGAGGGCCAGCTTGTCGAGGGCGCCCCAGACCCGGTCGTTCGCGCCGGGCTTGGCGAAGTGGTCCCCGGCCGTGGTGCCGGCGGCCTTCTCGGCGGCGATCTGGGTGAGGAAGGCCTCGGTGGCGCGGTCGACCACCGACAGGTCACCGAAGGCCCGCTTGAACACCACGATCCCTGGGCCGTCGGTCAGGGCCCGGATGAGCTCGGTCTGCACTGCGGTGCGGCCGTCGGTCGAGCCGATTGCGTCGCGGAGCTTCTCGCCGTAGATGAGCACGTTGCGCTCGACGGCGTCGGCGTGCGGATAGTCCGCGAGGTCGGTCTGTTGGCTGACCAGGCTCGTGAAGTCGTCGATTGAGCAGTCGGCTGCCGACAGCCATCCGGTCGTGCGGGAAGTGGTGGACGTGGTCATGTGGTCGTGTCTCCTTCGTGGCGTGGAACGGTAACGAGATGTTCGGCGTACGACGGTCGGGGCTCCAGCCCGATGCAGCGGTAGCATCTGTCGATCAGGGCCATGGTCGTGACCGCGTCGTCGGCGTCGGTGCGGTAAGGGGCGTCGTGACGGACCGCGTCGATGAACGCCTGGAGCTGATAGGTGTACGACGTGGCGTTGCCACAGCGCTCGGTGCGCTCGCCGGCGGCGGACTTGATGATGATCCGATCGTCGTACCTCTGGTAGAGGAAGTCTGGGATGTACGCCTCGCCCGCCGAGCCGATGACCCGAAGGGACATGTCCCAGTGGTCGCTGGTCATGCTGCACCGCGCCAGACCGGTGGCGCCGGAGGGGAACTTGAGGTCGGCGTCCGCCCAGGCATCGACGCCAGGGGCGCCGTCTCGTTCGGCGCCGGTCGCGTCGAGAAGGGTGGGTTCGCCACCGGCGAAGTCCCCGAGGACGCGTTGGGCGTGCAGGGCGTAGCAACCGAGGTCCATCAGGGATCCGCCGGCCAGGGCGAGTGACCATCGTGGGTCGCCCTCGGCGGGCGCGGACATGAACATGGTGCTCTCGACGTGTTGCAGCGCGCCCAGCTCGCCGTCGCCAAGCAGCGACGTCAGTCGCTGCATCAGTGGGTGGTAGAGGTAGTGGAAGCCCTCGAAGAGCACCAGTGACCGGCCCCACGCCAGGTCACGCACCTGGGCCGCCTCGGCGGTGTTGCTGGCGAACGGCTTCTCGGTCAGGACATGCTTCCCGGCGAGGATCGCTGCCTTGTTCAAGGGTGCGTGCAGGCTGTTGGCGAGCGGGTTGTAGATCGCCTCGACCTCGGGGTCGGCGACCACGTCGGCATACGAGTCGAGGACCCGCTCGATGCCGTGCGACTTCGCGAAACCCTCGGCCCGGCCTCGGTCACGTGCGGCCACGGCAACCAGGCGCGTCCCGGTGGCTGCAGCGGGGCCGACGATGGACAGCTCGCTGATGCGTGCCGCCCCCAGCACTCCGATGCGTAGCGGTTCCACGGACCCGGTCACTTCGCGGCGACGGAGAGCAGGCTGCGGACGTAGTCGGCGCTGGTGCGTACGTCGGTCACGGGTCCTTCGCCGCGGGGCTCCTCGGTGAGGATCGTGTCCTGCTCGAGGGTGTACCAGCCGGCGTAGCCGTTGCCCTGCAGGGTGCTCACGATGGACTCGACGTCGACGTCGCCGGTGCCGAGGGGGCGGTACATCCCCTCGACGACTCCCTCGGTGTAGCTGAGCCGGCCGGATCGCACCTTGTCGGCGATCTGGCTGTTCACGTCCTTGAGGTGAGTGTGCGCGATGCGGTCCGGAGCCTGCCGGGTCAAGTCGGCCGGGTCGGTGCCGCCGATGAGCAGGTGGCCGGTGTCCAGGCACAACGAGACGGAGGACCCGCTGAGAACTCGCTGTACCTCGTCACCGTTCTCGACCATGGTGCCCACGTGGGGGTGCAGCACGGCGCGGACGCCGTGCTCTGCTGCCCGGTCGCTGATCCTGTTCAGGTTGCCGAGCAACAGGTCCCACCCGTCGCCGTCGAGGACGGGCCGGCTGTCGTAGCCGTCGAGCCCGGACGTCGCGGAGAGCACGAGGACCTCGGCGCCGGTGGCGTCGTACTGCTCCAGGACGCGGTCGATCGCCGGGAGCGGGTCCTGGCCGGGCAGGTGCATCACCACGGGAGTGAAGCCGCCGACCGCGGTCAGCTGGTGGGCCGCGAGGACACCGGCCATCTGGTCGGGGTCGGCGGGAAGGAAGCCCTCCGGGCCGAGCTCCGTGGCGGCGAGCCCGACGTCGCGCATCTCGTCGAGCACGCGGCTCGGAGCGAGCTGGTGGCCCCAGTTGGGGACCTCGCAGACACCCCATGAGATCGGGGCCCCGGCGATCCGGGCCCGGTTCCCGGTGAGGGGCACGGTGCTGGTGGTGGCGGGGGTGATGGTCATTTCTGGACCTCGGCGATCTGCACCGGACGGTGCTGTTGCAGGGAAAGGGTGGCTGCCTCGGCCATCCACGTCACGG
This sequence comes from uncultured Actinomycetota bacterium, assembly GCA_963759525.1. GTDB lineage: Bacteria > Actinomycetota > Actinomycetes > Propionibacteriales > Nocardioidaceae > Marmoricola. Next base: position 9,556 of record CAVWZO010000022.1, on the reverse strand, counting down.
CGAGCGCGTCGTCGACGGTGCAGGGGCTGGGTCGGCGCCCGGCGACGACGTCGGAGAACGCGGTGAGCTCGGCGACGAACGCGTCAGCCAGCCGGTCCATGAAGAACGTCCAGGGCTTCCCGGTCGGCCAACTCGAGCCGGGCTCGAGGTTGCGGAGCGGCGTGTTGTCGGACCAGCCGGCGGTGACGGAGTCGGCGGTGCCGTGCAGCTCCAGGCGGACGTCGTGCCCGCTCGGGTTGTAGCGGGTGTTGGACACCACCGCGGTGGCGCCGTCGTCGAAGGTGAGCAAGGTCTGGGCGGTGGCGACGTCGCCGAGCTCGGCGAAGAAGGCGTCGCCGCGGGCGCTGCCCGTGGCGTAGACCTCGACGACCTCCCGGCCGGTGACCCAGCGCACGGTGTCGAAGTCGTGGACGGAGCAGTCGCGGAAGATCCCGCCCGAGACGGCGATGTAGCCGCGCGGCGGGGGCGCCGGGTCCAGGGTGGTCGAGCGCACGGTGTGCACCCACCCGAGCTCGCCGTCGGCCACGGCGTTGCGGGCCGCGAGGTAGGCAGGGTCGAACCGCCGCGGGTAGCCGATCTGGACAGGCACCCCGCTGGCGTTGACGTAGGCGGCGATGGCGATCGCCTCCTCGACGACGCCGGAGAGCGGCTTCTCGCAGAAGACCGGGATGCCCGCGTCGACTCCGGCCCGGATCAGGTCGGTGTGCGCGTCGGTGGCGGCCGCGATCACGATCCCGTCGACGCCGCTGGCGATCAGGGCCTCCGGGGAGTCCGCGACCTCGGCGCCGAACCGTTGCGCGACGGAGGCGGTGACCGTGGGCACAGCATCGGTGACGACGAGGGAGTCCACGCCGTCGAGGTGGGACAGGGTGTCGGCGTGGAACGCGCCGATCCTGCCGAGTCCGATGAGACCTAGACGCATGGCCGGTTCCTTTGTGAGTGAGGGTGCAGGACGGGTGGTTGGTCAGTCACCGAGACCTCCGATGACGTTCTGGTCCCAGTCGATGACGGAACCCGTGACGACGCCGCTGCGGTCGGAGAGCAGGAACGCGACGAAGTCGGCGATCTCGTCGACCTGGCCGAGCTTGCCCATCGGCAGGGCCTTGCCTGCCCGCTGCTGCCAGTTGGCGCCGGCGCCGTGGGACTGTTGCTGGGTCAGGTTCTCGCCGTCGGTGGCCGACCAGCCGATGTTCAGCCCGTTGATCCGGACGCGGTCCCACCGGTGGGCGTGGGCGGCGTTACGGGTCAGCCCGGCCAGGCCGGCCTTCGCTGCGACGTACGGCGCGAGGAACGACTGCCCGCCGTGGGAGTCGATGGAGATGATGTTGACGATCGTCCCGGGGGCGCCGCGCTGCACCATGTCGGCCACGGCCGCCTGCATCAGGAAGAACGGGGCCCGAAGGTTCACCGCGATGTGCTGGTCGAACAGCTCCTCGGTGGTGTCCAGCAGGGTGCCGCGCGTGGTGAGCCCGGCGGAGTTGACCAGTGCGTCGACCCGTCCGTGCCGCTTCACCGTCGTACGGACCGCGGCGACGGCCTGGGACACGTCCGTGAGGTCGGCCCGCACGTAGCCGGCCTCGGTGCCCGCGGCGGTCAGCTCGGCAACGACCTGCTCGCCGTGCTCGGCGTTGCGTCCCGCGATGACCACGGTGGCGCCCTCGCGGGCGGCGGCCCGGGCGATGCCGGCCCCCAGTCCCTGGGTGCCCCCGCTGACCAGGACGACCTTGCCGGTGAGGAGCTCCTTCATCGTGCTCCTCCCGCCGACGCGGCGTGCTGCCAGTGCGGGTTGGCCACCGCGGCCGGGGTGCGGCCCTCCAGGACGTCAACGACCCCGGTGGCCGCGGCGGTGAAGGTCGCTGCCGTCGCCTGGGCGCTCAGACCCATCAGGTGTGGGGTGAGTACGACGTCTGGGTGGTCGAACAGCGGGTGGTGCCCGGGCGGCTCGGGGTCGAAGACGTCCAGCCCGATGCCGGTGAGCTGCCCGTCCAGTAGCGCTTGATAGGCAGCGTCGTTGTCGATCAGCGATCCGCGGCTGCAGTTGACCAGAATGGCCCCGCGCTTGGTCACCGCCAGCGTCTCGGCGTCGACCAGGTGGTGGGTCTGCGGGGTGAGGGGCAGGTGCAGGGTGATGACGTCGCTGCGGGACAGCAGCTCCTCGAGCGTCTGGCAGCGGTACGCCGCAGGTGGCTCGGCGACCGGGTCGTAGGCCAGGACCTTCATCCCCAGCGCTGCCCCCAGGGTCCCGGTGTGCTGGCCGATCCGGCCGAAGCCGACGACACCGAGGGTGGACCCCGCGAGGTCGCCGACGGCGACGGAGCCACGATCGGCCCACTGACCGGAACGCACCAGGTCGGTCAACCGGCCGAACCGCTTGACCAGGTGCATGGCCATCGCGATGGCACCCTCCGCAACCGCGACGGCACCAGTGCCCGGGGTGACCACGACGGCGATACCGCGCGCTGTCGCGGCGCCCAGGTCGACGCGTTCGACGCCGACACCGGTCCGGGCGACGACGCGCAGCCGCGGAGTGCTGTCGAGGAATGAGGTGTCGATGTCGGCGTCGGCGCGGGCGATGGCACCCTGCGCCTCACGCAGGTCGGACTCGGCCGGGTCCGCCACGAAACGGCACCGACCGGCGAACACGTCAGCGACCAGTCCGGGATCGACGACCCCGAGACCGACCACCAGCGGCAACGGCTCAGACATCGCTCGGCACGACCGCGCTTGGGTGGCCGAACGTGACGCCGGCAATCGCGGGGACCTTGTGCCACTGCCCGTCGACCGCGGACGCGGCGGCGGCCGCGATGACCTCGGCGTCGCTGAGTGCCTCGTCGATGGTGGAGTTGCGCTGCTCGCCGCCGGTCACCGCGACGAGGAACTTCTTGGCCTCGATGACCTTGAGGTCGTCGTACCCCATGGCGTTGCCGGGGCCGGGCTGGAAGTGGGCGTAGTCGCCCTGGGACTGGTTGCCCAGGATGGTGGTGTACCCCTGGTTCGGGCCGGTGCGTCCGATGGAGAGCTGCAGCTCGTTCATCCGCTCGAAGTTCCACGAGGCCGAGCCCTCGGTGCCGTAGATCTCGAAGCCAAGGCCGCACTGTGGGCCCACGATGACCCGGGAGGCCTCGAGGGTGCCGACGGCGCCGGCACCGGGCGAGTCAGCGGCGAAGCGGACCAGGGCGCCGACGTAGTCGTCGTTCTCGACGTCGCCGAGCTCACCGTTCTCGATGACGGCGAAGTGGGTGCCCGACCCCATGGGCAGGATCGGGCGCTGCTGGTGGACCGTCGAGAGGAGCGCGGTGACGTCGGCAATCGGCCCGACGACGTATTGGACGAGGTCGACGACGTGGCTGAGCAGGTCGCCGAGCGCGCCACTACCGGCCAGGTCCTTCTTGAATCGCCAAGACAGGGCGCCGTTGGGCTCCGAGGCGTAGCCGTTGAAGAACACCGCACGCACGTTGGTGATCCGCCCGAGGTCGCCCTTCGTGACGAGGTCGCGGATCCGCTCGACCGCCGGGACGTGCCGGTAGTTGTAGCCGATCGAGGTGGTCACGCCGGCAGCCTGGGCCGCATCGGCAACGGCGGCGGTGTCGACGGCGTCACGGCCGACCGGCTTCTCGATCCAGAACGGCTTTCCGGCTTCGGCGGCAGCGATACCGATCTCGCGGTGCAGCAGGTTCGGGGCGCAGATCGACACCACGTCGACGTCCGGGTCGGCGAGGACGGCCCGGTAGTCGGTGCTGCCCTTGGCGTAGCCGAGGACGTCTTTGGCGTAGTCGGCGCGGTCGGGGGCGGAGTCGGCCGCGTGCACCAGCCGGGGCCGGAGCTTGAGCTCCGGGTAGACCATCGGGATGGCCTGGTAGGCGCGGCTGTGCAGCTTGCCCATCCAGCCCACGCTGATCAGGCCGATGCCCAGCTCGGTGTAGCCGTCAGCGGTGACGTGTCCAGCCATGGCGGTTCTTCTTCCGGTGAGGTGTGTGTGGTTCAGGGAGAGGTGGCGCGGGCCCGGTCGAGCTCGGCCCGGATGGTCGCGGCGAGCAGGGTGGAGTCGGAGCCGATGGCGAGGAACGACCAGCCCTGTGCGAGGCGTTCGGCCGCGGCGACTCCGTCTCCGACGAGCATCCCGCCGGCCTTGCCGTGCGCACGTGCCGCGGCGAGTACCGTGTCCAGGGCCTCGACGTAGGCGGGAGCGGTGGTGTCGCCGGGTACGTCGAGGTCGTGGCTCAGGTCGCGTGGACCGATGAAAAGCACGTCGACCCCGTCGATGGCGGCGATCTCGTCGGCTGCCGCGACCGCGGCCGCGGACTCGATCTGTACGACGCAGAGGGTCTCCTGGTTGGCCCGGTCCAACGCGCCGGGGTCCATCCCGAAGCGGCAGGCGCGGTTGTAAGTGGCGACACCGCGGTCGCCGGCCGGCGGGTAGCGCAGGTGGGTCAACGCGGCCTGCACCTCCGCGGCGCTGTTCAGCCGGGGCAGCATGATGCCGGCGGCTCCGGAGTCGAGCGCGCGTCCGATCCGGATCCGTTCCGCGGCCTCGACGCGCACGAGGGTGGGAACGCCGTAGCTGCCCGCAGCGGGGACCACGTCGCGCACCTGCTCCTCGCCGCCGGCGCCGTGCTCGAGGTCGAGCAGCACCCAGTCGAACCCGGCCGCCGCGCACACCTCGGCGCTGACCGGGGTGGCCATGCCGATGAACGTGCCCAACGAGGATCGTCCTTCGCGGACCGCCCCGGCCAGGGCGCCGCCGTCGAGTGGCGTGGGGCTCATCCGAACCACCGCTGGGTCTCGCGGCCGGTCTCGTACTCCGCGCGCAGCGGCGGCACCGTGTCGATCTCGGACACCTCGGCCGGTGCCACGTCCCACCACACACCCGCTCCGGGCAGGTCGGCGTGCGGGATGGCGTCGACGACGATGACCACCGTGCCCTCGTGGCCGCGGGTCTCGTTCAGGGCGTCGCGGAGGTCGGTGGCGGTCACTGCGCGTACGGCACGGGCGCCGAGCCCCGCGGCGACCTGGACCAGGTCGACGGACAGGTAGTCGCCGTCCAGGCGGGCAGCCTTGTCCGCGACCTCGGGGCCGGAGAGCTGCAGCCCCGTGGTGCGGTAGCGGAACTCGTTGCCGAACTCGCGGCCGTTGCGGCCCATCTGCAGCCGGTGGATGACCTGGTATCCGTGGTTCTCCGGGATGACCAGGGTGATCGGAAGACCTTCCTGCGCGGCGGTGACCAGCTCGGTCGGTGCCATCAGGAAGGTGCCGTCACCGAGGAACGCCGTGATCCGGGCGTCCGGGTCGGGGTGCGCCAGCCGCACGCCGATCGCCGCCGGGATCTCGTAGCCCATGCAGGAGAAGCCGAACTCGAGGTGGCAGGTGCGGCCGCCGGTGGCGTCCCACACCTTCTGCAGGTCGCCGGGAGGACCGCCGGCCGCGGCGATGATCACGTCGCCGGGCTGGGCGTGCTCCTGCAGCACCCCGATGATCTGCCCCTGGGTGAGCACCGCGTCGGTCGTGGTCACCACGTCGGTGTCGACCGGCAGTGCCGACTTGTCGAACAGCTGGTCCGGGTCGAGCGCGTGGCTTCGCTCGATGCCCCAGGCCGCGGTGAGCTCCTCGGCGCGAGCCCGCCACGCGGGGGACGGGCGTACGTCGGCACTCGCGTCTGCCAGTGCAGCCAGTGCCCGCTTCGCGTCGCCGATGATCCCGACGGCACCGAGGCGGTCCGCGTCGTGGACGTTGACGTTGATGCTGGCGAAGCGCACGTCCGGGTTGGCGAAGATCGAGTGGGACCCGGTGGTGAAGTCGGTCAGCCGCGACCCGACGGTGAGCACCAGGTCCGCCTCCCGGGCCAGGGTGTTCGTCGCCGGGGTGCCCTCCAGGCCGATGCCGCCCAGCTGCCACCACGCGGCCTGCTGGACCGCGCCCTTGCCTGCGAAGGTCTCCGCGACCGGGGCACCGACCGCGGCGGCGAGGCGCTCCAGCTCGGCGGTGGCCTGCGAGTAGACGACCCCGCCACCCGCGATGATCAGCGGCTTCTCGGCCGCTGCGAGCAGTGCCGCGACGGCAGCGATCTCGGACTCGTCGGGGGCTGGTCGGCGGATGATCCAGTCGCGCTCGTCGAAGAGCTCGACCGGGAAGTCGTAGGCGTGCGACTGGATGTCCTGGGGGAGCGAGAGCACGACGGCTCCGGTCTCGACCGGGTCGACCAGGGTGCGCATCGCCGCAGGCAGGGCGGTGAGCAGCTGCTCGGGCCGGGTGATCCGGTCGAAGAATCGGGCCACCGGCCGGAACGCGTCGTTGACGGTCAGGTCGGCGTCGGTCGGGTGTTGGAGCTGCTGCAGCACCGGTCCTTGGTGCCGGGTGGCGTAGGTGTCCCCGGGCAGCAGCAGCACGGGCAACCGGTTCAGGGTGGCCAGCGCGGCGCCGGTGACCATGTTCATCGCGCCCGGTCCGATGGACGCGGTGACGGCGAGGGTGCTGTGGCGGTGGTTGTGCTTGGCGAACGCGGTCGCCGCGTGGACCAGCGCCTGCTCGTTGCGGCCCTGGATGAACGGCATCTCCTCGGCGAGCTGGTCCAGCGCCTGCCCGAGGCCGGCGACGTTGCCGTGCCCGAAGATGCCGAGCGTTCCCGGGACCAGCCGGCGGCGTACACCGTCGGCGACGGAGTGCTGGCGGGACAGGTAGGTGATGACTGCCTGCGCGACAGTGAGGCGGACCGTGGGGGCTGCATTCATGGTGAGACTCGATTTCGGATTGACCAAAGCGGATGGGTGGAGGGACTACCAGGGCCGGCCATGCAGGATCACGGTCTTCTCGTCGGTCATCTCGGCGACCGCGGAGCGGGGTCCTTCCTTGCCGATGCCGCTGCCCTTGAGGCCGCCGTACGGCATCAGGTCCGCGCGCCAGAGGGGCGTCCAGTTGATGTGGATCACCCCGGCGTCGATCTCCCGGATCGCCCGCACCGCACCGGCGACGTCGGAGGTGAACACCCCCGCGCCGAGCCCGTACGCCGTCCCGTTGGCCTGCGCGATCGCGCTCTGCCAGTCGTCGGCGACCGAGACCGCAACCGCCGGGCCGAACAGCTCGTCCTGGCTGAACGGGCCGGCCGGGTCGACGTCGGCAACCACGGCCGGCGACATCACCGCGCCGTCTCGCTGGCCACCGGTGAGCAGCCGCGCGCCGGCTCCGACCGCAGCCTGGATGGAACGCTCGACTCGTTCGGCCTCGCTGACGGAGATCAGCGTGCCCATTCCCGTCTCGGTGGACTTCGGGTCTCCGGTCTGGATCTTCTCGACCGCGACCACCAGTGCGTCGAGGAAGTCCGTCGCGATCGAGGGATGCGTGATGACCCGCTGCACCGAGATGCACACCTGCCCGGCGTTGACGTATCCACCGATCGCCACGGCTGCCGCGGCGGCCTCGACGTCTGCATCCGGGAGGACGACGACCGGGCACGAGGCACCGAGCTCCAAGGACAGCTTCTTCACCCCGGCCAGTTGGGTGATCCTGTTCCCGACGCCGGTCGAACCGGTGAAGGAGATCTTGTTGACCCGCGGGTCGCTGACCAACGCGTCTCCCAACTCGCCGCCGGCGCCGGTTAGGACCGACAGCACGCCTTCGGGTAGGCCGGCGTCCACGAAGCAGGCTGCCATGGCGAGTGCGGTCAGCGGCGTCGTGCGGGCCGGCTTCAGCACGACTGAGTTGCCGGCGGCCAGCGCCGGAGCGAGCTTGTGCATCACCAGGAGCGCGGGGTAGTTGAACGGCGTGATCGCGGCGACGACGCCGACCGGCTGGCGCACGGTGAAGCCGATCTTGTCGAAACCGGTGCCGCGGTTGGCGTCGAGCGGCAGGGAGTCGCCGTACAGCTGGGTGCCCTCGAAAGCAGCAAGACGGATCATCTCCCCCGAGCGTGACGCCTCGCCCCGCGCCTCGGTGATGCTCTTGCCAGCCTCTGCCGAGATCGTCTGCGCGATGGCCTCAGCACGCTCATCGGCCAGCGTCGCCGCCGACAGGAGAATGCGCATCCGCTCGTGCCCCGGGGTGTTCCGCCACACCCGGGCCCCCGCCACCGCCGCGGTCAGCGCCGCGTCGACATCGGCCTTGCCGGCCACCGGGACGGACCCGACGACCGCGCCGTCGAACGGCGAGGTCACTTCCTCCTCACGCCCTGACTGCGAGGCAGTCCACTGACCACCGATCAGCTGCTCCATGTTGATCCACCCATTCGACGTCGAAGGCACTGCCAGGACTCGGGGCCACTCGCGGGAGGCATCTCAGCGCCCAGTGACCAGGCCTCAAGCGTGAGCCCCGTCACTACACCGGGTCAACAGCCAGAATCCATCAAAAACACCTCATTGAACTCTGCTGACAGACTGAGACACCCCTGAATACCGTCGTGGACTCCTTGACGTTGGCCTCATGAATCCGTCAGTATCGCGGCTGTGGGCCACCCGTATCCGATCCGAGAGATCGCTCGCCAGGCGGGCCTGAGCGAAGCCACCGTCGACCGGGTGCTCAACAACCGGCCAGGGGTGCGCGCCAGCACCGTGGGCAACGTCAGGCAGGCCATCACCGACTTGGACCGGCAGCGCAGCCAGCTTCGACTGACCGGGCGTACGTTCCTGGTCGACGTGGTGATGCAGACCCCGGACCGGTTCTCCTCGGCGGTCAAGTCCGCGCTGGAGGCCGAGCTGCCGACACTTCGGCCGGCCGTGGTGCGATCCCGCTTCGACTTCAGGGAGACGGGTCGCCCCGCAGACATCGTGAAGGTCCTGGAGGACATCCGACACCGGGGATCCATGGGCGTCGTACTCAAGGCCCCCGACGTCCCCGAGATCAGCCACGCCATCGCGAAGCTGAGCAAGTCCGGGATCCCCGTCGTCACCCTGGTCACCGACCTCCCGCTGAGCCAACGCGTCGCCTACGTCGGCATCGACAACCGAGCCGCGGGATCCACCGCGGCCTACCTGATCCACCGGCTCCTCGGTGACCGCAGCGGTGACGTGCTGATCGCGCTGAGTCGCAGTGTGTTCAGGGGCGAGGAAGAACGCGAGATCGGATTCCGGGCCACCATGAGGAGCCTCTCGACCGGTCGGGTCCTCGTCGAACAGACCGACACCGACGGCCTCGACGTCATCGTCAAGGAGTCGACCCTGCAGACGCTGCAGCGAAACCCCGACATCAAGGCCGTCTACTCCATCGGCGGCGGCAACCAGGCCATCCTCGATGCGTTCGACGCCGCCGACCACCGCTGCCAGGTGTTCATCGGTCACGACCTCGACCGAGACAACCTGCACCTGCTCCACGACGGGCGACTGACCGCCGTTCTGCACCACGACCTCAGGTATGACATGCGGCTCGCGTGTCAGATCATCATGCAGGCCCAGGGCGCCATCGACGGGCCCATCGAGTCCGTGCCGTCACCGATCCAGGTCGTGACCCCTTACAACATCCCCATGCTGCCAACAGCCTGAACCACGGCGGGTGTCGACGACGGGTAGAGCGAGGCTTGGACCGCGGTCGTCTGGGTCTCCAAGAACTAGGGCGAACGGCGACACCCTCGTCG
>CAVWZO010000021.1:0-162177 GCA_963759525.1 uncultured Actinomycetota bacterium | reverse complement strand
TCAAGGCTGTCTACCGCAAGGTGCACCTCTACGACGCGTTCGGGTACAAGGAGTCCGACCGAGTCTTCGCTGCCGACCCCACTGAGCCGCAGCTTCTTGAGATCGACGGCTTCAAGGTAGGCATGCAGACGTGCTACGACCTGCGCTTCCCCGAGACCTCACGCGAGTCGTCGACGCTGGCGCGGACGCTATCGCGCTGCCCGCCGAGTGGGTTCCCGGCCCCCTCAAGGAGTACCACTGGAACACCTTGGTGCGCGCAAGGGCGATCGAGAACACCGTCTACGTGCTCGCCGCCGGCCAAACCGCACCGGCGGGTGCCGGGAACAGCGCCATCGTTGACCCGATGGGAATTCCCATTGCTGCGCTCGGTGAAGCCCCCGGCATCGGCATGGCGGTCCTGGAGCGCGACCGGCTCAGCCACGTGCGCAAAGTCAACCCTGCCCTCTCGCTTCGGCGCTACCGCGTCGCACCTGCGGGCGAGTGATCGTATGAAATCACTACTAGCGCGCATACCGGCAGGTCGCGAGCGGACTGCCAGGGCAGTGATCTTGAGTGCGGCCTTGATGGTCGGGGCAACTGGGCTGACCGGTTGCGGCGGCGCCGCAGGCGGCAGTGACGGGTATGTCCTGCACTACACGACGTACTCCAACGCGACATCTGACCAGTCGCGCACGGCGCAGCGCTGGGCGGAGGATGTTGAGGACCTCACAGACGGCGGTGTCACCGTCAAGTTCCACTATGCACAGAGCCTCGTGGGCGCAGAGGAATCGGTCCAGGCAACTCAGGACGGGCGTGCCGACATGGGCCAGATCGGGTCCATCTACGCAGCTTCGGACCTGTCCATGTTCACGGTCATCGAGCTGCCGTTCGAGACCAAGAACCCTGAGGTCCAGATGAGGGCGATCGAGCGTCTCTATGAGGAGAATGAGACGTACCGCGATGACTTCGACCGTCAGGGCGTCCGTCTCCTCTTTCCCCTTCCGCTCGGTATTGCACTTGTGGGGCTGAAGGAGAAGGCCGACGTCGTCAGTGACCTGAAAGGAAGGAGCATCCGCGCTGGCGGCCTGACGTCGGAGGTCATGGTCGCGGCCGGCGCCAACCCGGTTGCCATGACCGCCGTCGACATTTATGAGTCGATGGAACGCGGTGTCGTAGACGGCTACACCGCCCTGGCGATCGCGAACCTCCCTACCTTCGGCCTGTCAGAGGCTACGCCGTACGTGGTGGATCCCGGTATTGGGGCGTACTCCTCGTCCATCGTGGTCATCAACGAGGACCTCTTCCAGTCCATGCCTGAGAAGTACCAGGAGGCGCTCCTGGAAGCTTCCGAGGAGGGCATCACCTACGGTCTGGAGGAAATGGACAAGCTCGCGAGCGAGTCCTGCAAGGACCTCATTGCCTCCAAGGCTGAGTTCTCGGCCCTTCCACCGGACCAGGTCGCCGAGTTGAAGAAGCAGGCCAACGTCGCCGAGGGCTGGGTAGCTCGCTACGAGGAGCGTGACTATGACGCCCAGTCCGTGCTTGAGGACTACCGGCAAATCATCAAAGAGGAGACCGGCGACTCGCAGTACGCCGATCCGCTCGTCGCCTGCATGCGAAACGAGGCAGGACGATGAGCCGTATCCGCCTACCACGCTCGACGGAGGCAACTGCCACCGCGTTCAGCCTCACCGCGGGGCTGCTCCTCGTTGTGCTCGTCGTGCTGACCGTCGCTGACGTTTTCAGCCGAAACTTTCGGGATCAATCCATTCTCGGCACCGTCGACATCTCGACGCTGTTGCTAGTGGGCGTCGCGTTCCTCGGGTTGGCGTCCGCTGAGGTCGAAGGTCAGCACGTCTCCGTCGGAATGCTCGAAGTTCGTTTCGGGCTTCGGGTGCGTGCGTTCTTCTCGATCTTCCGGGCAGTCCTGCTGGTCGTCATGGGTGTCTTGCTCGTCTACGGACTGGGCGACGTTCTGTTCAGCGCCATAGAACGCCGCGAGACCACCAACGACATCCTTCGGCTCCCGACTTGGCCAGCGAAGATTGTACTTTTCGTCGCGTTCCTCCTGTTTTTCGTCGTGGCGGTGTGGAGAGAAATCATGGAGTTCCGAGCGTTCCGTTCGGGCGATGTGCCAGAAATCAGTCCGATTGAGACAGCCCTCGAACAATCCCACTCGGCAACACACCATCGAGAGAACGGGAAAGACGCCTGATGGATACTGGAACGTTGATCGTTGTCCTTGCCGTCCTGGCACTGTTTCTAACCCTACTTACGACCAGGTTCCATGTTGGGCTTTCGCTGATGGCAGCCGGACTGGTCGGTGTAGTTCTCCTGCGCGGGACAAACGCGGCCGTCGGCACGGTGTCCAATCAGCCGTTCTCAACGGCAGCGGACTACTCCCTAACGATCATCCCACTCTTCATCCTCATGGGTGTGTTTGCGGTCCATGCGCGCCTGGCCCAAGCCGGGTTCGACCTCGCGGCAAGGGTGCTGCGCAGACTGCCCGGTGGCGCCGCCCTGGCGTCGCTGTCCGGATCCGGCCTGTTTGCCGCAGTCACTGGATCAAGCGTTGCGACTGTCGCCACAATGGCGCGGGTATCCACGGACGCAATCGTCGGCGCCGGGCACGGAATTCGACTTGCGGCCGGCACAGTGTGTGCCGGTGGCACCCTCGGAGTCCTGATCCCGCCCTCCATCGTGCTGGTGCTTTACGGCGTTGTCACCGGGGAGAGCATTGGATTCCTGCTTCTAGCAGGCATTGGCCCCGGCCTCCTGACGATTCTGCTGTACGGGACCACGATCGTGCTGTCCGTTCTAAAGGAACGCCGGCGCACAGCACACACGACCACATCCACGGCCACCGCCCGCAAAGAGGAAGTGCTGGCGGCCAAGGGCGGAGCCACAGCACAAGCGACCACATCCGTGGCCACTGCCCGCAAGGACGAAGTGAAGTCAGGCAAGGACCGGACCGGGCAGGGGGAAACCGTTCAACCAAAGCTCGACCCGGTCGGCTTCCTACTGCTTGTCGTCATCTTCGCGGTGTCGATCGGAACGATCTACCTGGGTCTCGCTACCCCCACCGAGGCAGCCTCCTTCGGTGCGATGTCCGCGCTGATCATCCTGCTTCTCCGCACCCGGCCGCCCCTCTGGCTAAGTGCACTCAGGGAATCGGTGAGCGAAGCGGTCGGGTTGACGGCCATGACGTTCCTCCTCATGACCGGTGCCGGGGTGTTCACCTACTTCCTCGCCCTGTCCGGTGCCAGCACAGCACTGGTAAACGCGGTCATTACCGCGGAGCTAGCGCCCTACACCGTGCTGGTGGTGTGCCTACTGCTGCTGCTGCCGCTCGGCATGTTCCTCGACGGGATCTCAATGATCCTCATCGCGGCGCCCCTGCTTCACCCGATCCTCACCGAGTACGGCTTCGACGGAATCTGGATCGGCGTGCTAGTAGTGAAGGTCGCTGAGATGGCGCTGATCACGCCGCCCGTGGGGATGAACGCGTTCGTGTACTCCGGAGCAATACCCGAGGCTGGCCTAGGTCGCATCTTCCGCGGCATCGTGCCGTTCATCATCGCCGACTTCGTGGTAGTAGCCATCCTCATCATGTTCCCGGACATCGTCACCTACATCCCGTACCTATCCAACGCGGAATAACTCAAACAGCTGCGCTGCTTTAAGAAAGGACACACAGTGTTTGAAGTTCAAGATATGCCCCAGCAGATCGATGACCAGATCGTCAGCGAACTGAGCGAGGTGTGCGTCTCAACACTCGGGCACCTTCGTGACCACGGGTTCGCCCTCGGACTCGTTCCGAACAAACGTCCAGTGAGGTTCGTCGGGACGGCGGTCACGGTAAGGATCCCGCACATGGACTCGACCGCGGTCCACATCGCGGTTGACATGCTCCGGCCTGGCGACGTCCTTGTCGTTGACCAGTCCGGAGACGTGCAGCGCTCGTGTCTCGGAGGTTTGGTTGCTTTCACCGCGAAGGCCCGCGGTGCCGTAGGTGCGGTGATCGATGGTTGTGTCAACGACTACGACGAGACCCTCGCCTACGACTTTCCCGTTTTTTCCCGCGGGTTCAGTCCGCTGACCACGCGGATCGGTGGGATCGAGGGCGCGATCAACGTGCCGGTCACCGTTGCAGGCGCCGTGGTGCGTCCGGGTGACGTCGTCTTCGCCGACTCCGATGGTGTGGCGTTCCTCGCGCCCGACGAAGCGGTGGGTCTTGGAGCACTCCTAAAGTCCAAGGAGGACGCCGAAATCCCGGCGCGAGAGTCAATCTCGGGTGGCGGATCCGTTGCCGAGTACTCCGGTGCGACCGCGCACCGGCCATAGCGGTCCTCTGTGCCCGGTTCGGCTGCTCCCAAAGAGCTGAACCCCTAGAGCAGCGTCGTCACAGGGGGCTTCGACGCGAATCTTGCCGGACGTGAGAACGCGCTGATGGTGAAGGTCACTTGCCCGTCCTCGCGAAGCTCCACGACAAAGCTTCTTCACCGCTCTCGTCTCGGGGTGACCAGGCAACGTGCCGTACGCGAACCCTTCTTCGACACTCCTCGTCTACGAGGTAGGCCTCGGACGGGGCGTCCACACCCAGCGCACCCCAGCCCAGTCGTAGAACAGCGACGGTGCCCTCGACCGGGGCTCACTCGATGCGCGGACCGAGATCCCGGCTCCGTGATGCATCTTCCATCCGAACACGGTCTCTTCTACCTTGGTGAAGCGAACCCGTCCGGCGGTAACGACCACACTGCGACTGACATGGTGTAGCCAGCGGGCAAGTGACCTCTGGTGCCCGCACGAACATGCCTTACGTGAGCGGAGAAGCGTCACCCGTCGGCGCAGGTGCTGCGTCGAGTGACCGTGAGCGACTCTAATCGGCGAGGGCGCCGCTGACGCCGCCGCGTCGAAACCTGCGACAGCACGCTCAAGCGTCCTCGACTCCAGCAACGCTCGAGATGGGAGCAAGGGGAGTCCCGGTGCGGGATCCGCTTGTGGTGATCAGTTCAGCGAGAACGCTGACGGGTACCTGGCTCGCCGCACAGGGTTCGGCTTGTGGGTCGCGCCTCCCGGCGTCGACTGAGACAGTGGCAATCGGGTCGTATGCCGGAGCCGCGTCAAACCACCCAGAAAGGGCGCGGTCTGCGGATTCGGACACTGGCATCAATCCGTAGGCGGCTCAAGATCGGCCGAGGCCGGTGTCGCGTGCGCGGGCCATGGCCTCTGGCCGGGTGCAGTCGAGTTTGGCGAGGATGCTGGAGACGTGGTTCTTGGCGGTCTTGGGTGAGACGAACAGCGACGAGGCGATCTCTGCGTTTGACTTGCCTGCGGCGATGAGGTCGAGCACCTCCACCTCGCGGCCTGAGAGCGTTGGGAACAGCGAGTCAGCGGCTACGGTCGTGCGGCGACCGGCTTGGGCGAGTACGGCGGCGGCCACCTGCTCGCCGAAGACGGCCTGACCGCGCGCGACCGCATGGAGTGCGCGTTCGATGTCGTGCGGCTCCGAGCCCTTGACTAGATAGCCCTGCGCACCGGCACGCACAGCCGCGGTGAGCAGGGGTGTTTCGTGGGACATTGTGAGCACCAGGATCGCGACCTCCGGGTTCGCTGCCTTGAACAACCGGGTCGCCTCGATGCCGTCGACACCTGGCAGCCCGAGGTCGAGCACGACGAGGTCCGCATCCCGGGCGTGCGGCATGGCGGTCTCCGCGTCGGCGTAGGCCCCGATTACGTGCCATCCGTTCATCGCGTCGACCAGGGAGGTGACCGCCTGCCGGTAGAGCGGATGATCCTCGACCACTATCACGCGTACGGAGTCAGCCATGGTCGGCCGCCGGGAGCCAGGCGTGGACGGTGGTCCCGGCGGGGGGACCAGAAGTGATCGTGAGCCGGCCGCCGACCTCCTCCGCGCGCTCGGACATGCCGCGGAGCCCGACGCCCGGCACCCGATCCTTGGCAAGACCGCGGCCGTCGTCGGCCACGCGCACCGTGACCCCCTCGTCGTACCCGACATTGACCTGCACGTGCTGGGCGTCAGCGTGGCGGGCGGCGTTCGTGACGGCCTCGATCACGATCCGGAACGCAGCCACCTCGACTGCCGGGGCCAGCGTCGGAAGGTCGTCGACGGTGAGGGTGATGCGCGGGCCGAAGCGCTGGAGGGGTTCGATCGACTCGGTGAGTGCACCCGCGAGGCCGAGCTCGTTGAGGGCTGCCGGGCGAAGGCCGTCGCAGATGCGGCGTACCTCGGAAACAGCACGCTGCACCTCGTCGGCCAGCTCGCGTATGACGTCTGCGTCGCTGCCGGTCTGCTTCTCCAGGCGCCGCAGACCGAGGCCGATCGCCGCGAGTGAGGGCCCGAGCCCGTCGTGCAGGTCGCGCCGCAGCTGGACCCGTTCCTCCTCTCGCTCGTTGACGAGGTGCCGACGCGAGGTCGACAGGGCCTTGACTCGCCGGTTCAGGCCCGCGACGTCAGTGCGCTGGTCGAGCAGGTGATGGCGTACGACGGCGGCACCGACCGTGATGGGCAGGGCAGTCACCGCGGCGACTCCGAACAGGATGGTGGTCACGTCATTAGTCTCGGGGAGTGAGGCGGCGACGACGACCAGGGCGCCCGCGAGCGAGAAACCGCCGATCTGGCCGCGCACGTCGCCGCCAGCTGTAGCCCGCCGGAACTTCACGATCAGCGAGGCCACTCCGAGGGCCGCGCCGAGCATGAGGAGCGCGAAGCCGGCCGTTCCAGCGACCTCCCAGAAGGCCCGGCTGCCCAGCCCCACCGGGTTGTCGAACTCGGGATGGTCCTCGAGCCGACCCGGTTTCAGTGCCGCAGACGCGGTGATCGCCGCCATGCCGGTCAGACCAATCGCGGCGGCCGGCCACCACCGGCGCCCGGGCAGCCGACCGTCGGGATAAAGAAGCAACCCGATCCCGAGCAGCGGCGCTGCGCCGAGCGACCACACCCAGCTCGAGACCCAGGCCGCGAACCCCGCGCCAGCGACGTCGCTCAGGGCCCAGCCGTGAGTCGGGAGCACGAGTGCGGCGCCCAAACCGACCACCGTGTAGAGCACCGCGAGGCGACGCAGTCCGACCGAGTGCGGGCCCGTCGACCCGATCCCGGCCGCGACCGTGCTGAACCCGATGGCAAGCGGAACGTTGACCCAGGCCTCGCCCTTGACCCAGTTGCCCTCCGGATCGGTGAGGCCGAGTGCCAGACCCGCGCAGACGAGGCCCGTCGCAACGGCGGGCAGCGCGAGCCACGGCCACCATGCGGCGACCGTGGCTCCACGCGTCGTACCCACGGATTCATTGTGTGGCAGCGACCTGGTGGTGAAGCCGCTTTTCGGGAGTTCGCGCGGCGTTGTCGGGGCGGGTGACCGTCGCGATGGCGACGGCGATCATCCAGACGAGGAGCAGTAGGTACGGGATCGGCAGGTAGGCCTCGGGGCGCACGATCCCGACCATGCCAGCGACGACCCCGAGTCCGCCCGCCACCGTCGCCCACCAGGAGAGCCAGCGGGAAAACTCGGTCGCGAGCAGCCCGACCCCAGCGGCCAAGAACGCGAGGCAGATCAAGAAGCCCGAGATGACGAACGACTGGTCGTTCAGCGAGATCAACGTCTCTGCCGTCATGGGATCGAGCTTCTCGGGCATGGAGTTGACGACCATCCATGGCCCGACGGAGCCCACCTTGACCGCGATCATGGCCGAGCCGGCGATACCCGTGGTGACCGCGGCGACCGGCGCACGCTCGAACAGGTAGGCCACGAGCCAGGCGAGGAGTACGGCGAGGGCAGCGAAGCCGATCAGCTCGAGTGGGAACGCGACGTAGGCGATCGCGGGAAGCCCATCACGGGCCTCGACGAGGATCTCCTCGCCGTTGCTGCCCGAGACGGCATAGAGCCCGTTGCCCACGAGCGGGCCGAGGCTGGCGAGGAGCGCGGAGATGATCAGAGTGCGGTTTCGTTTCATGCGTTCGACTCTCATGCTCGACCACGTCCCGGCGCATGGGCCCGGGGTCCCGTTCTTCCGGGACCCCTGGGACTAGGTCGCGATTGGGTCCCGTCGGGTGGTGCATATCGGTTTGCTGATCATGGTGGGCCGGGTCGGTCACCAGTGGACGCGGCCCCGCGTGATCACGCCCAAGGTCCACACCCCTCCAAGGGACCACCAACGAAGGTGCGTCTTTACACCGCGATGCGGCGCGCCTTGGTGGTGGTGGCTTCTCGCACGTCTGACACGTGAGGACTCACCGTTAGGCTTCGGTCGGTGACCGCGCGGGGGCTGATCTGGCACCAGCCAGGCGTGCCGCCGCTCCTGGTGATGACGTGCGCGGGATTCTCTAGTTACGCGCTACTGCTGACGGTCGCTCCCCTGTGGGTGGTCGAAGGCGGGGCGACCACCGCCGGCTCCGGGCTCGTGAATGGCGTGCTTCTGCTGTTCACAGTGCTCACCCAGCTATTGGTTCCGCGGGCATTGCGGGGCTTCGGATGGGGACCGGTGCTCGGCGTGGGGTTGGTGCTCCTGGGTGTCCCTGGGGTCTTGCTGACGTTCAGCGATGGGCTCGGCGTGGTCCTCGCGCTCTCGGCCGTCCGGGGCGTCGGGTTCGGTGTCCTCACGGTTACCGGGAGCGCCGCTGTGGCTGGACTTGTGGGGGCGCAGCGTCGCGGGGAGGCGATCGGGGCCTATGGCCTCGCTGTCGCGGTGCCCAGCCTTGTCCTCCTACCCGCCGGACCGTGGTTCGCCGAGAGCTTCGGCTACTGGGTGGTGTTCACCCTGAGCGCGCTGCCCCTGGCCGGCATCCCCGCAGCACTGCGTCTCGCGTCGGCACTGCGCCTCAGCGCACCGGACTTGCATCCAGGAGTGGCCGGTTCGCCCGACCCGAGCGACCCGGAGTCCGCCGCCTATCGGCGGCTGCTGCGCCCGATGTTGCTGTTGCTGGCGGTCACGTTGGCGGGCGGGGCGGTGATCACGTTCACGCCTCAGATGGTCGACAGCGCCTCGGTAGCGGCAGGCGGCCTGTTCCTGATGGGCCTGTCGGCTGCACTCAGCCGGTGGCGGGTCGGGGCGTTCGCGGATCGTCACGGCGCCCAGCGCTTCCTCGTGCCGTTGGTTCCTCTCACGGGGGTGGGGATGGCGCTCGTATCGTGGTCGGTTGCGGACTCCGACCGCGTCCGCGTCGTCGCCTTCTTGGTTGCCATGCTCCTGATCGGCCTGTGCTACGGAGCGCTGCAGAACCTCACGCTTCTGATCTCCTTTACGGTCGTCTCACGTCGGCACCACAACCTCGCGAGCTCGGTATGGAACGTCGGCTTCGACGCGGGAACCGCGATGGGCTCGGTGGCTGTCGGGATCATCGCTGAGCTCACGTCCTTCGCAACTGCCCTTTTGGTCGCGGGCGCCATCGCGGTGGCGACGCTCCCGCTCGCGTTGCTACGGCCGGACACCGCGTCGCAGACTCCGACAACTCCCCGGGCCCCCGAGTAAGGTCGCGGAACAAGGGAGACCCCTCACAGTTGGTCGACGTAGATCCGGTCGACCTCGACGCCGAGACCGGACAGGGGCTGGGGCGTCGTCAGCGACTCCGGGCCCCACTTAGCTCGGGAACCTCGCTGTTGACGAGACAGGTGCCTGCGATTCCCACTCGTCACCTGCATCTGGTGCGCAGTTGACGGCTCATTCGGCCTCTCATTCGTCGTCGCCCCGGTCGTGCCGATCGGGCACTCCCGAGCTGGAGAGGTGCACGCAGCCGCGACCCTCACCGGGATGCGACTGATGATTCATGCACGGAAGGCCTCCCAGGTTGTGTTCGCAGGCGACCGCGGTCCGCGCGTGTGCGCCCTGAGGGTGCTGGTGGAGGGCATGGACGTCGAGATAAGTCGACGAGCGGGGGTGGTGGGTCGCTAATGGTGTCTGGGGGGTCACGTGGCTCACCTCTCCGGGGAACGTTGGCCGGGCAGCCTCGTACGCGGGAGCCTCGTCCGCTCCGGGGCGCGCTGGCTGGTGGGCTCGGGCGTGGAGCACTCGTCTAGGTTTTCAAGGTCTAGGCAGCGCTCAGCCCGGTGATCAGACTGCGCCGGCTCTCCCATTCGCTCGGTGGGAGAGCCCCGTCGAGGGTTCCGGCGACGATGGCGGCCATCGGGTAGTTCTGGTCGGTTGGCACCTCGTCGAGTGCACACCAGGCCTTCGCGCCACTGAGCCAGCTGGCGAAGGCGGCCATGGATGCCGCAGGTGCCCGGATCTCATCGGGGGCACG
Organism: uncultured Actinomycetota bacterium; assembly: GCA_963759525.1. Classification (GTDB taxonomy): domain Bacteria; phylum Actinomycetota; class Actinomycetes; order Propionibacteriales; family Nocardioidaceae; genus Marmoricola. Next base: position 151,943 of record CAVWZO010000021.1, on the reverse strand, counting down.
GCGAGTCATGTCGACCCATAGCGACTGATGCGCCGCGGAACGCTCGAGCGTCATCTCCTCCCAAAGCGCGTCGCGGGTGCTGGTGATCTGCACCGCGACGAGCAGGCGAGCAGCGTCATGGTCATTGAGCCGTGTGCCGCCGTCGCGGAGCTCCTCGAGACGCTGCAGTGCCCATTGGCGCTCGACGGCCGGTGTGTCCGCGGTGGCGTACGCCCGTTCGAGGTGGGCTGCGACCGGCCCGCGGTCGCCGTTCAGGGTGGCGGCCATAGCCTCGCGGCTCGCAGCCGGCCGCAGCCGGCCGGCGACCACTCCGGTTGCGGCCATCCGGTCGGCGGCACGCAGCCACCGAACTCGCCTGTGTGCGGGTCGGGCGCCCCGGATGGACCGACGAAGTATTCCCAGTCACCGTCAGCGCTTGCTCTGTCGTGGTGTCTGCGGCCGTCTCGGGGGCGGGAACCTCGGATGCTTCTCGAAACTGTTCCAGATGCTCGGCGGTGATCAGGGTGCGGGTGCCGACCTTGAGGTGACCCAGGCGGCGCTGCTTGAGCAGCTTGTGCAACATGGACACACTCACCCCCAGCTCGGTCGCGGCAGCACGGACCGAGTACACCGAGCGAGCCCCGGCCCCGTCGCGATCCACGGGGGTGGCAGCGGCAGCGTGCGCCAGGGCCTGCGCGTCCTCAGCGATCTCATGGTGCAGCCGTTCCAGCTCGGCGAGCCGCTGCTCCAGATGCGCCAGTAGCCGGCCGATCTCGGCGGGAGAGCCGGCCGAGCGGCCAGGGCGAGACCCGATGGGGTAGCGACGCCTGTCCATGGCTTCCAAGGTCGCCATGCGAGTTCCCTGCGATCACATGGCGAGAGGTGATCTTCGTACGCGCTCCGCGAGGACACGTCCACGGACAGGACCCAGCACCCAGCAGCCTCGGAGTTCCCGAAGCTGCTCTGGTCTCTCCGTGACCGCACCGCGCTGCGACCAACTGCAACCAGAACTGCACCACTTGCCTCGTTTCCGAGGGCTGGACGGTTCGTCAACTGTGCTGTCTAGGCGGTTGACCTGCGGTTATGCAACGAGCCGGTGACAGGAGTCGAACCCGCGACATCCTCATTACAAGTGAGGCGCTCTACCAACTGAGCTACACCGGCGGAAACGGGCCAGCCGAGATCCTCACTTCGACCAGCCCCGCCAAATCGTAGGCGACGCCGGGACCTGGCTCCGCCGCGGGCGACCGAAGGACTATCAGTTCGAGGGCGTGACTGGCGCGACGCGCTGGGGCGGGGCGAGTGAGACGCGAACTGATAGTCGGTCGGGCGCTGCTCAGCCCGCCGACCGCACTCGCGTGAGAACCCCGATCTTGTCGATCCGGTGCTCGGGGTTGCCGTATTCGTCCGCCCAGTAGTTTCCGGCGGCGTGGTCCTCGGCGGTGGCACACGTCGACAACGTGATCATCGGCCGCACCGGTGTGGCGCCGGGCCGGCCGGGCACCGCCGCGGACTGCTTCGCCAATGAGTCGGGCGAGCGGAACGAGGTCGAGCGCGTGCGCGTGATCCGGTAGACGAAGAGGTGGTCGCCCGTACGCACGAGCACGCGGTTGTCCATACCCAGCCGCGGCAGCTCGGCCAACGGGGCACCGTGCTCGGTGCGGTGACCGGTCACGATGAAGTTGCCCACGTCGCCGGGACCGACGCCACCACCGGGTCCACGCGGCGACGCCATCACGCCACCGTTCTGGATGCGCGTTCCGGGCCCGTCATCGGGGCTGCCGCGATAACGGTCGACGGCGACTTCCCGGACTCCCAGGGCCGGGATGGTGATGAAGGAACGCCGCGGCTCAGGCGCTCTGGGTTGGGCAGGGACCGTGGGGTCCTTGGTTGCGACGCTCGGTGACGGCGAAGCCGACAGCACCCCGGACTCCCCCGACGAGGGTCGGGCGGTGGGCGCTGCGGACGGTGCAGGCCGTGAGTCAGGGCGCGCGTCCTCGGCCGACGGCGTCCGCGCGCAGGCTCCGACAGCGACCAGCAGGATGGCCGTGAGCAGGGCCGGTACGACGCAGATGTCCCAACCGTAGGTCGGAAGCGGAAATGCGCGTCAGTCGAGGTCCAGGGCGACGTAGGAGGCGACCGACAGCTCCCCGGTCGTGTGCACGGTCACGGGCTGGATCCCGATGGGCCGCCCGTCGCGGTAGGTGACGAAGGTGAACATCGCGTTGCGGCGCAGCTTGCTGCCGATCGCGATGGCGTATGCCGCACCGCCGGTCGTCCCGTTCGTGTAGGAGTAGCCGATCTTCCGGTTCTCCCCGACCACCCGGTTCGGTCCGATCTGCGCGTGCACGTGGCCGCCGAGCACCAGGTCGGTGCACCCACGGGCAAGGGCGGTGCGCCCGAGGTTGGCGTCGTGGACCAAGAGCGTGGCAATGCGCTCGTCATTCTCGTCCAGCTCGCACACGTCGTCTGCGATCTGTTCCTCGACCTCGGCGAAGCTGAGGTCCGTCTCGTCGCGCCACGTGCCCAGGCCGCTGGAGCGAGGGTCGTCGACGCCGGTGATCCGCACGTCGCCGAAGGCCGTCACCGGCTTCCCGTCGAGGTGGGTCCAGCCGAGCGAGGCGAGATGGCGGTTCACGAAGGTGCCGTTGTCGTGATTGCCCGCGATGAAGATCCGGTCGTCGTACTCCCTGAACGCGGAGTCCAGGGAGTCCAGGCTGAACTGCTCCCAGGTCTCACCGGTCGAGGTGTCGTCGCCGGCGTCGAGGATTCCCGTTGCACCTGCCTCGTCTGCCACAGCTCGCACCACCTCGTCCATGCCGATGTTGTCGTGGCGGTCGCTGACCATCACCGCGACGGTGTCGTTCCCGCCGGGTGTGCGCAGCTCTCCCGCGAGCTCGTCGACACGGTCGATCACGCCCGCATAGAAGACCTTGCTGCGCTCGTAGGTGTCGAACAGGCTCGACAGCAACCGCCGGGTTCCCTGGGTCACCAGGCCTCCCTGGATCTCCCAGTCGTTGAGATCCTGGGGGACGGCGATGTCGGTGATGGCGTCCTGCACCGGCAGCCAGACGTCCGTCTGCACCCGGTCGGCGGTGGCCTCCCACGGCTTGGGAAGCGCGAGGACCACGAGCGCGATGATCACCCCGGTAACCAGGGCGCCCCGCCAGTTCCGGGCCGGGTGCCGGCTGCGCCGCCACAGCTGCGCACGGCGGCGCGGCCCGATCAGCATCCACAGCCCGATCGGCGCCAGGCCGATGGCTGCTGCCCGGAGGCCCGTGTCCAGGGCCAGGTCGGCCACCGCACTCTTGACGCGGCGCTCCTCAGCCTCGGGCCGGGCGGCGATGGCGGCATACCGCTCGGCGAGCTCGGGCGTCGAGGTGGCGGTCGTCTTGCCCATCTCCACCGCCACCCCGATGCGGCCACCGGAGGTGGTCCGCAGGTCGGGCAGGTAGGGACCCATGTCGAGACGGATGTGGCCGTCGAAGGTCGGCTGCACCACGGCGTCATGGCTGGCGAGGACGAGCTCGGCGCTGAGCTGCGTGAACAGCACCATCCAGGACGGCACAGAGACGATCAGCCAGGCGAGCGTGAGGCCGACGACCCGGAGCGCGCGCCGCCGCGCGGTGGTCGCGCTCGTCGTGACCACTACTTGAGCCTGGCCCGTTCCTGGGCCACGGCGTAGAGGGTGACGCTGGCGGCGACGCTCGCGTTGAGGGACTCCAGCGAGCTGGCCATCGGGATCGAGACGAGCTGGTCGCAGGTCTCGGCCACCAACCGGGACAGCCCCTTGCCTTCGGAGCCGACCACGATCACGAGCGGGCCGTCCGCAAGGTCGAGGTCGGTCAAGGAGACGTCCCCGTCCGCGGCGAGACCGATCACCATGCAGCCGGCCTGTTGGTAGGCCTTCAGCTGCCGGGTCAGGTTGACCACCTGGGCGACCGGGAGCCGTGCCGCTGCCCCGGCCGAGGTCTTCCACGCACTGGCAGTCATTCCGGCGGCTCGCCGCTCGGGGACCACCACGCCGTGCGCCCCGAAGCCGGCGGCCGAACGTACGACGGCACCGAGGTTGCGCGGGTCGGTCACCGAGTCGAGCGCGACGATCAGCGGCTTCTCGTGGTTCGCGGCCGCGAGGTCGAGGAGGTCGTTGGGGTCGGCGTACTCGTACGCAGGAATGCGGGCTGCAAGCCCCTGGTGCACCGCGCCGGCGGTCATCTTGTCGAGCTCGACCTTCGGCACCTCGAGCAGCGAGATCCCCTTGTCCGCGGCGATCGAGAACACCTCGCGCAGCCGGCTGTCACGGTCGGCACCCTCGGCGACGTACACCGAGGTCACGGGCAGCCCTGCGCGCAGCGCCTCGACCACCGAGTTGCGGCCGGCGATCCACTCGTGGTCGCCCGCGCCCTTGCCCGGGGCGCGGCGGGGGCGGCCAGACGTGCCCCTGTCTTCCTTCGCCTTCTTGTGGGCCTTGTGGTACGGGCGGTCCTTGGCCTTCGGAGTGGGGCCCTTGCCCTCGAGTCCGCGGCGGACCCGGCCACCGGAGCCCGCCGTGGGGTTGCCCTTGCCGGTCTTCTTGATCGCGCCTCGACGCTGCGAATTACCAGGCACGTCAGTGTCCCTTTCGGTGGTCGAGCAGCGAGCGAAGCGAGCGAACAGTCGAGACCCCTGGCACGTCAGTGTCCTTTTCGGTGATTGAGGAGCGAGCGAAGCGAGCGTCTCGAAATCCCTGGCACGTCAGCTCACACTCCACTTCGGCCCCGAAGGGGTGTCCTCGATCGTGATGCCTGCTGCCTTGATCTGGTCCCGAATCGCGTCGGCCGCGGCGAAGTCCTTGTTGGCGCGGGCTTCCGTGCGCCGCTCGAGCAGCCCGTTGACCAGCGCGTCGACGACAGGGGTCAGGTCGTCCACGCCTGTGGACCAGTGCTCGTCGGCGGGGTCGAGCCCGAGGACGTCGAGCATCGCGCGTACGTTCGACGCATGGCCGGCAGCCGCCTCGGTGTAGCCCTCAGCCAGCGCCTTGTTGCCCGCGCGCACGGTGTCGTGAATCACGCCAACCGCGGCGGGCGTACCGAGGTCCTCATCCATCGCCCGGGCGAATGCCTCGGGAAGGTCGGCCCGATCCAACATTTGTGGTCCGGCGCCCGCCCGCTCCAGGAAACCCTCGATCCGCTGGAACCCGGCAGCGGCCTCCTCCAGTGCCTCGAAGCTGAACTCGACGTGTGAACGGTAGTGCGCGGCGACCATGTAGTAGCGCAGCTCGATCCCGCGCACCCGCTCGAGCACGTTCGGCACGAGCAGCGAGTTGCCGAGTGACTTGCTCATCTTCTCGCCGCTCGTGGTGATCCACGCGTTGTGCATCCAGTACGACGCGAAGTCGTGGCCGGCGGCCCGCGACTGGGCCTGCTCGTTCTCGTGGTGGGGGAAGCGGAGGTCCACGCCGCCGCCGTGGATGTCGAAGGCCTGGCCGAGGTACTTCTCGGCCATCGCCGAGCACTCGATGTGCCAGCCGGGGCGGCCCCGTCCCCACGGCGAGGGCCAGGACGCCGTCTCGGGCTCGGTGTCCTTGCGGCCCTTCCACAGGGCGAAGTCACGGGGGTCGCGCTTGCCGCGCGGGTCCGCGTCCTGGGCGGGTTCCATGTCGTCGACCGACTGATGAGTGAGCTCGCCGTACGACGACCAGGACTTCACGTCGAAGTAGACGTCGCCAGACCCGTCGTCGGCCGGGTAGGCGTGGCCGCGCTCGATCAGTACGGCGATCAGCTCGAGGATCTCCGGAACGTGTGCGGTAGCGGCCGGCTCGTACGTCGGAGGCAGCACGTGCAGGTCGTCGTACGCCTTGTCGAGCTCGCGCTTCATCGCGTAGGCGAGGTTGTACCAGGGACGATTCTGCTCGGCTGCCTTGATCAGGATCTTGTCGTCGATGTCGGTGATGTTGCGGATGAAGGTGACCTCGAAGTCACGGCCGAGCCAGCGACGTAGCACGTCGAAGTTGACCGCCGAACGCACGTGCCCGACGTGCGGCTCGGACTGCACCGTCAGCCCGCACACGTAGATGCTGACCTTGCCCTCTGCTCGGGGCACGAAGTCGCGGACCGCGCGCACAGCGGTGTCGTAGAGGCGGAGGGTCACCCGGCAATCCTAGGGGTCGAGAGACGTGCCGCCGACCGCGGTGGAGCCGGATGGCCCAAGCGTGGAAACGGCGGGCGAGTGTGACGAAACTCCATTTGTGTGGCGATAGTTGTCTATTGTGACTGGGTGCTTCCCCACATCTCGGCACCTCTTCGCCTGCGCGCGCTGGCCGTCGGCTTCCTCGTCCTCGTGCTCGCCGTGGCTCTGCTGACCGGCCCACTGACACCGGAACGCGCCCGGCTCACCGCCCCATCGAGCACGCGGCCACACACCTACAGCCAGATCACCTCCGACGCCAACTTCCGGGCGGGGATCTCCGAGGGTGTCCGGATCGGGAACGGCTCCATGACGTTCGCAGCGCCGCGAGGTCGTCTCACCTACGCCGGTTCGCGCTGGTCGTGGTCGCGCTGGACGTCCTGGTGGGTCCAGCCGGGGCAGTCGTTCACCCAGGTAGTTCCGACCTGGAACATCACCACTCCAGCCAACACCGTGGTGCAGGTGCAGGCCCGCGTCCGGAGCACGGCCGGGAGGTTCAGTGCCTGGAAGCTGATGGGCAGCTGGACCACCCGGGACGCTGGTTTTCGGCGTACGAGCGGGGCGGTCCAGCGGGACTCGGTCGCACGCGCCAGCACCGACACCCTGGTCGCCTCCCCCGGGGTGAGCCTGAACAGCTACCAGCTGCGCGTGCTCTTCCTGCGCAAGCCTGCGAGCACGGCGACGCCGACGGTTCGCTCGGTCCAGGGCCTGGCCAGCCGGCCGGCGTACGCCCTCCCGGCGACGAGCCAGCCGCTGATTCCCGCAAAGACGCTCAACGTGCCGCGCTACTCGCAGATGACGCACCGCGGCCAGTACCCGCAGTTCGGCGGCGGTGGCCAGGCGTGGTGCTCGCCCACGGCGCTCTCGATGCTGCTCGGCTACTACCGGGCGCTGCCCTCAGCGGCGAACTACGCCTGGGTGAACAAGCGGTACGCCGACCCGTGGGTCGACCACGTCGCCCGGGTCGTCTACGACTACGGCTACAAGGGCGCCGGCAACTGGGCGTTCAACACCGCGTACGCCGCCAACCTGACCGCCGATGCCTTCGTCACCAGGCTGGTCAGCCTGCGCGAGGCGGAGCGCTTCATCCACGCCGGGATCCCGCTCGCCGCCTCGATCTCGTTCTCGAAGGGTCAGCTCAGCGGCGCCCCGATCAGCGCCACCGCCGGGCACCTCGTCGTGATCGTCGGCTTCACCGCCAACGGCAACGTGGTGGTCAACGACCCGGCGGCACCGAACAACGCCTCGGTCCGGCGTACCTATGACCGCGGCCAGTTCGAGCGGGCCTGGCTGCGCAAGTCGAGCGGCGCGGTCTACGTCGTACGCGACGCCGCCCACCCGCTTCCCGCCCGGGCTGCCAACCGCAACTGGTAGTCACACTGGGTTGACAAGTTTCCCTAGGTCCCGTGGGAAGCCCCAGCCCCCGTGCTTTGCAAAGGACGGGAAGCTCGGGGTTCCCACGGGACCGTGGGAAACCCCAGGCGGAGACCAGCTCAGGCCCCGTAGCCACCGTCGACGTCGAGCTTCTGGCCGCTCACGAACCCCGCCCGGTGCGAGGCGAGGAAACACACCGCCTCGGCGATTTCGTGGGCGATGCCGAAACGGCGCAGCGGGGTGTTGCCGCGGATGACCTCGAGGGCGCGGTCGTCAAGCTCACCGCTCGCGATCAGCCGCTGCGCGATGCCGTCGGTGAGCATGCCCGGGCCGACGCTGTTCGCCCGTACGCCGTAGCGCCCCTCCTCCACCGCGAGCGCGCGCACCAGCGCCTCGACCGCGGCTTTGGGGGTCGACGACAGCCCGTCGCGCGCCGGGTACCTCGACGTGGCCGCGGTGGTCACCGCGACGATGCTGCCCCGTGACTCGCGAAGCGCGGGCAGGGCCGGTCGTACGACGTTGAAGAAGGCGCCGACATCCACGCCGAGCTGGGCGGTCATCGCCGCCGGCTCGACGTTGCTCAGGTGCGTCATCGGTACGTGCGGACCCGCCGCGTGCACGAGCGTGTGCAGGCCGCCGTGCCGCTTGAGCACCTCGGCGATCACCCCTGCGCAGGCGTCGATGTCGGTCGCATCGAGCTGGTGCGTGCTGAGCCGTACGCCGTAGGAGCCGATCTCGTCCGCCAGCCGGTCCGCCGCCGCCTGCCCGGAGCGCCAGGTGAGGGCCACGTCGCTACCCCGCTGCGCGAGCAGTCGTACGACGGCCCGCCCGATCCCGCCACTCCCGCCGACGACCAGCGCGGCACCCGACAGCTCGGAGAAGTCATCCATGTGGGTCAGGCTAGTGGTCATCGAGGGAAGGTCGTCATGGGTATCCGTGGTCCAGGTGCGTGCAGCGCAAGGCGGCGTCGCGACGGCAGACTGGGCGTCTTCCAAGCGATGCCAACGCTGCGATGTGCGTGCCTGGGCCGCAGAGACCCCGACGAACTGACGGAGATGACCACTAGTGGCGATCGACGGGTACTACAGGTGAACGCCCTCGACGTCGAAGAACCACATCGCGCCGGTCCACCACAACAGCACGATGCCCGTGAACAGGGTCGCGCCGGCGACCGGGAGGGCCCAGCCGGGGATTCCGTGGCTGCGAACCAGCAGCACCTTGGCCGCGAACGCGCCGTAGAGCGCACAGCCGGCCAGTGAGTGGACCAGGGGCCGGGTCGCGAACGGCTCCTGGGCGAAACCGAAGCCGTAGAGGCAGAACGCCGCGACCGGCAAGGACAGCACCAACGCCACCGCTCCGGTCGCCCGGTGGAATGTGCCGAGGCGAGCGGGGACGCGGGGCGACCCTGGAAGGCGGCCATACATCCACAGCGCGGTGATCACCTGGCTCACCGCAAGCAGCAGGACGACCGTGGTCGCCCAGGCCTTGAAGGTGCCCGCGGTCGAGAACCCGAGGGAAGGCAACGACTCGTAGTCGCCCACATGCGTCCGTCCGTAGACGCCCAGGGCGACAGCCACCCCGGCTGCCAGGAGCAGCGCCGCCACCAGTGGTCCTCGCCGCGTCGGAGCCTCGAGGTTCATGTGCCATCTCCTCTGCCGTCGCGACCTCCGACACTCATCGGTTCAGGCACAGGGTGCTCCAACCTCGTCCCGAGCGCCAGACGCCACGTCGGTAGAAGCGTCAGCTCGCGTCGAACCCGACCGAGTCCCAGCCGGTCGCACCGTCGGGTACGACGTCGGCCTTCACGGGCGTCTGCGTGTAGCCGGAGCTGTCGGTCGCCCGCACCACCAGTCGGTGCTCGCCGGGCTCGACATCCACGGTTGCCGACCACTGCACCCACGTGTCCGCGTGGGGCACCCGCCCGAGCTCGGCCTCCTCCCAGCCGGCACCGTCGAGCTGGTACTCCACCTTCTCAATGCCGGTGTGCTGGGCCCACGCGCTCCCGCCGATGCGCAGTGAACCTGCCGCGACCTCCGCACCTCGGCCGGGCACGTCGATCCGCGACTGGGTCTTGACCGGGCCCTTGGCCGACCAGCCGCGCTCGGTCCAGTAGGCCTGGAAACGGTCGAACCTGGTCACCTCGAGGTCGACCAGCCACTTGGTCGCGGACACGAACCCGTAGAGCCCGGGCACCACCATCCGCACCGGGAAACCATGCTCCACCGGCAACGGCTGGCCGTTCATCGCCACCGCCAGCATCGCGTTGCGGTCGTCGGTGAGGGCGGCCAGCGGCGTACCGCACGTCCAGCCGTCCTGGGAGGTCTGCAGCACCGCATCGGCTCCGGCCTGCGCGCCGGCCTCGGCGAGCAGCTCCCGGGCGAGTACGCCGGACCACCACGCGTTGCCGATGAGGTCCCCACCGACCGGGTTGGAGACGCAGCACAGCGTCACCCAGGCCTCGGTGAGCTTGCGGTCGACCAGGTCCTGGTAGCCGATGGTCAGCTCGCGATCGACCATCCCGTGAATGCGCAGCTGCCAGTCCGGCGGCGAGACCGTCGGCGGCACCAGCGCGGTGTGGATGAGGTAGAAGTCCTTGTTCGGCGTACGCCAGGGGGCGACCCCTGGCACATTGATCGACGCACCCGCGGGCACCTCGCCGTGCCGGACCGGCAGCCGCAGCAGCCGCCGGGCTTGCTCGACACTGCGGCGGCCGCTCCCGGCCCACCGTCCGGCGACCGAACTCACGGCCACACCGCCGACCACCCACGCAGACCTGATCAGGAAGTCGCGCCGTCGGGAGTCGGCCGCGGCCTCGCCCGGGGTCTCGCCGAGGAGCGGTGCGGTGAGCAGGCGCAGCGTGATGATCCAGGTGACGAACCCGACCATCAGGGCAAGGGACGACCCGATGCCCGGCTGCGGGAGCCGCAGCACCGCGACCAGCCCGATCGCTGCCAGGGCGGCGAAGACGATGTCCGGCGCGAGCGGGTAGCGGCGGATCCAGGAGGCGGCGTACCCGCAGATGGCCAGTACGGCGACCGCTGTGCCGCCCAGCAGCAGCGGCTTGTCGGCCGCGCCGACGAGATGGATCAGGAACAGGGCCACCGGTCCCGGCGTGAGGTCACGCACGGCAGCGGCGACGGCCACGACCGGGCTGGAGTCCGTGCGCAACGCGTTGGCGGCTGCCTCGCTCATCGTGATGCCGGCGGCTCCGGCGACCACGCCGGCGAGCGCGAGCATCCGTCGGGAGACGTCGACGCCGCGTTCCCCCGGAGGCACCTTCTCCAGTGCCTCGCGTTGTATCTGTCCGCTCGGGCCTACGGATGCCTGGTCGGCCCCGCCCGCTCGCGGGCTCGTCTCCGGGCTCACCTCTCCATCGTCGCGCATGCGGTCAACTCCGTTACCATCTCCGCGCCAACGCGTGGTCCTGATCCGGGGCATGATCGTGCCCGTGAACCAGCGCATCGGCATCGGCACGGACGTCCACCGACTCGCACCAGGTCATTCGTTGCGGGTGGCCGGACTGGATTGGCCGGAGGAGGAAGTGGGTCTCGAGGGCCACTCCGACGGCGACGTCGTACTCCACGCGATCTGTAGCGCACTGCTCTCGGCCGCGGGCCTGGGGGACCTTGGCAGCAACTTCGGTACGTCGGACCCGCGTTGGGCCGGCGCGCCGTCGGACGAGCTGCTCTCGGAGACCCTGGCCCGGGTCCGGACCGCTGGCTGGGAGGTCGGCAACGTCGCCTGCCAGCTGATCGGCAACCGGCCCCGGTTCGTTGAACGACGCGAGGAGGCGGAGCGCGGCGTCGCCGAGCGGCACGGCATCAGCGTCTCCCTCAGCGCCACCACCACCGACGGGCTCGGGCTGACCGGGCGGGGCGAGGGGCTGGCCGCCATCGCGACAGCCCTGGTGTACGCCGGCTGAGCCGATCGGGGCCGTCCCTTCGGGGCCGTCCCATCGAGGCTGTCCTTGGTGGCTGCCCCTGCGGCTGGGCGGAGGTGCCACGATGGGGACATGCAGCCCGCCCCAGGATCCCTGCTGATCGCCTCCGCGATGCTGGTCGACCCCAACTTCTCGCGCTGCGTGATCCTCGTCCTCGACTCCGACCCAAACGGCAGCCTGGGGGTGATCCTCAACCGGCCCTCGGAGGTCCCGGTCGGCGAGGTGCTGACCCCGTGGCAGGACGTGACCAGCGAGCCGGGTGTGCTCTTCCGCGGTGGTCCTGTCGAGCTCAACGCTGCCCTGGCGGTCGGGTCCCTGAGAGGTGGCCCCGATGATGCGGACACCCCCGCAGGCTGGCGACCTCTGACGGGGTCGCTCGGAATCGTCGACCTGGACAGCTCACCGGACGACTTCCTGGGACTGTTGACCGCGCTGCGCGTCTACGCCGGCTACACGGGTTGGGGAGCCGAACAGCTCGACGGGGAGATCGACGAGGGCAGTTGGCACGTCGTTCCAGCCGCGCCGACCGATGCCTTCAGCAGCTCACCGGAGCGGCTGTGGCGTGAGGTGCTCAGGCGACAACCGCCCCCGTTGTCCATGCTGGCCACGCTGCCGGAGGACGCGAACCTCAACTGAGGCGCCCCCAAATCCCACAAATGTTGGCTTGGAACGTCGGATCGCCCGACCTGGACGTCCCGCGCCAACATTTGTGGAGTTCGCTGCGGCAGACTCGGGGCGTCCCGACCTGGAGAGGCCGACACCTGTGACCACGCGGAAGGTCCCGCAAGCCGCGGCCGTGCTGCTCGCGGCTGGATCCGGCACCCGGTTGGGCTCCTCGATGAACAAGGTACTGCTGCCAGTCGCCGGTATCCCGATCCTCGCGCGATCGGTGAGGACGGTGCTCGAGGTCGTGGGGGTACACCGGATCCTGCTCGTCGTACGCCCTGAGGACCGGGCGGTCATCCGCGAGGCCGTTGCTCCCCAGCTCGGCGCTCACGACCTGTGGGTGGTCGACGGCGGCACGCACCGCCACGACTCGGAGTGGCAGGCGCTGCGGACACTGGCAGCCGACATCGAGGACGGTGAGATCGACGTCGTCGCCATCCACGACGCCGCCCGGCCCCTGGCGCCCGCGTCGCTGTGGCGGGCCGCCATCGACAGCGCCGCCGAGCACGGAGGCGCGATCCCGGTACTGCCGACGCCGCGGCTCTCGCACCGCGACGGCTCCGTCGCGCCACGGGGGCTGGTCGGCGTACAGACCCCGCAGGCCTTCCGGGCCCGCGAGCTGCTCGACGCCCATCGTCGCGCCGAGGCAGAGGGTTTCGTGGGGACCGACACCGCTGCCTGCCTGGAGCGCTACGCCGACGTCGTCGTGGTGGGGGTGCCGAGCACGGCAGCCAACCTGAAGGTGACCTTCCCCGAGGACGTCGCGCTGGCCGAGACCCTGCTCACTGCGTCGGGCTGAACGAGCCGAGCGTCTCGAGGTCGCCCTCGTCCACGATCCGCCTGCCCAGGAGCGGCGCGGGCAGGTAGCGCACTGGGAAGCGGCGGGTCAGGTCGGCCACGAGTACGGCGAAGTCATCAGTGGCGAGGTCCTCGAGGGCGGCCACCACGGTCGCCGGCAGCACCACCGGCGAGGTCACACACATCAGCTCGTCCCGGTCGACTGTGGCGCCGACCCGTTCCCCGTCGTAGTGCTTGATGGTGTCGGTGACCGCCCGTACGCCGACCACCACCGCACCTGTCCGGGCCGACTCCTCGATCGCCTCCCGGATGAAGGAGGCCGGCGTCAGCGGGCACAGCGGATCGTGGATCACCAGCATCTGGCCGGCGTCCTGGACGGCAGCGAACGGCATGCCGTAGTCGAAGAGCTCGGCGCCCGCGGTCGTCAACGCCCACGACGCCGCAGCAACGAGCGACTCACCGTGCACCAGCGCGAACGGGAGCGACCCCCGCCCCTCGAGCGGTACGACTCCGAGGGGCTCGGTGGTCTCGTCCATGGCAGTCACACTAGGGCTCAGACCACGAACGAGTTACCCGGACAAGCATCGAGCCCCCGGACTCATGTCACGGGGGCTCGACGGAGACTAACGAGTCAGTCGTGTTCGGTTATGAAGCCAGCACCTCGTCGAGGATGGCCTCGGCCTTGTCCTCGTTGGTGTGCTCGGCCAGCGCCAGCTCGGAGACGAGGATCTGGCGCGCCTTGGCCAGCATCCGCTTCTCACCGGCGGAGAGGCCACGGTCACGCTCGCGGCGCCAGAGGTCACGCACGACCTCGGACACCTTCATCACGTCACCGGAGTGCAGCTTCTCCAGGTTGGCCTTGTAACGGCGCGACCAGTTGGTCGGCTCGTCCGGTACGACGGCTCGCAGCACGTCGAAGACGCGGTCGAGGCCTGCCTTGTCAACGACGTCGCGGACACCCACGAGGTCGAGGTTGCATGACGGCACCCGGACCACAAGGTCCTGCTGGGCGACGATGCGAAGGACCAGGTACTGCTTCTCTTCTCCCTTGATGGTGCGCATCTCGATGTCTTCGATGACTGCGGCTCCGTGATTTGGATATACGACTGTTTCGCCAACAGTGAAAGTCATATTCGTGTGAACCCCTTTCGAGGTACCCAGTCTAACACGGTTGTCGACGTCCCCTATCCAGTGTTTGTGCAGGTCAGAGGCCATTTCAGGGCTTGACAACTGCCCATTTCATGTGTTCCGGCAGGCTGGATCTTCGCCTGGCCGGAGCCGCGAACGTCCCGCCGGCCGATGGACATGTCCGATACTTCGACCCATGAACACCGAGACATCCCCGAGGACACCGGGGCAGTTTCGATCGTTCCTCCGGGCCGTCCATCCCCGCCAGGCGCTGGCCTTCGCCGCGGTCGTGGGCCTTCTCGTCGCCCTGCTGGGACGGCACGCGGAGTTCGGCCCCGCGGCGCGCGAGGTCCTGGTCGCCGGGGCCGCCGTACTCGTCGCGCAGCTGATGATGGGGCTGACCAACGACCTGCTCGACGCCGAGGCGGACCGCCGCTCGGGCGCGACCGGCAAGCCCGTGGCCGAGGGGCTCATCCCCCCGGGCAACGTGAGCTTCGCGATCGCCGTACTCCTGCTCTTCGTCATCCCGCTCGCGCTCCAGAACGGCACCGAGGCTGGCGTGTACCTGCTGGCGACGATCGTCGTGGGGTTCGTGCACAACCGGTGGCTGCACCGCACGGCGCTCTCCTGGGTGGGCTGGTCAGCGACCTTCGCGCTGCTGACGGCGTTCGTCACCCTCGGTGGGTGGGGCAGGGAGGCCGACGGCTCGGCCCCACTTCCCAGCTTCGTCTGGCTGTGCGCCGCACTGGGTTTCGTCGTGCACTTCCTGACCTCGCTGCCGGACCTCGTCGCCGACAACGCCGCCGGCGTACGCCACCTGCCGCTGAGAATCGCGCTCCGCACTGGTGCTCCGCGGCTGCTGGGGCTGACGCTTCTGGCCACGGCAGGGGTACTCGCGGCACTCATCTACTCGGCCCTTACTGTCGGCATCGCTCGCTAGGCAATAGGCTCGGTCGCGCAAGCGACCCCGTTCGAGACCCCGTTCGTGAATCCGTTCGTGTTGACCGCCCCGGACCCCAGGGTCCGACGGCGTCTGAGAGGACCTGCATCGCCATGTTGACGCCCGTACGCCGTCGTCTAGCCCCTCTGGCCCTGGTGCTGCTCGTTCCCGGTCTGGGCGCGTGTGCCTACCAGACCGATCAGGTCTACCAACCCAGTGTTGGCGTCAACAACCGCGAGGGGACCGTGGACGTGCTCGGCGCCGTCGTGGTCAGCTCAACGGACGGCAAGGGCACGTTCGTTGCCTCGATGGTCAACAGCAGCCTCGAAGAGCCCGATCAGCTCGGTGGCATGGCCGGTGAGGGCGTACAGGTCCAGCTGTCAGGCCCGATCGAGATCGGGCCCGAGAGCCTGGTCAACCTCGCCGACACCGGCGCGGTCAGTGTCACCGGTGACGATGTCGAGCCCGGCCGCTTCGTACGGCTCACCCTCACCTTCGCGAGCGGGCAGGAGACGAAGCTCAACGTGCCGGTCGTGGACAACGAAGACCCGTTCTCCGACATCGAGCCAGCAAGCCCGAGCACGTCCGCGACCCCCTGAGTACGGTGCCCATGAGCGAGTCGAACCGCACCCTGATCCTGCTGCGTCACGGCGAGAGCGACTGGAACGCCAAGAACCTGTTCACCGGCTGGGTCGATGTCGACCTGACCGACAAGGGTCGCGCCGAGGCGATCGCGGGCGGCGAGCAGTTGGTCGCGGCCGGGTTGCTGCCCGACGTCGTACACACCTCGGTGCTGCGACGCGCGATCACGACCGCCAACATCTCGCTGGACGTGGCCGAGCGTCACTGGATCCCGGTACGCCGCTCCTGGCGGCTCAACGAGCGCCACTACGGCGCCCTGCAGGGCAAGAACAAGAAGCAGACCCTCGAGGAGTACGGCGAGGAGCAGTTCATGACCTGGCGCCGGTCCTTCGACGTACCCCCGCCGCCCATCGACGACGACGACCAGTGGTCCCAGTCCGGCGACCTGCGCTACGGCGACCTGGGCCCGGAGCTGCCGCGCACCGAATGCCTCAAGGACGTGATCGGACGGATGCTGCCCTACTGGGACGCCTCCATCGTGCCCGACCTTGCCGGTGGGGACACCGTGCTGATCGCCGCCCACGGCAACAGCCTGCGCGCGATCGTGAAGCACCTGGACGGGATCAGCGACGAGGACATCGCTGGGCTCAACATCCCCACTGGCATGCCGCTGGTCTACGAGCTCGACGGCGAGAATCGCCCGGTGGAGAAGGGCGGCCGCTACCTCGACCCGGAGTCAGCAGCCGCTGCTGCGGAGGCCGTGGCCAACCAGGGTCGCTGACCAGCGTCATACGAAGTGGTCGTCATGGCGGCCAAGGCGTATGACGTCCGGCGGGGCGTCATGCGAAGTGGTCGCCACAGCAGCCAGAACGTATGACGCCCGGCGCCACCCGGGTCAGCGGCTCGACCGGAACTGGTGCGGGCGGCGGAGCAGTGCGGGCAGGTTCGCAGCGCCGGGAGCGTCGTCGCTCATCGCCATCCAGTCGCCCGGGTTCGACATCTGGCAGCGCTGGAGGGACAGGCAGCCGCAACCGATGCACGAGTCCAGACCGTCACGCAGGCGTTCCAGCGCCGCGATCTGGTCGTCGAGCCGGGCACGCCAGTGCCGCGAGATCCGTTGCCAGTCCGCCTTGGTGGGCACACGTCCAGCCGGTAGGCGGTCAAGCTCTTCCCGGACCTCGTCCAGGGTGAGTCCGATGTTCGAGGCGGCCCGGATGAAGGCCAGCCGACGCAGCACGTTGCGCTGGAACTGGCGTCTCCCGCCCGATGTTCGCGTGGCCTGGATCAGGCCCTCCGCCTCATAGAAACGCAACGCCGATGCGGCGAACCCGCTCCGCGTCGCCACCTGTCCGACGCTCAGCAAATCTCGGGAATCCATCACAACCCCTTGAACTCAAGTTAACTTTAACTTTAACACTGGGGACATGACCTCAACCGAAAGACCATCCGTAGCCCTCGTCACCGGTGGCTCCTCCGGACTCGGCCTCGCGCTCGTTCGCGCTCTGGACGACGCCGGCTGGATCGTGGTGACCGACGCCCGCGACGCCACGCGACTGCGCACTGCCCTGGACGGTACGACCGTGCACGGCGTACCCGGCGACGTCGCAGATGCCGAGCACCGCGCGGAGCTCGTCGACCTGATCACCGACCTCGGCGGGCTCGAGCTGCTCGTTCTCAACTCGAGCACGCTCGGCCCGGTCCCCATGCGACCGCTAGCGCAGATCACCCCTGAGCAGATCGGGGACGTGTTCCGCAGCAACGCCGGAGCCCCCGGCGCGCTGATGATCGCGCTGACCGACCAGCTCCTGCGACGTGACGGCGTTGTCGTCGGCATCTCCTCGGACGCCGCTGTGCAGCACTACGAGACCTGGGGTACGTACGGCGCGTCCAAGGCCGCCCTCGACCACCTCGTGCTCACCCACGGCGCGGAGACCGGCCTGACGACGTACGCCGTGGACCCGGGCGACATGCGTACCCCGATGCACCAGGACGCCTTCCCGGGTGAGGACATCTCCGACCGGCCCCTCCCCGAGAGCGTGGTGCCGCGGCTCCTCGCGCTCCTGGAACAGCGCCCGGAACGGGGCCGCTACGTCGCGGCGGACGTCCCTGTGACCCGTGCTGTGGTCGAGTCGGTCTCGGCATGACGTCGCTCTTCGAACGCACGCGCGTCCGGTTCGACGCACCTGACGAGGCCACCGCTGCGGCGCCGCCGGAGGTCCGCGGCAACTCCCGGGACGAGGTGCGCATGCTGGTAGCGCGAGCGGACCGCCTGGAGCATCGACGGTTCAGGGACCTGCCCGACCAGCTCGCGCCCGGTGACCTCGTGGTGGTGAACAACTCCGCGACCGTCAACGGCGAGATCGACGGCGTACGTGACGGCCGACCGGTCGTGTTGCATGCAGCCACGCGTCTCGGCCCGGCCGTGTGGGTGGTGGAGCTTCGCACCGCGCCCGACGCCTCAGCCCCGGTGCTCGACGCAAGACCCGGCGAGACGATCGGGGTGGGTGAGCTCCCGGTGACCCTGCTCGAGCCCTACCCGCACGAGGGTTCCTCTCCGACGGGCTCGGGCAACCGGTTGTGGCGCGCCCACGTGGAGGGCGACCTCCGCACGCTGCTGGACCGGCACGGCCGGCCGATCGCCTACGGCTACCTGGACCGCCGCTACCCGTTGGCGGCGTACCAGTCCGTCTTCAGCACCGTGCCAGGGAGCGCAGAGATGGCGTCAGCCGGGCGGCCGTTCACCGACACCCTCATCACCCGGCTGGTCGCGCGCGGGATCGGGGTCGCCCCGGTCACTCTGCACACCGGGGTCTCCTCCCAGGAGGTCGACGAGGGACCGCAGGCGGAGTGGTACGACGTGCCGCCGGCAACAGCGCGGCTCGTCGAGCTCACCCGTGAGAACGGCGGCCGGGTCATCGCCACGGGTACGACGGTGACGCGGGCGCTCGAGTCGGCCGTGCGCGACGGGTTCGTGCAGGCATCGTCGGGGTGGACGGACCGGCTGATCACGCCGGACCAGCCAGCGGTGGTGGTGAACGGGTTGATCACCGGTTGGCATGACGCGCTTGCCTCGCACCTGTTGCTGGTCGAGGCGATCGCCGGGACCGACCTGGTGCAGAAGGCGTACGACGCGGCCGTCGCCCACGGGTACCACTGGCACGAGTTCGGTGACTCCGCGCTGTTCCTGCCCTGAGCGCGGCTGGTGCTGTTGGCCAATGCTCGCGGCAACCCAACCCCCACAAATGTTGGATCGCGACGTCGGCGACGGTCGTCTGGACGTTCAAACCCAACAAATGTGGATTCGGTCACGTCCCTGAGGCCGCGCGCTGCCCTCGGACGGCTGGCTAGTCGATCGGGAAGTGTGCGCGCCACTCGTCGCTCAGCGGCCCGACTCTCACCCCGCGCTTGCGCAACGCCCTCGCCACCCTCGCGATCGTGCGCTCGGGTTCCTTGAAGATCCCGGCGCTAACCACGACGATGAGGCGCCACTCATCCTCGTCGAACTCCTCGCGGCGTTCGATGTCCGCCGAGTACTGCTCGGGATCGTCCGCGTGATGGCGCCCGTTGTACTCCACGGCAAGTTTGATCGCCGGGTAGCTCAGGTCCAGCCTGCGCAGCACCCTCCCGTTGGCATCGACAACCGTGTGATTGACCTTCGGCTCGGGAAGTCCCGCCAAGACCAGGAGCATCCGGAGGCGGGTCTCCATGGGCGAGTCCACACCGTCGCGCACATACGCTGCGCCACGCCGGGCACGGCGAGAGTGCCATCGGCGAGTTGCGGCACAGAACTTCTGCAGCTCGAGGACGGTGAACAGCCCGAGGCGCACCATCGCGTCGCCGACAACGACGAGGTCGACCAGGCCGAGTACGCCGGCCAGCTCGATGAACAGGTCCGACGAGGAGCTGACTCGCACGCCCTTCAACTCCTCGACGCGGGTCTCGCGGCAGGCCACGTGACAGGCCACCCCGCCGCGCTGAACCCGCTGCTCCTGCTTCATCACCGTGACGTGAGACCGATCGCACGCGGGCACGGGCAGACCTCTAAGCCTGGATCCGTGGAGGGACGCCGTAGCGAGCGGCACCAGAGGGGTGCGATGGCAAGGCGCCGGAGCGACGCTCTACTTGTTCGTCCAGCGAGCGACGGCAACGCCGCCAGGGTGCCGCTCTGGGGCCGCGCAGTAGGCGGCCTTCCACGGATCCAGGCTAAGTCGCGCGGCGGTCTGGTGGCTGGCGAACGCGTCCGGGGGGTGCATTGCCAATGCAGCACGCGCCATGAGCTCCGCGGTCTGCTTGACCTTTGCATCGACGTACACGCCCCTGAAGATCCGCCTGAAAAATGAAGTGCGAAGGAGTTTCCTGTCGATACCGGCAGCGACGGCGTCTGCTCGCGTGAACGGACGCCTGGCGTCCAAGGATGATGGTGTCTGCATACGGGCAAGCCGACAACCGACCGGTCCTGCGCAACAGACACGCATTTCGGCTTGGGGACAACTCGGCCCGGAACCGTGCCTGTGCGGATGAAATGGCCCCGCACCGAATCGCACAAATGTTGGCTCGGAACGTTCATCTCACCCGGCGCGTCGTCCCAATCCAACAATTGTGGGGGAGGAGCAGCTCAGGACCGCACTACGACGTCACAACCCAACATTTGTGCGCGCCCGACGCGCCCATCTCCCCAGGGAGCGATCCAGGAAGACTCGTCAGGCGTACTGCGGGTGCTCCCCGGTGACCAGGAACACGACGCGGCGGGCGATCGAGACCGCGTGGTCGGCGATGCGCTCGTAGTAGCGGCCGAGCAGGGCAATGTCGACTGCCGGCTCCACCCCGTGGGTCCACTCCGAGCCGAGCAGCTCGCGGAAGGAGTTGCGGCGAAGCCGGTCCATCTCCTGGTCGACCTCCTCCAGCGCCGCCGCGGCGTTCACGTCGGACTCGGCGATGATGTGCTCCACCTTGCCGATCATCACCTCGGCCACGGCCGCCATCCGGGCAATGGTCGGCACCACCTGGTTGGGCACGGCGATGTCGGGGACGCGGAGCCGCGCGATCTTGGCGATGTGTACGGCGAGGTCGCCCATCCGCTCGAACTCGCTCACCATCCGCAGGGAGGCGACGAGCATCCGCAGGTCACCGGCGACGGGGTTCTGGAGCGACAGGAGCTCGAAGCTGTGCTCCTCGATCTTGATTCGGAGGGCGTCGATGTCGGCGTCGTTGCTGATCACCCGCTCGGCGCGCAGCGCGTCCCCGTCCAGTAGGGAGGCAGTGGCCTCGGAGACCGCCTCACGTACAAGGCGGGCCATTGCCACGAGGTCGTCGCGGATGGCGTGGAGCTGGTCTGAGTAGGCGTCGCGCATGACTCACAACCTACGACGAGCAGGTGAACCGTTCGAGTCGTTGCGTGAACCGGGGGTGAACAGTCCCGGAAGGCGCGGTCCGCGAACCGAACCCGCGGTGAAACCCTGCGTACGATCGAAGGGTGAGTCCGACAGTTCAAGCCCTCCTCTTTGCGCTGCTCGGAGCGGTTGTGGGCGGCGGCGCCGTACTCGCGTTCCGGGTCAGCGAACGCCAGATGCACTCCCCCGAAACCCCCGAACCGCCCCTTCCGCCCGGTGTCGCCGCCGTGCTCTCCGTGCTGCGCAGCAGCGCCCTTGTCGTCGACGCCAGCGACACCGTCCTGAAGGCCTCGGCGCCCGCCATCGCGATGGGCATCGTCCGCGGTCATGAGATCACCGAGCACGAGCTGGCCGACCTGGTCCGTCAGGTACGCCGGGACGGGCAGATTCGCGAGACCGAGCTGCTCATGCAGCGCCCGGGGCTGCCACCCCGCCACGTCACGGCCCGTGTTGCGCCGCTCAGCTCCAAGCTGGTGCTCGCGCTGATCGAGGACCGAACCCGCGAACGCAGGGTGGAGTCGATCCGACGCGACTTCGTGGCCAACGTGAGCCACGAGCTCAAGACCCCTGTTGGCGCAATCAAGCTGCTCTCTGACGCGGTCATCGACGCTTCCGACGACCCCGAGGCGGTGCAGCGCTTCGCAGGCAGGATGCACACCGAGAGCGAACGACTCTCAAGGCTCGTGCAGCAGATCATCGAGCTCTCGCGCCTCCAGGGCGACGACCCCCTAGACGAACCGGTCGCGGTCGAAGCCGACAAGATCATCGCCCGCGCGATTGACGAGAGCGCCACTGACGCGGCCGCACGCCAGATCGAGCTCGTTCAGAACGGCACCAACGGGCTGGTGTTGCTCGGGAACCGCGAGCAGGTGGCCGTCGCCGTGAGCAACCTCGTGGCCAACGCGGTCGCGTACTCCCCCGAGGGATCGTCGGTGGTCGTCAGCGCGACCGGTCGCCAAGCCGCAGTCGACATCAGCGTCACCGACCGTGGCATCGGTATCCCGGCGAAGGAGCTCGACCGCATCTTCGAGCGCTTCTACCGCGTCGACCCGGCGCGGCACCGCTCCACCGGCGGCACCGGCCTCGGGCTCTCGGTGGTCAAGCATGTGGCGGCATCCCACGGGGGCGAGGTACGCGTCTGGTCGGTGGAGGGTCAGGGGTCGACGTTCACCCTGACCCTGCCGCGCAAGCCCGGACCGTTGCCGGACGCCGGACCCACCTCGACCGAAAGCACAAAGGAGACTGCGTGAGCACCCCCCGAAATCGAGTGCTTCCCCCGCTTCGCTCCGCCAGCCCACGATTCCGCGGGGACCCCGCATGACCCGCGTACTGGTCGTCGAGGATGAGGAGAGCTACAGCGACGCCCTGGCGTACATGCTCCGCAAGGAGGGTTTCGAGGTGGCCATCGCCGCCACCGGTCCCGACGCGCTCACCGAGTTCGACCGGGCAGGTGCCGACATCGTGCTGCTCGACCTGATGCTTCCCGGCCTGCCCGGCACCGAGGTGTGCCGCCAGATCCGGCAGACATCGAACGTGCCGATCATCATGGTCAGCGCCAAGGACGACGAGGTCGACAAGGTGGTGGGCCTCGAGCTCGGCGCCGACGACTACATCACCAAGCCGTACTCGCCGCGCGAGCTTGTAGCCCGCCTGCGCGCCGTGCTCCGACGCGGCGCCGAGCCGGACCTTGCCCCGCCGACCCTCGAGGTCGGCTCGGTGCGGATGGACGTCGAACGCCACATCGTCACGGTCGACAGCACCGAGGTGCGCCTGCCGCTCAAGGAGTTCGAGCTGCTCGAGATGTTCCTGCGCAACCCCGGCCGGGTGCTCACCAGGGGCCAGCTGATCGACCGTGTGTGGGGCTCTGACTACGTCGGTGACACCAAGACCCTCGACGTACACGTCAAGCGCCTGCGCGCCAAGCTCGAGGACAACCCCGCCGAGCCCAAGCTGCTCACCACGGTGCGCGGCCTGGGCTACAAGCTCGACCTCTGAGGCCGCGACCGGAGCAACGTCACGAGGCTGGCGATGCCGATGATCAGCACCCACAGCACGAAGCCGAACAGCCCCACGAGGAACGCGAACGCCAACGGACCCAACGCGGACCCGACGATCCCGATCAGCGAGGCGGCGCCGACAACGAGCGCCAGGTGCCCGGTCCAGCGGGGAAGCACCCGGTGGCGTACGACGAGCAGCCCGATGCTCATGAGGAACAACCCGCGGGAGACCGTCGTGATGTCCCCGAAGGTCTCGTTGAGACGGTCGATGAAATCGAGCGAGAGCAGGGTCTGGTCGTTGTAGGCGCTGAGCTTTCCGTCGTCGTTGGCGGCGACGAGTGGCACGGCATCGACAGCTGCCGTGAAGCCCAGCCACAGTGAGGTCATACCCCCCGTGAGGAGCAACGTCACCGCGGCAAACCCCTGGCCGTCTCCCCGGGCCGCGACGAGCCGCCACAGCGCGACGGTCAGGAGCAGCATGGCCCCGAACCCCACCGACGCAGCCGTCACGGCCAGGCCGATCTGGTCGAGGTTCGATTCGAGGAAGGACCGGATCCGGCCAGGCGACGCCCCCGGTTCCGGGGCCTCCGGGGCCTCAACCCACAAGGTGGCGAACAGCACCAGAGCGGTCGCGCCGGTGATGGCCAGCGTCTTGCGATCGCGGGAACGCTCCGCGCCGGGAGGGGCTTCGATGTGTTCAGTAGTCATGCAGCCAGCATCTGCTCGTCCACGTCCTTGGCGCCATGTGCGGCGGTCCCGAGACGTCCCGGCTGGTCCCGGGACTTCGACCCGGATCGTCCCGCAACACTTCGCAGCGGAGAGGATCCGCCCTAGATTCAGTCGCGTGGGCGAGGTGGCACTTACGCCGTCGCCGCAAGCCGGGGTTCGACGCGGGTCCGTGGCTTCGCGGCCGCTGCGCGCCGCAGGTGCAGTCCTGGGCACCGCCTCGGCGCTGCTGTACCTGGTGTTCGTCGTTCTCTCGGTCCGCGGTGTGGGTCCCGATCTGCTGGAGTTCGGATACATCCTCGCGTTCCTGCTGTTCGCGCTGGTGGGCTGTCTCCTCGTGTGGCACCGCCCGAACAATCCGCTGGCCTGGTTGCTCACGCTCGGCGGCGCTGCCGTCGTACTCTCCGCAGCACTCGACGCCTACGCCTACGCCGTACTGGTGTCGGGCGACCTCACGGGACCTGCCGCTGGCTGGGCGCGCTGGGCACAAAGCTGGCTGTATGTCGGCGGTTGGGGAGCTGTTTCTGCGTTCCCGTTGCTGCTCCTCCCTGATGGCCGGTTCCCCTCGCCGCGATGGCGACACGTCGGGATCCTGACCGGGACCCTGGTGGTCCTCTCTATGCTGGTGACAGCATTCGCGCCTGGACCGATCGGCGAGACAGTGCCCGCACAGAACCCGGTGGGTCTCGAAGGTTTAGGCGACACCGTCGTGTTGATGGACGGCATCGTGATGTCGGGCCTGCTCGGCGTCACGCTGCTCGGCCTGGTCGCCCTGGTCGTTCGGTGGCGGCGCTCGTGGGGCTCCGAAAGGAGACAGCTCGCCTGGCCGTTGCTGGGCGTCCTGGTCGCACTGACAATGACGGCGATCTCCGCGGGTGCTGCAGTCGTCGGTGCCAGCGAGGCGGTGACCGGTTCTCTGGTGGCTGCGGGACTCGGCGCCTTCCCCGTCTCCCTCGCAGTCGCCGTCCTGCGCGAGGGCCTGCTCGACATCGAGCTCGCGCTCAGGCGGACGCTGATCTACACGGTGCTCTCGGCCGTGATCGTCGGCTCCTACGTGCTGGCCCTCGCCCTCGCGTCGCGTTGGTTCGCGGCGAGCGCCGACGTCGCGGTCTCGATCCTCGCCACAGTTCTGGTGGTGCTCGCACTCGGGTCCCTGAGAACGCGGCTCGAGCTGTGGGTGTCCCGTGCGTTGTTCGGCCGCAGGGACCAGCCCCAGGCGGTGCTCGCGGCCCTCGCCGCCTGCGGTGAGCGCCACGTGGACGGGGCCACTCTGCTCAACGAGCTGGAGTTGCAGCTGCGCAACGCGCTGAGGCTCCCCTCCATCGCGATCCGCCGCGACACACGCAATGTGCCGGCGGGACAGGGGACGGAGGTGTTCCCCCTCATTCACGCGGGTGTCGGACTAGGACACCTGGAGGTGACGCGGCGCAGCCCAGCAGAGCCTCTGACCATCGAGGAGGTTCGCCTGCTCGAAGCCGCGGCCCTCCAGATCGCCGGCTTGCTGCGCTCCGCCGGCCTCGACACCGAGCTGCGGGCGGCACGTGCCAACCTGGTCCGGAGCCGGGAGCAGGAGCGACTGCGGATCCGCCGAGACCTGCACGACGGCCTCGGCCCGGTGCTCGCCGCAACGACGCTCCAGGTCGATGCCCTACGTCGTCGACTCGACGAGCACGACACCGAAGGGAAGGAGATCGCCGACCGGGTCAGCGCCCAGTTGCAGTCGGCCGTCGCGGATGTCCGCGGCCTGATCGAGGGGCTCCGACCCCCGGCTCTCGACCAGATGGGACTTGTCAGCTCGATCGAGGCGCTGGTGGCACCGCTGCGAGATGCCGGCGTGGTGATCGAGTTGGACGTGCGCCTGCCAAGGTCCCTCGACCCGGCAACCGAGGTGGCTGCGTTCCGCATTGCCGCAGAGGCTCTGACGAACGTCCTGCGCCACTCCGCAGCCACGCACTGCCGGGTGTGTGCGCATGTGAATGGTTCGGCCCTGCTGCTGAGTGTCCTCGACGACGGGTCCGGACTACCCGGTAGCGGCCACGCAGGCGTAGGTCTCGCGTCCATGACGGAGCGTGCCGCCGAGCTCGGTGGCACCTTGAGGCGCACCCCAGCCGAGCCACGTGGCACCAGGCTGGACGCGGTACTCCCGCTGGGGGACTCGTGATTCGCGTCCTGGTGGTCGACGACCATCCGATCTTCCGTGACGGTCTGCGCACCTCGCTCGCGCAGGCTCCGGACCTGGAGCTGTGCGGTGAGGCCAGCACGGCGAGCGAGGCCGTCGAAGCGGTGGCACGACTGGCTCCGGACGTCGTGCTGATGGACGTGGACCTGGCCGGAGAAAGCGGGATCGACGTCACCCGTCAAGTCACTCAGGAGCATCCCGACGTGGCGGTGTTGATGCTGACCATGCACGACGCCGAGTCCACGGTTTTCGCCGCCGTGTGCGCGGGTGCCGTCGGGTACCTCCTCAAGGGCTCGGGTGGACCCGAGCTCCATCGGGCGTTGCGGGCGGCCGCAGAGGGTGAGGCCGTCTTCGGCGCCGGCGTGGCCCGCCGCGTCCTGTCGCGACTGCAGAGTCCAGAGCCGCACCAGGCGGGCCCGGACCAGGACCTCACCATTCGGGAACGCGAGATCCTCGACCTGATGGCCGCGGGGCTGGGGAACCATGCAATCGCTGGTCGCCTGTCGGTCGCTCCGAAGACGGTGCGCAACAACGTCTCGAGCATCCTGTCGAAGCTGCGAGCAGCCAGCCGGATCGAGGCGATCGACCGCGCACGGACGTGGGGGTACGGCGAGACAAGGCCCAACCCCTAGCATCCCCGCGAGCGCGGCCGGATCTCGACGTACGACGACCGAAAACCGCGTGCCGCCTGTCGGTGCCGGTCCATAGGCTTGTGGGTGTGACCGAGAAGTCGACACCCACGTGGCTGCCACTCGCCGCGGTGGCCTGCACGCTGGTGTTCTGGGCGTCCGCGTTCGTCGCGATCAGACACCTCGTCAACGACTTCACGGCCGGCTCGCTCTCCCTGGGCCGGCTGCTCGTCGGAGCGGTCTGCCTTGCGGTCGTGGCCGTGTCAAGGGGGGTGGTGCGCCCGACCAGGCGCGAGTGGGTCTCGCTCGTGGTCATCGGAGTGCTGTGGTTCGGCCTCTACAACGTGGCCCTCAACGCGGGCGAGCGGATGGTCGACGCAGGCACGGCCGCGATGCTGATCCAGGTCTCCCCCGTGCTGATCGCCCTGATGGCCGCCCTCTTCCTCAGCGAACGGTTCACCGTGCCGCTCGGCCTCGGGCTCGCGCTCGCGTTCACCGGGGTGGCCCTGATCGCCTTCTCGACCTCACCCGCGGAGACCCTGGGTGGGGGCAGCTACACGGTCGGCGTACTCCTCTGCCTGGTCAGCGCCGTCGCCTACTCGATCAGCCTGATCCTCCAGAAGCCCCTCATGGGCAGGCTCTCCGCGATCCAGGTCACCTGGCTGGCCTGCACCATCGGTGCGGTGAGCTGCCTGCCGTTCGCCGGAGACCTCGTCGCCCAGGTGCAGGAGGCGCCCGCGTCCTCCGTCTGGTGGCTGATCTACCTCGGCGTGTTCCCGACGGCGATCGCCTTCAGCACCTACGCCTTCGCGCTCAAGCACATGAGTGCGAGCAGTCTCGGAGTCACGACCTACCTCGTGCCACCGATCACGATCGTCCTGGGGCTGCTCTTCCTCAGCGAGGCACCACCCACGATGGCGTACGCCGGAGGGGCGCTCGCCCTGGTCGGGGTCGCCGTCGCCCGGCGCAAGCCGCGTCCCCAGCCCGAGGACCCGGTGGACTCAGCCCATCCCGAGTCGACCCCGGTGCCGGGCTGAGAGGCGACCCGCAGCGGCGCGGAGCACGCCCGCCGGTCAGCTGTCGGACACGTCCCGCTCGTCGAGACCCAGCGGCCCGCGGAACGCCTCCAGGTTGCGCGTGGGCTCGCCGCGGGAGATGCGCCAGTCCCATTCCTTGCGGATCGAGGAGGCGAAACCGAGCTCGAGAATCGTGTTGAACGAGCCGTCGGCGTACTCCAGCACGGCACCCAGCAGCCGGTCGATCTCCTCCGTGGTGACGCCGTGCAGCGGCAGCCGCGCATCGAGGTAGATGTCACCGACGCCGTCGAGCGCGAAGGCCACGGCGTACATCCTCATGTTGCGCTCCAGCAGCCAGCGGTAGACGCCCTCGAAGTTCTCGTCAGGCTTGCGGCACACGAAGGCGTGCACCTCGAGGGCATGCTTGCCGACATCGAAACGGCACGGCGTCTGCAGCTTCTTCTCGCCGGGCAGCTCCACCATCAGCGACGTGGGTGAGAGCTCCTTGTACTCGAGGCCGCCGTCCTCGAAGACCTGCCTCAGGGCGGCGAGGGCGCCCTCGCGCGCCTGGCTGAGCGTCTCGTCTGCGGTGTCGTCCACGCGACCGATCATGCCCCAAGCCCACAATTGTTGGATTGGGACGTCCTGCTGACCGATCTCGACGTTCCGCACCAACAATTTGTGGGGTTCGGACGTCCCGCAGGACCGATCTCGACGTTCCGCGCCAACAATTGTGGGATTCGAACATCCCGCAGGCCGACCCCGACGTCCCACGCCAACATTTGTGGGATTCCGGCGAGTGCCTAGAGCGCAACCCCGGTGAGGTCGGTGCGCATCTTCTCGTGCGCGGTTGCGTAGACATCGATCATCCGGTCCGCGGTGCGGTCCCAGCTGAACTGCTTCGCGTGGGCCTCGGCGCCGATCGCGAGCGTCTCGCCCAGGCCGGGCTCGTAGACGACGCGCTCGAACGCGGCGGCGTACGACGCAGGCTCGTGGTCGGCCACCAGCAGGCCCGAACGGCCGTCGCGCACGGCCGTGCTGAGGCCACCGACGTCCGCGGCCACGACCGGCGTACCGGAGGCCTGGGCCTCGATGGCGACCAGCCCGAAGCTCTCGTTGTACGACGGCACGCACACCAGCGAAGAAGCGGCGTACCAGTCGACCAGCTCCTCCTGGACCACCGGCGGCACGAACCGCACCAGGGACTCGATGCCGAGCTCCTCGGCCAGCCGGACCAGCGAGTCGGGGTGCTCGAGCCCGGAGCCCGAGGGCCCACCCACCACAGCGACCGTGAGCGACGTACGAAGGTCGGGCCGGCGTTCGAGCAGCAGGGCGACCGCACGCAGCATCACATCAGGCGCCTTGAGCGGCTGGATCCGGCCTACGAAGGTGATCACGGTTCCCTGCGCGGGCAGTCCGAGGCGCTCGCGCGCAGCGGACCTGCCGACGTCACGGAAGGTATCCAGGTCCACGCCGGGATGAACCACCTCGACGCGGCCGGGGTCGGCGTCGTAGAGGTCGATCAGCTGCTTCGCCTCGTCGTCGGTGTTGGCCACGAGCATGTCTGCGGCCGCGACCACCTGCTCCTCGCCGATCAGGCGCGCAATCGGCTCGGGGGTGTCACCGGTCGCGAGCGCGGCGTTCTTGACCTTGCCCATCGTGTGCATGGTGTGCACCAGCGGGACTCCCCAGCGGTCGCGGGCCAGCGCGCCCACCTGCCCACTGAGCCAGTAGTGGCTGTGCACGAGGTCGTAGTAGCCCGGGACGTTGTAGGCCTCGGTACGCAGCACCTCGCGGGCGAAGACACACAGCTGGGCCGGCAGTTCGTGCTTGGTGAGCCCCTCGTAGGGGCCTGCCGACACGTGATGGACGCGGATGCCGTCGCTGACATCGACAACAGGGGCGAGGGAGCTGCCGGTCGCGCGCGTGAACACGTCGACCTCGACCTGCCGCTCGGCCAGGCGGCGGGCCAGCTCGAGGACATACACGTTCATGCCGCCCGCATCACCGGTCCCCGGCTGGTCCAGCGGCGACGTGTGCAGGCTGATCATCGCGACGCGGTGCAGCGCCGGGTTCGCGTCGTACGTCAATGCGTGCGTCATGCATTACCTCCGCCTGACGCAACGCCGTCCGGGCCCGGTCCATTCCGCTCCTATCATGACGGGCATTCCCCACGACCCCTGAGGAGAGACTCATGACCCGCACAGCCGTCGTCACCGGAGCCAGCAGCGGCATCGGAGCCGCGAGCGCTCGCGCCCTGGCCGGGGACGGGTTCCACGTCGTCTGCGCGGCCAGGCGCCGGGACCGGATCGAGGCCCTGGCCGATGAGATCGGCGGCCGCGCGGTGGTCTGCGATGTGACCGACGCGACATCCGTAGCGCTGCTCGCCGCGTCCGTCGAGAGCGTGGACGTGCTGCTCAACAACGCCGGCGGCGCCACCGACCAGGCCAGCGTCGAGGAGGCGGACGTCGAGAAGTGGGCCCGGATGTTCGACCTGAACGCGCTGGGCACCGTGCGCGTGACGCAGGCACTCCTACCGGCGCTGCGCGCGGACGGGGGTGGTCTGGTGATCAACCTCGGCTCGACCGCCGGGCGGGTCGCGTACGAGGGCGGCGGGGGCTACGTGGCGGCCAAGCACGCCGTGCGGGTGATCACCGAGACCCTCCGGCTGGAGCTGGTGGCCGAGCCGCTGCGCTTCACCGAGATCGCCCCCGGGATGGTCAAGACCGAGGAGTTCACGCTGAACCGTTTCGGTGGAGACCGGGAGCGCTACGAATCGGTCTACGCGGGCGTGTCCGAACCGCTCGTGGCCGAGGACATCGCCGAGATGGTGCGCTGGGTGGCTTCCCTCCCGTCCCACGTGAACATCGACGCGCTCGTCGTACGTCCGCGCGCGCAGGCGGCGCCGCACAAGGTGCACCGAGTCAAGGACGAGTGAGCCGGCCGAGCCACCCGGACTTCCGCGACGGCTTGTCTGCGCTCTGAGGCTTCGGTGTCCCCTGCGCTTCAGAATCCGCCGGCTGCGGCTTGGGAGCCGGACGCTTGAGTCGGACGAGCTCGCGGCCGGCGACGTGCTGCAGGTCCATCCGCCAGAACGAGTGCCCGTCCAGCCAGCTCTTGACCACGTGCAGCCACGGGTCGGCGTCGCCGAAGGTCGCGTAGAGCTTGTTCGGTGTCACGGCGAACGGGGTAAGGCCGGTGGTGGTCTCGCGCCAGACCGCCGCCGCGACCCCCGGTGCGTGGACCGTGCGGTAGTCGTCGAAAACCACCACCCCGTCCGGCTGCAACAGCGCCCGAGCAGCCTCGATGTCCCCCACGACGTGCTCGTAGAGGTGGGAGGCGTCGATGTGCACGAACCGGTGCGTGCCGTGCGGCGCGTGGTCGACGATCGTCTGGCTCGGTGCCTGGACGACCACGGGTAGCTGCTCGTGGAACTGGCGGTAGTAGCCCTCGAAGGCTTCCCGGGACAGCTCGGCGTACTGCTCCTGGTTCTCCGACCGGTTGTCCTCGGACTCCGCGGGTTCGCTGAACAGGTCGATCACCGTGAACGTCTCACCCGGCTGGAGCGCGAAGCCCATCAGCGCGGCGCTCTTCCCCAGGTAGACGCCGAGCTCGGCCAGGTCCCCGCCGCCAAGGCGCTCCTCGGTCTCGTCGAGCAGCAGCCGGAACAGCTCCATGTCCATGCGCCGGAACCAGCCGGGGATCTCTTCGAGCTGACGAAAGGGAACGGTGGTGGCCATGCCGGAGTATCACAGCCGGGGGATGGGTCGACCAAACCCTGCGCACCAACTCCACAAATGTTGGGTTCTGACGTCGGGAACGCGCGGGTGAACGCGCCAACTCAACATTTGTGGGATCCGGCGCGCCGGACGGCTTCACCTCAGACGCTCAGCCCTTGTTGAAGATGGTCCCGGACATGGGACCCGGTGGCACCTCGTCGGCCTTGAGCGCGAAGCACCTGGCGACGTACTCCCCCGTCGGCGTCGGCCATTGCTTCACCGATCCCGGGTAGACCTTCGCGACCACGCCCCCCTTGACGGTCGAGACCGAGGACATGAAGGTCTGGCAGACCTTGTCGAGCTTGGCGTAGAGCGCATCGCTGAACGCGACGTACGGCCCGTCGGGGCCCTTCCGCAGGGCCTTTCGGCCGTCCAGCCGGCCGTTGGCAATCAGCGTGTTCAGGAGCACCTCGGCGATGTCCTCGGCGTCATGCTGCCCGGCACAGGGGACGAACTTGCCAGGTCTCTTCAGGCAGACCCGCGCGGTCACCGGCACCTTGCTCGTGACGAGGTCGGTGAACCTCAGCGTCCCGGGCTCGTCCTGCTCGAAGGTGCACACGAACTTTCGCTGGCCCTTGGCCCACAGGTCCGCGGGAAAC
This sequence comes from uncultured Actinomycetota bacterium, assembly GCA_963759525.1. Classification (GTDB taxonomy): domain Bacteria; phylum Actinomycetota; class Actinomycetes; order Propionibacteriales; family Nocardioidaceae; genus Marmoricola. The sequence goes on along the minus strand of CAVWZO010000021.1, from coordinate 120,056 downwards.
GGGTCCCAGGCCATGTGCACTCCGCCGCCCGTGTTCAGCGTAGGGCCGAGCTGCACCTGGGGGCCTCCGGCGCCACGCTGCGGCACGTCGTACGCCGACCCGGCGGGGCAGCGCTCATTCACCTGGTCGCGGATCGTGCGGAACAACGGGGACTTGTGGTCCAGCAGGTCGGAGTAGTTCTTGACCTTCGCGGTCAGCCCGGGCTCCAGCTCGACCACGTTGTACAGCTCCAGCTCATGTGGTTCCGTGCACTCGATCTCCTTGCTGAAGCTGGCGTCGTTGCGCATCGAGTCGGCGAGAGTCGAGTCGCCCGCGGCGTACTTCTCGACCCAGGCATCGAAGGCATCCGCACCCAGCGCGTCGGGCAGCTGCGAGTCGTCCCAACAGGTCCCCTTGGTGAGGGCCTTGTCGGGAGCATCGGCCGCGGCCCTCGGACGTGGGCTCTTCGGATCCTCACCGGAGCAGCCGGCCAGGAGGGCCAAGAGAATGACCGGGAGCAAGGACCGGATCAGGGCGCCGGCGAGGCCGTTCGCACGCGTCGTCATCGCCTCACCTTCCAAGGAACGTCCGGATGCCCCGCACCACGCCGTCGGCGTACTGCGCCTGCCCGCTGATGGATGTCATCCGCCGCGCATCATCGGTGTTGCGCATGTTGCCGATCTCGACCATCGCGACCGGTACGTCGGACATGTTCAGCGTGCCGAGGTCGCTGCGCACATTCAAGCCGGTGCCGCTGCCGGTGTAGCTCGAGCGGGGTACGCCGGAGGTGGTGAGCCCGTCACGCAGGGACGTGGCGAGCCGCAGCGACGAGCCCGCGATGTCGGCGGTCCAGGGCGCGCGGCTGGTCGGGGCGATGACGTGGAAGCCGTGGCCCGAGGGCGACGCGCCGTCGGCGTGCAGCGAGACCATCAGCCGCGCTCCGACCTGCTCGCCGAACAGACCGCGCTCGTCGATGCACGGCCCCCACGCCTCTCGGCTGTCGACCGTCCGCGTCATCGGCACCCGGGCACCGAGTGCGCGCAGCCGCTTCGCGACAGCCCGCGCCACTTGCAGGTTGACCGTGGACTCGGCCACGCCGCTGTCGGTGGCCGTACCCGTCGTGTTGCATGGCTTCTCGAAACCGCCGGCCTGGACGAGGGTGTTGATCTGGCGCGAGTAGCCGGCATTGCCGAGCTGATGACCCGGGTCGAGCGCGATCGTGATCGCGCTGAGCGGGCGCGGTTTCCCGGCCGGGGTCTGGGTCGGCCTCGTCGGCTCGGCCTCCTTCGGCACCTTCTTCGACACCCTTTTCTGGGCCTGCTTCTTCTCGGGCCGGGCCTGCTGGGTCGCGGTTTCGGTGGGTGCGGCGGCGCGCGCAGCCGTCTCGGGGGCCCCGGGAGCCGCGGCGGGTCCCTTCGGGTCGGCCAGGCTCGGCAACGCGGTCCCCGCGAGGGTCACAGCCAAGATGACGACCAGGGCACGCAGCAGCGACCTCACGGGTCCAGGCCCTTGGCGATCCGCTCGACCGCACAGGCCATCGCCTGCGCGGCCGCCAGATGGGCCTCGTCGCCGCGACCGTAGGGGTCAGGAATGTCGTAGTCGTCGATGGCAGCCCGCGAGCGCTCATCTGCCGCCATGCGAACCAGAGCCGCAGGGTCGCTCTCCGCGGGTACGACGTCGAGCAGCGCGGCAAACTCCAGCACGGTGAAGGTACGTCGCAATGCAGCCGGCGATTCCTCGAGCACACGCGAACGAATCGCCTTCGTCGCGGTCAGGACCAGATCGCTCTCGTCGACCATCGCGGGGGTCAACTGTCGGCTGGCGAACCCGTCCGCCGAGCCGCCGTACGACTCGAGATGGCCAAACGCCTCGGGTGTCATCGGAGCATCGACCAGTGCGCCGACCCCAGCGCTGGACACCTCGACGCTGTCGGGACGGAGCCTAGCGGCGAGGAGTCGCTCACCCAGCGGGGAGCGACACACGTTGCCGACGCACACGAACAGCACTCGGAACGCGCTCATCGAGGCACCCGGGCGAGTTCGGGTACCGCCCGCATCCTCGTCCGGTTGGTCACCCGGTAACGATAGACTCAGCGCGGCGTACCCGACGCCCATCCCCGAATCCCCGATCCCCGTCTGTCAGCGTGCCCGCCCTCTGCTTGATCTGGGCAGGGCTGCTGCGGACCGAAGGCAAGCATGACTTCGCTCAACGACCAGATGTCCCGTTCCGACCTCCGCAACGTGGCGATCGTCGCCCACGTCGACCACGGCAAGACGACCCTCGTGGACGCGATGCTCTGGCAGGGCGGTGCGTTCGGCGAGCACCAGCACGTCGACGAGCGCGCGATGGACTCCGGTGACCTCGAGCGCGAGAAGGGCATCACGATCCTCGCCAAGAACACCGCGATCAGGTACGTCGGCAAGGCGACCGAGGTACCGATGACGATCAACATCATCGACACCCCCGGCCACGCGGACTTCGGCGGCGAGGTCGAGCGTGGCCTCTCGATGGTCGACGGCATCGTCTTGCTGGTCGACGCCTCCGAGGGCCCCCTGCCGCAGACGCGGTTCGTGCTCCGCAAGGCGCTGAACGCGGACATGCCGGTCGTGCTCGTCGTGAACAAGGTGGACCGGGGCGACGCCCGGATCGCCGAGGTGGTCGACGAGACCTACGAGCTGTTCATGGACCTGCTCGACGAGTCGCACAGCCAGGACGCACTGGACTTCCCGGTTGTCTTCGCGAGTGCCCGGGCCGGTCGCGCGTCGTTGACGATGCCGGAGAACGGCGAGATGCCGGACTCACCTGACCTCGAGCCGCTGTTCCGCACCATCCTGGAGACGATCCCGGCTCCGACGTACACCGAGGGCGCCCCGCTCCAGGCGCACGTCACCAACCTCGACGCCAGCCCGTTCCTCGGCCGGCTCGCGCTGGTCCGGGTGCGCGAGGGCTGGCTGAAGAAGAACCAGACCGTGGCCTGGATGAAGACCGACGGCACCAAGCAGAACGTCAAGATCACCGAGCTCCTGGTGACCGAGGCGCTGGAGCGCAAGCCCGGCGAGCAGGCCGGGCCGGGCGACATCGTCGCGCTTGCTGGTTTCCCGGACATCATGATCGGCGAGACCCTCGCCGATGCGGAGAACCCCGTCGCGCTCCCCCTGATCACGGTCGACGAGCCGGCGATCTCGATGACGATCGGGATCAACACCTCGCCGCTCGCCGGCCGCGGCCCGACCAAGAACACCAAGGTCACCGCGCGCCTGGTCAAGGACCGGCTCGACAAGGAGCTGGTCGGCAACGTCTCGCTCAAGATCCTCGACACCGAGCGTCCCGACGCTTGGGAGGTCCAGGGTCGCGGCGAGCTGGCGCTGGCGATCCTGGTCGAGCAGATGCGTCGTGAGGGCTTCGAGCTCACTGTCGGCAAGCCGCAGGTGGTCACCCGGGAGGTGAACGGCAAGGTGCACGAGCCGGTCGAGCGGCTCACGATCGATGCGCCGGAGGAGTACCTCGGCACGATCACCCAGTTGATGGCGGTCCGGAAGGGCCGGATGGAGCAGATGACGAACCACGGCACCGGCTGGGTGCGGATGGAGTTCCTGGTCCCGGCTCGCGGGCTGATCGGGTTCCGTACCGAGTTCCTGACCGACACCCGCGGCACCGGAATCGCGCACCACGTGTTCGAGGGCTACGAGCCGTGGGCCGGGGAGATCAAGTCCCGCTCGCAGGGTTCGCTGGTCGCCGACCGCACGGGCGTGGTCACGGCGTACGCGATGACCAACCTGCAGGAGCGCGGGGTGCTCTTCGTCGAGCCGACCATCGATGTCTACGAGGGAATGATCGTGGGTGAGAACTCGCGGGCCGATGACATGGACGTGAACATCACCCGGGAGAAGAAGCAGACCAACGTCCGCTCCGCGACCTCGGACAACTTCGAGAAGCTGATCCCGCCGAAGAGGCTCAGCCTCGAGCAGTCCCTCGAGTTCTGCCGCGAGGACGAGTGCGTCGAGGTCACTCCGGACGCCGTCCGGATCCGCAAGGTCCACCTCAACGCCCACGACCGGGCCAAGACCGCCGCTCGGGCCCGTAAGGGCTGAGCCCCCACAACCCCCAGCAGTCCAAGCAGTCCAAGCAGTAAGCTGTCGCGGAGTTATTGACGCTGAACATGGCGCAGACCGGCCACTCAGCGTCAATAACACCGCGTTACAGCCGGTCCGCCGGACGTCACTCCCCCAGGACGATCTGCGCCAGGTGGCGCAGGTCTTCGGTGAGTGCGGGCTCGTTCACATGGGTCTCGATGGCGGCGTAGCGGAAGCGGTAGACGAACCGGTCCGGGCGGGTCTGCCCCGAAGCGACCGACCGGAAGTCGATGCGCTGCACCAGCTCGCGAACCACGGGCGCCCGCGGGTCGTCGGACTCGAGGTCGACGACGCCTTCCTTGGTCATGCCGGCGATCCCACCGGTTCGCGCGACGACTACCGACGTGTCGTCTCGCTGAGCGGGGATCGCGGGCCCAGGCGCCGCTCCCCCGATCACGCCGACCTGCGTCCACGCGTCCTCGACGACCTCGGCGCGCTCACCGGCGGCCGCGATCGTCGACGCCGCGAAGGTGGCGAAGTCGCTGCCCTCGTCGAGCCCGGAGGTGAGTGCGTCGTACCAGATCCGGCCGGCCCCACTCCAGGTCTCGCCGCCGATCGCGCGAGCTGCGATCACGAACGCACGGTTGGGGATGCCGCTGTTGATGTGCACGCCGCCGTTGTCGTCGGTGGTGTCCACGTAGTCAGCCATCGACCCGACCTGTGGGTCCTTGCCAATGACTGGGTCGTCGTACGCCGTGCCGGGTTCTGACATCGACCGCAACGCCTGCCCACTGATCCCGGGAAGGAAGATCCCGGCGCCGACCAACCAGTCCGCATCCTCGGCGGCCTGACCGAGGTGGCGCTGCTTGATGCACGCCCCGAACACGTCGGACAGCGACTCGTTCAACGCCCCCGACTGCCCCTGGTAGGTCAGGTTGGCGGTGTGTTGGGTGACAGCGTGCGAGAGCTCGTGCCCGAGGACGTCGATGGGCTTCGTGAACCGGTCGAACACCTTGCCGTCCCCGTCGCCGAAGACGAGCTGGGTCCCGTCCCAGAAGGCGTTGTCGTAGTTCTTCTCGTAGTGCACCGTCGCCACGACGGTCGCACCCTCGTCATCGAAGGACGAGCGACCGAAGTCAGTGAAGAGCGCGAGCGACTCGGTGATCCCGGTGGCGGCTTCGTTGACCGTCACGTCCGCCAGCTCTGGCTCTCCGGCCGACCGGACGAGCCGGCCGGGCAGCGCCGTGCCGTTCTCGGCATCGTGGATCTGCCACGCCACATCTCCGGTCGCGCGCGGTGCGATCGCCGTACGCACGGCTCTGATCTGTTGGTCGATGGCTACGGTCCGTCGCCCACACTCGGCCAGGTCGTCGTCGTCGGCCTCAACCAGTCGGTCGAGGATGTAGCTGGGGATGAATTGGCACCTCATGGGTCCAACCTCTCTCAGCCGGGGAGCGACGACAAGGCGACTCGGCGTTGTCGCGCCGATCAGGGCCCAGCTCAGCCCGCCAGCGCCTTGGCGGCGACGCGCAGATCGGCGAGCAGCTGCTCGTAGTCCTCCTCGCGGTTGCGTGAGCGCAGCACGGCGGCCGGGTGGGTCGTCGTCAGTACCCACTCCGGCCGGTGGTGGACCTCAGCTGGACCGAAGTCCACGGGCCACGGACGCAGCTCTCCCCGCGCGGCGCCAACGCGGAACCTCGTGCCGTAGAGCGCCTTGCCTGCGGTGCCGCCCAGGACGAGTACGCCGGTTGGCCGCACGAGGTCGAGCTCGGCCAGCAGCCACGGCCCACACGCGGCGACGTGCACCCGGCTCGGCGACCTGTGGATGCGCTGCTTGCCTCGGGTACTGGAGAAGCGGAAGTGCTTGACCACATTGGTCCGGAACACGTCCTCGGGCTCGATCCCGGCCTCGGCCAGGGCCCGGTCAAGCAGCTGACCCGCCGGCCCGACGAACGGCTTGCCCTCGCGGTCCTCCTTGTCGCCGGGCTGCTCGCCCAGGACCATCAGCTCTGCCTCTACCGGGCCCGCGCCCATCACGCCCTGGGTGGCCTCGACGTGCAGCTCGCAGCCCTTGCAGTCGTGGACTGCGTCCTGCAGGTTCCGGAGCGTCGGTCGCTCCGGTACCCACCAGCGCGCTCCGGGACGCTCCACGGACGTCTCCATGCTGCCCGCGTACCCACTCGTCTCAAGCGCACACGGGCGGGGCCACCGTTTACCGCTGGTAGCCTCGAAGCACCGGCCCCCCGGGACTCGGACTACATTCGTCGGCGTACGACGAGAGCGCGCTCCGGCGCCCTGGCGGCCACGGAGGTGAACCATGGAGGATCGTCCGGTCCTTCTGGGCCACCTGACCCGGGTACTCGCCACAACCGCACCCCAGGCTCCGTTGCCGCTTCGTCTCTGCATCGCCTTCGCCGAGATCCTGGCCGCGGAAGGGGCCGCGATCACCATTGGGTTCACGGCACCTGATCGGGCCACGCTCTGCGCGACCGACACTCTCTCCGACCGCGCGGAGGACAGTCAGGACGTGTTGCGCGAGGGCCCGAGCCTGGATGCGTTCCGTACCGGCACCGCTGTCTGCGGGCTGTCGCACGCGGAGCAGGACTCCCGTTGGCCGATGCTGACCCAGGCGCTGGATCGGGAGGGTCGACTCGTGCTGCTCCATGCTTTCCCGATGCGGCCGGACTCCGAGGTGCTGGGTGTGGTCACCGCCTACCAGACGCACGAGCGCGGGTTGTCACGCACCTGCGCCGAGGCGCAGTTCCTCGCGGACGCCATCGGAGTCGCGGTGTTGGGCGGCATGGACGCGAACGCCGACTCCGACCAGCTGTGGGTGACGCGTGACCGGGTCTCGCAGGCAACGGGCATGGTGGTCGCCCAGCTCAAGATCCCTCCCGCAGATGCCCTGGCACTGCTGCGAGCGCACGCATTCGCCCACGGCACGACGGTGGCGGAGGTGAGTCGCGGCATCATTTGCCGCGAGCTCGACTTCGCCGCCGACAGACAAGGAGACGACCGATGAGTGGCCAACGAACAACTGCAGACGCTTTCGGCGATGCGGCCGCCGCCATGGTCAGCGAGCATGTCGTCGCCGATGTGCTCGCCCAGCTGTTGACGGACTGCACCGACCTGGTCTCCGCCGAGGCGGTGGCAATCCTGGTCGTTGACCGCACGGACCAGCTGTCGTTGCTCAGCTCGTCGTCGCATCGTGCCGCCGAGCTCGAGATGCTCCAGATCCAGAGGTCGAGCGGTCCTTGCATCGACGCGATCCGGACCGGCCGGCATGTGTCCGCCCGTGGCGCGGACGAGCTCATCGGGCGCTGGGACGAGGTTGGGCAGGCCATCGTCCGCTTGGGCTTCCAGCGCGTCGACGCCTACCCCATGCGTTGGCGGGGTCGGGTCCTCGGAGGACTGAACATCTTTCGGCAGGAGCCGGTAGACACCGACGATGAGACCGCAACCCTTTCCCAGGCCTTCGCCGATGTGGCCACCCTGGTCGTCGTACAGTCCACCGAGATCCCCTCCGACCAGGTCGCCGCACGAGTGCACGAGGCGATCATGGCGCGAGCCCAGGTCGAACAGGCGAAGGGAGTCCTCGCGCAGGTGCACGGGATCGACATGGCCGAGGCCTACGAGAAGCTGCGCGCGCTTGCGGCGCAGACGGGCCGCAGCCTGACCGAGACCGCGCAGCGCGTGGTCCAGGAACAGCACGAGGGAACTCGCTAGCCCAGAACGGCAACCGGGCGGATCAACGTCGTCGGGTGACCGACGCGAGCGCAGGTTTGGCGTCGAGCAGGTACACGAACGCAGCGACCGTGCCCACGATCGAGAACAGACCCAGCGGTGGGGGCCACATGTACGACGTGACCACGGTCAGCCCCAGGATCAGCAGCCAGGCTGGCTTGGTGAGCTTCTCCGCGGCGACGTACGCCGGCGCGGGACGCATCAGAGCGTCGACGAGCGCCCACACCTTCACAGCCATCAGGGCAAAGAAGGCCAGACTCATCACGAGAGACTCGAAGGCGAATACGTCGGGCACGTCACGAGGATATCGGGGCGCTGGCTGATCTTCGAACGAACGGGCTCCCACAACCCCACAAATGTTGGGCCCGGACGTCGGGACGGCCGACCTGAACGCCACAACCCAACATTTGTGGGTCTGCGGCGGCCCGGCGAACCCCCGGGCACAGCAACGGGCCCCCGGATCAGATCCGGGGGCCCGTTGGCCCGCCTCTGGCGAAGGGAGGGACCACCAGAGGAAGGGCTCCTCATCACCCGTCGGTGACGAGTGTCAGGTCAGGCTGACGCCGAGGTGGTCGTCGTCGCGGCGGTCTTGGCTGGGGCCTTCTTCGCGGTGGTGGTGCCACCCTTGGCGCCGCCCTGCGTGGCAGCCTTCTTGGCAGCCGGCTTCTTGGTGGCCGGAGCCTTCTTGGCGGCGGTCTTGGAGGCAGGAGCAGTGCTGCCCGCGCCCTTCTTGGCAGCCTGGCGACGCGCGACCGTGGACTTGGCCGGGGCCTTGCGCAGCGCGGTGACAGCCTTGACGCCGTCCTTGCGGATCGCCGCGATGAGCTTCTCGCCACGCTCGGCGAGGGACTCGTAGGTCTTGGTCAGCTCGGCACGGGCCTCGTCGAGCTGGGCCTGCAGCTTCGCGGGGAACGCCTTGGCGTCCTTCTGCAGCTCGGCAACGCGGGCCTCGAACTTGCTCTGCGCGTCCTTGGCCTCCTTCTGCAGCTCGGCAACGCGCTCGTTGAACAGCGCGACAGCCTGGTCCTGGAAGGCCTTCGGCTCACGCTCGATCTTGCTGACGCGCTTCTGCACGTCCTGGAAGCGCTCGGTCGCGGTCTTCTGAGCGTCGGCAGCGTAGCCGCGCCACAGCTCGTAGGCAGCCTCGTAAGCGCCGGCGACGGCGTACAGCGGCTTCACGGCCTCGGTCTTGATCTGCTCGACGTTGAACTGGGTCTTCGCCATGTCAATCTCCTAGCTTGGTTGTGTCGACCCCGATGGTTGGTTCCACGGTTGTGGGGTCGAGTACTTCGATGGGTAGGGCGTTCTCGGCGACCGCCCTGAAGGACTGGTAGACGTCCAACAGAGACTGCTTCTGCCGCTCAGTGAGCACCGGGTCCCCGAGGATGGCCAGCTCCACGGAGCGGACCTGACCGTCATCAGGGTTCAAGATCCCGGCCTGCACGTAGAGCTGCTCAGCAGAGATCCGGAGTGCCTTGGCCAGCTGCTGCAGCACTTCGGCCGATGGCCGGCGCAGACCACGTTCGATCTGGCTCAGGTACGGGTTCGACACGCCGGTCTGCTCCGCCAGCTGGCGGAGTGAGAGCTCGGCAGAGACGCGCTGCTCGCGGAGGTACTCCCCGAGCGACACGACGGTCTTGCCAACCTTGATTTTGGCCATGTCCCCATAGTGCTAACTCTTGCAAGCAAAAGCAAACTCAAACCCGGTGTGACCAGTCACAAGGCCCTTGTCTCATGGTGTAGAGGCGCGTTCTGGGTGCTAGCAGGAGGCAGCACGTTGGTGGTTGAGCATTCAAAAAGAGATGACGGCCCGGATCTCCCCGACGGGCTCGCCCCCGCCAAGCAGCACCGCCTCCCCCGTACGACGAACTGCGTCGCCATCCACCCCGGGCTCCTCGGTGACCCCGAGACGCTCGAGCAGGGCGGCCATCACCACCGGGCGGGCACGGGCCGCCCCGTCGTCGGTCTTCGTCGCGAACGCTCGACCGTCCGGAAGGGCGACCACGTAGCACGACTCGGCCCCCGCCTTCCCGATCGCACCGGGGATCGCGCGCAGCAGGGTCAGCTCGTCCCGGCGGGTACCCGACACGAACTCCGGGTACGCCCGGATCGCCTCGGCGACGCGTGCGGCCTCACCGGTACCCGTCGCGAGGGTTGTGAAGGCCCGCGCCAGTCCGATCAACGACGTCGAGAGCAGCGGGGCGCCACAGCCGTCTGTGGCGACGTGCGCAACCGGCTCACCGGTCATGCGGGTGAACGTGGCAGCGATGGCGTGCTGCAACGGGTGGTCCACGGCCAGGTAGCTGGCGGTCGGCCAGCCGTTGACGACACAGGTTGCGAGCATTGCCGCGTGCTTGCCTGAGCAGTTCATCAGCACGGGCGACTTCGAGCCGCCTGACCGGATCAGCTCCTCGGTGGCCTCGTCGTCGAGCGGGTAGCCCGCCGGGGTCTGCAGGTCGTCCTCGGAGAGCCCGGCGGAGGCGAGGATGCGGCGTACCCCGTCGATGTGGAACTTCTCGCCCGAGTGCGACGCACAGACCAGCGCGAGCTCCTCCCCGTCCAGGGCGAGTCCCGCCTCGAGCATCGCGAGTGCCTGGATCGGCTTGTTGCAGGACCGGGGGAGCATCGGGCCCGCGGCGTCGCCGCCGGCAGCGCGAACCGACCCGTCGGCATCCAGAGCCACCCACGAGCCGTAATGACGACCCTCCACGAAGCCGGAACGGACGATTTCTGCGACGACGATGGGAGCAACCATGCACCGGACGTTATCCGGCGGGGTCTGGCACCATGGCCCGGTGTCCGCACCGCAGTACTGTCCGACGCCCCGTGAGCTGGACGACCTCGAGCTGCTGCTCTCCGGAGCCCTGGCTCCAAGAACCAACTTCGACGTCTCCGATCCCGGCATCACACTGGCCCTCCCCATCGAGCTCGCCGACGCCCCGGAAGTCGAGCTCGTCGACCCGGAGGGCCTCCCCCTGGCCCGGTGGAGTCCCACGGCCCTCACCCCGCTGGCCACGCCTGCCTACGGCCCCTTCCGCCGGCTGCACCTCACCCCTGCCCAGGCCCGGGAGAAGTACGCCGGAGCGCTGACCGTCCCGGTCGCGGCCCCGCTCACCGACGACGACCTCGAGCTGGTCCGAAAACATGCGACCGGCCGCGGCGTCGTACTGCTGGCGCTCAACGGCACCGGCACCCCCCAGCACGTCTCCCCGGTCGGCCTCGTCCGCGTCACCCTCGCGGCAGCCGACCTCTTGGCAGGTGGTCGAGCAGCGAGCGAAGCGAGCGACCAGTCGAGACCCCGTGCTCACGTGGTCGCCGCCCCGCTGCCGTCGCACGCCGAGCCGGCGTACGACCGCACCCTGGGCCAGCAGGTGGCCGCGAACTACGCCACCAGCGATGTGCTCGCCCCGAGTCACAGCGGTGAGTGGCCCGAGGAGATCGCCGCGATCGTCGCGCAGGACCAGCCCGGCGATGACGAGCGCGGCTTCGTGGTGTTCTTCACCGGCCTGTCCGGGAGCGGCAAGTCAACCCTGGCCCGCGCGCTGCACGACTTGATCCTCGAGGATGGCCGGCGCACGGTGACCAGCCTCGACGGTGACGTCGTACGTCGAAACCTCAGCGCCGGCCTCACCTTCTCCAAGGCAGACCGCGAGACGAATATCCGCCGGATCGGCTGGGTGGCCGCCGAGATCGCCCGCCACCGAGGTATCGCGATCTGCTCACCGATAGCGCCCTTCGACGAGACCCGCAAACAGGTCCGGCAGATGGTGCATGACGCCGGCGGTGACTTCGTGCTCGTGCACGTCTCCACACCGCTCGAGGAGTGCGAGCGGCGTGACCGCAAGGGTCTCTACGCCAAGGCCCGCGACGGGAAGATCCCCGAGTTCACCGGCATCTCGAGCCCGTATGCGTACCCCGAGGACGCCGCCGTACACATCGACACGACCGGCCGCTCGATCGCGGACGCGCTCGACGACCTGATGCCCCACCTCCCCTTCCACAGGGAGTCGCAGTGAACGACCTCCTCACCACCGATGCGCTCTCGATCCTCGTCGTCAGCTTCGGTGTCGGCATCGTCGTCGGTCTGACCGGCATGGGAGGCGGCGCCCTGATGACTCCCGCTCTGATGGCCCTTAACGTGCCCCCGACCGCCGCGGTGGCCAACGACCTGGTCGCGGCGAGCATCAACAAGTCGGTGGGCGCCGGGGTGCACTGGAGCCGGGGGTCACCCAACCTGCGACTGGCCGGCCTGCTGATGATCGGCTCCGTCCCGTTCGCCTTCGCTGGTGGCTTCATCGTCAAGAGCGTGGGGGAGGCCCAGGCGCAGCAGGAGTTCCTGACCACGATGATCGGCTACGCGCTGCTGTTCACGGCCGCGACGTACACCCTTCGGTTGTATCTCCAGCTGCGGTACGTGACATCGGGCAACATTGCCAAGAACGACGCCCCCAGGGTGCGCGTCCTGCCGACCGTGGCCGTCGGCGCCATCGGGGGTCTGCTCGTGGGGATCACCTCGGTCGGCTCCGGCTCGCTGATCATGGTCTCCCTGCTGCTGCTCTACCCGACCCTCTCCGCCGTGCGCCTCGTCGGCACCGACCTGGTCCAGGCCGTCCCGCTCGTGCTTGCGGCCGCCATCGGGCACGTGGTCACCGAGGGCGTCACGTGGGAAGTGCTCATTCCCCTGGTCCTCGGAGGCACGCCGGGCACCTTCCTCGGTGCGCGGATGGCAGCCTGGGTCTCGCAGTCGGTGATCCGTCGCGGCATCGTGATCGTGCTCACCTTGACTGGACTGAAGATGCTCGGTATGCCGCCGCTATGGGTGGCCTTTCTCGGCGGCGCGCTCCTGCTGCTCGGCCCGCTCGCCTGGGGGTTCGTCCGCCAGACCCGAGGGTTGCCCGCCTTCGACAACAATGCGGCTGCCTGGCGCCTCCCGGACTAGACCGGCGAGGCCCTTCTGACTCTCTCGTAGCGCCCGAACCACCAACTGGAAACTAAGGTGGGGGTCCGGTAGCCCGTAAGGGGATATCGCTTGAAATCGGGGGATTCCAATGACGACATCTGTGGTGGCCACAGCCACCAAGGTGAGCGTGCCGCAGCGGGGTGGTCTGCGCTACATCCCGATGGTCGCCTTCGGCACCGATCTCGTGCTGATCACCTTCAGTGTGTTCGCGGCGATCCTGGGCCGCGAGACGATCTCGTTCCCGATGTACGTGGCTGAACTCGAGGTCACTCACTCGCTCGACGTGGCCGGCCCGATGATGATCATCGGCTGGGTGGCCGCGATCTTCCTGCTCGGCGGCTACCGCCCGCACGTCTTCGGTGCCGGTCTCGACGAGTACAAGAGCACCATCAACGCTTCGCTCCTCACCGCGGCCGCGGTCGGCATCGGCTGCTACCTGGTTCGCTTCCAGCTCTCCCGCGGCTTCTTCGTCCTGGCCTTCCTGATCGGCATCCCGGTCCTGGTGCTGGGTCGCGTCCTGCTGCGCCGCAGCATCCACCGCGCGCGCACCATCGGCGCCCTCCAGCACCGTGTCGTGATCGCCGGCGCCGAGGGTCACGTCGACGAGATCGCCGCTGTGCTCGGTCGCGAGAAGTGGCTCGGCTACAACGTGATCGGCGCCCTGACCCCTGAGCCCGGGGACCGCTCCGCCACGCACTCCGGCATCCCGCTGCTGGGATCCTCGCAATCGATCGCGCAGGTGGCGATCGACGCAGAGGCCGACGTCGTCTTCCTCGCCGGTGGTGCGTTCAGCTCCTCCATCGAGATGCGCCGGCTGGCCTGGGACCTCGAGCACGAGGAGATCGCGGTCGTCATCGCGCCCAGCGTCACCGATGTCTCCAGCGAGCGCATCAGCGTCCGCCCCGTCGGTGGCCTTCCCCTGATCCACCTCGAGAAGCCGCGTTCCCAGGACGCCGTACGCCGTGCCAAGCGGACCTTCGACGTCATCGGCACCCTCGGCCTGATGTTGCTGTTCTCGCCGCTCTTCGCGTTCAGCGCCCTCCGCGTCTGGAGCTTCGACCGCGGCCCGATCCTGTTCCGCCAGATGCGCGTGGGTCGCGACGGAGCGGCCTTCTACTGCTGGAAGTTCCGCACGATGGTCACCAACGCCGAGGAGCTGCTCGCTGGCCTGCACAAGCAGCAGGGCTACGAGGGCGGCCTGTTCAAGATGGAGAACGACCCGCGCATCACGGCTCCCGGCAAGTGGATGCGTCGCTTCTCCGTCGACGAGCTGCCCCAGCTGATCAACGTCCTCAAGGGCGACATGAGCCTGGTCGGTCCGCGTCCACCACTGAAGCACGAGGTGGCGCAGTACGACGACGCAATGGCCCGCCGCCTGCGCGTCCGCCCGGGCATGACCGGTCTCTGGCAGGTCTCCGGTCGTTCGGAGCTGTCGTGGTCCGAGGCGATCCGGCTCGACCTCTACTACGTCGACAACTGGTCGATGTTCCAGGACCTCACCATCCTGGCCCGTACTTTGGGCGCGGTCATCAGTAGCCGCGGCGCCTACTGATCCGACGGCCACAGCCTGAGGTCCCACGATCTGAGGGCGGGGAGCTTTCGGCTCCCCGCCCTCGTCCATGCCCCCGCGAAAGGCCCCGGCAAGCCACGGCCAGGGCCACGGCGCAAGAGTGCTTCGCCGGACCGCGATGAGTTCTGCCGTGCCGAGTAGTCTGTTTCGACGCAGATGTTTCACGGCGCGGTCCCGCGCCCAACCCTCGATTCCGGCGCTCACGCCGCCGGCTGAAGCGGGGGCAAAGGAGGCTCGAGCCTTCGGGGCGCCGGCTCGATGTTGCCCTTTCCGGCGGGGGTGTGGTGAGCGTGGGTCGCGGCACCTCCCCGTGGAGAGGAAAACATCATGACCACGCACAAGTCGTTCAAGCGTCTCGTCCGTTCGCGGATGGAGAAGACCGGCGAGAGCTACACCGCGGCCCGCGCCGTACTCCTTCTCGCGCAGCCATCACCAGATGACCCCAAACCCGCGCTCGCCACGTCGGACGAGTCGATCCGCGAGCGCACTGGACGTGGCTGGGAAGAGTGGTTCGAGCTCCTCGACCAGTGGGGCGCCGCGGAGCGCTCCCATCGAGACATCGCCCGTTGGGTCGCCGAACAGCTGGGAATCGTGCCTCTGAAGTGGGAGGCACAGGCCGTCACCATCAGCTACGAGCGGACCCGAGGGCTGCGGGCCGTGGGCCAGCGAACGGATGGCTTCACGGTCACGGCGGCGAAGACCGTCGCCGTACCTGTCGAGCAGCTGTACGACGCGTTCGTCGACGCGGCCTCCCGGCGGTACTGGATGCCCGAAGGTGAGCTCCGTCAGCGAACAGCGCGGAAGCCGAGGTCGGCCCGGTTCGACTGGGGCGAGGGCCAGACGCGGATCGCGGTCACCTTCGACGCGAAGGGCGACGCCAAGAGCACGGCCACGCTCGAGCACTCACGACTGGCCGACGCCGACGAGGCCAAGCTGATGAAGGACTTCTGGCGAGAGCGGATGGCCGCCCTCAAGTCGCAGCTGGAAGGTCGTGAGCTCGATGGCTGACATCAACCTGCTCGCCTTGCTGAGCGCGACGATCATGGCCTTCGTGATCGGCGGGGTGTACTACGCGGTTCTCGGCGACAAGCTTGTCGAGCTGAGCAGTGCGAAAACGGTCGGTCAGTCGATGCCACCGTGGAAGGTCCTCGTCGAGCTCCTTCGCTGCCTGGTCCTGGCGACCGTGGTCGCAGCGCTGGTCAGCATCGCCGACCTCGAGGTGTGGACCCACGGCCTGGGGCTGGGACTCGTCCTGTGGATCGGGTTCCCGCTTGTCCTCTGGACGGGTGCGATGACCCACGAGAGCACGCCCTGGAAGCTCGCCGCCATCCACGCCGGCGACTGGCTGGTCAAGCTGCTGGCGATCGGGGCTCTCCTCAGCGCCTGGGAGGGGGCTTAACGGGCCTGGCGCGCCTTCGGCGCCCTGCTGGGTAGTCGCGTCGCCTGCTGACCTCACGCGGCGTTGGCTGCGATAGTGCTCGGGTGACTCAACGCCTGGTCGTCATCGGAGGTGGCGGGTTCGGTCGTGAGGTCCTCGAGCTGATCGACGACATCAACGAATCCGCCCCCTCCCGCGCTTTCGAGGTGCTGGGAGTCCTCGATGACGGCTCTCCCGATCCCGACCTCTTGGCACAGCTCGGCGTGAGGCACCTCGGGGCAACGGGGGCGCTTCGGGAGATGGACTCCGACGTGGGCCACGTCATCGCCATCGGCGCGTGCGCGCCACGGCGGAGGATCGACCAGGAGTGTGAGGCCTGGCGGCGCAAGGCTGCGACGCTCATCCACCCAACGGCCGTCATCGGTCGTCGCTCGGTGGACCTCGGTCCTGGTTCGGTGGTCTGCGCCAACTCGACCATCACGACGAACATTCGGTTCGGTCGGCAGGTCCATGTGAACCCCAACGTGTCCATCGGGCATGACAGCACGGTGGGTGACTACGTGACCCTCACGCCTCAGGTCGCCGTCGCCGGGAACGTCAGCATCGGCGACTTCGTCTTCGTCGGCACGGGCGCCCGGATCAAGCCGGGCGTTGCGATCGGAGACGGGGTGCTCGTGGGCGCCGGTGCGGTCGTGATCAGAGACATCTCTCCGAATCAGACCGTGGCTGGTGTCCCGGCCAGACCCCTCGAAGGCTGACGGCAACCGGCTCACCGTCTCGACCCGGGTCTGCCTGCGCCGGAAGCGATCAGATGTCGATACCATGACGGCTGCCGTCTGAGACGAGAGGTTCACCACCCCGATGACGCAGCCCCACGCCGACTACCGGCTCAGCCAGCTCGAACAGTTGGAGGCCGAGTCAATCCACATCTTCCGCGAGGTCGCGGCCGAGTTCGAGAAGCCGGTCCTGATGTTCTCCGGCGGCAAGGACTCCATCGTCATGCTGCGGCTGGCGGAGAAGGCCTTCTACCCCGCGAAGATCCCGTTCCCGGTTCTGCAGGTCGACACCGGCTACGACTTCCCCGAGGTGCTGGCGACACGCGACAACTGGGTCAGCCGCCTGGGCGTGAAGCTGATCGTGGCGAGTGTCGAGCAGGCCCTCGCCGACGGCATCGTCGTCGATGACGGGAAGACCAGCCGCAACCGGCACCAGATCGGCACCCTGCTGCACGCCATCGAGGAGAACGGCTTTACCGCCGCTTTCGGTGGCGGCCGGCGTGACGAGGAGAAGGCACGCGCGAAGGAGCGCGTCTACTCCCACCGTGACGACTTCGGCCAGTGGGACCCGAAGATGCAGCGCCCCGAGCTGTGGAGCCTCTACAACGGGCGCATCCACGGTGGCGAGCACATGCGGATCTTCCCGCTCTCCAACTGGACCGAGCTCGACATCTGGCACTACCTGGCGCAGGAGGAGATCGAGATTCCCTCGATCTACTACTCCCACCAGCGTCGCGTGTTCAAGCGTGACGGCATGTGGCTCAGCGAGAGCGACTTCAACCCCACCAAGCCCGGCGAGGCCGTCGAGGAGAGGACAGTACGTTTCCGCACCGTCGGCGACCTCACCCTCACCGGGTGCGTCGAGTCCGAGGCCGACACGATGGACAAGATCATCGAGGAGGTCGCTATCGCGCGGGTGACCGAGCGCGGCGCGACGCGTGGTGACGACCGGTTCTCCGAGGCCGCCATGGAGGACCGCAAGAAGGAAGGCTACTTCTGATGAACCACCCCACCCGATTCTCGCCGTCCCCCGCTTCGCTCCTCCCGCCGACAATCGTGAGGGGACCCCGATGAGCACCCCCATCACCAGCGTTCTCGGCCAGATGGACCTGCTCAGGTTCGCCACCGCCGGCTCGGTCGACGACGGCAAGTCCACCCTGATCGGGCGACTGCTGCTCGACTCCAAGGCGATCTTCGAGGACCAGCTCGAGGCCGTGGAGGCCACCAGCCAGTCCAAGGGCTACGACTACACCGACCTGGCGTTGCTGACCGACGGCCTGCGCTCCGAGCGCGAGCAGGGCATCACCATCGACGTGGCCTACCGCTACTTCGCGACCCCGAACCGCAAGTTCATCATCGCCGACACACCCGGCCACGTTCAGTACACCCGCAACATGGTCACGGGCGCCTCCACCGCCGACCTGGGCCTGGTGCTCGTGGACGCCCGCCAGGGACTCACCGAGCAGTCCCACCGGCACGCGGTCATCCTTTCCCTGCTGCGCGTCCCCCACCTGGTGCTGGCGGTCAACAAGATGGACCTGGTCGACTACGACCAGGGGATCTACGACCGCATCCACAAGGAGTTCACCTCCTTCGCGACGAAGCTGAACGTGCCCGACCTCCAGGTGATCCCGATCTCGGCGCTCAACGGCGACAACGTGGTGAACCGGTCCGAGAACATGCCCTGGTACAACGGCTCCTCGCTGATGCACCACCTCGAGAACGTCCACGTCGCCTCCGACCGCGACCTGGTCGACACCCGGCTTCCGGTGCAGTACGTCGTCCGGCCCAAGTCTGACCAGTTCCACGACTACCGCGGGTACGCCGGCCAGATCGCCGGCGGGGTGCTCAAGCCGGGTGACGAGGTCGTCGTACTCCCGAGCGGGCTGACCAGCACGATCGCCGGGATCGACCTGTTCGACCAGGAGATCGACGAGGCCTTCCCGCCGATGTCGGTCACCGTGCGCCTCGACGACGACGTCGACGTCAGCCGGGGCGACATGATCGCCCGGGTCAAGAACGCGCCCAAGCCCAGCCAGGACATCGACGCGATGATCTGCTGGATGACCAACGAGCCGCTGCGGCCGCGACAGAAGCTCGCGATCAAGCACACCACCCGCAACGGCCGCGCCCTGATCAAGGACATCCAGTACCGCCTCGACGTCAACACGCTCCACCGCGACCAGGAGACCAAGGAGCTCGGGCTCAACGAGATCGGTCGCGTCCAGCTCCGCACGACTGTGCCCCTGTTGTGTGACCCCTACTCCAAGAACCGGACCACGGGCTCATTCATCCTGATCGACGAGGCGACCGGGGTTACGGTGGGGGCTGGGATGATCAACAGCGGCACCTGAGCCCGCCCTACCTGAGGAATCCATTCGCTTGCGTTTACTGATCACGGGCGGCGCCGGATTCATAGGCCACAACCTCGCCCGACGTGCTCTCGAAACGGGGCACGAGGTCGTGGTCCTCGATGACCTGTCCAACGGGCTGAAGGAGAACCTCACCGGGCTCGACGTCGAGTTTCACGAGGCCTCCTTCCTGGATGACACGGCTACCTCGCTTGCTCTCAATAGAGTGGACTCTGTCATCCATCTCGGCGCGCTCGGCAGCGTCCCGCGCAGCCTCAAGGCCCCTCTGGTGAGCCATGCGGCAAACGCAACCGGAACGCTCAGCCTCCTCGAGCAGGCCCGCGCGGCGGGAGTCAGTCACGTGGTGACGTCGTCGTCGAGTTCCGTCTACGGCATGAACCCAGCCTTGCCCAAGGGCGAGCGCGAGTGGACGCGGCCGATGAGCCCGTACGCCGTATCGAAGCTCGCCGCGGAGCAGTACACCCTCGCCTACCAACAGTCCTTCGGACTCGAGACGTTGGCTTTCAGGTTCTTCAACGTCTACGGGCCGGGCCAGCGCGCCGGACACGTCTACTCAGCCGTGATTCCCACCTTCGTCGAGTCAATCCTGACTGGGAAGCCGGTGCCGGTCCACGGCGACGGCACCCAGTCCCGGGACTTCACTTTCGTGGGAACCGTCTGCCGCGTGCTGCTCGACGCCGCTGAGCGTCGGGTCTGGCATGCCGAGCCGGTGAACCTTGCGTTCGGCACCAACACCAACCTGCTCAAGGTGCTCGACGAGCTGCGCGCAGCGGTGGGTTCAAACTTCGAGGTCGAGCATCTTCCGTCGCGACCCGGGGACGTTCCCCACTCCCAGGCCAGGAACGAGCAGCTGCGTGGACTGTTCCCCGATGTGCACCCCGTGACGCTGGCCGACGGCCTGAAGGAGACGGTGGCGTGGTTCCGCGACAGGATGTGAGAACGCTGGCCGTTATCGGCCAGGGATACGTCGGTCTCCCGATGGCTCTCCAGGCCGCTGCTTCGGGGCTCCAAGTGTTTGGCGTCGACACGAATGCAGAGACCGTGGCGGCCCTGAATGCTGGGGTTTCCCACATCGGTGACGTCAGCGACGCGGAATTGCAGACCGGCCTGGCCGCCGGATACAAGGCCACCACGGATCCCGCCGTGATGGCTCAGGCGGATGTTGTGCTCGTGTGCGTCCCGACCCCGCTCTCACCCGAAGGTGGACCCGACCTGAACGCGGTCGAGGTAGCCGCCCGCGACATCGGCGCACACATCCGCCCTGGCACCTTGGCCATCCTCGAGTCCACCACCTACCCCGGGACCACGGAGGAGGTCTTCGCGCCACTCGTGGCCGCGGGCGGACTGACGCTCGGCGAGGACGTGTTCGTCGCCTTCTCCCCCGAGCGCATCGACCCCGGGAACCAGACCTACCGCGTCAGGAACACCCCGAAGGTCGTGGGCGGAATCACTGCCGAGTGCACTTTCCGGGCGGTCGAGTTCTACTCGCGTTTCGTCGACACGGTGGTGCCGGCCAAGGGGGTGAAGGAAGCAGAGATGTCGAAGTTGCTGGAGAACACCTTCCGTCACGTGAACATCGCCCTGGTCAACGAGATGCTCCGGTTCTCCAAGGAGCTCGACATCGACCTTTGGGACGCCATCGCCTGCGCTGAGACCAAGCCGTTCGGCTTCATGGCGTTCCGCCCCGGACCAGGTGTCGGTGGCCACTGCATTCCGGTGGACCCGTCCTACCTCAGTCACCGCGTGAAGGCACGCCTCGGCTACTCGTTCCGGATGGTCGAGTTGGCCGAGGAGATCAACACCGCCGCGCCGTTGTATGTCGCGGGCCGGATTCGGGACGCCTTGAACGAGAAGGAGCGCTCGGTGAAAGGGTCGACGGTCCTGCTGCTCGGGGTCACCTACAAGCCTGACGTCGCTGACTGCCGACAGAGTCCCGCTGATCCCCTGGCGAAGCATCTACTGGCCTGGGGTGCGGAAGTGCGGTACCACGATCCCTTCATCGCTGAGTGGCGCCCGCACGGCGTCGACAAGGTGTTCGCAGGGGTAGATGAGCCCGTGGGCGCGGCGAGAAGCGCAGACATCACCGTCCTGCTGCAGAGCCATCGAGCCTACGACCTCGTCCAGATCGTAGAGGCGTCGCACCTGATACTGGATACGCGCGCCGTCTGCCCTTCCATGGACCACGTCATCCCTCTTTGACAACCCCGTGCCAGCCTGGTTTCAGATTTCAGTTCTGAAACCCAATGTCCGGGGACATCGACGTCGGCCAGTCGGCTGGGAAGTAGACGCGCGATTCGGGCTTTGTCGGTGGGCGTCATCATTGAGGAATCCATCAGCGCGCGTGTTGCGCCAAGAACGCTCAGGCGCAATAAAGAGTCAGCCAGGAGTGGCGTTAAGGGGCGCGAACACGCAACCAACCGACCTGCCTTTCTGGGCCCTAGACGGTATGGCGTGACCGCCTCGGGTTGAGGGGGTTGCGGGCTGGGGCCTCACGCACACATGTTCGTGGGTTGCCGAGCAGATTCCCCTGCCCGGCCTATCCGACAGTTGTGGGAGGCCCCAGTGATGTATCAGCGTACGAGTGTTGGCCTGGACGTGCACGCACGCTCCGTGGTGGCGGCTGCGATCGATGGTGTGACCGGTGAGATCCACCGGCGGCGGATGACCCCCGAGTTCCCCGAGACCCTGGCCTGGGTGGGCTCGCTGCCAGGCCCGGTGAGGGTGACCTATGAGGCCGGGCCGACCGGGTTCGGTCTTTCGCGGTTCCTGGCCGATGCCGGGGTCGAGTGCCTGGTCGCAGCGCCCTCGAAGCTGCAGCGCCCTGCGGGTGACCGGGTGAAGACGGACAAGTCCGATGCTCTGCACCTGGCGCGGTTGTTGCACGTGGGGGATCGTCGCGGTCACCGTCCCTGACGTGGAGACCGAGGCGGCCAGGGACCTGGTCCGGGCTCGTGAGGACGTCCGAGGGGAGCTGATGTCGGCGCGGCACCGGGTCTCCAAACTGCTGCTGCGCAAGGGCATCGTCTACTACGGCGGCAAGGCCTGGACCGCCAAGCACGAGACCTGGCTGAGGTCCCACCGGTTCGAGCAGCCCGCGTTGCAGCTGGCCTATGACACCTCGTTCGAGTCGATGCTGCTGACCGCGCAGCGCCGTGACCGCCTCGACGAGGCGATTAGCGCGATGGCCGCGGACAGTGCGTTCACCCCGGTCGTGGCCCGGCTCGGTTGCCTGCGTGGTGTCTCCACGTTGACCGCGTTCGGGCTCGCAGTCGAGATCGGCGACTGGCACCGGCTCTCTGGGCGCAGCATCGGTGCCTACCTGGGGCTGGTGCCCACCGAGTACTCCTCGGGTGCCTCCCGGTCCCAAGGTGGGGTCACCAAGACCGGCAACGGTCACGCCCGTCGGCTTCTGGTCGAGGCTGCCTGGCACCACCGAGCGCCCTACCGCACCCCCGGCGCCACGATCCGCAGGCGCTGGGAAGCCGCGGCGCCCGCCGCCGTGTCCCGGGGTCATGCCGGGAACCTGCGTCTGAACGCTCGCTGGGAGCGGTTCAACGCCCGCAAGAACGCAGCGTCGTCGCCAACGCCGCCATCGCTCGTGAGCTCGCCGGCTGGTGCTGGTCACTGGCTGTGCTCGACGATCCCCAGTAGCCCCGGCCGGGGCCCCAGAGGTCCGGCCAGTGAGCAACGAGGCGACGGCAGCGCCAGGAGTGACCAGCGATGAGGCTATGAGCAATCCTCAAGCCTGCTTGAGGATCACGCTCGACATCTAGACCAGCGACGCACTCCAGCCGGAACACCGTCCTGCGGTAGCCAACCCGCGAATATTAGAGTGACCGCGCGTCGACCACGACACGCTCGTCGCCCACGACCACTGGCCGGTCAGCAAGGAGCGGCGCCCAGGACGACGGTCCCGGGCGCCACTCGCCCTGCCTCTTGACAAACGACCCGCCATATTAGCCTCTGACTGGGGGTTGTAGGTCAGATCCGTCGTAGTGTTCTGACATGAGGTGGACCGACGGACCGCTGAGCGGGCCCGCGCAAATGGTGCTCGGTGAGTTGCGTACGCAGCTTGTCTAGCGCCAGCGGGAAACTCGCCGACCTGCGGGTCCTCGTCGTGGCCGGGGTCGCCGCGGGGGCGGCCGCCAACCCGGCCGGTCTCCTCCGAACCGGTACACGTGGTCTGCGCAGTCGTGCTGATCATCTCGATCGGAAGCTTCCGGCCACACGCGGTCGAGTGGCTCGCTGTTTGCTATGCGCTCCTCACGGCCTTGTCGACCATCTGGACGGTGGCTCCGTTCGACTCGCGATGGGCTGCGGAACACGCTCGCCTCGATGATTTCTGCTTTCTCACCGCCCGTGCGGTCGTCGCGCGGCGTCGAGGCCTTTGTGGATACTCAGTGCTGGCCTGCTCGCCGGCTGCCTGCTTGGATTCCGCCGGATGCTCACAGAGAACCGAGGGGTGCAGCTGCGCGGCCAGTACGACGCCACCGCCGCCCGCCTCGGCATCGAAGGCCTGAACTACAACTACCTCGCCTACTCCTTCGTCACAGGAATCGCGATCCTTGCCATGCTCGTCTTGATCGCTCGCGGCACACCACGCCACCGGCAGGTCGCCGTGGTCGCTGCTGGCCTTGCGCTACTGCTTTGGGTGGGCGTGCTGCTGAACGGGACACGCGGAGCGGTCATTGGGGCGTACGCGCTTGGCGTTTGGTGGCTCGTTGCGCGGCGTGATGCCCGCCGGGCTTGGCGTTCCGCAGTTGTGGTTGTCGTCGGTAGCCTTCGCCGCGGTGTTCAGTGGCGTGCTGGATGCGACTCTGCGGCCCCGCGGGGCCTCAGATCGCGAACGAGGAGACTTCAACGGGCGTCTCACGTTGTGGCCCGACGCTCGCGAGGAGTTCTGGGACCACCCATTCCTTGGGCGTGGCGTCGACTCGTTCGCTGCGACGAACCCGCTGCGGATAGCGGCACACAACGCCCTGCTTGACGTCGGGACGGGGCTCGGCGTCTTGGGGATTGCCTTGTTCGTGGCGCTGATCTGGCAGGCACTCAAGCCCCGCAGAATACTCAACGGTCTTGTACCTCGCGCTCGGGTCCTTCCTGGTCGCATCTGCACCGATCCTGCTTGACAGGGTTCTGGACCGAGTCGCCTATGTTCTGGCTGGCGCTGGGTCTGTTCTCCAAGCTGCCAGCGGTGCTGGCCCACGAGAAACGAGACCAACGGGAACACCTTGTTGCCGTCACCGACGGTTCCTCGCCTCGTCAAGGGCGCTGACTCCCGCGTTTGCACGTGCTGCCCACCTGCGTGGCGCTCCAGGGTGTCGATTAGGCCGTTTTTTCCCTCGTGCCCGACGCGCTCGCCAGTCGCGAAGTTGACTTCGGCGCGGTTGACAAGCACGAGGTCGATGGGGCTGGTCAGCGTCAGGGGAGATGTCTCTTTGACCTGACCCCGGTCTGGTTGATCCAGGTCGAGTGAGAGTCTTGACTGCCCACGATGTGGGCAGGAAGGCTCGATGATCGATGACGACGAGGAAGAGGCACTCGCCCGGAGCAGGTCGTGCGCAAGCTGGCGACCGGCGGATCGGATGCTGGGCGAGGGCAAGGACGTCGCCGACGTCTGCCGCGAGCTCGGGGTCTCCGAGCAGACCTACTACCGCTGGCGTAACCAGTTCGGCGGGTTGAAGGCCGACGACGCGAAACGGCTGAAGGACCTCGAGCGGGAGAACTCCACGCTCAAGCGGCTGCTCGCCGACGCGGAGCTGGAGAAGGCGGCGTTGAAGGAGATCGCCCGGGGAAACTTCTGAGCCCGGAGCGACGGCGGGCGGCCGTGCACCACCTCATGCGCACCATGGGTGTCAGCGAGCGGTTCGCCTGCCGGGTGACCGGGCAGAACCGAACAACGCAGCGACGAGAACCGGCTCGCACGACCGCGGCCGACCCGGACGCGGCGTTGCGGCCGTGGCTGCGCGAGTAGGCCAAAGACCATCCGCGGCGCGGGTTCCGCCACGCCTATCACGACGCCCGCGGCGAGGGCTGGGCCGTCAACCACAAGAAGATCCAGCGGCTCTGGCGCGAGGAAGGCCTGCGGGTGCCGCAACGCCGCCGACGCAAACGCCTCGGCACCTCCACCGCCCAGAGCCGGCCGAAAGCCGACGCCCCGAACCGGGTCTGGGCGGTGGACTTCCAGTTCGACGCCACCACCGACGGCCGCCGATCAAGATCGTGTCCATCATCGACGAACACACCCGCGAATGCCTCGGCGGCCTGGTCGACCGCTCCATCACCGCCGACGCCTCATCGACGAACTCGACCGCCTCGCCGCCAGCGCGGCTACCCGGCGGTGCTGCGCTGCGACAACGGCCCCGAGCTGGCCTGCGACGCGATGGCCGACTGGGCCGGCGAACGGGTCGGGCTGTCCTTCATCCCGCCCGGCGAGCCCTGGCGCAACGGCTACGTCGAGTCGTTCAACGGCCGGGTCCGCGACGAATGCCTGAACATCAACATCTTCTGGTCCCTGGCCCAAGCCCGGGTCGTGATCACCGACTGGAAGGAGGACTACAACCACCGCCGGCGGTGATGGCGCTCGCCGAAATTCCCCAGGTGTGCTCATCGAATTTCCCCACCTGTGGGCGTGGTCAATGTAGGGTCGGCGGGTGCCGGTGGTGCGCGGCGGAGTGTGTCGGTGCGGGCGTGGTGGTCGCGGAGGCGGTAGGAGTCGCCGTCGAGGTTGAGCACGACGGAGCGGTGGAGGAGTCGGTCGAGCATGGCGGCGGCGACGGTGGTGTCGCCGAGGATCTCGCCCCAGGAGGCGACGCCGCGGTTGGTGGTGAGCACGATGCTGGTCTTGAGGTAGCGCTGGGAGACGACCTGGAACAGGGCGGAGGCGGCTTCGGCGGGCAGCGGGAGGTAGCCGAGTTCGTCGATCACGAGCAGGGTGGGGCCGGCGAAGAAGCGCATGGTGTTGGCCCAGCGGCCTTCGATGGCGGCGCGGTGGCAGCGGGCGGCGAGGTCGGCGGCGGAGGTGAAGTAGGTGCGGTAGCCGGCCTCGGCGGCGTTGCGGGCGAGCCCGACCGCGAGGTGGGTTTTGCCGGTGCCGGGTGGGCCGATGAGCAGGACGTTGGTGGCGGACTCGAGGTAGCGGCAGGTGGCGAGCTCGGTGATGAGTTTGCGGTCGGCGCCGGGTTGCGGCGTCGTAGTCGAAGTCCTCGAGGGTGGCCGGGGTGGGCAGGCGAGGCGAACCGCAGCCGGCCGGCGAGGCGGCGGGCCTCGGTGGCGTGGACCTCGAGGGCGAGCAGCCGTTCCAGGGCGGCGGTCAGCGACAGCCCTCGGTGGCGGCGGCGTCGAGGACGGCGGGGAGGTGCTCGGCGGCGGCGGCGAGTTTGAGCGTGGCGAGGTGGCCACGTAGCTGCTGGTAGACGCTGGCCTGCGGCCCGGCGGTGTCGCGCCGGGGTGGTTCGGTGTGGTCATGGCAGGGTGTTCCTTCCGTCGGCGGCTTGGGCGTAGCTAGATCGAGGTCGATCACGATTCGGCATCGAGTGGTCGTCGGGCTGGTGCCGGGCGGAGGGCCTCAGCGGCGGCTCGGGCGGCTGTGCCGGGTGGGATGCGTTGCTTGCGGCGGTGCGGGGCGGGCGTCGTGCGCCGCCATGGCGGCGGTTCGAGGGCGGTGACGTGGCCGTGGTCGCGGATGAGGGCGCCGGCGCCGGCGGGGGCGGCGCTGGTGGCGGGCGATCACGATCCCGCTCCGTGCCGCTGTGGCGATGTCGATGTTGCGGGTCGTCGAGCCGTGGCGAGACGGTGACCGGGGCGCGGGCCAGCTCGGGTGGCACCGAGTAGAAGTTGCCGCGGTAGGCGACCAGCGCCTGCGCGGAGACCAGCCGGCGGTCGGTCAGCTTCGCCGGGAACGGCGCCCGGGACCGGCGCGAGCGGCTCGCCGTCGGCGACGGTCGCGACGGTGGCTTTCGCTTCGCGCCGCCGGTGCCGACCGGGCGTAGCCGGGCGTCGCCGCGGGTGCGCGAACCGGTCGAGCGACCGCCTGGGCCTCTTCGACGGTGGCGTCGTCGGGCAGGTGCGCCACCAGCGTTGCGCGGCGGTGTGGTTGGCCTTCTCGACGACGCCCTTGCGGTTGCCGCGCCGGGGCGGGCAGATCTCGACCGACACCCCGTAGTGCTTGGCCACCGCCGCGAACGATGCGGTGACCCGGCCGGTCTCGGGGTGGCAACCGTGGCCATCCGGTCGAACCGCCAGACGCGGGTCAGCCCGCCGAGCTCGCGGGCGATCCGCGTCCAAGCCGTCGATGAAATGCGGCATGGTCTCCGACTCCGCGCCAGCACGCCCGCGCCACGGCCCGGAGTGTGCCAGCGCCCCGACGAGGAGGTACGCGGTCTGCCCCCACCCCCAGTGCGCGGGTGGGTCGGGAGCTCCAGCCAGTCCCACTGGGTTTCCTCACCCGGCGGGTGCTCGATCACCGCGACCGGCCGGCCCGGTCGCGGCGGCACGGCTCGCACGCCGGGCGCAGCCCCCGGCGCGGATCTGGCGGGTCAGCGTCGGATAGCGACCGGTCGAAGCCCAGTTCGACGAGCTCATCGAACAGCGTCGTCGCCCAGAGGTGCGGGTCCTCGACCAGACGCGCGGGGATGTAGTCGACGAACGGCTCGAACGGATCCGGCCCGGCCGGGGCGCGTTCCCGGCCACCCGGTTGCCGGCCAGATAGGCCCGGATGGTCTTGCGGTCATGGCCCAGGTGCCGGGCGATCGCCGAGATCGTCCAGCCCTTCCGGGCGGAGCGCGTGCGCGTCCACATCGTCCTCCCGTGTGAGCATGAGCGGTCGAGGGCTCCTTCGAGTAGCTGGCAGGTGGTCAGAGACCGTCAGCTTCGAAGGGGCCCCACCTGCATCTCAGCGGAGCCACACGGGTGGGGAATTTCAGTGAGCAGCTCTGGGGAGATTCACACGAGCGCCATCAGCGGCCCCCTTTTTTTTTTTAAAAAAACCCCCCAAAAAAAAAAAAAAAAACCCCCCCCCCCCCCCCCAAAAAAAAAAAAAAAAAAAAAAAAAAAAAAAAATGCTTCTCATCGCTCAATGGGGTCGTGAATATGAGCGCCTAGCTCGCAGGGACGCTCCAACCACGGTAAAGCCCTGAGAGCCGTGGGATGCCTACGCGGCCGACCTCGTCGGTGTTAGCTCTGGGTTAGGAACTGCACAATGCGCGCGCCTTGAGCACGCGTGCCGCGGGTCTCTCGCACGAAGGTCGCCGCTCTCTCCCCGAACGCCGCGCGGTCTTGGGGTGCCCAAGTAAGCACCTGTGCGATCGACTCGCATAGACCTGTGTCGTCGTCGTCGCTCCACACAACGAATGGGGCATAGTCGTCGGGAATGCTCGCCAGGCGTGTGCTGACCACAACAGTTCCAGAGGCCATGTACTCGATCATCTTCGACGGAAAGCTGTATGGCACGAAGGTCTGGTCGATCTGTCTGGGTTGCACAAGCACCGTAGCTCGATCTCGTGGAGTTCCTGCGGTGCCACGAGGCGGGGAGGCTCGATACGAGAGTCGGTCTCTGCCTGTTCACCAAGCCACTTCTCCAGAGCCCCCTTGCCGTACAACTCCAGTTTCAGGTCTACGTCCGGCAATGACCGGAACCCCTCGACTAGGTTCTTGACGCCGTATTCCTCGAGAAGGCCCCCTGCGTACACGATGGAGCGCCTGGGCGTGGACGCCACGGTGTCGCCCAGACGCCCTGTGGACCCGTTGAAGAGTCCTTCCATAACCAGGAAGGGCACACCGGGGGCGAAGTCGTGCGCCAGTGGCTCGGCCAGCACAATCACAGCACTCGCGCGCTTCAGCGCCCTGCGCACAACGCTTATGTCGAGCCGCTTCGCGGATACCACAGCGCGACCCTCTGCGTCGCTGATGGCCCCCAGTGGATCCAGTGACCACGATGAGCACTCGTGCATCCAAGCGACGTGAGGCCGACAGCGCGAACCACAGAAACGGGCTGTGCACCCCATGCACGGCGATCCACTCCGGACGAAAGCGTCGCAGATCCCTCAGACCGAATATCCAACAGGAGAGGTAGCGCGTGACGTGCTTCAACAGCAGAACGTTTATGAACGGCATCATCAAATCCGGCGGCGCCGCCCTCGACAAACCGCTCGCGTCCCCAGGCAAAGCCGTACATACACCGGGTCGTAGGAAACCGGAGCTGACAACGGGGGATTGAGTTTTAAACCTCGTCGTCTCTGCAACGCGCGCACCAATGCCCACGCAAACCGATGCGTCTGCGCAGGCATTACGCGGTCGTGACAGTTGATGTAGTCCAAGACTTGCGACGGGACCGTAAAACCCAGCAACGTGATCCTCACGGGCGTGTCCCTTGGAGGATCTGTCGGTACGTGGTGTCGAGAACCTCAACCATCCGCTCTTTCGAATAGTGGTCGCGCACGACCGATGCTGCGGTGTCGCCAAGTTCCAGACGGCGAGTGCGGTCTGCGACCAGTTCAGCCAACGCGCCCGCCAAGCCTCGCGGATCGCCAGCACTCACCAAAATTCCACCTCCGTACGCGAGCACCTCGGTGTTGCCGCCGACTCTCGTGGCGACCACGGGGAGCGCATGGCTCATGGCCTCGAGGAGCGCATTCGACAAATTCTCGTGCAACGAGGGAAAGGCGAAGATGTCTGAGGCGGCCAGTAGCCGCGGCACGTCGAGGCGCCGGCCCAGGAACCGAGTCGACACCCCCGATCGCCTGTAAAGCTCCTCGATATCCGCAGCGTCAGGTCCGTCTCCCACGAGTACGAACACGATCACGGACCGCTGCGCCATTGGGAGCAGCCGGAACCCCTCGGCCAAGTCGCGGTGACCCTTCTCATGGCTTAGCCGGCCCACCGAGATGACGGCCACGTCCTCTGGCGCCAGATCAAGCTCTGATCGCACATCGGTCAGCGTGGCCTGGGACGTCCTCGCCGGGATCTCGACGCCGTTGACGATGGGACCAACGAACTTGGCAGCATGCCTCTGAACGAACCCCCGACGTGCCGCGGATTCGCACACTGTCGTGACGTGAGTCGCCATCCAAAGCGTCGCGGGTTCAAGCCCTGTGACGATCGCACGTCGCTTCAGCGAAGCCGGGCCGGTCAGATCGCGCGCGGTCCCGTGCACGCTGACGAGTATCCGCGGGCATCCCGCTAAGCGAGCCGCCAGTGCGCCGTGGAACCCCTCATTGCCGAGCCCACGAACATGGACCAGGTCCGGCTGGGTTTCCTTCAACAGAGTTGCCCATACTCTGAGCCGCCTTAGGTCGATAGAGCCTGTAGCGCCGTCCTGGTGCATGCGCACGAACTCATAGTCCTTCGTAAGATCCGAGTCCAGAATTCGCTCTAACGCTCCGACAGGGCCCCCGGAGCCTGGTGCGCCGAAGGAGTGTTGGACGACAACTGGTTTGGCAGGATGCCTCACCCGCCGGTCAACCCCAGCTTGAATTCGTGTTCGGAGATCTCGGCCTCCGTGAATCGCGTGCCAACCACACGAGCGGGGTTGCCAGCGACCACGCTGTACGGCGGCACGCTCTTGCTGACAACGGCAGAGGCACCGATCACGGATCACCCCGGCCGATGGTCGTACCGTGCAGAATCGTTGCATTACCGCCTACCCATACGTCGTCCTCGATGACCACACCCAAATCGTCGCTGGCCCGTTTGTCGTTTTCGTCAACAGTGTCGATGTCAAGCGTCCCACGAGTATTCAAACCGGTGGTTTCCGCCTCGGATCGTAACGCTTGGACCGAACAAGACATGGTTGCCGATCGAGATTCTTCGAGCGGGTCGCCAGCAGAGTCGGCCCAACGCCTAGATTGACGTGATTTCCTACCGGAATGGAGCCGTAGGAGTATGTACCGTCAGGGTCGAAGACGAAATCACGGCCTCGGTCAGCAAACAGGGTCACAGTCGCATACGCCTTGATCAATCGACGAAGACGTCGCCCGGAAACCTGCAAAGTCATCAGCGCACGGCGCGACTGCTCGCTGACCAACCCGGGACTCACACGCGTGTTCTTGATGTGCACCTTGCCAGCGTAGTGACCATTCGCCCGACCACGCCCCGCATGAGGGACCCAGACCATGGGTGACTCCTTCCCATTCACCCCCGGCGAAGCCGTCCTCGTGCTGGTGTCCTTGGCCCATCACGCGCGACGCTGGGCCCGCTCGTGCACGAATGCTCCGAGCACCGCTGCTTGGACAGCTGGATCCCACGCTGCCTCAGCTCTCTCTCGTGCCGCGACCGCAAGCCGCTCACACCCGGCCGGGTCGCTGACCAACCCCACGATCGCTGAGCACAACGCGGATGGGGAGTTGGGAGGAATAAGCACTGCGTCGACTGCGTGACGGATAGTCAAGGGGATGGAACCAACCGCGGTGACGATTACGGGCCGTCCTGTTGCCAGGTACTCACCAAGCTTTGTCGGGAATCCTCCCTCGGCCTGTCGCGACCGGGGGCGGGGAAGCGCCAAGGCGGAGCAACCAGCCAGCAGGGCAGGCACTGCCGCACCAGGCACTGGTCCCATCTCAAGCCACGTCCCCAAGACCGAGCTCTGAAACAAGGCCCCGCACTGACGCGATCTGCATTGGTGTGTGATGGCCGGCAATAACCCTGAGGCGCAAATCACATTGGGGTACCGATGCTCGTGCGCCCCCGAGTGCCCAGATCAGGCTCAGAACACCGTCCTTCGCTTCGTTCAGCGAGCCACAATAGCCAATCAAGAAGTGCTCATCAGGCGGACGTGCGAGCGTAGGGGAGAACCCGTCGAGGTCTACGATTCCGGCGATCAACACAGTCGGGATCGACGACCGCTGACGGACCCAGCTCTGATCTGTGGACTGATGACGATCACCCCGTGCAACGCCGCAAGCAACGGCCCTGATAGGAGGAACGACGTGCACTCCCCTGAGACCGGGAGGCATCACTACGTCCGGGAACTCGGTTATCTCTCCAATGGCCACGATCGCACGCCGCCGCGACAGTGCGGAAAGTCCGCCCAGCAAGATTGGATCGAGACCCACGATGAGCATCGCGTTAGGAGATTCGTCGGCCCGAGCAAGACGATGGAGCAAATGGCCTACGGCGCGCAACCCCCTCAACCGCCAACGGAGGCCCGCGGATCTCCCGTGCCCTGAGCGGCCAGACCCACGAATGTGATGCCCGGCCGTGGCTCCGGTGTTTCAGTGGGCTGGGTTTGCAGGAGAGCCACGGTAGTCCGCCCGCCAAGCCCCACGACTCCTTTGGCTAGCGCCAGGTGGCGGGCCACAACAGGTCCACCCCCGTTGAAGTCGAAAGCGGAGACAATGAGCAGATGCATCGTGTCAGGCACCACGAGACTTTGCGAAATGCTTGACTGCGGCCTCGGCAAAGACATCCACCAGGTCGGACTTAGCCTCGACAAAGTCCCAGCTTCCGGGAGATCCGACGAAATATCCTGGGAATTCTCAATGGCCGAAGGACCAAAGCTGACGCACTGGAACTCGATGAGCACAGGGGTCGCTCCAGACGTCTCCGGGGCGTGACCGATGTCCATCGATACAAATGGGCTGGCCATGCACTCTGACCACGCCCATGCAGAGTCGAGCACTGGCGTCATGTCGTGCCACTCTTCGGGGCGAAAGTCGAGAACGCCACTGCCGCTCGCACGGAAGTCATCCGGCCGGTTCTTGCGGGCAATAGCGTAGAACCGAGTGCCGTAGCGAAGGACCTTGAAGTCCCCACGGAGTCCGGGCACGAAGTCTTGCGACACGAATGAACCGAGATGCAATGACCGCGGCTCTATATCCGCGGTGCTTGCGAATCCGGCGTTTGGCAAGTTCACGAAGAGTGTCGAGGAATGCTGTTGTGCGACTCAGGTCCGCCGCCGCATGCCGATCCGCCTCCTTGGCGGTAGCCACCGAGGACACCCCGCGCGAACCAGCACCTGCAGACGGCTTTAGCACCGTCGGCAATTTCGGGGGGGCTCTTGCGGAATTCCCTCAATGGAACCGTAGGAAGCCGCGAGAAAGGCTGGCCAGACTCACCGCGGAGCAACACGGAACGCAGGGTCTCCATGTAGACTTTATCGTGATGCGCGAGCAGAAAATGGAAGGCCGGGACTGGCGTGTAACCCAGCCTTTCCAGGCCGAACACTCGGGATTCAAGAAACCTCTTGTACGTGCCCCGCACTTCTGCTCCCTCCGAAGACGTATAAGAGCAAGAAGCGCGGGTTTTCTGCTGTGGCTGTGAGATCAACGCTTCCAGCCTCGACCACACGAACCTGGCAACCACGTGTCTCAAGGCTATCGATCAGCCGCGAGACGTCCATTGTGCACAGCGTGGTCGTGTTCAGTGTGCCTCGACCAGAACGCACCCCGATAATCAGTCAGGATCGTCACCGCGGGAACCCGTTAGACATGGTCATCCTCTTTCTGCCGTGTCAAGGCGGCACCGTGTGCCAGCGATCGACAGGTGGGCGGGCGAGCGCACGACTGGTAGCCGTAGTAGGCGCAGGGGAACACCAGCGCCAGATACAGAACGGCGGCGCAAAACGGGATCCATTGAGTGTCGAACTGGGACGCGACACCCACC
Organism: uncultured Actinomycetota bacterium; assembly: GCA_963759525.1. GTDB lineage: Bacteria > Actinomycetota > Actinomycetes > Propionibacteriales > Nocardioidaceae > Marmoricola. Next base: position 86,606 of record CAVWZO010000021.1, on the reverse strand, counting down.
TTCAGCGGAACCGAGACGATGAGGAACGCCATCCAGCCGACCAGCTGTGGACGGAGCCATCCAACGGAATTCTGGACCATAAATAGGGGAGCCGCGATGCTCATGCAGACCCACAACGCCGCGAATCCCAGGACCAACAATGCTGATGGGTCAATGCTCGCACCTCCGAGCAGCTGAAACAGGGGTCCGCTGACGAGCAAAAGGGCGACGCCCAATGCCATCGTGGCTATCCCAGACAAGGCCACCATCCGTCGCGTGGTCCGCACTACCCAGCCAAGGTCGCCCCGCGCGAGTGCTTCGGCGTTGGCGGGCCAAAGGGGAAGGTTGATCACGGTGACAAGCAATCCCATCGCCCCAAACGTCCTGCTCACGACCGAATACTCGGAGACGGCGGAGACGGAGTCGATGTGAGCGACAATCAAGATGTCGGCGTTCAGAGCGATCGGGCTGAGCACTCCGATGACGAAGAACATGCCACCGGTTCTGAGCAATGAGACCGCTACCTCCCGCCCCATCACAATGGAGGGCCGGAGGCGCGGGTGTCGGGCGAAGAGCGAGACAGTTGCCAAGACGTTCACGATTACTGGGCAAGCGACTATCCCGCCGATGAGCAACAAGGGTTCAACCTTGGACTGGACCCCAGCCAAGGCGAAGAGAAGCGCCGCCACGGCGCCTAGAAGTAGGACTCTGTTGCTGCTTGGCACTAGCTGCATCGCGAACAGCACTCGATGCACCAAGGCAGCGGGAATGTTGAGAGCAAGAGCGCCTAGGCAGATCACCGCAATGCCAGATGCAGATGTGTCCTTGCTCGCGTTCAGCAATCCGGCCCACGGCACCAGCCAGTACGACGCGGTGACGAGAAACAAGCCCAGGACAGCAACACCGATCAGGAGTCCGTAAGCGGCAGAAACACCGCGCGGCCGTCAGCCCAGGAACCCTTCGCCACCAATGGCGCCAGCTTCGTGAGTAGACCATTACCGAGACCGAGATCCGCCCACAGAAGCATGCTGGTTACGGACGTGATCGCCATCCAGATGCCATACTGCTCTGTTCCCAGGTACCTGATGGTCAACGGGATGAGAAGCAGCGGCAACAAGGACGTTGCGGCGCGAGCGACGACGGACGATCCGATGCCCTTGATCAGCCGCCGTGATCGCGCCGTGCCCTCCTCGACAATCGCACCTGTTGGACGGCTCACGGAAGCCCTGCTGGGATTGGTACCTCAGCGGTCTTGCCGCCGCAATTTCGCGCGCCATCAGCCCGGCTGGTGACCTTCATCGCTCCGCCTCTGTCGAGAAGATCGCCCTGAGCCGCGCCTCCTTCTCCTGGGCCGAGAGATGCCGATTCCCAGAGACTTCCGCATCATCTTCTCCAGATAGTCATCCACCGTCATTAGACGGCGCGCCGGCACACCGGCGACCACTGGGTTGTCGGGTATGTCAGAAGTGACGGACTTTCCTCGCCGATGATGACTCGATTGCCGATGGTGACCCCGGGCAGAACAAGGCTGCGAACCCCGAAATAGACGTCGTCTCCGACGTGAATCGGCGCCGTCCACTCGAGGGTCGGATGCTCGCGCCGCAGAATGAGCGTGCCCCCGTCATGAGTGACGAACTGACAACCGGCAGTCACGTAGACGTTGTCGCCGAAGGAGATCAGCCAGGGCTCTGAGCCGAACATTCCGCGGTCAACACCGTAGAACGTAATGGTCCCTCGCAGGTCGACTCCAAGAGACCGTACGAACCTGATGGGATCGCGAGCCGCGAGCTGCTTGTCCCGTAGCCGTCCGACAAGGCTCATGCCGCCTCCCGCATCATTCCGGATCAGCATCGCGGCGAATCCCGGACCACTGGTGGTGCCTCCCAGCGGTCGACAGGATGAAGCGGTGCGTTCGCGGGGAAGTGTTCAACACTTCGTACCCCGCCGGGAGGTGTTCCGGGAGAGCCGGGATGAAGTCGCGCATGACCTCTTCGACCGCATCCAGCACGTCGCTTGTGTCGAGGCCCGTCATCACGATCGCGCCGGTGTCGAGGGCCTCGGGACGCTCGATCGAGTCGCGCAGGGTGATCGCAGGGAAGCCCAGGATCGAGCTCTCCTCCGAGATCGTCCCGCTGTCGGAGAGCACACACGCTGCCTTCATCTGCAGGCGGTTGTAGTCGTGGAAACCGAAGGGCTCCATGAACTCCAGGCCCTCTACACCGTCGAATCCTTCGAGTGATTCCAGTCGCTTTTGAGTACGTGGGTGGGTTGAGACCACGACCCGGTGTCCCCATTTCTCGTGTACCGCTGTGAGGCAGTCCAGCAGCATCTTCAGCCGAGCCGGCGAGTCGACGTTCTCCTCGCGGTGAGCGCTGACCAGAAAGTACTTGCCCGCTTCGAGACCGTGCCTGTCGAGTACGTCGGACGACTCTATCTGCGACCGGTAGTGCTCGAGGACCTCACGCATCGGTGAACCCGTCAGCAGGATGCGTCGCGGGTGCAGACCCTCGGCCAAGAGGTTGCGCCGGGCATGTTCGGTGTAGACAAGGTTGAAGTCGGCCACGTGGTCGACCAGACGCCGGTTGGTCTCCTCCGGCACGTTCTCATCGAAGCACCGGTTGCCGGCCTCCATGTGGTAGACGGGGATCCGCAGGCGCTTGGCCATGACGGCCGCGATAGAGCTGTTGGTGTCACCGAGGATCAGCACCGCATCCGGTGCTTCCGCTCGCATCACCTCCTCGCTCTTGATCAGGGTCTCGCCCAACACTCGGCCGAGTGACGACGTGTCAACGTCGAGGTAGTGGTCCGGCTCTCGCAGCCCGAGGTCGTCGAAGAACACTTGGTTGAGCGAGTGGTCGTAGTTCTGGCCGGTGTGCACCAGCACGTGCTCGACGGCCTGATCGAGCCGAACGATCACCCGCGACAGCCGGATGATCTCTGGACGCGTTCCTACGATGGTCATGACTTTCACGCCGACATCTCCTGAACCACGCGCTCCGGATATTGATCGGGATCTTCCGGGTCGAGGAGCTGGTCGGCCCAGAACATGGTGACCAGGTCTCCCTCCCCCACGTTGGTGATGTTGTGCACCCACATCGTCGGCATGTCGACGAAGCCGGGTCGAGCACCACTGATGCGGAACCGCACGACCTTGTCATCCAGCAGCCGGCGAAGGGCGATCTCAGCCTCTCCCTGGACCACGAAGAAGCGTTCTACCTTCGCGAGGTGGTAGTGGTCGCCACGAGAATGACCAGGGCGCGTCGTCGAGACGAACGCCTGGCCAGTGCCCCCGTGGCTGCGAACCGTCTCGAAGAGGTCACCGCGGGCATCGCCGTGAACGTCGGCGAAGAACGGAAACTGCCGCGGAAAGGTGTAGGAACGGTAGGTGTTGAAGAGATCGACGCGGAAGTCATCTGTCAACGCCGGGATCTCCCCGCGGGAGTACAGGTCGTGGAACTCCACGATCAACGACAGTACGTCGGACACGCGCCGAGTATCGCCTGCCGGCCGAATCGAGACGTCTTCGGTTCCCTCCATCGCTGCCATCAGTTCTTCGCGGCTCGCTGCGCGTGCAGCAGCGGGACCTGCTTGTCGCCCGTGACGGTTGGATGTTCTCCCCGCGCCACGGCGTCGCAGAAGGTCGCCACGAAGGAGTTGTAGCGAGGGCGTCCGTGCTCACCGAAGAGGTTGGGAAGGAGTACGTCGGCCAGTGAGCCACCCACGGAAGTCGTGGCCTCCCGCAGCAGACGAGCGGCCTCGGCCTTTCCTCGCCCGTAAGCATTTTCGAGGTCTGCCTGGATCGAGTTGGCGTAGACGACCCGCACTGGCCTGCGAGCGGCGACGATGGCTTCTGCGAGCGCCTCGGCAAGTTCGACGTTGCCCTTCGCGACGGCGTCGTCGGTCTCGGCACGATTGACGCCAGCCACATGCAGTACCACGTCAGCGGCGGCCACCTCGGTGCGCAAACGGTCAGGATCGGCCATCTCGGAACGACCCAGCCGGGTTGCCTCGATGCCTCGCAAAGCCCGCAGTCTGCATGCGGTGTGCCAGCCAAGGAACCCGTGTCCACCCGTGATGACCGCCTTCACGATTCATCCTCCACCGGCAGGCCGGCCAGTTGTAATTCCCGCCGGATCGGGGGGAGGGCACGCAGCAGTGACTTCACGTCCTGTACTCCCAGGCGCTCCGTGTTGTGCGAGGTGTAGTCATGGTCCACGACCGTCGACTCGCCCTCCTCGAAGAAGAGCTCGTACTCCAGGGAGCGTGCGTCCAACGGCACCCGATAGTAGTCGCCCCGATCCTCGGCCTTGTGCAGCTCCTCGCGGGTGAGCAGGGACTCGTAGAGCTTCTCTCCGTGTCGCGTGCCGAGGATGCGGATCTCCGGATCGTGCACCCCGAACACCTCGGCGGTGGCGAGTGCCAGGTCATGGATCGTGCATGCCGGTGCTTTGCGGACGAAGAGGTCCCCGGGCGCCGCATTGGTGAAGGCGTATTCCACCAGGTCGACCGAGTCATCCAGCGACATCAGGAAGCGTGTCATGCCCGGATCGGTTACGGTGAGCGGTCGTCCGTTCTTGATCTGCTCGACGAAGACCGGGATCACCGAACCCCGGCTGTGCATCACGTTGCCGTAGCGCGTGATCGACACCGTGGGAGCTTCGGCCCCTCGATTTCGGGCGTGCGCCTGCGCGACCTTCTCCATCATCGCCTTCGAGGTGCCCATCGCATTGATGGGGTACACCGCCTTGTCTGTGCTCAGGCACACGACTGACCGCACACCGGCGTGCTCAGCAGCCCGGATGACGTTGTCGCTGCCGTTCACGTTCGTCAGCACGGCCTGCATCGGAAAGAACTCGCAGCTCGGCACCTGCTTGAGCGCCGCGGCGTGGAAGACGTGCGCGACGCCGTTGATCGCGTCCTCGACGCTTCGGTAGTCACGGACGTCACCGACGTGGAACTTGACCCGGCCGTCGGCAAGCTCCCGACGCAGGCTGTCCTGCTTCTCCTCGTCACGACTCAGGATCCGAACCTCTTCGATGTCGGTCGTCAGCAGTCGTCGCACCATCGTCGACCCGAACGAGCCGGTCCCACCGGTGACGAGGACCGGTCCACTTTCCAACGCCGTCATCGAGGCTTCTTCCTCCACTATCGTGTGTCTGCGGGGCGAGGTCTCCGGGATTGCGCGACCCGGCACAGCACATCCATCATCCGACGAGCCCCGACGGGTTCGGCCATGTGCGCTTCGTAGTAGGCACTCGCATTCTCACCCCACTCGTGACGCTTCTCTTTTGGAGCCACGCGCATGTCACGGATTGCCGCTACGAGAGCACCGTGGTCACCCGCGGGGGTGGCGAGGCCAGCCTCCGCTTCGAGCACTATTTGAGCGACATCGCCCGAGGCGTGCGCAAGCACGGGCTGCCCTGCCGCCAGAGCAGCCTGCACCTTGCTCGGCATGGTGACTCGGAACAGCGGCCGGTCCGCAAGTGAGACGAGCTGGGCGTCAGCCTCCACCATCAATGCCTCTATGGATGCTCGGGGCTGCGGGTCCACGAAATGCACCCGTTCGCTGGCGAGGTGATGCGCCTGACGTACCAGCGACTCCTTCTCGATGCCGTCTCCCACCAGCACAAGGTGGCAACGCTCCGAGGCTGCGATCTCACCGAAAGCACGCACGACGCGCCCTAGCGCCTGCGCGCCACCGTGGTTGCCGGCGTACATAACGACGAAGTCGTCAGCACCAAAGCCAAGGCGCGTTCGCAGACCCGCGGAACGTCCGGACGCACTCGGATGCCTTTCAATCCAGTTGTAGATCAGGGAGATCTTGGCCGCCGGAACCCCACGTTCGACCAGGAGGTCTCTCATCCCGGGAGACGTGACGATCACTCCGGCCGCCCGGCGGTACGACCAGCGGACGAACACGTCGATCGACGATCGAGCCAGCTTGCCCAGCCAGCCTGGTAAGAACCCGGAGTCCAGGATCGAGTCGGGCCACACGTCCTGAATGAGCAGCACGTATGGCACGCCGTGCCTGGCGCGGTTCACCATGGCTGGGAGGGCGGCCGTTGCCGGTGAGGAGTACACAAGCACCACGTCCGCTCGGGCCAGGGGACCAAGCCCCACAACAGCACTCGAGGCAGCCCATGAGGCGTAGTTCAGCAGTCTCTTGACCGCCCCTGACCCGTGGTCTGGGTACAGCGGAGTGCGGTGCACCGGAACGCCCTCGATCGTCTCCCGGCTGCGGCGCCAGGCCTGATAGCCCTCGTGTACCTGCCCATTGGGGTAGTTCGGGGCCCCGGTGAGCACCTCGCAGGTGGCGCCGCGTCGTTCCAGAGCGCGCACGATCCACTGCGGTTGGTACACCGGTTCGGGCGGATACCACTGACTCACCACAGCCACGCGCAGCTTCGTGAGGGCCGCAGTCTCGCTCATGAGGGGTCCTTCTCAGTGGAGCCCATGAACTCCGTCATTGTCGGTCCGGCGCTGTCCGAGATGCCGTGACGCCCGAGGACCTTGCCGAAGGTGCGAGCGAGGATCGCGAGGTCCAGACCCAGGCTGCGCCGCTCGACGTATTCGATGTCATTGGCGAACTTTTCCTCCCATGACAGGGAGTTGCGTCCCCTGACCTGCGCCAGGCCGGTGACACCGGGCCGGACTTCATGGCGCCGGCGCTGCGTCGGGCTGTAGCGATCGAGGTACTGGATCAGCAGCGGCCGGGGCCCGACCAGGCTCATGTCTCCGCTCAACACGTTCCAGAGAGTGGGCAGCTCGTCCAGGCTCGTGGCGCGCAGCCGCGCACCGAAGGGCGTCAGGCGGTCTGCATCCGTGAGAAGGCCGGCGGCAGGGTCGTGATCCTTCATGGTGCGGAACTTGACGAGCTCGAAGAGCTTCTCGTCCTTGCCAGGCCGGACCTGTCGGAACAGCACCGGGGATCCCAGCTTGAGTCGCACCATGACAGCAACCATCAGCTGGACCGGGGCTGTCATGACCAGCCCCAGAGCCGCCACGACGACATCCAGTGCCCGCTTCGCCGGGTCATACGCTCGTCCAGGCATGGTCAGCGTCCCGAGCCGAGAACGTCGATCACCAAGGAGAAATCGTGCTCGCTCATGGCCGATCCCGACGGAAGGGCGATTCCCTGGTCAAAGAGCGACTCGGCGGTGCCGTCGAGCAGTCCAGCGTGCTCGGCGTAGACCGGCTGGAGATGCATCGGCTTCCACAACGGCCGGCTCTCGATGCCAGCCTCCGCGAAACGCTTCATGAGCGCGCCAGCAGTCACATCGGCCCGATCCGGGTCGATGATCAGCGCCGTCAACCAGCAGTTGTCGTCGTCGTCATCGGTGCCACCCAGCACCCGGATGCCGGGTCGCGCGGCGACCAGCTCCCGGTACTGCTCGCGCCAAGACCGCCGGCGGGCGATCATCTGGTTGAGCCGCACCAACTGGGCCCGGCCGAGGGCAGCAAGAATGTTCGAGAGCCGGTAGTTGTAGCCGATCTCGGTGTGCTCATAGTGGGGCACCGGCTCACGCGCCTGGGTCGAGAGCTTGCGCACGTGCCTGGCCAGCCCTTCGTCGTCGGTGACCAGCATCCCGCCACCGGACGTGGTCATGATCTTGTTGCCGTTGAACGAAAGCACCGCCGCGTCCCCGAAACCTCCGGCGGGCTTTCCCGCGTGGGTGGCTCCCAACGCCTCCGCGGCATCCGCGAGTACCCGTACTCCGTGTCGCTCCACCACCTCTGACACGCGTGTGTAGTCGGCGCACTTGCCGAACAGGTCCACAGGGATCACACACGGGACCCGACGTTGCCCACCACGGAGAGCGGTCAGTGCCTCGTCGAGCAGCCCGGCGTTGATGTTGCCCGACTCGGGTTCGCTGTCGACGAAGAACGGCTCTGCACCGACGTAGCGGATCGCGTTCACCGTCGCAGCAAAGGTCAGTGTGGAGACCGGGACGACATCGCCGGGGCCTACACCCCACGACACCAACGCCAGGTGCAGCGCTGAGGTGCCCGATGACAGGGCAACGGCGTGCTGTCGTCCGACCCGACTTGCCATCTCAGCCTCGAACGCGTCGAGATCGGGTCCGGCCGGAGCTACCCAGCCGGACTTCATCGCGCGCAAGACATACTCCTGCTCGAGATCCCCGACGTCGGGTGGTGAGAGCAGCACGCGGAACGTCATGCCGCACACTTCGAGGCAATGCGCCTGACGGCGTCGGTGGCCGTCATGCCCGGTGTCACGGCGAGCCGCGCGGCGCGATCTTGGTGCGATCCTGACCGTACGCGCCAGCTGACTCGCACCGTCTCGCCCCGGCGGAGCTGGACGACTGTGGTGGCGACCGGACGTCCGCGATCGTCGATCGTCTCGATCGCGGTGGGCTGGCCGGCGACTCTGAAATTGCTGAGAGTGCCACCCTCAGGGCCGTAGATACGGACGAGGACCAACTGCTCCCCCTTCGGCGTCCCGTAGGTGCCGGGACCTGTAATGGAGGTCGTGAGCTCCTCAACTGGTGGGCTCTTCTCGGTGTACCGGAGATCAGCCGCGCCCTCCAGCTGTTGCTCTCCCCCTGCGCACGATTCAGACTTTAGTTCGACCTTGCTGCGCAGGTAGTAGGACATCTTCGACCCCGTGGCGTCGTTCAGGTAGACACCCACCTGGGGCACCCGTGGGTCGCCTGGCAGCAGCTCGCCGGCGACCGTGCTGCCTGACAGCGAGCGTTGGACGGCCGGGTCGAAGGCGTGCACATAGACACGACCCTCCCGTGCCCCCTGCCCCACCGCCGTGACCAGTTCGGTCGTAGACCGCACGCCCTGGATGATCCTGTCAAAGAGAATGCGGGAGACAGACTGGAAGAACGCGTTCTGCTTGGCGTCCTCGGGGAGCCGGAAGTAGATGTTGTTCAACAGTTCGTGGGTTGCGTTTGCCGCCGTCAAGCGCACGCCTCCTGGCGCATCGATGGATCCGGTGGCACGAAGCAGGTACGACATCGTGACGGTGTCGACGCTGAGAACGCCGTCAAGCCGCTGCTGCTGCTTGCGGAACCACATCTCTCGGACCAGCGCGGCCGTGCGAGGAAACTCGGGGGTGAAGTTCGTGTCCTGGAAGTACTCCGCGATCTGGCCGTAGTAGATCTGCTGCTCCGCCTCGGACTGGGGAAGCACCGGGGACGGAAACCTGCCGATGTCCGCCGGGACTCCCTGCCCCGTCATGCTCAACCGCCCGCGGTCGGCCCTGACCACTGAGAAGGCGCCCGGAAGACCGCCCGTGGCACGGATCTCCGCATTGTTCTCGAAGAGCACCAGGTAGGTCCGCGGACCGTCCTTGCCGAGCATCGTCGGCAGCACCTGCACGGCACGATTCGCTGCTGACAAGGCGTCATCCGTGTCATTGACCTTGCGCAGGAGTGCGTCGAACGAGGGCTGCACCCACCGAGTGAGGGATTCCGAATCGGCCGCTCGAAGACGCCCTGCTGCTTCGTTCAGGTTGCGGTGGGCTCTCTCGACCAGCGGGGCCACGGACTCGACGGCCGCGATGTCGATTCGCCCACTGCGTGGGACCAGGCGGTCGCGCAGGTCGCCACCCGACTGCGCGACCAGCTCGGCGACTGTGCCCTCGCTCAGGTCGTCTCCGACGGCCGCCACGGCGCGCACCGCGCGGACGTCGTCGCCCACCATTGGCAGGATGCTGGCAAGGCCCCACATCGGCCCGTCGGTACGGTCGTGAGCGTCCGAGAAGTGCGACTGCATGCGGCGCAGCGCTCCGTCCGCCCCGACTGAGTCCTGGGCAGCCAGCGCTTTCTGGAGGCCCTCGCCATCATTGCGTGCGGCCAGCAGGTCAGAGCGCGTCGCGCTCGCCGACCACAGGCCGTAGGCCACGAACGCGATCAAGATGACCGACGCCGCGAGAAACCATGCCCAACGACGCGGGCGAACGGCGCGGGGCTTCCGGTTGCGAGTGATCAAGCCTGAGGTTCGATGAGCAGGGTTGTCAGCGCCTTACCGTGAAGCCACGGAAACTGGAGGCGCAGGCCTTGTAGACAGAGCCACGGCTGGGCCGGAACGACATCTGCGTGACGTAGCTTCCCTTGTCCTTGAACTTGCCGAGCGACTTGAACCTGATGCGCGGGCCGGTGTAGCCGTTGGCAAGCGGCACGGTTGAAGATCAGGTTGCCGGCTTTGGTGACTCTCCACACGGTGAAGGTAACGAGGCCGGAGGGCCGGGCATTGCCGTTGGCCCGGACGCGGTAGGCAACGTTCAGTCTGCGGTTCTTGCGTACGGAGCCAGGCACGGCGTAACTGCACTGGGTGGCCACTGTTCCCGGGTAGGGCGGCGCGGCCGAGGCGGTGGGCGGTACCGCCACGAGCGTGCCGATCGCCAGCGCTGCTGAGGCGATCACGGATCCGAGAAGCTTCATTGTTCTCTCCAGTGATCTGGTTCACACACAAAAGTCAGATATGCGTGACAGTACACTCCGTCGTCTCCATTCGAGAACAAATACGAGTGATTGGGTCTCGAAACGTGTACCAGGTCCAGCGTCCCTTACCCTGAAAACAGTTCACGGGCTCACCCCGGGGAACTGGCCAGTGTCAATCGCGCACCAAGGGATCTCGTGGACCTCCGTGACTACCTCCGCATCGCGCGTCGGCGATGGCTGCTCATCCTCGGGTCGGTGATCGCCACCGTGGCCGTTGCGGCACTTGTCACGTCCCAGACGACTCCGCAGTACGCCTCGACCGCGCGCGTGTTCATCTCCACCACTCCCAGTAACTCCAGCGACGCCTACCAGGGTGGCCTGTTCTCGGAGCAGCGGGTCACCTCCTATGCCGACGTGATCAGCGGGCTCGAGCTCTCCCAACGGGTGATCGACCAGCTTCAGCTGGACATGTCGGCCGGGGCGCTCGCCGAGAAGATCGACGCCGCGGTGGTGCCCGACACGGTCGTCCTGAAGATCACCGTCACCGATCCCAGTCCCATCCAGGCCCAGCGCATCAACGACGGTGTCGTCGAGCAGCTTCAGGACTTCGTCGGCGAGCTGGAGACGCCACCAGGCCAGAAGGTGCCGCTGCTCAAGGCCACGGTGGTCGACTCACCCCGCCTCCCGAACTCCCCGGTGTCACCGCAGCCGGTGCGCAACCTGGGGCTGGCGCTGGTGCTCGGCCTACTTCTGGGTTTCGGTCTCGCCGTGCTTCGGGAGATCCTGGACACGACGGTCAAACGCATCGAGGACGTCCCTGCTCTGGGTGAAACGCCAGTGTTGTCGGCTCTAGCTTTCGACAGCGACGTGCAGTATCGGCCGCTGATCACCGCACTGCCCTCCCACGCACCTCGCGCCGAGGCCTTCCGGGTGCTGCGCACGAACCTCTCCTTCATCGATGTCGACCAGGCGAGCAAGGCCTTCGTGGTCACCAGCGCCGTGCCCGCCGAAGGTAAGTCGACCATCGCGATCAACGCCGCGATCGCGATGGCCAGCGCTGGCCAGCGGGTGTTGCTCATCGACGGTGACCTGCGGCGGCCCCAGGTCGCCAACCTCCTCGACCTCGAGCCGGCGGTGGGGCTCACGACCGTTCTGGTCGGAATGGGCGAGTTCGAAGAGACCATCCAGAAGCACGCGCCGTCGGGGCTCGACGTGCTCACGGCTGGGCGCCTTCCACCCAACCCTGCGGAACTGTTGCAGTCCAACGCCATGCATGACCTGCTGGTGGCCGCGCGCGACCGGTATGACGTGACCATCATCGACGGCCCGCCCCTCCTTCCAGTCACCGATGCCGCTGTGATGGCCTCACAGACCGACGGTGCGGTGCTGGTCGTGCGTCACGCCAAGACCACCAAGGAGCAGCTCAACGGCGCCGTTCAGCGGCTGCTGTCCGTCGGCTCTGCGCCGCTCGGCGTCATCTTCAACATGATCCCGATCGGGCGCTCCGGTCGTTATGGCTACGGGTACGGCTATGGCTACGGGTACGCCCCCGAAGACGGCGCGAAGCGGGCAGCCAGCGAAGACTGCCGCGGCCCGTCAAGACGCCCACGTCGGTGGCCAACAAGGCCGAAGGGCTCATCGCGCCGCTGAGTCTCGGCCTGGCTTCGCAGCAGACGGCTCAGTTCGCCCGCCGCCGCAAGGCGGCCACGACCGCTCCCACGCGGCGCTGGCCGGGCACCCCGGGCCGTCGGCGAAGACAGCTTGGGCCATCCCGGCGCAGGCGTTGGCCAGGGTTCGAGTGATCACCGACGGCGGATCATAGGGGTCCAGGCGCTGCGCCGACGGTGGTGGGAACTCTGGCACCGGCGCCTGCGAGATCAGCGGGTGGCGGGGCCGCACGTCGCCCTCGTCGTCACCGAAGAGCTCTTCGTGCATCTTCTCGCCCTCACGAAGCCCGGTGTAGATGATCTCGACCGGCTTGCCCGCCAGGTCGATCAGCTGCTCGGCGACATCCTGGATGGCGATCTGGTTCGCCCATGTCCAGCACCAGCACGTCGCCGTTGCTGCCGAGGGCTCCGGCCTGGATCACCAGCTGCACGGCCTCGCGGATCGTCATGAAGTATCGCGTCACCCGCGGGTCGGTCACCGTTACCGGCCCGCCGTGAGCGATCTGCGCTGTAAACGTCGTCAGCACCGACCCGCGGCTGCCCAGCACGTTGCCGAATCGCACGCTCATGAACGAGCCTGCGCCTTGTCGGCCGCGGCAGAGGTCAGTCCCTCGGCCAGCCGCTTGGAGTAGCCCAGCACGCTGCACGGGTTGGCCGCCTTGTCGGTGGAGATGTTCACGAACCGCTCCACGCCGGATTCGATCGCGGCGTCGAGCACGGCCTGGGTGCCCCACACGTTGGTCTTCACCGCCTCGCCGGGTGCTGTCTCGAGCAACGGCAGGTGCTTGAGTGCGGCAGCGTGGAAGACCACGTGCGGCGCGCGGCGGGCGAAGAGGCTCGCGCACGTAGCGCGCGTCGCGGATGTCCCCGAGCTCGGTCTCGTCGGAGTCGAGCAGGGCGCGCCCGTGAATGGAGAGCTGCACGGCGTGCAGGGCGGACTCGTCCCGGTCCATCATGATCAGCTCGGCGGGGCCGAACTTGGCGATCTGACGGCACAGCTCGGAGCCGATCGAGCCACCGGCTCCGGTGACCAGCACCCGCTTGCCGGTGAGGTAGCTGGCGATCGAGTCGACGTCGGTCTCGATCGGCTGGCGACCCGAGGAAGTCGGTGACGTCGATGTCGCGCACGTCCTCGATCTGCACCTGTGCGGGGTTGCTCAGGTTGTTCACGCTCGGCACGACCTTGAGCTCGATCCGGGCACGGTTGGCCATCCGGTTGAACTCCCGCACGAGCTCCGCCGAGGCGCTCGGAACGGCCATGATCGCGGTGCGGGCGCCGTACGTCGCTGCCACGTCGGCGAACTCCCGCGCCTCGCCGACCACGGGCACACCGCTGAGCCGCCGGAAGCGCTTGTAGGGGTCGTCGTCGACCAGGGCAACCGGGCGCCATGGGCAGTCGAGGTCGCGGAGCATCGCCGAGACCAGCTGGGCGGCGCCGTCACCCGCTCCGATCACCACGACGGGCTCGCGCTCAGCGCGTCCGCCCGGGACCCGGCCGTAGACCCACTCGCGCAGCATCCGGTACGCCGCCCGCGCGCCCATGATGAGCACGAACGCGCACATAGGCGCGGTGACGGCGACCGAGATTCGTGCCGGGGCACCCAGCGCGAAGTTGAGAGCCAGCGCCATCAGGGCTACTGCCCCTCCGAGGAGCGTGGTCAGCACGGCGTCGGGGAACGAGCCGATCGCCGAGCGCCCACGGTGCAGGTGCATCGGCAAGCCGACACGCCACGAACACCACGCCACAGCCGACACCCAGCAAGGCGGCCGGGATGATGTCGTGCCGAGGGCTGTAGCCCACCAGATACTGCAGGGTCGCCATCGCCACGAAACTCGCCGCCCAAGCGGCTGAAGTCATACGCCATCAGCAGGTACGTCCGAACTGGACGCACCCTGGACAAAACCTGATTCACAAAGACTCCCGACAGGTCTCTTGGAATCCTCCGCGGAGAAAGGGTTTGAGAAGCGGCGGTTTTCAGTCAAGTTCTCGTCTCACGCTTCTGCTTCCAAACTACCCTCATTCGGGGATACGAATCCGGGGAGTCCGAAAACTCGTACAGAGTCACCCAGTTCGGCCGTAGTCGTCCTCATAGCGGCGGATGTCGTCCTCGCCGGTGTAGCCACCGAGCTGGACCTCGACGATGACGAGCTCCTCCGTGCCCTGGTTGCCCAGCCTGTGCTTGGCCCCCAGCGGGATGTCGATCGACTCGTCGTGGCGCACGATGGACTCGGTGCCGTCGACCTCACACGTGGCCTCGCCCTTGATGACCACCCAGTGCTCCGAGCGGTGCTCGTGGCTCTGCAGGGACAACCGCGAGCCCGGGTTCACGTGGATGCGCTTGATCTTGTAACCGTCCGCCTCTTCGATGATGTGCCACGATCCCCACGGCCGCTGCTCAGACTCGAGACTCATGGCGACAAGGTAGCGGTCTGACCGCTGCCGAGGAGAAACCGGGCCGATTCCTCCGGTCCCCAGCCCTCGCAGGAGACGCTCACTCCTGCGTCAGCATCGTCGCGCCCAGACCGACCATCATCAGGCCTCCGGTCACGCCGAGGCGGTCGAGCCGCTGCGGGTCCTTCGCGAACCAGTCACGTGCCTTGGAGGCGGCCAGAGCCCAGATGCAGTCTGAGCAGATGGCCATCGCACCGAACGCGAACCCCAGGAGGGCCATCTGCAGACCCACGTGGCCGGCCTCGGCATTGACGAACTGCGGGAGGAAGGCGACGAAGAACACCAGCGTCTTCGGGTTCGTCACGCCGACGATGAAGCCGGTGCGCAACGCCCTGCCGCGATGGCCGCCGGACTGTGACTCCGCCATCGCCGCCCGTGCGTCGGCCCGGTGCCTGATGGCCTGGATGCCGAGCCAGATCACGTACGTCGCACCGGCCACCTTGACCACCGTGTACGCCGCGGCGCTGGTCGTGACCACTGCATCGAGCCCGATAGCGATCAGCAGCACCTGCACTGTGATGCCAATTCCGTTGCCGACGACCGAGAGCAGCGCGTCGCGACGGCCCACCGTCAGCGCGCGCCCGATCGTGAACAGCAGGCTGGGTCCGGGGACCTGGATGAAGAGGATGGACGCCACGACGAAGGCGATCCACTGACTGGTGGTGGGCACCGACTCAGTGTGCACCGCGCAGCCGACCTCACGCACCCGTGTTTTCTCGTGTCCGCCAGGTGGTCTCGACTGGTCGAAACGAGCGAAGCGAGCGATCAGTCGAGACCACGCGCCGTAAGCCCAGAAGCAGGCCTCAGCGAAGCGGGCGTACGTGCAGGCCGACCTCGGGGTCGACGACGATCTCCTGTGCGGCGGGCAGTCCGTCGGCGTCCAGCTCGGCGTCGACCGGGACGTTGCGCTTGAGCAGCGCCAGGGCGATCGGACCGTACTCGTGGTGGCGAGCCGAGCTGCCGACGAAGCCGACCTCGCGGGCCTCCTCTGAGCTCGACCGGCTGTAGAGCACTGGAGCACCGCGAGTGGGCAGCCGGTTGTCCGAGCCGTCCAGGTGCAGCAGCGTGAGCCGGCGTGGTGGACGACCCAGCGTGTGCACCCGCGCGACCGTCTCCTGCCCGCGGTAGCAGCCCTTGTCGAGGTGTACGGCGGACGGGATCCAGCCCACCTCGTTGGGAATCGTGCGGTGGTCGGTGTCCTGGCCGAACCGCGGCTCGCCGCGCGCGATCCGCAGCGCCTCGAACGCCCACATGCCGCAGGCCGGGCCGGCCGCGTCGGCGTACTTCTCCAGCTCGGCGCGCGGGAACACGTCGTACTTGCCGCGGTCATCGATGTGGTCCCCAGACCCTCGCTGCTCCGCCGCCGATGCATCCGGTGCAGAGACCGGGCGCCAGGCCACGGCGAGGTCCTCAGTGAGGTCCTCGACCTCGACGCGCATCATGAACCGCATCCGGTCAAGCCACGCGGCGAGGGGGGCCGCCTCACCGGGCTCGACGTGGGCCGTGAAGGCCTCGCCGTCGTCGACGCCGTACATCGCATGCTCGACGTGTCCCTGGGGCGACAGCACCAGCGCGGCGGTCGGTACGCCCGGCCGCAGGGCCTCGAGGTGCTGGGTCGTCAGCGAGTGCAGCCACGACAGCCGGTCGGGTCCGCTGACCCGGATCACTCCACGGTGAGAAAGGTCCACGAACCCGTCGCCGCCAGCCAGCGTGCGCTGCTCACCGTTGAACGAGCCGTAGTGCGCCGCCACTGGGGCGTCGATGCCGTCGCCGCTCACTGCGCCGGGAAGGCGCAGTAGTGGGCTCGGGGTCGGGCTCGTGGAGTCGGTCACCCGCTCATTGTCGCTCACGCCTCCACAACCACCAGCCACCACGTCACCGCTGGGCACACTCCGCGCAGGTCCCGAACACCGTCAGGTGTCCATAGTCAGGGGAGAACCCGTGCCTCGCGGCCAGCCCCTCGAGCGCGGTTTCCATCTCAGACCGGTCGATGCTGATCAGCCGGTGGCACTCGCGGCAGACGAGGTGGGCGTGCTCGTGCCCGCGCGCGGAGTGGTACGTCGGGGCCCGGTCCGTGAGATGTGCGTGCCGGATCAGCCCCAGCTCGTCGAGCAGCTCCAGGGTCCGGTAGACCGTCGATAGGTTGATCGAGTCCGAGTGGGTGCGCACCTCGGCGTACACCTCGTCCGGGGTGGCATGACCCAGCCTCTCGACCGCGGCGATCACCAGCTCGCGCTGGGGTGTCAGGCGGTGTCCGCTTGAGCGGAGTCGCTCGCGCCAGTCGGTCATGGGACTCCTACTGTGCGCGCCTATTGGCGCCGCAGCTGGGCGTGCGTGTGCGGTTGAAGCGCCTTGCCCATCGCCGCCATGTCGAAGGCGTAGAGCAGGTCGCCGTTGACGTAGCCGTACAGGCGCTTGCCCCCGGTGTACTCCTTGGCCGTGCTGGTGCGTACGACGGCATCGGTCGTGATCTCGAACCGCGGCTGGTCTGGATGCAGCTCGCCGTGCCAGGTCTCGACGAAGCCAGTGTTGTGCGCGAGCAGCACCTCGAGCGTGCCGTCCTCCTGCGGCCGGATGAACCCGGTCTCCTGCGCGGCCTCGCGCACGTGCTCGCCGTTCTCGTCGACGATCCATGCCCGGCCCATGTAGTGGATGAACGGCCGGCCGTCCTGCTGGAAGATCAGCTCCTGGCCGAACTGGAAGCCGTCGATCGTCTCGTACTCGCCGTGCCCGTTGCCGGCCCAGGTACCGAGCAACCAAGCCAGCCGCGCGCAGTTGGGGTGGATGTTCTCGGGGATCTCGAACGGCATCGGTTCAGCGCTCCTGGAAATCTGTCGGGTCCATCTTCTTCTTCATCCACCGCAGCACCATCAGCGCCACGAGCCCGACACCGAGCATCGCGACTGCGAGAACCACGACGAAGAAGGCGTCCATACGACGGAGTCTAGGGTCCTGCGGGGCGGGCGAGCGGGCGTCAGTAAGGCGTGCTGGCAGACCCTGGGCCGTCGCGAGCGTCGTCCAGCGCGTGCGATGGCAAGGCCCCGGAGCGAAGGCGGGCTGGCGGCCCTTCGAGTGACGGCAACGCAGCCAGCGTGCGTGATGGACGGCGCGCAGCAGGTCCGGGGTTTTGCCAGGACGCCCTAATGTCGGAGCATGCGCGATCTAGTGATCAAGTGCACCACCGGGGCCGAGGCGCCGGAGCGGGCCAACCAGGCGTTCACCGTGGCAGCGTCCGGCGTCGCCGCCGGCGCGACCGTCTCCCTGTGGCTGACCGGAGAGGCTGCGTGGTTCGGCGTACCCGGGCGAGCAGAGGCGTTCGAGCTGGACCTGGCAACCCCTCTCGCCGAGCTGCGCGACATCGTGCTTGCTGGAGGCACGGTCACCGTGTGCAGCCAGTGCGCCAGCCGCCGCGGCCTGGTCCAGGGCGACCTGGTGCAGGGCGTGAACATCGCAGGCGCGGCGGTGTTCGCCGAGCAGGTCCTCGGCGACGGCGTGCAGGCCCTCGTCTACTAGGCAAGGGACACCGGACCGGGGTCTCGACTGAATTGTGAGGATTCCGTTCGCTGCTCGATCACCTACGAGTCGGCGCCCGCTTTCGGCATACGGGCCGTGGTCTCGACTGATCACTCGCTTCGCTCGCTGCTCGACCACCTACGGGTCGACGCCCGCTTTCGGCATACCGGCTGTGGGGCACCAGGGGCCTAACTCATAGGTGGTCGAGCAGCGAGCGCCAGCGAGCGGCCAGTCGAGACCACCGCCAGGTCGACGACGTCTTTCGGCGTACCGGCCGTGGTCTCGACTGATCACTCGCTTCGCTCGCTGCTCGACCACCTACGCGTCGCCGCCCGCTTTCGGCGTACGGGCCGTGGTCTCGACTGATCACTCGCTTCGCTCGCTGCTCGACCACCTACGGGTCGACGCCCGCTTTCGGCATACCGGCTGTGGGGCACCAGGGGCATAACTCATAGGTGGTCGAGCAGCGAGCGCCAGCGAGCGGCCAGTCGAGACCACCGCCAGGTCGACGACGTCTTTCGGCGTACGGGCCGTGGTCTCGACTGATCACTCGCTTCGCTCGCTGCTCGACCACCTACGGGTCGACGCCCGCTTTCGGCGTACGGGCTGTGGGGCACCAGGGGCCTAACTCATAGGTGGTCGAGCAGCGAGCGCCAGCGAGCGGCCAGTCGAGACCACCGCCAGGTCGGCGCCCACTTTCGGCGTACGGGCCGTGGTCTCGACTGATCACTCGCTTCGCTCGCTGCTCGACCACCTACGGGTCGACGCCCGCTTTCGGCGTACGGGCCGTGGTCTCGACTGATCACTCGCTTCGCTCGCTGCTCGACCACCTACGGGTCGACGCCCGCTTTCGGCGTACGGGCCGTGGTCTCGACTGATCACTCGCTTCGCTCGCTGCTCGACCACCTACGGGTCACGACGTTTCGGCTACGGGCCGTGGTCTCGACTGATCACTCGCTTCGCTCGCTGCTCGACCACCTACGCGTCGACGCCCGCTTTCGGCGTACGGGCCGTGGTCTCGACTGATCACTCGCTTCGCTCGCTGCTCGACCACCTACGCGTCGACGCCCGCTTTCGGCGTACGGGCCGTGGGGGCACCAGGGGCATAACTCATAGGTGGTCGAGCAGCGAGCGCCAGCGAGCGGCCAGTCGAGACCACCGCCGGGTCGGCGCCCACTTTCGGCGTACGGGCCGTGGTCTCGACTGATCACTCGCTTCGCTCGCTGCTCGACCACCTACGCGTCGACGCCCGCTTTCGGCGTACGGGCCGTGGTCTCGACTGATCACTCGCTTCGCTCGCTGCTCGACCACCTACGCGTCGGCGCCCGCTTTCGGCGTACGGGCCGTGGTCTCGACTGATCACTCGCTTCGCTCGCTGCTCGACCACCTACGGGTCGCCGCCCGCTTTCGGCATACGGGCTGTGGGGCCCCAGGGGCCTAACTCATAGGTGGTCGAGCAGCGAGCGCCAGCGAGCGGCCAGTCGAGACCACCGCCAGGTCGACGACGCCTTTCGGCGTAAGGACGTCTCGACTGATCACTCACTGTTCGACACCCTACGAGTCGATCACGATGCGTAGGGGTAGGCCCGCTCGACCTTGCCGTCGAGCGTGGTGGCCAGGTAGCCGGACTCGCGGAACTCGTTCGCTAAGTGGATGTCGACGCTGGGCACCTCCTCCGACGTCGCGATGAAGCGCAGGATCACGTAGGTCTGCGTCGGTTGTTCGACGTTCAGGCTGGCGCGGGCGCGGGCGATGTTGCGCATCAGGGCAGGGACGGCCAGCTCTCTGGTGTCCACGATCCGCGAGCCCGGGAAGACGGCCCGGACGCCACCGAACTGTGTCCACGCACCCTCCCGGTAGAGCCAGCCGCTCTGCCGTGCCTTGCCGGGCACGGGGACGTTCACGATCACGTACTCGCCGTACATCGTCAGGTCCACGACCCGGGTTGTGCCGAACCGCTTCTGGTAGGTCTGCAGGAACCCGCGGATGCCTGGCCCGGTCAGGGCGTACTTCGCACCCGACGGCGTCGGCTTGGCGTCCTCCGTCTGCGCCTCGCCCGGGGGCGCAGGGGCCTCGATGACCGGCTCCGGCGCCGCAGGGCGGGCGGGTGACCCACTGCTGCCAGTGTCCCGGAAGCCGACGAACACGACCCCCGCCACGGCCACCATGAGCGCGAGTACGACGACCAGGACGATGATCACCGTGCGACCCGACACGCTCACCGGACCTGACCCGCCGCTACCGGCGCCCGGCTGGAAGGTTCCGTACGGACGGACAACGGTGTCCTCCGTGGTCGCAGCCGACGTGGGTGCGAGGGCTGCATCGAGCTGGTCCAGCTCGCGTCTCATCAGGTCCAGCTCGGCCATGCTCTGCGCCGAGCGCACGTTGCCGAGCCGGATGTCGCGGTCGGCGAGGCCGATGCGACCCTCGGCGTGTGCCCGCTTGATGCGCGCGGCCAGCGCGTCGCGGTCATCGCCCTCGGGCTGCCGCTGGAGATCGTCCACCCGAGAAGAGTAGGGAAAGCCCGACGCTCAGCCGGGGAGGCCGAGCAGCTCCCGCGCCTCGTTTGACGTCATCGGGGTGCGCTGGGCGAGGCGGCCCAGCTCCGCGGCCCGGGCGACGAGCTGGTCGTTGTGCTCGACGGGCACGCCTCGAGCCAGGGTGAGCACGTCCTCCATGCCGACGCGCAGGTGACCGCCCTTGGAGAGTGCGGCCAGGCCAACCGCCAGGGTCGAGCGTCCGATGCCGGTGGCCGACCAGCTCGTGGTCTGTGCGGGGAGCGCCGCGACAGCTGCGACGAGGGCGTCGGCTGTTCCGGGCATGCCGCCGGGGACGCCCATGACCAGGTCGACGTGCACCTTGCCGCCGTACGGCAGCCCGTGCAGGTCGAGCAGCCGGTGCAGCGCAGCGACCTGTCCGAGGTCGAAGAGCTCGAACTCAGGCACCACGCCACGCTCCTGGCTGAGCTGGTACAGCTCCTGGACGAAAGGCCAGGGGTTCAGGAACACGTCGTCACCGAAGTTGGTGGTGCCCATGGTCAGGCTGCAGGAGTCCGGGCCGGCGTCCAGGACGCGCAGCCGGTCCTCGAGCGGGTCGTGCACCGAACCACCCGTCGAGAGCTGTACGACGAGCGAGGTCTCGGACCGCAGGGCGGCCACCGTCTCGTTGAGCCGGCCCTGGTCGAGCGTCGGCCGGTGCTCCGCGTCGCGGATGTGCACGTGCACCATCGCGGCCCCCGCAGCCTCACACCGCGCGGCGGTCTCGACCAGCTCGTCCAGCGTCGTCGGCAGCTGAGGGCAGTCAGCCTTGGTCGTCTCGGCACCCGTCGGCGCCACGGTGATCAGCAGGTCTCCCATGGGCCCAGAACCTATCCTCTGGCTCATGCGTGCAGTCCTCCAGCGGGTCACGTCCGCCTCCGTGACCGTCGACCGCGAGGTCGTCGGCCGGCTCGAGCAGCCCGGCCTCGTCGTACTCCTCGGCGTCACCCACGACGACGGGCCCGATCAGGTGGCCTGGATGGTTCGCAAGATCCGATCCTTGAGGATCATGCGCGACGAACGCTCGGTCGACGACCTCGGCGCTCCGGTGCTCGTGATCAGCCAGTTCACGCTGTACGGCGACGCCCGGAAGGGTCGTCGGCCCACCTGGCTGGCCGCCGCACCGGGCCAGGTCTCGGAGCCGCTCTACGAGGCCGTGTGCGACGGGCTCGAGGAGCTGGGCACCCACGTCGAGCGAGGCGTGTTCGGCGCCGACATGAAGGTGGAGCTGGCGAACGACGGACCGGTGACGATGATCCTCGAAACCTGAGCGGCGGCCTCGGGGTCGACTTCCACCCGTTCGGCGAACCGCCGGCCCACGGCGTAGGCGCTGAAGACCAACAGGAGCGCAAGCAGGACCAGCAGCAGCGGCACGAACCAGTGGGAGTCCCGGACGCGCTCGAACCAGGTCGGGGCGTCGTCGTACTCGTCCTCCGTACGGTGCGTGCCCGCCCTGATCGGCCCCTGGCGGACGGGCAGCGCGATGTCGTCCACCCCGTCGCCAGCGTCGTCGCCCTCGCCGGCGTCGTCATCGGCGTCGTCATCGGAGGAGTCACCCTCGAGGTCGTCTTCGTCTGCGTCGTCCGTGGGGCCTTCCGCGACGTCCTCGTCGGGTTCCTGGAAAGCCTCGCGACGCCTCGCGCCGACGGTCTGCGCAGCGAGGGCCTGCTCGTAGGCGGCCCTGTAGGCGGCGGCGAACTCCTCCGGCACCTCAGGTGGCGGGGAGGCCAGGGGGTTGGATCCGGACACGGAACCCGAGATTACCCGTGAACAGGCCGACCCCCTGCCCGGCGGGGGCAGGGGATCAGGCAGCGCAAGGCTCAGACCTCGACTGCGACCTCGCGGATCTCGCCGATTGCGGCGCTCACCACGGTGTCCACGGGGTCGGTCTTCGGTGCGAGCGTGCGCAGGGTCCAGTCACCCGGACCTGCGAAGAACCGGAAGTGCCCGGTCGCCGAGGTGGGGACCTCCGCGGTGAACTCACCCGTACGGTCGAGCAGGCGCACGTACGCGTTGCCGACGGGATCGCCGTGCCCGCTGGAGCCGGCCCGAACCACCTGACCCTGGATGATGGCTTCCTTGGCGACGTCGATTCCGTCGAGGGAGAGGCCACCCTCGGTTGCGCCGCACATCAGGCGCTCTGCCCGTCTGCTTGGCCAGGCTCGTCGCCGAGGGCCACGGGTACGCCGACCAGCGAGCCGTACTCGGTCCAGGATCCGTCGTAGTTCTTGACGTTCTGCTGGCCGAGCAGCTCCTTGAGCACGAACCAGGTGTGGCTCGAGCGCTCACCGATGCGGCAGTAGGCGATGGTGTCCTTGTCCCAGTCGACGCCGGCCTCGCTGTAGATGGTGTTCAGCTCGTCGTCGGACTTGAAGGTGCCGTCGTCGTTGGCGGCCTTGCTCCACGGGACGCTGGCGGCGGTCGGGATGTGCCCGGCGCGCTGGGCCTGCTCCTGCGGGAGGTGGGCCGGGGCGAGCAGCCGGCCGGCGTACTCGTCAGGGCTGCGTACGTCCACCAGGTTCTTGACGCCGATGGCCTCGACGACCTCGTCGCGGAACGCCCGGATCGAGGTGTCCTGCTCCTTGGCGGTGTAGCTGGTGGTCTCGCGCTGGGGGAGCTCGTCGGTCAGCTCACGGCTGTCGAGCTCCCACTTCTTGCGGCCGCCGTCGAGAAGCTTCACGTCGTCGTGGCCGTAGAGGGTGAAGTACCAGTAGGCATACGCAGCGAACCAGTTGTTGTTGCCGCCGTACAGCACCACGGTGTGGTCGTTGCCGACACCGCGTGAGGAGAGGAGCTCCTCGAACTGCTGCTTGTTGACGAAGTCCCGGCGGACCTGGTCCTGCAGGTCGGTGGTCCAGTCGAGCTTGATGGCCCCCTTGATGTGGCCCTTGTCGTAGGAGGTGGTGTCCTCGTCGACCTCCACCAGCACGATGCTGGGGTCGTCGAGATGCTCCTCGACCCACTCGGCTGTGACCAGTGTTGTCTCACGACTCATGCGAATGCCTCTTCTTCCTTGGTGTCCTCGGTTGGGGAGCCAACCGACGGTGATGATGCGTTGACGGGCGGGCTGACGGCTTTGGTGCGCGCCGGTGCGAAGCGGCGGATGAGCAGGTAGATCTCACAGCCCAGGCAGAAGCCGAAGACCGCGTTCAGCAGCGCGGCAGCCAGGGCGAAGCCGGTCGCGATCGCACCCACGAGGGTCGCGCCGGAGAGGTAGCCGACCAGGCCGACCAACGCGAAGACCAGGCCGACGGCCTGGGCGAACCGCGGTGGCTGCGGGTCCTCGAGGTGCGAGGGGGCTGCGAGCCGGGGCCGCACCACCCGTCTGAAGACGTACGCCGCGGGAGTCCGCTGGACCCCGAACGCCACGGCTGTTGCGAACAGTGCTGCCTGTACGCCGAGCAGCGCGATTCCCGCCGCATGCGGGGCGGTCAGCAGCGTCAGCGCGAGCACGACACTCGTGAGCATCGCGTTGAACTGCGGCCCTCGCGGGTCGATCTGGGACCCCGGGCGGGGTTCGATCTGGGTAGTGGTGGTCATGGCTCTCCTGGATGTCCTGGGGGCGTCCGCAACTGGCGGAGGGGTACCGGGTGCAGCGCGGGATCGTGACGTCCCCGGGACCGGGTCGACGACGTGGTCGACTCACGGCTCGAGGGAGGTTGGCGCGGTGCGGCCGGTCAGGACATTCGACACAGCGACGAGCGCATGCGGCAGTTGTCCACCGCGCGGCGCTTGGTCAGCATGGTCGAGATCATGGGCCAAGCGTAGGCAGTGCGCTCCCGCTGCCGAAAAGTGCGTCTCACCATTCGGGCAGAGTGACCACATCGCGGACAAGTTACGCTCCGCTCGTGAAAACAGCGTTCATCACCGGGGTCACGGGACAGGACGGCTCCTACCTGGCCGAGTTCCTCCTCGGCAAGGGGTACGACGTCCACGGTCTCGTACGACGCGCCTCGACGCTGAACCGCACCCGGATCGACCACCTCCACCAGCACGACCGCCTGCACCTGCACTATGGCGACCTCACCGACGGGGTCAGCCTGGTGAACCTGGTGCGCAGCATCGAGCCCGACGAGGTCTACAACCTGGGTGCGATGAGCCACGTCAAGGTCTCCTTCGAGATGCCCGACTACACCGCCTCCACCAACGCCATCGGAACGCTGCGGCTGCTCGAGGCGATCCGCGCCGCCGGCCTCGACTGCCGCTTCTACCAGGCCTCGACCTCGGAGATGTTCGGGTCGACGCCGCCGCCGCAGGACGAGGACTCCAAGTTCCACCCGCGGTCGCCGTACGGCTCCTCGAAGCTCCAGGCCCACTGGGTGACGGTGAACTACCGCGAGGCCTACGGCCTGTTCGCGGTCTCCGGAATCCTGTTCAACCACGAGTCCCCCCGGCGAGGGGAGAACTTCGTCACCCGCAAGATCACGAAGGCGGCCGCGGCAATTGACGCCGGGGTCGAGGAGTACGTGACCCTGGGCAACCTCGACGCCGTCCGTGACTGGGGCTACGCCCCGGAGTACGTCGACGGCATGTGGCGGATGCTCCAGCAGGACGAGCCGGACGACTTCGTGATGGCCACCGGCGAGGGCCACTCGGTGCGCGAGTTCTGCGAGGCGGCGTTCGCGCACGTCGGGCTGAACTGGGAGGACCACGTCCGCTTCGACGAGAGCTTCACGCGTCCATCCGAGGTCAACGCGCTCGTAGGCGACGCGTCCAAAGCCCACCGCGAGCTCGGCTGGAAGGCGCACACGACTGCGATGGAGCTGGCCCGGCTGATGGTCGACGCCGACGTCGAGGAGATCAACCGCTTCCTCGGGCGGTAGCTCTCAGGGTCGGCGCTCGTCCGGCACCGCCTGCCCGAGCGCGGCCAGCACCTGCTGCCTGGTGGGGGCGCCGGTGGCCCGGGTCAGCTCGTGCCCCTGCTCGCTGAGGACCAACGTCGTCGGGGTGCGCAGGATCCCGAGCCGGCGTACGACGTCGAGGTGGTGCTCCGCGTCCACCTCGATGTGTACGACGCCCGGCGAGGTCGAGGCGACCTCGTGCAGGATCCTGCGCGTCGCTCGGCAGGGCGCGCAGAAGGCCGAGGAGAACTGCAGCAGGGTCGCGCGCTCGCCGAGCTCGTCAGCCCAGCGCGTTCCGGCGAGCAGCGACACTGCGGCGGACCCGACCTGTTCCTGGGCCTGTTCCTGGGCCTGTTCCTGCTCTGGGGTCGGCTCGGTCTCGGCGCCGTGGACCTGGTGGGTGCCGCGGAAGCGACCGTCGGTCAGCGCGCGGAACAGCCCGAAGGAGAGCGCGGCCACGACAGCGACGAGGAGGACCCAGACACCTGTGCTCACATGACCTCAACAACCTGGGACGGGAAACCTTCCCGATTCGGGCTCAGCCGCCGGCGAACGGCGGTAGGAACTCCACGGTCGAGCCCGGCTGTACCAGCACCGAGGCGGGGTCATCGGTCGTCACGGGGCGGTCGCCGACCATCACCGAGCAGCACGAGAGCACGTCGGAGAAGCGCGTCGAGTCCGAATGCGCCGCCCGCGCGCGGCCCACCAGCTCGGCCAGCGAGACCGGGCCAGAGACGTGCATGGCGTCGGAATCGGTCCCCGCTGCGGCGCGCGCCGAGGCCCAATAGCGCAGTGTGACGCGTCCGTCACTCGTCTCGCGGTCGGTCGAAGCCGTCACGTTCGATATCCTTGCTTATCTGTGGTGGGGAAGTTCATCAGCGTAGATGACCCACCGACCGACGCAAGGTACTCACCCAGGAGGTGCCATGGGCACCGTGCTCCTGCTCACCAAAGCGCTGCAGGCCTCGGCCGAGGTGCTGCCCGGGCTCGCCCTCCTCAGCCACCACGTGAAGATCCTTCCCGCCGAGGGAAGCGCCCTTCTGGAGGCCCCCGACCATGACCTGTTGATGGTCGACGGACGTCGCGAGCTCGCCGCGTCGCGTGACCTGTGCCGGCTGATCCGGACCACCGGTTCCGACCAGCCCGTGCTGCTGATCGTCACCGAGGGTGGCCTCGCGGTCGTCGCTGCCGACTGGGGAATGGACGACGTGATCCTCGAGACTGCCGGGCCGGCAGAGATCGACGCCCGCATCCGCGTCGCGGCGGGCAAGCTGGCCGCGCGCAACGACGACTCTGACCCCGAGTCGCACATCATCCGCTCCGGCGAGGTGGTGATCGACGAGTCGACGTACACCGCCAAGCTCGGCGGGCGGGTGCTCGACCTCACCTTCAAGGAGTTCGAGCTGCTGAAGTACCTCGCCCAGCACCCAGGCCGGGTCTTCACCCGCGACCAGCTGCTGCAGGAGGTCTGGGGCTACGACTACTTCGGCGGCACCCGCACCGTCGACGTACACGTACGCCGCCTGCGCGCCAAGCTCGGCACCGACAACGAGGTGCTGATCGGCACGGTCCGCAACGTGGGGTACCGCTTCGTGCTGCCGCCGCGGGACCAGGCCAAGGATGTGGCCGCGACGCCTGCGGAAGCGCCCTCGAACTCTCACTCCCGCTGATGCGGTGACCGTCCGCGTGGCTTAGTCTCCTGACATGGTGCGGATTCTTCAGGTCGACCCCGGGGAGTTCGACTGGTCGAGCGAGGACGGCCCGGCCGCTGAGGTACGCCGCATCGCCCGCGCCTCGACCGCACACGACGGCGTGATCACCCTCAACGAGCAGGCCGTGCTGCAGCTGAAGAACCGTGGTCTGCGTGACGCCGACCTGTGGCTCGGTGACGGCGGGTTCGCGCTGCGCCACGGTGACGTTCTCGACCTCGCAGTCCACCCGGAGTCCCGGCGCCAGGGGGTCGGCACAGCGCTGGCCGCTGCGGCGCTGCCCTCAGGGCGCAAGGTCGATGCCTGGTCCCACGGCGACCATCCGGGAGCAGCCCGGATCGCCGAGCGCTTCTCGATCCCGCGCGAACGCGAGCTGGTGATCATGCGCAGGTCGCTCAGAGGTGAGCTCGATGACGTCAAGGTGCCGGAAGGAGTCCGCGTACGGAGCTTCGAACCGGGCGATGAGCAGGCCCTGCTCGACGTCAACGCCCACGCGTTCGCCCATCACCCGGAGCAGGGGCACATGACCCTCGAGGACTTCCGTGAGCGCACCAGCGAGTCGTGGTTCGACCCGGCCGGCCTGTTCCTCGCCGTACCCTCCGAGCCCGCGGCCGACGGGAGCTCCCCGCCGCTGCTCGGTTTCCACTGGACCAAGGAGCACCGCGACGAGGACCCGCCGTACGGCGAGGTGTACGTGGTCGCGGTCAACCCCAAGGCGGCGGGCCGCGGCCTCGGCACCGTGCTCACCGGCGTCGGCCTGCAGCACCTGCGCGACCAGGGCCTGGAGTCGGTGCTGCTCTACGTCGACGGCGACAACGACCCCGCGATCGCCGTCTACA
This sequence comes from uncultured Actinomycetota bacterium, assembly GCA_963759525.1. Taxonomy (GTDB): domain Bacteria; phylum Actinomycetota; class Actinomycetes; order Propionibacteriales; family Nocardioidaceae; genus Marmoricola. The sequence goes on along the minus strand of CAVWZO010000021.1, from coordinate 58,657 downwards.
CCGGCCAGGGCTTCGGGGTGGAGCGGACCGAGGTGCAGTACCGCGGCACGTCCGCCGGGCTGGGCGTCTCTCTCCAATAGCCGGATAGTCCGAGACGCTTCCGTCGTGTTCCGGCCGGCGCTCCCAAACCCCACAAATGTTGGATCCGAACGTCCACTCCAGCGTCCAGGACGTCCCAATCCAACAATTGTTGGCAAGCTGACCGCTGGGCTTGGAGGCCGAGCCGCTGACCGACCCAACTCCACAAATGTGTGATTACAACGTCCCGGGGGGATCTCGACGTCCCAACCCAACATTTGTGGGGTACGGGCGAGTGGCCACGACCGCCCCTACGCGAGCGCGTGTCGCAACCTGGCCGCAATCTCGCGGGTGTACGCCGGCGACTCGTGGCCGTTGGCGAGGATGTGTACGAACCCGTGGATCATCGAGGGGTACCGCAGCGCGTCCACCTCGACACCGTTGTCCGCGAGGAGCCGCGCCAGCGCCTCCCCCTCGTCGCGCAGCGGGTCGAAGCCCGCGGTGACCACGTGCGCCGGGGCGATGCCGGCCGGGAAGTCGACCCGCCGCAAGGCTGAGGCGTCGGGGTGTCCCTTGTCTGATTCGGGGGTGAAGTAGGCCTCCTCGGCGCCGGTCATGAACAGCTCGGTCAGGACGAACCCCTTGCCGAAGATCCGGCGACTCTCGGTGCGGTCGACGAAGTCCGCCACGGGGTAGATCAGCAGCTGGAACGCAAGCGGAAGGTTCCTCTCGGCCGACCAGACCGCGGTCGACAAGGCGAGCGTCCCGCCGGCCGAGTCACCGCCCGCTGCCATTCGCGCGGGATCGGCGTTGACGACGTCCGCGTGGTCGACCAGCCAGCGGTAGGCGGCCCGGCAGTCCTCCACGGCAGCGGGAAACTTGTGCTCTGGGGCGAGCCGGTAGTCGATCGCCAGAACCTGTACGCCGGAGAGCTCGGCGAGGAACCGACAGGTCGGGTCGTGGCTCTCGAGGTCGCCGTACATCCAGCCACCGCCGTGGATGAAGAGCATCGTGGGCGCCGGTGCCGCACCCACGCGCTCGGTGGGGACGTAGAGGCGTGCCGGAAGCGAACCCTCGGCGCCGTCGACCTCGAGATCGCGCACCTCCCCGATCGGCTGCCGTCCCCCGACGAGCAGCTGCTGGCGCCTGAGCTCGGCACGCGCATGTGCCAGCGGCAACGTCTCGGCAGCGGGGACCCGCGCCAGGCGCTTGAGGACCAGCATCAGCTGGAGCTCCGGTGAGAGCTCCTGGCCGTCGAGTACGAGCGGACGGCGTACAAGCACTCTCTGGACCCTGGTCGGCAGGTTCATCGCGGCCCTGAGGAGCCGGGACTCGAGAGCGAACCGGACGTCGGGCACGGATGACAACCTAACGACGACCAGTTCGCCGTCGACTCCTGCCAGCGTCCTGCTGTTCTGGGCGGATCCGGGGATGTCACCCCTTGTTAACCCGGCGGTGACAGACTGCGCCCATGTCGACCGACAGCTACCAGCCCGCAGTCGGGTCGGACGCGGACGAGGGTCCCCTTGATCCGAGCCTGCGCGTCGTACCCGCCGACATCTTCGACGTCGACCCGCCGTACGCCCCCCACGACGTCGAGTTCGCCCCCGGCGAGTTCGAGGACCGGTTCCTCGACAGAGAGCTGTCCTGGCTGCGTTTCAACCAGCGGGTGCTCGAGCTCGCGGAGAACGAGAGCCTCCCGCTGCTGGAGCGCGCGCGGTTCCTGGCCATCTTCGCCAGCAACCTCGACGAGTTCTTCATGGTGCGAGTTGCCGGCCTGAAACGCCGCATCGCCGCCGGGGTCGCCGTACGCGCGGCGTCCGGACTGATGCCGCGCGAGGTGCTCGAGCAGATCTGGGAGGTGACCGGCGACCTGGCCTCGCGGCACGCGGCCGTGTTCCGCGACGACATCGTGCCCGCACTGACCGAGGAGGGCATCGAGCTCGTCCGCTGGGACGACCTGGACAGGGAGGAGCAGAAGCTCTGCAAGCGGCTGTTCAAGGAGCGTGTCTTCCCCGTGCTCACGCCGCTCGCCGTCGATCCCGCGCACCCATTCCCCTACATCTCGGGGCTCTCGCTCAACCTGGCCGTGCTGGTGCACAACCCCAAGACCGACAAGGAACACTTCGCGCGCGTCAAGGTCCCGCCGATCTTCAGCCGCTTCGTGCCGCTCGGCAACCAGCGCTTCGTGCCGCTCGAGGACGTCATCGGCGAGCACCTCAAGCGGCTCTTCCCGGGCATGGACGTGCTCAGCGTCAACACGTTCCGGGTGACGCGCAACGAGGACCTCGAGGTCGAGGAGGACGACGCCGAGAACCTGCTCAAGGCCCTGGAGAAAGAGCTGCTGCGTCGCCGCTTCGGCCCGCCGGTGCGCCTCGAGGTGCAGGAGAACATCGACGAGCACGTCCTGGAGCTGCTGACCAGCGAGCTGGGCGTGAGCCGGGCCGAGGTCTTCCGGCTGCCCGGACCGCTGGACCTGCGGGGGCTGCACGACATTGCGGACCTCGATCGCGAGGACCTGAAGTACCCCAACTTCATCCCCGCCACGCACTCGCGGCTTGCTCCCGTCGAGTCGGCTTCTCCGGTGGATGTGTTCAAGGCGCTCAAGCGCGGCGACGTACTCCTTCACCACCCCTATGACTCGTTCAGTACGTCGGTCCAGCGGTTCATCGAGCAGGCAGCTGCCGATCCGCACGTGCTCGCGATCAAGCAGACCCTCTACCGCACCTCGGGTGACTCCCCGATCATCGACGCCCTGGTCGACGCCGCCGAGGCCGGCAAGCAGGTGCTGGTGATCGTGGAGATCAAGGCCCGGTTCGACGAACAGGCAAACATCCGATGGGCGCGCAAGCTCGAGCATGCCGGCTGCCACGTGGTCTACGGACTGGTCGGACTCAAGACCCACTGCAAGCTCTCAATGGTGGTGCGCGACGAGCCGGAAGGCATCCGCCGGTACACCCACATCGGCACCGGGAACTACAACCCCAAGACCGCGCGACTCTACGAGGACTTTGGCCTCCTCACCACCGACGAGGCGATCGGTGAGGACGTCGCGCACCTGTTCAACAACCTCAGTGGCTACTCGCGCAACGCCTCCTACGCCGAGCTGATGGTGGCACCGGACTCAGCGCGCAGCGGCCTGATCGAGGCGATCAGGAACGAGATCGAGCACCACCGCGAAGGACGTCCCGCGCGCATCCGCATCAAGGCGAACTCGGTAGTCGACGAGGCGCTGATCGACGAGCTCTACACGGCGTCGCGAGTCGGCGTGCCGATCGAGCTGCTGATCCGCGGGATCTGCGCCGTACGCCCCGGGGTGAAGGGGCTCTCCGAGACCATCCGGGTGCGCTCGATCCTGGGCCGCTATCTCGAGCACAGCCGCATCATGTGGTTCCAGAACGGCGGCGAGCCGTCGGTGTGGATCGGCTCCTCGGACCTGATGCACCGCAACCTCGACCGACGCGTGGAGGTGCTGGTCAAGCTGCCGTCCGCGGCCGAGGTGGACGAAGTCACGCGCCTGCTCGACATGGCCTTCGACCCGCACACGGCCGGCTGGGAGCTCGACTCCGACGGCACCTGGACCCAGGCCAGCTCCCCCGACCGCCGGCCGATGCGCAACCTCCAGGAGATGCTGATCGCCACCCACAAGCGCCGCCGGGCCCGCGTCGGCGCCTGACCCGGTCGTCCCACCAGCCCCAAGTTTCCCTAGGTCCCGTGGTAAGCCCCAGCTTCCCGTCCCTTGCAAAGCACCGGAAGCTCGTGGTTCCCACGGGACCGTGGGAAACCACAGCGGCCACTCAACAGGTCGCGAACAGCACCGGCCCGTCGTACACCGCGGAGAGGACGTAGCCGGTCTTCGTCCGGGGCCTCAGGTCGAGCAGTACGTCGGAGCCAACCGCCTTCGACGAGGTCAGCTCGAAGGTGTCGGAGAACGAGCCGCCGCGGCCGATCGCCTCGCCGACGACCAGCTCCGCGCGCGGGCGGAGGTTCTTCCTTGCCCGGTCGGAGTCCTCGAAGTGAGCGGCGACGTGCAGCGTCCGGTTGGGCGCCATGGCCATCGCCAGCCCGGCCAGGGGCGTCACACCGCCCACCTCGCGCACCTTCGCCTTGGCCCTGGCCCGCGCGTCGTCGTCGGCCCGGGACATCGCAAGGTCGGTACAGGCGAAGTCCCCGCCCCACACCATCGCGTTGGCCGGGTCGCCGAGCCGCCCCGCCATGTCTGTCACGCCTTCGACGGAGGAGAACGAATCCGCGTCGCCCGCGGCCACCTTGGCGGCGGAGGCGGCGTACTCGGACTCGTCACTGGAGACGACGAGCCCGGGGCCCTCGAGGAGTACGACGTACTGCAGCTCGGGCGAGATGGTCGGATCGAGCCCTGCGACCAGGTCGACGCCGCCATCCCAGACGCCGTCGTCCTCCTTCGGCTTGTCGTAGCCCGCCGAGCGCAGGTTGTCCGCCAGCACTCCGAAGTCGCTGCCCTCGGCGACCTTGAGCACCATCGCGGCTCCTTTGTCACCCTGCGCGAAGACCTCCCACTGCGCCGTGGCCGGGCCGAAGCCGAACGTCTCCTGTAGCGCGCCTGCCGACTCGTCGATGCTCGAAGCCGCCGCAAAGTCGGCGTCATAGGCCTTCAGCATCAAGTCGTCGACGGCCTCGCGCTCCGGGGTGTCACCCAGATCCGCACCCAGCTTGCGGCGTACGGCGTCCCAATCGGTGAAGCTGACGCGCTGCGAGCTCGCCGGTACCAGCCCGAGCGCCTCCTCGAGGTCGCTGCGGTGAGCCCGCTGCCACAGCTCCCAACCGAAGCCGAGCAGCCCGGCGACCAGCATCAGCGCCACCGTGACGGCTACCACGACGAGCGGCGTGACACGGACCCGGGCCACGCGCGCTCACCCCGCTCGATCAGTCTCTGTCGGTCCGCGGCCGGTTCGGCCGCGTCCCGGGCGACACTAGTGGCCATAGTCGAGAAGCCCGCTGCATGTCAGGATTTGCGCCATGTGCCCCACGAAGCCGCCGGCGGTGACAGGTGGCCCGGACGTCCTCGCTGCCGGTGCCGTGGTCACGCGCAAGGGCCCCGAGGGGCGCGAGGTTCTCCTGGTGCACCGGCCGAAGTACGACGACTGGGCTTTTCCCAAGGGCAAGCAGGATCCCGGCGAGCACATCACGGCGACTGCGGTACGCGAGGTGCTGGAGGAGACCGGCGTCGAGATCCGGCTCGGCCGCCCGCTGCGCCCTCACGTGTACGTCGTCAGCGGTGGGCGGCACAAGATGGTGCAGTATTGGGTCGGTCACGTGCTCGGAGACGATGACCTGTCGTCGTACCAGGTCAACTCAGAGATCGACGACCTCGGCTGGTTCTCGCTGGAAGCGGCCGCCGAACAGCTGACCTACCTCGACGACATCGACCTGCTCGACCAGGTGCGCAAGTACAAGAAGACGACCTCGACCCTGGCCGTCGTACGCCATGCCAAGGCGCACAAGCGCGGCGCGTGGGACGGACCCGATCCGCAGCGCCCGCTCGCGGAGGTCGGCGACGAACAGGCCCGGAAGCTGGTCCCGCTCCTGCATGCCTTCGGCATCACCCGGGTGCTCACCTCCTCGAGCATCCGCTGCGTCCAGACGGTCGGGCCCTACGCCACCGAGCAGGTCCTGCCGCTCGTGGAAGTCGACGCCCTCGCCGAGGAGCTGTACGACGAGGGGGTCGCCCGAGCGCTGCTGCAAAACCTGATGACCACGCCAGGCCCGAGCGTGCTGTGCACTCATCGGCCGATACTCCCCAGGCTCTTTGACCTGCTGGACATCTCCGAGGAACCGCTGCAGCCGGCAGAGCTGGTCGTGTGCCACCACCGCAGAGGCACCCTCGTGGCCACGGAAAGGCACCACGTCACGCCGGTCGTGCCCTGATCGTCGCTGTTCATGTGACGGTCGTCTCCTCCACGCTGAACCGACGCCGTGTTGCTGGGCATCGTTCACCTCTCGTTCACCCACGCCGAGGCACCCAGACACTTGTGGTTCCTAGGTTCACAGACAACCAACAACTGTGACTTACAGGAGAACGAAGTGAACCGCACTTCCATCCGCTGGGCCGCCCTGCCTGGCGCTGCCCTGCTCGCGATTACGCTCGCTGCCTGTGGCTCCGGCGCGGACGCCGGCTCAGACTCCGGCTCCGGCTCAGGGGCGGCCTCGGGGACCGTCGCCGTCGACGGCTCCTCAACTGTCTTCCCGATGAGCAACGCCGCCTACGAACTCCTCAGCGAGGAGAACCCTGACATCAAGGTGACCGTCGGATCCTCCGGGACCGGCGGCGGCTTCGAGAAGTTCTGTGCCGGCGAGACTGACATCTCCGACGCCTCGCGTCCGATCAAGGACGACGAGGAGGTTCCCGTCTGCGAGAAGAACGGCGTCGAGTTCACCGAGCTCCAGGTTGCGACCGACGCGCTGACCGTGGTCGTGAACAAGGACCTCGAGGGCGTCGACTGCCTGACCACCGACCAGCTGGTGAAGCTGTGGGGCCCCGGCTCCAAGGTGACCAACTGGAAGCAGCTCGACCCGAAGTTCCCGGACCAGAAGATCTCGCTGTTCGGCCCGGGTGCCGACTCCGGCACCTACACCTACATGGCCGAGGACGTGATCGGTCACGAGTCGGAGAAGACGCGTGACGACTACGAGGCCAGCGAGGACGACAACGTCCTGGTCCAGGGCGTCGAGGGCACCGAGGGTGCCACCGGCTACTTCGGCTACACCTACTACGAGGAGAACGCCGACAAGCTCAAGGCGCTCGCCATCGACGACGGCAAGGGCTGCGTCGAGCCGTCGGCCGAGACCGCCCAGGCCGGCGAGTACACCCCGCTCTCCCGTCCGCTGTTCATCTACGTGGCCAACAAGGCGTACGCCGAGAACAAGGCCGTCAAGGAGTTCACCGACTTCTACATCGAGAACCTCGAGACGATCGCGAAGGCTGCGAAGTTCATCCCGCTCAAGGAGGACGACTACGCCAAGACGAAGTCCGCCCTCGAGTCGGTCAGCTGATCTCGAGATCCACGGAGCCATCGAGATCGCATGAATGACCGCTCAAGTGCCAGGTCAGGTCCGCCCTCCGGGGCGGGCCTGACCCACGCCCCGATCGACCTGGCGCGCAAGCCGCGCCGGGTCGAGTCGGTTGTCAAGGCCGTCCTGATGGGCTCCGCCTTGCTCTCGGTGCTGATCACCTTCGGGATCATCGGGGCGCTGCTCGAACCGGTCCTGCACTTCTTCGGGCAGGTTTCGTTCGGCGACTTCTTCGCCACCAAGGGCAAGTACGCCGTGATTCCACTCATCGGTGGCACGTTGATGACGACCTTCATCGCCCTGCTGGTGGCGGTGCCTCTTGGTCTCGGCGCAGCGATGTACCTCTCCGAGTACGCCAGCAAGCGGGCCCGGAAGGCGCTCAAGCCGACGGTGGAGCTGCTTGCGGGTGTGCCGTCGGTCGTCTACGGGTTCTTCGCCCTGTCGTTCGTCACGCCGACCCTGCTCCAGGACATCCTCAACCTGAAGGTGAACTTCACCAACGTCCTGTCTGCCGGGCTCGTGCTCGGCGTGATGGTGGTCCCGACGATTGCCTCGCTCTCCGAGGACGCCCTGTCCGCCGTACCCCAGTCGATGCGGCAGGGGTCGCTCGCCATGGGGGCCAACCGGATGCAGACAACCCTCCGCGTCGTACTCCCCGCAGCCCTCTCCGGCGTCGCCGCAGCCGTCGTGCTCGGCATGTCCCGCGCCATTGGGGAGACCATGATCGTCGCGCTAGCGGCCGGCGGCCAGAAGAACCTCTCGCTCGACCCGCGTGAGGGAATGCAGACGATGACGGGCTTCATCGCGCAGACCGCCGGCGGCGAGAACCCCGTCGGTTCCGTGGACTACAACATGCTGTTCGCGGTCGGCTTGCTGTTGTTCCTGATCACTCTGGCGATCAACGCGATCAGCATCGCCTTCGTCCGTCGCTTCAGACAGGCCTACTGATGAGCACCACCACCCTCGAGTACACGCGCGAAGCGGTTCAGGCCGCGGTGTCGACTGGACGCAGCAGGGACCGCACACCGGCATCCATGGTCTTCCTGGTCCTGCTGTGGTTTTCGTTGTTCTTCGGCGTCATGGTCCTGCTGGTTCTGATCGTCAACACGGCGATCGACGGTGCGGCGCGCTTCGACTCCTCGCTCGTGACGCGCTACGACTCCACGCTGTTCCCAGAACGCACCGGGTTCCGCGCCGGCATCCTCGGGACCCTGTGGCTGATGCTGACCACGGCCATCATGGCGGTGCCACTCGGCATCGCCGCAGCCGTGTACCTGGAAGAGTTCGCGGACAGTTCGCGGTGGTACAACCGGGTCATCGAGCTCAACCTCCAGAACCTGGCGGCCGTGCCGTCGATCGTCTACGGGCTGCTCGCCGTGGCGGTGATGGCGATTCTGGGGTTCCAGCGAAAGGGCATCGTCCTCGGCGGTGCGATCGCCCTCGCGCTGCTGATCCTCCCCGTCATCATCATCTCGACGAGGGAAGCCCTTCGAGCTGTTCCAACCGACATCCGGTTCGGATCACTGGCCCTGGGCGCCACTCTCCTCCAGACAACGTGGCGTCAGACCCTCCCGTCCTCGATCCCCGGCATCGCCACGGGGACCATCCTCGGGTTGTCCCGGGCCATCGGCGAGGCCGCTCCGCTGCTCCTGCTCGGGATCGCCGGCGCCGTCCGGTTCGATCCCACCGGGGTGCTCAGCCCGACCACGGCGCTGCCGATCCAGATCTACTCGACGACCTCCCAGTCCCAGGAGGCCTACCAGCAGGCAGCAGCGGCGGCCATCATCGTCCTGCTGGTGATGGTGTTGCTGCTCAACGGGCTGGCCATCTTCATCCGAAACAAGTTCCAGCGAGAGTGGTGAGCCCCATGTCAACGCGCCCGGCAACATTCACACCAACCGACACCCTCAGCGAGAGTCTGGACAACTACATGAGCAGCATCGTCGACGTCCAGGCCCAGTCTGACCGCGTCCTACCCCCTGAGCCAGAGATGCCGGTGATGGAGACCCAGGGCCTCAACGTCTTCTACGGCGACTTCCACGCTGTGCACGACGTCGACCTCTCGTTCGGGCGCAACGAGATCACGGCGCTCATCGGCCCGTCAGGGTGCGGAAAGTCGACCGTCCTTCGGTGCCTGAACCGGATGAATGATCTCGTCGTCGGGTGCCGCGTCGAGGGCCTGGTGAACTACCACGACGTCGACATCTACGGGAAGAAGGTGGACCCGATCGAGGTCCGCCGCCACATCGGCATGGTCTTCCAGAAGCCGAACCCCTTCCCGAAGTCGATCTACGACAACATCGCCTACGGTCCCCGAGTCATCGGCATGAAGATCGACGACATGGACGCCCACGTCGAGCAGTCGCTGCGGGCCGCGGCGCTGTGGGACGAGGTCAAGGACAAGCTCAAGCAGTCGGCGTACGGCCTCTCCGGCGGCCAGCAGCAGCGGCTGTGCATCGCGAGGACGATCGCGACCCAGCCGGACATCATCTTGATGGACGAGCCCTGCTCCGCCCTGGACCCGATCGCGACCTCCCGCATCGAGGACCTGATGACCGAGCTGCGGAACACCTACACGATCATCATCGTCACCCACAACATGCAGCAGGCCGCCCGCGTCTCCGACCGGACCGCCTTCTTCACCGCGAAGCCCGACGAGACAACCGGCAACCGGACCGGCCTGCTCGTGGAGTACGACCTGACCAAGCAGATCTTCAGCACCCCCCGCGACGAGCGCACCGAGGCCTACATCTCCGGCCGCTTCGGCTGACCCTCCGCGCGCGTCACGTCTCACCTCACGCGTCCTACATCTGCCACGTCCCCCGCGTCGAACCGGATAGTCCCTGACGATCTGGCCCCCCAATGTCCGATTTGGGCGGCCAATTCGTCAGGGACTTTTCCGGCTACATCGGCGACGCGAGGCACCCTGTGGATTGCGGAAGCAGGGTCTCCGGTTCTTCGGCATGCTCCCGCCGTGGGATCCAACGCCTTTCGACCAGGTCCGTTCCCCCAGATCGGGCCACCCTCGTGGCGCCGGTGCGCGCAGATCCGCAAGGAATCACGGGGCCGACCAGGCGGCAGGCCCGCGGCAAGGCGTGGCGCCGTACGGGCCAGGGCTTCTACGTTCCGGCAGCAGCCGTTCCACTCAGCGTCGAACAGCGCATCTTGGAAGCCGCTGCGCCCATGCCCCCGGCTGGAGGAGTTACAGGTTGGGCAGCTCTGCGCTGGTGTGGCGGCGCCTGGTTCGACGGGCGCTCTCCCGATGGGAAGCAGCAGCTGCCTGTTGTGCTGGCCAGCTGCCAGGACGACATCCGGGAGCAGGCCGGGATGGCTCTGTGCCAGGAGCGGTTGAACCCCGCCGAGGTGATGGCCGTGGACGGCTTGCGAGTCACGATCCCGGAGCGTTCGGTGTGCTTCCAGATGCGGTACGCCGACGACGTACGAGAAGCCGTCGTCTGGTTCGACATGGCCGCGTACAACGACCTCGTGTCGATCCAGGAGTTGGCGGCTTACGTGATGCTCCACCCCGGCTGGACGGGAATCCCCCGGGCACGCGAGGCCCTGGATCTGGTGGACGAGAACAGCTGGTCGCCCTGGGAGACAAGGATGCGCAACATCTGGGACCTGGATGCGCAACTCCCACGTCCCTTGTGCAACCGGCCCATCTTCGACTTGCGGGGACAACACATCGGAACCCCCGACCTCTTCGATCCGGAGAAGGGAGTAGCAGGGGAGTTCGACAGCACACTGCACCTCTCGGGAGCCCAGCGCTCGAGCGACCTCCGCCGAGAAGGCCTGTTCCGCGGTCACGGTCTCGAGTACTTCACGGTCCTTGCTGGCGACATCGGGCAACGGCAGATGGTCGCGCAGCGCATGCTCGACGCGCGAGAGCGGGCACCCGACGTCCCTGAGTCACGCCGTACGTGGACCCTGACTCCACCTCCCTGGTGGACCGAGAGCCACACCGTCGAACAACGTCGGGCTCTCACCGGCAGGGCCCGCGAACTGGCACTTCGGCACCGCCGCAAGGTGGCATGACCCACGGCAGGACCCTGTCGGAATCTCGACGGATCTCCTAGGTTGGCGAGCAACCAGCCATACGGGAGGCACATCGTGGGGATCTTGAGCGACATCCGTGTCCGGCAGCCGGCCAAGGGTGACCTGGTCGGGCGGCAGTTCACCGTCACCGGCATCGGGACCGGCTTCGAAGGCACCATCGGGATGCGGCTGCTGAATCGCGCCGGCAAAGTGATCGCCACCGGGTTCGCGACGTCGACGGGCGGGATGGCGGCGATCGGCGAGTTCACGACCACGTTGAAGGTGAATACTCCACCTCGCGCCGGCACACCTGTGAAGCTCCAGGTCTTTGGAGACAACCCGGGCCCTGGCCCCGGGCCGGGCTCGGACCTTCGCGAGGTCGAGGTGATCATGTACCCCGACCTGTTCGGGTACCTGCTCTACCGCGTCGAGCGGGGCGACACCCTGACCGGCATCGTCAGGAAGGCCCGCGACTTCGGCAAGACGACGGTGCCCCAGATCGTCGCGGCGAACGCCCAGATCAAGGACCCCGACCTGATCCAGACCGGCTCGAAGCTGCGGATCCCGCTGAGCTGAACCCTCAGGGCATCTGGAAGACGAACTTCAGGACGAGGTACGTCACCCCGGCGACGGCTCCAGCCGCCGGGAAGGTCAGGATCCAGGCGACGAGAATGCTGCGGGCCACGCCCCAGCGAACCGCCGAGAAGCGCTTGGTCGCTCCGGCGCCCATCACTGCGCTGGTGATGGTGTGCGTCGTTGAGATCGGCGCTTCGAAGACGTACGCCGTGGTGTAGAGAACCGAAGCGGCCACTGACTCAGCGGCGAATCCCTGAGGTGGGTCCATGTGGATGATCCGCCGACCCAGCGTCCTCATGATGCGCCACCCGCCGGAGTACGTGCCGAGCGAGATCGCGCCGGCAGCGGCGAAGATCACCCACAGGGGTAGGGGATCGCCGGTGTTGACGTACCCGGCGGTGACCAAGGCCAGGAAGATCACACCCATGGTCTTCTGGGCGTCCTGCAGACCGTGACCCAGCGCCATCGCTGCAGCCGAGAGCGACTGCGCGAGCCGGAAGCCACGCCCGACTCTCGCCGGCGACTGGTTGCGGAACAGCCACATGATCAGCACCATCGCCCCGAAACCGAGCGAGAAGGCGACCAGCGGCGAGACAACCATGGGGATGACGACCTTCTCCAACACCGTCGCCCAGTTCACGAAGACGCCTGCGGTCAGTGCCGAACCGACGAGGCCACCGATGAGCGCGTGCGATGAGGATGACGGCAACCCGAAGTACCAGGTGATCAGGTTCCAGGTGATGGCGCCGACCAGGCCCGCCATCACGATGACCATTCCGTGGCTGCCGGACCCGGGTCTGATGGTGTCGCTGACGGTGCTGGCCACCTTCTGACCCAGGAACGCTCCCACGAAGTTCATCACCGCGGCCATGAGCAGTGCCACGCGCGGAGTCAAGGCCCGGGTCGAGACGGAGGTCGCGATGGCGTTCGCCGCGTCGTGGAAGCCGTTGGTGTAGTCGAAGATGAGGGCAACCGCGACTACGGCGATGACGATGGCGAGCTCCACCGCTCAGGACTCCTTGGCGTGAATCTGCTCGATGATGTTCGCGACCTTCTCGAAGGCGTCGACTGCGTCCTCGAGCGAGTCTGCGATGTCCTTGAGCTTGAGCACCTCCAGGGCCTCGTACTGGCCGCTGAACAGCTTCGCGAGGATGCGGCGGTAGCTCTTGTCACCGGCGTTCTCCAGCCGGTTGATCTCGATCCAGTACTCGTCGAGGCCCTTCATGGCACGCAACCGCGGCATCGCCTCGGCAGTGAGCTCAGCGCACCGCTGGAGTACTTCGACCTGCTCAGCCAGCTCCGCGGGCAGCGCCGCCACTTCGTAGAGCATGGTCAGGTCGACGGCCTCTTCCATGAAGTCCATGACGTCGTCGAGCCCGGACGCGAGCGCATAGATGTCTTCGCGGTCGAACGGTGTGACGAAGGTGGCGTTCACCCTCTTCGCGATCTCGTGCGTGATCTCGTCGGCCTGGTGCTCGGCGTCCCGCATCCGCGACGCGATCGCTACGCGGTCAGCCGTGTCCCCGAGCATCTCCGCCAGGATCGCGGCGCCATCGACGAGGTGCGTTGCCGACTTGGTGAACAGTTCATAGAAAGCGTTGTCGACGGGCTTGAAGCTCAGGGCCACGATTAACTCCTGCTGAGGAGGACAGAACGTGCACATGCTAGGTCGTACGCGCGCCGTACGTGCAATCTGGGGCGTGGCGCACGCCTAGTGAACTACACCTTGAGATGAAGGTAGCGTCGCCGGGGGGTCAAGGACGCGCAGACCGGTCCGCGGAGGCTTCAGTCGCCTGAGCGGGGTTGCGGGATCACACCTAGGATCTCGTCGATCTGGGTGAGGGACATGTGCACCTCGGACTGGTTGGCGGCCACGATCAGGTTGGCCGTCAACTCCACCTCGTTGAGGAGCTCGTCATCCTCGAGGCGCACGTCAAACGGGTCCACGCCTCAAGTCCCCTTCCCCGGATCCTGCTTGAATGCTCATCCAGTTTGTACCCCCAGCGAGACGTGTGGAAACCACCATGTGGACAGTGGGAAGGACAACCATGCCCTACCCCGAGGTAACACGGCGGGCTTTGAAACATTTGAAACAGAAGAGGGCTCCGACCGTTGCCAGTCGGAGCCCCCTCATTGCTGTGCGTGCGTCAGATGGCGCGCACGTTCTCCGCCTGCGGGCCCTTGGGGCCCTGCGTGACGTCGAACTCGACCTTCTGGTTCTCGTCGAGGGACTTGTAGCCCTGTGACTGAATGGCCGAGTAGTGAACGAAGACGTCGTCGCCGCCGTTCTCCTGGGCGATGAAGCCGAAGCCCTTCTCAGCGTTGAACCACTTCACGGTGCCTTGTGCCATGTCTCTATTTCTCCTGTTACTGATGGCTTGAGTCCGCCACTTCGGCGACCTCTGCAGAGTGCGGGTGATACGCCGTCCCGCCTCGCAAGCCATGTAGCAAAGAGAAGAAACGCCGTTGGACCACAAACTCCAACAAGCGTCATGAAACCGCTGGAACTTGCACCCTGCTCTACGAGCCTACCAATCTTGGGAGGAAACGCGAGCCACCCCCTGGTAGTTCACCCTTCGTTCACGCTCACCAGGCGCTGGGGACCGCCTCAAGAGGTAGGTCATTGACCCGGTCACAGCGTCGCCGGATCGAGGTGGACACCACGATTCAGCGCTCGACCCGTTGCCCGGGCACGCGGCATTGACCGGCCTCGATCTACCGCCGTACGTTCCGGGGACGCCTGCACGCGCCCGCGCCCAGGGCAGAGGAGGAGTCCGTGGCCGGGTCCGACGCCGAGGATTCCGCGGACCCGGGTTGGATCCACCCCAAGGCCCCAGACGCGCAGATCCCGGACTTCGTCGAGTACACCCCCTCAGAACTGCACAGCTACACGTTCTGCGCCGTACTGGTGCTTGCCGCCGTGGCCGCCGTGGCCGCAGTGGCGGGATGGGCACTCGCGAGCTGGACGCCCCCCGTCGTCTCCATCCGTGACGGTGTCCTCGAAGTGGCTCGCGGATCTCGCGAGGAATACTTCAACCTCCGCGACCCGGAAACCCGGGTAGTGCTCGGCAAACAGCCCGGTTCGCCCAGCTGGAGAACAACCCTCGCCCGGCCGGACGGCCACACGACCGTCATCGGTACGCGCCACGTGAAGGCCAGCCACTTCACGCGGATCGTGCAGCACCATCGCAGCAGGCTCCGCAGCCCAGAAACGCCTGCCGGCAACCGCTCGCCTGGCAACCGAGAACACGCCCCGGAGCGGACAAGGACGTCTCCCGGTACCGTGTCCGCGCATGCCTTCCGGTCCCTCCAGCAGGGCCCTGGCAGCTGCAGATGGGTTCCGCCCTGGCATCGGTGGATCAAGGCGGAACCAGAGGGCCTCTAGCTCAATTGGCAGAGCAGCGGACTTTTAATCCGCGGGTTGTGGGTTCGAGTCCCACGGGGCCCACAAACCTGCAGGTCAGCGACCCGAGCACCACCTCGAACACCGCTAGAAGCGTCCTATTGTGACGAATGTTGTGACGGATGCCGACGTTCACCGGTCGTCCTCATCACTCGCCCCGGGCAGCGACAGGTCCGGGTTGTACGCCTCCAGCGCGCCGAGGTTGCCAGCGTTGCTCGCCCGGCGACCCAGGTAGACGTCCTGCGTCATCGAGACCCGAGAGTGCCCCAGTTGGTCGGCAATCATCCGCGCGCTCGCACCGCTCTGGTAGAGCAATGTCGCACCGTCTTGCGATAGGTGTGCGTCTTCACCCACTCGAAGTCAGATCCCAGACGCACCTGTCGGAACGACTCAACTCGTTGCTGCGGTCGCGCCAGCCGCCCCGAGCGTCCGGGAACACCGGGCCGTCGAAACCGCCCGGCCGCACCCGACGTGCACGAAGCAGCTCGACGCACCATGGTGGCAGCAACAGGCCGCGCTCAGAGGCTCTCGACTTCACCCGGTTGGCCACCAGGCCATGTCCCTTGATCCGCACGATGGTCCGCGTCACCGAATTGGTCTCGAAGATCACGCTGTCTTCACGAGGGGTGTCGTTGGCATTTCGAGCACTATCCGCACTACTTGGAGCGTCGACGTCACTTCGTGGACTACGCGACCTACGTCCGTGACCGTGGAGGCCCGTTGACGGTCCTGCTTGCGGCCAAGCCTCGCCGTTGACAACATCGGCATCTCGGCAGGACGTTCTGAGGCGCGTCCACGATCCGCTCCGTGAGGGGCACCCCCGCTGCGCCAACAACGGTGCGACGCGGTTGTCCGCTCGGTGAGAACTTTCTTCTCTTCGTCAAGCGCGCCTTCGGCGCGGGGAGACAGCACAAAGAACGCCGGCACCCACGAGGGCACCGACGCTCGGCTCTGGACTCGCGACAGTCACGGGCTACAACTCCACTCACCACCGAGCCGCCGACCCGATCCCTCAACGTCTGCACGCCGGCCCCCGGAATCAAGGGCGCGACGCGTCGCTGCGCGATGGCTGACACGATGAGGCAGTTCGCCCGAGACGGTTCACCAATGCGGTCCAATAGGCAAGGCACGACCTCTCGAATGTGACAAACTACCCACGGTGCCAGCGTCCACCTCGCCTGCCTGCCGCCACCACGCGCAGCACTGGAGGCTGCCGGATGCACAGCAGCCGGAAGGAGACCTTGAGTGAATGGCTTGAGGCGCCCGGCCGTCGACCAAGATCAGCCTGTGCATGGACGCGGCGCCTCTCGAGGACCCGTGGAGCGGTACGGCCCGCCAGACCCGGTGACTGAGGTGGGGCGCGCACCGTACGACGGGCTGGTTGCCGTCGCGGGGGTGCGGGTCCGATTGCGGGTGGCCGGTGCCGGCGCCCCGGTGCTGTTGCTCAACGGTTTGACCCGGCCGTTGGAGAGCTGGCGACCCTTCACCCAGGGGATCACCGGCCGAACGCTCATCAGCTTCGATGCTCCGGGTGTGGGACGCAGCCCGCGAACCTTCCTGCCGATGTCTATTCCGAGGCTTGCGCGGCTTGCGGCGGCGGTGCTCGACCATCTGGGCCACGAGGCGGCCGACGTGGTGGGGTTCTCCCACGGTGGCGCGGTGGCGCAGCAGCTTGCCTTCGACGCCCCCACACGGGTGCGTCGTCTGGTTCTGGTCTCAACGTCATGTGGCGTCGGTGCCACCCCTCCCGGTTGGCGCGTCCCGCCGCTGCAGAGGCTTCTGGCCCTGTCCGAACCAATGCTTTGGCCTCGGCCGGACACGCTCGGAACGGTGTTCCATGCGTTCGCCTTCATGACGTGGTCCAGCATCCCGTTCCTCGGCGCGATCCAGGTGCCCACCCTGGTGGCCTGTGGGGACCAGGACAGGGTGGTTCCGCCGGTGAACAGTCGGGTGCTCGCGAACAGGATCCCCGGGGCGCGCCTGATGACACTTCCTGCCGGCCACGACTTGCAGCGGCCCCGGCCGGCGCCGGCACTGGCGCATGCGGTGGCGTGTTTCCTCGACGGGCAGCAGGCTCGCTACTCCAACGAGAATCCGCGCCCGAGTACCGAGCGTTCCACCAGCAGGCCGAGTTCTGAGCCCATCACCAACGGGAACTGCAAGGGAACGTAGTGCGTTCCGTCAAGTTCGACGTACCGACTCCCGGGCACGCGCCGGCTCGCAGCCTGCACGTCATCGGCGGAGGAGATCGAGTCCCATGTGCCTGCAATGAACGTCACCGGGAACTTCACGAAGCGAAGGTCGATCAGTTCGTGCTCGCCGCTCGCCTTCACCAGGCGTGAGTACCAATCCCAGTCGTGCTTGGCGAAGACACGGAGGACGTGGACGAGCGTCGCGAAATGCCTTGCGTTGAGCCCGATCGCGGAGAGCCCGTGCCGAGCGAACTTCCCGTCCGGTGATCCTGGTACGCCGTCGATGACCTTGGACAGGACAGGCCCGATGTAGCGGAGCAGATGCGCGCTGATGCGACCGGCGCCCGGTCGTAGCGCCCGCGGTAGCGGGTGGAACAGGGCGGAGAAGCTTCCACCCGGTACGCCGCCGACGGCCAGCACCCCGGCCACCCGCTGCGGATGCCGCTGCGCGAAGTCGAACGCCACATTCACCCCGAGCGACCATCCGATGATGATCGCGGCATCGATGCCGAATGCGTCCATGACCGCCGTCATGTCGTCCGAGTGGTCTGCCACGGTGATACGGGCCTCGTCACCGGGGCGTTCCGACCCGCCCAGACCCCGATGGTCCCAGCTGACGACCCGATAGGTGTCCACCTGGTCGATAACCTCCGGCCACGCCTCGACCGGAGCGCCGAGCCCGTTGCTCAGAACGACGGGCACGCCTGCGCCGTCGTTGGACCAGCACGAGAGCCGGGTCCCGTCACGGGAGATGACTGTGCGCCGGCTCATGTCCCCAGGTCCTCGTCACATCCGGGAAAGGAGTGGCCCGACGACTCACGCGGGGTCCTCCCGTCAGGCCGGCCCAGCGCGCTCCCCAGAACCATCGAGCGCTCGGACCGACGAGTCAGCGATGCTCACACCTCCCACACATAGATCATGACAGGTCGCCACTCGACGCAGGGAGGTGCAGGTCGGCACACGAGCAGATGCCGATCTGCTCTCGTCCAAATGACCCTCTGTCGGCGGCCAGCGACTAGCCTGCGCACGTGAAGCCACCCGGTAGCCGACAGCCGCGCGGCCACCGCGGGGTCGTCGAGAAGAAGTCGTTGTGGTCCCGCCTGACGGAACCACGGACCGCGCTCGACAGACTCGACTCGATTTCTAACCTGGTGGCAATCGCAGCATTTCTTACCGCTCTCGTGTGCCTGCACACAGAGGCGTACTCCACGGGACTGGTCGCCCAGCTCGTCGGAATCGGAGCCATCGTGGTCGGCCGCGTTGCACGATGGGCGGACGCGCAGCACACGGTGCGCCCGCATTGAGGTGACGCAACACGTCCACATCTGCCTCCGCGCGTGTGCATGCCGATGTCTGTGCGCATTGGGAACCCATCGACAGGCGCTCGACAACCCGGCTGTTCCCAGGGACGCGCGGCGTTGCCGGGTGTCAGGGATTCTGTCCGCAGCGCTGTTCGATGATCTTCCCGACGGCCGGGGTCGGTGGCGGCAGGGCCGTCACTACCTTTGTCTGACCCAGCGGTCGTAACTTTCGTGCCAACGCCACCTCACCGTGGTGATCGTCATCGGTGTCCAGCTCGTGAATGATGATCATCGAGCTCCCGGTGAAGAGCACCAGCGTTCCGTCCTGCGTCACGGCGGGCACACCGAGTACGGACTCGAAAGGGGCGCAGTAGTACGGGTTGAGGTAGCCGCGAGCCAACGAAAACGTGGACACGTCGATATAGGAGTTGCAACCGCTGTCCCCGCCTTCACATTTCGTGCCGTACCCAAACTGATAGCCCTCCGCCCCGGCGTCCCCGTTGGGGTAGACCCATTCCAGGTCGTGACCCTCGGCCTCCTCGCCGAGGTAGTAGGCCGGTTTGCCGGACGCCAGGATCGACGCCCTCTCCTCATCCATCTCCTCCGTGCTCATGCCCGGACTCGAAAAAAGTGCCGCCACCATGAGCCACAGGATGAGGCCGAGCCAAAACCCTGACAGCCCGAACGCCAGACCGCGCCAGTAGCGGTTGTGCGTCCGCCACAGCGCCGCTGCCACGCCCAACATGAGCAGGACACAGACCCACAACACGATGGTGGCGTTCACATCGCTGTCGATGAGTACGCCCACCAGCGTGAGAAACACCAGCAGGCCGATACCGGCCCCGACGACCACCGTGCCGGCCACTCCCAGCCATGAGGCAACGTGCGCTGGGCGGGCTCCCTCATCAGTCTTGGGCACTAGATCCCCTGGTTCTGGCTGACCGGCAGTCCCACCTCACGCCGTCCTGGTCAACGGCTCGGATGGGAAGTCGCAGTCAGTGGCAACGATGCGCCTCTCTAGAACGACGCTACGCCGGGGGAAGTGTCGTGTCGCCCGGCTGGCCGGTCCGGTGAGCCGCG
Organism: uncultured Actinomycetota bacterium; assembly: GCA_963759525.1. Taxonomy (GTDB): domain Bacteria; phylum Actinomycetota; class Actinomycetes; order Propionibacteriales; family Nocardioidaceae; genus Marmoricola. The sequence goes on along the minus strand of CAVWZO010000021.1, from coordinate 39,002 downwards.
GGAAGGCGGATCAGTCGAGGAGGTAGGAACCGGATAGTCCCGATCATTCGGCATCCGTCCGAGGTTGTCGGACCTGCCGATTGACCGGGACTAACGAGCCAACGAGCCGGGGTCAGTCCTTGAGCCGGCGGGCCTCCTTCACCTCGCGAGCGAACGCCCAGCCGTCCGCCAGGGGACCCACGTGCCCGAGCTTGTCGGGGTTGACCACCGAGCGGATCGTCTGGATCCGGCCGTCGAGCACGTCGAGCACCAGCGTGCCCGCGACCTTGCCGTCGCGATCGCGAAGGATCCCGCCAGGCTGGCCGTTCACCTCGCGTGGCTCCACCCTCGCGCCGATCCGGGCGAGCAGCGGGAGGACCGAGGCGAGCACGCGGGCCACGTTGTCGACGCCGACCACGCTGTTGGCGAACGCAGGGGCCTTCCCTCCTCCGTCGCCGACCATCTGTACGTCGGCAGCGAGCAGCTCCCTGAGTCCGCCGACGTCGCCCTCCCGAAACGCATCGAAGAACCGCGCCGCCAGCTCCTCGCGTTCCCTGAGGTCCGCCTCGAACCGGGGGCGCCCGTCGTCCATGTGGCGTCGCGCCCGTACGGCGAGCTGGCGGCACGCCGCCTCGGATCTGCCGACCGCCGAAGCGATCTCGGGAAAGTCGTACCCGAACACGTCACGCAGCACGAAGACCGCCCGTTCGAGCGGGCTGAGCCGCTCGAGCAGCAGCAGCGCCGCCATCGACAACGAGTCGGCCAGCTCAGCCGACCGCGCCGGATCCTCATACGGGTCATTGAGCAATGGCTCGGGCAGCCACTGACCGACGTACTCCTCCCGCCGCACGCGTGCTGATCGCAGTACGTCGATCGAGACCCGCGTGACCACGGCGGAGAGGAACGCCTTGGTCGAGGCTGGCTGTGTCGGGGAGGCCTCGTAGCGCAGCCAGGTCTCCTGTACGGCGTCCTCGGCCTCGGCCACGCTGCCGAGGATCCGGTAAGCGATCGCGAAGAGGAGCGACCGGAGCCCCTCGAACTCCTCGCCCCTGGTCACGTGCGCCCCGCTGTAGACAGCTCCGCCTTGAAACCCTGTCGCCACGACGGATAGCGCAGCTCCCAGCCGAGCTCGCGCTTGGCCTTGGCGTTGGAGAAGCCACGCCCTTCGGTCATCATTCCCACCGCCATCTCGCCGGCCAGCAGCCGGACCAGCCATTCGGGAACCCGACGCGGCGGTTTGGCCCCGACGCACTCCGCGAGGTAGGGCAGCCACACGCTGCCCGGTGCCGGCTCGTCGTCGACGATGTTGAACACGCCCTTGGCCCTCTGCTCCATCGCCAGGACGGTGGCGTTTGCAGCGTCGTCGACGTGCACCCACGAGACGTAGCCGGTGCCGCCCCCGACGAGCGGGAGCAGGCGCTTCCGCACGAGCTTCACCTGATCGTCATGGGCGCCCGCCCCGTAGAACCCGCCGTAGCGCAGGACCGCGCCGCCGGCCCTGACGACCACGTCCTCGAGGTGGTTGATCGCCTTCGTCCCCTCGATCACCTCCAGCGGGTCCTCCTCGGTCTTGACCCATCCGCCGTTGCGGATCCCGTTCATGCTGGCGTGGCCCTGCGCGACGACGTGGGAGACCCCGGTCGCCTCGGCCGCGGCCAGCAGGTGGTCGATCCCCTCGCTGCGGAGCCGGTTGGTGGCAGCGAAGAAGCGGTCGGCCCTCCGCAGGTTGGGCTTGCCGGCGTGCGCCTCGGAAAGGCCCGTCATCTGGTTCACGATCGCGTGCGGCTGGGCCGCGGCCACCGCCTCGCCGACCGACGCCGCATCCAGGCCATCCATCACGATGCCCTTGGCACCGAGCTCCGCCAGCAGACCCAGCTTGTCCGCGCTCGTCGTGGTCGCGGTCACCTCGTGGCCACGCGCCAGCAACTGCGGCACCAAGCGGCGTCCGATGACCCCGGTCCCGCCTGCAACGAAAACTCGCATCACGTCATCCTCCCAATCCGGCGCTGTCTGTTGCCATGAAGACGAGACAGCCCGGCATTGTGTGACATGGGAGCGGGACGTGGCGCGGCCGAGGGTTGCCCTAGTGCCCCACACGCGAAGTCCGCGGCATAATTCGCGCACCCAGCACGCACCTCGCTGCGTTGGCGACGCTCAAAAGACGTCCAGTCTGCCTTCGCGCCGCCGCCTTGCGATGCACGCACTGGAAGCACGACTTATCTTGCGAACTTCGCGCGAGGGACACTAGTCCTGCTTGAAAGCAGCGTCGAAGGCCGTGGTGGCGGGCGGGAAGTCCAGCTCGCGCAGGTAGGCGAGCGCAGCGGGAGCACCATGGAGGCGGTCCATGCCGGCGTCCTCCCACTCCACCGAGATGGGCCCGTCGTACCCGATGGCAGCGAGGGCGCGGAAGCAGTCCTCCCACGGTACGTCGCCACGTCCGGTGGAGACGAAGTCCCAGCCGCGACGCGGGTGTCCCCACGGAAGGTGCGAGGACAAGATGCCGTTGCGGCCGCCGCCCATGCGCATCCGGGTGTCCTTGCAGTCCACGTGGTAGATCCGGTCGGCGAAGTCGGTGATGAAGGTGACCGGGTCCAGGCCCTGCCAGACCATGTGGCTGGGGTCCCAGTTCAAGCCGAACGCCGGGCGGTGGTCGATGGCCTCGAGGGTACGCACGGTCGACCAGTAGTCGTAGGCGATCTCCGAGGGGTGCACCTCGTGGGCGAACCGAACGCCGCACTCGTCGAAGACGTCGAGGATCGGGTTCCATCGGTCGGCGAAGTCCTGGTAGCCGGCCTCGATCCGCTCAGCCGGCACCGGCGGAAACATCGCGACGTAGGGCCAGATCGAGCTGCCGGTGAAGCCAACCACCGTGTCGACGCCGAGCCGCTGGGCCAGTCGGGCGGTGTGCTGCAGCTCCTCGGCCGCCCGCTGACGGACACCCTCCGGATCGCCGTCACCCCACACATGGGAGCCGACGAGGTCGCGGTGGCGCTCGTCGATCGGGTCGTCGCAGACGGCCTGCCCCTTGAGGTGGTTGGAGATCGCCCACACCTTCAGGCCGTGCCGTTCGAGTACGCCGAGCCGCTCGGCGATGTAGTCGTCGTCGTCCCAGCGCCAGGCGTCGAGGTGCTCTCCGGAGACCGCAATCTCCAACCCGTCGTACCCCCAGGCGGCGGCGAGACCGGCAACCTCATCGAGCTGCAGGTCGGCCCACTGGCCGGTGAACAGCGTGAAGGGGCGAGTCATGAGACCTCCTCGGGTCAGGGGAGCTCGGTCGCGAGGGAGTGTGACACGGGCACCGTGCGGCCGTCCTGTGCCGCACTCTCCTCGATGGCGGCGAGCACCCGTTGTACGCCGAGCCCGTCGGCGAAGCTGGGCGTGGGCGGGGTCCCGGTCGCGATGGCGGTGAGGAAGTCCGCGGCCTGGTTGGTGAACGTGTGGTCCCATCCCAGCCCGTGACCCGTCGGCCACCACGCGGCCAGGTAGGGGTGTTCGGGCTCGGTGACGAGGACAGATGCGCCACCGACGGTAAGCGTCGTGCCGGCCCGGTCGAGTGCGTCGTACACCCGGAGCTCGTTGAGCGACTGCATGTCGAAGGCGATCGACCCCTGGGAGCCGAACAGCTCGATCTGCAGCGAGTTCTTGCGGCCGGTTGCCATTCGCGTCACCTCGAGGCTGGCGATCACGCCGCCGTCGGTTCGCAACGTGGCCCAGGCGGTGTCGTCGACGGTGACGGGTTCGAGGCCCGACTCGCCCGGGCGCTCCTCCACGAAGGTGGTCAGGTGGCCGCTCACCCCAGTGATCTGCTGCCCGGTCAGGAAGCCGAGCTGGTCGGCGGCGTGCGAGGCGAGGTCACCGATGACCCCGGATCCTGCGGTCTCGCGGCGCAGGCGCCACGTCATCGGAGCCTCGGCGTCAGCGAGCCAGTCCTGGAGATAGGCGATGCGGACGTGGCGGATCACGCCGATACGCCCGTCCGCGATCAGGCGCTTGGCGAGGGCCAGGGCCGGAACGCGCCGGTAGTTGAAGCCGACCGTCGAGAACACCCCAGAGGCGGCGGCGGCCTCCGCGGCGGACGCCATCGCTTCCGCCTCGGCCACCGAGTTCGCGAGCGGCTTCTCGACCAGCACGTGCTTGCCGGCTGCGAGCCCTGCCAGTGCCATCTCGGCGTGCAGGTGTCCGGGAGTGCAGATGTCGAGGATGTGGATGTCGTCGCGTTCGAGCACGGACCGCCAGTCGGTGACGACCTCGTCCCAGCCGTACTGGCGCGCAGCGGCCGCCGCCCGCTCCCCGTCCCTGCCCACCAGCACCCGCTGGGCGACGGGCGGCACGTCTGGATAGAAGGCGCGGACGTTGCGCCAGGCGTTGGAGTGGGCCTTCCCCATGAAGGAGTGGCCAACGAGGGCGACGCCGAGAGCCGGCGTTTCGGATGCGTTCACAGGGATTCTCCGTTCGAGAGGCTGCGCAGGTAGCGCAGTCCGGTGGTGGCGAGGTCGTCTTGCGTGGGAGCGAGCGGTCGCCAGATGGAGGCGGCCGTCGCGATGGAGGCGTTGTCGGCGGTGAAGCTCTCGATCACGAGCGGCCCGTCGTAGTCCACGTCGTCGAGAGCCTGCAGGATGCCCGGCCAGTCGGTCTGGTCGCCACCTGGAGCGCCGCGGTCGTTGCCACAGACCTGGACATGGACAAGGTGGTCCCCGGCCGCGCGTACGGCGGCTGCACTGTCCCGCTCCTCGATATTGAGGTGGTAGCTGTCCAGGGCCAGGCCGAGGTGGGGCTGCAGCAGGTCGCCGAGGGCGTCCAGGCCCTGGGCGACAGTGTTGACCAGCGACGTCTCGTAGCGGTTGAGCGGCTCGATCCCGATATGTACGCCGGCCGCGCGAGCGTGGTCAACAACTGGCTCGAGGTGCTCCCGCAGCTCGGCGTACGCCGCCTCGCGCTCGGGCCCGCTCATGCGCCAGACGCGACCGGTTGCGGCGTAGAACGGACCGCACACAGCCGGCGCACCGATCTCGTGTGCCAGGTCCACGCACGCCCGCAGGTAGTCCTGCGTCGTCGAGACCTCCGCGGCGGGTGCGGCCACCAGGTTGCGCCCCGGGGCCATCGCCCCCACCACTGAAGGGGCCAGCCCGGTCGCGTCCAGCACAGGACGCAACGTCTTCGCCGACAGGTCACCGGGCTGCTCGAGCGGAAGCTCGACGACGTCGAAGCCGAGTGCTGCCACGTGCTCGAGCAGGGCTGGCGCATCCGCGTCGGTGAGGGGTGAGGTCCACACCCAGGTGTTGACGCCGATGGACCGCATTGGCACTCCTCTCGGGCGGCGACGGTCGCGGAAGCAGGCGCGGACGGGCCTGCCGGAGTGAATACTGGCAGGCCCGTCGTGTGGCCTTACGGCATCACGCGCTTCTGCCAGATCTCCGGGTAGCCGGGCAGGTCCTCGCCACCGAACTTGGCGTAGTGACCGTCGGGCATTCCCTCGTTCTCCTCGAGGAAGGTGTCGCGCTCCTCCTCGGTGATCGGCACCTGCGGGAGCACCCACTCTTTCGGCACCTCCTCGCCGGCGAAGATCTTCTGCACCGCGAGGAGCGGCGTACGCCACTGGAAGTTGGAGTACACCGGAGCCAGACCGGTGAGACCCGTCTCCTTCCACTTGCGCATGAAGCTCATCTCGTCCTCGCCCGTCATCACGGGAAGGTCGGCGCCGGCGTCCTCGAAGGCCTCGATGGCAGCGACGCCACCGTCGCCCGCGTCCATCCAGATGCCGTGGACGTCTCCCTTGGCGAGCTCGTCGGAGATGATCTTCTTGATCTCGGCGGGGTCGGCACCGGTGAAGTAGTCGACGGCCTCGATGCCCTCATCCGCGAAGATCTTGTCCGCCGCGGCCCAGCGGTTCTCGAGCACATCCACGCCCGGCAGGATTCGCAGGGCCACGACCTTGTCGCCTTCATCGAGGTTGTCCACGAGGAAGTTGGCCGTGTCGATGCCCCAGGCGAAGCCACCGATCGGGTGGATGAAGGTGGTGGCACAGTCGGTCTCCACGCCGCGGTCGAACACGATCACCGGCTTCTTCGTGTCACACGCGCGCTGGACGGCGGGCGTCATTGCCGCGGTCGAGTTCGGCGAGATGACGAAGACGTCGCACTTGCCTTCCTTGATGAAGTAGTCGATGTCCGCGATCTGCTTGTTGTCGTCGTCCTCGGCGTCGCGCGTCTCCATCTGCGAGATCACGCCGTCCTTCTGGAGGACCTTGAGCTGCTGGTTCATCGTGATCCAGCCGGTCTGGCGCCACGGGTTGCTGATCGAGGCATTGGCGAAGCATGTCTTCTTGGCACCCGCCGCCTTGAACCCCGAGGTATCGCTCATCTCGCCGTCGATGTACTGCAGGTAGGGCTTCTCCGGGTCGCCCTCGAAGGTGGCGTCACGCTCCCCCTCCTGCTTGTCGTACTGCGCCTGGTCGAACCACTTCGACTCGGCACCCGACTCGCCCTTCTTCTGGTCGGTACCGCTGGCGTCCTCCTTCTTTTCGACCGTCGCCGAGTCGTCGGTCGAGCCACAGGCGGTCAGGGTCACGACCGCGACGACAGCCGCAGCCAGGGCAGAAATTCTCATGCGTCTCATTTGGCTCGTACTCCTGTTTCGTGCCCTGGCGGGCGGGTTGTAGTGGGTGGACGGGGTCATGGGTGTCCTACGACGCGGCGGAGGTTGTAGTGGCAGTGGCATCCGGCTCGGGGTCGGCTTCGGGACGTCGCAGCGGCTTGGGCAGCCGGTTGCCCGACCGCCAGGCGCGACCGGCGAGCGCGACGGCGGCGATGATGATCACGCCCTGAACGGTGTTGCGCCACGTGCTCGGGACGTCGTTGAAGTTCAAGAGGGTGAACAGCAGGTCCAGCGCGATGGCGCCTGCCGCAGCGGACAGCACCCAGCCGCGACCACCTCCGAGGACGACGCCGCCGAGAACGACCGCTGTGATCGCGATGAACTCGTAGCCGCGGCCCACGGAGGGGTGTACGCCGGCCTGGCCCACGAGGATGATCCCGGCGATGGTCGCGGACATCGACGACAGGATGAACGCCTGCGTCTTGACCCACCACACCGTGGCGCCGCTGACGGCTGCGGCATCCGGGTTGTCGCCCGTGGCGATCAACGTACGGCCGAACGGACGACGCATCAGCCAGACCGAGAACACCGCGACTGCGATCAGGATGATCAGCGCGTAGGGCAGCAGGCCAACCACCGGGACTTCCTCGATCCCGCTCCGGCCGATGCTGCGGAAGTTCTCGGTCGGGTTGCCGGTGGCTGCTCCGCCGGTGAGGTAGAAGACCAGACCGGACAGCGCGAGCATCGTGCCCAGGGTGACGATGAAGCTCGGCACGCCGAGCACGGTGGTGGCGAGCCCGTTGACGAGGCCCACGAGTGCGCCGACGACCAGCATGGCGAGCATGACCGGCAGGATCCTCGAGTCGTCCTGCCCGATGAGGTTGCCGGCCATCACGACCTGGGTGGCGATGATCGATCCCATCGAGAGGTCGAACTCGCCCGACACGATGACGAAGTACTGGCCCATGGCGATGATCGCGATCGGCGCACTGCGCGCGAGGAAGCGCACGAGGCGGTCCGGCTCGCCGAAGCCCGGGTTGGAAGCCACCACGGCGAACAGCAGCGCGAGCGCGAGCACGAACACCGCTCCACCCGGCGTGAGCAACCCGCCGAGGAATCGGCGCAGCGACGAGCCGTGGTGCTCGGGGAGCGCCTGCCGTGTGGGTACGGCGTCGGCAGTGGTGGTCATGAGGCCCCCTCAGCGCTGGCGCGGATGGGGAAGCGCGTGGGCCTTCGCGGGATCGCACGGCGTGCGTACACCGCGACCGCCACGACGATGACCAGGCCTCGCACCACGTCCTGCAGGAAGGAGTTGACCTCCATCACGCTCATCACGTTGTCGAGGACGGCGAAGATCGCGACGCCGCCGATCGTGCCGACGATCGAGCCGCGGCCGCCGGCGAGCAGTGTCCCGCCGAGGACGACGGCGGCGATCGACATCAGGTCGTAGCCACCCTGCAGCCCGATCGTGGGGCTGCCGACGCTGGTGCGCGAGAGCAGCAGCAGGCCGGCGAGACCTGAGAGCACCGAGCACAGCACATGGGCGGCGATCACCGGCAGGTCCGCTCGTACGCCGGAAAGGCGAGCCACCTCACGGCCGCCCCCCACCGCGTACAGGTGCAGACCGAGCCGAGTGCGGGCGAGCATCAGCACTCCGAGCGCTGCACAGCCGAGCATGATCAACGTGCTGAGCGGGACCGGCCCGAAGAGCGTGATGCCGACCAGCTGGAACGCGCGGGGCGCCGATCCGAAGTTGCCCTGGTACTCGGTGGCCAGGTAGCCACTGATGATCAGGCCAACACCCAGCGTTGCGATGAAGCCGTGCACCTCGAGCTTGGTGACGATCAGACCGTTGACCAGACCCACCACGGCGCAGACCCCGAGCGCTGCCAGCACGCCGGGCACGATGTTGCCGGTCTGTCCGGCCATCACACCGCCGCCCACGATGCTCGCCAGGCTGATCACGTAAGGCACCGAGAGGTCCAGGCTCCCGGCGATGATGACCAGGGTCTGCCCGATCGCGACGAGGCCCAGGGTGCTGGTGAGCGTGAGGATCGAGACCACGTTGCCAGTGCTGAAGAAGTTTCGGTCGGCCACCGCGGTCAGCACCGCGCCGACCACGATGACGGCGAGGAGTGCGACGTACACCAGGGCCGTCGTCCCCAGAGGTCGCCCGGTCCGTGGGAGTGCGATCCCGCTCACGGAGTGACCTCCGCCGATCTCGACGCGCCAGTGGCGAGACCGAGGACCTCGACCTCCTCGGCGCCGCCAGGCAGCTCGCCGGCGATGCGGCCGTCGCGCATGACGATGATCCGGTCGGACATGCCGATCACCTCGGGCAGCTCGCTGGAGACCATCAGCACCGCCATGTCGCGCGCCGCGAGGTCGCGGATGAGGTCGTAGATGGCGCGCTTGGCGCCGACGTCGATGCCGCGTGTCGGCTCGTCGAGCAGGACCACCTCCGGGTCGGTACCCAACCAGCGGGCAAGCACCACCTTCTGCTGGTTGCCGCCGGAGAGGAACTGCACCTCCTGGTCCATGCTGCGGGCCGAGACCTCCAGGGACGAGAGGAGTCCCGGCATGGCCGCGCGAGCCTGGCCGGTGCGACGGGGGAAGGCCGCGCGGACGACACCGAGGGCATTGGTCGCGATCGTCTGGTTGAGAGCGAGTCCGGTGGCCTTGCGGTCCTCGGTGACGAGCGCCAGCCCAGCTCGTACGGCGGCACGCGGACTGCGCAGCCGCAAGGCCTTCCCGCCGACCTCGACCGAGCCGCGCGTGAACGGGCGGGCTCCGAAGATGCCCTCGAGCAGCTCGGTGCGGCCTGATCCCTGCAGCCCGGCCAGCCCGACGATCTCGCCACCGCGGAGCTCGAGGTCGATCCCGTCGACGTAGCCGTTCCCGGCTCCCTCGAGCCGGAGCCTGACCTCACCGGGCTCGGTGCCTTCAATCGGGTGGGGGAAGAGGGTGGAGATGGTCCGTCCGACCATCAGCCGCACCAGGTTCGCCTCATCGAGCTCGGCGGCGGGACGGGTGGCCACGAGGCGTCCGTCCTTGAGAACGGTGACGGTGTCGCAGAGGTCGAAGATCTCCTTCAGCCGGTGGGAGACGTAGAGGATTGCGACGCCGCGTGCGGTGAGGCGACGGATGATGGAGTAGAGGAGCTCGACCTCGTGATCGGCGAGAGCCGCAGTCGGCTCGTCCATCGAGATGATGCGGGCCTCGAAGCTGATCGCCTTGGCGATCTCGACCACCTGCTGCTCGGCGACTGAAAGGGTGCGCACCCGCGCCCCAGGGTCGAGGCCCAGGACCCCGAGCGACTGGAGCAGCTCAGCGGTGTCGCGCTCCATCCGGGCGGTGTCGACCAGGGGTCCCCGCCGCGGTTCGCGGCCGAGGTACATGTTCTCGGCGACGGTGCGGTCCGGCAGCAGGTTGAACTCCTGGAAGACCGTGGAAACACCCGCGTGCTGCGCCTGCAACGGGTGAGTGAAGTGCCGCTCCTCGCCATCGATCTCGATGGTGCCGCCGTCGGGGGGGTAGACGCCGGCCAGCACCTTCATCAGCGTGGACTTGCCGGCGCCGTTCTCCCCGACGAGCCCGTGCACCTGGCCCGGCAGCAGCTCGAGGTGGGCGTCCTCGAGGACGACATTGCCGAGGAAGGCCTTGGTGATGCCCCGGGCGCGGAGGACGGGACCACGGCGGTCCGTCTCGGCGGGGGCGCTCACGACGTCATCGCTCAGCACGGGCTAACTGTTACACCGCCCAACCACTTTTGTCGAGGCACAGACAAAAGTTGCACGTGAAAACTGAAAAGGCGTCGATTTCGTGGTTGGATGTCGCCGTGCACGCTGCAACCGACGTCTTCGACCTGCTGCGCAACGGGCGCGCATGGACCCGAGCGGAGCTCGCGCAGACGACCGGTCTGGCCCGGTCCACGGTCGCGGCACGCGTCGACGAGCTGATGCGGCTCGGTCTGGTGGCGCCTCGCGGGGGCACCTCCACGGGTGGGCGCCCACCGTCACTGTTCGCGCTGAACCCCCAGGCGCGTGTGGTCGCAGGCGTCGACGTCGGGGCCAGCCACGTGGGGATCGTGCTCGCGGACCTGTCCGGGGAGGTGCTCGACCGCGAATCGGCCCTGCTGGACGTGGCGGAGGGACCCGAGGCCGTCCTGTCCTTTGTGAGCCGGAGCATCACCGCCATGCTCGATCGCCAGAGGAGGGCAGCCGAGGAGCTCGCCGGGATCGGCATCGGGCTGCCGGGGCCGGTGGAGCACTCCAGCGGGCGGCCCATCAACCCGCCGATCATGCCCGGGTGGGACCGGTACGACGTCCCGGGACGCGTCCAGCAGGACCACCCGGTGCCGGTGCTGATCGACAACGACGTGAACATCATGGCGCTCGGCGAGCGGCGTACCGTCTTCCCGGACGTGCAGGACCTCGTCTTCGTCAAGGTGGCCACCGGTATCGGCTCCGGGCTCATCTCCGGCGGCGTACTGCAGCGCGGCGCCCAGGGCACCGCGGGGGACCTCGGTCACGTGCGCGTCCCTCGAGCCGACGACGTCCAGTGCCGCTGCGGCAACAACGGCTGTCTCGAGGCGGTCGCCGCCGGACCCGCCCTCGCCGCGGCACTCACTGAGGCGGGTGTGGACGCCCCGACGCCTCAGGCTGTCGTCGACCTCGTCCGGGCGGGCGACGTCTCCGCGATCCAGGTCGTCCGACAGGCCGGTCGCGACCTCGGCGACGTGCTGGCGACGCTCGTCAACCTGTTCAACCCAGCGGTCATGGTGATCGGTGGCCGGATGGCCGGAGCCGGTGAGCATCTCCTGGCCGGGATCCGCGAGGTCGTGTACCGGCGGTCGATGCCGCTGGCCACCCAGCACCTTCGCATCGTCCCGTCGGCCGGGGGCAGCGCCGCCCTGGACGGAGCCGTGGCGATGGCGGTCGAACACGTGTTGTCGCCGGAGCAGATCGAGAGCGCCGTACGACGCCTGGCGTGAGCCCGGCCTACGCATCGTGGTCTCGACTGATCACTCGCTTCGCTCGCTGGCGAGCGCCAGCGAGCGGCCAGTCGAGACCCCACGGCGTGACCGCGGTTGGTCTCGACCGGCTGCCTCCCGCGGTCGCGGTTTGTCGCGTCCGTCGCGGTGCGTGGTCTCGACTGATCACTCGCTTCGCTCGCTGCTCGACCACCTACGTCGTTGCTCCCAGCTCAACCACCAAGGGCGGCGAACACGCGGCGAAGATCAACGCATAGATGGTCGAGCAGCGAGCGCCAGCGAGCGGCCAGTCGAGACCCCACGGCGTGACCGCGGTCGGTCTCGACCGACTGCCTCCCGCGGTCGCGGTTTGTCGCGTCCGTCGCGGTGCGTGGTCTCGACTGATCACTCGCTTCGCTCGCTGCTCGACCACCTACGTCGTTGCTCCCAGCTCAACCACCAAGGGCGGCGAACACGCGGCGAAGATCAACGCATAGATGGTCGAGCAGCGAGCGCCAGCGAGCGGCCAGTCGAGACCCCACGGCGTGACCGCGGTCGGTCTCGACCGACTGCCTCCCGCGGTCGCGGTTTGTCGCGTCCGTCGCGGTGCGTGGTCTCGACTGATCACTCGCTTCGCTCGCTGCTCGACCACCTACGTCGTTGCTCAGGGCACGAGACGGGTCGCGAGCGGCCAGTCGAGACCCCACGGCGTGACCGCGGTCGGTCTCGACCGGCTGCCTCCCGCGGTCGCGGTTTGTCGCGTCCGTCGCGGTGCGTGGTCTCGACTGATCACTCGCTTCGCTCGCTGCTCGACCACCTACGTCGTTGCTCAGGGCCCGAGACGGGTCGCGAGCACCCAGCCGGCCACCACGCACGTCACCAGGAACAGCGCCAGAGCTGCGATGAACCCGCGCGTCGAGATCACTCGCTCACATTAATCCTCAAGAGCGGAGTGACTCAGGGCCCGATCAGGAAGCCTCGTGCTTGGCGTTGTCCTTGATCCACATGTCCATGAGGCCCCTGAAGTGGGCGACGAACTCCTCCTGCTCGTGGGCCGGGTACGTCGACTGCACCGTTTTCCGGAGCAGCCGGTCGAAGTCGTCGGAGGAGACCCAGTCCCAGACCTGTTCGTCGAGGTGTGGCAGGTGCTCGGCGCACCACTCAAAGTACCTGTCGCTGTCGAAGTACTCGTCAGCGATCGCCAGGTAGGACCGCATCTTCTCCTCGTACGTCGGTCCCGGGTCGTCGGCGATCGCGAAGTAGCGAGCGGTCTCCAGGTCCACGTTGGCCTTGCGACCCGTCACCACGCAGAACGTCGACCAGCGCACCAGTGCCTTGATCGCCCAAGGGAAGTAGTAGTGCAGCGACGTCAGCGCCACATCGGGGCACGCGTTGGCGTAGTCGATCGGATAGACCTCGTCGCCCACGACCAGCATCTCCGCCGAGTTGAACTCCCACTGGAAGAACGCGTTGACGATCCGGCTGACCGCTGCTGTCTGCCAGCCGGCCTCCTCGGAGAGGAAGTCGTGGGTCACCGCGTAGCGGTTGTGCATCGGTTGCTCGGGCCGGAAATCCATCACCATCGTCTCCGGTCCGATGGACAGGGCCCGGGCGAAGTGCTCGAAGTCGATCGTGGCCTGGAGATGCATCAGCATCTCCCCCGACTCGTCGTAGGAGCGGTGCAGGTCCCCACGGTCGTTGATCCGGGACACGCCACGCCAGCCGCCTCCGTCGAACGGCTTCATGTAGAGCGGGTAGCCCAGCTCCTCGGCGATCTGGTCGAGGTCGAAGGACTGGTTGTACTTCTCGGCGGTGTACGCCCAGCGCACGTTGTCTATCGGGTTCTTGTAGGGCACCAGCGTGGTCGCCGGCACCTTCAGACCCAGCCGCACCATCGCGCAGTACGCGCTGTGCTTCTCCATCGACTGGAAGGTGAAGGGGCTGTTCAGCAGATAGGTGCTGTTGACCAGCGATGCCTTCTTCAGCCACTCACGAGGGTGGTAGTACCAGTGGGCCAGCCGGTCGATGACCAGCGGGGTCCGCACAGGGTCGTCGAGCCGGAACGGCTCGATCGACAGACGTTCGCTGGACACCGAGTGCTCGGCACCCTCGTGCGTGATCTTCCCGACCATCTTCTGGATCGTCTCGAACGCCCGTGGCCAGTCCTCCTCGGCTCCGAGGAGTAGCCCGATCAAGTGGTTGCTCACCCACATCCTCCCGTTCCGGCCCGACCGGGCCAAAAGCCGATGTCGCCTCGACCTTGCCGTAGACCCAGCCCGTTGTCCACGATGACCTCGTGAAGACAATCGAGCGTTGGTACTCAGACAGGATGCAGCACGAGTTCACGGTGGCGCGATGGGGCCACTTCGGGGTACCGGTGCTGGTATTCCCGACAGCCGGCGGCGACGCCGAGGAGATAGATCGGCACCGACTCGTGGACGCTTGCGGGGGGCTGCTCGAGGCCGGTCGAGTGAAGATCTACTCCTGCGACTCGGTCGCCGGTAGGGCGATGGCGACCGCCACCGGTAGCCCGGAGTACCGGATGTGGCTGGCCAACCAGTTCCAGCAGGCCGTGCGACACGAGATCGTTCCGGCCATCCATGCCGACCTGGGCGGCGCGCCTCAGCGGATCGTCACGGCCGGAGCCTCGATCGGTGCGTTCAACGCGGTCGCGTTGCTGTGCCGGTACCCCGACACGTTCGAGGCCGCGATCGGGATGAGTGGCACCTACCGGCTCCAGCGATTCCTGGAGGGCCGCTCGTCGGAGGACCTTTTCGTGGCCTCCCCGCTCGACTTCCTCCCCGGCCTCGACGGCGAGCATCTCGAGGTCCTTCAGCAGCGCAAGGTGATCCTCGCCTCCGGTGAAGGGGCGCACGAGGACATCGGCGAGTCCTGGGCCGTTGCCGACGTGCTGGGCAAGAAGGGCATCCCGAACCGCGTCGACTCCTGGGGTCCGGAGACCATCCACGACTGGCCCACATGGTGGGCGATGCTCCCGCAGTACCTCGAGGAGCTCTGTTAGGCCGCCCTTGTCACCCGGCGTGCAGTTGCATCTCGGAGGCAAAGCGTTCGGTCATCTCGATGACCCGCTGCAGCTCGGGATGCCGGACCATCATGATGCCGTCACCGATGGTGCTGGCGCGCCAGTCACGTCGTTGAGCACCGATCGGAAGCAGGTCGACGAGTACGACGTCCGCGCCGTACTCCGCCATCAGCCGGTCCATCCCCGTGATGCCGGTGATCCTGCCTGAGCCACTTGCCCGCTTGCAGATGCTGCCCACGTTGTAGCGGTGGCTGAGTGCGGGCATCCGGCCGTGCACGACTGCCTCTGCCCACCCGACGTACAGGTCGCCCTCGGTGTTGAAGTTCATCATGTCGACGACGCGTACTCCCGGGGGCCGGGCACCGATCTCGCCGAAGACCACCTCGCCGTCTTCCTTTCGGTACCACTCCAGGTGGGTGAAACCGGTGTCGAAACCGAGGGCCGCAAGCACCTGCTCGCCCATCGCCCGGCCATCCTTGAGGTGTGGCACGTTCAGGTCGCGGAACGAGATCGCAGTCGGGCTGACCCATTCGTGCATGCTCATCTGCAACGGCCGCGGGCGGTACCACAGGACATGCTCGAAGAGGATCTTTCCGTTCGCGCACACCGTGTCGTGGGTGAACTCCTCGGCGTCGACGAACTCCTCGACACTGACCTCAGGCACGTGGCGCAGCATCGGCAGCACGTCGGCGAGCTCGGCCGCGGAGTCCACGCGGTAGGTATCGGCCGAGCCGGCGCCCGCGATCGGTTTCACGATGAGCGGGAAGCCGACCCGCTCGGCGGCCTCCCAGATCTGCGCAACGCTGGTGGCGCTCACGTGCCAGGGGGTACGGATGCCGGCGGCGTCGAGACGGCGCTTCATCTCCTCCTTGTCCCTGAACGGCAACGTCTGCTCGACGGTCATCCCGGGAAGCCCGAACGCCTCTCGGATCCGGGCCGCGAGCAGCATGTACGGCTCCCAGAGGCACTCCACCTGGTCGATGCGAACGTGTTTGGAAAGACCGTGCAGCGCAGCCATAACGGCGCGCTCGTCGGCAAGCGAGACGTGCTCGTAGTGGGCCAGCGCGTGACGCGCAGCCTCGGGTACGGCGTGCGGAGGCTGGTCGCCGACGCCGATCACCCTGGCACCCACCGCAGCAAGCCCACGGGTGAAGTAGCTCATCTCGACGGGGTAGCCCGGAGAGAGCATCACGACGTTCTTGCCGCTCCCAGACCCGTTCACAGCGACTCCACCAGCTCAACCCGGAGTCCGCCGACGATCCGCCGGAGAGCCTCGCGTACCACCTCGGTCTCAGTGTCACGCACGATGATGTAACCCTCCCCGAGGTAGTCCGAAGCGGCAGGCTGGCCAGGCTCGGGCAATCGCGACTCCACCACGAGATGACCGAGCTGCCGCTGGAGCTCTTCCACACCGTGGACGGTGCGTACCCGTCCCTTGCCCAGACCTCGCAGGTATGCCGTCCCGGCGGCAAAACGACGCTGGGGCGGATCGAACCGGTCGAGCACCACCAGCTCGGCCCAGGCCTGGTAGAGGTCGAAGTCGTGGGAGTAGCCGTGCATGGAGGTCAGCTGGGCTCCGGGCGGCCGCGCCGCGACCTCCGAGATGGCCACAGATCCGTCCGGCCTGCGGAACCACTCCATGTGGGTGAGCGCGTCCCGGACCCCGAGGGCCTGCAGTGCGGCCGGGCCGACCTGATGGATGCCGGCGTACTCGGGTCCGGAGATGTCGCGCGGGAGCAGCACTGTCCACTGGATCCAGGGGTTGCGCAGGACCTCCAGCGGCGGTGGCGTGTAGTCGGCGATCGAGGACCAGACGGTGTTGCCGCCGACGGTGACGCTGTCGAAGGTGTGCTCCTCGCCGACGAGGAACTCCTCGAGCAGTGCGGGCTCATCGGCGCTGGGCGGCACTGTGTGCAGCCAGCCTGCGAGCGACTTTTCGTCGTCGAGGCGGTACGTCGCCTGCGAGCCGGCTCCGGCTGGCGGCTTGGCCACCAGTGGGAAGCCGACCTCCCGCGCGAACGCGGTTGCCTCGGCGGCACCGCTCACCAGAGCGTGGGCCGCGCACGGCACACCCGCTGCTCGGAGCACGTTCTTCATCACCGACTTGTCGCGCACGTTGTGGGCAGTTCGCTCGTCCATGCCCTGGATCCCCATGGCTTCGCGCACCTGGGCAAGCGGCACCTGGAGCTGTTCGAGCGCGCCGACGAGGCGCTCCACCTTGCCGATCTGACGACTGAGCCCACTCACCGCCTCGGCGATCTGACGCGGATCAAGGGCGTTCTCGATCCGCCAGTGCCCGGAAATCATGTCGCGTAGTGGCGGTGGTATCCGTTCGATCGGATCGCAGGTGATCAACCCGAGCCTCACGCCGGGGAGTGCGGCGGCGTGGTTGACGAAGCGCGCGGTTGCTTCGAGGAGGTAAGGCGCGACGAAGGCTGCAGCGACCATGTCCCGCACCCTAGTGGTCCCTCCGCGGCTCGCGACAGGTCGATGAGCGTTTGCCGATTCGCGTTGCAGCGCCGGGTCGATTGAGGAGGGTCGCGCGGGTGGACTTGCAGGGTGGGTGCGGCGCTAGTGTGTGTGCCGTGCGCGTGGTCTTCGTTGAGCCTTCATTCCCAAGAAACCAACGAGAGTTCGTCCGGGCCCTGGCCTCGGTCGGCGCCGAGGTGATCGGCATCGGCGAGTCGCCGCCGGAGGCCCTCGACGACGAGCTGCGGGGCTGGATGCGGCATTACCACCAGGTGCCCAGTGTGGTCGACGTCGGTGCGATGACCGACGCCGTGAAGTGGATCCAGGATCGTGCCTGGGTGGACCGACTGGAGTCCACGATCGAGGCGCACATCCTGTCCGTCGCCCAGGTGCGTGAGACCTGCACCATTCCCGGGACGTCCCTGCGCACGGCGTACCTGTGCCGGGACAAGCCGTCGATGAAGGACGCCCTTCGCGCCGCGGGGGTGCCGACAGCCGCCTCGACCGCCGCCGACAACGCCGAGCAGGTCAAGGAGTTCGCGAAGGCGTTCGGGTTCCCGCTCATCCTCAAGCCACGCAGTGGCGCCGGAGCTGCGGACACGACCAGGGTTGACGACGAGACCGAGCTTGCCCAGGTCCTTGCGTCCTTCGGTGCCAAGGGTGTCGGCTCGATCGCAGTTGAGGAGTTCGTCGAGGGCCACGAGGGGTTCTACGACACCTTGTCCATCGACGGTGCCGCGGCGGCCGACTTCGTGTGCCACTACTACCCCAACGTGCTCGAGGCCATGCGGACCCGGTGGATCTCCCCGCAGTTCATCTCCACGAACCGGGTCGAGTCTGTCGGGGAGTACCAGGAGCTCCGCGAGATGGGCCAGCGGGTCTGCGAGGCGCTCGGGATCGGCACCAGCGCCACGCACATGGAGTGGTTCTTCGGACCGAAGGGGCTGAAGTTCTCCGAGATCGGCTGTCGCCCGCCGGGGGTCGGCGCCTGGGACCTCTACTCCGCCGGGAACGATCTCGACCTGTACCGCGAGTGGGCGAACGCGATCGTGCACGGGGCCGTGGCCAGCAAGCCGTCCCGACAGTTTGCCAGCGGCATCGTCGCCCTGCGGCCCGAACGAGACGGACAGATCGCCGGCTACTCCGGCGTGGAGGAGATCCAGGGCCGGTACGGCGAGTGGGTCATCGACGCCCACATGCCCAACCCCGGGACTCCGACCCAGGGGCACGAGGCCGGATACATGGCGAACGCCTACGTCCGGATGCGGCACCCCGACTTCGACGTACTTCACCAGATGCTCGACGACGTGGGCCGGACTGTCACCGTCCACGCCACGTGACCCAACAGATCACGCTGCTGGGGCCCAAGCCCCGTTCAAACCTGCAGCAGGCCTTCCAGGACCTCCACCCGGCAGCATTGGTGGCCACCGTGACCGCCGGCTGGCTGGAGCGCGAGGTCGACGACGCCGAGCTGAAAGAGCTGGTGGGGCTCCGCACCGTGAACCTGTCTCTGCACGCGCGTCGCCTGGCTGTGCACGAGGAGGACCGCGAGTACGCGCACGCGGAGCGCGAGCACGAGGCTGCGCTGGGCGAGCTGCGTCAGCTCTACCTCGTCCAGCTCGACCACGCCCTCAGTGCGGCGTACGACGTCGCCCTTCACTCCGACGCGAGGCCCCGCCTGCGCGACCAGGCACTCGCCGATTCGCTGCGCGTCGTGCAGCTGCTGGACGAACAGCACATGGCCCGGATAGGTGAGTTCCAGCAGACGTTCTACGACGCCTGGCGGCCGCAAGAGCGACCTGCTGTGGCCAGGCATCGTGACGACATCAAGAACCTCCTCGAGGGATCCTCCGCGCTGGCGATCGCGGGCGGGCACGTCGGAGAGCTCGCCCGGATGCTGCACCTGTTCCATGTCGCGCCGCATCTGCCGCATCGCGTGGTGGCCTGGTCGGCGGGAGCGATGGCACTGACCGAGCGAGTGGTGCTGTTCCATGACTTCGTGCCGCACGGGATTGCCCAGACCGAGGTGTACGCCGAAGGCATCGGCGTGGTGCCCGGCGTCGTTGCCCTCCCACATGCCCGTCGTCGACTGCGAGTTGGCGACCCGATCCGGATGTCGGTGCTTGCCCGCCGTTTCGAGCCAGCCAAGTGTCTGGTGCTCGACGACGTCACCCGGGTGCCGCTCGACGAGTGGCGCGGACTACCTCCGGATGCGCGAGTGCTGGACCTCGAGGGGCACATCGCCAAGCTCGAGGCGGCATGACCTCATCCGCGCCGAAACGCAAGCTGGCGATCAACCGGCTCAGAGACCGCAAACCCCTGGATCGACCGGCCATCGACCGGTTCCTGGCTCGCAACGAGGTACCGATCGTGGAAGGCTCCCGCTGCACATTCCTCTATCGGGGCGAGGCTGACGAGGTCCAGCTCGTCCAGCGCGTGGTCGGGCTGCCCGAGCAGATCCCGATGCGCGAGCTGCACGGCACGGACCTCTGGTACGTCGTCCTCGAGCTGCCCGAGGGCTCCCGGGTGAACTACCAGCTCGAGGTACGCCGCGGGGACCAGGTCGAGCAGCTCGACGACCCCCTCAACCCGAAGCTCTCCTACAGCCCGGTGGGCACGTCCTCGGTGTGTTTCGCGGACGGCTACAAGACTCCGGAGTGGACTGAGCATGACCCGGGGGCACGTCAGGGAACTCTCGAGCAGATCGAGGTGCCGAGTAGGGCTCTGCGTCGCGACTGCCCGGTGACCCTGTACCTGCCGGCCCGGTTCCGCCGTACGTCGACGTACCCGTTGCTGGTGGTGCACGACGGCCCGGACTTCCTTCAGTACGCCGCGGCCAAGACCGTGCTGGACAACCTCATCGACCGCTTCGAGGTGGCCGAGACCGTGGTCGCCTTCCTGCACCCAAGGGACCGGCTGACCGAGTACACGAACTCGACTGCACACTCGAGGTTCCTGACCCAGGAGCTGGTGCCGCGCCTGGAGACCCAGCTGCCGTTGATGGGCAGGCCGTCCGGCAGGTGCCTGATGGGCTCGAGCCTCGGGGGCGTCGCTTCGTTGTCCGCGGCAGTCAGGTCCCCGGGCACCTACGGGTCGCTGATCTTGATGTCGGGGTCGTTCGTCTTCACCGACATCGGCACCGACCACGGCGGCGGACCGGTCTTCGACCCGGTGGTCAAGTTCGTCAACCGCTACCGGGCGAAGCCGACGCGGGTCGCGGACCGGCTCTTCGTGAGCTGCGGAATCTACGAACCACTGATCACGCCCAACCGCTCGATGGTGCCGACGTTCGAGTCCACCGAGATGAACGTGCGCTTCGTCGAAACCCGCGACGGGCACAACTGGGAGAACTGGCGCGACACGCTCCGCGACGCCTTGTCCTGGGTGTACCCGGGGGCCCAGAAGTTCATCTACGAGTGATGCGGTCTGCCTCTTCGCCCCACGCGGGCGAGGAGTCACCCGATCCGTTCGAAGGTGATCGACTCGACCATGCGTCGCAGTACGGCCACGTCACGCCTGGTCGCGTCCGGGCCTGACTCGGTCTGGACGACGTAGCGCTCCCCGTCGACGTCCAGGATCCAGAGCCGGACGACTGACCCCGCTGTCGCGACCCGCCAGGCGTCCTCTGGTGCTCCCTGCGTGTAGAGATCGACCGCCTGGTCGGCGCAGGTCGCGATCTCGGCATCCTCCGGCACCTTGGCCTTGACGAACGCGCCTTCTCGCCCGCCGATCACGACTCGCACGGGAGAGCTGACCTCGAGGAAGGGTTGACGGCTGAGCGCCTCCGCAAGGGCGCGCTCCGTCGGGCCGACGACGGTGTATCCATCGTGGTTTCGACACGGATCCGCGGGAACTGCCGTGGAGTCCTCCGGGGCAGGGGCGACGAACAGTTGTCCGTCCCCTCGGGCCATCGGGCCAGCGCTCAGGTAGTGCCCCTGATGCACGGACCACTGGTCGGGCACGTCGACCGCCGTGAACAGGAAGGGCGGCAGCGGCAGCGCGTAGCGAGCCCTCTCCAGTACGACGTACTCCTCGTCCTGTGGCGGAAGGGCTTTGACATCAGGACCTGTGGGACCGGGCGAGGCCGTCGGTCGGAGCTGCTGGGATGACGCCGCCGGTTCGGCCTCGTCGGCGACCGCCCCGCAAGCAGTAGCGATGAGCAACAGCGCACCTACTGCGAGGACTCCGCCACGACCTCCCACGTGCTCCTCCCTCATGAGGACACAGGTTTGCGATTACGCCGCCCGCATTTCAGTGGGTAGGCGTCCATCGGAGTCTAGGACCGACGCCGGCCCGGGGCCCCGAAGTTCCCCTGTGAATGAACGGCTGAGGTCAGAGCAGACCGTGCTCCACGAATACCCTCCGGACAGTCGCAGCCACCGCAATGCCGTACAGCTGGCGAGCCGCGTTCACCGTCGCCGACGCAGCGGCAGGCATCGTCGTGTCTACCGCGAAGCCGGACTGCGCGTCGAGGATCAACGTGTCCGCGATCCGCGAGCCCACCTCACCCCGGATGTCCCACAGGGCGGCCGACCAGATCTGCCCGCCGTGGTGAACCTCGCCGTCGAGGTCAGCGGGATAGCGGAGGTGGTGTCGACCCGTCGCAGACAGTGCGGAACCGTCGTGGTGTACGACGTGGAGTCCCAGTCGCCGATGCATGCTGGGTCCGAGCTCGGGGCGATTGTCTGGGTGACGGTGGCGGCCCAGTAGTCGCCGAAGCCCTCACCGATCGAGCCCGCTTCAACGATGATCCGAATCCGGACACCTGGGCGTCCTGGATCGCGTGCCCGTACTCGTGCAGGATGACGTCGGCATCTTCGGCATCGTCGACGCCGCCCTTGCCGAAGCGCATCAGGTCCTTCTTCTCCCGGTAGAAGGCGTTGTCGGCGCCGTACTGGTTGATGCGGATGTCCTGCGACTCCCGGTTGATCGCCGGTAGGCGAGACCCGAAGCCGAGCGACTGGATGTACTTCTGAGCCTCGGTGACCCAGTAGTAGGCCATGACCTGCTCGAACCGGTCGTCGTTGCGGCGATAGATGAAGGTGTTCGTGGGCGAGTAGGCGAGCGGGCCCGTGGAGGAGACGACGTTCGCCCAGTCGCCACGGAGATAGCCGCTTCCGTCGAGGTTGGTGAGCGTCACGACTCGGTACGCGGAGGACAGGGCCGGATAGTCGGCGTCCTTCTGATCCGTGAGGGACTGGTTGCCGGTGGACGCCACGGGGTTTGGAAAGAACACCTGGCCGGTGCCAGCGCTGCCTGCAGGCGGGCTGGGCGGCTTCGCGGCAGCCGGACAAGTGATCGCCGAGAGTGTTGCGACCAGTGCCGACACGAAGATGACGGGTCGCTTCACAGTTCACTCCATGCCTCGGGCGAGCGATCAATCTACCCCCGACGCCCGCCGGCGCACATTCTGCAACCGGGTCGTACTAGACCGGGGCGCTTGTGGGCGACTGAACCGTGCATGGCACGCATATCCACTCGCCCAGGAAGTCCGCATGCTGGGCGTCTCTCATGGCCCGGGCGCGGAAATAGGTAACCGCACAAGCGGCCATGACGTCGCTGCGATGCTGTGCCTGGGCGTACATCCCCTCGAGGGTGCGAAGGCATAGTTGTTCGTTGGCTGAGCTCAATGGATCGTGGCGTCGCTCCGCCGCTCGGACCCCGTCCCTTGCGGTGCGCGGCAGAACGAATAGAGCCTCTCGACCCGTCCCAGTCGACCTCATCACCTCCAGGTCGACCCTGAGGGCGACGGAGCCCTCCGGCGCGCGTGATGTGCGCGGCGTCATACCTGGTAGTCACGGGGACTGTCTGGGCGACGTCATTGCTTGGGGACATGAGAATCATGTGCTCCTCCTCCCGAGAGGTTCCGGTTTCTGCTGCGGCTCCCGGCGGCTGCTGCACCTGAACACAGGCTGCCCATTCTCGGAGATGCGCAAACCCGTACAAGTCAGACAACGAACCGGCTCCGGAAGAGTCACGGGGCAGCGCCTTCGTACTCCGAGGCTGACCGCGCCGATTCGAGGAATTGCAAGGAAGCTTGAGCGACTTAGACGCAATTGAGGTGATCCGCGCAGCTTGCGGTCTAGTGGTCTGCGGTGGGCGATAAAGATCGGCACCCCAGATGGGGTTGATCTCGGTCAAACAGGTGCACACTCACTCCAGATGATCTTGGAGGGCACATGGAGCAGATGCCGGCAGGTGACATCTCGACCGAGACCTTGCGCGCCCGCCGCTTGCGCATGAGCGCGCAGGCGCGTGGCCTGCGCCCGGCGTACCCACGTCCGGCGCAGTTCCAGACCCCGCTGTGGCTCGACCAGTCCTTCGTACTTCCCGCGACCGCACGAGTCGATGTCGACGTACCCAGCCAGTCCGTGCCCCATCACGACGACAAGGCTGAGCCCGTCGAGATCCCGGTGTCCGAGCAGAGCGCGGAAGCGCCGCCGGGTTATCTGCGGCCACCCACCAGCGAGGTCGACTTCGCGAGATTGGTGAGGCGCTCGGACCTCAGCCGGTTCAGTGCCCGCACGGTCATCGCCTCAGGCGGGATGGCCGGCCTGGCCTTGATCGCCTTCCTGTTGATCTCCTGGCCGGTTGCGCTGGGCATGGCCATCGCTTTCGGACTTGTCGCGCTCGCCGCCTCGGGCGCACGCGTTCGTCTCGCCATGGCGCCCATCCCGTACCTCGACCGCTGACCCGGCGAGGCCGCCGGTCAGGCCGTGCGATCAGTGGCCCGGCCGCGTTCCCCGGCGTCAGTGAGCCGGGACTCCTCGGCAGCGACCGCCTCGAGCTCGGCTCGCCGGTCGAGAGCAGATCCGGGCTGACTGACCAGCTCCGCCACCCCTCCAGGCAGGCGTTTCAACGCCATCCGGGCGAAGATCTGCTGCTCGGTGGCCACCCGCTCGGAGCGGTCGTTGCTGAGGAACGTGACCGTCCAGTGCAACAGCGCCGTGATCTGGTTCTTGAACCCGGTCAGGTAGATCAGGTGCACGCCCAGCCACATCAGCCAGGCGATCAGCCCGCTGATCCGCAGCTTGCCGACCATCGCCACAGCGTCGAAGCGCGCGATGGTCGCCATGCTGCCCTTGTCGAAGTACTTGAAGGGTTCCTGCGGAGCCTTTCCCTGGAGCCGGCCGTTGATCTCCTTCGCGGCGTACTTCGCTCCCTGGATGGCCACCTGCGCGACACCGGGCAGGTTGTTCAGGGCGATCATGTCGCCAACCACGAACACCTCAGGATGGCCGGGCAGCGTCAGGTCGGGGTTGACTCCGATGCGCCCGGCGCGGTCGAGGGCGGCGCCCGTCTGCTCGGCCAGCGTCTGTGCGAGCGGGCTGGCCTGGACCCCCGCGGCCCAGATCTTCGTAACGGCCTCGATGCGCCGCTTGGTTCCGTCCTTGTCCTGAACGACGAGCCCACGCTCGTCGACGTCGGTCACCATCGCGCCCAGCTGGACCTCGACGCCGAGGTCCTCGAGGGCCTCCTTGGTCCTGGCCCCGAGCTTTGCGCCGAACGGCGGCAGCACCTGGCTGGCGGCGTCGAGCAGGATCACCCGCGCGTGCTTGGTGTTGATGAAGCGGAAGTCGCGCTTCAGGGTGCGGTGGGCGAGCTCCGCGATCTGGCCGGCCATCTCGACCCCGGTCGGACCAGCACCCACGACGACGAAGCCGAGCTGGTGCTCGACGTCCTCCCCCCGCGCCGCGAGGTTCTCGGCCAGCTCGAAGGCCCCGAAGATCCGGCCACGAAGCTCGAGGGCGTCGTCGATGCTCTTCATGCCGGGCGCGAACTCGGCGAACTCGTCATTGCCGAAGTAGGACTGTCCGGCGCCCGCCGCCACGATCAGTGAGTCGTACGGCGTGACCGCCTCCCGGCCCAGCACATGGTGGGTGACCGTCCGGGTCTCGAGGTCGATGTCGCTGACCTCGCCCAGCAGGACCGTCGCGTTCTGCTGACGGGCGAGCACCTCACGAGTCGGAGGTGCGATCTCGCCCTCGGAGAGGATGCCGGTCGCGACCTGGTACAGCAACGGCTGGAACAGGTGGTGTGTGGTCTTCGCGATCATGGTCACATCGACGTCGGCGCGGCGCAGTGCCTTGGTCCCGAAGAGACCGCCGAAGCCGGAACCGACCACGACGACCTTGTGCCGGCCCTGGTCATGGCGGCGGAGTGAAGTTTCCGTGTTCACGTCAGACATAACGCTCATCCTCTCCGCCAGAGTCCCGCCATCGCCACCCCGGGGCGTCGGTTCGGTCACACCCGCCCTGATGTGTCGCTGGGCCTGATGCTAGGCCCCCGTGCTGGCCCCGTGCTGGGCCCGGTGCTGCCCATGCTGCCCGATGTCCGGCACCATGGGCACGTGACCCACTACGACCTTGCGGTGATCGGCACCGGCTCGGGCAACACGATCGTCACCAAAAGGTTCAAGGACTGGCGCGTGGCGATCCTCGAGGACAACGTTTTCGGTGGCACCTGCCTCAACGTCGGCTGCATCCCGACGAAGATGTTCGTCTACCCCGCCGACCTCGCCCGCAACGCCCGGCATGCCCCGGAGCTCGGCGTGGACGCGTCCTTCGACGGGGCCCGCTGGCCGGAGATCCGGGACCGCATCTTCAGCCGGATCGACCCGATCGCCGCAAGTGGCAAGTCCTACCGCCAGGGCCTGCCAAACGTGGACGTGTACGACCAGCACGCCACCTTCATCGACGACCACACCCTCGCCCACCAGACCGAGGAGGGTGGCACCGGCGTACGGATCACCGCGGACCAGATCGTGATCGCCACTGGCGGCCGGGTCAGCGTGCCCGACATCCCCGGCCTGGACGAGGTGAGCTTCCACACCAGCGACACTGTGATGCGACTCGAGGAACTCCCTGGTCGCATGACGATCATCGGTGGCGGCTACGTGGCAGCCGAGTTCGCCCACGTGTTCTCGGCCCTCGGCACCGAGGTCACCCAGATCCACCGCGGACCCAGGTTGCTGCGCGAGCATGACGAGGACATCTCCCAGCGGTTCACCGAGCTCGCCGCTGCCCAGTGGAAGGTTCGGCTCGAGACCACGCCGACCAAGGTGGCCCAGCGCAACGCTTCGACGGTGCTCTCGCTCTCCGACGGCACTGACCTGGAGAGCGACGTTCTACTGATCGCCACCGGCCGGGTCCCGAACGGCGACCGGCTCGGCCTCGAGAACACCGGGATCGCGAGCGACCACGGCCGGGTCCTGGTCGACGAGCACCAGCGCACGTCGGTCGAGGGGATCTGGGCGCTCGGCGATGCCAGCAGCGAGTACCAGCTCAAGCACGTCGCCAACGCCGAAGCGCGCACGATCCAGTACAACCTGCTCCACCCCGACGACCTGAAGGCCACTGACCACCGCTTCGTGCCCAGCGCGGTGTTCACCTCGCCGCAGATCGCCACCGTCGGGCTCACCTCGCAGGACGCGCGCGCCCAGGGCATCGAGCACGTCTCGATCACCGAGGACTACGCCGGCATCGCCTACAGCTGGGCCATGGACATCAGCCCGGGCCAGTACTTCGTCAAGCTCCTGGCCGACCCCGCCCGCGAGCGGCTTCTCGGTGCGCACCTCATCGGGCCGCAGGCCAGCGTGCTGATCCAGAACCTGGTGCAGGGCATGAGCATGGGCAACTCACCCAAGCAGCTGGACCGCGGGCAGTACTGGATCCACCCAGCACTCACAGAGGTGGTCGAGAACGCATTGCTGAAATTGGTCAACCAATGAGGCTCTCAGGCTCGTATTCCCTTAATCTCTTGCTCAGGCGGGTGTCATCGCCCCACCCCCGCCCACGTCCGGTGCGCAGGAGCGAGGGAAGGTGCCCCTGACCCAGCGATCTCTCGTCCTTCCCGCGAGCCCCCCTTCGGTGAGGCTGGCGCGGACTTGGGTGTCCAAAGTGCTGGAGGAGATCGGCCGCGAGGACCTGGTCGACGCCGCGCAGCTCGGGGTCTCCGAGCTCGTCACCAACGCCCTCCTTCACTCCCAACCGCCGTTGTCCGTGCGCGTCTGCGGCACCATCGACCATCCCCGTATCGAGGTCGTCGACTCCTCGCCCGTCCCACCGCAGCGGGCACCCATTGCGCCGGAGCCCGCCGACGTCGACGACTTCAACCTGACCACGTTCGGCCGCGGCCTCGACCTCGTCGCCATGATGTCCCGTCGGTGGGGGTCTGACCTCGCCCACGACGGACGCAGCAAGTCGGTGTGGTTCGAACCCAGCGGGCTCTCGCACTTCGAGTCCCACCTCGAGGGTGAGATCTTCGACTTCGACCTCGAGTTCGCCGACGGCCCACTGATCACCGAGGGTCCGCACATCCCGCTCATCCTGCTCCGGGTGCCCGCGAGGCTCTTCGGTGAGATGCGTCGCTACCACTTCGAGGTACGCCGGGAGCTGCGTCTCCTCGCGATGACCGCGCCCGACGACTACCCGCTCGCCACCGAGATCACCGCGGTCTTCGTGCAGGCAGACCGCGAACGGCGCTCCAGCTCGGGCGTATCCCGCCTGGACCAGGCGATCGCCGACGGGCTGGAGACTGTCGACCTCGAGTACAGCGTGCCGGCCAGCACACCGTCGACGATGGCGCACATCCGCGAACTGCTCGAGGAGGTCTACCGCGCGCTCGCACAGGAGCACCTGCTGGCACTGCGTCCCCCGGAGGTGCTCCTTGACCTGCAGACCTGGTACTTCACCGAGTTCGAGCGACAGGGCAACGGCCTGGCACCCCAGCCGTGGACCGGCCCGACCTCGATGCCTCCTGCATGACGGATGGGACCGAGGCAGCGCCACCGCCTCCCACCCTGCTCCTCGGTGTTCTCTGCACGGGTGTGGGCGGCGCCGTCGGTGCCGTGGCCAGGTGGTCGCTGACCTCCATCTTGCCGGTCGAGGCAGACCGGTTTCCCTGGACGACCTTCCTGATCAATGTCGTGGGCTCAGTCATGTTGGCGGCGTTGCCGTTGCTCGGGGCGGTGCACCGGCAACGGTGGCTCGCGCTCATGATCGGCACGGGCGTGCTCGGTGGCTTCACGACCATGTCGGCCGCGTCGGCCGAGACATTCGCGTTGTTCGACGGCGGCCACCCTGTCGTGGGTCTGTCCTACAGCCTCGGCACGGTCACGGCTGCCCTGCTGGCGGTGCTGGCAGTAGAGCGGTTCTCGACAACCGACCA
The DNA here is from genome assembly GCA_963759525.1 of uncultured Actinomycetota bacterium. GTDB lineage: Bacteria > Actinomycetota > Actinomycetes > Propionibacteriales > Nocardioidaceae > Marmoricola. Next base: position 10,776 of record CAVWZO010000021.1, on the reverse strand, counting down.
GCGTCGTGACGTGGAGCGGCTGGAGGGCGACCTGTGAGCGCGCTGCTCGTCGCGCTGGGAGCGGCCGTCGGTGCACCACTGCGTTACCTCGCCGGGCACTTCCTGGACCGGCGGGTGCCCTGGGGCACCCTGGTCGTGAACCTCGCCGGGTCGGCGCTGCTGGGAGCACTGGTCGGCGCCGCTGTCAACGGAGGCTGGATGGCCCTGCTGGGCACGGGTTTCTGCGGAGGGCTGACGACCTACTCGGCGTTCGCCGTACAGAGCGTGCACGGGGGCCGGCGACGCGGGACGGCGTACGTCGTGGCAACGGTCGCCGGCTGCCTCGCGGCGGCCACCCTGGGGCATCTGGTCGCCCGCACGCTCATCTAGTGTCGGGCCAGGACCGCTCGGGGCCAGACCACACGACGGGAAGGAGGTACGGCGGATGCGCTCGCGACGGCGGCCGGCGGCGGTGCCGAGCTTCCTCCTGCGCGGGGCACGCCTGGTACCAGTGCTCGGCAACGCCGTACCCAGCACCGATCCTCCGGGCCATCTCCCACTGGACGTGCTGGTGGTCGACGGGCGCGTCGTCGAGGTCGGCGAGCGAGTGGCCCGCCCACAGGGTGTGGCCGAGCACGACGCCGAAGGTCGCTGGCTCGTACCCGGCCTCTGGGACCAGCACGTGCACCTCGGCCAGTGGACGATGGTCTCCCACCGGCTCGACCTCACCGGCACCCGATCTGTCGAGGAGGCCCTGGACCGGGTGACCGCGCGGCTGGCCGAGTCGCCCGACGGACCGGTCATCGGCTGGGGACACCGGTCGGCGTCCTGGGCCCGGCAGCCGACCGTGCGTGAGCTGGACGAGGTCACCGGGCGGCGCCCGGTCGTCCTGATCAGCGGCGACGGTCACAACGCCTGGCTCAACACCGTCGCCATGCGCGGTCTGCGGCTGGCCGAACGCGACGGGGTCGTCTCGGAGGGCGAGTGGTTCCAGGCCTACCCGCGACTGGTCGACGTGGCCGGCAGCGACGGGACCTCCCCCGACGCCTACCTGGAGACCCTCCGGCAGGCTGCGGCGAAGGGCGTCACCGGGCTGGTGGACCTCGAGTTCGACCAGAGCCTGGGCGCGTGGCCCGAGCGGGAGGCCGCCGGAGCCGAGCTGCTGCGGGTCCGCGTGGGCGCCTACATCGACACGGTCGCCGAGTTCGTGGCGGCCGGGATGCGCACCGGCGACCCCCTGCCCGGCTGCGGGCCGCTGGTGACGATGGGCCCGCTGAAGATCATCTCCGACGGGTCCCTGAACACCCGCACGGCGTGGTGCTGCGCGCCGTACGCCGACGCTGATGACGGGTCGAGCACCATGCCCGAGAACAACAGGGGAGCCCCGAACCTGTCCGGCGAGGGCCTGCGGCGCCTGCTCGCCCACGCCAAGAGCCATGGCCTGGACGCTGCGGTGCACGCGATCGGTGACGCAGCCGTTGGCGAGGCGCTGGATGCGTACGAGGCGACCGGTGCCACCGGCACGATCGAGCACGCGCAGCTGATCGCCCGGGAGGACAGCCGGACCATGGCCCGCCTCGGCATCCGCGCCAGCGTGCAGCCGGCCCACCTACTCGACGACCGCGACCTCACCGAGTCCTTCTGGCCCGACCGTACCGACCGCTGCTTCGCGCTGCGTTGGTTGCTCGACGACGGGGTGGACGTCGTACTGGGCAGTGACGCGCCGGTCTCACCGCTGGACCCGTGGGACGCGATGGCGGCGGCCGTGCACCGAAGCGGCGACGAGCGCGAGCCGTGGCACCCCGAGCAGGCGCTGACTGTGCATGAGGCGCTGGCCGCCACCACGAACGGCCTGGGCACCGTCACCGTCGGTCACCCGGCCGACCTCGCGCTCCTCGACGCTGACCCGCTGCCAGTCGGGACCTCACGCGAGCAGGCAGCGGCACTGAGATCGATGCACGTCGCGGCGACCTGGGTGGGCGGGCGGCTGGCCCACTCGGTTCTCTGACGCGTTCTCTAACCGGGCGTCTGGGTCTCCGCCTGCTCCGAGCTCGAGCCGTCGGCCGGTTCGGTCGGCAGGCCGAGCGCGATCGTGAGCTCCAAGACGTTGCGCGGGTTCTCCAGCCGGTCGCCGAACAGCTCGCGGAGCTGGCCCATGCGGTACCGCACAGTCTGGGCGTGGACGAACAGCTCGGCTGCGACGGCGTCCCTGCGCCCGTGGTGCAACAGCCACGAGCGCAGCGTCTCGGTGAGCTTCTCCGCACTGGTCGCGCCCAGGTCCTCGAGTGGTGCGAGTGCACGGGCTCGCAGGTCGGCCAACGCGTTCGCGTCCGCAGTCAGGACCAGCTCGGTGAGGTACTGCTCGCTGTCGGTGCCGAGTCCCAGCGCCCGTACCCGCAACGCCCTCTCGTACGACGCCCGCACCTCCAGCCAGGGCCGGGCGGGCCCGGCCACGGCACCGCGTCCCTCCAGGACCTTCAGGAGCGCCGGGCGCCGATGTCCGTGGACGTCGGGTACGAGGAGCAGCAGCATGCCCTCGCCCACCTCCGAGGGCAGGGTCTCGGTCGACTGGAGGGTTTCGCCGGCGATCGCGTTGAGGACGGCCCGCACCTGCGACTCCGGGACGATCACCGCCGTCAGCGAGCTCGGCGGCGGCCAGTCGGCCCCCTCGGCAGCCGACTCGACCGCGCTTGGTGCGGTGCCGTCGAGGAGGCGACCGGCCAGCCGCTCGAGCAGACGCTGACGCACGCGGCCGGTCGTGGCGAGCTCGTCGTTGTGGCCGGCCACGCTCGCGGCGGACAGCTCGTCGATGTAGGCGAAGACCAGCTCCGCGAAGCGGGCCAGTGTGTCCGCGTCCACCTCGTTGCGGACTGCGGTCGCGGCCATCTCGCGCCATGCGGCACGCGCCCCGATCCGGTACGCCGACAACAGCGCGTCGACGGAGCGCCCACTGCGCGCTTCGCCCCGACCAAGCTGGTAGGCGCCGTCGACCGCCTGTGCGGTCGGAGCCTGCGCCTCGCCCGTCCCGGACCGGGCGGCCAGCGAGATGAAACCCCCCAGGGCGAGCTCGACGGCGGTGCTGATGGTCTCGCCCATCGGGCCGCTCAGCGCGTCGGAATAGCTGGGCACGTCGTCGATGACGGCGGCCACCGTTCGCTCGGCCACGGAGGGCAAGATGTTGCGCAGGTCACTGATCGTGCCCTTGGACAGGCGAAGATCGGGCTCTTGGGCCATATATTCATCCTCTGCGAACAAAACAGCACTTTCGATTCACGCGTTCTGGTCATGACTTTAACCTGTTTACACACCACTCTTGATACATGGCCACCACGACCTATCCCGCTGCGCCCACGCGGAGCCCATCCGGGCTCGGCGAGACGCTACGCGCGCGCTTGCTGCGCATCGCAGAACTGGCCGCCACCCCTCTCGTGCCGGCGGACTACCTCGATGTCTTCAACCCGCTGCGCAAGGGCGCTGACCTGCGCGGGCGGATCGTGCACATCACCCACGAGACCGCCGACGCCGCGACCATCGTGATCCAGCCGGGCGCCGACTGGGCCGGGCACATCCCGGGGCAGTACCTCCGGATCGGCATCGACGTCGACGGGGTACGCCTCTGGCGCGCCTACTCGCTGACGCACGGCCCCCGCACCGACGGCCACATCTCGATCACCGTCAAGGCCGTGCCCGAGGGCAAGGTCAGCAACTACCTCGTCCGCCGCGCGGAGGTGGGCACCCTGGTGCACCTCGAGCAGGCCGCCGGCGAGTTCGTGCTGCCGACCGAGGGCGGCAAGTTCCTCTTCGTCACCGCTGGCTCCGGGATCACGCCGGTGATCGGCATGCTGCGCAACCTGTTCCCGGTCGCGGAGTCCGGTGTCGTGCGGCTGCCCCGCAGCGAGCACTACGACATCACCGTGGTGCACGTCGCGCCGAGCGAGCCCGACTCCATCTTCCTCGCCAACCTCCGTGAGCTCGACCGGGCCGGGATGATCAAGCTCGTCGCACGGTACGACGACCAGCACGGCGTCCTCGACGTCGCCGACCTGGCCGACCTGGTCCCCGACCTGCTGGAGCGCACCACCTTCGCGTGCGGCCCGGCCGGACTGCTCGACGCCCTCGAGCAGCACCACGTCGAGCTCGGCATTCGACTCCTCACGGAGCAGTTCCGGGTCGTGACCCTGGTCACCGGCGAGGGCGGCACCGTGAGCTTCACCAAGAACGGCACCACCCTCGAGGCGGACGGCTCGAAGCCGATCCTCGACGAGGCCGAGGATGCCGGCGTACTCATGCCGAGCGGGTGCCGCATGGGCATCTGCTTCGGCTGCGTGCTGCCGCTGCGTGAGGGCGCCGTACGTGACCTGCGCACCGGCGAGATCACCACTGCCGCCGAAGGCGACGGAGTCCAGATCCAGACCTGCATCAGCGCTGCCGCCGGCAGCTGCAAGATCGACCACTGACCACCCCCCTGACTCACCCCCTGACTCACCACTGACCGCGATCACCAACCGAAGGAGATCACCATGACCGTCTTGCAGAAGAAGCCCACCAGCCCGATCGACCACCTGTCTGCCGAGGACATCGAGCAGATCGGCCAGGAGCTCGAGGCGATCCGTGCGGAGTTCATCGCAAAGCGTGGCGAGAGCGACGCGAAGTACATCCGCAAGGTCATCGACACCCAGCGCAAGCTCGAGCTCGGCTCGCGCGCCGTGCTGCTGTTCTCGCTGTTCCCGCCGGCCTGGTTCGTCGGTACGGCCGGCCTGAGCGTCGCCAAGATCCTCGAGAACATGGAGATCGGGCACAACGTCATGCACGGCCAGTGGGACTGGATGCGTGACCCGAAGATCCACTCGAGCGCCTGGGAGTGGGACAACGCGTCCCCGTCCGAGCAGTGGAAGCACTCGCACAACGAGCTGCACCACAACTTCACCAACGTGGTCGGCAAGGACAACGACCTCGGCTACGGCATCATGCGTGTCGACGAGGACCAGCGCTGGCACCCGATCTACCTCGCGCAGCCGCTGTGGAACTTCATCAACGCGTGCTTCTTCGAGTACGGCATCGCTGCCTACGACCTCGAGATCGGCAAGAACGTCAAGCGCAAGACGCTGAAGTCGCCCGAGTTCAAGGCGCGCGCCAGGGTCACGATGCGCAAGATCCGGAACCAGTTCAAGAAGGACTACCTGATCCACCCGCTCCTGTCCGGTCCGTCGTTCCTGCACACGATCACGGCGAACTTCACCGCCAACCTGGTCCGCAACCTGTGGACCCACTCGGTGATCATGTGCGGTCACTTCCCCGAGGGCGTGCAGACCTTCGAGAAGCACTCGATCGAGGGTGAGACCAAGGGCGAGTGGTACGTCCGCCAGATGCTCGGCTCGGCCAACATCAGCGGCTCGAACGCGATGCACATGATGACCGGCAACCTGTCCTTCCAGATCGAGCACCACCTGTTCCCCGACCTCCCGAGCAACCGCTACAAGGAGATCGCGCCGAAGGTGAAGGACCTCTTCGACCGCTACGGCCTGGAGTACAAGACCGGCTCCCTCCCCCGCCAGGTTGGCTCGGCCTGGCACAAGGTGATCCGCCTGTCGCTGCCCAACAACTTCCTGGGCACCAACTCCACCCCCGCCCCGCTGGCCAAGCGCGAGGAGCAGTCGCTGGCTGCGTGACCTGACTCACCCTGCACGCCGAGACGGCTCGTGTGTCCCATTTGGGGACGCCGGGCCGTCTCGTGTGTCCGGCAGGCTCGGCCTGGACGAGTGTTCCAAGGAGCGCCCGAACTCCACAAATGTTGGATCGGGACGTCCAGATGGCCGGTCTGAACGTCTCAATCCAACAAATGTGTGCTCGGACCGCGAGGTTGATGCGCCTGCCGTCCGAACCCAACAATTGTTGGATCCAGACGTCCAGATGGCCGATCCTGACGTCCAAGTCCAACATTTGTGAAGTTCTTGCGGCCGCCTGTCAGGCTGGTCGTGATGGACATCGACGAGGCAGGGTTCGAGGAGCTCGTGGCGGTTGCGCTGGACGGCGTACCGCCGGAGCTCGCCGACCTGATGGACAACGTCGTCGTACTCGTCGAGGCGGAGCCGGCGGCCGACGAACCCGACCTGCTTGGACTGTACGACGGGGTGCCGCTCACCGAGCGCGACAGCAACTACACCTTCCGGGAGCCCGACCGGATCTTCATCTACCGCGGGCCGCTGACCCGCATGTGTGAGTCTCCCGAGGAGCTGGTCGAGGAGGTGCGGATCACCGTCGTACACGAGATCGCGCACCACTTCGGGATCGACGACGCCGCCCTGCACGACCTCGGCTACGCCTGAAACAGGTGCTCCCATATGCTGTCCCAGTCGCTCTCGGGTTCGCTTCCGAGCGGCAGGCCCCCATCGTCTAGTGGCCTAGGACGCTGGCCTTTCACGCCGGTAGCACGGGTTCGAATCCCGTTGGGGGTGCGGATTCGGAATGGGACCCTGTCGTGGGTTAGCATTCCGTGGCTTCGCAATCGGGCGAAGTTGGCACCATCCAGGCCCCGTAGCGCAGTTGGTTAGCGCGCCGCCCTGTCACGGCGGAGGCCGCGGGTTCGAGTCCCGTCGGGGTCGCAAGTAGTGAACGGCCTCTGGCCTGCGAAAACGCAGAGCCAGAGGCCGTTTGCTTCACCGCCGGAGTGGCAGAACAGCGGCCGTGTCCCGTCTGCGTCCCGTCCCAGCCTCGGCTGCCACGTTCAGCGCGACCGTGCGAGCCGCGTCCATCGCGTCGGCAACGGTGTCGAGACGGTCGGGGAACAGATGCCCGTAGAGGTCGAGCGTCATTGTGGCCGACTTGTGTCCGAGCATCTGCTGAACGACCTTGACGTCGGCTCCGGCGGCGATCGCCAGCGAGGCCGCGGTGTGCCGGAGCGCATGCGGAGTGAGACCGTCGAGACCGACCGCTGCGGATGCCTCGTCGAATACGGCGCGTTGGAAGGTGCGCGACCTCATCGGAGTACCGGCCTTCTCGCCGCCTAACAGGAGCGCGTCGGGGGCTTTCCCGGCGACGTGAGCAGCGAGCTCGTCGATGAGGAACCGTGGCACCGGAACCTCCCGACGCTCGTGGTTCTTCGGATCGCTTGGCACGACATGGCCATCGACGACGACGTACGTCTCGACGATCGACGCCCGACGCCGCATCAGGTCCAGCCGCCCGACGCGCAGCCCAGCGAGTTCACCCCACCGCAAACCGGTGTAGGCGAGGAACAGGACGAGCAGCCGGTACGCACCTCGGTCCGCCTCCGTCGTGGAGGCGTACTTGCTCACCGGGACGGCCGCGCAGGCATCGGCGAGGTCGGACACCTGCTCGTGTGTGAGGTAGCGGCGCTCCTTCGATCGGACGCGTGGGAGTGCGATGCCCTCGGCGACGTTGCGCACCAGCCTGCCGTCCTTCACCGCCGAGCCGAGTACTTGGGAGAGCACTCGGTGGATCTTGCGAACCGTTGCCGGCGACCGCTCGGACGAGAGGTCCGCGACCCACTTCTGTACGTCGGAGTGCCGGACCTTCGCCAACTCGGCCTCACCCCAGCGCGGAATGACATGGACGTCGAGGATGCTGCGATACCGCGCCTGCGTCGTCGCCTTGAGTTGCACCTGCACATCGAGCCACCGCTCGGCCCAGACCCCGACGGTGACTTTCCCCGCCCGAGGGTCGACGTACGAGCCGGTCAGCTTGCTCGCCTCGATCTCCGTGAGTCGCCGCTCGGCGTCGCGCTTGAGTCGGAATGTCTCGGTGCGTTCCCTGCCGGTCTCCGGATTGACGTAGCGCAGGCACCAGAGCACGGCGCCCGGCGTCCCGTCCTTGTTCATGCGTTGCCGCTTCTGCACATGTGCCATGGCAGATCACCTTCCTGCTCTCGCCTGATGCCATCTTGCGCCTGGCCGCCGACAACTTCCGGGCCTCATCGGTTGGTCCTGGGACGGTGGGTCTGCTCGGTGAGCCAGAGGACGAGGTCGGCGCGCCAGTAGCGGACGTGGCGGCCGACCTTGAAGCTGCGGGGTCCGGCGCCGAGGTGGCGCCAGTAGCGCAGGGTGCCTTCGGGGACGCGGAGGAAGGTGCAGGCTTCCTGGAGGCTGAGCATCTCGTCGCCGAGGTTGCGCGCGGGACGGGCGTTCTCGTCGGGGTTGAGCGGTGATGCGGTCATGGGGTGCTCCTCGCTGGTCGATGAGGCCAAGCGGTTCTCGACCTCATCCAGTAGGTGTGCCACCAATTCCAATCGATGATCAGAGATATTCTGTGGGCCGTGGAGTCGACGAAGACGGTCATCGAAATCGCCCGCAAGGCCGCAGGCTTGTCCCAGCACCAGTTGGCGGTGTGGGCGGGGACCCAGCAGTCGTCGGTCTCCGAGTACGAGTCCCGCCGCAAGTCCCCAACCTTGGAGGTGGTGGAGCGGCTCCTGGAGGCCGCCGACGCCGAGCTCGCGATCAAGCCGATCATCGATTTCGACGTTCGGCAGGACCCCGAGATCGGCCAGTACCTCGTGCCCGAGCGCCTGTGGTCGGTGTCGATGCCGGACTGCTTCAGCAAGATCCAGGTGCTTGGTTATCTGTTCAAGTCCCGCAAACCCCGGGTGTGGGACCTGTCCGTTGAGGCCGAACGCATCGACTACTACGAGTGGGTCATCGTTCGCGGCACCCCCGAGCTGCTGTTGGACTCTGTCGACGGAATCCTCTTGATGCAGGTCTGGCCGCGCCTGAGCCTGCCGGCTGTGATCCGCGAAACGTGGCAGCCGGTGATCGACGCGGCCACCGCGGCTCAGGACATGGAGCCGCGCGACCCGGCCGGATTCAGCGCCTGGCTCGCCAAGGAGGTCGGCGTCGAGTGGCGGCCAGTCCGCCGGCGCAAGCGCCGTCACTGACCTCAGATGCCGATCCCGCCGCCGGATGCCGAGATCGGTCGTCGCGATTCCTCCACCGTCCGACCCCGCTTCTGAATGCCGTACCGATCGACCGCCTCGATCGCCTGCCGCTTCGCGTGGGCTGGGCCAAGGTCAGCGCGGTCACGGGCGAAGACCTCGACCCACTGCCTGCGGGCTTCCTCGACGGACTCGGCCACCACGTGCGCCGTGTTGCCGTTCCGCCCCCGGGTCATCGCGACGTACGCCGCCGCAGCGCTGGTGGTGTCCCCGATGGCGACGTGGGCGTGGTCGACGGTCTCGCCTTGTGCCCCGTGGACGGTGGTGGCGTAAGCGAGCTCGACGAACCGGGTGGCGTACTCCGCCGGAACCATGCGGTCAGGTCCCCGTCCGCGGAGGGTGAGGCTGTCGTCGTCGCCGATGCCGGTCACGGTCCAGGTCTGCCGGTTCGCCACTCTGAGGTCGGGGGCGTTGCGGCGGGTGGCGACGCGGTCCCCGAGCCCGATCCGTTCGCCGCGAGCGGTCACCATCGAATCGGTCGAGTCGCCCGTGGCGGTGTCGGCGCGACGCTGGTCGCGGATGGCGGCGTTGAGGCTGGTCACGTGCTCGCGGGTGTCGGCGACGACGAGGTCGCCGGCCGCTCCCGCTCCGGCGAGGGCGGCGGTGCGCTCGCTGTCGCTGGGGTGGACGACGATCGACCCGCGCCGCAGGCTCCGCGACCAGGTTGGCCTGTGCCAGCAGGACCTCGACCTTGCCGCGGATGTCCGCGGCGTTCCACGCCGACCGCTTCGCCCCGAGCTGGGAGATGACCCAGTCCGCGGTCCCGTCCCGGTCGATCCAAGCGACCTGGGCCGCCTCGAGCGCGGCGGGGGCGGCCGGGTCGCGGTAGCCCAGGGCGTGCAGCTCGGCGTTCCACCGAGCGACCAGGTCAGCGCCGTCCGTGGGGACGACCTTGTCCGGCCGCGCATCGGCCCATGCCCGCCTATCCCACGCCTCGCGCAGCCGCGGCCCCGGTTCCTCACCGGGATGCTCGCGCCGCCACTCGGCTTCGTACCGGTCGATGTTGCGGTGGATCTGACTGGTCCGAGCGCTGAACGCCCCGACGTACGGCGCGAGCTGGGCGATCTCCCCAGTCTCGGCGTCCAGGGTGAGACCGCGTGCGGCCAGGGCCGCCCGGAACTCCGGGTCGGTGGCGACCGCGGCGTGCCCGATGCCGTTGATTGCCTCGATCATGTCGCGCACACCCACCGAGTGCAGGCCCCGCCAGGCGCCGGCGGCGAACACGCGGGCATTGACCTGTAGGTGCAGATGCCGATGCGGGTCACCGGCCCGCGACGTGTAATGCCGGATCACCGCGGCCTCGATCCGCTCCACCGGCACCTGGACTTGTCGTCCACGCGGCCCGACTCGGGTCGTCGCGTGCTGAGCCACCCAGCCGACGATCTCCACGGCGGCCTTGTCCTGGGCTTCGTCCAGCGCGGCTGAGATGTCTGGATGAAGGGCCGCGGCCAGCGACCAGGTCTTCGGGCCGTTGACGGTGACCTCGACGAACCGCAGCGCCTGCGCGTCCTCGCGAACCCGACCCTTCCTTCGCCCGGTGTCGACGTCCACCCCGGCGACCCAATGCTCGTAGGCGTCGCCGTCCATCGAGCCGGCTCTCGCAACACCATCCGGGGTCGCAGTGAGCCGCTCGGCGACGCCGCTGTCCTCGCCGAGGTAGTAGTCATCGGCCCGCGAACGGTCGCGCTCGACATAGGCACGCGCGGCCTTCGCCGCGCCGTTGTAGAACTTCACGCCGCCGTGCACGCCGATCACCGCCCCAACGACGTCAGTCGACAACCAACGGACCCCTAGAAATGCCGCGTGGGCCGCCCGACCAGGGCGACCCATCTACGAACCTTCGTAGCATGCGT
>CAVWZO010000020.1:0-202538 GCA_963759525.1 uncultured Actinomycetota bacterium | reverse complement strand
CTACCCGTCGCTGGTCGCGCGCGAGCTCGGCGCCGAGCTCGACGACCGCAGCTGCGGTGGAGCGAGGATCATCCACCTGCGCAAGAGCGAGTTCCCCGACGTACCAGCCCAGCTCACAGCGGTGAAACCGGGTGTCGACGTCGTCTCGATCGGGATCGGCGGCAACGACGAGGACGTCTTCGACGGGCTGACAAAGCGATGTCCCGCACTGCGATCCAAGGACCCCGACGGTGCGCCCTGCATGGCCGCCATGAGATCCGGCGGTGACGTCCTGCTCAGGGCTCTGGAGCGCACGCGCAAGCGGCTGACGGCCGCCCTCGGTGAGGTACGCCGGCGAGCGCCGGAAGCCAGGATCCTCGTCGTCGGCTACCCACAGATCGTGTCGGCCGACAACGCGTGCGACCTGCTGCCGCTGGCCCGTGGCGACTACGCCTACGCCGAGAAGGTCAACCTGGCCCTCACCGAGGCGCTTCGCAGCGCGGCGAAGGCCACCCGCTCGACGTACGTCGATGTCTGGGCGGCAAGCCAGGGCCACGACGTGTGCTCGGAGGACCCCTGGTTCAACGGCTCGGTCAATGACCAGAAGCGCGCTGCCGCCTACCACCCGTTCGCCGAGGCGCAGGCCGCCGTCGCCGACCTCGTCGTCGCTGCGATCCACAACTGAGGCCGTCGCCGAAAACGGCCGGCGAAAAATGGGGTAGCCAGCCGCAGAACATGGGCAGTCGCGACCCATGTGCCCCGCGCTCCCCCGCTCCTACGTTGGCGGCCACCACACCTCGAGCAACCAGGAGCAGTCATGTCTCGCCTCACCCGCACACTCGCCCTGTTCGCCGGACTTGCCCTGCTCGGGAGCACGCCCCCGGCCATGGCGTCGTTGGACGGACCGACGCACGGCACGCCCTCGCACGGGCACCACGGGCACCACGAGCACGCGACGCCCGAGGCCCAGGCGTCCAGCGCCGAGGCCCGCAAGGTCCGGCACATCCGCACGGCGACGGCGAGGTTCACAACATCGCCGCGGCCGTTTCCGCCGGCTACGTCTTGTTGAAGGACCTCGACGGCATCACCTGCATCGACATGCCGGGCATCGGTGGGATGGGCGTGCACTTCGTGAACCCCGAGCTCATCGCGAACCCGACGATCCGTGCGGCGGCCCCCGAGGCACTCGTCTACGCACCCGACCGGGACGGGACGCTGCGGCTGGCGGCACTCGAGTACATCGTCGACAAGACCGCCTGGGACGGGAATCACAGCCGCCGTCCGCAGCTGTTCCGCGGAGAACGGTTCGACCTCACGACCTCGCCGAACCGGTTCGGGCTCGACCCCTTCTACTCCCAGCACGTGTGGGCCTGAAAGCACAACAGCGCGGGACTGCTGTCCATGTGGAACCCGGCAGTGCACTGCTCCTGGGCCGCGGGGCGAGACCGAGACGCACGTGTCCTGATCACACGCCTCGGGGGCGCGCCGGACTCGCGCGGTGTGAACCCGTCGTGAGTCAGGCCGAGCCGTGCTCGAGCAGCTTCTTGAACGCGTCCTCGTCGAGAACAGGTACGCCGAGCTGCTCGGCCTTCTCCGCCTTCGAGCCCGGGCTCTCGCCCACCACGACGTAGTCGGTGTTCTTCGACACGCTGGAGGACGCCTTGCCACCGCGGGCGAGGATCGCCTCCTTCGCGCCGTCGCGGCTGAAGTCGACCAGCGAACCGGTCACCACCACTGTCTTGCCCTCGAGGGTCCGCGGCGTGGACTCGTCGCGCTGGTCGGCCATGGTGACGCCCGCCTTGGCCCACTTGTCGACGATCGCGCGGTGCCAGTCGACTGCGAACCATGCGACCACGGCCTGGCCGATGGTGGGTCCGACCTGCTCGGCGGCAGCGATCTGCTGTTCGGAGGCTGCCCGGATCGCGTCCATCGAGCCGAACTCGGTGGCCAGCGCCCGCGCCGCCGTCGGTCCGACATGACGGATCGAGAGCGCGACGAGCACCCGCCAGAGCGGCGCCTGCCTGGCCGTGCCGAGGTTGTCGACCAGTCGCTGGCCGTTGGCCGAGAGCACGGGCTGGTCGCCCTCACCCTTCTTCGGCGCCCGCGTGAACAGCGGCGCCTGTCGCAGCTTCTCGGCGTCGAGGTCGAAGACGTCACCCTCGTCCTCGATCACCCCAGCCGTGAGCAGCGCGTAGGCAGCCTCGGAGCCGAGCCCCTCTATGTCGAACGCGCCCCTGCCGGCGACGTGGAAGATGCGCTCCATGAGCTGGGCCGGGCAGCTGCGGTGGTTGGGACAGCGCAGGTCCTTGTCACCCTCCTTCTCCTGAACCAGCGTGGTGCCGCAGGACTCGCACTCGGTCGGCATCACCCACTCCGCCAGGCCCTCGGGGCGCAGGCCGAGCACCGGCCCGAGGATCTCCGGGATCACGTCGCCTGCCTTGCGCAGGATCACTGTGTCGCCGGGGCGTACGTCCTTGCGCTTGACCTCGTGGGCGTTGTGCAGCGTCGCCCGCTCGACCGTCGAACCGGCCACCTTGGTCGGCTCCATCACGCCGTACGGCGTCACCCGGCCGGTGCGTCCGGTGTTGGTGCGGATCTCCAGCAGCCGGGCGTTGACCTCCTCGGGCGGGTACTTGTAGGCGATCGCCCATCGCGGCGCGCGGCTCGTCGAGCCGAGCCGTCGTTGCAGGCTGACGTCGTCGACCTTGACCACGACACCGTCGATCTCGTGGTCCACGTCGTGCCGGTGCTCGCCGTAGTGCTCGACGAACTCCTCGACCGGCTTCAGTCCCTGCACGACCCGCACGCGGTCACTGGTGGGCAGGCCCCAGGCCTTGAGCGCGGCGTACGCCTGCGACTGTGCCTTGGGCTCGAAGCCCTTGCGAGCGCCGATGCCGTGGCACACCATCCCGAGGTCGCGGGTCGCGGTGACCTTCGGGTCCTTCTGGCGCAGTGAGCCAGCGGCGGCGTTGCGGGGGTTGGCGAACATCGGCTTGCCCGCGTCGACCATCGACTCGTTGAGCCGCTCGAAGGCCAGGACCGGGAGGAACACCTCGCCGCGCGCCTCGAGCAGGGCGGGGACCGGGAACTCGTCGGTCGCGGTGAGCCGGTGCGGGATCGAGTCGATCGTCTTGACGTTGGGCGTCACGTCCTCACCCGTGCGGCCGTCGCCACGGGTCAGCGCCCGCACCAGCCGGCCGTCCTCGTAGAGCAGGTTGATCGCGAGCCCGTCCACCTTCAGCTCGCACAGGTACGCAGGGTCGGTGACCCCGTCGCGGCCGAGGCGAGCGGCCCAGGTCTCGAGCTCCTCGTAGGAGAACGCGTTGTCCAGGCTCTCCATCCGCTCGAGGTGGTCGACCGGGGTGAACTCGGTCGAGACCGCGCCACCGACCTTCTGCGTCGGCGAGTCAGGCGTGCGGAGGTCGGGCACCTCCTCCTCGAGCTCCTCGAGCCGACGCATCTTCTGGTCGAAATCGGCGTCGGAGAGGGTCGGGTCGTCCCTGACGTAGTAGCGCCAGCGCGCCTCCTCGACCTGCTCGGCCAGGATGCGGTGCTCCTGGCGCTTGTCGGCCACGGGGTCCTGCGCGGCAGTGTTGTCGCTCGAGGTCTGCTGGTCTGTCACGGGTACATCCTGCCGTGTCGCGCCGACAATCGGTGGGGAGGTGCAGGGGCGACCAGCACCCCGGATCCCCACAATTGTTGGGTTCGGACGTCCACAAGGGCGCCCAGGACGTCGCGATCCAACAATTGTTGGAATGACGAGCACCCCGGGACCCATCCGCATGGAGGATGAGTCCGAACCACCGCAGACACGATGGGAGTGCCGCATGCCAAGTCCCCGCCTGACCCGGCGCGACCCCGGGGGCGAGACGCGCGGCATCGTGCTGATGCTGCACGGCGGAGCCAAGGCGGGACTGCAGCCGGTTGGTGGCCGGAGTACCTCGCTGCGGCGTACGACCGCGATGCGCAACAGCCTCGAGCGCGGGATGCTCGACGAGGGACTGTCCCTGTGGCTGCTGCGCTTCGGGGTGCGCGGGTGGAACGCCGGCCTCGGACGCGAGCCCTCCCCGGTGCCGGACGCCAGGTGGGCGCTGGACCTCGCCGCCGCCGAGCACCCCGGCGTACCCGTCGTCCTGCTCGGCCACTCCATGGGCGCGCGCACCGCGGTGCATGTGGCCGACCACCCCAGCGTCGTTGGGGTCGTCGCGCTGGCTCCCTGGTTCGAGGCGTCCGACCCCGTACGCAAGCTCGCCGGGCGGCACTTCATCGCGGGTCACGGCAGCCGCGACAAGATCACGCTCGCACGAGCTACCCGGGCGTACGTCGACCAGGCGCGCGGTGTTGCCGCATCGGCCGAGTTCGTCGACATGGGCCACCTGGGGCACTACCTGCTGCGTCGCCCGGGGGACTGGAACCGGTTCGCCCTGCAGTCGTCCCTGGAGATCTTCGACCGTGCCGCGAAACGCAACCGCGACGGGCTGGCGGACGGCGTCTCCGGGTCCACCTCGACGTGACCTCACACACGGTGTGGAATGCCATGCCGGTCGCGGTCGTTGACGCAGGCAATGTCTCCCGCCATCACCGCTGACGCGCGCCGCGTCCCGATCCTTGTCGGCCTGCTCTTCGGGCTGGCCGGTCTGGGCAGCTCGTCGGCGGCCATCGCCCTGCCGGTGATGGGCGCGGACCTCGACGTGAGCACCGGTGTAGGCGCTTGGGCGATCAGCCTCTACGTGCTGATGCTCGCTGTCGCAACCGCGATCTATGGCCGGATCTCAGACCTGGTCGGCATCCGCCTTCCTCTGGTCGTCGGCGTCTCGTTGATGACCGTCGGCGCGCTCGCCGGGGCTCTGGCTCCGAACTTCGGCACGCTGCTGGTGGCCCGGATCCTGCAGGGCGCCGGGGCCGCCGCCGTACCCACCCTCGGCGTCGCCCTCGTCAGCGCTCGCTTCGTCGGTGCCGCGAAGGGTGCGGCCCTCGGTCGCGTGGCCGGGATGGCCGCCGCCGTCAGCTGTCTCGGTCCCCTTGCCGGAGGCGTGGTCGAGGGCTTGCTCGGCTGGCGCGTGGTGATCGCACTTCCGATGCTCGGGATCCTGCTGCTTCCGCTGTTGTGGCGCTCGATCCCGACCGAGGGCAGCGGCGCCCGGCTCGACCTGTTCGGGGCAGCGCTCGTCGCTGCGACAGCCGCCGGTGTGGTGCTGCTGGTGCAGTCGCCATCGACGGGTTCCACCGTGGCCCTCGTTGGCGGGGTGCTGGCGGTGCTCGGCGTACCCGCAGTCGCTGCGTGGATTCGCCGCCGCCCGCACGGGTTCCTTCCAGCCTCCGTGATCCACAACGCCGCGGTCATCCGCAGCGCGCTCGCGGCCGGGGCCATCCCCGCCGCGTGGTTCGCCCTCCTCATCGCCGTTCCAGCCGTACTGGTCGGAGTGGGCTGGGAGCCGTGGCAGGTTGGGGTGGCGCTGGTGCCCAGCGCCGTGACCGGCCTGATGACCCCCCGCTTCGCGGCCCCACTGCTCAGCCGTGTCGGACCGACCAGGTCGCTGGGGCTGGCCGCGCTGATCTCCGCAGCCGCGCTCGCGCTCGCTGCGCTCGGGGCCTACGCCACGTCGGCGACGCTGCTGGTGACTGCCGTGGTCGGGGTGACCCTGGCGTTCGGCCTCGGGCAGCCGGCTCTGATGGAGGCCGTCGGCGAAGCGGTCAGCGACGACGTACGTGGTGTCGCACTCGGTGTCGCGACCTTGTTCTTCCTGGTCGGTGGAGGTATCGGCTCGGCCGTCGTGGGCGGTTTCGGTGAAGTGCTCGGCATGCCGTACGCACTTCTGCTGCTCGCCGCGCTGCCGCTGGCCGGAATCGCGGCACTTCTCCCACAGCTGGCCTTGCACCCGAAGCCCGACGACGTCGAGCTCGTCGACTGACTCGGCGTGGGTGTCACACGTCACCCCACATGGACGAAACCTGCATCTCGGCGATTTCGTCGTAATACTGGACGCACATCTTCTACCCCGCGGGAAACATGTCACAGGAAAAAGACGATCGAACACTCGGACTCTCCCCGGCGCAGGTCGCCGGCAGCGCTCTCGCAGCGGTGTCCGGTGCCCTGCTTGCCTCATTCGCGGGTACGACGGGCACCATTGTCGGCACCGCGATCGGTAGCGTGGTCGCCACCATCGGAGCGGCGATCTACACCGCCTCTCTGAAGCGCACCAGCGACGCCGTACGCCGTACCGCCGCACAGGTCCGCCAGACTGCACTCGTCAGCGGACCGCTGCCGCGCACCATTGCCCAGGGCACGCTGCGCGCGAGGAAGGACCGTGGCGCCTCGGCCGGGCCCGGGAGCGAGCCAGGGAGGGGGCCAGGGAGCGGGCCAGGGAGCGGGCCAGGGAGCGGGCCGGACAGCGAGCCCGGGAGCCAGCCGGCGAGCCAGCCCGAGGATGCAGCCGAGGAGTCGACCCGGCGCTCCCTGCCCTGGGCGAAGACGCTCTTGGCTGCTGCCGCCGTGACCGTGATCGCCCTCGCCGGGATCACCACCTTCGAGGCCGTCACGGGGCGGACCTTCGCCTCTCTCATCGGTGGGGACGACTCCCGAGGAACCTCAGTGGGCCACCTGGTCGGTTCCGACAAGAGGTCGTCGAAGGACTCCGAGCCCAAGGAGGAGAAGACCCCCAAGAAGGAGCAGACGCAGGCACCGGATCCCGATACGGAACCGACCGGCACACCCGACCCGGAGGTGCCCGATGTCACCCCAAGCGTGACTCCTCCGGTGGATCCCTCCGACGGCGCCTCCGCCAACCCCGACGAAGCCCCGGAAGGCGGCCCAGCGGACCCGGGCGAGGACGCCGGGTCGGAGCCGAACCCGAACCCCGACACGAACTGACCTTCACGAGCCCCACTCCTTCGCCGGGCATCGCGCCGCTTCGCGGATTGTCAGTGGTCCCTGAAATTGTCAGGTCAGTGGGAATGGATTGCCCGAGTCAGGGGTTCCGTCCTATGATCACGATGAAACGAAACGGTTTCGTTTCATCCAACTGACGGACGCGAGGAGGGAAAGTGCGCAAGCTGACCCCCAGACCCCGCGTCGAAGGCGCCCGCGAGGACGAGATCCTCGACGCCACCCTGGACCTGCTCCTCGAGGTGGGCTACGACCGGCTCACGATGGACGCCGTCGCAACTCGCGCACGCGCCAGCAAGGCGACGCTCTACCGTCGCTGGGAGAACAAGCCGAGCCTGGTGGTGGACGCCATGGTGCGGGCAAAGCAGGCACCCAGCGTGGAGGGCCACGACACCGGCTCGCTGCGCGGTGACCTGGTCAGCACGTTCTGCGGCGCTCACGGGATGACCCGAGAGGCCACGGGCCTGCTCGGCGCCGTGCTCACCGCCGTGGCCAGCGACGCGGAGTTCGCGGCGCGGTTCCGCGAGGAGTTCATCGCGCCGAAGCTGCTCGTCTCACGGGCCATCTACCAGCGCGCGATCGAGCGCGGCGAGATCCCCGCCAGTGTCGACGTCGACATGATCGCGCCGGCCCTCGCCGGAATCCTGCTCCACCGTTCCTTCGTGCTCGGCCTTGTCCCCGATGACGCCACCGTCGAGCGCGTGATCGACCACGTGATCCTCCCTGCCGTGGGCCAACCCGCGGCCCACATCGAGACTCCGAACAAGAAGAAAGCCAGGACGTCATGACCGACACCACGCAGACCAAGCCAGCACCTGGGGAGGCGACGCCCGCCGGGAAGTCCCGCCTCGGCTGGGCGCTGGTCCTCATCTCCGTCGCGCAGCTGATGGTGGTCCTCGACGCCACCATCGCCAACATCGCACTCCCCTTCATCAAGGCAGATCTCGGGTTCACCGACTCCAACCTGACCTGGGTCGTCACCGGCTACGCCCTTGCCTTCGGCGGTCTGCTGCTCCTGGGCGGGCGCCTCGCTGACCTCTACGGCCGGCGCAGGATCTTCATGGCGGGCCTGGTGATCTTCGCGATCGCCTCATTCCTTGGTGGCATCGCCGGCAACGAGGCCATCCTGCTCGCGGCTCGTGGCCTCCAGGGCCTGGGCGCGGCGCTCGCCTCCCCGGCGGCGCTGGCGCTGATCACCACGACCTTCCCCGCCGGCCCGGAGCGCAACCGCGCCTTCGCGGTGTACGCCGCCATGTCCGGCGCGGGAGCGGCCGTCGGCCTGATCCTCGGTGGCTGGCTCACAGGTTCGAGCCTGGACATCTTCGGCCTCAGCATCCACGGATGGCGGCTGACGTTCCTGATCAACGTGCCGATCGGCGTGGTCGCCGCGATGCTCGCACCTCGCGTGTTCGCAGAGTCGGAGTCGCACCCCGGTGAGCTCGACGTCCCCGGCGCACTGACCGGAACCTTCGGCCTGCTCAGTCTTGTCTACGGCCTGTCCCGGGCGGCCCAGGAGGGCTGGAGCGACGCGGTGACGGTCGCCAGCCTGGTGGCCGGCGTGGCACTGCTCGCCCTGTTCGCCTTCATCGAGACCCGCGCCGAGCACCCGTTGCTGCCTTTCCGCATCTTCGCGAACCGCACCCGAGCCGCGAGCTTCGTGGCGATGATGCTGATGCCTGCGGCGATGTTCTCGATGTTCTTCTACCTGAGCCTCTACATCCAGAACGTGATGGGCTACAGCCCGCTCCAGGCCGGCTTCGCCTTCCTCCCGTTCTCGGCCGGCATCGTCGTCGCAGCGGGCCTGGCGTCCAACCTGATCAACCGGGTCGACCCTCGCTACCTCTCCGGCGTGGGCACCCTGATGGCAGCCATCGCACTGTTCGGCTTCTCCCGCCTGCCCTACGACACGACGTTCCCCGTCAGCGACGTGACCGGTGGCTACGTAACCGACGTCTTGCCGTTCATCGTCTTGATGTCTCTGGGCATGGGCTTCGTGTTCGTGCCGCTCACCCTGTCGGCGGTGCACCACGTCAAGGCGGAGGACTCCGGCATCGGGTCCGGCGTACTCAACACGATGCAGCAGGTCGGAGGTGCGCTCGGTCTCGCGACCCTGGCCACCGTGGCGACCCACGTGTGGAGCGGCACCGGCGAGCGGCTGACAGCGGCTGCAGAGAAGGCCGCCGCTCTCGCTCCTCCTGGTCAGACGCCATCGGCCGAGCAGGTCCGGGCGATGCAGGAGATCGCCCAGAACCAGGTCTTCACCAACGGTGCGACCACCGCCTTCCTGTTCGGCACCGGCATGATGCTGGTCGCCTCGCTGGTGGTGTGGCTCTTCCTCGACGTGAAGCACGCAGAACTGGCGACCGACGGGCCTCCGGTCGCCGCCTGAGGTCGCCGCCTGAGGTCACCGCCTGAGGTCACCGCCTGAGGTCACCGCCTGAGGTCACCGCCTGAGGCTTCCCACGGTCCCGTGGTAAACGCCAGCTTCCCGCGCTTTGCAAGGCGCGGGAAGCTGGCGTTTTGCGCGGGAAGCTGTGACGGGTGTTTCCCCGGTACGCCGGGCTCAGCCGGCCAGCGCCTCGCTGATCGCGTCCACGAAGGCGGGCAGGTCGTCCGGGTTGCGGCTGGTGATCAGGTTGCCGTCCACCACGACCTCCTCGTCCACCCAGGTCGCGCCGGCGTTCTTCAGGTCCAGCGAGAGGCTGTGGTAGCTGGTCAGCCTGCGACCCTCGGCGAGCCCTGCGTTCACCAGCAGCCACGGCCCGTGGCAGATGGCGGCGAGCACCTTGTCGGTCTCGTACGCCTCGCGCACGATCTGCTGGGCGTCCTCGTCGATGCGGATGTGGTCGGCGTTCACCGTGCCTCCGGGCACCACCACCGCGTCGACGGTCGAGACGTCGAGGTCGCCGAACGTGCCGTCCACGTCGACCTTCTGCGTCGGGGTGGTGTCGCCCTCGACGGCCTGGATGGGGTCGGTCCCCGAGGAGTACACCTTCACCTCGGCGCCCGCCTTCGTCAGATCGTCGCGCGGCGTCAGAAGCTCGGACTCCTCGAAGTTGTCGGTGGCGATGATGGCAACCTTCTTGCCGTTCAGGTCGGTCATGACTGTCCCTTCAGGTCGGATACTTTTCCCATACCCGATGACCTGCAGTCCACGCCCGGCGCTCACCCTCGGCCGGCGAAACCGGCGAGCACTGGGCCCTTGACGACCGTGCGGCACCGGCCATCGGGAAGCCGACAGAGCAGGAGGCCCTCGTCGCCGGCCTGCAGAACCACCCGGTCCTCGTCGAGCCAAGTCATCAGGGAGAACGCGTCCACGTCGGGGTAGCCCGCGGGTAGACGCAGGCGCACCTCCTCCCCGGTCGAGGCCATCCGGGCAGTGACTGTGGCGCCGCCCCCGTCCTGTGCCACGAGGCGGTCGCCCTGGCGCCCGAAGTTGATCGCCTCGGCACCGGGTCGGTTGGAGGGGAACGGGTTGTACGGAGAGTCGGGCTTGTCCGTCGGCCCGAAGAACAGGCGCGGTCGGCCGCGCCGGTCGGAGATGTACGTAGCCCAGGGGAGTTCCAGCTGGGTGCCCGTCGCGGTGTCGAGTCGCATCACCCGACCGTGGCGTCGGCACGCCCCGAAGTACTTCGAGAAGTCCAGGCACCAGGGCTTGGCCGCGGGCTCGGGTGACCAGTACACGGAGTCGTCGTACGCCGCCTCGATCTCGCTGTCGCTTGTCCCGAACCGGGCCACCTCTCGTCGTTCGCCTGTGTCGTAGACGACGTACTCGCCACGCTCGGGGTAGTAGCGAGAGTGGTCCTCCGGATCCGGCTCGGACCACACCACCGTCGATCCGGTGGTGGAGAACTCAATGTCGAAACCGCGAATGACGCTTCCGGTCGCCCGCCCGATACGAACGACGTCGGACCCGTCGGTGAACCAGAGGGCAGCGCACTCACCGCTGGAGGAGCCGCACGTGTACTCCAGCGGGTACCGACCACGGGTGAACACGACCCCGTCGTCGGTTGCCTCGAGGTTCCAGACCTTGCTGCCCACGTCGATCACCTGGTCGCCCCAGTGGATCTTCTTTCCGGTGGCATAGGTCAGGCGGCGTACCGGCGGAGCGTTGTCCTCCGCCTCGCTGGGCTTAGCCGTCGGCCGAGGTGCCGGCTCCGTGGGTGGGGTTCGATCGGTGTCGGTGAGGGCCAGCAGCCCCACCCCTGTGGTCAGGGCGAGCACGACCGCGACGACCGCCGCACTCACGGCGCCGTACTGCCGGCGTCGACGCGCCGCCCGGATGCGCGCATGCACCTCGTCGACGCGCACGTCCACGCGCCCCTCGACGGTTGAGGCACGCTCCGCCATGCCCTTGAGGTCCTCGGGGTTCATGACCAGCTCCTCTCGTCCACAGCGGGCTCGAGGGCGGCATCGAGTCTCAGCTTCGCCAGCGCCTTCGCGCACTGGCTCTTCACCGTGCCGATGGAGCAGCCGAGCAGTCGCGCCGTCTCGGCCTCGGTGCGGTCCTCGACGTAGCGCAGCACCACCACGGCACGTTGGCGACCGGGCAGGTTCCCGATCGCGTCCCAGAGGTCCTGCCAGTCGTGCGAACCGTCGGACGAGACTCGTTCCGGCAGCTCGGCTGTTGGGGTCTCGCGGGTCCACTTGCGACGCCACCACGACGCCGAGGTCGTGACCAGGATGCGGCGTACGGATGCCTCCGGCTCCCCCTCGATGCGACTCCACGCGAACCATGCCTTGGTCAGCGACGTCTGCAACAGGTCCTCGGCCAGTCCCTCGTCCTGGACCAGGAGGTACGCGGTTCGCAACAGGGCCTGGGTCCGTGTGGCGACGAAGGCATCGAACTCTGCTTCGTCCGCCATGCCATCACGACCCTTCGGGCCCGCCGGGCTGCGCGCCGACGTTGTCACATAGACGCGCTGAAGCCGCGGAAAGGTTGCCTGGGGCTCAGACTGCTCTTCGTCTGGCTTCGGGACAACGCCCGAGGGCCGGTCAGCCCAGCTCGGCGGCTGCCTCGCGAAGCGCGCGCAGCACCCCGCTGGCGTACGCCGGACGAGCGCCCGCCAGCCCGCACGAGGGCGTGAACACCAGCTGCCCGGCGACCTCCTCGGGGTCGAACCCCAACATGTCCAGCAGCCGGAGCACCCGCTCGAGCGGTCCCTTG
The DNA here is from genome assembly GCA_963759525.1 of uncultured Actinomycetota bacterium. Taxonomy (GTDB): domain Bacteria; phylum Actinomycetota; class Actinomycetes; order Propionibacteriales; family Nocardioidaceae; genus Marmoricola. Next base: position 190,506 of record CAVWZO010000020.1, on the reverse strand, counting down.
GCCGAGGGAGCCGCCTCGCCCGTCGAGGGCATCACACCGAGGAACACCTGGGCTCCCTCGTCCACGGCGATCGCCAGCTCCTCGTAGCCGCCGGCCGCGAGGGCGTCGAGGTCGACCGAGACTCCCCCGGCCCCCGCACGACGCAGCAGGGCGATCGGCACCTCGGACGCGCAGCAGTGCACGACCGTGGACTGGTCCCCGGCCGCGCCGAGCACCCACTCCAGTGCGTCCTGGGCCATGGGCGGGGTCACCGAGCGGTGTCGGCTGAACCCCGACGCGGTCGGCACCTGGCCACCGAGCACGAACGGGAGGGCCGGCTCGTCGACCTGCAGCACGAGCTCGCCACGCGGAACACGTCGCTGCACATCCGCCAGGTGCACGCGGACGCCCTCGGCCAGTGCCTGGGCGAGCTCGCGGCGCGCACCGAAGTCGGAGAGCACCTTGTCACCGCGGTGCTTCTCGATCGTCGAGGCCAGGGTCCATGGCCCCGCGACCTGAACCTTGAACCGGCCCTCGTAGCCGTCGAGCTGCTCCTCGAGCACGTCGAGGTCCTGCGCCAGCAGCGAGCGCGCACGCCGATGGTCGATCCCTGGCGCGTCGGTCAGCCGCCAGCCTGCCGGCTGCAGGTCGAAGCCGAGATCGCTGACGACCGCAACGGCGCGGCCCGTCAGGTCCGCGATCGGACCGCGCGCAGGGAGCTCGGGAAGGTGTGGCAGGTCGGGCAGCTCCTCGACAATGAGCCGGACCGACGAGACGAACTCCTCACCGGGCATCGAGCCGATGCCGGTGGCTGCGCTCACGTGTGCTCCCCAGCGGCGCCCGAACCCCACAAATGTTGGATTCGAGCGTCGAGAACGGCCAGCTGGACGTCACGATCCAACAAATGTGGGGTTCGGGCAGACCACGGGCTCAGGGGCACGTCACGATCCAACAAATGTGGGGTTCGGGCAGACCACGGGCTCAGGGGCACGTCACGATCCAACAAATGTGGGGTTCGGGCAGACGACGGGCTCAGAAACACGTCACGACCCAACATTTGTGGTGGCGCGGCGCGTAGCAGAGATCGTGGCCGAGCCGACGACCCGCGAGCCGTCGTACACCACCACCGCCTGGCCGGGCGCGATCCCGGACGCTGGGTCGAGCAGGTCGACCTCGACGGCGTCGTCGGTTGCCGTCACGACCGCGCGGTGCTCGTCGCCATGGGCGCGCAGCTGCACCGTGCACTCGAGTCGTACGCCGGGCGCCGGTGCTGTTCCGCACCAGCGGGGCCGGATCGCCTCGAGCCCGTCCACGGAGAGTGCCGAACGCGGGCCGACCGTGACGGTGCCCGAGACCGGCTCGATGTCGAGGACGTAGCGAGGCATGCCGTCGGCGGCCGGCGTCCCGAGGCGCAGGCCGCGCCGCTGGCCGATCGTGTAGCGCCACGACCCCTCGTGAGACCCGAGCACCTCGCCGTCGGAGTCGACGATGTCGCCGGCCCGGTTGATGTCCCCGTGCTCACTGGAGAGCTTCTCAGCGAGCCAGCCGCCGGTGTCGCCGTCGCTGATGAAGCAGATGTCGTGGCTGTCCGGCTTGTCGGCGACCGCGAGCCCGCGACGCGACGCCTCCTCACGAATGACAGACTTCGGGGTGTCCCCGAGCGGGAACATCGAGTGCCCGAGCTGGTCCTGGGTGAGTACGCCGAGCACGTAGGACTGGTCCTTGGACATGTCCTCCGCGCGATGCATCTCGATCAGCCCGTCGGGTCCGGTGCGCAGCTGTGCGTAGTGACCCGTGGCCACCGCGTCGAACCCGAGCCCGATGGCGCGGTCGAGCACCGCTGCGAACTTGATCTTCTCGTTGCAGCGCAGGCACGGGTTCGGCGTGCGCCCCTCGGCGTACTCGCTCAGGAAGTCCTCGACCACGTCCTCGTGGAAGCGCTCGCTCATGTCCCAGACGTAGAACGGGATCCCGATGACGTCGGCTGCCCGGCGCGCGTCGTTGGCGTCCTCGAGCGTGCAGCACCCTCTCGCGCCGGTCCGGTAGGACTTGGGGTTCCGCGAGAGGGCCAGATGGATGCCGGTGACGTCGTGCCCCTGCTCCGCGGCGCGTGCCGCGGCCACTGCCGAGTCGACGCCGCCCGACATTGCTGCCAGGACTCGCACTAGCGTCGCACCGGCCTCGTGGCGAGTGCGGCGTTGCGGGCTCGCTCGACGACCGGCGCGATGGCCTCGACGAGCGCATCCACGTCGGACTGCGACGAGCTGTGGCCCAGGGAGAAGCGCAGCGAGGAGCGGGCGAACTCCTCGGAGGACCCCATCGCCAGCAGGACGTGGGAAGCCTGGGGCACACCGGCGTCACACGCCGACCCTGTCGAGCACTCGATGCCACGGGCGTCGAGCAGCATCAGCAGGGAGTCGCCCTCGCAACCCGGGAACTCGAGGTGCGCGTTGCCGGGCAGCCGGTGCTCGAGGCCCGGTTCGGGGTCGCCGTTGTAGATCGCGTCCGGCACCTGATGCAGTACGCCGGCCACGAGCGCGTCCCGCAGACCGGCCAGTCGCTCCGCCAGTTCTCGCTGGCGCTCGACGGCGGTCTCGCAGGCCACGGCGAACCCGGCGATCGCGGGAGGGTCGATCGTGCCGGAGCGGATGTCGCGCTCCTGGCCGCCGCCGTGCAGCAGGGCGGTCGGCTGCAGCTCCCTACGCACCAGCAGCGCACCGACGCCGTAGGGACCACCGACCTTGTGACCGGTCACAGTCATGGCGTCGACGCCCGACTCAGCGAAGTCGAGAGGCAGCTGCCCGAGCGCCTGCACGGCGTCGGTGTGCACCGGGATGCCGTGCGCGTGGGCGATCTCGACGACCTCGCGGACCGGCTGCACCGTGCCCACCTCGTTGTTGGCCCACATCACCGTCACCAGCGCCACGCTGTCGGGGTCGGACTCGACGGCCGCGCGGAACGCCTCGATGTCGAGGCGACCGAGGCGGTCGACGTCGACCAGCTCGACCTTGGCGCCCTCGCTGGCCAGCCACATCAGCGGGTCGAGCACCGCGTGGTGCTCGACGGGCGTACTCAGAATGCGCACCCGCCTGGGATCCTCAGCGCGCCGCGCCCAGAAGATGCCCTTGATCGCGAGGTTGTCCGACTCAGTACCGCCGGAGGTGAACACCACCTCGATCGGACGACAGCTCAGCGCGCGCGCCATCGCCTCGCGGGACTCCTCGACGAGCCGCCGGGCGGCGCGGCCGGAGGCGTGGAGTGAGGAAGCGTTGCCAACCAGGCCCAGCTGCGCGGTCATTGCCGCTGCAGCTTCGGGGAGGATCGGCGTGGTCGCCGCGTGGTCGAGATAGACGGTCATCGCCTGCCAAGACTACGGCGTAACCGGGCACGCTATTTTGTCGCATGGTTTGCATTGACACAATCGATAATACAAACGATGATGGGCGCCTACGACGGGGGCACCTCATGGACTGGCTCTTCTTCGCAACGTTCGCGGTCTGGTCCGGGACCTGCCTGTGGGTCGCTACGCGACCGACCAGCACGGCGATGCGTCGATCTCGCGGGCAGCGACTGGCAGAGCGGTACCAGCTGCACGTCTACGAGTCCGCTGTCACGGAGTTCGACGAGGGGCTCGACCGGATGCGACACCGGCAGTACCTCAGCCTCGCCGTGGGGTTTCTCATCGTGGGCGCGATCGTCGCGAGACTGGACCCAGACACCACGAAGCTCACTGACATGGGGGTCTACGTCCTGGTCCTGTGGAGTCTGTCGTTCCTTACGTTGTGGCTCGGCACCATTCTCGGCGAGGTGAATGTCCGGCTGCTGCGCAGATCAGGCACCCGGGCTGCGCGCCTCCGATCCCTGACGATGAGCGACTTCGTGCATCCGTCGGCGCGGGTCCTGTTCGCCTCGCTCAGTGCGCTCAGCGTGGTGGTCGGCCTCCTTGCATGGCGTGGATCTGCGTTGCACGAGGAGGACGCGATCATGCTCTCGCTTGCGGCCCCTCTGCTCTTTCTGTGCTGCGAGGCGTTTGGCCGGTTGCTCGTGAACGTGCCCCAGCCGGCCACGACGAGTGAGGAGCTCTACGTCCGTGATGCCCTGCGGAGTGATTCGCTCACGAACACCTACCTGGTCGGGCTGGCGGCGTCCGCTCCCTGCCTCGCCGTAGCCCTGTCCGGCTTCACCTACGAACACGCGCTCTGGCTGTCGGGTGCAGTGCTGATGGTGGGATCCTTGGGGGCGGCCACCCTGGCACAACTCCCCCGGCTGTCCTACCTGCGATTCCGGTCCCGGCTCTGGCCGGACCTCGATGCCGAGCACGTCGTAACCCTCGTCGAGACCCCCGCATGATCACCCTCGACCCGGACGCCGCAGCGCCGCCGTACGAACAGGTGCGCGAGCAGATCCGCGCGCAGGTCCTGGAGGGCGACCTGAGGCCCGGGACCAAGCTGCCGACCGTACGCCGCCTGGCCGGCGACCTCGGCCTCGCGGTCAACACCGTGGCCCGGGCCTACCGCGAGCTGGAGGCGCTCGGCGCGATCGAGACCCGCGGCCGGGCGGGCAGTGTTGTCACCGGAGGTGGGGTCGACCGGGCTGCGCGGGAGGCAGCGCACGAGTACGTCGCACGACTTCGCGCGCTCGGCGTCGAGCAGGATGAGGCGTTGACCCTGGTCCGCACGGCCTTCGACCGCACCTGACGCGCTAACGCAGGGCCAGCTGCACGACCAGCGCATCGTGGTCGGTGTCCGGCACCGAGTGGACGCTCGTCGAGATTGCTGAGAACTCCTTGCTCAGCAGCACGTGGTCAAGCGCCATCAGCCGGATCGGCACGGGCAGTCCCCCGATCTTCCTGGACCGGGGCGAGGGCCAGGTCGGCTGCCAGCCGGAGTTGGCTTCGACGGCCGCGTCGTGCAGCCCGGTGTCGAGGAGATCGCGCATCCGGCCGTGCTCCAGGGTGGCGTTGAAGTCACCGATCTCGATGCGCGGACCCTCCATCTCCCGTGCATCGGCCACCAGCACCCCGAAGTCCTGACGCCACCGCGCGTTGCTGCTCAGCGGCTGAGTGGTGTGCACGGCACTGAGCCAGAACGGTGTCGGCGCCTCCACGCGCATCCGGTGGGTGCCGGTCTCGATGTCGAGCTCCCGGTCTCCGCTGATCGGGTACGCGGACAGCGCCACCGTCCCGGAGACCTCCCAGAACGGACGCCCGCCCTGGTGCGGCCACCGGCTCCCGGGGCCACCGATCCCGTTCGCGGCGAGCGCCTCCACCGCGGGCGGTGTGGCCTCGGTGAGCACGATGACGTCGGGGCCCTCGCGCTCGACCAGCCGTTTCGTGGCCTGGATGTCGGCGCCCCCGAAGTGCATGTTGAACCCGAGCACCGTCAGGTCCGGGTCCCCTCCCGCGTGTTCCCCGACGTACGACGGCGCGAGCCAGGCGGCATGGAGCCCGACGCCAAGCAGCGAAACCACTGCGGCGATCGTGACCAGCCGCCGGGACAGACCGGAGGCACGGCGTCGGAGAACCAGCAGCACGACCAACGCCAGGAGGTAGCCGAAGATCGCCCACGGCACGAACGAGGCAGCGAGCACCCAGAACTGCACGTCCGATCGCAGCGGAACGGACAGGCTCAGAACGACAGAGCCGGCCAGGGCGACGAGGGCAACCAGTGCCCCCGCAAACCTCGAGATCCCCCTCATCGTGACTCTCTGCCGAACCGGTCCCGAACCGGCTCAGCCCTTGCGCTTGGTGATCTCCTCGGTGGCGGCCGGGAGGACCGTGTGCAGGTCGCCCACGACGCCGAAGTCGACGAGCTCGAAGATCGGAGCCTCCTCGTCCTTGTTCACCGCGACGATCGTCTTGGAGGTCTGCATGCCGGCGCGGTGCTGGATGGCACCGGAGATGCCGTTGGCGACGTAGAGCTGCGGGGAGACGACCTTGCCGGTCTGGCCGATCTGGAAGGCGTGCGGCTTCCAGCCGGAGTCGACGGCGGCACGCGAGGCACCGACCGCGGCACCGAGTGAGTCGGCGAAGTCCTCGACCTCCTCGAAGTTGCCGCCGGTGCCACGACCTCCGGCGACCACGATGGCGGCCTCTGTCAGCTCGGGGCGACCGGACGCGGCGCGGGGCTGCGAGGCCACGATCTTGGCCTTCTTCGCCGAGTCGGAGATCTTCGCCACGAACTCCTCCACCACACCCGCACCCTGCGACTCCTCGGGAGCCGCGGAGTTCGGCTTGACCGTGATCACCGGCGTGCCCCGGGTGACCTTGGCCTGCACGGTGTAGCTGCCGGCGAACACCGACTGCGTGGTCACCGGGCCCTCCCCGGTCTTGGCTTGGACGTCGACCGCGTCGGTGATCAGCCCGGAGCCGAGCTTGATCGCGAGGCGACCGGCGATCTCCTTGCCCTCGGCGTTGGACGGGATGAGCACAGCGGCCGGCTCGCCCGCCTGTTCGGCGATCTGCTGGAGCGCTTCTGCCTTGGGAGCCACGAGGTAGCCCTTGATCTCGGCGTCGTCGACGACGTAGACCTTCTCGGCGCCGTACTTCTTCACCGCGGCGACCACCTCGTCGCCTTTGTCGCTGCCGCCGATGAACACCGCTGACGGCTCACCGAGCCGCTTGGCGATCGTGAGCAGCTCGTAGGTGGGCTTGCGGACCTTGCCGTCGACGTGGTCGACGAGTACCAGAACTTCAGACATGGGGAACCCTCCGGACTCAGATGAACTTCTTGGACGCGAGGAACTCGACGAGCGCCTTGGCGCCCGACCCGTCCTGGTCGGTGACGACCTCGCCCGCGGTGCGGGGCGGACGCTGCTCGGTGTCCTCGACCTTGGTCCAGGCGGCGTCCAGGCCGACCTCGCCTGCCTCGACACCGATGTCGGAGAGCGACCAGGTCTCCAGCGGCTTCTTCTTCGCGGCCATGATGCCCTTGAACGAGGGGTAACGCGCCTCGCCGGACTGGTCGGTCACCGAGAGCACCAGCGGCGCGGTCGCGCCGATCACCTCGGTCGAGGTGTCGCCGTCGCGCTTGATCCGGAACTCCCACGAGTTTCCTGAGCCCTGGCTCTCGATCACCGAACCCAGCGTGACCTGTGGCAGGTCGAGCCGCTCAGCGAGCATCGCCGGGATCACGCTGCCGGTGGCGTCCGTCGAGGACATCCCGCAGAGCACCACGTCGACCGGCGATTCCTCGCCGATCTTCCTGATGGCAGCCGCAAGGACCTGTGACGTGGCCAGGTAGTCCGAGCCGGCAATCGAGTCGTCGACGACGTGGACTCCCTTGTCGGCGCCCATCTGCAGAGACTTCTTGATCGCCTCCGACGCAGCCTCAGGACCCACAGTCAGCGCGGTGAGGGTGGTCTCCTCATCCGCGTTCTTCTCCTTCAGCTGCAGCGCCTGCTCGACGGCGTACTCGTCGAGCTCGGAGAGCAGGCCGGGGACACCGACCCGGTCCACGGTGTTGTCGGGCTCGAAGTGACGATCGGCAGTCGCGTCGGGGACGTACTTCACACAGATGACAATGTTCATGAATCACACGGCCCGGGGCGGGCCCCTCCTGAACTAGGGACGGATGTGGGTCTCCCACGATGCTGCGCGAGCTGGCGCACCCCGCGGGGAACCTCGGGTTGAGGTTACCGTCGAGTCGAGCGGTCAGATATACCGGGCGTGGGTGGGTTCAGTCACAGCGCACGAGCCGCGCGGCGAGGCTCGATGGATGGTCCCGCCCTGTTCAGCGCGAGCCCTTGGGTGCGATGGCGTTGGCCAGCAGCCGCCCGATGAGCAGGTAGACGATCGCGGCGATTCCCCAGTTGAGCAAGGCGTTCTTGGTGGCAGCGTTCTTGCCCGAGAAGCTGAAGATGCCCTCGTCACGGCTGAACGGGCCGGAGATCGCGTCCGCCACGTTCGTGATCAGCTCCACGATGGAGTTCTGCTCGTTGATGTTGCTCCGCAGCGCGACGATGACCGCGCCGAGGGCCAGGATCGTGGCCAGCACTCCGAACACGATGCGTACGACGCGGACGGCCGTGGACCGGACCGCCGCCTGGGCGGCATTGAAGCGCGTGCTGCGGTCACCCTTGGAATCGTCGGTGGTGACTTTCGGCGACACATGGACTCCTGGTGGACGAGCGGGACCTGTCAGCGTCCCTCGAAGCGAGCCTTGCCGGGCCCATTCTGGATGAAGGACTCCATCCCGGTGCTGCGATCTTGCGTGGCGAACAGCGCGGCGAACTGCTGCCGTTCGATCTCCAGGGCCGTGTCGAGGTCGACCTCGAGGCCACGATCAATGGTCTCCTTGGCGGCGCGGACGGCGAACGACGCCGCGCCGACGAACTGCGCGGCCCAGGCGACGGCCTCGTCGTAGACCTGGTCAGCAGGCATCACCTTGTCGACCAGACCGATCTGGAGAGCCTCGTCAGCCTTGACGAACCGGCCGGTGAAGATGATGTCCTTCGTCCGGCTGGGGCCGACCAGCCGGGTCAGCCGCTGGGTGCCACCGGCCCCAGGGATGACGCCGAGCAGGACCTCGGGCTGCCCGAGCACGGCGTTGTCGGCGGCGATCCGGATGTCGGCGCAGAGTGTCAGCTCGCACCCACCGCCCAGCGCGTAGCCGTTCACTGCAGCCACCACGGGCTTCGGTATCCGGGCCACGCGGGTGAGGGCGGAGGTCAGCCCGTTGGAGTGCTTGACCATGTCCGTGTAGGACATCTCGGCCATCTCCTTGATGTCCGCACCGGCGGCGAAGACCCGCTCGCCCCCGTAGAGCACGACCGCACTGACGTCGTCGCGCTCGGTGGCCTCGCCCGCGGCGGCGCGGATCTCCTCCGCCACCTGCGCGTTGAGCGCGTTCATCTTGGGCCGGTCGAGGCGAATGGTGCCCACCCCGTCGGCGACCTCGAGACGGACGAACTCACCCATGACTGCTCCTCTTCGTGGTTGATGTCGGTCGGGACAACCTATCGGTGGGGTCAGGGGTACGCCGGACCCCGGGTTCCCGGGAACAGCCATAATCGCCGGGTGACTCCAGGGACATGGTCGGCGACGGACGAGAGCGTCGCGGTGTGGCCGGGCCGCGCCTGGCCCCTCGGCGCCGCCTGGAGCGAGGAGTCGACGAACTTCGCGGTCTACGCGCCCCAGGCAACGGCGCTGTGGGTGTGCCTGTACGACGACCATGACCGCGAGATGCGCTACGAGCTCACCGAGCGCACCCTGGGCATCTGGCACGGCGCCCTGCCCGGGATCCCGAGGGGACAGCGCTACGGCTTCAGGGCCGACGGGCCCTGGGATCCCGACGCCGGGCTGCGGTTCAACCCGGCCAAGCTCCTCCTGGACCCCTACGCCCGTGCGGTGTGCGGCGCCTTCCGCTCCGACCCGCCCGTGTTCGGGCACGTGCGCAGCGATGACGGCGTGAACGTCCCGGCTCGTCGCGACGAGCGCGACTCCGCGCCGTACGTCGCCAAGGGGGTGGTGGTCCACGACGAGTTCGAGTGGGGCGACGAGCGGCCGGTGCAGCGGCGCTGGCGCGACACGGTCATCTACGAGCTGCACGTCAAGGGCTTCACCCAGCTTCACGAGCGGATCCCGGAGGAGCTCCGCGGCACCTACGCGGGCCTGGGTCACCCGGTCGTCACCGACTACCTGTGCGACCTCGGCGTCACAGCCGTTGAGCTGCTGCCGATCCACGAGTTCGTCTCCGAGCCGCATCTCGCCGAGCACGGGCTCAGCAACTACTGGGGCTACAACTCGATCGGCTACTTCGCGCCGCACTCGGCGTACTCCTCCTCCGGCGACCGTGGTCAGCAGGTCACCGAGTTCAAGCAGATGGTGAAGAACCTGCACTCGGCCGGCCTCGAGGTCATCCTGGACGTCGTCTACAACCACACGGGCGAGGCGGCTGCCAGCGGGCCGACCCTGAGCTTCCGCGGTCTGGACGACCTGGGCTACTACCAGCGCGCCTACCCGGACCCCACTGACCGGCACCAGCCCGACACCTACTGGGACATCACCGGGTGCGGCAACACCGTCAATGCCGGGAACCCGGCGGCGTTGCGTCTCATCCTTGACTCGTTGCGTTACTGGGTGACCGAGATGCACGTCGACGGGTTCAGGTTCGACCTGATGTCCGCGCTGACCCGCACCGGCCACGAGATCGACATGGGTGGGCACCTGCTGACCACCATCGGGCAGGACCCCGTTCTTCGGCACGTGAAGCTGATCGCTGAGCCGTGGGACGCCTCGATGAACGGCTACCGGGTGGGCGAGTTCCCGCCTCCATGGGTGGAGTGGAACGACCAGTACCGCGACACGATGCGGGACTTCTGGCGGGCGTCGAGTGACGGCGTACGCACGGTCGCCACGCGGCTGGCTGGGTCGTCGGACCTCTACCTCGACGACGGCCGGTCGCCGTACGCCTCGATCAACTTCATCACCGCGCACGACGGGTTCACGTTGCGTGACCTGGTCTCCTACGAGGAGAAGCACAACGCTGCCAACGGTGAGGGCAACCGCGACGGCTCCGACAACAACCGCTCCTGGAACTGCGGGGTCGAGGGTGAGACGGACGACGGGGACGTTCTCGCCCTGCGGCACCGGCAGGCGGCGAACCTGATCGCGACCCTGTGCCTGTCCAACGGTGTCCCGATGCTCACCGCTGGCGACGAGCGGGGGCGCACGCAGCGGGGCAACAACAACGCATACAGCCAGGACAACGAGATCTCGTGGGTCAACTGGCGCGCCGACGACGCGTGGCTGGACATCTTCGAAATCACCCGCCATGCCCTGCGGATCAGGCGCGACCACCCAGCGCTGCGACAACGCCACTGGTTCGAGGGTCGCCCGGCCATCGTCGGAGGGCCGAAGGACCTGGCCTGGATCCATCCCTCCGGACGCGAGATGACAGGCGACGACTGGCTGGACGGGCACCTGCGCGTGATCGGGATGTTCGTCTCGGGCGACCCGCTCCGCTCCCCCGGCCCGCGGGGTGAGCAGCAACGCGACCGCAGCTTCATGCTGTGGCTCAACGGCTCCCCGGACGACAGCGAGATCACGTTCCCGTCCAACGAGTGGGTGCAGCGCGGGGCGGTCGCGCTCTCCACCGACCCCGGCAACCCCCAGGGCCTCGAGGTCTCGGCCGGCGAGACCGTCACCCTGGCCGCCCGGAGTCTGGTGCTGCTCGAGCAGATCTAGTGTCCTGCCCTTTCGGGGAACAACCCGGGGTGATCCCGATGTGTTCGGGTGGCGCCTCGACGAGGCTGCGAAACATGACCATCAGCACCACGAACCGACCGCAGGTGACCACGCGCACGCCGCGCCTGGTCGTCGCGATCCTCGTCGTCGCACTGGTGGCGACCCCCGTGCTGGCGTTCCCGTTACGGTCCTGAGTCAGAGGTCCTTCAGTGGATGCCGTGTTCAGGTGGGTGCTCCGCAAGGCAGAGGAGGGAAGGCGCGGCAGCGCCGCGTTGACCGACGAGAACGCCGCGGAGTGCCCGCCTGGGCGCGGCAGGCGCGAAGCGAACTTCTGGCTCAGGACCGTAGGTGCTGCTCGACAGGGACGCGAGCCGGATCGACGTACAGACCGATCTGGCGTGGATCGCCCTGGTGGTCCATGTCCCGTCGGCCGCGCTCGCGATGATCCTGGGTGCACTGCAGTTCGTGCCGCGGATCCGGGCCCGAAGGCCGGTGCACCGGGCGATCGGCCGGACCTTCCTCGGGCTCGGGACACTCGCCTTCGTGGTCACCGGCATCCCGCTGGCGATCACCACGCCTGACGGCGACATGACCCGATACGGCGTACTCCTGCCCGCGCTTGCGTGGCCGGTCGTCGCTGCCATCGCCTGGCGCGCGATCCGGGCCAGGGACGTCGTACGCCACCGCGAGTGGATGATCCGGCTCTACGCGATCATGTTCTTCGCGATCACCGCACGGATGGTCACGCCTCTCCTCCTGCTGGCGCAGGTGCCGATCATGCAGAGCCAGTACGGCGGCGACGTGGAGGCTGCGGTCGAGGCGAGCATCCCCTACGGCCAGTGGCTCGGCTGGATCATCAACCTGGCCATCGCCGAGCTGATCATCCGTCGTACGAAACACCAGCCCCAGCTTCCCGCGTGAAACCCGAGCTTCCCGTGCCTTGCAAGGCGCGGGAAGCTGGCGTTTCCCACGGGACCGTGGGAAACCGCGGCCCCTACGCCAGAACCACCAACCCCAGCTCAGCCGGGGAGGCGAGGGCGTCGTTCCGGGGCAGGATGCGGACCGTGTAGCCGAAGGAGCCGGCGCGGGCGAGCTTGACCTGGCCGTCGAAGCGGTGGCGGCCGCCTTCGTAGGTCTCGCCCAGCTCCAGCGAGGTCGTCGTCGTGTCGACCAGCTGGTCCTCGCCGCGCACGCGACCGTGCACGACCTGCACGACCACGTCGTCGGGCAAGAGGGCGCCGAGGGAGGCGAACACGCGCAGGTCCATGCTGCCGCCGATCTCGGGGCTGTCGGAGAGGCCCTCGGTCTCGACGTGGTCGATGTGTACGTCGGACCACCCGGCGCCCACGCGCGACTTCCAGGCCGCGAGCTCTGCCGCACCCTCGTAGGAGTCGTTCATCGCCCGCGACGACACGGCCGCCGGAGCGTAGAGGCGCTCGACGTACTCGCGCACCATCCGGGTCGAGAGAACCTTGGGCCCGAGCGACTTCAGCGTGTGCCGGACCATCTCGATCCAGCGGATCGGCACGCCCTCCTCGTCGAGGTCGTAGAACCGCGGCGCCACCTCACGTTCGATCAGGTCGTAGAGCGCCCCGGCCTCGATGTCGTCGCGCAGGTCGGTGTCCTCGACCCCGTCGGCGGACGGGATCGCCCAGCCGTTGTCACCGTCGAACCACTCGTCCCACCAGCCGTCCAGGATCGAGAGGTTGAGGCCGCCGTTGAGCGCCGCCTTCATGCCGGAGGTGCCACACGCCTCGTAGGGGCGCAGCGGGTTGTTCAGCCACACGTCGCAACCGGGGTAGAGCGGCTGCGCCATCGCGATGTCGTAGTTCGGCAGGAACACGATGCGGTGCCGCACCTCGGGGTCGTCGGCGAAGCGCACGATCTCCTGGATCAGCTGCTTGCCGCCGTCGTCGGCCGGGTGCGCCTTGCCCGCGATCACCAGCTGCACCGGCCGCTCGGGGTCGAGCAGCAGCCGCTTGAGCCGCTCGGGGTCGCGCAGCATCAGCGTCAGGCGCTTGTACGACGGCACCCGGCGCGCGAACCCGATGGTGAGCACGTCGGGGTCGAGTACCGACTCGGTCCAGCCCAGCTCGGCCGGGGAGGCGCCACGCTTGAGGCAGGACTTGCGCAGTCGAACTCGTACGTCGTCCACGAACCTGGACCGCAGCTCGCGCTTGGTCGACCACAGGTCCGCGGCCGGGACCCGGTCGACCACGTCCCAGATCGACGGGTTGTCGGAGTCAGTGTCGGCGCCCAGCTTCTTGGCCAGGTCGAAGACCTCGCGCCCGACCCAGGTAGGCGCGTGCACGCCGTTGGTGATCGACGTGATCGGCACCTCGGCCTCGTCGAAGGCCGGCCACAGGCCATTGAACATGCCGCGGCTGACCTCGCCGTGCAACAGGGAGACACCGTTGGCGCGCTGCGCGAGACGGAAACCCATCACGGCCATGTTGAACACGCCGCTGTCGCCGCTCTCGTAGTCCTCGGCGCCCAGTCGCAGGATTCGTTCGGTCGGCACGCCCGCCACCGGGCTCTGCGGGCCGAAGTACTGCTCGATCAGGTCGCGCGGGAAGCGGTCGATGCCCGCAGGAACGGGGGTGTGCGTGGTGAAGACGGTGCCGGCACGGGTGACCTCGAGCGCGGTGTCGAAGTCCAGACCCGGGCCGCCTCCGGCCACGGTGAGCTCGCGGATCCGCTCCAGCCCCAGGAAACCGGCGTGGCCCTCGTTGGTGTGGAAGACCTCGGGCTCCTCGGCACCGGTGATGCGCGAGTAGGCACGTAGCGCGCGGACGCCGCCGACGCCGAGCAGCAGCTCCTGGAGCAGGCGGTGCTCGATGGTGCCGCCGTACAGCCGGTCGGTGACCTCACGGAGGGGTCCGGGGTTGTCCTCGACGTCGGTGTCGAGCAGCAGCAGCGGCACTCGCCCGACCTGCGCCACGTAGATGCGCGCGGAGAGCTCGTGTTCGCCCGGGACGGCGATCCGGATCTGCGCCGGGGTGCCGTCCTCCTCACGCAGCAACGTGATCGGCAACCCGTCCGGGTCGAGGACGGGGTAGCTCTCCTGCTGCCAGCCCTCCCGGGAGAGCTGCTGGCGGAAGTAGCCCATGCTGTAGAGCAGTCCAACGCCGATCAGCGGTACGCCGAGGTCGCTGGCCGTCTTGAGGTGGTCCCCGGCAAGGATGCCGAGCCCACCGGAGTACTGCGGCAGCACGGACGTGATGCCGTACTCGGGGGAGAAGTAGGCGATCGCGCGGGGCAACGTGCCATCGGCTTTCGGGCTCCTCGACGCTCGCTGGAACCATCGCTCACCGGTCAGGTAACGCTGCAGGTCCGTCTCGGCGATCCCGAGCATCTGCAGGAAGCCTTCGTCAGTCGCCAGCTCGTCGAGCCGGGCAGTGGACACGGCCCCCAGCGTCTTGACCGGGTCGTGACCGCTCTCGCGCCAGATCTCGGGGTCCAGCGCAGCGAAGACGTCCTGCGTCTCCGGGTGCCACGACCAGCGCAGGTTGGTGGCCAGGTCGCCCAGGGCCCGCAGCGGCTCCGGCAGCACCGGACGGACTGTGAATCGTCGTATCGCTCGCACGGGAGAACGCTAGCCCACAACATTTGAACGATCCAAATGCGCGGTCTCCCAAACTGGCACTGGCATCGGGGTAACCAACCGGGCTCCCGGAAGTTAGTGGTGCGTCTGTGTCCCGCCACCCAGCGGAGACCAGCGAAGACCCTGGCCGGAGAGGGGGTACTCCGGTGCCTCCGGGGTCTGGCGGGGGCCCTTCCGGGGCCCCGTCAGGAACGCCGTCAGGAACGCCGTCAGGAACGCCGTCAGGATCGGCGTCAGGATCGGCGGGCGAAGAGGCAAAGGGGCGCAATTGCGTCGCGCCGCCGAGTCCGCAAGTGTGGGGAACATGGTCGGACGTATTCCTGTCATGGACGTGACACCCGTTGTGAACCTCGGTCGGCACCCGGCCAAGGCATCGGTCGGCGAGTTCTTCAATGTGACTGCCCTGGTCTTCCGCGAGGGACATGACCAGCTGGGCGCGGAGGTGGTGCTCACCGACCCCACCGGCGTACGACGGCCTCCGAAGCGGATGCGCGACATCGAGGGCCAGGTCTCGCGAATGGGCGCGACCGTCTGCCCCGACACCGAGGGCGCCTGGACCTTCGAGGTGCAGGCCTGGAGTGACCCGATCGGGACCTGGCTGCACGACGCGGGCATCAAGATCCGGGCAGGCGTGGATGTGGAGCTGATGTTCGCCGAGGGCGTGCTGCTGCTCGAGCGGGTCTCAGCGGGTCTCCCGAAAGACGCCCGGGCCGCGACAAGCGTCGACGCGAAGGCGGTCCTCGCGGACGCCATCAAGGCGCTCGGGGACACCGGGCGACCTGAAGAGGCCCGACTGGCGGCGGCTGAGTCCGGGGCGCTCGCCCAGGTCTTCGCCGCTCACCCGTTGCGCGACCTGCTCACCATCGAGGGCCCCTACCCGTTCTTCGTCGACCGCGAGCGGGCGCTGTTCTCCAGCTGGTACGAGTTCTTCCCCCGCTCCGAAGGCGCCTTCGTTGACGCAGACACCGGCAAGGTTGTCAGCGGGACGCTGCGCACTGCGGCCGAACGACTGCCGGCCGTGGCCGCCATGGGCTTCGACGTGATCTACCTGCCGCCGATCCACCCGATCGGCGAGGTCAACCGCAAGGGCGCGAACAACACGCTCACCCCATCGGCCGACGACGTCGGGTCACCGTGGGCCATCGGCAGCAAGGCAGGCGGGCACGACGCCGTACACCCCGACCTCGGGACGATCAAGGACTTCGACGCGTTCGTCGAACAGGCACACGCCGTCGGCCTGGAAGTGGCTCTCGACTTCGCGCTCCAGGCCGCTCCCGACCACCCGTGGTCGACCGACCACCCGGAGTGGTTCACCACCCGCGCGGACGGCACCATCGCCTACGCGGAGAACCCGCCGAAGAAGTACCAGGACATCTACCCGATCAACTTCGACAACGACCCGGAGGGGATCTACGCCGAGTGCGAGCGGCTGGTCCGCCACTGGATGTCGCACGGCGTGCGGATCTTCCGGGTGGACAACCCGCACACCAAGCCGGTCGAGTTCTGGGAGTGGCTGCTGGCCCGCATCCGCGCGACCGACCCGGACGTGCTGTTCCTCTCCGAGGCCTTCACGAAGCCGCCGATGATGCAGGCGCTCGCGACCGTCGGGTTCCACCAGAGCTACACCTACTTCACCTGGCGCACCAGCCGCACCGAGCTCGAGACCTACCTGCGCGAGGTCTCGCACGAGACCTCGGCGGTGCTGCGCCCGAACTTCTTCGTCAACACCCCGGACATCCTGCACGCCTACCTTCAGTACGGCGGCCCGCCGGCCTTCCAGATCCGTGCCGTTCTCGCGGCCACCGGCTCACCGAGCTGGGGTGTCTACGCCGGCTTCGAGCTCTTCGAGCACGTGGCGCTGAAGCCGGGCAGTGAGGAGTACCTCGACTCCGAGAAGTTCCAGATCCGGATCCGCGACTGGGAGGCGTCCGAGCGAACCAGGCGGACGCTCGCGCCGTACATCACCCGGCTCAACGAGATCCGTCGCGCCCACCCGGCACTGCAGCAGCTGCGCAACGTGACCATCCACTCCAGTGACGACGACTCGATCCTCGCCTTCAGCAGGTCCCTGCCAACCGCAGATGGGGTTGACACCGTCATCGTGGTCGTCAACCTCGACCCGCACAGCTCGCGCACCTCGATGGTGCATCTGAACCTGCCCGGGCTCGGGCTGAAGTGGGAGGACCGGTTCGCCGTACGCGACGAGATCACCGGCGAGGACTGGGAGTGGGGCGCGCACAACTTCGTCCACCTCGACCCCTACAACGAACCCGCGCACATCCTCTCGATCAGGGGCCGCGTGTGAGCGAGATGATGGTGCCGGCGGCGGAGCCGACAGACGATGGCCCGCTGATCGGCGGTTTCGAGCAACCGGACTGGTTCAAGACAGCCGTCTTCTACGAAGTACTGGTGCGGTCGTTCAAGGACTCGAACGGCGACGGGATAGGTGACTTCAGGGGGCTCTCCGAGAAGCTGGACTACCTGCACTGGCTGGGTGTCGACTGCCTCTGGATCCCGCCGTTCTTCAGCTCGCCGTTGCGAGACGGCGGCTACGACGTCGCCGACTACACGAACATCCTTCCCGAGGCCGGCACGGTCGACGACTTCCACCACTTCCTGGACGAGGCGCACAAGCGCGACATGCGCGTGATCATCGACTTCGTGATGAACCACACGAGCGACGCGCACCCGTGGTTCCAGGCCAGCCGCGAGGACCCGGACGGACCCTACGGTGACTTCTACGTCTGGTCCGACACCGACGACCTCTACGAGGATGCGCGGGTCATCTTCGTCGACACCGAGCCGTCGAACTGGACCTGGGACCCGGTGCGCCAGCAGTACTTCTGGCACCGCTTCTTCTCCCACCAGCCGGACCTCAACTTCGACAACCCCAAGGTCATGGAGGCGATGCTCGACGCAATGAGCTTCTGGCTCGACATGGGCCTCGACGGCTTCCGTCTCGACGCGGTGCCCTACCTCTACGAGCGTCCCGGCACCAACGGCGAGAACCTGCCCGAGACCCATGAGGCGCTGCGCAGGGTCCGCACGTACATCGACGACAACTACCCGGGCCGGGTGCTGCTCGCCGAGGCCAACCAGTGGCCGGCCGACGTGGTCGACTACTTCGGTGGCAAGCGCGACCCCGACACCGGCGAGTACCTCTCCGCCGGCGACGAGTGCCACATGTGCTTCCACTTCCCCGTGATGCCACGCATCTTCATGGCGGTACGCCGGGAGAACCGGTTCCCGATCTCGGAGATCCTCGAGCAGACACCCCCAATTCCGGACGGCTGCCAGTGGGGCATCTTCCTGCGCAACCACGACGAGCTGACCCTCGAGATGGTCACCGACGAGGACCGCGACTACATGTGGGACGAGTACGCCAAGGACCCACGGATGAAGGCCAATATCGGCATCCGCCGGCGGCTCGCCCCGCTGCTGGACAACGACGTCAACCGGATGGAGCTGTTCACGGCGCTGCTGCTGTCACTGCCCGGCTCGCCGGTGCTCTACTACGGCGACGAGATCGGGATGGGCGACAACATCTGGCTCGGCGACCGCGACGGCGTACGCACGCCCATGCATTGGACCCCGGACCGCAACGCCGGCTTCTCGGTCGCCACCCCCGGCAAGCTGCATCTGCCGGTGAACCAGGACCCGGTTTTCGGGTACCAGAGGGTCAATGTCGAGACCGAGCTGGACAACTCCTCGTCGCTGTTGCACTGGACGCGCCGGATGATCAACGCCCGCAAGCAGCACCCGTGCTTCGGGCTGGGCGAGTTCACCGACCTCGGTGGCTCCAACCCCTCGGTGCTCTCCTACGTGCGCCAGCACACCGACGAGAACGGCTACACCGACACCGTGCTCTGCGTGAACAACCTGAGCCGCTTCCCGCAGCCAGTCGAGCTGGACCTGCGCCGCTGGGAGGGCGTGCGACCCGTCGAGCTGCTCGGCGGGGTGCGCTTCCCGCAGGTCGGTGAGCTGCCCTACCTGCTCACCCTGGGCGGCTACGGCTTCTACTGGATCCGGCTGCCGCAGACAGAGGCCCAGACAGAGGCCCAGAAAGACGCCCAGAAAGACGCCCAGAAAGACGCCCCGACCAAGGCTTCCGAAGGGAGTCCCGCATGACCTCCCCGTCCAGCCCGCCAGCCACCTCTGAGGAGTCCACGACGGAGCCGCTCGAACCGGCACTCGTCGAGTTCATCAGCCACGCTCGCTGGTTCGGAGGCAAGGGCCGTCCGTTCTCGGTCACCGACGTGCGCGTCGTACCGCTCCGCGACGGTGAGCCCAGGGTGAGCATCGCCCTGGTCACGCTGTCCTTCGATGACGGTGGGTCCGACCTGTACCAGGCCCCCGTGGCGTCGTACGTCGAGGCGCAGGAGCGGATCAGTCACGCCTTCATCGCCTACGTCGACGGCCGCCATGTCTACGACGCGCTGCACGACCGGGAAGCCACGCACGTCTGGCTGGAGGAGTTCCAGGACGCCGGCGACGTGGCGACCACCGAGGCGGGACTCACCTTCCACCGCACGGGCAAGCACGACCTGGACCTGTCGACGCACTCCACGCTCTTCCGCGGCGAGCAGAGCAACTCCTCGGTGGCCTTCGGGGACGACGCGCTGATGAAGGTCTTCCGCCGGGTCACGCCCGGGGTCAACCCCGACATCGAGATCCACGACGCGTTGACGCGCCAGGGCACGCACAGCATCGCCGAGCTCTACGGCTGGCTGGAGCTGGAGTCCCCCGAGGGTGAGCCGATCCAGCTGGCCATGCTGCAACAGTTCCTGCGTACCGCCACCGACGGCTGGGAGCTCGCGCTGGTCAGCGCGCGCAACCTGTTCGCGGAGGCTGACCTCCACGCCGACGAGGTCGGTGGCGACTTCGCGGGCGAGTCCCACCGCCTGGGTGTCGCCGTCAGCGAGGTCCATGAGCTGATGGCGGAGCAGTTCGGCACCGAGACGTTCGACGGTGCCGGCACTGCGTCGTCGATGCGTCGCCGCCTCGCGGCGGCCGTCGGCGTCGTCCCCGAGCTCGCCAAGCACACCGAAGTCCTGGAGCAGGTGTTCTCGCGCCTGGAGGACGCCGAAGGTGGCGTGCAGCGGGTCCACGGCGACTTCCACCTCGGTCAGACGCTGCGCACCTCCCGCGGCTGGAAGCTCGTCGACTTCGAGGGCGAGCCGGCCAAGCCGTTGGCCGAGCGCAGACTTCCCGACTCACCGTGGCGCGACGTGGCCGGCATGCTTCGCTCCTTCGACTATGCGGCCCAGTCGGTCGTCAAGGACCTCTACTCCTCCGAGGTGCCGGGTTCCCAGGTCAGCTACCGCGCAAACGAGTGGCTGCAGCGCAACCGCACCGCCTTCCTGGAGGGGTACGTCGAGCGGCGCGTGGAGCGGGGCGAACCCGCACTCACGCCAGCCGAGGAGGCCATCATCGACGCGTACGAGGCCGACAAGGCCGTCTACGAAGTCATCTACGAAGCACGCAACCGTCCAGGCTGGCTGGACATCCCCCTGCAGGCAATCGACCGGATCGGAGCAGGACAATGAGCGAACCGACGATTGGTGACCTGGACATCCACCTCATCAACGAGGGCCGACACGAGCAGCTGTGGCAGGCCCTCGGCGCACACGTCGTACCGGGTGGGACGACGTTCCGCGTCTGGGCCCCGCGGGCGCTCGAGGTCCAGGTACGTGGCGACTTCAACGCCTGGGACGGAAGCCGCAACCCGATGTCCCACGTAGGCAAGTCGGGCGTGTGGGAGGCGTTCGTGCCCGGCATCAGTTCCGGCGAGGGCTACAAGTTCCACATCCGGGGCGCGGACGGGCGATGGCGCGACAAGGCTGACCCGATGGCGTACTTCGCGGAGGTGCCACCGGCCACGGCCTCGCGCGTCTTCGAGAGCAAGCACGAGTGGACCGACGACGAGTGGATGGAAAAACGCGCAGCCTCGCCGCGGTCGGACGTCCAGCCCATGTCGGTCTACGAGGTGCACCTGGGCTCGTGGCGCAAGCACGAGGGCGGCGGACCGCTCAGCTATGACGAGCTGGCCGAGCGGCTCACGGCGTACGTCGTGGAGATGGGCTTCACGCACATCGAGCTGCTGCCGGTGATGGAGCATCCCTTCGGTGGGTCCTGGGGCTACCAGGTCACGTCGTACTACGCACCCACGGCGCGTTTCGGGGACCCGGACGGGTTCAGGCGGCTCGTCCAGGCGCTGCACAACGCGGGCGTCGGCGTGATCATGGACTGGGTGCCCGCGCACTTCCCGAAGGACGACTTCGCGCTCGCGAGGTTCGATGGGACACCGCTCTACGAGGACCCCAACCCGAGCCGGGGCGAGCACCCCGACTGGGGCACGTTCGTGTTCAACTTCGGTCGCAAGGAGGTGCGCAACTTCCTGGTCGCCAACGCGCTGTACTGGCTCGAGGAGTTCCACATCGACGGCATCCGGGTCGACGCCGTCGCCTCGATGCTCTACCTCGACTACTCACGCGAGCACGGTCAGTGGCAGCCGAACGTCCACGGTGGCCGGGAGAACCTGGAGGCCGTGCACTTCCTCAAGGAGCTCAACGGCACCGTCTACAAGCGCGTGCCGGGCGCCATCACGATCGCGGAGGAGTCGACGTCCTGGCCGGGCGTGACCCAGTCGACCGACTCCAACGGTCTGGGCTTCGGCTTCAAGTGGAACATGGGCTGGATGCACGACAGTCTCGACTACATCGCACGCAACCCCGTGCATCGCGGCTACCACCACAACCAGCTGACGTTCAGCATGGTCTACGCGTTCTCCGAGAACTACATGCTCCCGATCAGCCACGACGAGGTCGTGCACGGCAAGGGATCCCTGCTGCGCAAAATGCCTGGTGACCGCTGGCAGAAGCTCGCCAACGTACGTGCCTTCCTGTCCTGGCAGTGGGCGCACCCCGGCAAGCAGCTGCTGTTCATGGGCCAGGAGTTCGCCCAGGACATGGAGTGGGCCGAGCAGCGCGAGCTCGACTGGGGGCTGCTCAACGATGCGGGCCACGCTGGCGTGAGCCGCCTGGTGTCCGACCTGAACAGCGTGTACGCCGACACCCCGGCACTGTGGTCGCAAGACACCGCACCCGAGGGCTTCCAGTGGATCGACGCCGACGACGCCAACCGCAACACGGTGGCGTTCCTGCGGTGGGGCTCCGACGGAAGCCCCCTGGTGTGTGTGACGAACTTCTCGCCGGTCCCGCACGAGGCCTACCTGCTCGGCCTGCCGTTCACCGGCGAGTGGAACGAGACGATCAACACCGACGCCGAGATCTACGGCGGGTCCGGTGTGGGGAACCTCGGAACGGTGACCGCGCACGACACCCCGCACGGCGGTCAGCCCGCGTCCGTACGGCTGCGCGTCCCTCCCCTCGGCACGCTGTGGCTCACCAGCACCCGCCGGGGAGACGGCTGAGCCTTGGACACAGGACACTAGTGTGACCGTGTGTCCGCCGAGCTGATTCCCGTCGCCCCCGGCGTCGTACGCGTCGCGTGGTCGAGGGAGCTGCAGGAGCAGGGCCTGCGCGTGTCGGCCGAAGAGGTACGCCGGGTCGTCGAGTCGGCCTTCAAGGGCGGCAGCACGCGCGTCGAGACCCACGTCGACCCCGACGACGAGACTGCCCAGCGCGTCGCCACGTTTGCGGGGTTGATGCGCGAGGGCGTCGCGCGCGGTGTCGCCGAGGAGTCCGACCGCATCGTCTACGCCCGGCTAGCGGACGACACTCCGCTGGAGGACCCGAAGGGCTTCCGCTCACTGCTGAACTCCTTCCTGCCCCGCAAGCGCGCGATCAGCCAGCTGCTCATCCGGTCCACCGACGGCCGAGTTCTGCTGTGCCAGCTCACCTACAAGCGCGACTTCGACCTGCCCGGCGGCGTGGTCGAGGTCAGCGAGTCACCGCAGCTCGCAGTCGCCCGCGAGGTCGAGGAGGAGCTCGGGCTGACCATCGAGGCCGGCCGGCTGCTGCTCACCGACTGGTTGCCACCGTGGGGCGGCTGGGACGACGCGATCTGCCTGGTCTTCGACGGCGGCGAGGTCGACCCGGGCGTCGTGGACACGATCGTGCGGCAGGAGCGCGAGATCCGCTCGGCGGGGTTCTTCACGCCGGCCGAGGTGCGCGAGAAGTGCGCGGACTTCACAGCTCGGCGGATCGACGCGGCCCTGCGGAACCTGTCGCAAGAATCACCTGGTCCGGCGTACACCGAGAGCGGCCGCGGCCTGCCCACTTGAGGGATCCCTGGCTTCAGTCGTCGTCCGGCTCGGTTCGAGGGCGGGCAGCGATGGTCCGCCATCCGTGCCGCAGCACCTTCTGGAGCATCTGGGCGTTGATCCAGGCCGTCATGGTCCACACGCCCACCCACACCACGACCAGCGGCCACGAGACCTCGCCGGGGTCGGTCCCCGCCGCGAACCCGACCGCCAGCCCCGCGTAGAACCCCACCCACAGCGCCAGCAGGCTGAGCGGGAGGGCGAGTACGAGGAGCGCGACGTACCACATGTGCCACTCCGAGATCAGCGTCAGGACCGCCACCGCCCCGACCGTGGTCACGTAGAGCTGGCCCACCCCGGACAGGCGAGCACCCGTGAGCGTCGTCGCCGGCCCGCTGTTCATGCCCACCATGGTGACAGAGCAGACGAAGGGTGGTCCGGTCCACTTCTGCCGCTTGTTAGTGCCTGAGGTGTCGGCCACCGTTTCGGGATCGCCGCTCAGCCGAACAGCGGAGTCTGCCACGCACCTGGAGGCTGTTGCGAAATAGCAGCGTGGTGGCTGGTGGGTGTGGGGTGCTTCGCGAACAGATTTCTGGGGTGGCTCGTTCTTATCGTCTGGTGGATCGTGATCAGCAGTTCTTGTTGCCTGTGAACATGGCCGAGTGGCTGCCTGAGGATCATCTGGTGTGGTTCGTGCTGGATGTGGTCGAGGAGTTGGACGGGGCCTGACCCCAGAACTTGGACACGCTGAATCCCGCAGTTTCGCGGGTGAGAGCGAGATGATCCGAAACCATGGCCAGGAAGAACTACTCCGACGAGTTCCGTCGCCAGGCCGTCGACTTGTACGAGTCCACTCCGGGAGCGACGGTGCGTGGCATCGCCGATGACCTGGGGGTCGAGCGGGGCACTCTGCGCCACTGGCTCGACCAGTTCGGGACCGGCAAGAAGACCGCTGCCGACGGCACGATGACCCGCAGCCCGCTCAAGCCCCAGCAGCCGGCCCCGTTCCCGCTGGGTGTCGAGGAGACACCCGAGCAGCGGATCGCACGCCTTGAGGGCCGTGTCGCCGAGCTGGAGGCCGAGACCACCAAGCTCACGACCGAGCGCGAGATCCTCCGATCGGCGGCCAAGTATTTCGCCGGGGAGACGAGCTGGTGAACCGCTTCCAGTTCGTCGCCGACCACCAAGACGCCTTCGAGGTGAAGCGGTTGTGTGAGCTTGTCGAGATCGAGCGCTCGTCCTACTACGCGTGGAAGGCAGCTGCCCCGGGGCGTGAGGCTCGGGCAGCTGCCGACGCCGAGCTCGCCGCGAAGATCCGGGCCATCCACGCCGACGACAACACCGTCGGGGCGCCGCGGGCGACCGCGGAGCTCAACGACGGGGCCCCGTCGAGGAGCGGCGACGGGGTCCCCGTCGAGGAGCGGGTCAACCACAAGCGCGTCGCGCGGGTGATGCGTCAGCACGGCATCGCCGGCTACCAGAAGAAGCGACGGGTCAAGACCACGGTCCCCGAGCCCTCGGACCAGAAGGTCCCCGACCTGCTGAAGCGGGACTTCACCGCGAAGGCACACAACGAGCGCTATGTCGGCGACATCACGTACCTGCCGCTGGCCGACGGCACGAACCTGTACCTGGCCACGGTGATCGACTGCTTCAGCCGGCGGCTCGTCGGGTGGTCGGTCGCCGACCACATGCGCACCAGCCTCGTCGAGGACGCCCTGAAGGCGGCCGCCGCGACCCGGGGCAGCTCGCGGGCGTTGGCCGGCGCCGTGTTCCACTCCGACCACGGTTCGGTCTATACCTCGAAGGACTACGCCAAGCTGTGTGCCGACCTCGGCGTCACCCAGTCCATGGGTGCGGTGGGCACGAGCGCCGACAACGCGCTCGCCGAGTCGTTCAATGCCACCCTCAAGCGGGAGGTCCTCCAAGACGCCGCCTGCTGGTCCGACGAGGCCACCTGCCGCCGCCAGGTCTTCCGCTGGATCCTCCGGTACAACACCAAGCGGCGACACTCCTGGTGCCGCTACCAGTCACCGTCCACCTACGAATCCCTTCACGCTGCTACGCTCCCGACAGCCGCGTAATCCCCACCCCGTGTCCACGTTCCGGGGTCAAGGCCCGACACGACCGCGTTCCATGCTCGGCATCCGGTTGCTGGTCCGGGGCGTTGGGCCTATGACCCGGACATGTTGTTGGCGTTGCTGGTCTATGCCTATGCGGTCGGGGAACGGTCCTCGCGCCGGATCGAGCGGCTGTGTCATGACCATGTGGCGTTCCGGGTGCTGTGCGCCCAGGACGCTCCGGACCACACCACGATCGCGCGGTTCCGTTCACGCCACGAGGCGTTGTTCACCGACCTGTTCGCCCAGGTGCTGCGGTTGTGTTCGGCGGCGGGGATGGTGCGGGTCGGGGTGGTTGCGATCGATGGCACCAAGATCGCCGCGGATGCTGCCCGGGGCGCGAACCGGACCCAGGACTGGCTGCGCGAGCAGGCCACCACGATCGCCGGGCAGGTCGTGGCCGAGGCCGCGAAGGTCGACGCCGCCGAAGACGCCGATGGGCAGGACTGCGATGGCGACGGGTCGCCACCGGGTTTCACCGAGCGTGGTGGCCGGGCAGCGAACATCCGGCGGGCCCTGGCCGAGCTGGATCGCCAAGACACTGCGGCTGAACGCGAGGATGCCGCGGACCGGGCCGAGGCCGAGGAGTTCTTGGCGAGGGTCGAGGCCGGCGAGTCGGGTCTGGGGCCGCCTCCGGCGGGGGTGGACCTGGTCCGCTACCACCGCGCCAGACGGTCTCGATACGAGCAGATGGCTGAGCGCGCCGAGAGCAGCACCGCCCGCCGTGATGCCCGCTCTGCGGCCCGCAAGGCAGCCAAGTCCCTGATCCGTGCCGAGGAACAGGCCGCTGCTGGCCAGCGCGACCTGCGGGGTCGTTCGGCCCGCGGGCGCGACCAGCGCGCAGCCAGGCAACGTGCCCGTGGCGGCACCGGTCCCACGGTGAACACCACCGACCCCGAGAGCCGGTTGATGACCCACGGCGCCGGCGGCGGGTCGGTGCAGGGATACAACGCCCAGATCGCTGCCTCCGATGACCACTTCATCGTGGGCACCCACCTCAGCCAGGACGCCAACGACTACACCTGCTTCGCACCGATGCTGCAGATCGTGACCACGGCCGCGACCGGACTCGGCGCGCAAGTCGAGACGGTGCTCGCCGACGCCGGCTACTTCACCGAGGAGAACCTGAGCATCCCCGGACCAGACCGGCTGATCGCTCCGGGCAAGAACCGCGACCTCGCGCACCAGGTGCTCCACGACCCGGCCGAGGGGCCGCCACCTGAAGAAGGCAGCGCCATGGACAAGATGCGCCACCGGCTCAGAACACCCAAGGAACACGACCGCTACAAACGCAGATCAGCCACCGTCGAGACCGTCATCGCCCACCTCAAAGACCAGACCGCGCTGCGCCGATTCGCCCGCCGAGGCCTCACCGCAGCAGCCGCCGAGCTCGACCTGGCCGCCACCGCGGTCAACATCCGCCGCTGGCACACCGCCCAGCTCCCCACCTGAGCAGGACCGGCCCCCGGCCACCCCGCCCGCACAACCCTTGACCCGCGACGGGACCACCCCCGAACAAAAGCGCAACAGCCTCCTGGTGCGTGCTGGACTCCTCTAATCGTGCTTGTCGAAACGCCGGGCCTGATGCGTAGGTGGTCGAGCAGCGAGCGAAGCGAGCGATCAGTCGAGACCACGTGCAGTTAGGCGAGAGGCAGCCGCAACCCACCGCCGCATGGCGCCTCACGGCCGGCCCTTCTCACTGTCTGTTTATCGAGAGGTGTGGTTGCTGTTCGCTCGGGCTGCGCTGGTGTTCCCTGGCCGCTGCCTGTCGCTCACGGTTGCCTGGCTCGACCGTCGTGGTTGCGGTTCTGGCTCTCAAACTTTGTCAACCACGTCTCGAACTCGATGAAACAGCCAAGCGTGGTCGGGCCCGTCGCGGGCGCCGCATCCGGCTGTGAACATGCCGGTGGCCCCGCCGGGGAAGGGTTCGGCGGGGTCCGGGGCGGGGTGGCTACTGGTCGGGCGGGTCGGCGATGCAGGAGGTGCCGTCTCTGCGTGGCGGCGGGCGCTCGGCGGTGACGTCGCGGGTGCCTTGATGGTCGGTGAGGAACTGGTAGCCGTAGGGGCTGGACCACAGGAACGACCCGGGTTCCAGGACCGTGTAGCTCCAGGTGCTGTGGGTTTTGAGTCGATGATGCCGTCGGCACAGGGCCGCGAGGTTGCACGAGCAGGTGGATCCGCCCTGGTCGTAGGGAATGACGTGGTCGCAGTCGGCGGTCCGTGCGGGGCGGGTGCACCAGGGGAACACACAGGTCCCGGTGCGCAGGATGGTTTGTTCGCGGAGCCGGTCGGGGATCTCGTAGCCCTCGACACGGTGGTGCTCGTTGAGGTCGATGACCGGTTTCACGACCACCTCGGTGTCGGGGTTGGCGCACCAGGTCCGGACCTGGTCGGCGGTGACGCCTTGGCGGTGGTTCTCCACCCGGGCCAGGTCCACACCGACACCGGTGCCTTTGACGGCTGCTTCGGAGAGGTGCACGTAGAGCACGACCTGGCGAGGCTTCGCTCTCTTTCTGGCGCCGGTTGCGGTTCGGTCCGGGTCGCTGCCGCTGTCGGCGGGGTCGGTGTTGAGGTCGAGGGCGAGCTGGTGTCGGGCGAGTTCGCCGGCGGCGATGGAGCGGCGTACGTCCAGCGACTCGGTGGACCCGCCGGCTTTGAGGGTTTCGGCTCCGCGGGTCAGGGCGGCGTCGAGGTCGAGGGCATCGGCGAGGTCGAGCTCGCCCTCGATGCGGCTGGTGCCGTCGAAGGAGACTTGCTGGTGGTGGATGGTGAAGTGCCGGTTCCCGGCCGCGTTGCGTGCATCTTCCCGGGCCTGTTCGGGCATGTACCGGGCGATGGCCTCGGCGACCAACCGGTCGAGTGCGGCGAGGCCGATCTTGTGGGCGAACCCGGCGACCTGGGCGTCCACGAACCCTGCGGCCTCCATCGACAGCCCGAGGGTGGCTTGGGCGATCCGGCGGGCCCGCCACACCGGCAGCTCACCGGATCTGGGTGCGGTCCCAGAGCCGGGTGAGCCGGTACTTCAGCTCCATCGCGTCCGCGACCAACGCCCGTCCGGAGTCGGTGGAGCGGCCGAGGGCGGCCGCGAACTCGGCGATACAGAACTCCGCCACCAGCGGAGCGCCCGGCCCGGCCAGCGGGAGACCGGTGTCCCCACCACCACAGACCCAGGTCGCCGCTTCGTCGATCGACTCCGGCGGGTGCTGTTCGGCCCAGGTGACCGCGGCGTACAGCACATCGGCCTCGGCCCGGTCAGCAACGGCACGGCGGTCGCGCGCGAACCCGAGCACCGCCGAGGCGGTGTCGAGGTCGGGCCGGGTCGTCGTCATATGTGAATTCAACCATCGACCACCGACATTTAGGTTGGGTCGTAGGGCCCGCGGATGGGCTTGGCCACCGACCGGAACGCATTGCGATTCCTGGAGACTGAGTGTTCGTCCGCGGGTCTGTGTCTGGTCGGGCCGGTGTCCCTGTTCGGGAACTTGGAGCCACCCGGTGGGGTGGACTCCTGCTTGCAGAATGTCTGGGCGGTGCCGTTCTGGTCAGGCACAAGATCAGGTGACCCGGACGCAGAGGAGACTTCGGATGAACATGACTTTGGGCATCGACGTGGCCTGCCGCGCTGCCCACCAGGCGGCCTTGGCCATCGACGGGAAGGTGGTGTGGTCGGGGCGAAAGTTCTTCACCCACCCGGCTGATCTCGAACGGCTCTGGGCCGACCTGGACGCGGCCGATCCAGGCGAGTTGACCGTGGTGGTCGAGCCGACCCGCAACGCGTGGATCGTGCTCGCGGCGTGGTTCCGCCGTCGCGGTGCCCGGGTGGTGATGGTGCCCACCACCCAGTCCGCGGACCTGCGCGCCTACTACTCCAAGCACACCAAGAACGACCGACTGGACTCGGCGATGCTGGCCCGGCTGCCGCTGCTGCACCCCGAAGGGCTGCGCGAGTTCACCGGAGACGGTCCCGCAGACCCGCTGCGCCGACTGGTCAAGCAACGCTCCTCCATCGTCAAGCGCCGCACCGCGGTCTATGCCCGCCTCGACGCTCTGGTCGAGCTGCTCGGCCCGGCTTGGTATGAGGTGCTCGGGTCCAGCTATGGCAAGTGCGCGTTGGAGCTGCTGGTCCGCTATGGCGACCCCAACACCCTGATCCGGCTAGGGGGAGCCCGGCTGACCCGCTTCCTGATCCGCCACTCCCGCGGGTTTTGGCGTGAGGCCCACGCCGCGCGGCTTATCGCCGCAGCCCGCGAGAGCCTGACCCTGTGGGGTCCGGAAGGGATCGACTTTGCCGAGCTGGCCGCCGACATCGCCACCGAGGCCGAGCAGGCACAGGTGCTCACCCGGCAGATCGCCGATCTCGAGGAACGGATTGCGAACCTCTATGCCGAAGCCGACCCCGACGGGTTCATCGGCTCGGCCCCCGGGGTCGGTCCGGTCACCGGGGCCATCATCGCCGGCCGGATCGGTGACCCCCACCGGTTCACTTCCCTGGCCGCGATCCGCGCCTACTCCGGGCTGGTCCCCAAGCTCAACCAGTCCGGAACCAGCAACCCCGTCCAGGGGATCACCAAGGCCGGCGACCCACTGCTGCGTGAGGCCGTCTGGGCTGCGGCCGACGCCGCCCGTCGTGTCGACCCCCAGCTCGGCGCGAAGTACGCCCGACTGATGGCTACCGACCGGCACCACGACTCCGCGCTGTGTCACATCGCGACCATCCTGCTCACCCGGATCGCGACCTGCTGGCGCAACGGCGAGCACTACCTCCTGCGCGACACCGACGGCCGCGTCATCACCGAGGCCGAGGGCCGTCAGATCGTCCGCGACCGCTTCCCGGTCGACCCCAAGACCCGCGACACCGCCGCCCACCGCCGCCTAGCGCAGCGTCAGAAGAGAAGGACGAGCCGGGAGCAGAAGGAGTCGCAGAGCGCTCCAGCATCCCGGCCCGCCAACACCAGCATAAAACCCGCCGAAGTCGCTTGACCTTCCTTAGGAACTCAGTATCGAGGGCGTGTCCTATGTCGCTTAGCGTGGAGTTGGGCGCAGGCTCGGTTCTGACTTGGAGTCCACGTGGCGACGCTGCTCGGGGGCGCGGCCTCCGGCGTGGGTGAGGTGGTCGCGGATCAGCTCGGCCCAGGTGGTTTCGTCGGCCCAGCCGTTGCGGCGGGCGGCGACGAGCTTGAGCAGCGCGTCGGTGCGGGTCTTGTTGGTCATCCGTGAGGCGCGGTCGCCGATGGTGTTCTCCAGTTGGCGGAAGAACTCCTCGACCGCGCCGGTGGACCGGGGTCCCAGCGTGGGCTGGCCGTCTTGGACGGCGAGGACAGGACGGATGTTGAGCATGACCCGGATTGCTGCCTGGTAGCCGGGCTCGCGACGGGAGCGTTTGGTCAGCTCCTTGAGCAGCTTGTCCCACCCGGCCAGGCCGCGGACCGCGTCGGTGACCAGGGCGTGGACTCGGTCGGTCCGATCCCGGGTCAAGGCGGTGGGCAGGGCCTGCTTCAGGGCACGGGCCAGGTGCCACTCGCAGCGCCACAGCACCGGCTCGGCAGTCACCTCCTGGGCGGGGTCTTCACCCAGGTTGACCACGAGCTCCCTGGCGGCGTCGGTGGCCGGGTCGGTGGCCGGGTCGGTGGCCGGGTCGGTGGCCGGGTCGTGGCCGGGTCGGTGGCGATCCCATCTCCTCCTCCGCGCCTACCCAGGTGGTGGCGGCGGCCCTCAGTGGTGCGCCGCCGTCCCCGACCACCCATCCGGGGCGTCCCTGCAGGCTGCTCAGCAGCCGTTCCCAGGTGGCGATGTCGCCGCTGGGGACCGCTTCGATCACCGCCACGTATGGCCGCCCAGCGGCTTCGTAGCCGACCGCGGCGAGCACCGAGAACGCCCTGTCCCCACGAGGCTTGCCCGGCTGGCTGTAGCGGAACTCGCACTCGTCGATGGCCACCGATGCCGGCCAGACCTCGGCGCGTAGGCGGCCCAGATGATCGGCGCGAACACCTCCACCCAGTCCGAGACCAGCTGCGGATGCCGGTTCGCGGGCTGGAGCACCCTGCCCTTGGGCCCTTCTTCCTCGACGGGCTCCGCCGCGCAGCAGCCTCCAACGGCCGCCCCGCCCGGACCCGGATCGCCTCCGCGGTCTGCCGATACGACGCCCCACCGGCGACCATCACCAACGCCGCCGCGACATCGCGCGCGGAGAACCCGTACAACCGCGGCGCGGGCTGACCCTCCCAGGGCTCCAGCGAGGTCGCGCAGTCCGGGCACACATGCTCAGCCGCTCCAGACACGATCCGCGGGAGCACCTCGGCGAACCGATGCACCTCGCCGGTCCCCGGAGTGCACTTCCACCGCTGACGGCGCTGCCCCTGCCGCCCGTACCAGCCCGCGCGAACCACCACCGACTTCTCGTGCCCGGGCCTCGGGCAGGGCGGAATCTCCACAAACTCCAGCCTAGTTGGTATCCATCCTAAGCGAATCGAGGGCGTGTTCGAGAATGTGGATAACCAATCTAAGGCTGGAATGGCGCAACCACGACGGTCGAGCCACGTACGGTGCAGACTCCGCTGATCCTGCATGGCGGTGGTCTCGACTGGCCGCTCGCTGGCGCTCGCTGCTCGACCACCTACGGGTCTCGACTGGCCGCTCGCTGGCGCTCGCTGCTCGACCACCTACCGTCGGCGCCCGCTGTCGGCTTGCGGAGGGTGGTCTCGACTGGCCGCTCGCTGGCGCTCGCTGCTCGACCACCTACGGTCGGCGCCCGCTGTCGGCTTGTGGAGGGTGGACGGCCGCTCGCTGGCGCTCGCTGCTCGACCACCTACCGTCGGCGCCCGCTGTCGGCTTGCGGAGGGTGGTCTGACTGGCCGCTCGCTGGCGCTCGCTGCTCGACCACCTACGGTCGGCGCCCGCTGTCGGCTTGCGGAGGGTGGTCTCGACTGGCCGCTCGCTGGCGCTCGCTGCTCGACCACCTACGGTCGGCGCCCGCTGTCGGCTTGCGGAGGGTGGTCTCGACTGGCCGCTCGCTGGCGCTCGCTGCTCGACCACCTACGCCGAGGGCCATCGTGGAACGACGTCAGCCACCCAGCGCATCGATCGCGGCCACGGCCTGATCGATCTCGTCCTCGGTGTTGTAGTAGTGCGGGGAGAGCCGGACCAGGGGGTGTACGCCGCGATCCTCGGTGTCGAACGGGTTGTCCTCGGGCCGGGTGGTGGAGACGTTGATGCGCTGATCGGCCAGGGCTGCGGCAACGTCGGTGGCGGACATGTTCTCGATGCGGGCGGTGACGATCGCGCAGCGGACCAGGCCGAGGTCGTGGGTGGAGACGTGTGGCAGGTCGTCGAGCTGCTGTCGCAGCCGGTGGCCCAGGGCCGTGGCGCGCGCCCCGATCCGGTCGAGTCCGAGGTCGAGGGCCTGACGGACTGCCGAGCCGAGGCCCAGGACGTTGACGTAGCTGTTCTCCCAGCTCTCGAACCGTCGGGCGCCGTCGGCCCAGGTGAAGCTGCGCGCTCCGTCCCAGGTGGCCGAGCCGACCTCGGCGACGAAGGGGTCGAGCCGGTCCAGGACGCTCTCCCGGACCCACAGGAAGCCTGAGCCGCGCGGGCCGCGGAGGAACTTGCGACCGGTCGCGGTGATGAGGTCGGCGAAGACGTCATCGGCGTCGACGGGGAACTGTCCCATCGACTGGGTGGCGTCGAGCAGGAACAACGCGCCCGCATCACGGGCGATCCTGCCGATCTCGGCGGCCGGGTTGACCAGGCCCCCGGCCGTCGGAACGTGGGTCACGCCGATGAGCTTGGTGCGCTCGTCGACCAGGTCGGCCAGCGCGTTCGTGTCGAGCTGGCCGTGCTCGTCGTTCGGCACCACCGCCACTTCGGCGCCCGTGCGTTGCGCGACCTGGAGGTAGGCCAGGGTGTTGCTGCCGTACTCCGCCCGTCCGGTCAGGATCCGGTCGCCTCGGCCCAGCGGCACCGAGTAGAACGCGGCGTTCCAGGCGTGGGTCGCGTTGTCGAAGAGGGCCACCTCGTGCGGGGAGCCACCGACCAGCTCCGCGATGCTCGAGTACGCCGCGCGGATGTCGTCCTCGGCAGCGGCGGCCGCCTCGTACCCGCCGGTCTCGGCCTCCAGCCGGAGGTGATCGGTCATCACGTCCAGGGTCTGCTGGCTGAGGAGCGCGGCGCCGGCATTGTTCAGGTGCAGCCGATGAGCGGTCCCCGGGGTCTGCGCGCGCAGAGCATCAACGTCCATGCCGCGCATGGTGCCCTGAACCTGTGACAGCCATGCCTGGTCGATGCACGATCTCTCAGGCCGGTGGCACCACGATCGACCACGCGATGGCCTTGTCCGACGCCAGCGACGACGTCGCGTTCAAGGCCCCGGCAGTCCCCGCGGGTACGCCGGCAGCGTCGGCCGTGAAGGTGAAGAGGCTCCCACTCCCGCTGCCGTTCGTGGTCGTACGCCGCGTGACGCCGGCGGGTGTGGTCCACGTGCGCGTCTCGCTGGCCTTGTCGGACCAGTACCGCAGCACCGTCGAGCCGTTCAGGGCGACGTTGACGGCAGGCGCCGGGTGCGCTGTGACGACCGCGGTTCCCTGCACCGCGGACGCGAGCGTGGTCACCGGGCCCGCACCGCTGTACGCCGCCAACGAGAGGCTCGTCTTCGACATCGCACTCACCGGGACACGCACGGTCGACCCAGCGGCGAGCCCCGTCCGGGTCCACACTGAGGACCTCATCGTGGTGTCAACCACCGAACCGAGCAACGTCCAACCGGTTGGGGTGGTGTGCGTGGCGGTGCTGTTCGTGGTGGCGACCAGGACTAGCCGGTCACCTGCCACCACGCCGGCTGGGACCACGACCGAGGCCGAGGTGGTGTTGGCGTCCGTCGCCGCGGCCGCCCGGAAGACGACTGTCGAGGCGGGTGGTGCCGTGACCGTCACCTCGAGTGTGTCGGTGTCGGTCGCTCCGTCGTTGTCGGTCACCGTGAGCGTCACGAGGTAGGTCCCGGCGTCCGTGTAGGTACGACCGGGCGCCACACCCGATGCGATGGTCCCGTCGCCGAAGTCCCACAGGTAGCCGGTGATCGTGCCGTCGGAGTCGGTGGAGGTGCCGCCGCTCAGCGGACACGACAGGAACGTGCAGCTGCCCGTGATGTGCGCGACCGGGTCCTGGTTAGGCGGTGGCGGACCCACTGTCAACTCGGTGGTGGCCACGTCCGTGGCCCCGTCGTCGTCGGTCACGGTGAGCGTCACGTCGTACGTCGCAGCCTCGGTGTAGGTGTGACCCGGCGCCACACCCGTCGCGGTGTTCCCGTCGCCGAAGTCCCACAGGTAGCCGGTGATCGTGCCGTCGGAGTCGGTGGAGGTGCTGCCGCTCAGCGGGCAGGTGAAGCCGGTGCAGCTGCCGGTGATCCGGGCCACCGGATCCTGGTTGGGCGGAGGTGTCGTGTCGTCGGCGACCAGCACCACGCCGTACGTCGCGCCACCGCCGGCGGCCTTGACCGCGTTGGTGATGCCCGGGACGAACACGGCGGAGGTCCTGTCGGTGGTGGTGCCGTCACCGAGCTGCCCGTAGAGGTTGTGGCCCCACGACTTCACCCGGCCGTCGGTGAGCGTGACGTTGCCCATGTCGCGACCGGAGCCGATGGTCGTCGCGCCGCTCACGCCGAGCACGTTGACGGGCGTACGGCGCAACGTGCCGGTGCCGTCGCCGAGCTCGGAACGGTAGTTGCGGCCCCAGGACGCGACGGTGCCGTTGGTACGCAGGGCGTAGGAGTGGTGGGCGCCTGCCGCCGCGTCAGCGATGCCGCTCGCGATGATCTGCGCTGGAACGGTGCGGTCAGTGAGGGTTCCGTCGCCTACCTGTCCGTAGTT
Source organism: uncultured Actinomycetota bacterium (assembly GCA_963759525.1). Lineage (GTDB taxonomy): Bacteria > Actinomycetota > Actinomycetes > Propionibacteriales > Nocardioidaceae > Marmoricola. The sequence continues at coordinate 155,537 of CAVWZO010000020.1, read as the reverse complement.
GTTCGAGCCCCAGGCCCATGCACTCCCGTTCCCGAGCACCGCGATGCCGTGGTCGCGGCCACCGGTGACGGCCTTGACGTCCGTCAGCGTGCCCACGCGCACAGGGGCGGGGCGACGCACGAGGGTCCCGTCACCGAGCTGGCCTTCGTCGTTCCGCCCCCACCCCCACAGCTGCCCGTTCGAGCGGATGGCGAAGGACATGTTCCGACCGGCGGCGATCGCGACCGCGTCGTTCAGGACGCCGCCGCCCTGCATCTGGACCTGGACCGGGGAACGCCGCAAAGTCGTGGTGCCGTCGCCGAGCTGACCGTCACTGTTCAGCCCCGCGGCCCACACGGTGCCGTTGCTCTTCAGGATCAGGGTGTGGTTGTGCCCCGTCTCGACGGCCACGTTGTCGAAACCGAGAGAGGTCACCCGGGTCGGGGCCAGGGCGTTGGCAGTCGTGCCACGCGCCTGCTGTCCCTCGACGTTGCTGCCCCAGGTCCAGACACCCCCGTCGGACTTCAGAGCGACCACGTGCTCCCGGCCGCCGTGGAGGTCGATGACGCCGTCGAGCCCGACAACAGGCGCACCGGTACGCCGGGTGGTCGTGTTGCCGCTGCCGAGCTGGCCGAAGCCGTTCTCGCCAAACGTCCAGGGCGTACCCGGGGTGGTCGCGGCGTTGGCCGTCGGTGCCGTGACCACGCCAACGACCACCAGAGCCGCGGCGGCAAGTCCGGCGGCGCCGACGCCCGCGAGGGCGCGCACCAGCAGGCGGTGTCTCATGGGCGATACGTCCCCTCACGTTTCGTGTGAAGTGAAGGTATGTCGATCCCGGTTCGGGGGTGAATAGCCCTCTTGTACCTAACTAGACCGCCGCCGCCAACCTGACGTCGAGAAAACGCCGCACGGCCAGCTCCACGATGCGCGGATCCGGGGTCTCCTCGCCGAGCAGCGGGGCGGTCACCTCGTCGGCTCCGCAGGCGAGGACGCGGTCGTGGAAGTGACCGGGGGCCAGCAGGTACGACGCCGCCACGATGCGTCGCCCCCGATGTCTGGTCCGCAGACCGGCCACCAGCTCGTCGAGCCGGGGTGCGCACACGGCGCCGTACCCGACGTGGACCGTACGGGCCAGCCGGCCCGACAGCTGGTGGGCCACCTCGCGCGTGGCCCGGTCCGATCCACGGTGCGAGGACCCGGCAGCCGCGAGCACCACGATGTCGCCGGGGTCCAGCGGCCGGGACAACCGACGGAGCTGCGCGACCAGCATGGCCGTGAGCAGCCCGTCCGGACCGAGCGCCGGCGTCACCGTGGCCGCGGCACGGGACGCCGCGCGGGCGATGTCGACGTGCACGTGGTGGCCAGGCGCCAGCAGGAGTGGTACGACGACCGCGCCGGGCGTCACCACATCGTCGAGGAAGGGCGGATGCACGTCCACGTGGGCTTCCCGTACGTCGACCGAAGGCAGGGCCTCCCCCACAGCCGCCACCAGGCCACTGATCCGCGCGGCACCCACGTCGGACCGCGTGCCGTGCGAGCACAACACCAGCGAGCTCATGGCGTCACCGGGTTGAGCGCGTACCCACGCTTGACGACCGTCCGGATGATGTTGGGCGCCGCCATCGCGTCCCGCAGCCGACCCACCGCCACCTCGGCGGCGTGCGGGTCGGCGGAGTCGCCGGGCAGCACTCGCAGCAGGTCCTCGCGCGAGACCACCTCACCGGGGGCGACCGAGAGCCGTTGCAGGACGGCGAAGCCCGACGGGGACAGGGAGAGCACCCGGTGGTCGAGGGTCGCCGAACGGGCGCGGACCTGCAGCAGACCGCCCGGCGTCTGCACTCCGGCGTGGCTGCCGAGCTCCATGATCACGAGGCGCACGAGTGCCCCCATCCGCCAGCGCTCGGGCACCACCACCTCGAAGCCGGCGACCTGCAGCGGTTCCGCGGTGACTGGCCCGACCGCGGCGACGAGCAGCCTGCCCGACGCGTTGAGTGCGAGTGCATCGTCGGTCCCGTTGAGTCGGTGCAGCTCGTTGAGCCAGGCGGCGGCACTGGGGGCCGAGGTGAACAGCACGGCGTCGTACCCGCCGCTCGCGAGGTCCTCCGTCGTCTCGCGCAGGAGGTCAGGGTCGGGTGGCGGTCCCCAGCGGTAGACCTCAAGGTCCATCACGCCGGCCCCTCCCCCGGTGAGCCGGTGGTTCAGGCCGTCGTCACCCGCACCGTGGCGTTGTACGGCGATCCGCTGGTGGTCGACCCCCTCGGCCAGCAGGAAGTCCGCGATCTCGGCGGAGGTCTCGGACTCCGCCACCCAGTCCGCCTTCAGCCCGGCGGCCTGCAGCGCACCGCGCGCCTTGGGCCCGCGTGCGACGAGTCGGACGCCCGCCAGGACAGAGCAGAGGTCGTCGGCCAGCCCCGCGTGCTCGGCCGTGTCCAGCCAGCCACGGAAACCGATGCCGGTCGTCACCACCACCACGTCGACCGGGTCGGCGATGATCTTCCGGGTCGACTCGAGCAGCGCGGCCTCTTCGACGTGCGGGACCACACCGAGCGCGGGCGCGACGCTGACGCCGGCTCCACGGCGTACGAGAGCACCGCCCAGCTCGTCGGCACGACGCTGGGCGGTGACCAGGATCCGGCAACCGGCAAGGACCGGGCCGAGCTCGGTCACGGCGGGGCTCCCTGTTCGCGGCCGACCTCTACGTGGTCCTCGACGACCCGAACGGGCCAGACGGGCAGGCTCTCCCCCGGCTCGGTCAGGCACTCGCCCGTGGCGAGGTCGAACACGTGCTTGTACATCGGCGAGGCCACGGTGTTGCGATAGCCCTCGCCCGTGCCGACGCTCCCGACAATGCCGCGGGCCATCACGTTGGCGTTGCTGAACGGGTCGCGGTGGCCGACGGCATGAACGGTTCCGTCGTCCAGCAGGAACAGGGCCACCGGCTCCCCATGCACCAGGGCCGCGATCCCGCGTTCGGGGATCAGCTGGGTCAGGGCGCAGACGCGCGTCCAGGACGGGACGGTCATCCGCGCACCGCCAGCGTGGGTCCGGCGATGACGGTCGGCTTGTGGTCGCCCGCCCCACTGATCGCCCCACCGATCCCTGGGTCGGCGGTCTCGGGCGCGTTGACGAACGACACGAACTGCGCACGTTTCCCGGGGTCGGCGAGGGTCGCTGCCCACTCGTCGACATAGCTGTCCACGTGGTGCGCCATCGCCTCGTCGAGGTCGGCGCCGATGCCGAGGCTGTCACCGATTACGACGTCGGAGATCGCCTCCATGCCGCCTTCGTACCCCTCGACCCAGCTCGCTGTGCGCTGCAGCCGGTCGGCCGTGCGGACGTAGTACATGAGGAAGCGGTCGACGGTGCGGAACAGGTCCTCGGTGCTGAGGTCCTCGGCGAAGAGCTCCGCGTGCCTGGGGGTGAACCCGCCGTTGCCGCCGACGTACACGTTCCAGCCCTTCTCCGTGGCGATCACGCCGACGTCCTTGCTGCGCGCCTCGGCACACTCGCGCGCGCAACCGGAGACGCCGAGCTTGATCTTGTGCGGCGCCCGCAGGCCGCGATAGCGCAGCTCGAGCGCGATGGCGAGCGCGACCGAGTCCTGTACGCCGTAGCGGCACCACTGCGAGCCGACGCAGGACTTCACCGTCCGCAACGCCTTCCCGTACGCGTGGCCGGACTCAAACCCGGCGTCGACAAGCCGCTGCCAGATCGCAGGCAGCTGCTCGATCCGGGCGCCGAACAGGTCGATCCGCTGACCTCCGGTGATCTTCGTGTACAGCCCGTAGTCGGTGGCGACCTGGCCGATGTCGATCAGGCCCTGCGGCGTGATCTCGCCACCCGGGACGCGCGGCACGACGGAGTAGGTGCCGTCCTTCTGCAGGTTGGCCATCACGTGGTCATTGGTGTCCTGCAGCCGCGCGGTGTCGCGATCGAGCACGTGACCCCGGTCGAGACTGGCCAGGATGGAGGCGCACACCGGGCGACAGATGTCGCACCCACGTCCTCGCCCGTGGCGCTCGATGATCTCGCTGAACGTGGCCAGCCCCTGCACCCGGACCACGTCGAAGAGCTGGGCTCGCGAAAGCTCGAAGTGCTCGCAGAGCGCGTTGCTCACGGTCACGCCGGTCTTCTCGAGCTCCGTGGTCACCAGCTTCTTCACCAGCGGCAGGCACGAGCCGCACGACGTACCGGCCCTGGTGCAGGCCTTCACACCGGCGAGGTCGGTGCAGCCCTGCTCGCTGACTGCACAGCGGATGCTGCCAGCGTCGACGTTGTTGCAGGAGCAGACGTTCGCGGTGTCGGGAAGGTCTGTGGCGGGGGGCGTTGCCGCGCCTTCGGGGAGCAGCCACGAGGTCGGGTCCGCACCCAGCTTCTGGCCCACCATCGGTCGCAGGGCGGCGTAGGCACTGGCGTCGCCGACGAGTACGCCGCCCAGCAGTGTCTGCGCGTCGTCGGACATGACCAGCTTCTTGTACGCACCGGCCACCGGGTCGGCGTACACCACCTCGAGAGCGCCTGGTGACTGAGCGAACGCGTCGCCGAAGCTGGCCACGTCCACACCGAGGAGCTTGAGCTTGGTGGAGATGTCGGCGCCGGGGAACGTGGCCGCACCGCCGAGCAGCCGGTCGGCGACGATCTCGGCCATCGTGTAGCCGGGTGCGACCAAGCCCCAAGTGCGCCCGTCGATGCAGGCAACCTCACCGATCGCGAAGACATCCGCGGCCGTCGTGGCGCACGCCTGGTCGACGACGACGCCGCCACGCTCGCCGACAGCAAGTCCCGCCTCGCGGGCGAGCTGGTCGCGCGGCCGGACGCCCGTGGCGAAGACCACCAGGTCGACGGGCAGGTGCGAGCCGTCTGCGAAGTCCATCCGGTTCACCCGCCCTGTGCTTCCGGACCGGACCTTCGCGGTCGCGGTGGAGGTGCGGACGGCCACGCCGAGCTTCTCGATCAGCCGGCGCAGGCCCTCACCCCCTCCCTCGTCGACCTGCAGCGGCATCAGGCGAGGTGCGAACTCGACCACGGTCGTCTCCACGCCCATCGCCGTCAGTGCGCCGGCGGCCTCCAGGCCGAGGAGTCCACCGCCAACCACAGCGCCCCGCACGGGCCGCTTCAGGTTGCGGGTGGTCGCCCAGGCGCGGAGCTCGGTCACGTCGTCGACCGTGCGGTAGACGAAGCAGCCCGGCAGGTCCTTCCCGGGGACCGGTGGTACGGCGGGGCTCGATCCGGTGGCGAGCACCAGGGCGTCGTACCCGAAGAGGCGGCCGCGCGCGTGCACCTCGCGGCGCTCGGTGTCGATGCCGCGCACGGGGGCGTTGGTGTGCAGCCGGATGCCCTCGCGACGCCAGAGGCCAGGGTCACCCAGCAGCAGGTCTTCGGGGTCGCGGCCGGAGAAGAACGAGGTGAGAGCGACCCGGTCGTACGGCGGCCGGGACTCCTCCGCGAACACATCGACGGCCCACTCGTTCGCGTCGTCCCGATCAGAGAGCGCCTCGACCAGGCGGTGGGCGACCATGCCGCCGCCGACGACGACGAGACGGCGTCTGCCGGAGCCCGGGGAAGTCGGAGGGGGTGTGCGCGGCTGGTCCATGGGACGAAACCTACGAGTGCAGCATTTCGCCCGATCGGGTCTGGTGTTTCGTCGCGGAAACACTGCGCCCGCTTGTGTTACGGACAGGTTGAGGGGTGCTCTCCCCCGCACTGTCGCTCGCCGTGAGCCAGTCGACCAGTCCACACACGGTCTCGGTGCAGCCACCGCACCCTGTGGTGGCCCTCGTCGCTGCCGCAACGCCCTGCAGGTCGTGGCAGCCCTCGTCCCAGGCGCCCATGATGTCGCTCTTGGTGACGCCGTTGCAGCGACAGATCGTGGCGTCCGCTGGGATCAGGGTCGGCGAGGCCTCGATCGGCGGTGCCCACGTCTCGCGCGGTCCGGTCTGCGCGACGAGCAGCGAGACCGGGTCGGCGGGGACCGGCGTACGTCGGTCGAACGCGACCGACAGCGACGCGGACACCTGCGGCGTACCGAGACAGCTGAAGCCGACCAGCCGCTCACCGCGGACCACGACCTCGACATGTCGCCGCGCCACTGGGTCCGCCAGGGAGATCACCCGGTCTTCGGATGTCGCCGTACTCCCGCGAAGTCCTCTGGTGACGAGGTCGACGCCGACCGCCTTGAGCCGCACCCCTTCTGGGAGCTCCTGCGTAGGTGGTCGAGCAGCGAGCGGAGCGAGCCCCGCCTTGCTAGGTGGTCGAGCAGCGAGCGGAGCGAGCCCCGCCTTGCTAGGTGGTCGAGCAGCGAGCGGAGCGAGCGAACAGTCGAGACCACTCTCGACCAGCAGCCGCGCGAGCTTCTCGGCCTGCTGCCACCCCGGCGCCACCAGCCCGGTGAAACCGCCGGGCGGCTCCGCGCAGTCACCGATGGCGCAGACCGTCGGGTCGGCCGGGCTGCGCAGGTCGGCGCCCACCGTGACCCCGGTTCCCGTGGGGAGACCAGCCTCCGCGGCGAGTCCGACATTGGGCCGTACACCGCACGAGACCAGCATCAGGTCGGTCGAAACGATGGACCCGTCGGTGAGCCGGACGGCGACCAGCTCGCCGTACGCACCGATCACCTCGGACACCGAGGTCGAGGTGTGCACCCGGATCCCGAGGTCGTCGAGCGTCTCGGCCAGCACTCCGGCGGGAGCCTCGTCGAGCTGTTCGCCCATCAGGTGCTTCTCGAGGTGTACGACGGTGACGGCGAGACCTCGACGGGCGAGCCCGCACGCCGCCTCGAGACCGAGCACGCCGCCGCCGAGCACGACGGCGTGCCTTGCGTTGACCGTGCGGGCGACGACGTCGCGGCAGTCGTCGATGGTGCGCAGGACGTGCACGTGACGGGGCGCATCTCCGCTCTCGTCGGCCAATCCCCTTATGGGAGGTACGAAAGCCGTCGCGCCCGTGGCCAGCACCAGGTGGTCGTAGTCGAGGACGGAGCCGTCGTCCAGGTGCACGGTCCGTGCGGCGCGGTCGATGGCGGTGGCGCTCACTCCCCGTCGTACGACGGCCCGGTCCGGCGGGCGCGGCAAGGTCAGGGTGGCCACGTCGCAGCGCCGGGCCAGCACCTCGGTCAGCAGGATCCGGTTGTACGGCTCGTACTCCTCGGCCCCCACCAGGTGTATGTCGAACCGGTGCTCGCGATCACGCGCGACGAGCTCCTCCACGAACCGGTGACCGACCATGCCGGCGCCAACCACGACGACCTGTTGCCTCATGCCGTCTCCTCCATCCAAACGTCGTCGGCACGGGCCACAGAGACCGCGCACACCTTGAACTCCGGCATCCCGGAGACCGGGTCACACGCGTCGTTGGTGACCGCGTTTACGAGGGCCTCGCCGCCCCAGTGGAACGGCATGAACACCGTGTCCGGCCGGATGTTCCGGGTTATCCGGGCCGGCGCCGTCGCCTGGCCGCGCGAGGAGGTGACGTGCACGGGCGCGCCTCCCTCGATGCCGAGCCGGAGCGCGAGCTGCGGGTGCAGCTCGACGAACGACTCTGCCGCCGTGCGGTTCAGTGACTGAACTCGGCGGGTCTGGGCACCGGACTGGTACTGCGCCAGCACCCGACCCGTGACGAGGTAGACCGGAGCCTCCTCGCGTAGGTCGTCGGCTGGACCACTCGCTGCGACGGGCACCATCCGGGCGAGGCCGTCCGGATGCGCGAAGGTCTCGGTGAAGAGCCGCGGTGTCGAGAGGGACTCGGGGCCGGCCGGCCAGAAGCGGGGACTGTCATCGTCCAGCGTCGCGTGGCTCAGACCCGAGTAGTCGGCCCGCCCACCGGCGCTGGCGCGGGCGAGCTCGTCGAAGACGACAGCCGGGACATGGTCGAGCGTCACGGGGCTGCCGAGCAGCCGTGCTAGCTCGGCCAGGATCTCGAGCTCGCTACGAGCAGCGCCGGGCGGGGCGAGCAGCTGACGCCGGCGCAGCACCCGGCCCTCGAGGCTGGTCATCGTGCCCTCCTCCTCGGCCCACTGGGTCACGGGCAGGACGACATCGGCGAGCTCCGCGGTCTCGCTCGGCACGAAGTCGCAGACCACGAGGAGGTCGAGCTCGGTCAGCCGCCGGCGTACAGCCGTCGCGTCGGGTGCGCTGACGACCGGGTTGCTGCCGTGCACCATCAGCGCGCGCACCTCACCACCGAGCTTGCCGAGCAGCTCGACGGCCGGAACGCCCTTGCCTGGCAGGGATTCCGGCTCCACGCCCCACACCGAGGCCACGTGCCGACGGTCGTCGGAATCCTCGATGTTCCGGTAGCCGGGCAGCTGGTCGGACTTCTGTCCGTGCTCCCGACCCCCCTGCCCGTTGCCCTGTCCGGTCAGGCAGCCATAGCCGGAGGCGGGCCTGCCGGGAAGGCCCAGCGCGAGTGCGAGGTTGATCGCGGCGGTCACGGTGTCGGTGCCGTCGACGTGCTGCTCCACGCCACGACCGGTCAGCACCATCGCGCCGGCACCCCCGCGGTGCGGCGCGGCGTCGGCGAGGATGCGGGCTGCTTCGCGGACGTCACCCTCGGCCACGCCGGTGGTCGCGGCGACACGCGCCGGCCACCAGGCGGCCACCGAGCGGCGTACGTCGTCCCAGCCCGTCGTACGACTGGCCAGGTAGTCCTCATCGGTCCATCCCTCGGCCACCAGAACATGGAGAATTCCCAACAGGAGTGGTAGATCTGCGCCAGGGAGCGCCTGCAGGTGCAACCCGGAGCCCTCGTTGGTCAGCGCAGCCGTTGCCGAGACGCGAGGGTCCACGACCACCAGCCCTCCGGCGTTGCGGGCGGCCGAGAGGTGCTGCACGAAAGGCGGCATCGTGTCCGCAACGTTGCTGCCCAGCAGCAGCACTGCGTCTGCGTGGTCGATGTCCTCAACCGGGAAGGGCAGACCCCGGTCGATACCGAACGCTCGGTTGCCTGCAGCGGCAGCGGAGGACATGCAGAACCGGCCGTTGTAGTCGATGTGCCGCGTCCCGAGCACGACGCGGGCGAACTTGCCTAGCTGGTAGGCCTTCTCGTTGGTCAGCCCACCACCGCCGAAGACTCCGACGGCATCCCGTCCGTGCTCGGCCTGGATCCGCAGCAGCCGCTCGGCGACGAACCCGAGCGCCACGTCCCACGTGGCCGGTGCCAGCTCTCCGTCGGGTCCCCTGACCAGGGGCGTGGTCAGCCGGTCAGGGGTAGTGAGCACATCTGCGGCCGTCCAGCCCTTCTGGCACAGCCCGCCGCGGTTCGTCGGGAAGTCGCGCGGCTGCACCTCCACAGCCCCGTCCGCACCCACTGACAGCGTCATTGCGCACTGGAGAGCGCAGTACGGGCAGTGGGTCCGAACCGGGTCCGCGACGAGAGGCAGGTTCATTCAGACTCCCGCCTCGGCCATCTTCGCCGACGGACGCAGGTAGAACACCCAGGTGACGGCGAGCATCACGACGTACACCCCGATGTACACGTACAGCGCAGGCACGATCGAGCCGAAGCTCTCCGTCGACCAGCCGTAGGTGCGCGGCACGAGGAACCCGCCGTACGCACCGACGGCGGAGATGATGCCGATCGCTGCTGCGGCCTGGCGGCGAGCGCGGGTCACGGCGCCGGCGTCGTTGCCGTCGACCTCGTGGCGGAAGATCGCGGGGATCATCCGGTACGTCGACCCGTTGCCGATGCCGGTCGCAACGAAGAGCAGCATGAACGCCCAGAAGAAGACCCCGAAGCTGTGCAGGCTGAGCGACCACACCACACCCAGCACGCCTGCGCCCATCGCCACGAAGCTGAGCGCCGTGATCCGGGCCCCGCCGACGCGGTCGGACAGCTTTCCGCCCAGCGGCCGGACCAGCGAGCCGACCAGGGCACCGAGGAAGGCGTAGGTCGTCACGTTGACGTCGGGGAACTGGCCCTTGATGAGCAGCGGGAAGGCGGCGGCGTAGCCGATGAACGAGCCGAAGGTGCCGATGTAGAGGAACGACATCACCCAGGTGTGCGGCTTCTTCGCCACCGCGGCGCTGGAGGCGAAGTCGGTCTTTGCCACCGATAGGTTGTCCATGTAACGCCACGCGAACCAGGCAGCCAGCAGGGCGAGCGGGATGTAGAGCAGGCCGGCCCGCTCGAGGTGGATGCCGACTCCGGCCGTGACGACCGCGGCGACCACGAAGGGGGCCTGGACCACCGCCACACCGATGTTGCCGCCGGCCGCGTTCAGGCCGAGCGCCCAGCCCTTCTCCTTCTCCGGGTAGAACCAGGAGATGTTCGTCATCGACGACGCGAAGTTGCCGCCGCCGAAGCCGGCCAACGCGGCGACCAGCAGCATCACTGCGAACGACGTGCCGGGGTTGCTCACGGCCCAGACCAGGGCCGCGCACGGAATCACCAGGAGCAGGGCGGACACGACGGTCCAGTTGCGTCCGCCGAACCTCGGCACCGCGAACGTGTAGGGCAATCGAAGGGTGGCGCCGACCAGGCTCGGGATCGCCACCAGCCAGAACAGCTGGCTGTCGGTGAAGGCGAAGCCGACGTTGTTCAGGTTCACCGTGACGATCGACCACATCACCCAGACCGAGAACCCGAGGTGCTCGGCCAGGATCGAGAAGATCAGGTTGCGGCGGGCGATCGCACGGCCGCCGCCCTGCCAGAAGGCCTCGTCCTCCGGATCCCAGTGGGTGATCCAGCGACCTGGCGCGCGCTCGATGGCGATCGGCGAGCCGACGTCGGGCAGTTGTTCCGGGGTGACGGTCTCAGGCGTGGTGACGGCCATCGGCCCTCCTCGCATCGGGACCCGCGGTTACGGGTCGGATGCAGAGCGACGTTAGGCAGCGGATGTTTCACGGCCCTGCGACGGGCGCTTCGCTGCGGTAACGGTTGCCGCACACCCCCCGCAGCGCACGTGTGAGAACCGCGGTTTGGCGCATCGTTTCGAAACGTCGACGAAACAGCCCGGAAAAGAGGGCCCTGGAAAAGGCCGCCAGTCGAGGCCAGCGACGCGGTCACGATGAGTGGTCTCGACTGATCACTCGTCTCGACTGGTCGCTCGATGGCGCTCGCTGCTCGACGCAAGGGCTTCGCTCGCCGCTCGACCACCTAGCGGTTCCGCGCTACGCAACCCACCGTGGCCAGCGACACACAGGGCGATCGACCCACTGCCGGCCGAGAACCTGTGGAAACAAGGACAGTGTGGACCTTGGGTCACCTGGTGACTCAAGAACCACACCATCTTGCTTCGCACACCGCGGGCTCGAGCTGCTGTCCCAAGCGTCGCGCACCTAGTTAGAACAGAGCGGAGGCGAGGTCCCGGCGTGCACGCATCACTCGAGGGTCGTCGTTGCCGACTGCGCCGAACAGTGCGATCAGGTGGGTCCGTGCGGCGTCCCGGTCAGCCTCCGTCGTACGACGCACCAGGGCGACGAGCCGGTCGAAGGCATCCTCGACGTGCCCGCCGAGCAGGTCGAGGTCCGCCACCATGATCTGGGCCTCCACGTCGTCGGGCCGCTCCGCCGCTGCCGTGCGCACCTCATTGAGGTCGACCCCTTCGGTGCGCTTGAGCAGCTTGGCCATCGCCAGACCGGCCGCAGCCTCCGCGTCCGCCGGGTTGGCGTCGACCAGCTTCTGGTACTCCGCCACAGCTGCGTCGATGTCGCCCCGCTCGAGTGCGTCCTGCGCGGGTACGTAGCGCGGGTCGATCAGCTCCTCGCCGGTCTCCTCGTCCACGACACCGTTGCCCGTGCGCGGCTGGTGCCTACCGGTGAACCCGCTGGCGGTCAGCTGCTGGAGCACCTGGGTAATGGCCTGGCGCAGCTCCTCGATGGGGGCGAGGTTCTGGATCAGGGGCATCGGTCGCCCCTGGGCCACAAGCACCACCAGTGGCACTGACGGGATCTGCATCGCCTGGGCGATCTGCGGCATGGCGTCGATGTCGACGCGGCCCAGCAGGAACCGACCCTCGAACTCGGTCGACAGCGTCTGCATCAGGTCGGCGAGCTGCACACTCTCGGGCGAGCGATCGGGGCTCTCGAACGCCAGCAGCACCGGAGCGCTGCGGGATCCCTCGAGGACCTCCTGGAAGTTCTGGTCAGTGACCTGCACGGAGTAGGCAGAGCTCGCTCGTCCGGCACCGCCCGTGGACGCGTCGGGTCCCTGGAGTCCGGACAGGTCGACCGCACCGGGTCGTGAAAAGGGCTGCTGCTGCTGGCTCATGACTCCATCGTTCCAACTGGTCGATCTCGCTCAGACAGGGGGTTGGTGAAGACGATAACGTTCACGCCCACGTGGCCTCGGTGGCGTCCGCGAGGTCGTCCACCACCGCCTTCAGGTCTTGTGTCTCCTCGAACCTCCGACGCTGACGAACTGCGCCGTTCCCCCGCGCGAGCAGGCGCTCGAAGCTCTCCTCGACGAGCTCACGATCGCCCGTCTGCTCGAGCTGCTCACCGATCTCGCCGAGGAGCCCCGCGAAGACTTCGCGCGGGGGCGCCAGCTCGGCCCGCATCGGATGAACCAGGTCGCCCCCGATGCCGAACCGCGCCGCGCGCCAGGCCGCCACCCGCAGCAGGTCCGAGCGCCAGGGCTCTGCGTCGCGGACCGCGTACTCCTCGACGAGTGCACGGGTGAGCACCGCGATGAGCACGGCGTCCTCGACTTCCAGACAGACGTCGGCCACTCGCACCTCCACGGTCGGATAGCTCGCGGCGAGACGGGCTTCGTAGTAGAGCATTCCCTGATCCATCGCCGAGCCCCAGTCGATGGTGCGTTGCGAGACCTCGCGGTAGGTCTCGACGTCACCGAACGGCTCGTGCGGGCCCGCCGTGGACCAAAGCCCCCAGACCACTGAACGCCAGCTGGCGTAGTCGGTGTCGTGCTCCTGCCAGAACGGAGAGTTCGCACTGATCGCGGACAGGAGCGGCAGCCACGGGCGGATCCCGTCGAGCACCCGCACGCCCTCGGCATCGTTCGCGACCTCGACGTGCACATGCATCCCGCACATCTGGGACTCGCGGGCGATCCGCCCGAAGTCATGCTCGATCCTGAGGTAGCGCGGATTCCGGGTGAAGTCCTCGTGCTCTCCCTCGAGTGGTGAGGAGCCGACGGCCACTGCCCTGGCGCCGGCGGCGGCGGCTGCCTCCCCGACCGCTCGCCTGCCGCTGCGCAGCGCCTGCTCCAGCTCCCCCGCATCCCGCAGGGGTGGGGTGGAGGTCTCGATCTGGTGGCGGAACAGCTCCTGGGAGACTTCCTCGGAGGATTCGTTCGACGCCTGCACGCGGTCCGAGAGCGGAGCGGGCCGGAGCGAGTCGGGGTCGACGAGGACCATCTCCTCCTCGACCCCCATGGAACGAGGCAGGCTTCCGGTCAAAAGCGGGCCGGCTCCCTGTACTCGCCCCACTCCTTGCGGAGCACGTCGCAGATCTCGCCCAGCGTGGCCTCTGCCCGGCAGGCGTCCAGCATCGACGGGATCATGTTTCGGTCCTCACGGGCCGCGCTGAGCATCGCCTCGAGAGCTGCGCTGACGGCCCCATCGTCACGCCTGGCTCGGCGTTCCTCCAGGATCCGCACCTGCTCGGTCTCCACCTCGTGCGAGACGCGCAGGATCTCCAGCTCACTGGTCACCGAGTCAAGGTGGCAGTTCACCCCGACGACCTTCTTCTCGCCCTTCTCGAGCGCGATCTGGTAGGCGAAGGCCGCCTCGGCGATCTCGGCCATGAACCAGCCGTCCTCGATCCCGCGGAGGAGACCCTGTGTGACCGGGTCATGGCCGTCGCGGGCGGACTTGGCCAGCGCCTCGGTCTGGTCGTGGCGCAGCGAGGAGCCACCCATCTCGAGGATCTTGTCGAAGATCAGGTTGGCCTCGGCCTCGAGCTTGTCGGTGAGCGCCTCGACGTACCAGGAGCCACCGAGCGGGTCGGCGACGTTGACCACTCCGGTCTCCTCCATGATCACCTGCTGCGTGCGCAGCGCGATCTCGGCGGCCTGCTCGCTGGGCAGTGCCAACACCTCGTCGAGGGCGTTGGTGTGCAGCGAGTTGGTGCCACCGAGCACGGCGGCGAGGGCCTCGACGCCAGTGCGGACGACGTTGTTGTAGGGCTGCTGCGCCGTCAGCGAAACGCCCGCGGTCTGGGTGTGGAACCTCATCCACTGCGCCTTCTCAGTCTTCGCGCCGTAGACGTCGCGCACCCAGCGCGCCCAGATCCGGCGTGCTGCGCGGAACTTCGCGATCTCCTCGAAGAAGTCGAGGTGGCTGTCGAAGAAGAAGCTGAGCCCGGGGGCGAAGTCGTCGATGTCCAGCCCACGCGAGAGGCCGAGCTCGATGTAGCCGAACCCGTCGGCCAGGGTGAACGCGAGCTCCTGCGCAGCCGTGGAGCCGGCCTCGCGGATGTGGTAGCCGGAGACGCTGAGCGGCTTGTACGCCGGGATGTTCTCGCCGCAGTACTCCATCAGGTCGCCGATCAGCTTCAGGTGCGGCTCGGGACCGAAGAGCCATTCCTTCTGGGCGATGTACTCCTTGAAGATGTCGGTCTGCAGGGTGCCGTTGAGCTTGCCGATGTCGGCGCCCTGGCGCTCGGCGGCCACGAGGTACATGCAGAACACGGGTACGGCGGGTCCGCTGATCGTCATCGACGTGGTGACCTCGTCGAGAGCGATCTCGTCGAACAGCACGTCCATGTCGGCGGCGGAGTCGATTGCGACGCCACAGTGCCCGACCTCCCCGAGACTGCGCGGGTCGTCGGAGTCGCGACCCATGAGCGTCGGCATGTCGAAGGCGACGGACAGCCCGCCACCTCCGCGGCCCAGGATCATCTTGTAGCGCTCGTTGGTCTGCTGGGCGTTGCCGAAGCCTGCGAACTGACGGATGGTCCAGTTGCGGCCGCGGTAGCCGGTCGCGTACAGACCCCGGGTGTAGGGGAACTCCCCAGGCCACTGACCCTCTGGCAGACCTTCGGCCTGGGAGTCGTCCGGGCCGTAGGCCGGCTCGACCTCCATCTGCGACAGGGTGGTGAAGTCGGCGTCGCGGACGCGCGACTTGGCGTATCGGTCCTGCCAGCGTTCGCGTGCGTTCATGGGAAAATAGTAGGGCGTCCTACTAAATAATCCTAACGAGACCATCTGTAGAGCTGGCCGTCGCGTACCTCGACCTCGCTCGGCGGTCGTGGCGTGGGGTGGTCGGCGAGGTGACGCAGGACCTGCGTGCGCCCCCGTAGCCGCGTGTCCCGGTCCTCGAACCGGATGTAGGGATGCAGCAGCGGCCGGACCTCACCCCACTCCTGCTTCTCGACGAGGTCCCACGCACGAGCGGTGGGCGGCGTCAGTTCGGGCAGCTCGTGCAACATCTTCGGAACGCACATCCGCCAGGCGTCGACCACGAACTCACGCATCTCGTCGGGGTCGAGAGGGTCCAGCCGGGCGCACACCCACTGATAGCGCAGGTCGCTCTGGGGTGGCAGGAAGAACGTCTCCGGTGTCGCGGCGATCAGGCCGTCCCGTTCGAGCTTCGGGAACCCGAATCCCATCGCCTGCTCGTCGCGTGAGAACGCGACGAACACGATCTGCTTCACCCGGAACTTCCACTGGCCCCGCACTTGCACCTCGTAGGCCCGGGGCAGCTCGGCTGCGACCCGTCGTACGGCGTCGGCGTCGGTCATGACGAATCAGAAATCGCCGGCGCTGTGCCGGACCGGGCGCAGCAGCGCAGACAGCTCGCGCAGCCCCTTGTCGTCGAGCGCACCGAGCCCGAAGTCGGCACCCACGAGCTCGCTG
Source organism: uncultured Actinomycetota bacterium (assembly GCA_963759525.1). Classification (GTDB taxonomy): domain Bacteria; phylum Actinomycetota; class Actinomycetes; order Propionibacteriales; family Nocardioidaceae; genus Marmoricola. The sequence continues at coordinate 139,805 of CAVWZO010000020.1, read as the reverse complement.
CTCGCCCGCTCGACGAGCTCGCGGCCGCTCTTGGTGATCTCGGCGAGCACGGTTCGCCCGTCCTCCGGATGCCGACGTCGTACGACGAGACCGGCTGCCTCGAGCCGGTCAACGATGGACGTGACGGACGTTGGGTGCACCTGCAGCCGCTCACCCATCTTGCCGAGCGGCAGCGAGCCGCGGGCCGAGAAGGTGAGCAGCACCAGCGCCTCGTAGCGGGCGAAGGTCAGCCCCATGGGCTTCAGCAGCGAGTCCAGTCGACCGAGCACCAGTTGCTGCACCCGCATCAACGACGTGACGGCGTGCATCTGTGGGACACCCTCCCAGCGCATCGCCCACTGCCGCGCTGCCTCGTCGATCGGGTCGAACGGCAGACCACCGCCACTCGCCTTGGGACTCGCCATGTTCGGACCCTACCGAGCCGGACTCCCCCGGAAGCCGAGCCATAGACTCCCCCGTGGATCACCGGACACCAAGGAGAGTCGTGCCTGACGTCAAGCCGCTGCAGAAGGTTCTGATCGCCAACCGGGGAGAGATCGCAGTCCGGGTGATCCGTGCCTGCAAGGACGCCGGCATCGGCAGTGTCGCGGTGTACGCCGACCCCGACCGGGACGCGCTTTTCGTGCGGCTGGCCGACGAGGCGCACTCCCTCGGTGGCGCCACCCCGGCCGACTCCTACCTCGACATCGAGAAGATCGTGGCCGTAGCCGAGAAGGCCGGCGCCGACTCGGTGCACCCCGGCTACGGGTTCCTCGCCGAGAACCGCAACTTCGCCCAGGCCGTCATCGACGCCGGGCTCGTCTGGATCGGCCCGCCGCCGGAGGCGATCGAGAGCCTCGGCGACAAGGTGAAGGCACGCCACATCGCCGAGAAGGTCGGCGCCCCGCTCGTTGCAGGCACCAAGGATCCGGTCGAGGACGCCGCCGAGGTGGAGAAGTTCGCCGACGAGTACGGCCTGCCTATCGCGATCAAGGCCGCGTTCGGTGGTGGCGGCCGTGGCCTGAAGGTGGCCCGCAAGCGCGAGGAGGTCGCGGAGCTCTTCGAGTCCGCGGTGCGTGAGGCCAAGAGTGCCTTCGGCCGTGGCGAGTGCTTCGTGGAGAAGTACCTCGACAAGCCGCGGCACGTCGAGACGCAGTGCCTCGCGGACCAGCACGGGAACGTGGTGGTGATCTCCACGCGCGACTGTTCGCTCCAGCGTCGCCACCAAAAGCTGGTCGAGGAGGCGCCGGCACCGTTCCTGACCCAGGACCAGGTCAACACGCTGTACGAGTCCTCCAAGGCGATCATGCGCGAGGCGAAGTACGTCGGCGCCGGCACCTGCGAGTTCCTCGTCGGCCAGGACGGCACCATCTCCTTCCTCGAGGTGAACACCCGCCTGCAGGTCGAGCACTGCGTCTCCGAGGAGGTCACCGGGATCGACCTGGTGCGCGAGATGTTCCGGGTCGCCGCCGGCGAGGAGCTTGGGTACGACGACCCGCGCGTCGTCGGCCACGCCATCGAGTACCGCATCAACGCCGAGGACGGCGGAGCGAACTTCATGCCCGCACCCGGCACGCTCTCGAAGTGGTCCCCGCCGTCAGGGCCCGGCGTACGGCTCGACGGTGGCTACGAGGAGGGCGAGACCATTCCCGGTGCCTTCGACTCGTTGATCGCCAAGCTGATCATCAGCGGTCGCGACCGCACCCAGGCCCTCGAGCGCTCGCGTCGCGCACTCGACGAGTTCGGCGTCGACGGCATGCCGACCGTGATCCCGTTCCATGCCGCGGTGGTCAGGGACCCGGCCTTCGTCGGCAGCCCGGCGGAGGCACCCGAGGAGTTCGGTGTCTACACCTCGTGGATAGAGACCGAGTTCGACAACCAGATCACGCCGTACGGCGGTGCCAGCGCCGATGGCGGCGAGCCTGACGAGCGCAACAAGGTCACTGTCGAGGTCGGCGGGCGCCGGCTCGAGGTCGTCCTGCCCGCCGGGCTCTCCGCCATCGGTGGCGCCGCCGGAGGGGCGAGCGGCGGGGGGAAGAGGCCCAAGCGCGCCGCGGGCAAGAAGGCGGGAACTGCTGCCTCCGGTGACTCGGTGGCATCCCCGATGCAGGGCACGATCGTCAAGGTCGCGGTCGAGGAGGGCGCCTCGGTCGAGGAGGGCGACGTGATCGTCGTACTCGAGGCGATGAAGATGGAACAGCCCCTGAAGGCGCACAAGGCAGGCACCATCACGGGCCTGAAGGCCGAGGTGGGCTCGGGCGTCACCAACGGCGAGGTCATCTGCGAGATCAAGGACGCCAGCTAGTCCCGCAAACACAGCCGACACGGCGCCTGTGTCCCGCAAACCACCGCCGACACGGCGCTTGTGTCCCGCAAAACACAGCCGACACGGCGCTTGTGTCCCGCAAAACACAGCCGACACGGCGCTTGTGTCCCGGACAGTCCCGAACATTGGCGCCGTCTCGGCGGGTTCTCGTGGGACATTGGCGCCGTGTCGGCAGCCGCCATCTCGTATGACGTCCGCCACGCCACGCGGCACGCGGATTGTGGTATCCCCGCACTCCTTTGATAACTTAGTGAAGACGTTTACTAGACTTTCAAGGTGGGTCCAATGCGTGGAGGCGAAGGCGACTGTTGTGTCGTAGTGGTGGGTGCTGGAGCGGCGGGAGCCCTGACGGCCTCTCACCTGGTCACGAGCCTGTCCCCGCGTTATCGGGTCACCCTGGTGGACCCTGCACCCACGACCGGCCGCGGGCCGGCGTACTCCACGACCGATGAGCGCCACCTGCTGAACGTTCCCGCGAGCGGCATGAGTGCGTTCCCCCGGGATCCCGAGCACTTCTTCCGCTGGCTACGCAACCACCACGACCCGCAGGCACAGCCACAGGACTTCATCCCGCGCGCGGTCTACGGCGACTACGTGCAGAGCCTGTTGCAGACGGCGACGGAGTATCCCGGCAATGCCCGACTCGAGCGCCGCCAGGAGGCCGTCGCCGGCATCGAACGACGCGGTGACCGCTTCCTGGTGCGTTTCTCCTCCGGACAGTCGACCGCCGCGCGAGCCGTGGTGCTGGCGAACGGCGCGACCCCGGGAACCGACTGGGCGCCGCCCGGGCTGAAGGACACCGACCTGCTTGTGGACGACCCGTGGACCCAGGACCTCCCGGACGGGGACCTGCTCCTGGTCGGCACCGGGCTGACCATGGTGGACGTCGCAATCGGCGCGGACCGCCCCGGCCGGACGGTGCACACGGTTTCGCGTCACGACCTGGTGCCTGCGTCACACCGGATGCCGACCACCCCGGCAGTGCCCCCGCCGCCGGGAATCACCAGGGTCGGCAGCCTCGAGGAGCTGCAGAGCCTGATGCGTACCCACGTCGAGCGCACGGTTGCCGAGACCGGCGACTGGCGCGCCGCGGTCGACGGCCTGCGCCCGGTCACCGCACAGCTGTGGCAGGGCCTCGGCGACGACGGCAAGCGCCAGTTCCTCGCCGAGCACGCGCGCGCCTGGGACGTGCACCGACACCGGATGCCACCGGTCACTGCGCGCCGGCTCGACAAGATCGCCCGCTCCGGTCGCCTGGTCCGGCACACGGGCACCGTCGCGTCCGCTCGTCCTGTCCGCGGCGGTGTCGAGGTCACGCTCACCGACGGTCGCCAGCTCACGGTTGCTGGTGTCGTCAACTGCACCGGCCCGGTCGGCACCCTGGCCAAGGACCCGCTGCTGGCGTCGCTGGCACGGACCGGCCTGGTCCGGCCCGGCCCGTCCGGCCTGGGTATCGACACGGCGGACGACGGCAGGGTGGTCGGCGTACTCCCGGCCGGCATGCCGTTCTACGCCCTGGGTGCACTGCGGCGCGGGAACCTGTGGGAGACCACGGCGATGCCCGAGATCCGGGAGCAGGCCTACGACGTGGCCCGGGCCGTCGTACGCGGGCTGCACGGCGAGAAGAGTCGCCGACCGGTCGACGCCTACGGCCTCACCCTGACGACAGCTGGCGATGCGGCCGACGCCTACAACGGAGCGCTCGGTCGCCTGCTCCGTCTCCAGGACGGGGTCGAGAGCGGGCTGGAGTCGGCCGTGGCCCTCGACCCGGAGTTCGCGCAGGCGCACGCGGCGCTGGCTCTCTTGGGACACGAGTGGGGCGCGACCGGCTCCTGGCGCTCGTCACTCCGGGCCGCGCACGCGGCGGCGGCTGAGCGGCACCTCGACGACCGCGAGGTCAGCTTCCTCGACGCCGTCACCATCCGGCTCCGCTCGGACGAGGCCACCGGTGCCGCTGCCCTGCTCCGACACATCCGGCTCTTCCCCAGGGACGCCCTGGCCGTCAGCGTCGCCGTACCAACGGTGGCCTTCGGGGGCCTCACCTCCGGACCCCAGACCGCTGCCCTGGTCGAGGGTTTGTCGAAGAGCTACGGCGACGACTGGTGGTACGCCGGGCAGCTGGCCTTCGTGCGCCAGGACCAGGAGCGGTGGAGCGAGGCCGAGGCACTCGCTTCCTACGCCCTCTCGGTGGAGCCCTCCTCCGGGCACGCGGTCCATGCCCGAGCCCACGTGTTCTACGAGACCGGTGACCATACCGCCGGGTTGGCGTGGCTCGACGAGTGGCTCCGCACCCGCGGACCCGAGGCCAACCACCGCTCCCACTTCTCCTGGCATGCCGCGCTCCACGAGCTGATGCAGTGCGACATCGATGCGGTCAGGCGCCGCTACGAGCGCGAGCTCGCACCCCCGCTCGTCAGCGAATCCCGCGCACTGGTGGACAGCGGTGCGCTGCTGTGGCGCTGCCACGTGACGGACACGTGGGAGGGCGACCTGCCGAGCGCGGCGGTCTGCGACTCGGCGCCTGAGGGCTGGCTGATCACACCACCCACCTCGTTCGCTGCCCTCCACTCCGCCGTCAGCCTGGCCGCCGCGGGCGACGAGGTCGGGCTGTCTGCGCTGCGGACGACCTCCCTGGCCCACGCCGACCCAACGTTCCGCGACGTGGTCGCGCCGGTGTGCCGCGCGCTGCAGTCCGTGCTGGAAGGTGACTTCATCGCTGCTGCCACGAAGCTCGAGGAAACCCTCCCCCGGACCGTCGCACTCGGCGGCAGCCGCGCGCAGCGCGACGTGCTGCAGGACACGCTGGTCTACGCGCTCGCCCGGTCAGGACGAGGCGAACGCGCAGCAGAGGTACTGGACGAGCGACTGAGCCGCCGCGTCTCTCCGCTCGACGCCCGGGCCAGGGCGCGGCTGGCGGCACCCGCTTGGGCATCAGGTGCGCGAGAGCCGCTGCAACCCAGTTAGCAAGGACAACAAAGCCTGAACCAAGTCTCGGCTAGTCCCGAACGTTCGTCACCTTTTCGGGTCCTCAAGGTTGTCGTTTGATCGGGACTATCCGGTTTCGGGGTGCTAGCTCGCTTCGCTCGCTGCTCCACCACCTACCCAGCAGCCCGGCGCGCGGACTCGGGCTGTGTGAGTTCGGCCACCACGACGTACGCCGGGTGGGCAGTTCGTCGGCCAGCGAGTGCCGTTTCTCGGCCGACCACGCGACCAGGATCAGGGTGTGCCCTTCCGGGACAATTCCCTCGAAATCTCAGCTCCGGTGCCGCTCGAGCCGCCGAAAAACGCTGAAACGTAGGCTGCTTCCGGACCCAGCAAAGGACATGTCCGAAACATCCCTGCGTGCTTACTGGCGGGTAGGGAAGAGGGTTGTGACAATCCCGTAAAAAACGTGAGGACGATTTCAGGTTCACGGGGAGAACATGAGAGAGTACTCATATGACGCAGCTACCCCCCACCACGCTGACCCATGACCACGAGACCCCCGAGCGGGGCCTGACCCTGGCTGACCGCTTGGCCGAAGGCGAAGAGTTCGCCGTGACCTTCGGAGGACAGGGTGCGGACTGGTACGCCACCCTCTCCGAGCTCGCCAGCGAGAACACCGACACCTCCCGGGTGAGCCACCTGGTCGAGGAGTCCGGTCGCCTGGTTGCACCCGTGGCCGGCCAGCTGGCCGCCGCGCTCCCGCGCCCCTTCGAGCCCCACGTGTGGCTAACCGACGACGAGGCCCCGCGTCACTCCGACACAATCGGTGCGGCTCTCTGCATGCCCGGCGTGCTGCTCACCCAGCTCGCGACGATCGACCTGCTCAAGGACGAGGGCCTGGACCTCACCAGGGTCGCGCCCGTCGCCTCCGTCGGCCACTCGCAGGGCATCATCGGCGTCGCCGCCCTCGCCGGACGGCGCGACGGCGATGCGACCAGCGACGTCCAGCTGATGGCGATCGCTCGCCTCATCGGCGCCGCAGCAGCGATCGTCGGCCGCCGCGTCGGCCTCGTGGCTCACGGCGAGGACTCCCCCATGCTCGCCATCAGCGGAGCGACGCTTGCCGAGGTCGAGGACCTCGTCGCCCAGATCTCCGAGGCTGACGACGCCGCCACCGTGGCAGCGATCAACGGCCCGCGCCGCGTGGTCGTGAGCGGTACGCAGGACGCCCTGCGCCGTCTCCGCGCGGCCATCGAGAAGCGCAGCGCCACGGAAGCCGCCGAGATCGAGGACAAGGCCCGCGGTGGGCGTGCCTTCAACCCCTCGGTCGAGTCCATTCCGGTCGCCCTCGGCTTCCACCACCCGGCTCTGGCGCCCGCCGTGGCGATGGCCCGCGACTGGGCCGATGCCTGTGGTCTCGACGCCGGCCTGACCGAGCACCTCGCCCATGCGATCTGCGTGGAGACCGTCAACTGGCCGCGTGAGCTCACCGACGCGGTCGGCGCGAACACCCGCTGGGTGGTCGACCTCGGACCGGCCAACCTCTCCGCGAACATGACCGGCCGGGCCCTGCGTGGGCGCGGCGTCACCGTCATCCCGGGTGCCACCCCCAAGGGTCGCGACCTGCTGTTCACCTCCGGTGCCACCGTGCCCCTGGCAGCCGACTGGTCGAAGTACGCCCCCCGGCTGATCGACCGCGGCGACGGCAAGCCCGTCGTCGACACCGCCTTCACGCGGCTCACCGGCAAGTCGCCGATCCTGCTCGCCGGCATGACGCCCACGACCGTCGACCCCGAGATCGTCGCCGCAGCCGCCAACAGCGGCCACTGGGCCGAGCTCGCCGGTGGCGGCCAGGTCACCGAGGAGATCTTCGCCGCCCACATGGCGAAGCTGACCGACCTCCTCGACGAGGGCCGCACCGCGCAGTTCAACACGCTCTTCCTCGACCCGTACCTGTGGAAGCTGCAGGTCGGCGGCCAGCGCCTGGTCCAGAAGGCCCGGCTCGCCGGTGCGCCGCTGGACGGCGTCGTGATCAGCGCGGGCATCCCCGAGCCCGAGGAAGCAATCGCCATCATCGAAGACCTGCACGACTCCGGCATCAGCCACGTCGTGTTCAAGCCGGGCACCGTGAAGCAGATTCGCCAGGTGCTCGCGATCGCGCGGGAGGTTGACACCTCCGTCATCGCACACATCGAAGGAGGTGTCGCGGGGGGACACCACTCGTGGGAGGACCTCGACGAGCTGTTGCTCGCGACCTACAACGACCTGCGCTCTGTCGAGAACCTGGTCGTGTGCGTCGGTGGCGGGATCGGTACGCCGGACCGCGCGATCACCTACCTCACCGGCTCCTGGGCGACCTCGCACGGCGAAGCCGCCATGCCCGTCGACGGTGTCCTGATCGGCACCGCCGCCATGGCCACCAAGGAGGCCACCACCTCCCCAGCGGTCAAGCAGCTCCTGGTCGACACGCCTGGCCTGCCCACCTCGGACAACGGTGGCTGGGTCGGCGCCGGTCGTAGCGCCGGCAACATGACCTCCGGTCGCAGCCAGCTCGGTGCCGACATCCACGAGATCGACAACGCGGCCGGGCGCTGCGGTCGCATCCTGGACGAGGTCGCCGGGGACGCCGAGGCAACAGCCGCCCGCAAGGACGAGCTGATCGCCGCCATGGCCGACACGTGCAAGCCCTACTTCGGCGACGTCGCCGAGATGACCTACGAGCAGTGGCTGCGCCGGTACGTCGAGCTGGCCGGCTCCGGAATCGCGGGCCACCACCTCATCAGCGGATCAGGCTCGAACACCTTCCTCGACATCACCTTCCGTAACCGCTTCGTGGAGATGCTGGAGCGCGCCCTGGCGCGTGTCCACCCCGCGGACTCCGGTCCGATCGAGCGCCTCGACTATGACCCCGAGGAGCCGACGGCAGCCATCGACGCACTCGTGGCGGCTCACCCGGAGGGCATGAGCCTCAAGCTCCACCCGGCCGACGTGTTCTTCTTCCTGGAGGTCTGCCGCCGCCCGGGCAAGCCGGTCAACTTCGTCCCCGTCATCGACGCCGACGTGCGCCGCTGGTGGCGCTCCGACTCGCTGTGGCAGGCCCACGACGAGTCCTACGGCGCCGACGCGGTCATCGTCATCCCCGGCCCCGTGGCCGTGGGCGGCATCACCGTCGTCGACGAGCCCGTCGCCGACCTCCTCGACCGGTTCGAGGCAGCGGTCGTCGACACGCTCGCTGACACCACTGCCCTCCCGGCCGTGAGCCGGAGCATCGTCGGTGCCGACGCCACGGCGATCGACGCCGCGTTCGCCTCGCCGGACGTCGTGTGGGCCGGTCGTGTCGTCCCCAACCCGCTGCACCGCCTGACCGGCACCGCCGCCACCCTGGTTGCCGAGGGCGACACTGTGCCGGTACAGGGAGCCGTACTGCGCGTGCCCCTCTCCCGGGGCGACCTGAACCTGCGCGTCGACCTCTCCGGGGTCGCGAGCGGTCGCCTGCCCGTGATCTCTGAAGACGCCGCCGCCGAGGCGATGGGTGCCCTGCTGGCGCTCACCGCTGGTGGCACCCTTCCCGAGATCGTCGACGGCACAGCCGTCCTTCGGACCACCTTCACGCCCGACCTGGTCGCCGACCACATCGGCGTGACCAGCCCCGATCGGACCCGCCGCGGCGACGCGGTTGCCGACCCGCAGGAGCAGGCTGTCCCCGACACGCTCGTGGGCCTCGCCTGGCCTGCCGTGTTCGCGAGCATCGGCTCCGTCGAGGGTCTTCTCGACCTCGTGCACCTCGACCACCGCATCGAGATCGTCAACGGGCTGCCCGATGCCGAGTCCGAGCTGACGATTGCGGCCACGCGCGGCGACGTGGTGGACACCACGGCCGGCCACGTGATCGCCGTCGACGTCACCGTCAGTGCCGGCGACGCCGTCGTCGCCACCCTGCACGAGCGCTTCATGGTTCGTGGCCGCGTCGGCACCGAGGACATGGCCCCTCCGGCCCCCCTCGCGGCTGACCGCGAGGAGAAGCCCCGCGCCCGGCTGGACCGCTTCACCGTGACCGCTCCCCACCACATGGGCGCCTTCGCGGCGGTCAGTGGTGACCACAACCCGCTGCACACCGACGTGCCTGCCGCCCGCCTCGCGGGCTTCGACGGCCCGATCGTGCACGGCATGTGGCTCTCCGCCGTGGCGCAGCGCGCTGCCGCTTCGGTCGGCGCGACGCACCACCCGCGTCCGATCCGCAGCTGGCTGGCCCGCTGGGTCGCCCCGCTGCAGCCCAGCGCCGAGGTTGAGATCACGGTCGAGCGCACCGGCGTACTCGGTGGCGACACCGTCGTCGAGGTGACCTGCCGCGCCGACGGCGAGCTGGCGATGGTCGCCGAGGCCGTTGTTGCGGCCCCGCGTACGACCTACGCCTTCCCCGGCCAGGGCATCCAGAGCCAGGGCATGGGCCTCGAGGCCCGTACCCGCTCTGCCGCCGCCCGCAAGGTCTGGGACCGCGCTGACTCGCACACCCGCGACGCGCTCGGCTTCTCGATCCTCGCGGTCGTTCGGGACAACCCGACCGAGCTGTGGGCGGACGGGGAGCTGCACCGCCACCCCGACGGTGTGCTGTTCCTGACCCAGTTCACGCAGGTCGCCATGGCCACCCTCGCGGTCGCCCAGGTCGCCGAGATGCGTGAGGCCGGTGTCTTCGTCGAGGACGCCCTCACCTGCGGTCACTCGGTCGGCGAGTACAACGCGCTCGCCGCCGTCACCGGCATCCTCCCGCTCGAGGCACTGCTCGAGATCGTGTTCCGTCGCGGCATGGCCATGCACCACCTGGTCCCGCGTGACGCACACGGCCGGAGCAACTACCGCCTCGCCGCGATCCGTCCGTCGCAGGCCGGTCTGGCCGACGACGACGTCGCCGCGTTCGTCGCCGAGCTGTCCAAGGCCACGGGCGAGTTCATCCAGATCGTGAACTACAACCTGCGTGGCTCGCAGTACGCCATCGCCGGCACGGTTGCCGGTCTCGAGGCGCTCGAGAAGGCCATCGAGGAGCGGCGTGCCCGCGTCAACGGCAAGCCCGCCTTCATCCTGGTGCCTGGCATCGACGTGCCGTTCCACTCCTCGGAGCTGCACGCAGGTGTCGCCGACTTCCGTCAGCGCCTGGACGACCTGCTGCCTGCGGAGATCGACCCGTCGGTCCTGATCGGCCGCTACATCCCCAACCTGGTGCCGCGCCTGTTCACCCTCGACCGGGCCTACGTCCAGGAGGTCGCCGACCTCGTCGACTCCCCCCTCCTCAAGCCTGTGCTCGAGGACTGGGCCACCTGGGAGGCCGACCCGGCCCGCCTGGGTCGCACCCTGCTGATCGAGCTGCTCGCGTGGCAGTTCGCCAGCCCGGTGCGCTGGATCGAGACCCAGGACCTGCTGTTCGGCTCGCCAGAGCACGGTGGGCTGGGCATGGAGCAGTTCGTCGAGGTGGGTGTCGCCAACGCGCCGACCCTGGCCAACCTGGCAGCCCAGACCGTCAAGCTCCCGTCGTACGACGGGGTCGCGCCGAAGATCGTGAACTCCTCGCGTGACGCTGCGGTCGTGTTCGCCACCGACACCCCCATGCCTGACGACGAGCCGGAGGAGGAGCCGACCGAGGCTCCTTCCGCCGAGGCCGCCCCGGCGACCGAAGCTGCGCCCGCTCCTGCTGCTGCCGCCGCCCCGGTGGCCGCTGCCGGCGCCGAGCGTCCGGCCGACCTGGCCTACGGGGCCGCGGACGCCACCAAGACCCTGGCCGCGCTGCGTACCAAGGTGCGCCCCGACCAGATCGGTCCCGCCGACACGATCGAGGCGCTCTGCGATGGCGTCTCCTCGCGCCGCAACCAGCTGCTCGTGGACCTTGGTGCCGAGCTCTCGCTCGGTGCGATCGACGGTGCAGCCGACGCCAGCTGGACCGGCCTGGCCGCCACGGTGACCAAGCTTGCCCGCACCTACTCCCCGTTCGGCCCGGTGCTGACCGAGGCCGTGAGCGAGCAGCTGCGCAAGTTCGCCGGCGCCGCGGGCAGCAAGCCCGCAGCGATCGCCGACCGCGTGCGCGACACCTGGCAGCTCGGCCCCGGCTGGGTCTCCCACGTGTCCGCCGAGCTGGCCGCCGGCCTGCGCGACGGTTCCTCGACGCGAGGTGGATCGCTCGGCTTCGGCATCGACCTGAGCGACCTGAACTCCGTCGTGGACCACGCCGTACAGGCCGTTGGTTCCGCACACGGTGTGGCCGTGAGCATGCCTGCCGCCGCTGGTGGCGCCGGCGGTGCGAGCGTCGACGCCGCTGCGCTGGGCGAGATCACCGACTCGATCACCGGCCCCGACGGGGTGCTCGCCTCGACGGCGCGCCACCTGCTCGGCAAGCTCGGCCTTGCCGACGAGGCCATCGCCGACGCCGGGGATGACCTCGACGCGGAGCTGGTCAAGCTCGTCGAGTCCGAGCTCGGCTCGGACTGGGCCCGCAAGGTGTCGCCGTCGTTCGACGCGCGCCGTGCGGTGCTGCTCGACGACCGCTGGGCCTCGGTCCGTGAGGACTTCGCCCGGGTCTGGGTCGGCGACGACTCGGCCCGCGAGCGCAGCTTCGTCGGTCTCGACGAGGCCGCGCAGGCCCAGGCCAACTGGTGGCTGGACCGCGCCCGTCGCGAGAAGCGCACCGACCTGGTGTCCTTCTACGGTGACACCATCTCGGCTGCCGGCACGGACCGTGAGTGGGCCGGTGAGGTCGCTGTCGTGACCGGTGCCGCGCCTGGCTCGATCGCCGGCGCCGTCGTCGCCGACCTGCTTCGTGGAGGTGCCACGGTCGTGGCCACCACGTCGCGGCTCGACGCCGATCGCCTCGCGTTCTTCCGTGGCCTGTACCGCGACCACGCGTCGAACGGCGCTGCCCTGTGGGTGCTGCCGGCCAACCTGGCGTCGTACTCCGACGTCGACGCGCTCGTCGAGTGGATCTCCTCCCCCGTGGTGGAGTCCGCCGGCGGTCAGAACACCGAGCTTCGCCCGGCGCTCTCCCCGACGCTGGTCTTCCCCTTCGCCGCCCCGGCGGTGCAGGGGACCGCGGCCGACGCCGGTGCACGCGCCGAGGTCGAGTTCCGCGTCCTGCTCTGGGGTGTGGAGCGCCTGGTCACCGGCCTTGCCGCCCAGGGTGCCGACCACAAGCTCGGCCAGCGGGTGCACGTCGTACTCCCGGGTTCCCCGAACCGTGGCCGCTTCGGTGGCGACGGCGCGTACGGCGAGGCCAAGGCAGCGTTCGACGCCTTCGTGCAGCGCTGGCACGCCGAGCAGGACTGGGCCCAGCGGGTCTCGTTCGCGCACGCCCAGATCGGCTGGGTGCGTGGCACCGGCCTGATGGGTCACAACGACCCGCTGGTCGACGCCGTCACCGCGGCCGGGGTCCGTACCTGGTCCCCGCAGGAGATGGCTGCCGAGCTGCTCGAACTGTGCCGTCCCGAGTCCCGCACGTCTGCTGCGGTCGCCCCGATCGTGGCCGACCTCACGGGCGGTCTCGGCGAGGCTGACCTCGACCTGGCTGCCCTCGGCCGCGAGGCACGTGAGGCCGCCGAGACTGCGGCCGCCGCGCAGACCGAGGACGAGACGTCCGACGCGCTGCTGGCGCTGACCCACCCCGCAGGCTGGGGCAAGACCCAGCCGACGATGGCCTGGCCGAAGATCAAGACCCGTCCTGAGGACATGGTCGTGATCGTCGGGGCCGGCGAGGTCGGACCGGTCGGTTCGTCGCGTACCCGCTTCGAGCTCGAGGTCGAGAACCGCCTGTCCCCCGCCGGCGTGCTGGAGCTCGCTTGGACCACCGGCCTGATCGTGTGGGAGAACGAGCCGGTTGCCGGCTGGCACGACGTCGCGAGCGGCGAGCCGCTGAGCGAGGCCGAGGTCGTCGAGCGCTACGGCGAGCAGATCGAGGCCAACGTCGGCATCCGCAGCTACCGCGACGACGGCTCGATGATCGACGGCACCGCCCCGCTGATGGTGCCGGTGTTCCTCGAGGAGGACACGTCGTTCATCGTCCGCACCAAGGACGAGGCCGACGCGATGGTGGATGCTGCTCCCAAGCACACCAGGATCGCTCCCACCGAGGACGGCGACTGGCTCGTCACCCGCCTTGCGGGCAGCGAGCTCCGGGTGCCGCGCAGGTTCAAGCTCTCGCGCTTCGTCGGCGCCCAGATCCCCGACGGGTTCGACCCGTCGGTCTACGGCCTGGGGTCGATGACCGAGTCGGTGGACCGGCTCGCCGCGTGGAACCTCGTGGCCACGATCGATGCGTTCGTCTCCTCGGGCTTCGAGCCCGCCGAGCTGCTGCGCTGGATCCACCCGACGAGGTTCGCCAACACCCAGGGCACCGGCATCGGCGGGATGCAGTCCACCCGCAGGATGTACGTCGACGCACTGCTCGGTGAGCAGCCGCCGAACGACGTCCTGCAGGAGGCCCTGCCGAACGTGATCGCGGCGCACACCGTGCAGTCCTACCTCGGTGGGTACGGCTCGATGGTGCACCCGGTCGCCGCCTGTGCGACCGCTGCGGTCAGCGTCGAGGAGGGTGTGGACAAGATCCGCCTCGACAAGGCCAGCGTGGTCGTGACCGGTGGCTTCGACGACCTCGGCATCGAGGGCATCGTGGGGTTCGGCAACATGAGCGCGACCGCCGACACCGCCGAGATGCTCGCCAAGGGCATCGAGGAGAAGCACGTGTGCCGGCCCAACGACCGCCGTCGTGGCGGGTTCGTCGAGGGCCAGGGCGGCGGGACCATGGTGCTGGCTCGCGGTGACGTGGCTGCCGAGCTGGGGCTCCCGGTCCTGGGCGTGATTGCGTACGCCGGCTCCTACGCCGACGGCATCCACACCTCCATCCCGGCTCCGGGCATGGGCGCCCTGGGCGCTGGCATCGGCGGCGCTGACTCGCCGCTGGCCAAGGGTCTCGCGACCCTCGGCCTCGGTGCCGACGACCTCGCCGTGGTCTCGAAGCACGACACCTCGACGGCTGCCAACGACCCCAACGAGTCGCAGCTGCACGAGAAACTCGCAGGTGCACTCGGCCGCACGGAAGGCTCGCCGCTCTACGTGGTCAGCCAGAAGTCGCTGACCGGTCACGCAAAGGGTGGCGCCGCCGCCTTCCAGCTGATCGGGCTGTGCCAGCTGCTGGCCGGTGGGACGATCCCGCCGAACCGTGGTCTGGACTGTGTCGACGAGGCACTGGCCGACAACGAGCACCTGGTCTGGCTGCGCGAGTCGCTGCAGACCGGTCCGCTCCGCGCCGGCGTGCTGACCAGCCTGGGCTTCGGGCACGTGTCCGCAATGGTCGCGGTGGCGCACCCCGGTGCGTTCGTGGCCGCGCTCTCCCCGGCGCAGCGCGACGCGTACCTGCAGGCAGCCACGGCTCGCCTGGCAGCCGGTGAGGCCCGTCGTCTCGACGCGATGTGCGGCGGTGACCCGCTGTTCAAGAAGGCCGAGCAGCGCCGGTTCGCCGACAGCTCGCCGGCCCGCACCAAGGCCGACGAGACCGCCATGCTGGTCGACCCGAGTGCTCGCCTTGGCGAGGACGGCGTCTACGCACAGGCGGCCCGCTGACCTTGGAGGCCGACGGACCTCTCTCGGGCTCGGCTTCTGGCCCGATCGACCCCGGCACCGTGGCGGGCGACGCCACGGTGGGGGTCGACGTGGTCGGGATCAGCGCGTTCGCCGAGCAGCTGGCGCAGCCCGGTACCCGGTTCGCGCGCTCGTTCACCGCTGGTGAGCGACGCGCGGCCCGGGTCGGTAGTGGGAGCGAGGCCGAGAGCCTCGCTGCCCGCTGGGCGGCCAAGGAGGCCGTCATCAAGGCATGGTCGAGCACCTGCTTCGGACACCCCGAGGTCATCGACCCCGCCTACGTGGACCTGCGTGAGATCGAGGTTCGCTCGGATGCGTGGGGTCGTCCCGCCGTCCGGCTGCACGGAGCCATTGCCCATGCCATGGCCGGATACCAGATCCGGGTCTCGCTCTCGCACGACCCCGCTGCCGACATCGCCGTCGCGTTCGTCGTACTCATCGAGCCACAGGCACCCCGGGGCTGACCCCCGGCAATCAGGTGGCGGACAGCTTCTTCTTCGCCGCCGCTGCCTCGGTAGCCAGCAGATAACCCGTGAGCAGCGTCTTGAGCTGTACGACGGCGTCGGGATGTGACTGGCCGTCCCTGATCGAGAAGTTCAGCATCGAGTAGGTGACGTGGACGATCACCTCGGCTATCACCTGGCGCTGGGCGATCTTCGAGCCGGGGGTCAGCGGAGCGAGCAGACGAGTGACCTGCGCAGCCAGGTCACGCTCGTGCTCGGCCGCAATCGCGCGGGTCGGCGGAGTCGCCTGCATCGCCAGCCAGACGGCGCGGCGTGACGGGTCGGTGCGCCACAGCGCGGCGAGGTGGTCGAGCAGCTTCTCGAGCAGCTGGGTCCAGTCCAGGCTGGGGATCTCGGTCGCGAAGTTCTCCAGCTCCTTCTGCACGTTCACGGTGTCGAGCCGGTCGAGCTCGCAGATGATTGCGTACTTGTTGCCGAAGAACTGGTACAGCGACCCGATCGGTACGCCGGCACGCAACGCCACCTGCTCGGAGGTGAAGGCCTCGAAACCGACCTCCACGAGCAGCGCCCGCGCTGCCCGGAGGATGTCGTCGAAGCGCCTTCGGCTCCGATCCTGCGAGGGGCGCCGTCGCGGCAGGAACTCCGCGGGGTCGTGCGCCTGGGTGGTCATGCCCTCACGCTACTTGAGCGTTGCCGCGAAAACGGTGGTTGCGACGAGCCCGATCCTCAGCCATGACCGAGGACGTTGACCACGTGGCGCTCGCTCGCGCTGCCGGGGCGACGTCGAGATTCCTCCCTCCTCTCTCTTGACGTGGCGGGCTGCAGTTGGCAAAGTCCTCAGACGTCTGTTGAATACATCAGAGGAGTCGGGGATGCCAAAGGTGGCAGTTCTGCACACGAGCTTCGTGTTCGTGACCGTTGAACCGGTGATCACCGACCTCATCGGCGAGCTCATCCCGGACGCTGAGATCCTTCACTTCGTCGACTCGGACGTTCTCGCGACAGTTGTGCGGGAGCAAGGCATCTCGGAGCAGAGCGAGTCACGCATGGTCCATCTGGCGCAGGCCGCTGAGGCTGCAGGCGCCGACGTGATCTTCTCGGCCTGCTCCTCGCTGGGGCCCACCCTCGACGCGGCGCGACGCGCCGTAGAGGTGCCTGTGGTCAAGATCGACGAGGCGATGGCGGTCGAGGCGTCACGGTCCGACCGGATCGGCGTGCTCGCGACCGTGCCGACCACCCTCGGCCCGACCAGCGACCTGATCGCGGCACGGGCGGCCGATGCTGGCCGCTCCCCGACCATCGTGCGGCACCTCTGCCCGGGTGCGTTCGACGTCTTGATGTCCGGCGACAGGGCGAAGCACGACGACATGGTGGCCGACCATGCGGCTGCCCTGGCAGGCGACGTCGACGTCATCGTGCTGGCCCAGGCGTCCATGCAGCGGCTGGTCTCACGCCTCGAGGAGGAGACCGGTCTGCGCGTCCTCTCCAGCCCGAGGATGGGCGTCGAGAACCTCGCGAAAACCGTGCGCGAGCACACGGGATGAGCATCGAGTGAGCACCACCGAGCCCGCGTCGTCGCGCAATCCGCAGTCGCGCACAACGACGATGCCGGAGCCGACCAGCCTGGAGCACCTGCGGGACGCGCAGGCCCCGCCGCTGCGGCTCGTGCGTCCGCGAGAGCGCATTCACAGCATCAACGCCGTCACGCGCCGACACGTGGTGGTCCTCGACGACGACCCCACGGGCAGCCAGGTCGTCCATGACGTGCCGGTCCTGACGGCCTGGGAGGACAGCGACCTGCGCTGGGCCTTCGCCCACCCGGCACGAACGTTCTTCATCCTGACGAACACCCGCAGTCTGGACGCAGACGCGACGGAAAGCCTTCTGCGCGACCTCGACTCGAGGATCCACCGCGTTGCCAAGGAGTTCGGAACGAACGTAGCGCTTCTCAGCCGGAGCGACTCCACCCTGCGCGGACACTTCCCCCTCGAGACGGACGTCCTCCAGCAGGGCGCGGTCGAGCGCGGTCAGCCCTATGACGCCGTGGTCCTGGCTCCCGCCTACCTCGACGCCGGCCGGGTCACGGTCGACGACGTGCACTACGTCCGCGAGGGCGCCGCGTACGTGCCCGTCGGCCAGACCGTGTACGCGGCCGACGAGGCATTCGGCTACCACAGCTCGTCGCTGACGGACTGGGTCGAGGAGAAGACGGGTTCGGACGTTCGTCCGCCGCCGGTGCTGAGCGTGTCACTGACCGAGATCCGCTCCGCGGGCATCGAGGGTGTGACCCGGTTGCTCCTGGCGGCGCGTGATGGAGCCGTCGTGGTCGTGAACGCCCTCGACGAGAGCGACCTCGAGGTCGTCGTGCTCGCCCTGATCGCCGCCGAGGCGACCGGGTGGAGAGCCATCTGCCGGGTCGGCCCGAGCTTCGTTCCCGTCCGCGCCGGGATCGGCCGCCGAGCACCACTGCGGCCGGCCGAGATCTTCCGCGGCCCTGCCCGTCGCGGTCAAGGGCTCGTCGTCGTGGGGTCACACGTCGAGCTGACCACCCAGCAGGTCGAGATGCTCCTGGCCGTGCCAGGGATCACCGCCGTCGAGCTGGACGTGAGCGCGCTGCTCGACAGCGCCGACGAGAGCGCCGAGCTGGACCGCTGCACCGAGGCGCTGGTCGAGGCTGCCTCCCGCGGCGACGTCGTGCTGATGACCAGCCGGGAGCAGGTGGTCATCGAAGGCGGCCGGTCCAGTCTCGAGCTCGGCCGTCGCGTCTCGACCGCGCTGGTGGAGCTCACCCGTCGATTCGTCGCAGCCGTCGACCTGGCCTGGGTGGTGGCCAAGGGGGGCATCACCTCGCACGTCATCGCCACCGACGGTCTCAATGTGCGGCGGGCGACCGTGCTGGGGCAGCTGTTTCCGGGGATCGTGTCGGTCTGGCGCACCGAGCCTGCGGACAGCCAGCCAGCGCGGGACGGGCTGGCCGGCCTCCCGTACGTCGTCTTCGCCGGCAACGTCGGCGACGAGACCACGCTTCGCGACGCCGTCATGACGATGCGGAGGACCAGGCATGCGTGACCGCACAGACGTCAGAGCACAACCGGGCACCACAACCGCACCATCCAGCAGCACCACTCATCACCTCATGTCAGGAGTCGTCATGCGCAGAGTTTCCGTCTACGGATCACTGTTGGTCGCTCTGTCCCTCAGCCTCGCGGCCTGCGGCTCAGATGATCCCAAACCGGCGGCCGGCGGTGGGAACGCCGACGTGGTTGCCGGAGACGTCAGCAAGGACACATACGTCTTCTTGCCGAAGTCGCTGAACAACCCGTACTGGGTCGATGCCCGAAAGGGCATGGAGGACGCGGCCGAGAAGCTGGGGGTCAAGGCGCAGTTCCTCGGCCCGGACACCGACGACGCCGCGCAGCAGGTGGCGATCTTCGAGTCGATCCTGGCGAAGAAACCGGCCGGAATCGCGGTGTCCCCCAACGACCCTGCCAGCGTGGTCAACGTCGTGGCACAGGCGCGGAAGGCCGGGATCCCGGTGATCGCCTGGGACGGTCCGGTACCCGACAGCGAGGTTCAGGGCTACATCGGCACCGACAACGTGACCGCGGGTGAGAGCGAGGCAGATGCGCTCGTCAAGGCGATGGGCGAGAAGGGCAAGGTCGCCGTCGTCATCGGCTCGCTCAGCGCGACCAACCTCAACCAGCGGTACGAAGGGCTGAAGAAGGGCCTCGCCAAGTACCCCGGCATCAAGATCGTGGCGACCGAGGAGTCGGGGGAGTCGGTTGCCGACGCCCAGACCAAGGCGGAGACGATCCTGCAGGCGCACCCGGACCTCGCGGGCTTCGCCGGGATCGGCGGCTCGGACCTGCCTGGCATCGCCGGAGCCCTGAAGTCCGCCAGCAAGTGCGGCAAGATCAAGGCCGTCGGCTTCGACGTGGTGCCACAGGGCATCCAGGGGATGGAGGGCGGGTGCGTGGACGCTCTGATTTCCCAGAAGCCCTTCGGGATGACGGCCGAGGCGCTGCAGATCCTCATCGACCTCAACGCCGGAAAGTCCACCCTCGAGGACAACTTCAACGTGGACACTGGTGTCGAGGTCGTGACGCCGGACACCTTGAAGGAGTTCATGGCGTCGGCGCCGCACTGAGTCCCGCGAGCGGACGAGAACCGACGCAAACCCCGAGGCCGAAGGCGAGGTGTGTGGTGTGAGTCAGCATCCGCTCGTCCATATGCGGGGCATCGTCAAGAGCTATCCCGGTGTCCTGGCCCTGCGCGGGGTCGACCTTCGAGTCGACCCCGGGCAGGTGATGGGTCTGGTCGGCGAGAACGGCGCCGGAAAAAGCACCCTGCTCAAGGTCCTCGCCGGCGCGGTGCCCGCCGACGCCGGCACGGTCGAGATCGACGGGACTCCGCTGGAGCTCCGGAACCCCAGGGACTCTCAGCAGGCCGGCATCGCCGTGATCTACCAAGAGCTCATGCTCGCCGAGCATCTCAGCGTGGCCGAGAACGTCTTCGCGGGCAGGGAGCCGGGTCGACGTTGGAGGGGAGTGGACTTCGGCGCCATGCGCCGCGCGACGGCCCGGCTGCTCGAGGAGCTGGGTGTCGACGCCTCTCCGGACGACCAAGTGGGGCGGCTCAACATGGCCCGCCGCCAGATGGTGGAGATCGCCAGGGCCCTGTCGATGGACGCCCGGGTGATCGTGATGGACGAGCCCACCTCGTCGCTGACGGAGGACGAGGTCAAGACCCTGTTGGCCTTGGTACGCCGACTCGGGAAGCGAGGGGTCAGCGTGGTGTACGTCTCGCACCGCATGCGCGAGATCTTCGCTGTGGCAGACACGATCACGGTGCTGCGCGACGGCAAGCTCGTCGGTGTCAAGGCGGTGGCCGACGTGACCCCGAACCAGGTCGTGACCATGATGGTCGGACGGGATCTCGTCGACATGTACGGCACGCGACCGGCGCCGCGACCGCCGTCGACTCCCGTCCTGGACGTGCGAGGTCTGCACGCCGGTCCGCACGTGAAGGGCGTCAGCTTCACGGTCTCGGCCGGCGAGATCGTAGGAATGGCAGGCCTTGTCGGTGCGGGGCGCACGGAGACGGCTCTGGCGGTGTTCGGCCTGAACTCGCCGACGGACGGTTCGGTGCACGTCGACGGCAAGCTGGTGAGCCTGCGCAACCCACGCGAGGCGATCGCGGCCGGCATGGCGTACGTGCCGGAGGACCGCAAGCAGCAGGGCCTGTTCCTTGGTCTGCCCGTCCGAGCCAACATCTCCGCGGCGAGCCTCGGCGACGTGTGCGTTCGGGGCCTGGTGTCTGGCCGCCGCGAAACTGCCCTGTCGCGGCGGCTGACGGGTGAGCTGCGCGTCAGGACACCCTCGGTGGAGACCCCCGTCCGCACCCTCAGCGGCGGCAACCAGCAGAAGGTCGTGCTCGCACGATGGCTGGCGCGCCGTCCGAGAGTGCTGATCCTCGACGAGCCCACTCGCGGTGTGGACGTCGGGGCGAAGGCCGAGATCTACCGCCTGATCCGCACGATCGCCGCCGAGGGAGTCGCCGTGCTCGTGATCTCCTCCGAGCTGCCGGAGGTGCTCGGGCTCTCGGACCGTGTGCTCGTGATGTGCGAGGGACGGCTGGTCGGCGACCTGAGCGCACACGACGCCGGTGAGGAGCGGGTGATGGCCCTGGCCACCGGAGTCGAGGAGATCGCGTCATGACCGAGCAGAAGGTGGTGTCCACCGCCAAGGCCGCGCCACCCGACGACAGGGGACCGACCCCGCTCGACCGCCTCAAGTCGGTGGTCGCGGCGCGCGAGGCCGGCCTGGCCGGCGTGGTGATCCTGCTGGTGATCTTCCTGAGCTGGCGCTCGCCGTACTTCCTCACCGAGGGGAACCTGGTCGTCGTCGGCCGCCAGGCGTCGCTGGCGCTGATCATCGCCGTCGGCCTCACGTTCGTGATCGTCGCGGGAGGCATCGACCTCTCGGTGGGCTCCACCGTCGCACTGGTCAGCATCCTGACCGGCGAGTTCATGGTGACCATGAGCATGAACCCGGTACTGGCCGCCGCTCTCGCCCTGCTGTGCGGCCTGGGAGTCGGCCTGGTCAACGGAGTCCTGGTGGCCACCTGGGCCATCCCTTCCTTCGTCGTCACCCTCGGAATGCTCGCGGTGGCGCGAGGACTCGCACTGGGGATCACGCAAGGCCAGACGCTCAGCGGGCTGCCGCCCGAGTTCCTCGTCCTCGGGCAGGGATCGATGGCGGGTGTGCCGATCCCCGTGTGGATCGCTGCGGTTGTGGCGGTCGTCGCGCACCTGGTCCTGACGCGAACTCGCTTCGGCCGCAACGTCTTCTTCATCGGGTCCAACGAAGAGGCCGCCACCCTGTCGGGCATTCGAGTGCGACGGACGAAGATCCTGATCTTCACCATCGCAGCCGGGCTCGCGGCGCTCGAGGCGATCATCGAGACGGCCAGGCTGAGCGTCGGCCAACCGTCCGCCGGGAACGGGTATGAGCTCGTGGCCATCGGAGCCGTCGTGATCGGCGGAGCCAGCCTGTTCGGCGGCGAGGGCAGCATCCTCGGAACCGCCCTGGGGACGATGCTGCTGGCGCTGATCCAGAACGGGCTGATCCTGCTGGGCATCTCGGCCTACTGGCAGCAGGTGTTCAGCGGCGTCATCATCGTCGCGGCCGTCGCGCTGAACATGTGGCGACAGCAGCGGAGCCTGGGCAGATGACCAAGCCTTACGCTGTGAACGTCCACTCATCAGACGTCGAACGGGGTCACATGACGACTCGTCGTTCCCTGGCCGAGGACCTGGCCGACGAGCTCGTCAACGACATCATCGCCGGCCGGTACCCGCCCAACTCGCCGCTGCCGAGCGAGACCGAGCTGGCCGCGCAGACGGGCGTGAGCCGGCTGACCGTGCGCGAGGCGGTCAAGGCCCTGTCGGCAAGGGACGTGGTCCGTGTCGAGCACGGGCGCGGGACCTTCGTGAACCCCGCCGACCACTGGTCGGTGCTCGACCCGGTGCTGCTGATCGCCCGATCCGCCCAGGAGGCCGACAAGCTGGCCCTGCCGCGCAAGCTCATCGAGGCGAGGAGGGTGGTCGAGGTGGCGGTCGCGGAGCTGGCGGCCGAGCGCCGAAGCATCGCGGACCTGGACGACATGGAGGCGTCCCTCGCGCAGATGCGCGCTGCGGCGGCGTCGAGCGACGTGTCCGCCTTCGTCGCCGCAGACATCGCCTTCCACCAGCACGTGATGGACGCGGCGGGCAACAGCTTCATCACCTCGCTGTTCGACCCGCTCTCACGGATCCTCCAGCTGACCAGGCACCAGACCTCCGCGCACGCCCCCGTCCGCGAACACGCGATCGAGCACCACCAGCGGATCCTCGACGCCGTCCGCCGGGGCACCCCGACCAAGGCTGGACGGGCAATGCGCGACCACATGAACCAGACCGAGCACGACATGGACAAGTACGTGCTCGACCCTGGCGCGGCGATCCTGGCCATCCGGGCCGGCGACCCCCCTGCGTCCAGAACACGAGGCACCCGCCGGAGCGCCACCCGGTCCCGGCCCGTCACCAACCCGAAGGACACCTGATGAAGATCGTCGTCACCGGAGCACACGGCAAGGTTGGCCGCGCCACGACCCAGGCTCTGCTCGACGCGGGCCATGACGTGCTCGCCGTCGACCTCTCCCGAGCCAGCTTCGAGCGCGCGGAGGAGGGCACGGCGCGCTACCAGCAGGCCGACCTGACGGACGCCGGTGAGGCGTTCGCCGTCGTCCGTGGCTCCGACGTGGTCGTGCACTGCGCCGCGATCCCGGAGCCGACTCATAACCCCCCGCATGTTGTCTTCCGCACGAACCTGATGTCCACGTTCAACGTGCTGGAGGCGGCGGTGCGCTTCGGCGTCAAACGGTTCGTCAACATCTCCAGCGAGACCGTCCCTGGCTTCTTCTTTCCCGAGCGTGACTTCCTGCCCGACTACGCACCTGTCGACGAACTGCACCCGATCCACCCGCAGGACCCGTACGCGCTGTCGAAGCACTTCGGGGAACAGCTGATGGACGCGGCCGTGGCTCGATCCGACATCCGCTGTATCTCGTTGCGTCCCAGCTGGGTTCAGCACGAGGGCAACTACGAGCAGAACCTCGGACCGCAGGTCCGCGACGCTGCCGTCCTCAGCCCGAACCTCTGGAGCTACATCGACGTCCACGACCTGGCCGACGCCATCGTGCTCGCGGCGGTGTCCGACCTCCCGGGCCACGAGGTGTTCTACATCGCATCGCCCGACAACGTCGGCGGCCGCAACTTCGCGCAGGTCCTGGCCGAGCACTACGGCGACAAGATCGAGCTGCGCCCGACAGACCGAGAGGATGCGTCCGGGATCTCCTCTCGCAAGGCTATGGACGTCTTGGGCTGGTCGCCGAAGCGCTCGTGGCGCGACTACCTCGACTCCGACGGACGGGACCTCGCGAGCGACCGCACGTAGGTGAACAGCTCGGCGTCGTCGGAGGCCGACAGCCCGGCCTCGGCGGCGTCGGCGAAGAGCCGTGCAGCCGCTGCGGAGAGGGGTGTCGGCAGGCCGGACTCGCGTGCTTCGTCGAGGACGAGGTGAAGGTCCTTGACGAACAACGAGATCGCGCTGCGGACCCGTCCGTCGGCACCCCGGACCATCCGGGCGCCCCGGTCCTCCAGCATGAAGGACGCGGCCGCGCCCTGTCGCACCGTGTTCCATGCCAGCTCCGGGTCGATCCCCATTGACTCGGCCAGCGCGAGGGCCTCGGCGGCCGCGGCGATGTGCACGCCGCACAGCACCTGGTTCACCATCTTCATCGCCTGACCCTGACCCGGGTCGTCCCCGACTACCGCGACCTCACCGAGCTCGCCCAGCAGCGCGCGGTCGGCCTCGTCGCCGTCCCTCGCCTCGTCCAGCCCCGCCGCCATCACCAGCAATGTCCCCACGCGCGCCCGTGCTACCCCTCCGCTCACCGGAGCGTCGATGACGTGCACCTGCTGCGGCAGCCGGTCCGGTAGGCCCTTGACCCACGCCGGGCCGAGAGTGCTGAGCACCATCACGCGGCTGACAGGGCGCAGCGCGGACGCGCCGCCCTCGGGACCGAAGATGGCCGACTCCGCCTGCGGGGGTGTGGCGACCATCACCACCAGCACCTCGCAGCGCGCCGCTGCCTCGGCGGGGCTGCCGGCCGGCTCGACGCCGCCGGCAAGCTCGGCGCGCCCAGGGGTGGGGTCGTATGCGCTGACGTGGTGACCAGCCTGCGTGAGTCGGTGCGCCATGGGCATGCCCATGGCGCCCAGCCCCAACCATCCGATGTCCAAGCGTGGAAGTTACCACCCGCGGTAGCTTCCCGGGACCGACTTCGTAGGTGGCTCAGGCCCGCCACCCGGCAGTGGCTTCCGGCCTTTCGGACAAAATGCGGCTCGGCGTGACTACGCTGGCGCGGTGCCCACACCGCCGAGCAGTCACCGGTTCGTGGCTGACGAGAACACCGCGGCTGCGCTCTCCCGCTCGTACGTGCTGTCCTGCGTCCGCCGGCCATTCCTGTGGGTCTTCCTGGTCGGGTTCGCAATGGTGCAGGGCGTTGCCTTCTCGCTGGTCGTCAATGCGCACGCGATCGGCCGCTATCCAGGCAGAACCGTTGTGGTGGGAGTCGTGTGGGGCCTTGAGATAGCGCTGTTCGTCTGCGCGGTTCTGTGTGTGGCGCTATTCCTGCTGTACGTCGTGAATCGCCGAATGTTCGCCCGTCAGTTTCCTGCGGGCACCGAGCTCGAAGCTGTGCTGACCGCCGATGCACTCGTGGTGCGAGAGCCAAGTGCGAGCCGTTGGATCGGCTACGCCTCGATCCGGAAGGTCAGGGCGGATCCCCTGTTCGTCAGGGTGTATCAGCGCGGGCGCCCCCAGCCCACGTTCCTTCCCCGCTCCCTGCTTCCAGAGGAGGACCTGCGGCTGCTGCGCCAGCGGGCGGGTGCCCCGTCCGGCGATCTGTCCGGCGATCTGTCCGGCGATCTGTCCGGCGATCTGTCCGGCGATCTGTCCGGCGATCTGTCCGGCGATCTGTCCGGCGATCTGTCCGGCGATCTGTCCGGCGATCTGTCCGGCGATCTGTCCGGCGATCTGTCCGACGATCTGTCCGACGATCTGTCCGACGATCTGTCCGACGATCTGTCCGGCGATCTGTCCGGCGATCTGTCCGGCGATCTGTCCGGCGATCTGTCCGGCGATCTGTCCGGCGATCTGTCCGGCGATCTGTCCGGCGATCTGACCGGCGATCTGACCGGCGATCTGACCGGCGATCTGACCGGCGATCTGACCGGCGATCTGACCGGCGATCTGACCGGCGATCTGACCGGCGATCTGACTGGCGATCTGTCCGACAGTCTGTCCGGCTCGCACCCGGCCGAGACCAGCACCGTGCACCAGTTCCGGGTCCCCGCCGACTGGGCGAGCCACGTCGCCGCCGCCCTGACCGGGTTCGTCCTTCGAGACCGACGGTTCTACGAACGGGTTCTTCTCTCTTTGCTGGTGGGCGCAGCGTTCGCAGTCGGAGGAGCGTCGCAGTGGTGGCTGCTTCTGCCGCTCGCATACGGCGGTTTGTCAGTGGCCTTCACCTACATCCAGACGCGCCGGGTTGTCGGGTTCGCCCTTCCCACCGGTGCCCTGGTGACGGCCGAGTTCGGTGACGACCGACTGGTGTACCGCCGCCCCGCGTTCGTCGATGAGATCCGGTACGGCGACTGCACCTCGGTGCATCTCCTCGGCGACGTCGTGGGACTGAGGCTGAAGACCATGCGAAGCATCCTCCTGATGCCTCTGCAGCTGTTCCCGGCAGATCGTCTGGCCGCCTTGTCCACCGCGGCTCACACAGCCCGCGCACCCAAACACTGATCGATGCAGCGGGTACGCCGGATCACCCCTCGTACGCTTAACCCGCACGTCACCCAACGGCACTAATCTCGATCCATGTTCTCCAAGATCCTGGTGGCCAACCGCGGCGAGATCGCGATCCGGGCCTGTCGCGCCGCAACAGAGATGGGCGCGCGCACGGTGGCGGTCTTCCCCTACGAGGACCGTTGGTCCGAGCACCGAATGAAGGCAGACGAGGCCTACGAGATCGGTGAACGCGGCCACCCCGTGCGGGCCTATCTGGATCCCGACGCGATCGTCGAGGTGGCGGTGAAGTCGGGAGCGGACGCGGTCTACCCGGGCTACGGGTTCCTGAGCGAGAACCCGCACCTCGCCGAGGCGTGTGCCAACGCGGGGATCACCTTCATCGGCCCCACGGCACAGGTGCTCGAGCTGACCGGCAACAAGTCCCGGGCAATCGCGGCGGCCAAGGCGGCCGGCGTACCGACTCTGGACTCGGTGCCGCCCAACGACGACCTCGAGGCCTTGATGAAGGACGCCGCGGGGCTGACCTATCCGCTGTTCGTGAAGGCGGTCGCCGGTGGTGGCGGCCGCGGCATGCGAAAGGTCGACGAGGAGAAGGACCTCAAGGACGCGATCGACACCTGCATGCGCGAGGCGCAGGGCGCGTTCGGTGACCCGACCGTGTTCATCGAGCAGGCGGTCGTGAACCCGCGGCACATCGAGGTGCAGATCCTCGCCGACGCCGCGGGCAACGTGATCCACCTCTTCGAGCGCGACTGTTCGGTGCAACGACGCCACCAGAAGGTCGTCGAGATCGCCCCGGCGCCCAACCTCGACCCCGGCATCCGGGAGCGGATGTGCGCCGACGCCGTGCGGTTCACGACCGAGATCGGCTACCGCAACGCCGGCACCGTTGAGTTCCTGCTGGGCGAGGACGGCGAGTACCACTTCATCGAGATGAACCCGCGCATCCAGGTCGAGCACACCGTGACCGAGGAGGTCACCGACGTCGACCTGGTCCAGTCCCAGATGCGGATCGCCTCCGGCGAGACCCTCGAGGACCTCGGCCTGCGCCAGGACGCAATCGTGCTGCGCGGCGCCGCGCTGCAGTGCCGGATCACCACCGAGGACCCGAACAATGGCTTCCGGCCCGACACCGGCCGGATCACGACGTACCGGTCCCCCGGTGGCGGCGGCGTCCGCCTCGACGGAGGTACGACGTACACCGGCGCCGAGATCTCCGCACACTTCGACTCGATGCTCACCAAGCTCACCTGCCGGGGGCGCACCTTCGAGATCGCCGTGCAGAAGGCCAAGCGCGCCGTCGACGAGTTCCGGATCCGCGGCGTCGCCACGAACATCCCGTTCCTCCGCGCCGTACTCGAAGAGCCGGACTTCGTCGCGGGCCGCGTGACCACCAGCTTCATCGAGGAACACCCCGGGTTCCTGACCGCGCCGCAGACCGCGGACCGGGGCACCCGGCTGCTCACCTGGCTCGCAGAGGTGACCGTGAACAAGCCGAACGGCGAGGCACCGGTGTCGGTTTCGCCGGTGACCAAGCTGCCCAAGGTCGACTTGGCGGTGCCGGCTCCAGACGGCTCGCGGCAGGAGCTGCTGTCCTTGGGACCTGAGGGCTTCGCCCGGGCGCTGCGTGAGCAGACGAAGGTGGGCGTCACCGACACCACCTTCCGTGACGCCCACCAGTCGCTGCTCGCCACCCGGGTACGCACCCGCGACCTCCTCGCGGTCGCCGGTCACGTGTCCCGGATGACCCCACAGCTGCTCAGCGTCGAGGCATGGGGCGGGGCGACGTACGACGTGGCGCTGCGCTTCCTGGCCGAGGACCCCTGGGACCGGCTCGCCAAGCTGCGCCAGGCCATCCCGAACATTTGCCTGCAGATGCTCCTGCGCGGGCGCAACACGGTCGGCTACACGCCGTACCCGACCGAGGTCACGAACGCCTTCGTGCGGGAGGCGGCCGAGACCGGCATCGACATCTTCCGCATCTTCGACGCCCTCAACGACGTCGAGCAGATGCGTCCGGCGATCGAGGCAGTGCGCGAGACCGGCACCGCGCTGGCCGAGGTCGCGCTCTGCTACACCGGCGACCTGAGCAGCCCGGACGAGACGCTGTACACCCTCGACTACTACCTCGACCTGGCCGACCGGATCGTCGATGCCGGTGCCCACGTGCTGGCGATCAAAGACATGGCCGGGCTGCTGCGAGCTCCCGCCGCCCGCACCCTCGTGACCGCACTGCGCGACCGGTTCGACCTGCCGGTGCATCTGCACACCCACGACACCCCTGGGGGCCAGCTCTCCACACTGCTGGCTGCGATCGAAGCAGGCGTCGACGCGGTCGATGCAGCCAGCGCCTCCATGGCCGGTACGACGTCGCAACCGGCGCTCTCCGCCCTGGTCGCCGCCACCGACCACTCCGAGCGCGAGACCGGACTCGACCTGGAGTCGGTGTGCGCCCTCGAGCCCTACTGGGAGGCAACCCGCCGCCTCTACGCGCCGTTCGAGTCCGGGCTGGCCTCCCCCACGGGTCGCGTCTACACCCACGAGATCCCCGGCGGGCAGCTCTCCAACCTGCGCCAGCAGGCGATCGCACTTGGCCTCGGGGAGAAGTTCGAGCAGATCGAGGACATGTACGCCGCCGCCAACGACCTCCTCGGCAACATCGTCAAGGTGACCCCGTCCTCCAAGGTGGTCGGCGACCTCGCGCTCCATCTGGTAGCCGTCGGCGCCGACCCCAAGGAGTTCGAGCAGAACCCCGGCAAGTTCGACATCCCCGACTCGGTGGTCGGCTTCCTCTCCGGCGAGCTCGGCGACCCACCCGGTGGCTGGCCCGAGCCGTTCCGTACCAAGGCCCTGAAGGGACGCACGTGGAAGCAGCCGGTGGGTGAGCTCACCGAGGAGCAGACGGACGGGCTGCAGGGTGGTACCCGCCGCCATACCCTCAACGAGCTGCTCTTCCCCGGCCCGACCAAGCACTACGAGGAGTCACTCGCGGCGTACGGCGACGTCTCGGTGCTCGACACCACCGACTACCTCTACGGACTGAAGTCCGGCGAGGAGCACGTCGTCGAGATCGAGGAGGGCAAGCGGCTGATCCTCGGCCTGCAGGCCATCAGCGAGGCCGACGATCGCGGCTACCGCTCGGTGATGTGCACCATCAACGGCCAGCTCCGACCGGTGAACGTGCGCGACCAGTCGGTGGAGTCGGACGTCGCCGCCCAGGAGAAGGCCGACCCGAACGACGACAGCCAGGTCCCGGCGCCGTTCGACGGCGTGGTCACCCAACAGGTGGCGGAGGGCGACTCCGTCGACGCCGGGGCCGTCGTCGCCACGATCGAGGCGATGAAGATGGAAGCCTCGATCACCGCCCCCAGGGCCGGCAAGGTCGAGCGGCTGGCGTTCAGCGGCACCCAGCAGGTCGAGGGCGGCGACCTCGTCCTGGTCCTCTCCTAGGAGACGGCGACGGTCACAGCCCACCCGAACCCCACAATTGTTGGGTTCGGACGTCCAGGAGCCCGACGACGACGCACCAACCCCACAATTGTTGGGTTCGGACGTCCAGGAGCCCGACGCCGACGCACCAACCCCACAATTGTCGGGTTCGGACGTCCAGGAGCCCGACGCCGACGCACCAACCCCACAATTGTTGGATTCTGACGTACGGCGGGGCAATCTCGACGTCACAGTCCAACATTTGTGGAGTTCGGCCAGCCCCTCAGTTCGGCCAGCCCCTCAGTTCGGCCAGCCCCTCAGTTCGGCCAGCCCCTCAGTTCGGCCAGCCCCTCAGTTCGGCCAGCCCCTCAGTTCGGCCAGCCCCTCAGTTCGGCCAGCCCTCAGTTCGGCCAGCCCCCAGCCGCCCTCAGCCCCAGTTCTCGGCCTTGGTCAGGCAGAACGGGTGGCCGGAGGGGTCGAGGAGCACCCGCCAGGTCTCGCCCGGCTGCGGGTCGGCGACGGTGGCGCCGAGCCCGACAGCCGCCTTCTCGGCCTCATCGAGGTCCGCGACGGCGAGGTCGAAGTGGAACTGCTTGGTGCCGTTCTCGTTCGGCCAGCCCGGCGGCTGGTAGTCCTCGACCCGGCCGAAGCCGAGGGCGTGGTCGGGACCGGTGAGCATGGCGTAGTCGCGTTCGGAGTGGGCCACGTCCCAGCCCAGGAGCGCGGACCAGAAGGCCGCGCTGGCCTCGGCGTCCGCGCAGTCAAGGGTGACCATGGCGAGGCGGGCGGTGGGGATGCTCATCGGATGACTCCTTCTCAAGGTGGGCTTGTCCCCCCACCCTCCTAGGATCAGGACGTGGTCGATAGGAGAAATGCGTCAGAGTCCCCCGCCCCGCACAGGACCGGGGACCAGACCTGGCTCCGCCCCGCGGCGTACGTCGAGGAGCTGCCCTCCCGACCGGTCCCGCTCCGCGCCGACGACCCGGAGTGGAAGTACGTACCCATCCGGCGACTGGCCGCGTACATCGAGCGATCGATCGACCACGGACTGCAGTGGGTGCTGTTCGAGCCGAACGAAGAGCCGCTGTGGGCGCGGGCCTGCGAGCAGGTCGAGGACTTCCTGACCACGCTGTGGCGCGACGGTCGCCTCGTAGGGAGTCGTCCACAGGACGCGTTCTTCGTTACCTGCGATCGCACCACGATGACCCAGGACGACATCGACAACGACCGGCTCGTGATCCTCATCGGCATCGCGCCGCTCCACCCGGCCGAGTTCGTGATCTTCCGCATCGGCCAGTGGGCTGCCGGTTCCGACGACGACGACGACGACTGAGGCAGGTTCTCGACCTTGGAGGACCCGACCCGGACGCCGACCTCGACCTCGGCGGGAGTGCTGCGTCCCGACGAGCTCGCGCGACATGTGCGGCTTGACCGCGCGCAGTGCTCTCCGGAGCTGTCCCCGTGGGTCGAGTACTACTGGTCGCTGCAGTGGGACCTGCCGCCCGGCAACTCGTACCTCAGCTCGACGCTGCCGCACCCCGCCTGCAACCTGAGCATCGAGCACGGCCACCAGCGCGAGGCTGTCGGCGAGGACCCTGTCGTGGTCACTGGTGTCGTGACCCAGCGCTTCGACGTCACCATCAAGGACTCGGGCTGGGTGTACGCCGCGAAGTTCCGCCCCGGCGGCCTTGCCGCCCTCACCGGCGTCCATGCCCGGAAGCTGCGCGATGCCACCGTGCCGGCCACCGAGGTCTTCGACCGAGCCACCACCGACGCCCTTCGCAAACTCGGGCCTGATACCGGCGCGCACCAAATCGATGCCATCCTCGGCCGCCTGGCCACGACCCCGACCGACGACTACGTGCAGCTCCTCGACGTCATCACCTCGATGCTGGGCGACCGCTCCCTGCTACGTGTGGCGCAGGTCGAGGAGCGGTGCGGCATCGGCACCCGCACCCTGCAACGGCTCTTCGAGCGCTACGTCGGGGTCACCCCGAAGTGGGTGCTCTCGCGCTACCGGATGCACGACGTGGTCACCGACCTCGACGCTGGGTACGGCGGGTCGCTGGCCGACCTCGCAGCCAAGTACGGCTGGTTCGACCAGGCCCACTTCACCCGCGAGTTCACCGAGCTGGTCGGGATGCCACCCAGCGCCTACCAGCAGGGATCGCACGCTCCCTGAGCGCGCCTCACAGCGTGCGGACCCAGGTGGCCACGCCCTCGTCCAGGGCGAGCGTCGCGTCGGTCTCGGCTGCGGCTTCGGGATCGTGAGTGGCGAGGACGACCGAAGCGCCGCGCGCGGCCTCCTCCCGCAGTGCCGCGATCATCAGCTCCCGGTTGTCAGCGTCCAGGTCGCTGGTCGACTCGTCGGCGAGCAGCACCGCAGGGCGCAGGGCGAAGGCCCTGGCCAGCGCCACCCGCTGCTGCTGGCCGCCGGAGAGCTCGTCGACGAGATGACGGCCGAACTCGGACAGGCCGACCCGAGCTAGCGAGTCGTCGACGCGGCGCAACGCCTCTCGGGCGGGCACCCCGAGCGCGAGCAACGGGACCAGGATGCTCTCCTCGCCCGACAAGGTGCCACTCAGGCCGTTGCGCTGCGGTACGAGAACGACCCCGGCTCGCGCCGCGCCCTCCCTGTCCTCAAGCAGGGAACCGTCGACGCGGACCGTGCCGTTGACGGAGGCCGCCGCGGGGCCAATGGCACGGGCCAATGCCCACAGCAGGGACGACTTGCCGGCACCTGAGGGACCGGTCACCGAAAGCAGTCGTCCGCCGGGCACGCGCAGGTTCAGCGGATGCACGGCGACGGTCTCGCCGTAGGTGACGCTCAGGCCGGCCGCTTGCAGCTCGCTCATGGTCGTTCCGGCCTGAGCTCGTAGTGGTCGCCGACCTCGTGAAGTCTGACCAGCGTCCCTGGCGGCAACCGGTCGCGGGTGTGGCCGGGCAGCGGCAGGAACCCGTCGGCGGTCACCACGGCGTACTCTTCGCCGCTGCGACCCTCGCCGCCGATCCGGCCGTCGCGGATCGTGACCGTGCGCGGCAGCACCCGGGCGACGTCGGGATCATGGGTGACCAGTACGACGGTCGTGCCGTACGTGCGGTTGACCCGCGCGAGCGCTGCCAGGACCTGGTCGCGCGCGTCATGGTCGAGCTGGCTCGTGGGCTCGTCGCACAGGAGCAGGCCCGGACGGGAGGAGATCGCGACTGCGACCGCGGCCAGTTGGAGCCCACCGGGTGTCAGCTCGCTCAGCGGCGTATCGGCGTAGTCGGCGAGCCCGACCTCACCGAGCACCTCGCCCGGGTCGGTGAGCGGCCTGCCGGCCCGCCGTGCCGGGTGCTGGGCAAATCGGACGTTGTCGTCGGGCGTGGTGTCCGGGAGCAGATTGCGGCCGGCGCCCTGCAGCATCAGGCCGATCTCTGTCGCGCGCAGCCGGTCGAGGTCGCGCGGCGGTGCGGCGGACACCTCGATGTCACCCACGAAGACCTTGCCGGCGCTGGGTCGGAGGACGCCGGCCAACAGGCTCATCAGCGTCGACTTGCCCGATCCGGACGGTCCCAGCAGGCCGACCATCTCGCCCGCCGCGACATCCAGGTCGACGCCGGAGATCGCGGCGACGTCGTGTTCCTCGACGTGGTAGATGTGCACCAAGCCGCGGGTTCGGATCGCGAGTCCGCGCATCAGACGGTCTCCGTCACGCGTTCGAGGTGAGCTTGGCGGGCCACCGCACGGCCCGCCAGTGCTGCAGCAGCCGGCAGCACCGCCAAGCAGACTGCAGCGACATAGAAAACCGCCGGCCACGAGGTCGCCGGGTCGACGACGGGTACCTCCGGCCGGGCGGGGAAGAACGAGACGCCGGGCATCGCCAGCGCTGCGCCGGCCAAGCCTGCGGCGACGCCGGCGGCGATGGCGAGCAGAATGGCCGGCAGCTGAGCCCAGACCGCCAGCCGTCGGGTCGTGCGGGGCCCGGCGCCGTTCAGTCGCAGAATGGCAAGGTCCCGGGCGCGGTCGCGCCATCCGGTGACGGCAAGCACCAGCAGGATGAGCAGCGCGATGAGGATCACGGCCGGTCCGAGCACGGCACCCATTGTGAGACTCCAGGTGGCGACCGTGTCCTGGTAGGTCTGCCGGACTGTCGGGAGGCGGCGTACGTCGGTGACGGCGATCCCGCGCTCGCGCAGCGAGGTGCGCACGGAGGCGAGGAGCTCAGGGTCGGCGACGAGCCAGACCTCCGCATGGGCCTCGAAGGCGACCTCTGCACCGCGGGAGATCGCGTCGAGGTCCACCAGCGCCGAGCGCCGAGGCATGGTCGGAATGAGAATGATCCGGCCGGCGGACCGGGCCCGTCGGTCGCTGCCGTCGACGCCCGTCACCTCGAGCCCGAGTGGGTCCCGGCGAGCGGCGGGCAGCAGGGCGGGGACCGTCCGGGGCACCCATGCCGGTGTGAGCTCGGCGGGATAGATACCCCGGAAGCTCAGCAGGAGACGCAGCGCGCCGCCGGACGCCGTGCTGCTCGGACGGATCAGCGTGTGCTCGTCCTGGGTCGTGTTCCAGTCCTCGGTCGAGGTCCCCCAGTCGGCCGCGCGCCCGTCGACTCGCAGGTCGCCGAGGTCAAGGTCGCCGTCGACATCGACCCCCGGAGAGGCCCTGAACTCCACCGCTGCCAGCCGGCAGCCACTCGCACATGCCGAATCGTTCCCGACGAGCGTCGCACGCTCGCCGGACGGCGGAATCGCGCCCAGGCGGATCGTGCGGCGCGTCCCGGTGCTAGTGGTCACGACCAGGCTGAGATCGACCTCCGAGCCGCTACTGCCCAAGGCGTCCTTTGAGGTCAGACCCTGGCCTGTCCGTACGGTGAGCGAGAAGCGCGAACCGGTCAGCGCGACTGGCTCCTTGTCAGGGGGTGCGATCGCCCGCCATTGTGCCGCGGTCGGCGCCCCGCGTGGGAAGAAGGCGATCCGACGAAAGCCGTCAGGCTCCACGGCCAGCGTGGTGCGGAAGGTCATGACGGGCGTCGCACGGTGGCCGCCGGGGTCGGCCGCACTCAGCGCCGCGCGCACTCCGCCCAGGTCGCGCTCTGCAAGGCGGAGCACCACCGGCGCTCCGGCGTCGTGCTCGCTCGCATTGGTGCGGTTTCGTGCACCCACGACGAGGGCATCAATGGCGAAGACGGCGAGCGCACTGGCCACAGTGATCACGGCGATCACCGCGCGGGTCTCTCGGCGCCGGCCCGTCTCGAGCAGGGTCACGCCCGCGACGAGGCGGCCCCGGCGCAGCAGCAGGCGACCCGACGCGCTCGCAGTAGGCGCGGCAACGTGTGCCAGCAGCAGGCCGGCGAGCAGTGCCAGGAGTCCCGGCCCAGCAAGGGCGAAAGGCCCGCTGAGGCTTCCGGTGACGAAGGCGAGAACACCGGTTCCCACGCCCGCGATCAAGAAGGCGTCGAGCGCACCGAGCGCCCACCGCCCCGACGGAACCCGTCCCCCTCGCATGAGGCTGTCCAGCGGCTCGCGGGCGACGCGTACCGCGGCCACCACCGTCGTCAGCACCACGGCCACCACCGCGAGGACGACCGCAGTCGCGAACCCGGGTCCTGCCTCGAACGGTGCCGCTCCGGGCAGCAAAGCCCGGGCCAGTGCCCCACCGAGGAGCGCCGCAGCGGCACCAGGTAGAACGCCCACCAGAAGGACGGGGAGAAGCTCGATCAGCAGCAGGCCGACCGCTCCGGCAGGCCCCCGGCCGCGGAGCCGCGCGACGGCGACCTCCCCGCGCCGCTGCTCGGTCGCGGCTGCTAGCACGAGCCAGAGGACGAACACCGTCAGTACGGCCATCGGCGCCATTAGCAGCGGCACGGTGCGGTGGGCCTGGCGCGTTTGCGCGCGAACGTCCTCCGTGACGGCACCAAGGTCGGCCTGGACGTGCAGGTCCTGGCCTTGGCCCCTGACGTGCCGCGCCATCTCGCGTAACCGGTCACCGAGCGCGAGCACCTCGTCGACGCCGGCCGTCTCGGTGCGCACCAGGGCACCTGTTTGCGAGGTCTCTCCAGGCAGGATCGGACCGTCGGCGAAAGTCTCCTCGGTCGTCAGCCAGGCGTCGTGGGCGGCAGAGGGGTCAGGGCCCTGGGAAACGCTCGAGATGCCGACCAGGTTCTGGCCCTGCCACCACGCAGCGTCACGCGGTGCGTAGGTTCCGACGACCTCGAGACGCACCCCCTTCTGCCCGTCGACCGCTGGCCCCACCCTCGGAGTCGAGCCGAGGGTGAGACCGAAATTCTTCACATCGGCATCGCTGACCAAGATCTCGCCGGGCGCGTCAGGACAGGTGCCGCTCAGTACGCCGAGGTGCTCGCAGGCACCTTCTCGCCAGACGAGTGGCCCGGTCGGCGGGACGTCGCCGACGACCGGAGTGACGATCGCGGTGCGGCCCAGCACATGTGGTCCGAGCCGTGCGGCCACGTTGCGCGGGACCATCGTCTGGAGGCCGCGAGGGTCTCGCGCCTCCGCTGCGCCGCCCGCGTTGACCGTGGCCTCCGATACGACCGTCACGGCCTTCTCAGCGGTGCTCGCCTGGGCCAGCAGGGTGTCGACGAGCGCCTGCTGCATGGCCCGGTCGTAGACCGGCGCGAACGCGGTGCAGGCGGTGATGAGCGCGGAGACCGCCACCAGGGCCAGGGTCTGCCCGCGCCGGTGGCCCAAGGCCGACCGCCGCGCGAAGCGGATGGGCGACCATCTCGATGCGCGCCGGGATCGCCAGCCCCACATGGCCACATCCTGTCGTAGCGCAGTGCGGGGGAGCATATCCCGATCCTCGGTCCGGGAGCGCGACCCCGAGCCCGGCGTCGAGCCACCGGGCGGTCCTCGCCCCATACGCCACCGCTGTGGGGCACGCGAACGGAAACGTCCGGGGCTTCGCTGCGAACCGCCCGATGGCCAGAACGCGTCAGTGCCTGGTGAGCTGGATGACCACGATGAGGCGTTCGCCCTGCTCCTCGTAGGTGACCTGTCCACTGGCGTTGCGGTAGCGGCCAGTGCCGCCCGTGATCGCCTGCGGGCTGTTTCCGTTGTCAATGTCTTCCTGGGGGGCGTTCTGGGTTGTGATCTGGCCGCCCTTGAGCGTCAAGGTGACGAAGTGCTGGGTTGCCCCGACCTCGCCGACTCGAGTGAGCACACCGAACCCGTCGGCGCGTCCTACGGGCTTGCCGGACAGGTTCTCCATCACGCTGTGGAAGACGAAGTAGTCGCCGACACTGTCGCCCTTGGGCTTCACGTCGATGTCTCTCCCGTCGGATTCGGCCTCAACCAGGCGGATGATCTCTTCCGAGATGGCTTCCGCTGACTTGGGTCCTGACTGTGGCCCAGCCCCGGACGCGACCGGGGACTCCAAGAGCACAGCGCCCCCAGCGACAACAGCTGCGGCAACGGCCGACGTACCCACCACACGGATCTTGTTCATGTCGGATCTCCTGACTCTCCGACCGCGAATGCGGTCGGGTGCGAGCAGCGTGCCCCGCCCGGCCAGCCGGGCACCTGAGTGCGAGGTCATGTCCTGGTCGGGCCAACTGCCTGATCTGACCGGGACATCAGGAGGGGCCGCCGGGACACGACGCGTGCCACACTGACGACGTGCCGAGCCGGCTTGTGGTGTGTTCGCTGGTGGCCCTGAATGCGGCAGCTATCGCGGTGTCGGTGGGGTTGCGCATGCAGGCTACCGGCGCGTCGACGGACGACCTGTTCGCCGCAATCGTGTCCGACGATGCCTTCCCGGGGTTGTCCTGGGCATTGACCGGAGCCGTACTCGCGTGGCTTCGTCCACGCAACTCGCTCGGCTGGCTGTTCCTCGTCATCGGCTGCAGCGGCACCGCGCCCTATGCGCTGGAGGAGTACGCCATCTTCGGTGGCGAGCCAATTTCGTCAGCGGCCGCATGGTCAGGTTGGCTCGCCTCCGGGCTCTGGCTGCCGGCGGTATTGCTGGTCAACGTCGTGTTGGCTCTCTACCCGACGGGGCACTTGGCCGGGCCTCGATGGCGGCTTCCGGTCGTTGCCTCGGCCGTGGGGGTGGGTCTGCTCACGGTGGCGGCACTGTTCGACCAGTCGATGTATGACGACCTCGCACCCGGCCCGTCTCCGCTTTCCTCGTCGGGAGCCGCGCTGGTCCTCTATCTGTTGGCTGCGGTGACCGTGATCCCAGGCACCGCCACCATCTGGGTCATGTCCTTCATCCGCGTCAGGCGGTCGCACACGCCAGAGAGGCAACAGCTCGCCTGGCTCTTTACGGTTGTGGTCGGCATCTTCGTGATGGCGTTCGTGCCCGCGCTTCCTCAGTTGATGGGCGACGTGGCATTCCTCCTCGTCCCGGTGGCGGTCGGCGTCGGGGCGTTCCGGCACAACCTGCTCGGGATCGAAGCCGTCCTCCGGCGTGGCCTCGTCTTTGCCGCTCTCACAACACTCATCGTTGCTATCTACCTCGCGGTGACGGTGGTGGCCGGGACCCGTCTGGATCGTGACGCCTTGCCGGCGGTGCTCGTCGCTGCGCTGATCGCGGTCGCTCTCATGCCGTTGCGCGGCCGGTTGCAGTCCGCCGTGGACCGGCTGGTGTACGGCGCGCGCCCGGATCCCATGGCCGCGGTCACCGACCTTGGTGATCTGATGGCGGATGAGGACGGCGACCTGCTGTCGTCAGTGCTGTCCTGCGTAACAGACGCAGTCCGGTCTCCTGGCGCGATTGTGAGGACGGGCGCGGGCTCGGTCGTCGCCTCCTATGGG
The DNA here is from genome assembly GCA_963759525.1 of uncultured Actinomycetota bacterium. Taxonomy (GTDB): domain Bacteria; phylum Actinomycetota; class Actinomycetes; order Propionibacteriales; family Nocardioidaceae; genus Marmoricola. Next base: position 101,397 of record CAVWZO010000020.1, on the reverse strand, counting down.
AGACCAGAACACGGACCCTCTTTTCCGCTTCGCGTCGGTGGAGTCACCATCGGGTCTCTCGAGGTCGCGGCGCGGACACCGGGAGAGAGCTTCTCCGCCTCCGACGAACGGCTGCTTGCCATCCTCGTGCCGCAAGTGGCGGTCGTCTGTCGAGCCCTTGAGCTCTCCGAGGCGCTCGAAGCCGAGCGTGACCGAGTAGTCGACGCCACCAGGGCCGAACGGGAGCGGTTGCAGCGCGATCTGCACGACGGCCTCGGTCCGTCGCTTTCGGGAGTCAGGCTCGGCCTGGTGGCCCTACAGGACTCGGTTGCCGCACATGACAGCGAGTCGGTGGCGATGCTCGCCGACAGGATCCGGCTGGAGACCGACGTTGCCGTGGGCGAGGTCCGACGCATCATCGACGGGCTGCGGCCGGCGGTTCTGGACGACATCGGCCTGGCAGGTGCGCTGCGTGAAGCCAGCCTCCGCCAGGCGCGCCTGTGCCTCGATGTCAAGGTGACCACGCTGCCCGATCTGTCTCCAGCACTCGAGACAGCCGTGTATCGCATCGCGCAGGAGGCGGTGACGAACGTGACCAGACATGCCGTCGCGGACAACGCCTGGATCACGCTCGATGTCGAGCTCGACGCCCTGAGACTGTGCGTCAGGGACGACGGGTGCGGGATCGACGCAGGAAGCCGCGAAGGCGTCGGTATCGCGTCGATGCGCAAGCGTGCAGAGTCGTTCGGCGGCACGCTCGACGTACGTTCCACGGAGAGGGGTACGACGCTGGTAGCCACCGTGCCGATCCAGAGGACGCCGCAATGAGCCCTCCAGTCCGCGTAGTCATCGCTGACGACCACCCCATGTACCGCTTCGGGCTGCACGCAGCGCTCTGCGGCAGCGGCGAGATCGATGTGGTGGCCGAAGCGGATACGGGATTGGAACTGCTTGCCCTCGTCGATCGACATCTGCCCGACGTCGTGCTGACGGACCTGTCCATGCCCGGTCTGGACGGAGCAGGGGCGACTACCCGGATCCTGCGGAGCCACCCGCACACCGGCGTGCTCATTTTGACGATGCACGACGACGACGAGGCCCTGTTCGCCGCCCTGCGAGCCGGAGCCCGTGGCTACCTGTTGAAGGATGCCGAGCGCGACGACATCGTTCGAGCCGTGCTCGCCGTGGCCACGGGCGAGGCGGTGTATGGCCCCTCAGTTGCGGGCCGAATCGTGGACTTCTTCACTGATGCACACCAGCGCTACGCGTCCCAGGTGTTCCCCGAGCTCACACCTCGTGAGCTCGAGGTCCTGGACCTGGTCGCGACCGGGCAAGGGAACCACGAGATCGCCCGTAGTCTCGTGCTCTCGGAGAAGACCATCCGCAACCACGTCGCAACGATCCTCGTCAAGCTGCAGGTGCCGAACCGGGCCGCGGTCGTGGCCAAGGCCCGAAGCGCGGGCATTGGACACGATCACTAGCCCCTCCAATCGCCGAGCACGTTGAAGTCCAGGACGTGACTCGCAAGCCGTGGAGTGACCCGCGTGACTGGTAGCAGGTCGGGACTACGCCTGCGGCCGACTATCGCAACAGTTGGCCGTTGCGTCGGTTACGCCAGTGCGCGGGCGGTCGCGCCTAGTGGGCCAGCTTGAGGCCGACAACGCAGCCGATCAGGCCAACAATGAGAGCCACCTTCAGCATGCTCACGGGCTCCGACCCTGTGGCCATCCCGAATGCGACGGTCAAAGCCGCCCCGATCCCGACCCAGACGGCATACGCGGTCCCAATCGGGAGGCTTCGCATCGCGTAGGCCAGGCCGCCCATGCTGAGCGCCAGTCCGACCAGGAATACCAAGGATGGTGTCAGCCGCGAGAACCCCTCTGACTTGCCGAGAGCGACCGCCCACACGGCTTCGAGGACACCAGAGACAATGAGAACCAACCACGCCATGACGGACTCCTAGAGGCCGTCTTGTCGCGTTCCGGGTACGGCTCCCTCGTCCGGCGAGCCTTGGCGGCCCGTAGCTCAATGATCTCACACGCCCAGGAGAAAGCCGATTCGCATGAATCGGGTAGCGCGGCGGTCGACGTGCGGCGACGATCTCTGTGTGCACATCGACATCCGGGTGACGGGTGGGATCGTCCGCGGCGAAGCAGAGGCGGATCTCGCGGTCTTTCGTGGCATCCCGTACGCGGACACACCCGTGCGCCTTGGCGCGCCACAGCCGGTTCGGGCCTGGCACGGCGTACGGGAGGCAACCACGTTCGGGCCGCCACCTCCGCAGTCCGGGGTGTTCGGAATGGACGCTGTGGGCGAGGAAGGCGACGACTGGCTGACGCTCAATGTGTGGTCACCCGACCTCAACGGAGGATTGCCGGTGATGGTGTGGATCCAGGGCGGCGCCTACGCATTCGGCACGTCCGGCCTGCCCGAGTACGACGGCAGCAACCTCGCGCACGGCGGCGTCGTACTGGTGACCTTCAACTACCGGGTCGGACTCGAAGGCTTCGGCTACGTCGCAGGAACGCCCGCCAACCGTGGCTTGCTCGACCAGCTCGCGGCACTCGAGTGGGTGCAGGAGAACATCAGCGCGTTTGGCGGTGACCCGGGCCGCGTCACCGTGTTTGGTCAGTCCGCCGGCGGCGGATCGGTGGCGGCGCTGCTGGCGATGCCACGCGCGGCGGGATTGTTTCGCCGGGCGATCGCGCAAAGCGTGCCAGGCACGTACTTCACCCCCGAGCTTGCCAGTGACATTGCGCGAGCGTGCGCCGCCGAGCTTGGCCTCCAGCCCACCGAGCTGTCCACCGTGGACCCCCGCATCCTGCCCACCGCCAGTGATGCCGTCGCGGCGAAGAACGGGCAGTTCGCGGACCGTTGGGGCCAAGCTGCGCATGGGGAAGTCCCGTTCGCGCCGATCATCGACGGTGACGTGCTGCCCACGACGCCGTGGTTGGGGCTGACCGGCCAGGTCGAGCTGATGGTCGGGCACACGCGTCATGAACAGCGATTGCTCAGCGCGTTGAGCGGAATGCTGGGCGAGGTCACCGAGGAACAGGCGATCGAGACCGCGAAGATCTTCGCGCCGGATCCGCAGCGGTACCGGGACAACTTTCCCGACCCCGAGGAGCTGTACGAGGTGGTGCGCTCGGACTGGCTGTTCCGGATGCCCTCGCTGCACCTCGCCGAAGCGCAGCTCAGGGCGGGAGGCCCGGCGTACCTCTATGAGCTCATGTGGCCGGCTCCCGGCATGGGCGGTGTGCTGGGCGCCTGTCACGGGCTGGACGTGCCCCTGGCGTTCGGCAACCTCACCGCGGGTCAGCCGGCCATGCTGATCGGAGAACCCAGCCCGGAATCAGCATGGATGTCGCAACAGATGCGCGACGCGTGGACGGCGTTCGCGGCGAACGGCGACCCTGGCTGGCCCACCTACGACACCGGCGCGACCCGGCTGTTCGATGTCGAGCCAGTGGTCGCGGCCTATCCCGAGCAAGTGTCTCGTCAGATCTGGCGGGACCCGCCAAGCGTGCTCGACCTGAGCTAGGCGGCGCGTGCTCCTCGCCATCCTGACGTCCGGATCTAGCCGCGATCCGCGCGGTCATACGGGACGCGGATACGTCGTCCGGGTCCGGCTGCTGGGTCGCTCAACTCATCTAGGGTCGTCCGATGGGAACCGAGTTCGACCGTGTCTGGGCCGAGGCGGTCTGCGATGTGTGTGACCCGGTGTTTGCGGCCACAGACGTGGGTTTCGTGCGGCAGATCCACGTGGATCCCGGCCCCAGGGTCACCGCCCTGCTCTGGGAAGCCGCCCCTGTGCTGTTCGCCGCGCGCTACCCCGACAGCGGCATCGTCGAGGCGTATGGCGACCAGTGGTCACAAGTGACCTGCATAGACTTCTGGGTCTACGTCGATGGGGAACTGCGTCAGGCACGGACCAGCACTGAAGGTTGGGACTTCGCCGAGCAGGTGCTGGATCTGACCGGTGTTGGAGCGACCGACGGTCAGGCAATCGGCGACGTCATGGCACGGATCCTGCGAGTAGCGCCACCCCAGGTCTGACCGATTGGCAACGTCCGGACTTGCCCCGCGATTCGCGCGTGGCAGCAAGGCGGACGCCGATTGCGATACTCAGCCGCATGAGTTCCTGCCCTCTCTGCGAAGTTGACGCGGCCGAGGTGCTGTTCTCGATCGAGAACCGCGCCGGCGACCGGTTCGCGCTCGGCGCCGAGATGCCGGTTTGTGAGACGTGCGGCCGCGTACACAGGGGTTGTGGAGGAGCTTGTCCCGTTGTGGCCCGAAAGCCATCGCCTCTCACGGCTGGCCCTGGGCGACAGGGTCGTCGATCCCGATGACCTCTGGCTCGTGCGGTCACCTTGGAACTCGATGAGCCTGTCGGAGGTGATCACGGTGCTGTGGCGCTGGGTCGACCGCGACCCGTATCCAGTGAGTCCCGCTGAATGGAACCAGCGCGTCCGCGAGGTCTTCGACTGGAGCGAAGAGAATGCACGCAGTCATCTGGAGCCCGGCTGAGGACGAGCGTGGGCTCGTCATGCGAACGTACGGGGGGCCTGCGATCCGCGCGCTCACGTCATGGCAGGACTCAGGAAGGAACGGGCGATGCTGACGATTGCTCCGCCAACGCGATGAGGGTCCAGTCAACCGGCGTTGGGGCCTCGTCAGCGGGGAGATCCAACATCCATCGCAGGACGGCCAGGGCATGGTCCCTGGTGGGCAGGAGACCTTCGTCGTTGACCAAGATGCCCAGGTTGCGCGCAACCTCATCCGCATAGCCGTGGCAGTGCCACGAATGGAACTGCAAGCTCCACTCAGCTCCGACGACTTCGTATCCCAACACAGGGGCCGAGGTCGACAGCGGCTGGCCTCGCCCCAGCGTTTCGAAGTAGGGCGCGGGTTCACCTGAATGTGCAGCCATGAAAGCGGTGGCGTCGTCGGGATGCATCGCGACCGTGATCACGCGAGCATGGGGCGCAGTCTGGCGACCACGCTCTGCCTCAGCTTGTTCCTGATACCAGTCCCAGAACTCCGGGCAAGGAAGGTCCTCCATGATGCACTGACTCGTGGTGATGATCGTGGGCGGCAGTGACTTGCCTAGCACGCGCGGCGTTGGGGTAGGGACCACCAGGACCCAACCTCCAACTACGTGTTCCTCGTCCGTCACGGGGCAATCATTGCAAGCGCGGGTCCCTACGCTTCATTGCGAGCCGGGCCGGGGAGAGAACGTCTTCCATGGCGCGCTCGGCGCGTTCAGCCAGCTCCGCTCAGCTAGATTCCGACCGGCCGTGAGTGATCCATCACCCGTCGGGTGGTGGTCGGGTCGTGTGGCTGGTGCCGCGGCGGGTGTCGGGTGGTGGGTGGAAGGTGAATCCGGTGGGGCTGGTTCTTTGGATGGCCCAGGGTTGATGGTGGATGAGGCGGTGGTGGTGGCCGCAGAGCAAGACCATGTTGGCAGTGAGGTGGCTCCGCCGTCGGCCCAGTGCACGAGGTGGTGGGCGTGGCACATCAGTGGTGGTCTGGTGCAGTTGGGGAAGCGGCAGTGCTGGTCGCGCGCGACCAGGGCTTTCCAGATGGCGGTGGTGACGAGTCGTTGGGTGCGGCCGACGTCGAGGACTGCGGAGTTGGTGCCGAGGACGGCGGGGATCACCTCGGCCTCACAGCAGATCCGGCGCAGGGCGGCGGCGGTGAGCTGTTCCCCGGTCTCGGTGGTCCCGTATCCGGTCTGGTCGCGTAGGTCGGTGAAGTCCATGGTGACCGTGACCCGTGGGGTGGCGCCGTGGGCGTCGGGGAGCAGGTCGGTGGACTGGAGCCGTCGGCAGGCCTCGACCAGGGCGTCGAGCATCCGGGTGGGGTGGTCGCGGGGGTCGCGGCCGTCGTGTCCGCAGCCGGGGGTGGTGCGGGTCGCGGGGTCGCAGACCGGGCCCGTGTTGGGGTGGGGTGCGGCCAGTGGCATCAGGGTGGCTTTGATGAGGGCGGCGTCTTCGGTGCTGCAGCGTCCTTTGATCCAGGTGCCGCCGGCGTGGTCCTCAGTAGTGGTGAAGTGTCGGCCGAGGTGGGCGGCGCGTTCGGCCCGGTCCAGTTCGCGTTCGGCGCGGCGGTCCTCGCCGTCGGGGTTCAGCACGGCGAGGAGCCGGCGGGTGAGCTTTCTGAGCTCGGTCGCATCGAGGCCTTTGGCTTCGTTGAGCAGGAACTGCACGCCGCGGGCGCGGAGGTCGGGGTTGTTGGGCAGGGCGTCGATGCCGCGTTCGATGACTTGGGCTTTGGTGGTGGAGAGCCAGCCGTCGGCGAGCGCCTGCCCGACTGGTGCCATGAGTGGCCGGTCCACCGCGGCGGCGAGCCGGACGGTGGCGGGGCCGGTGACCTTGTGCCCGCCCGCGACGGCGGTGACGAAGTCCGCGGTGGAGGCCCAGCCGACAGCCTTGACCGCGGCGGTGGCTTCGAGCTCGCGGACCACGCCGAGCTGCAGGGCGTCCAGGGTGGACTTGACTGCTTCGATCTCGGCGATGGTGTCCATCAGCTCGGCCCGGTCCCGGGCTGCCCACAACGTGTCGCCCAGCCCGCGGACCTGTCCGCGGATCTGGTGCAGGGCAGCCGGGACACCGCGCTCAGGGTGCTCGTGGTGTTCGTCGGGTTGGCTGCTCATAGGTGAATTCAAGCATCGAGCACTGACAAGTCTTGGTCGAGAATTCCCTGCTGTGGAAGGGAATTCTGGCTTCTTTCGGTCTCTCGCTCGGCGTGCGGTGGGTGGTCTCGACTGATCGCTCGCTGCGCTCGCTGCTCGACCACCTACGGTGTGCGGTGGGTGGTCTCGACTGGTCGCTCGCTGGCGCTCGCTGCTCGACCACCTATGGGTTGCTCGCTGCTCGCTCGAACATCCGCAGAGGCATTCGAGAGTTCTTCCCCAGGATCCAATTGGATCGTCGCAACGACGCGCCAATCCGAGCGGTACGGGTCGCCACGCAAGGCAACCCGCAGCCGTATGTGGTGGGCGTGCTCGGCGGTGATCTCCAGATCACCTTCAAGTGAACGCCAGGTCCGCGAACCGATCTACCCCCGCCACGCCGTCGCCATTCCTTCGAAGAACTCCGCCAAGTCCGCGAAGTGCAACGCGTACACACGAGTTGATGCCGAGAGGGTCTCTGCCCGCAACTCGGTCAGCAGTTCATCTGGGCTGGCCGCTCCGTAGTCCGCCGTGAGGGTAAGCACCTCCGCGCCGGAGCCGATCCTCGCCACGGGCACCTGCACAGCCTGTCATCCGTGGCGCGTCGCTGGTTCATTTCTGGCAAGTCAACACACACGCTCATCCGCGATCCGCACACGCGGTCAGACCATGAGCGGACACCCAGGCGCAACGGACGTAATCTACGAAGCGTGATCGACACCGCAGCGGGCAGCATCCATTCGTGACGCGCGTGATCGGACGGCGATTCCCGTTCGGCCTCCACCTTGAGGTGGAGTGAAGTGAGGGTCACCTCCTACGAGGGGTCTGCATTCGACGACGATCCCGGTGGCTTGCTCGACTTCTTCTTCACTGGCTTCGATACCGAAGAGCTGGAGGAACTAAAGACTTGGGTCTTGCAGGCGATGACCAAGGGGCGAATGACGAAGTATGACGTTGAGGAGGCGCGACTCCGCCTTTTCCCTGGCTCATCCGAGGTTGAACTTTCAGGTCGATGGGATAAGGAGTGGGGTACGCGCCGGATGCCCGTCGCCCAATTCCTCAGCCTTTGTGATGAACTCGTTGAACGCGACGACCTTCTTTAGTCATTGGCCAGTCCATGGTCCAAGCTTGGCTGCTCCGATTGACCCCTGGTGAGACCTCCACCGTCAGACGTCTAGTACGGAAATCGAGCTCGAGAAGTAGTTGGCTGCGTAGAGCTTGCTGCCGTCTCGGCTGATCGCCAATCCACGCACAGGGCCACTCTCGACGCTGATCGAGTCGACCACCGAGAAGCTGGTCGTGTCCACCACCGAGATCGCGTTCCCGTCCGGGAAGTGTGCAACGAACAACCGGGAATCATCGGGACTGACCGCGAGCCCATAGGGGCCGGTAGCCACCGGAATGCGCTCGATGACGACGGCGGTTTGATCGAACACGCCGACGGTCACTTTGGTCGCATCGATCACGGAGACGGTGGCGGAGAAGTAGTTGCTGACATAGAGACGCGACCCGTCGGGCGACGCAGCGATATTGACTGGGAAGTCGACTCCATTGATACGGGCGACGTTCCTTACGAGCTCGTCCAGCACGTCGACCAGCGCGACGTCCAGCACGATGATGGAGTCGTCCAGGGCAGCGGTCGCATAGACCCGGCTGCCGCCGGCGTTCACCAATCCGTAGGTCTTGGCACCGATCCCGGCGCCGATTCTGTTGCCGGACGCCACCTGAACGGTTTGCAGGAACTCTGAGTCCGGGTGGGCGACGTGCAGGAACTTGTCGTTGAAGTTCGGCGCGATGCCGTAGGCGCCTGGACCTGACTCCAGCACGGCCGTTACCGACTCGGCGGTCGTGTCGATGACGGTGACTGATCCGGAACGAAAGTGGGAGACGTACGCCCGCGAACCGTCATGGCTGACGGCGATGCTGTGCGGTGTCTCGAGGACGCTGATCATGGCCGGCTCAGCTGGGCTGTCCGAGTGTCGTCGCTTGGCTCCTGCCCGCGTGGCAGGACGGTCAGGACCATGCCGATGTACGTGCGGAACTCGGCCATGTACGCGCTGAGGAACTCCCGCGTGGAGCCATCGGTTACCTCGCCGTCATCCAGGAACACCTCAGGGGAGTACTGGATGTAAGCCTCGGGGGAGGTCATCTGCCGGGCGTTGCAGAAGCTGAGCACGCCACGCAAGCTCTGCTGGCCCATTGCGGTGCCGATCTGGCCGACCGAGGCGCCGATCACCGCGGCCGGGATGTGATCGAACGAGTTCCGGCCCCATGGCCGCGATGCCCAGTCGATCGCGTTCTTGAGCGCCCCCGGGATGGACCGGTTGTACTCAGGCGTAACGAACAAGATGGCGTCGGCCTGAGCGACGGCATCCTTGAGCGCGGTGGCCTCCGCGGGGAAATCGGCGTCGTAGTCCGGGCTGTAGAGCGGCAGGTTTCCGATGGGGATCTCCGTGAACTCCAGGTCGTTTGGCGCCAACCGGATCAACGCCCGCGACAGAACTCGGTTGATCGACGTAGACGAGAGACTCCCGACGAAGTACCCAACCTGGTACGTCCTCGCGGCTGTGGTGGTCATGAGTGTCCTTTCGTGACTCGCAATCGGTTCCGGGGACAAGATGATGTGGAGTTTGAGTCACCAGGTGACCCAAAGTCCACATCATCTTCTGTTTCACAGGCGTCGCGCCACTCTCGAGGGGCGCAGCGGGTGGCTGTGCTGTCTCGGGTCAGCGACTAGCCGACGAGCCGGACCGTGATCCGGTGCAGGCCTCGACCGTCCCTCACCCCGATGGTCCAGGTGCGCGTCCGGCTGACCGACATCGACATCGGCACGCGACGCGTCCACCTCTTGACGCCGGCGACGCTTCCCGAGCGATCGAACCGGGCACCAAGCTGGTGCGGACGCCCCACACCCGGCACCGCCTGGACGACGCGCGGTCGGTACCTGGCCATTGCCTCGAGGGTGTACGTGCGGCCCCGGTGGACCTCCCACGCGCCCTTGACCCAGGTGGCCCCGACGAGGTTCCGACGGTTCACCCGGATCGTGACGCGGTTGGTCGCGACGTTGCCGGCGCGATCCACAGCGGTGGCCGTCAAAGCGGTCGGGCCGCCGTAGGTGCGTTTCTCGATGACCTTGCACGACAGGACACCGGAGAGACCGTCGGCGGCCTGGCAGCCGTGACGCGGCCGAATCCCGAGGTAGCCCGCGCCGTCGCGCACCCCACTGACCTTCACCGTAGGTGCGGTGCGGTCGAGGCTGACCACGGAGCTGACGGTCGCGATACCCCCGTCGACGGCGTTCACCGTGGCGCTGACCGCCTGGGCAGCTCCGTCCATGGAAACCGTCACCGGCTGCGGGCAGGGAACGACCAGGTCGGCGCTCCCAGTGACACAGGTGTAGGTGAGGGTCACCGGAGTGCGATACCACCCGGCGGCCGACAGGGTGGACGTACTGCTGAGCGCCACGGTGATGGTGGGATCGCTGCGTGAGGTGGAGCCGGACGATGCCAGGTAGTCGTCGGACCCGACGTACTCCGCCGACAGGCCGTGTTCGCTGCCGTTCGCGAGCGGGTGCTCGAGCTCAGCGACGCCTCCGACCAGGACCGCGGTGCCGACAGAATCGCCGTCCACCCGGAACGTGACGTCCCCGGACGGAGTGCCCTCGCCCGGGGCTGAGGAGGTGACCTCGGCACGCAGCGTCTGGCCGTCCGTCGTCACCTCCGTGACGGTGGACGCCTGCTCGACGACGAGGGTCGAACTGGTGGTGGACCCCGCGACTCGGACGGCCTCGGCCGGCAGGTACACCGCGCCGATCTCGTGCTCGCCCGCCGAAACGTCGAAGGTCGCGCTGGTGGCATCGCCTGCGACCAGGTCCATCGGCTCGCCGAGGTCGTCACCGTCCACGGTGAACTGCACCGATCCAGTCGCGGCGCTGCCGCCAGCCGACACCGCGGCCTGCACCGTGATGGGCTGCCCCGTCACGGGCATCGACGCTGGCAGCGTCAGGACGACGGCGGACGCAACCCGGGACACAGCCGTGTCCTGCCGCGCCGTCGGGGCGGCGTCGAAGCGGTCGTCACCTTCTTGGTCGGCGGTGACGGTACATGTGCCCTCCGCGAGCAGCGTCACGGTGGCGTTGTCGACCGAGCAAACCGCAGGGGTGTCGGAGCCGTAGGTCACGGTCTGGTTGCTCGCTCCTCCGGTCGCAGCCACGTCGAAGGTGTCGTCCGGGTGCGCCGAGGTCGGGGCCGCCGAGGTGAAGGTGATGGCCTGGCTGCCCTTTCCGACGGTGAACGACTGGCTGTCCGACCCGGCCTCGTAGTCCGCGTCGACCGCCTGCGCGGCGGTGACGGTGCACTGTCCGACGTCACCGAAGCTCACCGTGCTGCCCGAGACCGAGCAGACCTCCGGGTCCGCCGTGCTCAGCGTGACGGCTCCGGACGAGGGACTGGCCGACACGGCCACGGCGTAGCTCGGTCCCTGTACGACGGCCTGGGGGGCGGTCGAGGTGATCGACATCGCCGAGTCGCCGCGGGAGACCGGAACGCTCTGGTCAGCCGTGCCTACCTGATAACTGCTCGTTCCCGCCTGAGTGGCGCGCACGGTGCAGATGTCGGCCTTCAGGACCGAGACCGTGGACCCACTCACGCTGCACACACTGGAGGTGGCGGAGGTGAAGGTGACTGGGTTGCCCGAGTCGCCGCCGGTCGCGGCCACCTGGTAGGTCTGACCGACCCTGGGGCTGCCGGCGTCGCTGGTGAAGGTGACAGGTTGGGCGGCCCGCGCCCAGCCGATGGTTACGACACCTTGGCCGGTTCGTCCGCCCACGGTCGCGGTGACGACTGAGACACCGGGTGCTGAGAAACCTGACCCGCCGGCGCCGGAGTCGGAGTAACCACCACCGCCACCACCGTAGTAGCCGCCACCACCGCCACCACCGTCGTAGTAGCCGTTGACCGGGTACCTCCCGCTGTCTCCCCCTGCTCCCGGCGCAAAGTTGGCACTGGGGCCTGATCCGGCCAGGCCGTTGGAGTTCACCCGGTTCGTGCTGCCCGCCCCGCCTGCGCTGGCGCTGCCTCCACGCGCGGGCGTTGACGGGTTGTAGAAGGCGACCGTGGAACCGTCGCCACCGGAGTGGCCAGCACCCGCTCCCTGGCCGCCGTGGATCGCACCCTGGTTGATGCCTCCGGCGCCGCCACCGCCACCCGAGACCACGGCCGGCGTCCCGTCGGCGCGGAAGACGAACGACCCGCCTCCACCAGAGCCCAGGTAGGAGATCGCGTGCGTAGCGCCGCCCCCGCCGACCGTCCGACTGCCGCCCATGCGGCCTGCGTCGCCGACCAGGATCTCCAACGAGGTGCCGGGAGTCGTGCTCATCGTGGCCCGGGTGGTGCCACCCTGGCCACCCACGGAGCCAAAGACCTGGTGCGCGTTGCCACCCGACGCGCCGCTCACGCGGACATCGAGCTCGGTGACTGCGGCGGGGACCGTGAAGGGCTGGTGGGCCCCGGTGTAGCCGAAGGTGACCGTGCAGGAGGTGGCGTCACAGACGGTGCTCGGGCGCGGCCGCGGAAGCCGGGGCCGCCGAAGCCAGCACCACAACGCCGCTCAGCGACAACGCCGTGGACGCAACCAGTGCGGGAAGACGGAGATGAGACGAGCGCGACACAGGCCCTCCAAGGGGACCCCCGGGCTTCCCCAGGAGGCACGACGGTGGAGGAGTTCCACCGGAGATCAAGGCTAGATGCGCATTATGTCCCGTAGTGGGCGTTTTAGATTAGGAGCCTCTGGGAACTCCGTAAAGCCCGGGTGGACTACTGGGTGGGCTACTTGATCGAGCGGCCGGGCCGCAGATCACGCGCCCTCGATCACCGCCAACGTGCATCGGGAGATGCACGCGAGCTTGTCGGTGTCGTCGACGATCCGGGCTTCCCAGACCTGGCTGCGACGACCCAGCGCGATCGGCCGAGCGGTGCCGGTGACCCAGCCGGAGGTGACCGGCCGCAGGTGGTTGGCATTGATCTCCATGCCAACGCACGCCTTACAGGCTCGGCGACGAAGGTGGCCGCCCAGCTGACCAGGGTCTCGGCGAGCAGCATGGAGGCGCCGCCGTGCAGGATGCCCAACGGTTGATGCGTCCGGCTGTCGACCGGCATTCGAGCGGTCAGGTGGTCCGCGCCGTACTCGGTGAACTCGATACCGAGGTGGCCGATGGCACAGCCCGCGCTCATCTCGTTGGCCCGGTCCAGGTCGGGGTTGCTGTGCCAGATCGTCGTGTTCGAAGGGAATCGGCTCATGCCCCGATGGTTTCGCTTCGACGTACAGCGACACAGCCGTGGAAATACCCCACCTGGCGACACGACGTTGCCTCACCGCCGCGCCTCTTGGTGAGGGATCACAGGCTGCCGAAGAACGTCCTGACGTCGTCGACGAATGCATTGGGCTGTTCGAGGGCAAGGAAGTTGCCGCCGCGCTCGAGCTCGCTCCAGTAGGTGATGTTGCTGTCGCGCTCGGCGAAGCGGCGGATGGCCACGTCGGTGCCCACAGCTACGGCGACGCCGGTAGGAACGGTGCCTCGCTCCTGGGGCTCCGCGGCGCTTGGGTCGTGAGCCGCCTCGTAGTACAGGTTCGCCGACGACCCTGCGGTGCCGGTGAACCAGTAGAGGCTGACGTTGGTGAGCAAGACGTCTCGGTCGACAGCGTCTTCCGGCAGCTCGGCGGCTGGGTCCGTCCATTCCTTGAACTTCTCCACGATCCATGCCAGCTGTCCGACGGGAGAGTCGTGCAGACCGTGCGCCAGGGTCTGCGGTCGGGTGGAGTGGATGAAGTTGAAGCCCATCATGTCGTCGTGGAAGTGCTGCAACCTGGCGAGGCGCTCCTGCTCGGCCTCGGTCAGCGCGGCGAAGTCGGCCGGGTCATCGGAGGGGAGCGTGACCAGGCCGTTGACGTGAATGCCCTGCACCCTGTCCGCGGCCTGGCGACCCATCTCGATGGCGACCCAGGCACCACCGCCCGAGCCCTGGACGCCGTAGTGGTCGTACCCGAGGCGGGACATCAGCTCGACGAAGGCACTCGCGATCTTCCCGGTGTTCCAGCCCGGTCCGGCGAGTGGCCCGGAGAAGCCGACGCCAGGGAGGTTGGTGACGACCAGGTGAAAGTCCCGCGAGAGCGGCTCGATGACCTCGAGGAACAAGACAAACGAGGCAGGCCAGTCATGCGCGAGCAGCAGTGGCGTGGCGTCCGGGTTGGTCGAGCGGACGTGCGCGAAGTGGATCGACTGCCCGTCGATGTCGGTGGTGAACTGGGGGAGCTCGTTCAGTCGTGTTTCCTGCAGGCGCCAGTCGTAGCCGTCGGCCCAGTAGGCAGCGAGCTGCTTGAGATAGTCGACGGGGACGCCGCGGCTCCAGCCCTGGTCGGGGATCTCGCCGCCCCAGCGGGTACGCCGGAGCCTGTCTTGCAAGTCGTCGAGGTCATTCGACGCGATCTGGATGCGGAACGGGTGGATCTCGGTGCCCATGTGGGTCCTTTCGATGTCGCTGGCTGATGTTGTCTCTCGTCGACGCAGATCACCGTCTCAGGCCCATCTCGGCGCTGGCCGGCTGGCACCCCCGGTCGCCGAAGGAGAGAAGGGTCATCACGGTCACTGACGTCGCGCCGATCTGCTCGCACCCGGATAGTGGCATCCCAATAGGAAAGCTCAGTTCCTGTTGAGGTGGCAGGATGAAAGAAATGTTGGACACCTCGGCTCGGCTGCTTCGGTTGCTCTCCCTGCTGCAGTCACCTCGCGAGTGGACGGGCCCCGAGCTCGCCGAACGCCTGTGCGTCACAACACGAACCGTGCGTAATGACGTCGGGCGGCTGCGCACACTCGGCTATCCGGTCCCCGCCAGCCGAGGGTCGGCGGGCGGTTACCGGCTTGGCGCTGGAGCCACGCTGCCCCCGCTGCTGCTCGACGATGATGAAGCGGTCGCGATCGCCGTCGGCATGCGGACAGCGGCAATCGGCTCCATCGCGGGGATCGAGGAGGCGTCCCAGCGCGCCCTGCTGAAACTTGAACAGGTCCTGCCCTCACGGTTGCGCCGGCGCGTCAACGCGCTGCAGACCTACACCATTCCCGTACCGCCGCACGGCCTCGGCCCGACGGTTTCCTCTGACATCCTCAGCACAATCACCACGGCCTGCGGGGATCATGAACGCCTACGGTTTGGATACCGGTCCCGAGAAGGCAACCTGAGCAGCCGCGATGTCGAGCCCTACCGGCTGCTCAACCTGGAGCGCCGCTGGTACCTCGTGGCGTGGGACACCCTGCGGCAAGACTGGCGTACGTTCCGAGTGGACCGGATCGACCCCCGCACCCCGACCGGTCCCCGCTTCACCCCCAGACAGCTTCCCGACGAGGACCTGGCGGCGTACGTTTCCCGAGGCGTCTCAGCGGCCACCTGGCGGCAGTGGACGCGAGTCACCGTGCACGCACCAGCCCACGTGATCGCCGAACGCATGCCAGTTCAATGGCTGGTGGAGGCGCTGGAGGAGAACACCTGCGCCGTATCCGCCGGCGCTGACGATGTCGAAAGCCTCGCCGTGTGGCTGGGCATTCTCGGGGCAGACTTCGACATCACCGACTCACCCGAACTCGCGGAACACCTACGCGTTCTGGCCGACCGCTATCGCCGCGCCTCGGGCGACTAGCTCGGGGCACAGTCCGCAACAGCGAGTTGCGCTGGGCGAACCATCCAAACCGGGGCATTGTGCAGTCGATCTGCTACCCAATACCGTGCATGAATGACCGATCAGGCGTCGCAGTCCGATCCGACGGGTCACACACGCGTTGAGACGAGCACCAAGCGAGCGGTGCTCAACACCCTCAAGGGCTCGGCGGGAAACCTCGTCGAGTGGTACGACGTCTACATCTACACGGTCTTCGCGACGTACTTCGAGGATCAGTTCTTCGACAAGAACGACGAGAACTCAACGCTGTACATCTACGGGATCTTCGCGGTCACCTTCCTCATGCGACCGGTGGGATCCTGGTTCTTCGGCCGGTTCGCCGACCGTCGCGGCCGCAAGGCCTCCTTGATCCTCAGCATCACGGTGATGTCGTCCTGCTCCTTCCTCGTGGCGATCATGCCCACGCGCGAGACCATCGGCTACTGGGCGGCCGTGATCCTGATCTTTGCCCGGCTCGTGCAGGGATTCGCGACGGGTGGGGAGTACGGCACATCGGCGACCTACATGTCCGAAGCCGCGACCGCGAATCGGCGCGGCTTCTTGTCGTCCTTCCAGTACGTCACCCTCGTGGGCGGTCACGTTCTCGCGCAGTTCACGCTCCTCATCACGCTCAGCGTCCTGGATGTCGAGTCCGTTAACGACTGGGGATGGCGGATCGGCTTCTTCATCGGCGGCATCGCCGCCCTGGTGGTGCTCTGGATTCGCCGCACGATGGACGAGTCGCTCAGCGAGTCGCACCTGTTGGAGATCAAGGAGGGTAAGGACCAGGACGCGGGATCGCTGAAGACGTTGTTCACTGTGCACTGGCGCCCCCTGCTGCTCGTCTTCCTGATCACGGCGGGCGGTACGGTCGCGTTCTACACCTACAGCATCAACGCGCCAGCGATCATCAAGACCAACTTCGGGGAAGACCGTGCGCTGACGGCAACGTGGGTCAACCTCCTGGGGCTGATCTTCCTGATGCTGCTGCAGCCTGTCGGCGGGATCATCAGCGACCGGGTCGGTCGCAAGCCAATGCTGATCTTCTTCGGCGTCGGTGCCGTCATCTACACCTACGTATTGCTCACCTTCCTCCCGAAGACCAACTCGGCGATCATGGCGTTCACGCTGACGGCCGTCGGCTACGTCATCCTCACCGGCTACACCTCGGTCAACGCAATCGTGAAGGCGGAACTGTTCCCAGCCGAGATCCGTGCCCTGGGCGTGGGGCTGGGCTACGCGCTCGCGAACTCCACCTTCGGCGGCACGGCGCCCCTGCTTTTCCAGGCGGCCAAGTCGGCCGATCACCCCAACTGGTTCATCGTCTACGTCACGGCGATTGTCAGCGTGAGCTTGCTGGTCTACATCTTCGGGCTGAAGAACAAGGGGATCACGGTGCTCGATCGCGAGCAAGGGAGCGCCTGGGAGCCACGGCCTGTCTCGTCGGGTTCCCGCTGAGCAGACCGCGCAGCCAGCGCAGGATCTCGCCCGCGGAGTCGGGCTTCGCGGCAAGGCAGACACCGCGCCAAACAAGCCAAACAAGAGGAACGCGCCCTCGACAGGGCGACCTATCTGCCAGACGATGACCGCATGGAAGCGGCGCAGTGGGCAGTGCTCTCGCTGACAGCTTTGGCGGCAGGGCTGGTGTCATACTTCTACAACGACGGTCGGGATCATCACGCCAGGCTGGTGTTGCGAGCGGATGTTGTGATCGGCTTGGTCGGCACGGCGCTCTTCATCCTGGGCGGGTTATCACCTCCCGCAAGCTCGGTTCCGCAGTGTGATTGGTCGAATCCAGGCGATGATCTCGAGCCTCAGTGCGAAACAACAGGGGAGGCAAGCCATCGCGCAGCGAACGAGAGCGGCGGAGAATTCCTTGACGATTTCGTCATCGGGCCTGCGTACGAGTTCATCGGGGTGGTCGCGGGCGGCACGGTGGGCCTTCTCGTTGCGAAGGCGACCCGTCGGCGCCCCCCGGATGGTCGTCAGGCCCTGCTCTTGTTCGACGACAAGACCTGATGAACGCACCAAAAGGCCGACTCGCAAACGGTTCCGGGCCATGCCGCCCCTGAGGTCGGACCCGGAATTCCGGGGTCGGGTCAGGGGTGCACCCGATGTGCGAAGTCCCCCTCGCGGCGCACAGTGGAGGTATCAGGCAAGCGCCTGGACACCGACTTGAAGGAAGTGCGTCAACCATGAGCGACATCCGCCAGAACTTCGCCCAGCAGGGACTCGTCCGACCGCAGGAGGGACGGGTCCTGGGAGGCGTATGTAGCGGCCTCGGCCAACGCTTCGGCATCGCGCCGTGGACCGCGCGACTCCTCTTCGTGTTGCTGCTGATGGTCATCCCCGGCAGCCAGCTCCTGATCTACCCGGTCCTGTGGATCCTGATGCCTTCGGAGGGGACGGTCACGGTCCAGCCGCCATTGGCCACGCCAGTCCCCACGGCCTGACCCAACGTCACCTGCGGAGTACGACGCGGGCGTCAAGTGCGATCGCCCGGCTGGAGGAGCACAGCACGGGGTTGATCTCGAGCTCGCCGAGCTCGGGGTGCTCAGCAGCCACCACTGAGACGCGTGCTGCGAGGTCGGCAACGGCGTCGACGTCGACCGGCTCGACGCCGCGGACGCCCTGCAGCAACGGGGCTCCTCGCAGCGACAGCAGCATCTCGCGTGCCGTTGCCGCTGTGACCGGGGCTATCGCGAATGCCGTGTCGGCCAGAACCTCGGTCAGGATGCCGCCGAGGCCGACCACGAGCACTGGACCGAACTTCGCATCCCACAAGGTGCCGACGATGAGCTCGACCCCGTGGTCGAGGTCAGCCATGTGCTCTACGGAGACCGCCGGCGGGTCGAGCCGGCGGGCCAGGTCGCGGTACGCCGTCACTACTGACGGCTCGTCGGCAAGGCCGAGGACGACTCCGCCCACGTCAGACTTGTGCAGCAGCCCCATCGCCTTGAGCACGACAGGGAATCGCACGGCACCCGACCCGAGCGCGTCGAGCAGCTGCGCCTCATCGGTGACCTCGACCGCTGCCGGAAACTCGATGCCGGCACGAGCGAACATCGCGCGCGCCGCGCTGTACCCGGTGTCGGCAAGCGCCGCGGCGGGTCGGGGCAGCTCGACAGGGTCGAGCACCGCATGGGGTTCCGTCGAAGCCAGTCCCGCGAGCACGCGGCTTGCCCGCCTCACGTCCCTGTGGACCGGAATGCCCGCGGCGCTGAGGATCTGGCAGCTCGGGCTGCGCGGGTAGATCGTGTGCACCACGACCGGCTTCGACTGCGCGGCGGTGATGCGGGCGATCTCGCCGGCAGCGGCGAGCTCCGGTTCGGCGAGCCTTGAGGTCCCTGCGGCGTAGCCGCCGAAGTATCCGGTGAGCAGCACGGCATCCACCTCGTCGGACCCCAGCAGCACCGAGACGGCGCTCGCGTACCTAGACGCGTCCTGCTCGCCGGCGCCGGCGAGGTCGACCGGGTTGTCCACGGTCGAGTTCGCCCAGAGCGCGCTGGTCAGCTGCCGGCCCAGGGCGGGACCCAGCAGCGGGACCTCGAGTCCGGCGGAGGCGAGGGCATCCGCCGCAACGGCCCCATGGCCACCGCCGTCGGTGAGTACGGCGATCCTCCGACCGCTGCAGAGGCGACGCGATCCGAGTGCGACCAGGAGGTCGACCATCTGCTCCGGAGTCTCGACGCGGTGCACCCCTGCGGCCGCACAGGCGGCATCGACCACCTGCGCCTCGCTGGTGAGGGAACCCGTGTGGGACGCGGCTCCGCGGGTCGCGCCGGCGGAGCGCCCGGGTGCGAGCAGTACGACGGGCTTGCCCACCGCGCGCAGGGCGCGGGCCGCGCCGATGAAGGCCCGACCATCCACGAAGTCCTCGACGTACACGGCCACCGACTCCGTGCCGGGATGCTCGACGCATGCCTGCATGAAGTCGACCAGGCCGAGGTCCGACTGGTTGCCCAGGGAGACGAAGCGCGCGATGCCGACTCCGCGTTCCCGCATGAGGTCGGCGAGGTCGATCACGATGTTTCCGCTCTGGCTGAGTACGGCGATCGAGCCGGCAGGCAGGAGCTCGCTGCTCAGCTGGAGCTTGGTCGTGGTGTCGACGACGCCGAGGCAGTTGGGCCCGACAAGCAGTGCGCCGTGCTTGCGCACGCGGTCCCGCGCCTCGGCTTCGATGCGCGCACCATCTGCGTCGACCTCCGCCAGTCCCGCGGTGATCGCGACGACGGCGCGCGCACCCGCCGCGAGCGCGTCGTCGAGCGACTGCAGAAAGCCCGCGGCGGGAACGCAGATGGCAACCAGGTCGAGTGGGCCTCCATTGGCGACCCTTGCCTCGGCGAGCGATCGGACCGTGGGACGCCCGAGGACTGGTGTTCCCTTGCGGTTGACCAGGTGGATCTCGGCCTCGGACCCGGCGCCCACCATGTGCCTGCTCAGCGAATGGCCCCACTTCGAGGAGTCGTCGCTCGCACCGAGGATTGCCACCGAACGGGGTGCGAACAACGAAGTGAGGTCACGCCCAAGGCCGGACGTCGACGTCATGGGCGTCCTTCTCGCTCTCGAGGTGGCCGTTTGCCCAGGCACACAGCCCGAGCGTCGCTCCTGCCGCGACCAGCTCATCGGCCCGGTCCGTTGAGACCATGAGCGTCTGCCCGTTCGTGCAGATGACGACCCGGTCTCCGAGGAACGCGACGTCAGCGAGGATCTGGTCCCAGTGCCGGTATTGCACGTCGTGCCCCTCGCCGTCGTAGATCCTGGTGCGGAGGACGTTGTGCAGAGCCGCGCGCCACTGGTGCAGGTGGTGGAGGGGGACCACCTCGTCAGCACTCCCCCAGTACAGGAAGCCGGGCGCGTCGACCGACGACAGGTCCGGCAGCTTCGCCTCCCGGTACAGCGCGAAAGCCTGGGTCAGACCGTCAGGTGGTGTGTCCCGACCGCGGGCGAAGACGCCGCGGGTCGCCTCCTCGAGGACCGAGTCGGCGAACCCTGGGATCCGGTGGACCGGGCTGTCGGCTGGGAACCGCCACCACAACGACGGGTCCGCAGCGATCCTGTCGGGCGACAGGGCTGCGTCCGTGAGGTCAAGGCGGTCGGACAGTGCGCAGGCCAGGTGCAGTGACCGGATCCGTTCGGGATGTACGCCGGCCACGTGCGCGGCGTACGGCCCTCCGCCCGAGATGGCAACCACCGAGACCTCGTCGATCTGCAGCTGGTCCAGCACCGACCAGACGTCTGCGGCGTGCTCTTCGAGGCCGACCTCCGGGTCGAACGGGGTCTGCCCGAGCCCGTTGCGCTCGACCGACACGACCCTGATTCGCAGCTGCTGGCGCATGGTGCGCGCGAACTCCAGCAGCCTGAACGCGCGCACGGTCGTCCCCGCGCCGCCGAAGAAGAGCAACGTGTGCCAGCCGGGCTGGCCCTCCGCGATGTAGTGCACCGTGCGCCCGGTGGCCAGGCTCGCCTCTCGAACCTCCGGGCCGAGGGCATCGAACCCGTCCTGGGCCACCACCAGGTCGCTCATCGGTTCAATCCTCCAGGCTCGTCCCGGCGGGCTGCGTCGGCGCGTAGAGCCTTTCGGGAAGCTGGAAGTTCGGGGTGGCCTCCATCAGCGATCTTGTGTAGACGTGCTGCGGGTCGCCGAAGACGCCCTCCACGTGTCCACACTCGACGATGCGGCCGGCCTCCAGTACGGCGACCCGGTGGGCGATGTTGCGGACGAGCGCGATGTTGTGGGTGATGAACAGCAGGGTCAGGCCCATCTCGGACTGAAGCCCGCGCAACAGCTCGACCAGCGAGGACTGCACCGAGACGTCCAGGGCCGAGGTGATCTCGTCGCAGACCAAGACTTGTGGCTCGGTGGCCAGCGCACGGGCAATCGCCACCCGTTGCCGCTCCCCACCGCTGAGCTGGCCGGGGTAGCGATCGGCGTGGTCGGGCCGCAACGAGGCGAGCTGCAGGGCCTTGAGCACCGTCTCTTCGGGGTCTGGCACCCGTCCGCGCACCGCACGTACGGGCTGCAAGATGAGCTCGCGCACGGTGCGACGCGGGTTCAGCGACTCGTAGGGGTTCTGGAAGATGTACTGGATCCGGCGCCGCTCCTCCTTGCTGCGCTTGAAGCTGCTCCGCGCGAGCGGGTTCCCGTCGAGGAGAAGCTCGCCGGTGAAGCCTGCGTGGAGACCGGCGATGCAGCGTGCCAGCGTGGTCTTGCCGGAACCGGACTCACCGAGCAGGGCAAGGCACTCTCCGGCCTGCACCGAAAGGTCGATGTCCTCGAGCACCGACCCGCCGCCATAGTCCGCCTGCAGGTTGCGGATCTCGATGACCGCGTCGTTGTCGGCCGCCCATCCGCTCGTTGCCCCGGCGCTGGTCGGCCGCGCAAGCGGCTCACCCGCCTTGAAGCACCGCACCGTGTGACGTGGCCCGGTCTTCGTCTCCGGCGGTGCCAGCTCCCGGCACTTGTCATCGGCGAGCGGGCAACGTGGCGAGAACGAGCAGCCCGTGGGGCGGGCCATGGGCGAGGGGGCGTTTCCAGGGATTCCGACCATCGGGCGGCGGGCGTCCAGGTCGGGGACCGCCAGCAGCAGGCGCGCCGTGTAGGGATGCTGTGGGTTTGCCAGGATCTCCGAGGCCTCGCCCATCTCGACGATCCGGCCGGAGTACATGACCGCGATGCGGTCCGCGAGCTCGGTCACGACTGCCATGTCGTGGCTGATGTAGACCGCGGCGCTGGAGTACGTCTTGCACATGTCGCGAATCGTGTGCAGCACGTGGTCCTGCGTACTGACGTCGAGGCCGGTCGTCGGCTCGTCGAGGACGATCAGCGCCGGGCGAGCGGCGAATGCCATCGCGATGGCGATCCGCTGCTGTTGACCACCGGAGAGCTGGTGCGGGTAGCGGGCGAGGAACTGGTCGTCGTCGGGCAACGCAACCTCGCGGAGCACTTCGCGGACGCGCTCCATGACGGACTCGGTGTTCCCGCTGAGGCACTCCTTGAGCTGGGTCCTGATCCGCAGCGCCGGGTTGAGCGCCGATGCCGGCGACTGGGGGATGTAGGAGACGGTGCGACCGCGCAGCTGCCGCACCTCGCG
This sequence comes from uncultured Actinomycetota bacterium, assembly GCA_963759525.1. Lineage (GTDB taxonomy): Bacteria > Actinomycetota > Actinomycetes > Propionibacteriales > Nocardioidaceae > Marmoricola. The sequence continues at coordinate 78,945 of CAVWZO010000020.1, read as the reverse complement.
CCACGAGAGACCGGCGAGCTCCTGGTCGCCGACGAACACAGCTCCACCGTCGACTCGGGTGGACGGCTTGCAGTAGTTGAGCAGCGCTAGACCGACCGTGGTCTTGCCTGACCCGGACTCCCCCACCACGCCCAGGATCTCGCCCGGTCGCAGCTCGAGGACCAGCTCGTCGACGATGCTGGCCATTGAGGGCACGCCGACGATCCGCAGTCCGTCGACGACGAGCGCTGCGCGGGCGACGGGCTCGGTGCTCACTTCTCCACCCCCTGGTCGCTGCCGATGGATGCCCTGGCCAGACCGTCGGTGATCAGGTTGGTCCCTACGGTCAGGATGGCGATCGCGATGACAGGCAACGCGACGGCCCAGGGCTGCACGGTCAGGGCGATCCGGTTCTCGTTGATCATCAGGCCCCAGTCAGCGGCCGGTGGCTGCGCCCCCAGGCCGAGGAAGCTCAGGCCGGCGACCAGGCCGATCGAGTAGGTCAGGCGCAGGCCGAACTCCACGGCGAGCGTGCCGGTGATGTTGGCGACGACCTCCCCGAGCATGATGCGCCAGCGTGGAATGCCCACCGCCTCGGCAGCCTTGACGAAGTCGCGTTCGACGACGGCGGTTGCTGCACCGCGTACGACGCGCGCGGTCCGCGGCAGGTGACCGACCGCCACCATCACGACCAGGAGCCACAGCTTGGGGCCGATGATGGAGAGGAACAGGAGCGCGAGCACGATCTGCGGGAACGCCAGCGCGACGTCACCGGTGCGCATCAGGACCTCGTCGACCCACCCACGGGCGTACGCCGCCAGCACCCCGACCGCGGCACCCAGGCCAACACCGATCGCGGTGGCGAGGATCGAGAGCACCATCAGCGTGTCCCCACCGTGGAGGAAACGGGAGAGCACGTCGCGGCCCAGGTTGTCGGTCCCGAACGGGCCGCCGGTTCCTGCCGGTGAGAAGGGTGTGCCGACGAACTCGCTCGGGGAGTGGGGGCTGAAGAGCGGGCCGACAAAGGCCACGCCGAGCACCAGGAGAGTCAGCAGCAGCCCGACCTTGGTGCTCGTCGTGCGCAAGGCCCGGACGACGAGGTTGCCGCCGCCCTTGGGCTTCCTTCCGATGGGCGGTGTGACCGAGGGGACGGGGAAGGTCATCGCGCGGTCCTCACCTTCGGGTTGGCGACCAGGGTGACGATGTCGGCGAGCAGGTTGACGACCACGTAGAAGAGTGCGATCGCGAGCACGAGTGCCTGGACGAACGGCAGGTCACGGTTGGTCACGGAATCCGTGAGCTGGAACCCGATTCCGGGGTACCGGAAGAGGAACTCCACGAGGACGACGCCACCGATCAACCAGGCGAGCTGCAGCGCGATCACCTGTGCGACCGGTCCGATCGCGTTCGGTAGTGCGTGCCGGAGGATCACCGTTCGCTCCGGCAGTCCCTTGAGCCTCGCCTGCTGGACGTACTCGCTGTCGAGCACCTCGAGCATGGTCGCCCGCATGATGCGGATGATGTACGGCGACACCGCCAGCACGAGCGTGAGGGTTGGCAGGACCAGCTGGTTCGGATAGTTCCAGACGTGCTCACCCGGGGGCACGACCACGACTGCCGGGAGGACGTGCAGGAAGCCTGTGGAGAACACCAGGACCAGCAAGATGCCCACCACGAACTCTGGCAGTGCCGCCAACACCAGAGTGATGACGGAGGTGATCTGGTCGACGGCACTGTTGCGCTTCAGGGCGCTCCAGGTGCCGATGGCGATCGAGAGCGGGACCGCGATGAGGGCCGCGCAGAGCATCAGGACGCTGGAGTTGACCAGAGCCGGCCCCATCAGCTCGGTGACTGGCAAGCTGTTCGCCAGCGAGTCACCGAGGTCGAGGGTGAGAGTGTCGCCGAGCCAGTGGATGTACTGGCTCGGCAACGACTCACCGAGGCGGAGGCGCTCGCGCAGGGCGGCGAGCCGTTCGGGGGTTGCCTCACGGCCCAGGAGCGCCCGAGCGGCGTCACCCGGCAGTGCCTGCGTGGCAAGGAACACCACGAGCGAGACGACCCAGAGCGTGAAGACCCCGAACAGCGCGCGTCTGGCGAGCATTCGACGCATGCTTTCCTCCTCCTCGTGTCCCTGTTCTCGTTATGTCTGAGTTGGCTTCGACTACTCGTTGAGCCAGACCTTGCGGAACCCGTAGTACGACAACGGGATGCCGCTCTTGTCCGGGACCAACCCCTGCACCGCGGCACGGTGGGCGTCGAGGTTGTTCGGGAAGCCCCAGATGATGTAGCCGCCCTCGTCGAACTCGATCTGCTGTGCCTGCTTGATCAGCTCGCACCGCTTCGTCTGGTCGACCGTGGCGTTGGCCTGCTGCACCAGGTCGTTCCACTCCTTGTTGTTCCAGTGGGTCTCGTTGTACGGCGAGCTGGTGAAGCCGGAGTTTGCCGTCTGGGGCAGGTAGTCGCGGGTGAACCAGAAGTCCTGCGCGAACAGCCACTCCAGGTATTTGCCTTCTCCGTAGAAGACACCGGAGTCCACCTTGTTGACCTTGACGGTCACACCCGCTTCCTTGGCCTGCTCCGCGAACACCTGAGCCGCCTCGACCAGCCCTGCGGCCACCGGAGACGTGGTCAGCTCGATCGTGAGGTTGCTCTTGCCCGCGTCGGCCAGCAGCTTCTTCGCCTCATCGATGTCCTGGGTCCGCTGCTCGATGTCCGAGGGGTAGCAAGCGTCGAGCGGCGCGTACATGTCGTTGCCGACCGTGCCGTGCCCACCGAGCACCTGGTCCACCATCTGCTCACGGTCCACGATCAACCGAAGTGCCTGTCGCACCCGTACGTCGTCGAAGGGTGCCTGGTCCACGCGCATGGTGAACGGGATCCAGGAGCCCGTCTCGGACTCGAGGACCTTGAGCTCGGGGTTGGCCTCGACCACCTTGATCTGGCCGAGCGGCAGCTGGTCGATGGCGTCGACCTGTCCGCCGAGCAGGGCGTTGACGCGAGCCGTGTCGTCCGGGAAGTCGATGATGACGAGACTGTCGACGTACGGCTCGCCCTCGCGCCAGTAGTTGGGGTTACGGACGAAGGTGCTCTGCTGGCCAGGTGTGAACGACTTGAGCATGAACGGGCCGGAGCTCACCGGCTTGGCCGGGTCGTAGCCGTCCGGGACGATGCCCACGCCGTACTGCGCCACCGCATCCGGGAAGGTCGCGAAGGGCTCCTTGAACGGGAAGACGATCGTCTTCTCGTCGGTGGCCCTCATCTGGTCGCGCTCGAGGTCCTCAAGCGCCGTCGCACCGGCCTTGGGGTCCTTGGGGTCGGTGATGCGTCGGAACGTGTAGATCACGTCGTCAGCCGTGATCGGGCTCCCGTCGCTGAACTTCAGGCCGTCACGCAGGGCTACGGTCCACGTCTTCGCATCCGCCGAAGGGGTGATCGTGTCGGCCAGTGACATCTCCACCTTGTGCTCGACGTCGTAGGTCGCCAGCGTGTCATAGAGCGAGATCACGCGTGCTTCGTCGGGATGCGTGACCGGCGCGTGGGCGTCCAGGGTGTCCTTGGCGGAGCCGCCGACGATTCCCACGCGCAGGTTGCCCCCGGGCTTGGGGTCGCCCTTGGCGCCGGTCTCTGAGTCGGTACTGGTAGGCGTGGTTGCGGAAGAGCACGCGGTCAGCGTGGCAATCGCTGCCGTGAACGTCGCCGCGGCAATCAGCCGGAAGCGACGGGATGGTTTGGTGTTCATTGCGGACGTACCTCCTGTGGGCTGGAAAAGGAAAGCTGCACGTATCTGCTTGCGTCATCGGCGGAACCACGGTCGGGTGCTTCCGGCGGACGGTTGTGTTACCCCGCCCCCTTCGCCACGGCCCGAGCCTCCTGCATTGACGGACCTGACGGGTCGGGTTCAGCCCGTCTCCGGAGAGCTTCGTCGTACGACGCGACCACCTCGCCGGCGCCGTACCGGACGTCACGCAGTCCTCGCAGGACCGCGACGAGACACTCGTCCCGGCGCTGTTCGAGCTCACGCACCGACGCACCCTCGGCCTGGGCGTCGGACTGCTTCTCGAGGCGGTCCAGCAGGTCGTCGGTGAGCTCGGGAACGTCCGTCAGCTTGGTCCACGGCCACTGGAGAGCAGGGCCGAACTGGCTCATGAAGTGCCGCATGCCACCCTCGCCGCCGGCGATCCGGTAGGTCAGCATCGTGCCCATCGACGCGAAGCGAAGGCCCGCACCGAAGCGGATGGCGTCATCGACGTCCTCCACGGTGGCCACGTCGTCGGCAACCAGCCAGAGGGCCTCGCGCCAGAGGGCTTCGAGCAGCCGGTCGGCGATGAACCCGTCGACCTCACGCCGGACGAGCAGGGGGCGCATGCCGAGCGCGGTGTAGACGGCGGAGGCCCGCTCGACGGAACTCGCCGAGGTCTGTTCACCCGGGCAGATCTCCACCAGAGGCAACAGGTACACGGGGTTGAACGGGTGGCCGACGACGAGGCGCTCTGGCGCGGACATCTGCGCCTGCAGCCGCGACGGCAGCAACCCGGACGTGGAGGAGGCGATCACGACGTCTTCGCCTGCTGCCGCACTCACCTCGGCAAGCAGCGCACGTTTCACGTCCAGGCGTTCCGGCGCGCTCTCCTGGACGAACTGCACGCCGGAGACTGCCTCGGCGACTGACCCGACCACGACCCAGGAGCCCTCGGCCGGCAGGGGCGCGGCGCTCAGCGCACGGACGGCCGTGCGGGCGTTGTCGAGCATCTCCGCAAGCTTGCGACCTGCCTCCGGGTCGGGGTCGTAGAGGCGGACGTCCACGCCCCCGAGCAGGAAGCGTGCCGCCCACCCGCCACCGATGACCCCACCGCCAATCAGCCCGACGGTCTGCGGGAGGCCGTCCAGCACAGCGGGAGTCACGGTCTCAGCCATGCTTTACCAGTCCCAGCTGTTCGCGCACCTCGGCCGGCCCGAGGATGCGGATGTTCATCGCCTCGAGCAAGGTGGTGGCTCGCTCGACCAGCTGTCCGTTCGTGGCCAGCACGCCGCGCGAGAGGTACAGGTTGTCCTCCAGGCCGACGCGGACGTTCCCGCCGTGCAGGACTGCCATGGCGGCGTACGGCAGCTGGAACCGGCCGACGGAGAACGCGGAGAAGACCGCCCCTTCCGGCAGCTGGTTGATCATCGCCATCAGGGTCAGCGGGTCGTTCGGTGCGCCGTACGGAATCCCCATGCACAGCTGCACCAACGCGGGATCGTCGATGACCCCCTCGGCAACCAGCTCGCGGACCAGCACCAGGTCACCGGTGTCGAAGACCTCGATCTCGGCGCGGACCCCGATGTTCTTGATGATCTTGGCCATGGCGCGGACCATGTCGGGCGTGTTCACCATGATGTAGTCGCCACCGGCCGCGAAGTTCATCGTGCTCGCGTCCAGGGTGCAGATTTCCGGCCGCAGCTCCTCGACGTGGACGAGCCTCTCGGTCGCACCTGCCATGTCGGTGCCGGCCGGGCTGGGTGGCAGCGGCGTCTCCGCGCCACCGAGGACGATCTCACCGCCCATGCCCGTGGTCAGGTTGATGACCACATCTGTCGCGGAGGCACGGATCCGCTCGACGGCCTCGCGGTAGTACTCGACGTCTCGGGCACCACGGCCGGTTTCGGGATTGCGGACGTGGATGTGCACGATCGCCGCGCCGGCGAGGGCTGCCTCGATGGCGGCGTCCGCAATCTGTTCCGGTGTGATCGGGGCGTGGTGCTTCATGCCGGTCAGGTCGCCCGCGCCGGTGAGGGCGCAGGTGATGAATGCGGAGGTGCTCATGTTGCGCATCGGGGCTCCTTCAGGGACTTGTCAGCGGGTTTCGGGTGTGGAATCGGTGGCGGGTCAGCTGCCGTGCCAGCGGGGCGGGCGCCCCTCGACGAACGCGCGTGGCCCCTCTTGTGCGTCGGCGGAGGTGTTGACCTGTGAGTAGGACGAAAGACCGCTTCGCAGCGTCGCGAACCCCTGCCGGATGGTCTGGCCCTCGGTCTCCCTGAGCACCTCGAGGGTGGCTGCGACCGACAGCGGCGCACTCGCGCAAATACTTGCCGCGAGACGCATGGCGGCGTCCAGGAGCTGCGCCCCGGGGACGACCTCGTTGACGAGTCCCCAGCCGACAGCCTCCGACGCCCCCATCCGCCGGCCCGTGAGCATCAGCTCGCAAGCGACGGCTCTGGGGATCCGGGCGGGGAGCCGCAGCAGGCCACCTGAGTCGGCGACGAGGCCGAGGGTCGCCTCGGGCAACGCGAACTCGGCGTGGTCGGCCGCCACCATCAGGTCAGCAGCGAGCGCCAGCTCGAAGCCGCCGCCGACGGCCAGCCCGTTCACTGCGGCGATGACAGGTTTCGCGACGTCGAAGAACTCGGTCAGGCCGGCGAACCCGCCCGGCCCCCAGTCTGCGTCGGCCGGTTCGCCCGCGGCTGCTGCCTTGAGGTCCCAGCCGGCACTGAAGAAGCGGTCTCCCGCGCCGGTCAAGATGCCGACCCGGAGCGAGGGGTCGTCTCGCAGGTGTGCGAAGGCGTCGTACAGGTCCCGGCTCGTGGCCGCGTCGATGGCGTTGGCCTTCGGTCGGTCAACGGTGATGACGAGGATCTGGCCGTCGACGTCGAGGTGGACGCAGGTTTGGTTGTTCACGCTGACCGCTCCCTCGGGCGCAGGAGGGCTCGCGCGATGATGTGCCGCTGGATCTCGCTGGTCCCGTCCCAGATGCGCTCGACGCGGGCATCGCGCCACCAGCGTTCGACGGGCGCGTCGCTCATCAACCCGGTGCCACCGAAGACCTGGACGGCGGTGTCGGTGACGCGGCCAAGTGTCTCGGAGGCGAACAGCTTCGCCATGGCCGCGTCCTGTGCCGTCATCCGGTCCTGATCCAGCTTCCACGCGGCCTGCATGGTCAGCAGCTCCGCGGCCTCGAGGGCAACGGACATGTCGGCCAGCTGGAACCCGACGCCCTGGAACTTGCCGATCTGTTGGCCGAACTGTCTGCGCGTCGCTGCCCAGTCGAGGGTCGCGTCGAGCACCCGACGGGCGCGGCCGACACTGTTCGCGGCGACGGTGAGCCGGCTGGCTCCCAACCACTGATCCATCAGCTCGAGCCCGCAGCCGGCCTCACCGAGCAGCTGGTCGCCACTCACCCGGCAACCGTCGAAGACGAGCTCACACTGGTGGTAGCCGCGATGCGACACACAGCTCGACCCGCGATGAAGCCGCACGCCCGGAGCGTCGAGGTCCACGAGGAACGCGCTGATCAGGTTCCGGGGTCCCCGGGGGGTCTCCTCGACGCCGGTGGCCGCGAACAGTACGACGAAGTCGGCCATGTCGGCATGGGAGATGAAGTGCTTGGTGCCGTCGATCACCCATTGCTCACCGACGTGTCTCGCCCGAGTGGTCATGCTGCGGACATCGGACCCTGCGCCCGGCTCGGTCATCGCCAGGCAGTCGTGCCGCTCACCGCGGACCGTCGGCAGCAGGTAGCGGTCGACCTGGTCGCCCCTGCAGGCCTGGAGAATGTTGCTCGGCCGGGCGACCAGCATCTGCAAGGCGTACGACGTCCGGCCGAGCTCGATCTCGGTGAGGGTCAGGCTGACTGGGTCCAGTCCGCCACCGCCCAGCTCCACCGGCATGTTCGCGGCGTAGATCCCGGCGTGCAGGGCGTTGGAGCGGATTGTCTCCACCACGTCGGGTGGTACGTCGTCGAGTCGCTCCACCTCCTCCTCGAACGGGTAGAGCTCCTTCTCGACGAACTTCCTGCACAGTCGCCACGATCGTCCGCTGCTCGTCCGTCAGCTGGAAGTCCATGCCGCACCGGCCTTCCTGCTTGAACGGGCGGCGCCCTCGCCCTGCGACGGGATGCCCATCACGTGCCCGACCCAGTCGGGCCACGCCAGGGCCGCGTGTGCGTCCGCGATCTGCTGGAGCCGGCCGAACAGTGCGACGGGGAGCAGTGAGACCTTGGCGGCCCGCAGGTCGACATGGACCAGCAGCTGCTCGCCAGTCGCGACCAGGCTGCCGTCCGGGCCGATCAGCTCGTGGGCCAGATGCACCCGCTTGGCATCGACGCCCAGCACCTGGAGCGTCAGCGAGAGCTCAGCTCCTTCGGACACCTCGCGCAGGTTTCGGATGTGCGTCTCGACCGTGAACAGGGACGCGCCCGACGCCCGGTAGTCGTCGTCGATCCCGACGTAGCGGAAGAACGCGTCCGAGCTCTCACCCATCACCAGCAGGTAGCACCACTCGCTCATGTGGCCGTTGTAGTCGACCCATTCCGGCTGCACGGCGGTGCCGTACAGCCGTAGCGGAGCAGGCACCGGCCCCGGCACCGGAACAGTCTCCGGCCCAGTTTCCGGGCGGTCCCAGCGCTGCTGGGGAGTGGTCGAGCTGCCCATCACCCGGGACCTCCCTGCGGTTCGGCCGGTCGACGGCGCCTCCGCCGCGGATCCGGTTTCGCTATCCCCCGAGAAACCTGCTGTTTGCATCATGTGCAATGCCTGTTACTATGATGCAAAGAACATAGACGGATGGATCGGGGCCGTCAAGGACTTCTTTTGAGTGCTGACAGAAAGTTCGATCGCAATGCGGAGGTGCAGATGACAGCGGATCGACAGGAGCCCGCGCGCGGCCTGGTGCAGTCCGTCGAGCGCGCCATCATGCTGCTGGAAGCGGTGGCTGACGGTGCCCCCGAGGGCGAGACGGTCGCTGCCCTCGCGACCACCTGCGGCCTCAACCGCGCAACGGCCTGGAGGCTGCTCGCCACGTTGGAGGCCTACGACCTGATCCACGTCGACCCTGCGACGCACCGCTACACCGTCGGCCTCGCCGTAGCGCGACTGGCCGCGTCCGGCAGCATCGTGGGGCTGACCCGTCAGGCCCACGGCGTGCTGGTCCGGCTCAGCGAGCGCACCGGCGAGACCGCCGACCTCGCCATCGCACAGCGGCTCAGCCTTACCTATGTTGCCGAAGTCGCGCCACCCTCGGTGCTGTCCGCCAACTGGCTGGGCCGCCATGTGCCGCTGCACGCCACGTCGTCCGGAAAGGCCTTGCTCGCCTGGCTTCCCGAGAACGAGCTGCTCGCGCTCCTCGACCAACCCCTCACGTCATACACGAAGACCACGATCACCACCCAGGCAGCCCTGCGTGCTGAGCTGGCAGAGACGCGCCGGCGCGGTTACGGGACCTGCGCCGGTGAGCTCGAGGAGACGCTGTACGGCGTGTCCGCGCCCGTCCTGGACCAACGCGGAAGACCGTTCGCCGTCGTCAGCCTCTGGGGGCCACGATCGCGAGTGCCGGAGACCAGGTTCCCCGAACTAGGCGTGCTCGTGCAGGAAGCCGCGACCGAGATCGGGCAGTCGATCCGGTGGAGCGGGACAGGCACATGACGAGCGACGTTCAGCCCGGGTGTGCGTTCGCTGCTTACGGCTCCGGCGTACGCACCGAATGGCTCGACTACAACGGCCACATGACGGACTCCGCCTACGCCGTCGTGTGCAGCGAAGCCAACGAGTTGTTGCTCGATGCCCTCGACCTCGGCGCGGCGTACCGAGAGGCAACGGGATGCGCCATGTACACGGTGGAGGCACACTTGCGATACCTCAATGAGGTCGGCCCTGGTTCGAAGCTGCACGCCGAGACGCTGGTCGTCGCCGCCGACGCGAAGCGGCTTCGCATCCACACCACGGTCCTCGCCGATGACGGCGTACCCGTCCTGACCGGCGAGTACCTGTTCCTCCACATGGACCACGACACGGGCCGCGTCGCTCCGTTCCCACCAGAGCGGGCCGCCGTCGTACAGATGGCCCTGGCAGCTCACGAGGCGCTGGAAAGGCCTGCCCACCTCGGCCTCGGTGTTGGCGCGCCGCGCGCTGGGCGCTGATTTGCGAAAAGCCGAAAGGCGGCTCGACGCATTTGTGCGTCGAGCCGCCTCTGGGTGTGTGGTTGCTCAGCCGAGCCTGTCGGTGCAGCGCGCCACGCTGGTCAGCTGGGTGCCCGGGTACCAAGTGGTCCCCAGCGCGAACCAGCCACGTTCGTCGGCGGCGATGTCCGACGTCGTGAGGTAGCCGCGCCACTCAGGGGTGGTCGAGCCGGTCGGGTGGTAGAAGGCCCCGCCCGCGAACGCGAAGTACCCACTCGGGCAGCGTGCGCTGGCGAAGATCTGCGGCCGGCCAGTCACGTCGGGCCTCGTCGCGGTGTTCGTCACCGTGACGATGTTCCCGAGCTTCGCCCTGGGCACGCAGTGCGCGCCGACTGCGAGCTGCGAGGTGCCGAGCGTGCCGGCGGCGCCGTACGTCCACCCGTTGCCGGTGGGCATCGAGCCGAAGGTGTACAGGCGACCCGTCGGCACCCCGCCGGTCAGCTCGTTTCCGCCACCTCCATAGGCAACCGTCCCCGCGGGGCAGGTGACGCTCTTGACGTACGAGCGCCAGCCGGTGCGGTGGTCCCGGACAGTCAGCGTGGTCGGGAAGGACCCGGCCAGCCTCGAGTTGGCCACACACGTGGTCCTCAGCTGCAAGGTTCTGCTGTCGTGGCCCCAGGCAGCGTGGAATCCACGGGTGCCGTCGTACGTGGTGGACCCGCCCGACAGCATGCTGTCCCGGTCGCCCGAGGTCGCCCCGGTGGTGACGACCTTGGTGCCGGCCGGGCAGCCGACGAAGCCGCTGGCGTTGGTGTACGCGGTGCCGGCGGCGTACTGGTAGCTGGCGTAGCCCTGCTGGTAGTTCGGGTCGGCGGCTGAGGCCGGTGCGGCCCCAGCGAGAGTCGACATGACTGCCATGACCACCGCGACCGCGGCGCCGAGTTTTGTAAGTGTTGAAAACATCGGGATCTCCTTGTGTTGTTGGTGAAAATCAGCGCTTGTGGGCGATGCTGACGAGGTACTCCCACCGGCTGGTGAAGGAACCGTCGTGGGCGGTGTTCGCAGCACGGGCAAGCCCGACGATGTCGTCGCGAAGGGCGACCCGGCCGTCATCGGAGAGGCTCTTGGCCGCCATGTGGGTGGGTCCGTAGTAGGTCAGGAAGTAGTCGGCGAAGTGCTCGGGAGAGGCGTACCGCTGGGTGACGGTGCGCTTCTCGAACCGCACGTCCGCGACGCCCTCGCCCAGCAGCTCCCGCACCGCGTCGGGCTTTCCCCAGCGGGTCGGTGGCTTGGCTACCGGCGGCGGCGGGACATGGCGGCCCACGGTCGCGAGCAGCTGTCCGATGAACCCCTCCGGAGTCCAGTTCGCCAACCCGATCGTGCCGCCCGGACGGGATACCCGGACCAGCTCGGCCGCAGCCCGCGCGTGGTCGGCGGTGAACATGACACCGAGTGCGGACAGCACCGCGTCGAACGTGTTGTCGTCATACGGCAGGTTCTCGGCGTCGGCCTGCTCCAGCTCGATCGGCAGGGCTTCGGCGGCTGCGCGACGGCGGGCCACCTCCAGCAGGGCGGGCACGTAGTCCACCGCGCTGACCTGTCCGAACTGCCGGGCGGCGGCCAGTGCCACATGTCCGGTGCCGGTGGCGACGTCCAGGACTCGGGCCCCGGGAGCGAGCTCGGCCGCCTCGACCAGGGTCTCGGACACGGGGACGGTGATGGCGGCGATCTTGTTGTAGTCGCCACTGCTCCAGATTCCCTGCTGCTTGTGCTTGAGGGCCTCGAGTGCGGGAGCGTCGGTCGTGACTGTCATCGGTTCCTTCTTTCGTGCGGTTGGGTTGTTGTGAGCACAACCGTGGGCGTCGGGCGTGGAGCCGCCGTGGAAGTTGTGTGGAGGGCGCCGCGAAGCCGCGCCAATCCGCAGACGGACCACTAAAGTGCCGAGGTGGCGATGACGTCCGACCCTCTGTTCGCGATCCTCGGACCGATCGAGGTCGACAGGCCCGGGGCCGGTCGGCTGGCCCTGGGTGGCCCGAAGTCGCGCCAGCTGTTGACGCTGCTCGTGCTGCATCGCAACCGGGCGGTCCCGCCGGACCGGCTGGCGGCGAGCTTGTACGGCGAGACCCCGCCCAAGGGTGCAGAGGTGACTCTCCGCAGCCACATCTCCCATCTGCGTCGTCGCCTGGCCGAGGCGGCCCTGGACCAGACGCTCGTCACCGGTCCCGCCGGCTACACCCTGGTGCTCGCTCCGGGGCAGGTCGACGCCGACCGGTTCGAGCAGCTCGTGGGTCTGGGGCAGGAGGCGCTGGGACTTGGTCACGCGGAGCGGGCCGTGCAGCGGGTCCGCGAGGCCCTCGAGCTGTGGCGTGGGCAGCCGTACGCCGACCTCGATGACGTCGACGCGGCGGGGGCCGAAGAAGCGCGGCTGCAGGAGCTCCACCTGGTCGCCCTGGAGACCCTCGCCACGGCACAGCTGGCCTCCGGCCGGCACGGGGACGTCGTCGGCGAGCTGCAGGGGCTGGTCGCTGCGCATCCGTTTCGGGAGCGGTTCTGCGCCCAGCTGATGGTTGCGCTCTATCGATCCGGTCGGCAGGCAGATGCGCTGGCGGCGTACACCGCGACGCGCGAGCGGCTCGCCGAGGAGCTGGGACTGGATCCCGGTCCAGAGCTGCAGGACCTGGCCCAGGCGGTCCTCCGGCAGGACCCGGTACTGCTAGGCGCCACCGCTGCTCCGACGCCGCCACCCACGCCGGTTGGGCGGGCGACACCCCAGCTCTCGGACGCCGTGCTGGCCGCCGCGACGAGGACGCCGCTGGTGGGTCGGACCGAAGAGGTGGCGCGGGTCGAGGCGGCTTGGCGGACGGTGGCCGAGGGTGGCCGGCGGCTGCTTCTCCTCTCGGGTGAGGCCGGCATCGGCAAGACCCGTGTTGTGGCCGGGCTGGCCCATCGGCTGGCCGAGGAGGGGCAAACCGTGCTGGTGGGCCGGTGCGAGAGCGGGGGTGCGCCGTACCACTCGGTCGCGGGCGCGATGCGCAGCAGCGGCGGCATCGCGGACGCCCTCAGGGATGCGCCCGCACCCGTGGCCCGGGACGTGGCGCTGCTTGTTGAAGGCACGGACAGCTCCTCGCAGGACCGCGGCACCGCGCCGTACGACGACCAGCGACTGTCGCTGTACAAAGCGGTCGAGTGGGTTCTCGGCCGGCTCGCACTCGCGGGACCGGTCCTGCTCGTCATCGAGGACGCCGACCGTATCGACCGAGCCAGCTCATTGCTGTTGCGCCATCTCGTGGACCACGCCCCGGCGGGTCTGCTGGTCGTCATCTGCTATCGGGACCCGCCCGGGGGTCGGCATCCACCGCTGCTCGAGATCCTCGGCGCCGTGGCCGCCGGCGACCTGGTCGAGCGCCTCGCTGTCGGCCCGCTCAGCGAAGGTGAGGTCGCCGCCCTGGTCGGTGCGCTCGTGCCCGACGCAGACCCCGAAACCGTCACGCAGCTGTGGCAGCACGCCGAGGGGAACCCCTACTACGCCACCGAGATGGCGAGGGCTCGGGCTGCCTCGCCACACGGCGGCCCCAACGACCAGACGCAGCCGTGGCGGGTGCCCTCGAGCGTGCGGGACGCATTGCGCCTGCGACTCACCTCCCTCTCGGACACAGCGCAAGAGGTTCTTCGTGCCGCCGCTGTTCTCGGGTCTGAGGTTGACGTCGACGCGCTCGCCGACATGACGCACGTTGATGAGGACGAGCTGGCTGAGGCACTCGACGAGGCGGTGACCGCCGGGCTGCTGGTCGAGTCTGGAAGATCCTGGGTCGGCAGCTACGCCTTCCCGCACGAGCTGACCCGGGAGGCAGTGCGCGGCGAGCTCACCGGGCCAGGGCTGCGACGCCTCCACGCCCAGGCGGCCAGGGCGCTGATGTCGCGGTTCCGGGCCGGCAGCGGCAAGAGCCCGGAGGTCGCCGTGCACCTGCAGGCCGCAGGTTCCGCGGCCGATCCGAACGAGGCTGCGGAGTGGAGCCTGCTGGCGGCGCACGAGGCCAAGGCTGTCTTCGCCTGGGACGAGGCCATCGAGCAAGCGGACGCCGCCTTTGACCTGGTGCAGGGCAACGCATCGGACGAACGGCTCGCCGAGGTTGCGGTGGTCGCCGCCAACCTGCGCCTGAGGTCGAGCCGTGGGTTCGACCAGGCGGTCACGCTGCTCGAGGCAGCGCTTCGCCGCTACGTGGCCGCCGGGATGGACTCCGCCGCGGGAACGGTGCACAGCCGCATCGGAGGGGCGCTCTCGGTGCATCACTCCGTCATGGACATCCCACGGGCGCTGGAGCACTTCGAGGCCGCCGAGCGACTGCTCGGTGAGTCCGAGGGTGCCTTCCACGTAAACCGCGGCCGATCCCAGGCCGCCATGTTCGGGCTGCGCACCGACGTACTCGCTGTGTCCGCCGACCGGGCGGCTGCCGTCGCCGCCGACATGGGCCGGCGGGACCTGGCCGTGTTCGCCGGCTGGGCCCAGGCCTGGGCGGCGTTCAACGAGGGACGTCTCACCGATGCGGCAGAGCTTCACGAGCGCTCGTGGGCGACCGCTCATGAGCTGAGCGACCCCTATCTGGGCTGGATGTCGGTCAACGCCGCGGCCCTGGTGGCGAATGCCTATCTGCTTGACCCGGAGGCGGCGCGACGCTGGTGCCGGCGCGGTCTCGGACAGCCGCGGTTCACCTCGCTCGCCCACAGCCACGACACCGTGGTCGACCAGCTGGCCCTGGCGCTGGCCGCCACCGGCGAGCTTGCCTCCGCCCGCGAGGTGATGTCGTCCCTGCGGCCGGACGCGGTGGCGCGTCGGATGATGACCTTCCTCGACGGGGACTGGGAGCAGGCGCGGGACGCCTGGGCGGGCGCGGTCGCCGCCGACGAGGCTGCAGGCGACCTGCACGACGCCGCCCTCAACCTTGGGTGGCTCGCCTCTGCCACGCTCGCCCTCGGTGACCGGGACGGAGCTCTGGCCGCATGGGAGCGGGCCCTCGATCTCGGCCGCACCGGGCCCCAGGTACCAACCGAGCTCGCCGCGCGTGCCGAGCTGGCCCGACTTTCCGCTGCCGACGACCTGACCGCGGCCGCGGCCCACCTCCACCGCTGCGACGTGATCCTGGCTGCTGGTGAGGACTGGCGCGGTGTGTCCGGCAGGGTCGAGCTGGCCCGTGCCGAGGTCGCCGAAGCACGCGGTGACCACGAGCAGGCCGCCGCCCACCAAGGCCGCGCCGTCGAGGTGTTCACCGACTTCGGCCTGCCCTGGCACCGCGCCGATGCGCTCTGGTCCTGGGCGCGATTCCTTGCTGGCCGAGGTCGGGACGGGGAGGCCGAAGAACGACGACGGCAGGCAGATCAGGTCTATCGGGGGATCGGCGCGGCCGAGAGGTGGAGGCGACCCAGTGGGCACTGGTGAGACCCCCTTCCACACGTCTTCCACACCGACTCGTCACGCTGGTCGCTGAACGTTCGAGAGCAGGAGGGAATCGTCGTGACAGCGCAGACCGAGAAGTACGACGCGGTGGTGGTCGGCGCCCGCTGCGCCGGTGCGACCGTGGCCACGCTGCTCGCGCGCGCCGGTCAGCGGGTGTTGCTGCTGGACCGCGACACCTTCCCCAGCGACACCGTCTCCACGCACCAGCTCTTCCCGGACTCGCTGCACCTGCTCGACCAGCTCGGCGCGGGTGACCGGCTCCGCGCCGCACACGTGCTGCGTCCGGTCGAGTACAGCTGGCGGGTCCTGGGGCACGCAGTGGCCGGAGGGTTCACGCCGATCGGCGGCCACGACCGGACCATGTCGATCCGGCGCATCGCGCTGGACGCAGTGCTCGTACAGACCGCAGTGGAGGCGGGCGCGGAGCTCCGGGCGGGCTGTGAGGTCCACGACCTGATTGGGTCCGGCGCCTCCGACGACCCCGTGAGGGGCGTGGTCCTCCGGAGTGGGGAACGCGTCGAAGCGCGCTGGGTGATCGGGGCCGATGGCCGCACCTCGACGGTCGCCCGCCGGCTCGGGCTACCCCGGCTGCGCGAGCGACGCGGCGAGATGGCGATGCTGCTGGCGTACTGGCGAGGACTTCCCGATGCGGACTGGTGCCACATCGACGTCCACGAGCATGCGGCACTGATGTCGGCGCCCTGCGAGGACGGCGTGCACTTGCTGAATGTCGCGGGCCCTCCGGAGCTGACCCGCGGATCCGCTGCCGAGCGCGAAGCGGCGTACGCGACGATGCTGCGCCGGTTCCCGGCGACGCTCAACCCCCGGCTGCTCGACCGGGCAGAGCAGATCTCCGAGGTGATCGCCGTACCGGAGACGATGCTGCGCGGCTTCGAGCACCAGGCGAGCGGACCAGGATGGGCGCTCGCCGGCGACGCCGGCCTGTTCAAGCACCCAGTCACCGCCCAGGGCATCGGAGACGCCCTGGCCCAGGGCTGGTACGTCGGGACCGCGCTCGCGCGCGGCGAGACTCTCGCCGACTACGCCGCCTGGCGGACAGACCGCGCCGAGGGTCACTTCGAATGGTCCTACGTCGCCGCCCACTTCCCCTCATCACGCACCGCGGCCATCTACTCGGGACTGGTCGCCGACAGGTCCGCGAGCACCGAGTTCCTCGACACCTTCACCAAGCGCCTGCGGCCGAGCGAGGTGTTCACCGAGGAGCGCAAAGCACGCTGGCGTGCCGCATGGACCTACGAGCAGGGCTTGCACGAGGTTCGGGCCTTGCTCGACGGGGTCGAAGCTGGTGCGCTCGTCGAACCTGTCCCTGCCTGTCCTGGCTGGAGCGTCGGAGACCTGGCCGCACACCTGGTCGGCGTGGCCGAGGACGCTGCCCGGGGGGACTTCTACGCGGGCGCCTTGGACGCCTGGCAGGACACCGCGCTGGCGCAGGCGCGGGAGGAGTGGACCGCCGGCCACCTGGTGAGTCACCCGACACGCAACCGCGACGCCCTCCTTCGTGGGCTGGAACACCACGGGAACCGCTGGGTGAGCGTCCTCCGCTCGGGCGAGGAGCCGCTGGTGGGCAAGCCGGGCTGGATTGTCGTGGCCCCGCTCGGCGATCTCGCCGTACACCTGGCTGACCTGCGGGAGGCGCTCGGCGCCCCGCCGGAGCCGACCAGCCCGGTGTCGCGGTTCGGGTTCGCGATCTACCGCAACTGGCTGCACCAACGGCTCGTGCACGAGGGGCTGCCGGCGCTCCTGCTGCGGGACGGTAGCCGGGAGTGGCAGGTCGGCGAGGGTGAGCCCGCCGGCTCCGTGACCGCCGATGTCCACGAGCTGTTCCGGATGATCAGCGGCCGGCGCAGCGTCGCCTCGATCGCCGGCTACCGGTGGACGACCGACCAGACGACGTACCTCCCGGTGATCGCGCCGTACCCGTTGGCGACCTGACGGACGCCGACGGACCCATCTGCGCCTTCGCCAACTTCTCGCTCACCTCAGGGGTAGCGTGAGCACGGCCGTGGTGGACGGCGTTGCGAGCGCGGACCAACTGGCCACGCTCAGGGGGGATTTCAGTCATGCTGCCGTGGTTCGCCGTCCTGATGACGACTGCCGGGATCTTCCTGGCGGCGTTGGCGGGGTACGTCGGATGGCGTCGCGGCTCCCATGCTGGTGTCGCTCTTGCGGTGCTACTGGCCGCAGTGGCCTGGTGGGGCCTGGCGTACGCGTTCGAGCTCTCGGCCAGCGAGATCGCCACGAAGAGCCGCTGGGGTGACCTGAAGTATCTGGGCGTCACCGTCCTGGCACCGTCCTGGCTTGTGTTCGTGCTGCAGTACACCAACCGGGGCCACCTCGTCACCCGACGGCTTCTGCCAGCCCTCGCGGTTGAACCCGTGGCAGTCATGATGCTCTTGTTCATTCCTGCCACCCATGATCTCGTGCGCTTCTACCCGCCGAACGCCACTGGACAGGCGCTGCCGGTTGTGGGTACTGGACCGGTGTTCTGGGTGCACCTGGCCTATGCGAACCTGATGATCCTCACCGCCACCTGCGTCTTCGTGGCGAGCATGGTGCGGCTGTCTGGGACCTACCGCAGGATGGCGCTCGTCCTTGTAGCCGCAGCCCTGCTGCCCTGGGTGTTCAACCTGCTGCACAACTTCGAGGTTGGCTGGTTCGCGACTATCGACTTGACCCCGTTCGCGTTCATCGTGACCGGAGGTGTGCTGGTCTGGGGGTTGTTCCGGGAGCGACTGATCCGCCTCACCCCGTTGGCCCGCGGGGTCATCGTCGAGAGCATGAGCGATGGTGTCTTCGTCCTTGACGCCTTCGGCCGCGTCACCGATGCGAACCCCGCCGGCACCGGCCTGCTCCAGACGTCGCGCACCCTGCTGGTCGGCCTCGACCTGGCTGATGTCCTCGCCAAGGCTTCGCCCAACGGCGTGCACGCGAGCATCTCGGCAACGAACTCGCCTGGCGACTCTGCGCCCATCCACATCTACCTACGCGATGATGCTGACCAGACGCGGACATACGAGGTGCGGCGCGAGCCACTTCGAGACCCCCGTGGACGCGCCGCCGGCAACTTGGTGATCCTGCGCGACGTCACGGACCGGACCCAAGCCGAAGAGACGCTGGCACAGCTCCTGGTCGAGCGCTCCAGGGTCGCGGCCGCGCTGCAGCAGTCCCTCGTGCCCGGAGAGCTCCCCCGGATTCCTGGCACGGAGGTTGTGGGTCGGTACGTGCCGGCGGGGGACGGACGCGAGATCGGCGGTGACTTCTTCGACATCTTTCCGCTCGATGATCACGCGTGGGGCATCGTGCTGGGAGACGTCAGCGGTAAGGGCGCCGAGGCTGCGACCGTGACTGCCTTGGCGCGCTACACCCTCCGCGCTCTGGCGAATCCGCGACACCAGCCCAGTCGCACCCTGCGTGACCTCAACCGCCGGCTGCTTGCGGCTACTGAACCGGAACGTCACTGCACCTTGGTCTACGGGGTCGTCCGACCACACGGGGATGTCCTGGAGCTCACGTTGAGCCTGGCTGGACACCACCCTCCCCTGATTGCCCGCCACACCGGTCAGGTCGAGCCCGTCGGAGAGCTGGGCACCGCACTCGGACTGCTCGAGCAGGCGGAGTGGCACGACATGAGGGTCGTGCTCGAACCAGGCGACCTGGTCTGCCTGTTCACCGATGGGCTGGTCGAAGCAAGACAGGAAAGCGACCTGTTCGGCTCCGAGCGGGTGGCCACCATCCTGCGTCAGCTCCACGACCAGCCCCTCCAGGAGCTCGCCGACGAGCTCGTCGCTGCCCCCCGCCGCTTCCACGGGCCCGAGCTCGCCGACGACCTCGCGCTGCTGCTGTTCCGTGTCCAACATTCGACCGACGATGCGGATCCGGAAGCCGATGTGCGGGCCTGAAGGATCCTCAGAAGAGGAGCGAGTCCAAACCTCGGCGTAGGCCCACTTGCTCGCTGACCCTACGAATGGCGAGCAGCGTACCGTCGACGTACGGCTCAGGGGTCAGCCCGGGATCATGGCGCATCACAAGACGCTCCCCGGGTGCCGCGAACACAACTTCCGTGGTCACCACGAAACCGGGCAGGCGCAGCGAATGGACGCGCGTTCCTGACACCTCCGCACCCCGCGCCTCGACAGGTCCGTGCAGGTCTGCGACTGGAATCGTCGCCTCGGGCGCACGAACGTGGGCCAGGGTCTCGGCAAGCTCGCGCGAGGTCCCGCTGGGTACGTCCGGCTTGTCGTCGGCGCCGTAGTCGATGATCTCCCACTGAGGCACATGCTCCGCGGCCATCGTTGCGGCTCGTTGAAGGATCGCCGCCAGCACCGAGAAGTTACCTGCCGCAACGACGCCAACGCCATGGTCGCGGGCGAGTTGGTCAAGTTCCGCATAGTCGTCGGCCGCCAGTCCGCTGGAGCCGATCACCACGTGCGCGCCAGCCTCAACGGCAGCCCACACGTTGTCGCGCACCGCCGTAGCACTCGTGTAGTCGACAAGAACGTCGATCTCGGCGCCTGCCAGCGCCTCCGCGACGCTCGCGTACACCGCACCCTTGCCTGCTGAACCCGTGATCTCAGACAAGGGCTGACCGGCGGCGGAGCGCGATACTCCAGCAGTCAGTGTCAGATCGTCCGCTTCGTCGATGGCTTTGATGATGGGCCGGGCCGTCCACCCAGTGACTCCGGCGAAACACACGTTCGTCATGGCTCGAAGTTAGGCCATCGACATCGAGCGCTGAAAGCCGACCTCTGGGTGACTGGTCAGGTACGGATGATTCCAAGACTGCTGCTGCGGGCATGTCGAGAATGCGTCGGCCGCTACGTCCCTCGACCAAAGACCAGACAAGCACTGGAGGATGGAAGTCATGTCAAACATCTGGCAGTTCGACCACGTCGGAATCACCGTCGCCGACCTCGACTCCGCGACGGCGTTCTTCGCCGACCTGGGTCTCGAGGTCGAGGGCCGCACGTTCGTGGAGGGCGAGTTCATCGACACGGTCAGCGGCATCCCGGACTCGAGGACCGAGATCGTCATGCTACGGCCGCCCAATGGAGGAACCGGGGTCGAGCTCGCGCGCTACGTCAGGCCCGACCACGAGCCCGGATCGCCCAACGCGATGGCCACCGAGCTGGGCCTGCGCAACATCTGCTTCGAGGTCGACGACCTCCAGGCTGCCGTCGACGGCGTGGCCGCGAACGGCTACGGACTGGTCGGCGGGATCGGTCAGTACGAGAACACCTGGCGGATGGCCTATGTGCGCGGGCCGGAGGGAATCGTCGTCTCGCTGACCCAGCGGATCGAGTGACACCGCTCACCCTTCCCCCACACGTCTCGTTGTAGCGATAGCCGCTTTACCTCCTACTGACCTCCACGCAAGATCTCCTCCACCACGCTTGGGTAGCGGCGGTCAGGCGCCGTGAGGCCAGGAAGTTGTCAGGCCCCACGGTGGTCTGGGCGAGGGCGCAGACGTCCTCGGGCGTGACGCCCCTGATCGGCCGGAGCAGCCAGACTCTGCCTCGCGGGCGACCCGCGAACCCGGCCATCTGCACTAACTCAGACAGGCTCCTCTCAAGATCTTCCTCGTCCTCGTCGCTCAGAGGCATGCGTGATTGAGTCACCACGCCTTCGGCGTTCGTCGTGTAGCTGACGGCATAGCGCGTGGCGCGGTCGACGACCCAGGTGCGCAAGTCGCCTGGCCACACCGCCTTTAACAAGGCCCACACCAGCGCGTCAGGTGCGAGGATCCAACCCTCCTTGTGCAAGGCGATGACTTCCGGAAGGTCATGAACTTCTGCGGGTATCTGCGCCTATGAGCCCCGCCACTACAGAGGATGAGGAAGAGTTTCTCAGCCAATCGCTCTCGACCATCTCGCGTTTCCTCTCGCTCACGCCGGCCCGACTCCTCGTGGGAAGTGACCAATAAACAGCTCTACCAGCTCAGTCTACACAAAAAACAATTCTACCACTGATATACACAACAACCAGAGAAGTCCTAACCGTCCTTTCAAACAGACCACCGAACTTCTAAACCATACACATAAAAACCCAGACATCAACACAGAAACCACCGTTGCTGTTAACGACAAACCCCAAGTAATCTGTCCCAACACCAACAGTGACAACTTGCTCTACGAAACCAGACGAAAACTGACATACGTCCTACTCGTCGTTCCCTACGGAGATTACCACTGCCGCTCCTCTTGAGTCGAGCCCGCTGACCGCGAGGTTGAGCGCGTTGCTGCGCGCATGCCGAGTGACATGTTGACAACTGCTTTCCGCAGTCGCCGCTGACTTGCAACCCACTCGAGCGCCAAGAGCACCGCCGCCAGAAGAGCGCCGTCTCACTTCACTATCCTCACCGAGACTATCCTTATGTGCTGTCCGCGCTCGCGCTGTTTATCATCCTCGCCATAGCCGTGCCATGCCCCGCTCAGTCCGAGATCGCCTCGTCCTTATAGAGCTACCACCCCTGCTCTACACTGCCCCTTATGTCCTGTGCCTCCCGTCTACCCCTTAGTCCACTACTTACACCGCAACAGCCTCCTATCTGCCTGCCTACCCCTTGTGTCCATACCTGAGCATCACTGGCCGCCTTTAGCCACTTTAGACTTCCTCAACGTCCAGCACTCCTCTCTCGCGCTAGAGTGCCGCCTCTTCTACTGAGCCCCCCGACACGATGAGCCCTGGAACAGCCTTAAAGCCTGCGCGCGCTCACCTTAAGCACTCCAAACTCTCAGTGCTCTTTCCCTGTCTCGCCAGTTGTCTTAGGCAGCTACTTACGCCTCACTGTGCCCTTCACCGGGCACTGATAGCGCTCACGCCCCTTTTTCTCTTTTGTCCGCCTCTGCTCCGCCGAGCCTTACACCCATGCCCACTGTCAGTGCGCTCACTACCGCCAACGCCAATACGAGCGCCCTTATTCTCACCCTGCCTAACCGTTCCTCAGCGTACCACTTCCTCTTCTGAGCTCCATGTTACCTGGTAGTACTTGCACGAGCCTCAGCCTTTCCGCGACCGGTGTGTATGGTCCCCGTGCTCCACTTCAGAGACTTCCCTGCGACAGTGAACGAGCCGTAGTTGTCTTCGTCTTACTTGCTCTAACTACCGCTGAGCACCTGAGAGTTCACCGTGTAGCCTTTCTAGCTCTCGTGCCACGCGCGCCTGTTCACTTACTATATCGTTGCCTCGTCTTAAGTGTTGTCCCCACACACCCCTTCCTAACCTATCTAGACTTGCTTGCTGCAGCTCGTGTGTAATCCGAACCCGTTGAGTGCCTTGCCCTAGTCTTAGTCCAGTATCTCTCGCCAACTCTGGTTGCCGCCGTTAAAGTATTGGCCAACTACCTGTTCACGCGCCGATCGCGCCGTTTTCGTCGCCGTAGGCTGCGTTGCCCTTTACCTCTGCTTGTAGTCTCTGATGCGCCTCCCTCACACCGTCCCTACCTCTCACCAAGAGTCTTAGTCTTCTACATCCAGCTTCTCCTCTGCTGTCTTGTCTATTATCGCTAAGCGCACTATGTCCGTGCTTACTACCTGAGACTTGCCGTTGCTCACTACCCTCTCTGTCAGCTGCCCTCCTAGGCACGTCCACTCCCGTCGCGCTTGCACTTCGCCGCGCCTACTCAGTCCTCCAGGGCGCTGCCAGGCTTCGCTTCCTCAGCGTTCAGACCAGCCCACTGCTGCTGCTGCTCGCTTGCCGAGACTTCCCAGTAGTCCCCAGCAGCTCTACTGTGACCAGCAGTGCTGCGAGAGTCTCCTTCGCTATGTTCTTGAGCAGCATTTCTACTCCCCTTCTATGAGCTCTAAGCCCTGCTTCCCGAGCGAGTGAGTCCCAAACCAATACCTCTCTAAACGCCTTCGTCAACCGTTTATCGTTCAACGTTATACCTACCTTGACAGCGCCCTTACACTCGCTATAGCATCTCGTCCCAACTGTCTTGCCGTGCTACTGTGCCCTCTCCTCTGGTCCGCGTTCTCTGACATCAGAGAGAGTAGTCATGCACCACTTCAGTACAGAGATCACTGCCCTATGCGTCGCTAGCTTCATCTTCTCTCTGCCCTACCTCTTCCGCGTACTCCGCTCACCTAGAGTCCTTCAACTGCACCATCATCAGCAACCAGCGCAAGCCAGCCTACAGTGACAACTATTTGTCCATGCCGTCTCTCTCTGGTGCCTGACTTCGTGACTCACTCTTCCTTTCGGTCTGCCAGTACCAGTAACAGCTATTCCGCTACATCTCTTTCGCACCTTATCAATCTTGCACCTCGCTACCTTCATCCAGTTCAACTCTCCCACCAAGTACTTCTTCACATTGTCTTAACCTTCCTCTCTCTTCCACTTCTACTTCCTCTTCACTTTGCGCTTTGACAGCAACTGTTACGGCTAAGCACGCTGGTGACTTTATCTACCTCTTCCTTCACACCCCTCTTCTTTTATCTCATTACAGCCTTCTACCACCTTATCTTACCCTTGCTACACTACTTGTCCTTCTAGCCGCTACCCTTCTTCACTGCTCTTCTCCTTGTCAATATCTCTATCAATTCCACCCTGCTGCTCACCCTCTTTCGCTATCTGAGCTCCTATAGCGACGCATCACCTTTCTCTGAGAGAGCTTCACTACTCTCTGCCTCTCTAGCTTACCATCTTCCTCACTCACAATCCTTCTCTACCTACTTCTCTTCTCTTATAATACTTCTTGACCTATGCTCTTTCTCTCAAAGCGCTGTCTTATCATACCTCCCTTAGCGCCACAATACCTAACACTCTCCGCTTGAACCTTCTCTAACAAAAACATTGCTTGTCCTCACCCTGTCTATAATAATGCTTCCGCTCCTCTCTATCACCTCAGCAATATTCCACCTACCTGACATCTTTTTTCTCTACTAACCTACCTCTAGTCTCTACCCTATTCAGCTTACATATATCCTCTCACTGCTGATCTCATCTCTTCATCCCTTATCTTCCTCTTCAACACTCATCTCCTTCGCTACTTCTCTTTCACCACCTACTCCTTAGTTTCCTACACTATATACTCTTCCTCTTCACCTTCCCCCCTACCTAGCTAACCTCTCTTCTCGTATCTCTCCCGAGGACTCGTGAGCGAAACTTTCTGGAGCGCGCTTTCTGAAGTGATCTCCGAGATCCGTCAGGCAACAGTGAGTCTGACTCTGAGCACGACCTCACAGCGTGAGATTCCTCCTCATGCGGTCCGCGTCTCTACACTTCTGCTAGCCGCGCCGTTCGCCATCGCCGTCAGCCTCCTGCACGCGTGGTCATCGCAATGGTGGATCTGCTCCATGCAGTACACCGCCCAGGTAACCACGAACGGCATGACCGTGGCTGCGGCACTTCTCGTGGCCGGCTGCACTCTACATGCATCGCGCGGCCAAGCGCGACAGCGCCATACCGCTGCGAAGCGCCGCCCGAAACCAGTGGTCGTCATGGGCACCATTGCTGGCGCAGCGCTCGTGTGGGCCATAGCGAGTTACGCGTTGTGCCTGGCGACCAACGGGCCGCCACGCTAGCGCTGAGCGGAACACTGACCTTCCCCACCTCGATGGTCCTGCTCTGCGCGCTATCACTCGCGGCTCATGTTTTCGCGGGCCTGGTGTTGGGGCTCTTCTTGCCTCTCATCGCTGCCGTCCCGTTGGCGCTGTTCCTCAGCTACGCGTGGAACGTCGCCTTGTCGTACTACCCAACCCTGCCCGCCTAGAAGCTGACCGTGCTCTACGACTGTCTCTTCACCACCGTTACGTCTGCGTCGCGATTTCGTGACTGCGCAGGCAGGTGGTTCACTGGCGTCGCGCTCGCCTTGCTCGCCGTCTTCGTGCTGAGCGTCTCTCTACGATCGCGTCTGGTTGCGCGAGTGGTGGTCGCCGGCGCCACCGCCATCGCAGTCGTGGCTCGTGTCGCCCTGACGACCGATCCCAGTGCGCGCGCCGAGGTCCTCTCTGCGCCCTTGCACCGCACATGCGCTGATGAAGGGGACTGCGCGTCCGTGTGCGTCTGCGAGGAGCACGCATACATGCTTCCTGCACTTGCCCTGATGGCCCGACAGATGACCGACGCCTCCACCCGCTGGCGGGGAGAGCCGGTGCATCTCGTCGAGGTGTGTCTCGCGCACGCGAGCGGCGACGTCGAGTGTTCCTGGGCGGCAACGGCGGCGACCAGTACGACCTGGCCCGCACGCTGGCAACCTCTGTCGCCGCCCGCGAGTTCTGCGTGACTCCCCCGTGCGCGTCAGCGGCGAGCTCCTGGACAGAGAGCTGTGGCTGATGTTCGCTTGCTCTACGACCCGACTATCCTGACTGGCTGACGACACCCAGGTCCCCGAGTGCTGCGGCTGGACGCGAACCATCAGTGGGCCTGTGCCACTCTAGTGCTGTGCTAGGTCATGACGCCGTGCCGGCAGCGCCACGAACTCTAGTGCGCCTGAACTGTATCCTGCGATGCCCGGTCCTTCTCTACTTCGCCTCTCGTCCGACCTGTGTGCGCTCCTCGTCTACGCGGCGTCTGCGTCCTGACCTACCTGGTCTGCGAGGCAACGCTCCCCACTGTTGCAGCCGCCGACGTCCACCGCCCGCCCCCGCGCCCATCTTGGCCGCCTCACCGCTGGCAACCGCGTCTGCCTTCTCCCTGTGCGTCGTTGGAGGCATGGCTCAGTGTGAGGCCGAGGCTGCCCGCCCAATGGCCTGTCTGAGGCTCCTCAACGTCCTCGCACACCTCGCCGCTACTCGCCTTTGTCTCTACCCTGCCGCAAGCCGAAGCTCGTTCGAGTCCGCCGAGCGCCTGTCACTGAGAACGTCCTAGCTTTCGTCACGCTGGTGCTGATCCTGGCCATTCTCAATCGCGCCGCCCACTCATGGCTCGTTCTGTACACCTACGCATGTCTGTCATCATGGCCTCCCGCCTCTTGCCCTACTGTGCCTTCTCTATTTTCTTGTGAACGTTCGCGTCTGCGTAGCCCAGACCTAGACTGCCTTAGTCCTCTTCGCGGCCTCCTTGGCCTGGTACACCTTGTCGCTGCGCCCGGCGGCGCGCTGCCACTCTCATAGTCTTCCCACCGCGATCAGCCTTGTCCGCGTCCAACCGCCAGGTCGTTCACGCGACGAGCGATGAGCGGCCGTAGACGTCGCCACGAAGCTGAGCCAATCGTTATCTCATGCTGCTCACTGGTGTCGTGGTTGCGCGGGACCAGCGTCTGGGGATGGCGCACTTGGCCGGTGGTGGGCGGGTGGCCTACGCCCTGACAGGAAGCGGGCCTTTCCTGCTGGTTGCCCCGGGTGGCTCAGTCATCTCGAGCTCGACTGGGCCATCCCCGCCGAGCGCATGTTCCATGAGTCGCTTTCGGAAGGCCGCACGTTGGTGCGCTACGACCGCCCTGGTTGTGGCCTCTCCGACGCCTACGACGGCCCTCGCACGATGGCGCTCGAGCTAGCCACGATCGCCGCAGTCACCGAGGCGCTCGGCGTCACCCGCTGCGACGTACTGGGCTGGTCGCTCGGGGCGGCGGTGGCCGCGCAGTGGGCAGCCGACATCCGGAGAAGGTCTCGCGTCTGGTGCTGTACGGCGGCTGGGCGAGCGGTGATGCCATCGGCGACGAGGACAGCAAGCGACACATGCTCGGGCTGCTGGCCTCTCACTGGGGTCTGGGATCAGACCTGCTCACCGATCTCTTCGCACCCGAGGCTGATGCCGGCACCCGCCTCGCGCTCGCCCGCTACCAGCGCGCAGCCTCCTCGGCCGAGACCGCGGTCGCCTTGTTGCGTCTTGCCTACGCCCTGGACGTCCTTCCGAGCCTCGCGCGGGTGCAGGCGCCGACGCTCGTGCTGCACCGGAGCGGAGACCGAGCCGCTCCGTTCGACCAGAGCAAAGTGCTCGCCGACGCGATCCCGGACGCCCAGCTCGTCGAGCTCGTGGGTCGCTCGCACCTTCCCGCCTTCGGGGACGTGGAGTCGCTCGTCGCACAGGTGCGACGCTTCCTCGGCCTACCACGGCTACGAAGGACCGTTCCCACCGGTCTCACCGACCGCCAGACAGAAGTCGCGGCGCTCGTGGCCGAGGGCCTCACGAACCGCCAGCTGGCCGACCGTCTGCACATCACCGAGCGATCGGCCGAGTCGCACCTCGAGCGGATCCGGCTGCGGCTCGGGTTCAGATCTCGCTCCCAGGTAGCCGCCTGGTACGTCGCACAACACCCGCACAAGTGAGGTAGTTCCACGGCTGCGCCGGGGACGGCCGCACACCGCAGCATTGAGACATGTCCCGACACCCTGCCCATCTGTTCCTCTCAGCCGCCGCCTGGTTCGGGTTCGGCGCCATCACGGTGTGGACGATGGCCTTCCTCGCCGACGTGGTCGTCCCCTGGACCGTGGACGGACCTGCGCGCACGACCACCACTCGCGCGGTCGCCGTCGACCTGGCGCTCCTGCTGCTCTTCGCCGTTCAGCACTCGGTGATGGCGCGTCGGCAGGTGAAGTCGTGGCTGAGTCGGCGGATCCCGCAGAGCTTGAACGCACTTCCTTCGTGCTCGCCACAGACATCTGCCTCGCGCTGCTGCTGGTGCTCTGGCAACCCTGGGGTGGGCAGGTCTGGCCCTTCGAGGGGCCGGTCGCGGTCATCGTCTGGTCACTCTTTGCTGCCGGCTGGGTGCTGGCGATCACGGCAACGTTCGCGATCGATCACCTCGAGCTCGTCGGGCTGCGGCAGGCCGGATGGGCGGCCGCTCGAGACCCCGGTGCTCACCTCCGACCTGTACGTCGGGGGTCTGTACGCCGTCGTACGGCACCCGCTGATGACGGGGTTGGTGCTGGCCTTCTGGGCGACACCCCGGATGGGCGCCTCGCATCTTCTCTTCGCCCTCGCCGCGACCGGCTACATCGTCGTCGGGATGATGTTCGAGGAGCGCGACCTCCGCAACACCTTCGGGCGTCCTACGACGAGTACGCCGCCCGTGTCCCCGCCCTGATTCCCAGGCTTCCCGCCCGGCGAAGTTCGTCGCTCAGCCCTGGCCGTACATCAGAGACCCAGGCGTGGTGAGCCTTTCGCCGGTCTCCAGGAGTGTCTTGAGGCCGGAGAGGATCATCGGCCAGCCGCCGTACAGCTCCGCGTTCGCGCTCTCCGGAAGCTGGTCGTGCACGACCGTGAGCCGGCAGGAGTCCCCGACCTGTTCGATCTCCCAGGTGACCCGCGTGGTCCCTTGCGCCTTCACGTCGTCGCTCCACAGAGCGGTGAACGACTGCACGAGCAGGTGCGGCGGTTCGACGACGAGGTTCTCGCCCTCGGCGATGGCGACGACTCCGGGCACACCCGCGAGGTACGTCGAGCCGGTTGTCCAGTCCGACTGGGTCTGGACCCCGAAGCTGAACTTGGCGCGCATCGCCGGGTCGGTGATGGCCTCCCAGATCCGCTCAGGGGCGGCCTTGATGTAGATCTCGAACACTGCAGTGTCCAGGACCGGGGCGGTGCCCTCGGCAAACGAGACGGTGGTGACGTTGGCAGTCATGGGGTGTCCTCCAGCTGTGTCTTGAGCTCGGTAAGCGCGGAGGCCCACGGCTCGGCGTACTTGCTCACCCACCGGTCGTGGATGAGCCGGATCGGGACGGGGTTGAGGAAGTGCAGCTTCTCGCGCCCGCGCTTGCGGCAGACGACGAGACCGGCCCCCTCGAGAATCTTGAGGTGCTTCATCACCCCGAAGCGCGTCATCGGCACCCGCTCCTCCAGTGCGGTCAGAGTCTGACCGTCCTGAGCGAACAGGGCGTCGAGCAAGTCGCGCCGGGTCGGGTCCGCAAGGGCCTTGAATACCTCGTCCACAGCCACGATGTTAGGTGACCAAATGGTCACATGTCAACGGTCATCCCGATATGAAGTCCCAGACGCAGCGACTACTTCGCGAGCTATCCGTTGCCTATGGCCAGGACGTTGCCGTCGGGGTCCTTCACCCATGCCGCGACGTAACCGCCCATCCGAGCCAGCCCCTTCTCGTCGGTCGCGAAGGGACCATCGCTGTACTGCTCGAGTGTGACCCCGTTGGCGATCAGCTCGTCGACCGTGCCCTCCACGTCCTCGACGGCCCAACCCGCGGCCGTGGCTCCCGAGGCCCGAGCCATCGGCGAGGGGAAGATGTGCAGCGTGGTGCCGCCGCCGCACTCGTAGGTGCGGCCACCGTCGGGTTCGTCACCACCGATACTGCGCAGCCCGAGCTTGCTCTCGTAGAAGTCGACCGCTTGATCGATGTTCGAGACTGCGATCGCTGCCCCGACCTTGCCGTCGCTGAGACCCATTGCTCCTCCTGCTGGGATCTGGTCGCGGCGCCGGGTCGGCGCCGCTCAACGCTTCGGACGCTACGCGCCCAGCGCGGGTCGTACCAGACAGGGCGAGAGGGTGGCTACTCGATGATGGTGCTGCCGTCGTGGAGACCTTCCTCCTTGACCGCCTCTTGCGCTTGTGCGTGTGTCACGGCCTGATACGCCTTGTACACCACATAGCCCGCCCCCGCGAGGACAACAGCCCCGCCTAGAACCGCCGCCGCCACCGGCATGTTGTTCCTCCAAGTCACCGACGAAGTAGTTTCAACCGCACCAATCTGACGTCGCGGGTGGTCGTTGACCCGCGGGCCAAAAGGGCAAGCGCGAGCGTACTCCCGTTCGTCAGCAAGCGCTGCTCTGATGACTAGCCGGTCTGCTCCTCCCGCCGGCCCGGTGGGACCTCACGCGTGCGCGAAGCAAGATGGTCTGCCGGCCATCGGCAGTCAGCGCTCGAGTCGCGGCCGGTCTACCTCATAGGTGGACGAGCAACGAGCGAAGGCGACTCGACCAGACCGAGACCACGCACCGTGACCCGACGAGCGCCGAGACCGTCACCGGGCGTCACACGGTCCGGCCTGCCTTTTGACATGAGAGTCGCCGGCGCGGCCACCTACGCACGACCTTACGTGACACGAAGCAGGTTCGCCGCTGACCCCGTTGACGGAGCTCAGTTGCCGGCGAGGACCCGGGCTCGCTGGTCGACGCCGAGTTCGCCGTACGGGTAGTCGGCTGCCCCCAGGTCGCTGGCCTCGTCGAGCGCGGAGGTCTCCTCCTCGGAGAGGTGGAGGTCGGCGGCGAGCAGGTTGTCGTCGAGCTGCACGAGCGTCCGGGCGCCGAGGATGGTGGCCGTCACCGCGGGCCTGTTGGTCACCCAGGCGAGCGCCACCCGCGACATCGGCACGCCGTGTCCCTCAGCGATCCGCTCGACGGCCTCGATGATCCGCCAGGTGCGCTCGGTGCCGCGCCGTTCCCAGGCCTCCATGCCGCGGCCGGGGTCCTCGCCGAGCCGGGTCTCGCCGGTCGGCCGTTGGTCGCGGCGGTACTTCCCCGACAGCCAGCCGCCGCCCAGCGGACTCCACGGCAGCAGGCCAAGGCCGGCGTCGAGGGCGGCGGGCACGACCTCCCACTCGATCTCGCGGACGATCAGGCTGTACTGCGGCTGCAGGGTCACCGGCTCGGCGAACCCGTGGGCACGTGCGATGTGCACGGCCTTCGTGAGCTGCCACCCGGTGAAGTTCGAAAACCCGTAGTACCGGATCTTCCCGGCCCGGACGAAGCCGTCCAGGGTGCGCAACGTCTCGGTCAGCGGCGTGAGGGCGTCCCAGGCGTGTGCCTGGTAGAGGTCGACCGCCTCGACCCCGAGGCGCTGCAGGGACGCATCCAGGGCGCGGGTCAGGTGACGGGCCGAGAGGCCCTCGGCGTTCGGATCCCCACCCGTCGAGAAGCGGCCCTTGGTGGCCAGGACAACTGACTCGGTGACGTCGGCTGGTCGCGATGCCAGCCACCGCCCGATGAACTGCTCCGACACTCCGGCGGAATAGACGTCGGCGGTGTCGACCAGGTTGCCGCCGGCCTCGACGAAGCGGTCGAGCTGGACGTGCGAGCCGGCCTCGTCGGTCTCGGCCCCGAACGTCATCGTGCCAAGGCAGAGCACAGAGACCGCACATCCGCTGTTTCCCAGAGTTCGGTAGCGCATGTCTCGACCCTAGAGGTGCCGATCTGGTGTGGCCGGACCGCCCTATCGGGAAAGCTCGACCTCGATCCCCAGCTTCTGCTCTCGAGCGGCCCTGAGGACCAGGTTCGACGCCGCGACGTCCTGGGCGGCGATCCCGACTGACTTGTAGAGAGTGATCTGGTCCGGCGAGCTTCGGCCGGTCTTCGTGCCCAGGAGAAGCTGGCCGATCTCGGCGTGGATGTGGTCTTGTCCGATCAGCCCTTCCTGCATCGGCGTACTCAGGTCGTTGCTCCCGGCGGGCGGGGGCGCCAGCACAGCAGCCCGGGACTCCACCACGACCATGGAGTCGACCACGGTCGCGGAGTCCACCTCGCGGCCAGCCGTGTTGTAGCCCACCGACGTGACATGCACGCCGGGCTTGAGGGCGTCGCGGAGCACGACAGGATCTGGTGAGTGCGTTGCCGCACAGACCACGTCCGCATCGGCGCAGGCCTCCGCGTAGGTGGCGACCGGACGTACGTCGATCCCGAGCGAGTCCTCCAGAGCCGACGCGAGCGACTCCGCCCGTTCGCGAGTTCGTCCGGCCACGCGCACCTGCCGAATCGGCCGTACGCGCACCATCGCCTCGGCATGAGCGCGAGCCTGGACGCCAGTCCCGAGGATCGCCAAGGTGGTCGCGTCCTCGCGCGCGAGTAGCTCCGCCGACAGCGCCGACCCCGCTGCCGTCCTCAGGGTGGTGATGGATGTGCCGTCCATCAAGGCAAGCGGCTCCCCCGTCTCGGGATCGAAGACCACCACTACTGCCTGGTGGGTCGGCAGCGGGCCCTGGGCATTGCCCGCGAAGAGGGTGACCAGCTTCGCTGCCAGTCCCCCGGTGGTGGGTACGTGCGCCGGCATCGCCGCCAGGAAACCGCGATCGGGCACCATCGCCGCGATCCGTGGCGGCATCGACGCCCGCTCCGCGCTGACGTCCTGCATCGCTTCGCGCAGCGAGTGACGCAGGGCATCCAGGTCCAGCAGACGCTCTGTCTCGGTACGACTCAGTACAAGCACGAGTGCCAGTGTGCTCTGGTGGCGGATGCCTCGAAACGCCAGGGCCGGACTCCACAAATGTTGGATCGGGACGTCCAGAACCCGGATCTGCACGTCACAACCCAACAAATGTGGAGTCCGCGAGGCCCACCGATGACCCCATAGGCGAACGTCAGCTGAGGATGACCCGGACGCGCCCGGACCTGAACACCTTGAGCACGCCGTGCTCGAAGTGGGCGTAGGTGCCGCGCTTGAACCGGCCCGGCGCAGTGCGGGGGAACCCGAGCGCGGAGGCTGCCGTGCCCCGGCGTACGTAGGCCTTGAGCACCCGCCCGTACAGCTCGTGGGCGCCGACGCCGTACCTGGCGTAGATCCGACCGCCCTGGAAGTGGCGCGCGCGACCCCCGGCCAGTGAGTACTCGACTCCTGTGGGCCGGCCAAGTCTGGAGGAGTAGCCGCCGATGGCCCTCCACCGCAGCGTGATGGCGGTGACCGGGACCGGGCCGGGGACAGGTGCGGGTGGCTGGGTGCTCGGCGGCGGCGTGGGGGTGGTGACCGAGCCGGTGCCGAAGCGGAACCAGTGCGACCGGAGCCCGAACCGCGAGCGGAAGGTGGCGCCGCTGATGGTGACGTTGGCCTTGCTGCCGTCGAGGATCATCTGCTCGATCCGGCCGTACCAGTCGCCGTTCCCGTCACGGCGGGTGATGACGACTCGCTGCAGCTTGCCCAACGAGGGCCACGCGTTCTGGATCGCGGCTCGGGTCACTGTTGCGGTCCAGGCGTGCATCGGGTTTGCGCTGTGCCCGTCGTACGGGTCGGCCTTGGCGACGAGGTAGGGCCTGCTGCCGGCCGAGAGCCAGCCACCGCTGCTCGATCCGAACTGCGTGAAGGCCGGTTTGCCCTGGTAGTTCAGCACCTGGTTGGCGGTCGCGGCCACGGCAGCGTTGCCGCGCGAGTCCTCCGCTCCCACCCCGCCGTACACCTGGCACGAGGTGGTGTCACAGGTCTGGTAGTGACGGGTGGGGTGCTCGTCGCGGTCCCAGGCGGCGTACGTGCGCGCGGCCACGGCCTGTGCCTGGACGGCCGCGGGGTTCCAGGAGGCAGGCATCTCGCGGGGTACGACGCCCATGACGTAGTCGTCCAGGCTCAGCACGTTGACCGTGTCCGAGCTGGCCAGCCGCAGGGCGCCGCGGTAGTTGCGGGTCGTGCCCGCGATCCGGAGCACGACGCTGCCCGCGCGGTAGAACTCGCCCCCTCCGCCCAGCGTCTTCCCGCCCGGCAGGTAGGTGCGCCAGGCGCCGTTGTCGTAGTCGAGTACGGTCCTGCCGCCGACGGTGCGCAGCCGCCAGGTCTTGATCCCGGCGGTCGCCGGCAGGGCGTACGTCGCCCCGTTGCTCGTGTCGCGGATCCGCAGACCGCTGGCCGGCAGCACCCGAACGTCGTTGTCGGTGTCGGCCGTGAGGAGCACCCGGATCGGTCCACTGCTCGTCGCCTGGGTGGTGCCCGGGTAGTAGAAGGCGAGGATCTGCCGGTAGCTGAGCCCCTGCCTTGCCGCCCCCAGGGCGCCGTACTGAGACATCCCGTGGCCGTGCCCGTAGCCGTGACCGGTGAGCTTGAGCCGGCCGTCGGCGGGCACGGCGTAGCTCTGGTTGACCGTGACCGAGGCATCTGCCGGTCCCGGGAGCAGGCTCGCGACGACCGTCGTGGAGAGCACCGCGACCCCGGTCGCGGTCGCCCGGAGGCGCCATGAAGAGCGTGACATCTGTGACCCCAGTGACCTGTGGGAAAGAAATGAACTCGCTCAGTATTACTCGCGAATAAGGCGAAATGACCAGCTTCCCGGATATTTCGAGAATGCTGCAGAAACTACATCGTTGTCATTCTTGGTCGGTGATCCGGCGATTCCGAACCACCATTCGCGGCGCTTTCTCAGGTAGGGGAATGGTGCAGGCGCCGGGCTGCTTCGGCCACGGAGCCGCTCATCGACGGGTACACGGTGAAGGCGTGAGCCAGCTGGTCGACGGTCAGCGACTCGGAGACGGCGATGGAGATCGGGTGCACGAGCTCGCTCGCCCTCGGACCCACGACGACCCCGCCGACGATGACGCCGGTGCCGGGGCGGCAGAACAGCTTCACGAACCCGTCGTGCACCCCTTGCATCTTCGCTCGGGGGTTGCCGGCCAGGTCCAGCCGGACGGCCTCGGCGTCGATCTGGCCCTCGTCGACCGCTTTCTGGGACCAGCCCACGGTGGCGATCTCAGGTGACGGTGAACACGTTGGAGGAGACCTGCTTGAGGTCGAGCGGCGTGACCGCGTCGCCGAGGAAGTGCCACATCGCGATCCGGCCCTGCATGGCCGCGACGCTCGCGAGCATGAGTACGCCGGTGCAGTCGCCGGCGGCGTACACGCCCCGGGCGGTCGTACGCGAGACGCCGTCGACCTTGACGAAACCGCCGTCGTCCACCGCCACCCCGGCCTCGTGCAGGCCGAGGTCCGCGGTCTTCGGCACCGAGCCCAGGGCGAGCAGGCAGTGCGAACCGGTGACGGCGCGGCCGTCGGTGAGCGTCACCGTGACCTCGTCGCCGTCGCGCTTGACCGACTCCATCCGCGACCTCGAGAGCACCTCCATGCCTCGCCGTGTGAGCACGTCCTCGAGCACGTTCGCCGCGTCGGCGTCCTCACCCGGGAGGACCCGGTCGCGCGAGGAGACCAGCACGACCTCGATACCGAGCGCCATGTAGGCGCTCGCGAACTCCGCGCCGGTGACACCGGAACCCACCACGACCAGCTTCGTCGGCGGCTCGGTGAGGTCGTAGACCTGCTCCCAGGTCAGGATCCGTTCCCCGTCCGGCTCAGCGGTCGGCAACGTGCGGGGCGCTGCTCCGGTCGCGATCAGCACTGAGTCGGCCCCGATGGTCCGCGTGCCGCCATCGGCCAGCTCCACGACCACATTGTCGGCCCCCTCGAGCCGGCCCCGGCCGCGGACCACCTCCACGCCCTCGCGCTCAAGGCGACGACCGATGTCGGCCGACTGGTCGGCCGCGAGCTTCTTGACGCGCGCGTTGACCTTCGCCAGGTCGACCACCACCTGGTGAGCCGCGTCGCCCTCGTGGTCCTCGAAGCTGACCCCGAGCTCCGGTGCCCCCGCCAGCTCGGTCATCAGCTCCGAGGTCGCGATCAGCGTCTTGCTCGGCACGCAGTCGGTCACCACAGCGGACCCGCCCAGGCCGTCGCTGTCGACGACCGTCACGTGGGCGCCGAGCTGGGCGGCCACGAGCGCCGCCTCATATCCACCCGGCCCACCCCCCACGATCACGACGCGGTTCGCCTGCCCGAAGTGAGGAGTGGTCATCTGCTCATTGTGTCGCATGCCCTCCGCCCGTACGCCGCCCCTCAGGAGGTCCGTCAGCAGAATGGCGCGGCCTCGCGACGCGCCGCAGACACACCACTAGTCTTGCGCCCGTGACGCCTTACGCCGCCTACGGGACCAACCTCGACCCGGCCCGGATGGCCGAGCGCTGTCCGCACTCCCCGCTGCGCGAAACGGGGTGGCTGACCGGGTGGCGGCTCACCTTCGGCGGCGAGGACCACGGCTGGGACGGCGCCCTGGCCACCATCGTCCAGGACCCGTTCGAGCAGGTCTTCGTGGCGATCTACGACGTCACCGACGAGGACGTGTCGGCACTCGACGGGTGGGAGTCGGCCGACACCGGGCTCTTCCGAAAGATCAAGGTCCGGGTGTCCACGCTGAACGAGGAGACCGTCGCCTGGGTCTACGTCCTCGACGCGTTCGAGGGCGGGCTGCCCTCGGCTACCTACCTGGGCACTCTCGCCGACGCGGCCGAGGCCGCCGACGCGCCTGCCGACTACGTCGCTGCTCTCCGCGCCCGTCCCTGCCGCTCCAACTTCGGAGGTTGACCCGTGGCCCAGAACCAGACCCAGAGCTACACCGAGGCCGCCGCCGAGGCTGCCGCGGGACTTGCCGAGAAGTCCGGCGTCGAGCGCCACGACGTGGCCCTGGTGATGGGCTCGGGGTGGCTGCCTGCCGTCGACGCCCTCGGCGAGGCCACGGCCGAGATCAGCACCACTGACCTGCCCGGGTTCGCGCCGCCGGCGGTGGCCGGTCACGCAGGCAAGATCCGCTCGGTCCGGTCCGGGGACAAGAACCTCCTCGTCTTCCTGGGGCGCACCCACTTCTACGAGGGCCTCGGCGTACGCGCGGTCGTGCACGGTGTGCGTACCGCCGCGGCGGCCGGTTGCTCGAGCGTCGTACTGACCAACGGCTGCGGCGGCCTCGACGAGCGCTGGTCTCCCGGCACCCCCGTGCTGATCTCCGACCACATCAACATGACGTCGACCTCGCCGATCGAGGGCGCCAACTTCGTCGACCTCACCGACCTCTACAGCCCTCGGCTGCGCCAGCTGTGCCGGGAGGTCGACCCCAGTCTCGACGAGGGGGTCTACGTGCAGCTGAGCGGTCCCCACTACGAGACCCCTGCCGAGATCGGGATGATCCGCGCCATCGGCGGCACCCTCGTCGGCATGAGTACGACGCTCGAGGCGATCGCGGCTCGCGAGGCGGGCATGGAGATCCTCGGAATCAGCCTGGTCACGAACCTCGCCGCCGGGATCACCGGTGAGCCGCTCAACCACGAAGAGGTCCTCGAGGCGGGCCGGTCAGCTGCAACCCGGATGGGCGAGCTGCTGAGCAGCATCGTCCCGCGCATCTAGCAATAAGCCCGTGCTGAGAGTCCTCCTCACGGGGTCCGCCGGCTCGATCGGCAGCGTCCTCTCGCCAGCGCTCGTCGCCCTGGACCATGACGTGGTCGGGGTCGACCTCCCCGGCCGCGGTGCCCACGTGGCGCTCGACTGCACCGATCCCCTCGCGGTGGATGCCGTGGTCGCGGACGTGCGGCCTGACGCCGTCATCCACCTGGCTGGAAACCCGTCGGAGACCTCCCTGCCCGACGCGCTGCACTCGCACGCCGTCTCCACGGCCGCCTTGCTCGAGGCGATGGTCAGACACGGCGTACCCCGCATGGTCTACGCCTCCAGCAACCATGCGGTCGGACTCGCCCCGCGCACCGAGCTGCTGGGAGCAGACGTCCACGGCCGTCCGGACTCTTTCTACGGCGTGGGCAAGGTCGCGGCCGAGGCCCTGCTCCGGTTGTACGTCGACCGGCACGGGATCGACGCGATCAGTACCCGGATCGGCTCCTTCCTCGAGCGGCCGACGACTCGTCGCCAGCTGAGCACCTGGCTCTCCCACGGCGACGCCGTACGCATGTTCCACGCCGCGCTGACGGCACCCGATCCCGGATACGCAGTGCTCTACGGCATCTCGGCCAACACCCGGGCGTGGTGGGACCTCGCGCCTGGCCGGGCACTGGGCTACGAGCCGAGGGATGACGCCGAGCAGTACGCCGCGGACGTCGAAACGTCCGCCGAGACCGAGACGGACCGAGCGGAGGGGGCCAACGTAGGCGGGCCGCTCGCCACCGCCGAGTCCGCGCGACCCGCCTTCGACTGATCGTGCCGACCGGCCCGGTTCCCGGCCTTGAGACCGGTCGATAGGTTGGGTCGCATGGCTAACACTGAACTGGGGGGCAACCCCGCACACACCGTCGGAGAGCTACCGTCAATCGGCGACCAGGCCCCTGACTTCACCCTCGTGGACTCCGACCTGAAGGAGTTCAGCCTCGCGGACCTCCCGGGCCGAAAGGTGCTGAGCATCTTCCCCAGCATCGGGACCGGGGTCTGCCAAGCGGGCTTGAGGAACTTCAACAAGCTCGCCGCCGGGCTCGACGACACCACGGTCCTGAACATCTCGATGGATCTGCCGTTCGCGGTCAGGGACTTCTGCGCCGCTGAGGGGATCGACGGCGTCAAGGTGGGCTCAGCCTTCCGCTCCCCCTTCGGTGACGACTACGGGATGCGGCTCCTCGACTCGAAGTTCGAGGGACTGCTCGCCCGGTCCGTCGTGGTCCTGGACCAGGACAACAAGGTCGTCTACACCGAGGTGGTGCCCTCGATCAGCCAGGAGCCGGACTACGACGCGGCTATCGCAGCGCTGCGTTAGTTCCCGGCCTGCTGAGATCAGCCAGCCGGGCACGTAGTCCGGTGTCCAGGCCGCGCATCATCTGGCGGTGGTTCCAGACCAGGAG
Organism: uncultured Actinomycetota bacterium; assembly: GCA_963759525.1. Classification (GTDB taxonomy): domain Bacteria; phylum Actinomycetota; class Actinomycetes; order Propionibacteriales; family Nocardioidaceae; genus Marmoricola. The sequence goes on along the minus strand of CAVWZO010000020.1, from coordinate 40,450 downwards.
CGGCCTCGCGACGTACGACGCGAACACCATCGTGCGGGACAGGGCGTACACCTCCTGCTCGCACCGCAGCACGGTGACGCCAGGGGTCCGCTCGTCGAGGTGATAGCGCGCCCATCCGCGGATTGGGCCGTTGATCTCCACCTCGAGTACGTCGGTCGAACGGCTCACCGCGGTGAGGTGCAGCTCGAGGTCGTAGGGCAGCGTGGAGCGGCACACGACGAGCGCGTTCTCCGCGTCGAGCTTGGCGACCGCGCGTACCTGCGGCCACCAGTCGCCGTAGAACTCCAGGTCGACCAGTACGTCGTGCACGTGGTCCCGGGGCGCCGCCAGGTTGAACGAGCTGGAGAACCAGTAGCGACGCGGCTGCATGGGCTCCAGTATGTCGAAATAGATCGGACCGGCGTGCAACCCTGAACGTGAGCCGAGCGTCTCAACTGCAGACACGAACGGCGACGGAGAGGGTGGGACCGGTGGACGAGAGCACCTCGCGAGGCGACCGGACGCGCCGGCGCAACATCGCCTTCGCCGTTGTCGGAGCCGTCGCTGTGATCGCCGCAGTCGTAACGCCGCTGGCCGTTCTCGCCAGCGGAAGGGACCACGCGGAGCCCCCGGCCACCAAGAAATCGGCGCGCCCCCGTCGGCGACCCCGTCGGTGACCCCATCCGTGACCCCATCCGTGACCCCATCGGTGACCCCATCCCGACCACCGTTGAGCCCGACCGACGGCTCCGACATCCCCGCCGACTTCCCCATCGACGCGGACCTGCCGGACATGACCGGCGACGGTGGCAAGATCACGGGACCCGGGGCCCGTGAGAACGGGCTCGGCACCGTGACCCTCTGCGGGAACGACATCTGGCCGCATACTCCGAACGACCGCCTGTCGGTCACATCGACCGGACCGGAGTACCGCCAGAGCCGCGAAGTCGTGACCTTCCCGGACGCCCAGGCGGCGGTCAACGTGATGACCGGGCTGCGACAGGATGTACGGGCCTGCCCCAGCGAGCCCGAAGCGACTGGCGCGACCGGCTCACCGACCAACCGGCTGCACCGAATCCACCAGGCCGACACAGGCTACGAGAGCCTCACCTTCAGCACCACCCTCGAGGACGGGTCGATCGGGGGAGAGATCTACCAGTTCGTCCGCGTTGGCAACGGCGTACTCGCCATGTACCGATCCGGCGAGTTTGCGATGGGCTCGCTGTCCGAGCTTCAGGAGACACCGTGAGACTGGCCATCCACTGCGCGAACCTGACTTGGCCCGGGGGCCCACCCGTCCTCGGCCGTACCCTCGCAGAGGTTGCCCGTGCCGCCGACCAGGGTGGCGTCACGACGTTGACGATGATGGACCACTACTTCCAGATGGAACCCCTCGGTGGCCCTCCGGCGCCGATGCTCGAGGGCTACACCTCGCTGGGCTTCCTGGCCGGACAGACGACCGAGCTGGAGCTCGGGCTGCTCGTCACCGGCGTCACGTACCGGCACCCCGGACTGCTCGCCAAGATCGTCTCGACCCTGGACGTGCTCAGCGGTGGTCGGGCGATGCTCGGCGTCGGAGCCGCCTGGTACGAGCGCGAGCACGCCGGGCTCGGCGTTCCCTTCCCCTCGACTTCCGAGCGCTTCGAGCGGCTGGAGGAGACCCTGCAGATCTGTCGGCAGATGTGGGGCGACGAGGACGGCGCCTTCGCCGGCAAGCACTACCGCCTCGCCGAGACGGTGTGCGTGCCTGCGCCGCTCCGGCCAGGTGGCCCACGCGTCCTGGTCGGCGGCAGCGGCGAACAGAAGACCCTTCGGCTGGTCGCGAAGTACGCCGACGCCTGCAACTTCTACGGCTTCGGGCCTGACGAGATGCGGCACAAGGTCGAGGTCCTCGAGGGCCACTGCCAAGACGTGGGCCGCAACCCCGCGGAGGTATGGCGTACCGCCCTGGCCGGCAGCGACCCCTTCGCGGATCTCGACGCCTTCCTGCGCCGAATGGAGGCGTACGCCGCGCTCGGCATCGACCAGGTATGGGTGATGCCGGCACCCGCGGACCCCGTCGGCCACGTGCACCGGCTTTGTGACGAACTGCTGCCGCGCCTACGAGAGCTGGGCTGAGGCGAATCCCCGGAGATGACCACTAGCGTGGTGCCATGACCGACGTGACTGACGCTGACCTGCTCGACCGGGCCCGCGCCTGGGCCGCCGAGGACCCCGACCCGGCAACGCGGTCAGAGCTCGAGGCCCTGATCGAGGCCGCGACCGCCGGCGGCGACACGGCAGAGCTCGCGGACCGCTTCGCCGGCACCCTCGAGTTCGGCACCGCCGGACTCCGTGGCGCGCTTGGCGCCGGCCCCAACCGGATGAACCGCGTTGTCGTCCTGCGCACCGCGGCCGGGCTGGCGGCGTACCTCCGCGACCACGGGGCGAGCGCGGACGCCCCGGTCGTCATCGGGTACGACGCCCGCCACAACTCCGACGTCTTCGCCCGCGACACCGCGGAGGTGATGACCGGCGCCGGCTTCCGGGCGTTCACGCTCCCGCGCCCCCTGCCGACGCCGCTGCTCGCCTTCGCCATCCGCGACCTCGGCTGCGTGGCCGGGGTGATGGTCACCGCGAGCCACAACCCGCCCCAGGACAACGGCTACAAGGTGTACCTGGGCGACGGGAGCCAGATCGTCCCGCCCGCCGACGAGGGCATCGCCGAGCAGATCGAAGCCGTAGGTGCAGTTGCCGAGATCCCCCGCGGTGACGGGGGCGAGGTCCTCGGCGACGAGGTGCTCGATCGCTACCTGCGCACCGTCGTGGACCTCGTTGGCGGCGGGCCGCGCGACCTGAGCATCGTCTACACCCCGCTCCACGGAGTCGGCGGCTCCTCGGTGATCACCGCCCTGAAGGAGGCGGGGTTCGCGGCGCCGCGCGTCGCCGCCGCCCAGGCCGAGCCCGACCCCGACTTCCCGACGGTGTCCTTCCCGAACCCCGAGGAGCCCGGAGCGATGGACCTCGCGATGGACCTCGCCCTCGAGGTCGACGCCGACATCGTCGTGGCCAACGACCCCGACGCAGACCGCTGCGCGGTGGCAGTCCCGGGCGGCCCCCGGGGCTGGCAGATGCTGCGCGGCGACGAGGTCGGCGCCCTGCTCGCACAGCACCTGCTCGAGCTGCGTCGCCAGGGTGTCTACGCAACCTCCATCGTGTCCTCGTCGCTGCTGGGCAAGATGGCCGTCGCCGAGAGCCAGCTGTACGCAGAGACACTCACCGGTTTCAAGTGGATCGGTCGCGTCGAGAACCTCGCGTTCGGCTACGAGGAGGCCCTTGGCTACTGCGTCGACCCAACCCACGTGAAGGACAAGGACGGGGTCTCCGCGCTGATGCTCGTATGCGACATCGCCGCAAGGGCGAAGGCCGCCGGACGAACCCTGCGCGACCTGCTCGACGACATCGCCCGGGTGCACGGCCTGCACGCCACCGACCAGCTCTCGGTGCGGATGGACGACCTCGCGGCGATACCGGCCGTCGTCGACCGGCTGCGCGACAGCCCACCGGCCTCTCTCGGGGGTCTCGCGGTCGAGGGCGTGGACGACCTGTCGAAGGGTTCCAACGGGTTGCCGCCGACCATCGGCCTGCGCTTCCGGCTGGCCGACAACGGGCGGGTGGTCGTGCGCCCGTCGGGGACGGAGCCGAAGATCAAGTGCTACCTCGAGGTCGTCGTACCCGTCGAGGACGAGGAGGACGGAGTGGACGCCGCCCGGATCTCGGCCGTGGGTCGCCTCGACGCGATTCGCGGTGACCTGCAGGCAGCCGCCGGGCTCTGAACTGCCGTTGCGTCATACGAAGTGGTGCCAATGGGTTCCAGGTCGTATGACGTCCCGGGGATCGTCCTAGTTGACGACCTTCGGACCGCGAAGGCCCGAGCGCTGGACCACGCGCTGGATGATGAGGTCACGCTCGTCGGGGCGCCCGACGTACTTGATGTCGCGCAGCCCCTGATCCTGGGCCGCGGACTCGAAGGTGAAGTGGCCGAATCCGAGGATCCGGCCGTGCAGTGGCTTGACCACGGCGATGTCGAGGATCCGGCCCAGCGGCATGGTCGCCTGCGAGCGCGAGAACACACCGTTGACGCGGAAGACGCGCATGTTGGTGATCACGAAGCAGTCCAGGTTCGCGGCCAGCGCCTTGTAGCCGCCCCACAGCAACAGTCCGATGCCGACGAGGAGCGGGAACAACGCCAGGTCGAGGTCGGAGAACAGGAAGATCCCCAGCGACACCAGCCCGCAGTAGCCGATCACGGCGGGCAGGACGTAGACCACCCAGTGCTTTCGCACGATGTCGACGATGACCTCGCCCTCGTCGCGGAGGAGGTGCCGGCCGATGTCCGGGTCAGTGAGGGTACGACGCAGCCAACCCACTGGACTCGCCTTTAGTTACTGAGCGACTGGGCGAAGCGGATGACGCTGTCGAACAGCTTCATGAGCACGTCCCAGAGAGCCGTGAAGGCCCCCTTGGCACTGTCGGCGAAGCCGCTCGGGTCCTGCACGAGCCAGAAGCCAAGGAACAGGATGATGAGGAGGCCGACACCTTTCTTCAGTGCACCGTCCATCGCTTGCTCCTTGTCCCGTGGAAGGAATGCGGACGCCGGAAACGCACGTACGTCGATACTGTTCTACCAAATCTGGGCCCTTCTCGGGCTCAGGCGCGCTCGGACCGGCTCAGCTCCCGGCCTCGAGGCTCTCGAGCAGGAGGTCGGCTGCGGCGTACGGGTCACTGTCCCCCGCCACGACTTCGGCCGCGAGGTCGTCGAGCGCGGCGTTCTCGTGCACCCCGCGCCACTGCTCGCGCAGGGCGGTGACCGCGATCGCCTCGATCTCGTCGCGGGCACGCCGCAGGCGCCGTACGTCGAGCTCACCGCTGGAGACGAGGTACTCGCGGTGCCGGTCGATGGCGGCCGCGACCTCGTCGATGCCCTCCCCCTTGCTCGCGACGGTCTTCACGATCTCCGGCGTCCAGGCCCCAACAGGTCGGTTTGCCAGCGCCAGCATCCCGCGCAGCTCGCGGCGTACCTGGTCGGCACCGTCACGGTCGGCCTTGTTGATGACGTAGAGGTCGCCGATCTCCAGGATGCCCGCCTTGGCCGCCTGGATGCCGTCACCCATTCCGGGGGCGATCAGGACGATCGTGGTGTCGGCCATGGCCGCGATCTCCACCTCGCTCTGGCCCACGCCAACGGTCTCGATCAAGATCACGTCGCAGCCCGCCGCGTCGAGTACCCGCAGCGCCTGCGGAGTCGCCCAGGACAGGCCGCCTAGATGGCCCCGCGAGGCCATCGAGCGGATGTACACGTGCTTGTCGAGCGCGTGGTCCTGCATCCGCACGCGGTCACCGAGCAACGCGCCCCCGGAGAACGGGGACGAGGGGTCCACGGCCAGCACGCCGACACGCTTGTCCTGTGCCCGCAGGGCCGTCACCAGCGCAGCCGTGGTCGTCGACTTGCCGACGCCCGGTGACCCGGTGAGGCCGACCACGTGTGCCCCGGTACCCGAGCCAGAGGCGGAGCCTGTGTACGGCGCGAGCCCGGCCATCACCTCACGCAACAGCGGCGATGCGTCCTCGACCAGCGAGATCAACCGGGCGACCGACCGGGCGTCCCCCGACCTGGCTTTCTCGACCAGCTCGGGAACATCCCCCGTCGACCGTCTACCCACGCCCACGCCTGCTCCTTCCTTGAGGACGGATAGTCCCTGACGTTCTGGCCGCCCATATCGGACATTGGGCGGCCGAATCGTCAGGGACTATCCGGGTCCAGGGCAACAAATCAGGAGGCGGGCACCTTGACGATCAGGGCGTCGCCCTGGCCACCTCCGCCGCAGAGGGCAGCGACACCGGTGCCGCCACCGCGGCGCTTGAGCTCGAGCGCCAGGTGCAGCACGATCCGGGCGCCGGACATCCCGACGGGGTGGCCGACTGCGATGGCTCCACCGTTGACGTTGACCTTCTCCGGGGGTATGCCGAGGTGGCGGGCGGACTCGATGCCCACGGCGGCGAACGCCTCGTTGAACTCCACCAGGTCGACGTCGTCGATGGTGATGCCCTCCTTCTCCAGCGCCTGCGCCGTGGCGTTGGCCGGCTGCAGCTGGAGGGTCGAGTCGGGGCCGGCGACCTGGCCGGAGGCGCCGATCTCGCAGAGCCACTCCAGGCCCAGCTCCTCGGCCTTCGCCTTGCTCATCACGACCACGGCGCAGGCACCGTCGGAGATCTGGGAGGCAGTCCCCGCCGTGATGGTGCCCGTCTTGGAGAAGGCCGGACGAAGCCTGGCGAGCGACTCGGCCGTGGTGTCCCCGCGGATGCCCTCGTCGGAGCTGACCACGATCGGGTCACCCTTGCCCTGGGGGATCTCGACCGGGACGACCTCGTCGTCGAAGAGCCCGTTTTTCCATGCCGCGGCGGCCTTCTGGTGGGAGCGCGCGGCGAACTCGTCCTGTTCCTCGCGGCTGAGGTTGCTGTCGGCGACGTTGTACTGCTCGGTCAGGCCACCCATGCCCTGTTGCGTCGTCTGGTCGAAGAGGGCGTCGTACGCCATGGCGTCGACCAGCGTCGTGTCGCCGTACTTGAAGCCCGCGCGCGACTTCGGCAGGAGGTGCGGGGCGTTGGTCATCGACTCCATGCCACCGGCCACGATGATCTCGTGCACGCCCGCCCGGATCAGCGCGTCGGCCGTTGCGATCGCGTTCACCCCGGAGAGGCAGACCTTGTTGATGGTGATCGAGGGCGTCGTCATCGGCAGCCCTCCGGCGACGCCGGCTGTCCTCGCGGGGTTCTGGCCGGCACCGGCCTGGATGACCTGGCCCATGATCAGGTAGTCGACCTGGTCACCGGAGACACCGGCCTTCTCCAGTGCACCCTTGATCGCGACCCCGCCGAGCTCAGCGGCGGAGAGGCCCTTGAAGCCGCCGAGCAGGCGACCGATGGGGGTACGCGCGCCGGCGACGATGACGGATCCGCCGCCATGGGATGTCGGGTTTGGTGACATGGGAGAGCCTCCTGGAGTGCAACTGGGTCTTCCTGACAGTATCCAGCAATCTCCACGCGGGTCCGCCGCCCGACGGTGTAGGACAGGTCACACCACGTTGAGGGTGCGTCCCGGCTGGGCAAGGATGCAGCCATGACTGCACCGCTGGACATCCCGGCCCACCTGTTCACCTGCATCGACCACGTGGGCATCGCCGTACCCGACCTCGACGCCGCCACGGCCATGTACCGCGAGAAGTTCCAGATGGTGGTCACCCACGAGGAGACCAACGAGGAGCAGGGCGTGCGCGAGGCGATGGTGGCCGTGGGCGACCCCGAGGACCCGCAGGGCTCACGCATCCAGCTGCTCGCGCCGTTGAACGAGGAGTCCACGATCGCCAAGTTCATCGGCCGCTCGGGTCCGGGCCTGCAGCAGCTGGCCTACCGGGTCACCGATCTCGAGCAGGTCTCGGCCATCCTCCGCGAGCGCGGCCTGCGGCTGCTCTACGACGAGCCGCGGCGCGGGACCGCTGACTCCAGGATCAACTTCATCCACCCCAAGGACGCGGGCGGCGTGCTCGTCGAGCTGGTCGAACCAGCCGCAGACCACTAGGAACGCCGCCTGAACTACGGTCGTTCCGGATGCCGTGGCTATGACGTGCCGCACACTCGGGCCCTCCGAGGATTACTGATCGGTATCTTGTGCGCAGCCATCCGCCCCGTTTCAGGAGATGACAGTGCAGCAGATCCTCGACGCCATCATGGCCGGAGACACCTCCTCGGAGGACTACGCCAACCTCGAGCTTCCCGAGTCCTACCGGGCGGCGACGGTCCGCAAGGAAGACGTCGACATGTTCGAGGGGGTCGAGAGTCGGGACAAGGACCCACGCAAATCCCTGCACGTCGGCGACGTCGCGCTGCCCGAGCTCGGCCCTGGCGAGGCGATCGTCGCGGTGATGGCGAGCGCCATCAACTACAACACCGTGTGGACCTCGATCTTCGAGCCGATGCCGACCTTCGGCTTCCTCGAGCGCTACGGCAGGTTGTCGCCGCTGTCCAAGCGCCACGACCTGCCCTACCACGTCGTCGGCTCGGACCTGTCCGGCGTCGTGCTCGCGACCGGTCTGGGGGTGCACTCGTGGAACCCCGGCGACGAGGTCGTAGCACACTGCCTGTCGGTGGAGCTGGAGAGCCCCGACGGCCACAACGACACGATGATGGACCCCGAGCAGCGCATCTGGGGCTTCGAGACCAACTTCGGCGGCCTGGCCCACCTGGCCCTGGTGAAGTCCAACCAGCTGATGCCGAAACCCGCGCACCTGACCTGGGAGGAGGCGGCCTCCCCCGGCCTCGTGAACTCCACCGCGTACCGCCAGCTCGTCAGCCGCAACGGCGCCGGCATGAAGCAGGGCGACAACGTCCTCATCTGGGGTGCCAGCGGCGGACTCGGGGGCTTCGCCACGCAGTACGCCCTGAACGGCGGCGCCACCCCTGTGTGCGTGGTCTCCAACGAGGAGAAGGCCGGGATCTGCCGCAAGATGGGCGCCGAGCTGATCATCAACCGCTCCGAGGCCGGCTACAAGTTCTGGAAGGACGAGAACACCCAGGACCCCAAGGAGTGGCGCCGCCTCGGCAAGGACATCCGTGAGCTGACGGGCGGTGAGGACGTCGACATCGTCTTCGAGCACCCGGGCCGCGAGACCTTCGGTGCCTCGGTGTTCGCCGCGCGCAAGGGCGGCACGATCGTCACGTGCGCCTCGACCAGCGGGTACATGCACCAGTACGACAACCGCTACCTGTGGATGAACCTCAAGCGGATCATCGGCTCGCACTTCGCGAACTACCGAGAGTCGTGGGAGGCCAACCGCCTGATCGCCAAGGCGATGATCCACCCGACCCTGTCGAGGGCCTACACCCTCGACGATGTCGGGCAGGCAGCCCTCGACGTCCACCAGAACGCCCACCAGGGAAAGGTCGGCGTGCTCTGCCTGGCCCCCGAAGAGGGCCTCGGTGTGCGAAACGAGGAGCTGCGGGCACAGCACCTCGACCAGATCAACGCCTTCCGTGGCGTCTGAACGATCCCCTGGCGCCTTCGTCCCACCAGTCTCATCTGTCCCATGACACCTCGTCGGCACCACCATTCGATGCCGAGGGCGTGACTTTTCGCAGACGCTCGGCGCGTCGCACGAGTCGCGATGCGATTCGCTTTGACCATGGGTGACACTGACGGCGTACGTCGGAATACCGAGCGCGGATAGAGGAAAATTCAATGAGCAACCAGGGCCTGTCCATCTTCGACAACGACCCCGAGGACTCGGGTGACGAGCCCACCCAGGTGATCCCCCTGGCCAATGAGAAATCGGGCGCCGAGCAGTCCTCGGGCCGAGCTCCGGCCAAGACGTCCCAGAAGGTAGCCGAGAGAACCCCGCCATCGCCGCGACCGGCGGCCGCGCCTGAGCCTCCGGCACAGCGGGGCGAGGCGACCAGGCAGTCACCGGTTGCTGCTCCGGCCGCTGCCCCGGCTGCTGCCACCCCGGCTGCCCCGGCGCCCGCCCCGGCGGCTCCTCCGGCCCAGCCGCCCTCGCTGCCCACCGTTCGTCGGGGCGGCTACGACACTGCGGCGGTCGACCGGGTCCTGCGCACCACGACCGCGGAGAAGGCCGGCCTGATCGCCAGTCTCACCGAGGCCCAGAGCCGGTTGAAGTCACTCCAGACCGAGGTCGACTCCCTGCGCACCAAGGTCGACGAGAACGATCACCCGACGTACGCCGGACTCGGCACCGCGGCCAGCGAGATGCTGCGCCTTGCCGAGGAGCAGGCCGCTGACGTTCTGGACGAGGCGAACGCGCAGGCTGCCCAGATCCGGGAGCAGGCCCGCCGCGACGCGGCAGCCGTCAAGTCCGAGGCCGAAGCCGACGCCGAGGACATGCGGGTCGTCCAGATCCGTGAGCTCGAGGAGACGCGCGCCAGGACGACGGCCGACATCGAGTCCCACCGCACGCGTGCGATGGCCGAGGCCGACGACCACCTCGCCTCGGCCAAGCGTGAGGCCGAGCAGCACCGCCTGGCCGCCGAGCAGGAGACCAACGCGCTGCGCACCAGCACCGCGCGCGAGGCCGAGCAGGCCCGCGCGGCCGCCGACCGCGAGGTGCAGGAGGCCCGTCGTGAGCTGGCCGTGGAGAAGGAGCGCCTCACCCGCGAGGCCGCCGAGCACCACGACTCCGCCTCATCGGAGACCCAGCGACTGGTCAACGAGGCCGAGGAGCGCGCGAACGCTGCCGAGCAGCGAGCCCGCGAGGCCACCGACGCCGCCACCGCTCACCGTGAGCAGGCCGACAAGGAGGCCGAGCAGCTGGTGAGCCGGTCGCGTCGGGAGGCCGAGCAGATCGTCAGCGCGGCCAAGAAGCAGGCCGACGCCCTGCGCAACAGCGGCCACGCGGACTCCGAGCGTGAGCTGCAGGTGCTCAAGGCCGAGGTGAACCGACTGGCGCGTCGCCGCGACTCGATCACCGCCCAGCTCTCGGCCCTGCGCGACGTGGTGGCCGGGTTCGGCACCGACGACGAGAGCTGACGTGGGGGCCGGGTCCGGCAAGGAACCGGACAAGGGATCGCCGAAGCGGGCATCCGAGGCGGGACCCGGCAAGTCCCCCAGGGACGACTCCGCACTACGCACGACACCTGTTCCCGACCCGCACGGCGACGACCCCCGGCCCCGCGGCACCTTCCTCCGTTCACCGTTTCGCACCGGCTTCATGCTGGCTGCCGGCGCCCTGTTGGCCTACTGGCTCGGCGACCTGATCCTCCGGGCCGGCTCGGTCATCATCCTGATCGTGGTCGCGCTGTTCATCGCGTTCGGCCTGAACCCGGTCGTGACGTGGCTGATGCGCCGCGGCGTCCGGCGCTCGTACTCCGTGCTCACGGTGGCTTTCGGTTTCGTGGCCGCGCTGGTGTTGTTCGTGGTGGCGATCGCCCCCGTCGTCGCCGACCAGGTCACGGCGTTGACCGACAACGCTCCTGGCTGGTTCGACCAGGCCCAGAACAACAAGCAGATCCAGCGCCTGGACCAGAAGTACGACCTCGTCGACAAGGCCCGGGACTACGTCACGAGCGGTGACCTGACCCAACAGTTGTTCGGCGGCGTGCTCGGCGTCGGCCTCGCGATCCTTGCGGCGCTCGGAAACGCGTTCATCGTGATCGTGCTCACGCTGTACTTCCTCGCGTCGCTCGACTCGGTCAAGCACGGCCTCTACCGGCTCGCCCCCGCCACCCGCCGCGACCGCGTGGAGAGCCTCGGTGACCGGATCCTCGACGGGATCGGTGGTTATGTCTCCGGGGCGTTCGTGGTCGCGCTGTGTGCGGGCATCACCTCGCTGATCTTCTTGTTCGTCGCGGGCCTCGGCGAGTACGCCGTGGCGCTGTCGGTCGTGGTCGCGATCCTGGACGTGATACCGATGATCGGCGCAACCCTGGGAGCCGTCGTGGTCAGTGCCATCGGCTTCGCTACCAACATGGAGACGGGGATCGCCTGCATCATCTTCTACCTCGTCTACCAGCAGGTCGAGAACTACGTGATCTACCCGCGGGTGATGTCGAAGTCCGTCGACATCCCCGGCTCGGTGACCGTGATCGCGGCCCTGGTCGGGGCCAGCCTGCTCGGCGTCATCGGCGCCCTGCTCGCCATCCCCACTGCCGCAGCGATCCTGCTGCTCGTGCGCGAGGTGTTCGTCCGCAGGCAGGACGCGCGCTAGTTCGCCAGCCGTCTCAGCGCGTCGACGACGACGTCGGGCTTCTGGGCGTGCACCCAGTGGCCCGCGTCCTTGACGACCACCTTGCGCGTGCGCGGGAAGAGCCGGCGCATGGCGTCCTCGTGCTCGCTGCGCACGTAGCGCGAGTCAGCACCGGCGACCCACAGCACCGGCGCGTCGTACGGCGCCACGTCCGCGAGCTGTTCCTCGGGCCACCCGCTGAGCACCTCGAGGTCGCGACCGAGCACGTCGAGGTTGGCCTGCCAGCGCCAGTCGCTCCCTTCGCGGCGCAGGTTCTGGAGCAGGAACTCGCGCACGGTCCGGTCGGGCACGGCGGGTGCCAGGGCCGCGTCCGCGTCCGCACGGCGTCCGAGCGCGGCCAGGTCGAGCCCCTGCATCGCCTCGACGTAGCCCTCGAACTCGCCGCGGCCCCCGTAGGCGACCGGCGCGATGTCGACCACGCACAACCGGCGCACCAGCGCCGGCGCGCGCAGGGCGGTCACCATCGCCGCCTTGCCGCCCATCGAGTGACCGACGAGCGTGACCGGGTCGTCCTCGCCCACCAGATTCCTGATCGTCGCAGCCAGTTCGTCGGCGACCTCGAGGTAGTCGAAGCGCTCCGGCCAGGGCGAGCGGCCGTGGTGCGGCAGGTCCAGCAACACGGTGCGGTGGTCGTCAGCGAGCGACTTGGCCACCCCCGTCCAGTTCCGGCCCTGGCCGAACAGGCCGTGGCAGAAGACGATCGGGGACCCGTCGTCGCCGTAGGTCGTGGTGTGCAGGGTCACCCGGGCATTGTGTCGCGCCGCTCGGCGGCCCGCACCAGGCGGGTCAGGCAGACCAGCGCACCGACTCCTCGATGACATCGGCGAACGCGTGTACGCCGCGCAGGTCCTCGCGGGCGGCCAGCAGCCGGATGACGCCATGTTTGTGGCGGATCGCCAGATCCGTCTGCCCTGCCTGCTCGACGGGGCGGGCCAGCCGGTCCTCGCGCGCGGAGCTGTGGTCCATCAGGGTCCTCCCTGTCTGTGAACGAGCATGTCTGTGGGCTGGCCAGCCTGTGGGCGAGCCAGGAGCGTCGCAGACGCAGATCACCGGGCGGTGCACGTTGGGTTACCGAGAGGTGTCGGGCAGCGAGCTCAGTCGCGGGCCGTCAAAAGTCGAACCCGTCGAACATGCCGCCGATACCGTCGAACATGCCGCCGATGCCGTCGCCGATCGAGCCGATCCCCTCGCCGAGGCCTTCTCCGATCGCCCCGATGCCCTCGCCGATACCGTCGAAGCCGCCCCCGAAGAGCATCCCCATGAACATCATGTCCATCGGCCCGAAGCCGCCGAAGTACCCGGCAGCATAGGGCTGGTAGGCCCGCCCACCCTGGAAGTACGGCACCCGGCGGTTGCCGACCATCACCTTGCGAATGTCGGGCTCGGCCCCGGCCCGGACCCGCTCGGCGTCGAGCACACAGGCCGGTACGTCGCGCTGGGCACCGCCCGGAGGCGTGTAGGGCACGTCCTCGACCGACAGGCCATGGCGCGGGTCGAAGAAGCACGGCGGACGGCGAGTGGGCAACGGCAGCCCGTCGACCCGGGCCCGGACACACGCCATCGCGTAGCGGGCGTCCTCGAGGATCTCGGTGACGTTCTTGACGTGCTCGGGCTCGGTGATCTTGTCCGCAGCCCGCTTCGCTGACTCGTACTCGTCCAGAGCGCGCTGGTAGTCAGCGTTCGCGCCCGGGTCGAGCTCGCGGCCGGCCAGCTCCAGGTCGAAGAACTGCAGCTCCTCACCGAGGGCGGTGACGTCCTCGAAGGCGAGCTTGCGCACGGGCTCGAGCTCGGCCTCCTTCCGCCCCAGGGCCTTTCGCTGGTTGCCCCTGACGACGCCCACCACCACGAATGCCGCAACGACCAGCACGACAAGGAAGATCACGAGATCCATGGCGCCAGATTACTTCGCGGCTCCCAGCGGGCGGTGGCACGCATCGGCGTCAGGGCGTGCTGTAGTCGCGGAAGCCGCGCTTGGTCTTGCGCCCGAGGTAGCCGGCGGTGACCAGGTGCTCCAGCAGGGGCGCCGGCGCGAACCCGGGCTCCCGGAACTCCAGGTAGAGCTCGCGCTGGATCGCGAGCGACACGTCGTTGCCGACCACGTCAAGCAGCTCGAACGGCCCCATCGGGAGCGCACATCCCTGCTTCATCGCCGTGTCGATGTCGTCGGCGGTCGCGTAGTGCGCCGCCAGCATCTTGATCGCGTCGTTGAGGTAGGGAAAGAGCAGGGCGTTCACGATGAAACCGGCGCGGTCGCCGCAGGAGACGGCAACCTTGCCCACCTTCGCGCAGAGAGCGCGGGTCGTCTCGGCAACCTCATCGCTGGTGGAGACGGTGCTCACGACCTCGACCAGCTTCATGATCGGCGCCGGGTTGAAGAAGTGCATCCCGACCACGTCCTGCGGCCGCTTGGTCGCCTGTGCGCACTCGATGATGGGAAGCGAGGACGTGGTGCTGGCCAGGATCGCGCCTGGCTTGCAGATCTCGTCGAGGTTCTCGAACAGGGTGGTTTTGATCTTCAGGTCCTCGGCGATCGCCTCGATGGCGATGTCGACGTGCGCGAGGTCGTCGAGGGAGGTCGACCCCGTCAGCCTGCCGAGCACCTCCTCCTTGGCGGACTCCTCGAGCTTGCCGCGCTGGATCGCTTTGTCGAGGGAGCGCTCGATGGTGGCAAGGACGGCGTCCACCTTGTCCTGCGAGCGGCCGACGTAGACGACGTCGTACCCGCCCTTGGCGAAGACCTCGACGATGCCGGTGGCCATCGTCCCGGTGCCGACCACACCCACCTGCGTGATGTCGTGCCGGATCTGGGGCTTGTCGTCGGCCGACGGCGTCCGGTCATCCGGTACGACGACATGGCTGTCTGAGTCCTCGTAGCTGTAGAACCCCTTGCCGGTCTTGCGGCCGAGCAGCCCGGCAGTGACCATCTGCTTGAGGATCGGCGCCGGCGCGTGCAGCCGGTCCCTGCCCTGGCGGTACATCGTGTCGAGGATCTCGTACGCCGTGTCCAGGCCGATCAGGTCGAGCAGAGCGAGCGGGCCCATCGGGTAGCCACAACCGAAGCGCATCGCCGCGTCGATGTCCTCACGGGAGGCGTAGCGGTTCTCGTACATCGAGACCGCGTGGTTGAGGTAGCCGAACAGCAGCGTGTTGGCGATGAACCCGGCCTTGTCGCCGCACACCACGGGGTTCTTCCCGAGAGCGTGCACCAGAGCCTCGACGTCCTCCAGCACCTCGGGCGCCGTCACGACGGTCCGCACGATCTCCACGAAGCCCTGGACCGGCGCCGGGTTGAAGAAGTGGATACCGATGACGCGGCCGGGGTGGGAGGTGGCCGACGAGATCTCGGTGACCGACAGCGACGACGTGTTGGTCGCGAGGATTGCGTCGGGCGACACGATCGCGTCGAGCTGCGTGAAAATCAGCTTTTTGACCTCCACGGACTCGACGACGGCCTCGACGACGAGGTCGGCGTCCTTGAGGTCCTCGAGCGAGGTGGTGAAGGACACCCGGTCGTGCAGCTCCTTCTCGTCGGTCTCGCTGAGCTTGC
This sequence comes from uncultured Actinomycetota bacterium, assembly GCA_963759525.1. Taxonomy (GTDB): domain Bacteria; phylum Actinomycetota; class Actinomycetes; order Propionibacteriales; family Nocardioidaceae; genus Marmoricola. Next base: position 25,132 of record CAVWZO010000020.1, on the reverse strand, counting down.
CGCGCGCGACCGCACGCGCCGTCGAGTGCGCCAGGTGCGAGCGTCCCCGGGTCACTCCGGCGTCATCGAGCTCCACGCCGACGACGGCGTAACCGTTCCGGGCGAACACCTCGGTGATGCCGGCGCCCATGGTGCCCAGTCCGACGACACCGATGGTCTTGAAGTCACGTGCCCCTGATCGACTCATGGGGCGCATCCTGCCACGCGGCGAGGGTTGGGCCGGTGTGGGTCCGGTCACGTCAGTGGCAGCCGATCCACCAACTGCACGACCTCGTCCGCGCAGCCCCAGCTGAGCGTCACGCCGGCACCGCCCTGGCCGTAGCAGTGGACAACCCGGCCCTCCACCTCCAGCCGTACGGCGGAACGGACCGGCCGCAACCCGACCCGATGGCCGACGACGCGGGCCTCCGCCAGTTCCGGCACCAGCCGGGTGGCCCGGCGCAGGATCTGGGTCGCCGTCTGCGGTGACGCCGTACGGCTCCAGTCGTCGACCTCGTCCGTGCCACCGACCACGATCTGGTGGGTCCGCGGCACGACGTAGGTAGGTCCCGCCGCGTCGAGCGACCAGCGGTCCAGGTCGACGCCGTTCATGAGCACCACCTGCCCACGCACCGGTCGCACGTCCCCGTCCTCGGCCAGCAGCCGGGAACCGAGCCCGGAGCAGTTCACCACCACGTCGCTCGTCTCGGGCAGGGCACGCAGGCTCATCCGGGTCAGCGTGCCGTCGAGCTCGGTGAGCCGCGTGCGCAGCCAGCCCAGGTAGACGGGCATGTCGATCACCGGCGCGGTGAAGGACCAGGCGTCGGCGTACCCCTCTGGCGGACCGATGTGCTCCAGATCCGGCACCGCACCCGCCCACCATGGGTCTTCGGTCCGCCTTTGCAGCACCTCGGTGCCGGCCATCATCCGGACGCCGGTGTCCCTGATCGATTCCGGGCTCGAGTCCGGGCTCAACTCCGGGCTCGCGAGGTCCGCGAACACGGCGTACGACGACGCCGCCCACGCCGTCACCCGGTCCTGCGGCAGCGCGTTGTACGGGTACCACAGCGCCGCAGCGACCACGGAGGTCGTCTCCAGCGGCAGGTCCCGCGCGAGTACGTCGACGCGATGACCCGCCTCCGCTAGCCGGACGGCACAAGTCAGCCCGGTGACCCCGGCACCGACGACCACGGCTCTTCTGGCCACTCCTTTGGGCACCCCCTCCACCGCGTCAGCATGGCAGGTAGATTCTCGGCTCGTGAGACTCGTCGTGGCCCGCTGTCAGGTCGACTACGCCGGACGGCTGAGCGCACACCTGCCGATGGCCACGCGAGTGCTGATGCTCAAGTCCGACGGCTCGGTGCTGGTGCACTCCGACGGCGGCTCCTACAAGCCCCTGAACTGGATGAGCCCGCCGTGCACAGTGCGGGAGGCCACCACCAAGGACGGGCAGGTCGAGTGGACGGTGGCCGCCAAGTCCGGGGACAGCCTGCGAATCCTGATCGAGGAGATCCTCCACGACTCCAGCCACGACCTCGGCCTGGACCCGGGCCTGCAGAAGGACGGCGTCGAGAAGCACCTCCAGGAGCTGCTGGCCGAGCACCCCGCGACGCTGGCCGATGGCCTCAGCCTCGTACGACGGGAGTACCCGACCGCCATCGGCCCGGTCGACCTGATGTGCCGCGACGGTGCCGGCCTGTCGGTTGCTGTCGAGATCAAGCGGCGCGGTGAGATCGACGGGGTGGAGCAGCTGACCCGCTACCTCGAGCTGCTCAACCGCGACCCACTGCTCAGCCCGGTGCGCGGCATCCTCGCGGCCCAGGAGATCAAACCGCAGGCACGCGTGCTCGCCACCGACCGGGGCATCACCTGCGCGGTCGTCGACTACGACGCGCTGCGCGGGATGGACGACCCCAGCCTGCGTCTGTTCTGAGCCGCCCTACTGAGCCGTCGCACTGACGTTGCCAGAGGAGCCGCTCCAGTTGCCGGCACCGTCGATCGCGTAGACCTTGTAGGTGTATCTCTGGCCCGTGGTGAGTCCGGTGTCGGTGAAGCTGGTCACGTTGCCCAGCAACCGGTACTTCGAGTTGGCACGGAAGAGGTAGTACCTGTCCACCCCGACGTTGTCGGTGGCCGCAGTCCACGTGAGCGAGATCTGTCGCGTGCCGGGGGTGGCCCGCAGATTCGTGGGCCTCGTCGGTGGCGTCGTGTCGTTCGGCGGAGGGGGTGGGGGCGGCGGTGGGGGCGGCGGTGGGGGCGGTGGGGGCGGGGGTGCCGTCCCTCCGCCCAGCAGCGGGTCGTTGGCGAACGCGTTGTAGTGCGCCTGTTCAGTCGGGTCCGGCACGCCAGTTCTGGTGTAGCCGACCCGGACGTCAGTGCTGGTAGCCGTGTCCTGGTCCCAGACGACATAGGCCTTGAGCTTGGGGTACACGTTGTTCTGCAGGTTGCGGCGCGCCTCGTCGTACATCGCGTAGGCGCCAGCCTGGCCGGTGCCTATGTTGCCGAACTCGGCCAACCCCCAGGGCTTGGAGAGGAAGTCGTGGGTGGCGCTGCTGCGGGCGGTCAGGAAGTTGTAGAACCCGCCCACGTGGTATGACCAGGTGGCGTTGCGTGGATACGGGTCCCACATCACCCAGTCGACGTAGGAGTTGCCCGGCCACAGCGACTCGACGACACAGTTCCAGCCTTCCCACCCCATGTAGTTCATCACCCACACGGCGTTGGAGACACCCAGGGCATCGAAGCGGGCTCGCACGTTGTGCCACATGTTGACGTAGTCGTCGGTCCTCCCGGCCGAACCGATGAAGGGGTTCGGGCAGTTGAAGTATTGCCCCGGCGAGATGTCGTTCTCCGGCTCGTGGAACACCGTCAGCATGATCTTGGTCGACCCGAGCGCCTTGATGCTGTTCGCCATCGCGTCGATCTGGGAGTTGATCGTTGCGCTGCGACCGTCCGCGTCGGCCCACCTGTTGGTGACGCGCCAGTTGACCAGCGCGATCGTCCCCGGACGGTTGGCCATCGTCACCACGTCGCTCGGCAGGACCGAGTTCACACCCAGGTACTCGTGGACGATGTCCAGCTGACGGCCGATGCGAGCCTCGTGCTCGAGCATCATCGCCCTGAAGCCCCCAGAGACGTAGCCACCGGACTCGGCACCGAGCCACGGCCGGCAGGAGTTCACCAGCTTCACTGAGATGGTGCACTCGGCTTCTGCTCCACTCGCGGCAGGCGGGGAGGGGGACGCGACAGTCGACAGGACCGACGCGAAGACGGTGAGAACCGTGGCCCCAACGACCCGGTTCCCGAACAGGAACCCGCGGTTTACCGCGACATTTCGACCCATGTCATCCCCCGAGGACCACAGTGCTTGAGCGACGAGGTTCCCGAGAGTTGCAACGCATTTTCGGTCTACGCCGGTCTCGCCGGTACCGCAATAGCGGCCCATGACTGGTCTGGACCTCAATCCGACTTGCGGTCCCAATAGAGACGGTCTCGGGCGCCCTCAGGTGACAGGATTGGCGCGATGGACGCTGATGTCTCTGTCGTGCCTGCCAACCAGGCACGCTGCGAGGACCTCCAGGCGCTTTTCGGAACCCGTGGCCCGGCGTCGCGATGCCAGTGCCAGAGGTACAAGCTCGAGCCGCGCGAGTCTTTCGCCTCGGTACCGGCCGAAGTACGCGCGGACCGTCTGCGTCGGCAAACCGACTGCGACCACCCAGAGTCCAGTGCGACCAGTGGCCTGGTGGGCTACCTCGCGGGCGAGCCTGTCGGTTGGTGCGCGGTCGAGCCGCGCTCCAACTACGACGGTCTGGTGCGCGTGTACAAAGTGCCTTGGGCGGGCCGGGCGGAGGACCGCGCCGACGACAGCGTCTGGGCGGTGACCTGTCTCTTCACTCGGGCGGGGTTTCGGCGACGCGGCGTCAGCCGCGCGCTGGCCCGAGCCGCCGTGGACTACGCCCGAGAAAGGGGCGCCCGTGCGCTCGAGAGCTACCCGATGACCACCACCGCCGCCATCGCCGAAGAGCTCCACGTCGGCACTTACGGCACCTTCGCCGCCGCCGGACTGCTCGAGGTCAGCAGACCGACACCCCGCCGCGTCGTGATGCGCATCGACTTCGAGCCACAGTGAGGTCGTCCCGGCGTAGGTCAGGACCGGTCGGAGGACCCGGACCGTCGCAGCGGGAAGGTCATGCGGAAGCTCGTTCCCCCCGGGCCACTGCTGACGACCTCGATCGTGCCGGCGTGGGCCTCCACGATGGCCGCGGCGATCGTCAGGCCCAGTCCGAGGCCCGGTGTCTCCTGGGCCACTGCGTCAGGCGTGCGGAAGAGCCATTCGAACAGCGAGTCGGGATCCGCGACGCCGATGCCGACGCCGGTGTCGACCACGTCGATCTCGGCCGAGGCCCCCTGGGAACGCACCACCACCTTGACCTGTCCGTCGGCCGGGGTGAACTTGATGGCGTTGGAGAGCAGGTTGTCCATGGCCTGGCCGAGGCGGTCGCGATCGCCGTACATGGGTACGGCGATCCCGGGTGTCTCCAGCGACAGGTCCAACCTGGCCTCCTCGGCGCGTGGCCGGGCCGCCTCGACTGCCTCACTCACCACCCGCTCGAGGTCGAGCTGCGCGGAGCGGATCGTCAGCCCGGACTCCTCGATCGCCACCAAGGTGAGCAGGTCGTCGACCAGTCGGAGCTCGCGTTCGGCACTGCGCAAGATGACCGAGAGGAACCGCTGGCCCTGCGGGCTGAGCTCCTCGAGGTCGGCCATCAGCTCGCCGTAGCCGATCATCGAGGTCAACGGGGTCCGCAGCTCATGGGAGACCGTGGCGAAGAACTCGTTCTTGACCCGGGTGTTCTCCTCCTGCATCCGGCGGCGCTCGGAGATGTCGCGGCTGGAGGCTTCCAGCTCGACCACCGAGCCGGTCGAGCCGTCCCGGACCTGTCGAACAGTCGACTCCACCCAGATCGTGATCCCGTCCGCGCGCCGAAACCGCACCTTCGTCGTGAACACGTCCGGCTGGCCGCCGACGTCGTCGAAGAGCTCGCGGACGCCGCCTTGGTCGTCCGGGTCGAGGAACTGCTCGACTCGTCGGCCCGTCATCTCCTCGGGCTGGTAGCCGTAGACCTCAGCGGCCGAGGGTGACACGAACGTGTACACGCCGGAGGGGTCGATGGTGCTGATGACGTCCGTGGAGTTTTCGGCGAGCAGTCGGTAGCGCTGCTCGACGGCCTTCCATTCGGTGACGTCGCTGGAGATGCCGATGACACCGATGATGTCGCCGTCGTCGTCGCGAAGTGGCGATGCGTGCATCAGGTACTCCCGGCCGTTCCATTCGGTCTCAAAGCTGACGTCGCTGCCGGTGGCAGCCTGCTCGTAGTAGCCGAGCATCGGGTCGCCCGTCCGCCCGGCCGCCTCCACGACCTCGTACATCGTGCGGCCAGCGCTGGTGTTGGGGCGGATGCCGTGGATCCGCAGGCCAGCTCCGGCACTCGAGTGGAGGCGCAGGTCCTTGTCCATGGTGATGACGACGGCGGGCAGCTGGTCGACGACTAGCTGCAGCCGCCGTTCGCTGTCGTGCAGAGCCGCAAGAGCATCCACCCGGTCGGTGACGTCCCGGGCGGAGGCCTGGTACTCCACCACCGCCGACGTCGACTCGTCGCGGATCCGGCGTACGGTCAGCTCGGCCCAGATTGCCCGGCCGTCTGCGCGGACGAACTGGACGGTCGTCGTGTAGAGATCCGGCTGCTCATCCGAGTCGACGAAGACACGCGCCTGCACGGGGCCGTGCCCAGCGAGCAGATGCTGCTCGAAGGTGCTGCCGACCAGCTCCTCAGCGGTGTAGCCGAAGACCTCTTTCGCCGACGCGGATACGTAGGTCAGCCGCCCGGAGACGTCGACGACGGTGATGACGTCAGTCGCGTTCTCGGCCATCAACCGGAACTGCCGCTCGACCACCTGGCGCCCGGTGATGTCAGTCAACAACGCGACCGACCCGTCAACCGTGCCGTCGGCACTGCGGAGCACCGTTCCGGACACGAGATATGTGCCCACCGAGCCGTCCGCGCGGTGCAACGTGATCTCATACCGCCCCGGCTCCCGCTCTAGATCCGTGAGGCGCTCCAGGACGACGGCCCGGTCCGCAGGGCTCATCAGCGGCAGGGCAATGCCCAGCACGTCTCGGCCCACCAGGTTCGCTGCCGGCACCCCGAACGCGCGCGCAGCTGCCTCATTGGCGTAGGTGATCCGCAGGTCGTTGTCGATGACGACGACACCCTCGAGCGCTGCATCGACGATGCGACGGTCCAGTGCGTGCGCCTGTTCACCCACTGAACGCCACCGGCCCGCCCGTGCCAGGCGTTGCGGCAAGATCGGCCCGACGCATATCAGGACCGGTCGGAGGACCCGGACGGCCGCAACGGGAACGTCATCCTGAACGTGGTGCCGCCCCGGCCGCTGCTGACGACCTCGATGGTGCCGGCGTGGGCCTCCACGATCGCCAGGGCGATGGTCAGGCCCAGCCCCGCGCCCGGAGTCTGCTGGGCCACGGCGGCCTGCGTGCGGAAGAGCCGCTCGAACAACGAGTCGGGATCCTCGTCGCCGATACCGACGCCGGTGTCGACCACGTCGATCTCGGCCGAGGGCCCCTGGGAACGCAGCACCACCTTGACCCGGCCTTCGGCCGGGGTGAACTTGATCGCGTTGGAGAGCAGGTTGTCCATGGCCTGGCCGAGGCGGTCACGGTCGCCGTACATGGGTACGGCGATCCCGGGTGTCTCCAGCGAGAGGGCCAACCTGGCCTCCTCTGCCCTTGGCCGGGCCGCTTCGACTGCCTCACGTACCACCCGCTCGAGGTCGATCTCCGCCGATCGGATGGCCAGCCCGGACTCCTCGATCGCCACCAGGGTGAGCAGGTCGTCGACGAGCCGGAGCTCGCGCTCCGCGCTGCGCATGATGACCGAGAGGAACCGCTGGCCCTGGGGGCTGAGCTCCTCGAGGTCGGTCATCAGCTCGCCGTACCCGATCATCGAGGTCAACGGGGTCCGCAGCTCGTGGGAGACGGTGGCGAAGAACTCGTCCTTGACCCGGTCGGTCTCCTCCTGCATCCGTCGGCGCTCGGAGATGTCGCGGATGGCCGCGGAGACGAGCAGTCCTTCGTCGGTCTCCAACGGCGAGAGGGTGACCTCGATGGGGAACTCCGAGCCGTCCTTGCGACGCGCGTGCAGGTCGCCGGCGAGGCCCATCGGACGCGTGCGTGGTTCGCTGACATAGCCGTTGCGGAACGCCATGTGCATGCCGCTGTAGCGGTCGGGGACGAGAATCTCGACCTGCTCCCCCACCAGCTCCGCGCGCCGGTAGCCGAACAGCTCCTCGACCTGGGCGTTGACCAGGACGATCGCGCCGTCCCGGTTCACGATCACCATGCCGTCGGGGGCGGCCTCGAGCAGGCCGCGGAAGAGCTTGGTCTGTCTGTACTTCTCGTTGGACACCCGGAGCCCGATCGCGACCATCGGGCCCCGGTCGGTGGACGTGGGTGACATGGTGAGGTCGACGACGCTGTTGCTGCCGTTCGCGTGCCGGATATGGGCGTCGCGCACGGTGATCTCGATGCTGTTGTCCACGACCGCGCTCACTGCTGCGAGCTGGAACTCGTGCATGGTCTCGCGCCCGAAGTCCTGCACTCTGGAACCGGCCATGGCCTCCGCAGGGAGGCCGACGAGCTCGCCTGCGCCAGCGTTCGCGAGCACGACGACACCCTGTGCGTCGGCGAGCACCATCGCGTCGTCGGACTTCTGAACCATGTCCGAAAGCGCGCCGAACTCCCAGTGCTCAGAGTCGTGCAACTGCTCCATGTGATGATTCCGCCTTGGTCGTACTGCCCGAGGCAACCGCGCCCGCCGGCTGCATGTGACGTCCAACCGCACAATACGACGACCGCAGCATCGAAAATGCGATACGCGAGGGCAAGTCCGGATTTGACCGGAGGAGGCGACTAGACCAGTTCGTTGGCGTCGCGAATGGCCTTCACGATGCCGCCCATGGCCTGGGTCAGGCTGAAATCCTTCGGGGTGAACACCTCGGCCACACCCATCTCCTTGAGCAGTTTCGCGTCGCGGGTGGGGATGATGCCACCGACGATCACGGGGATGTCGTCGATCCCCGCGGCCCGCATCTGCTCGAGCACGTCGGGAACCAGCTCCATGTGCGAACCGGACAGAATGGACAGACCCACGCAGTGCACGTCCTCGGCCACTGCTGCCGCGACGATCTCCTGCGGAGTGAGCCGGATGCCCTGGTAGACCACCTCGAAACCGGCGTCCCGGGCGCGTACGGCGACCTGCTCGGCGCCGTTGGAGTGACCGTCGAGGCCCGGCTTGCCCACGAGGAGTCGCAGGCGGCCGCCGAGCTCCTCAGCCGTGGCCCGTACCTGCTCACGGACCGCAGTAAGCTCCTTGCCGGCCTCGGCAACGCCCACGGCACCGGACACGCCGGTGGGCGCGCGGAACTCACCGAACACCTCACGCAGGGTGCCCGCCCACTCCCCGGTCGTCGCGCCGGCCCGGGCAGCGACGAGAGTCGCCTCCATCAGGTTTGCGTCGCTCTTCGCCGCAGCCGCGAGGGCCTCGAGCGCCTTGTCGACGCCGGCCTGGTCGCGCCCCCCGCGCCACTTCTCCAGCCCGGCGATCGCCGAGCGCTCCGCCTCGGGGTCGGCCGCCTGGATCGCAGCGTCCAGGTCCGCGGTCAGTGGCGAGGGCTCTGTGGTCTCGAACCGGTTCACGCCGACGACGATGTCCTCCCCGCTCTCGATGCGGGCCCGACGGGCCGAGTGGGAGCTGACCAGGGCCTGTTTCATGTACCCCGACTCCACGGCCGCGATCGCACCGCCGAGCGCCTGCACCCGATCCATCTCGTCGCGCGCCTCCTCGACCATCTGGTCGACCTTGGCCTCGATCACCTTCGAGCCCTCGAAGATGTCGTCGTACTCCAGGAGGTCGGACTCGAAGGCCAGCACCTGCTGGAACCGCAGCGACCACTGCTGGTCCCAGGGACGCGGCAGGCCGAGCGCCTCGTTCCACGCTGGCAGCTGTACGGCGCGCGCCCGCGCGTCCTTCGACAGCGTGACGCCGAGCATCTCCAACACGATCCGCTGGACGTTGTTCTCCGGCTGCGCCTCGGTCAGGCCGAGTGAGTTGACCTGCACGCCGTAGCGGAACCGACGCATCTTCTCGTCGGTCACCCCGTAGCGCTCACGGGTGATCTCGTCCCAGAGCCGCACGAACGCCCGCATCTTGCAGGTCTCCTCGACGAAGCGGACGCCTGCGTTGACGAAGAACGAGATCCTCCCGACCACCTTCTCGAAGTCGTCCTCGGAGATCTGGCCCGCGTCCTTGACCGCGTCCAGCACGGCGATCGCGGTGCACAGGGCGTAGGCGAGCTCCTGGGTAGGTGTGGCCCCCGCCTCCTGCAGGTGGTAGCTGCAGATGTTGATCGGGTTCCACTTCGGGATCTCGTGGACGGTGTAGGAGATGAGGTCGGAGATCAGCCGCAACGAGTACTCGGGCGGGAACACGTAGGTCCCGCGGGAGAGGTACTCCTTGATGATGTCGTTCTGGGTGGTGCCGGCCAGCTGGTGGGCGACCTCGAGCGGCTCGAGCTCGGGGTTCTGCTCCTCCGCGACCACCTGGTAGAGCGCCAGCAGCCACATCGCCGTGGCGTTGATGGTCATCGAGGTGTTCATCCCGGTCAACGGGATGTCCGCGAACAGCCGACGCATCTCACCGAGGTGCGGGATGGGGACGCCCACCTTGCCCACCTCGCCGCGCGAGAGTGGGGAGTCCGGGTCGTAGCCGGTCTGAGTCGGCAGGTCGAACGCCACCGACAGGCCCGTCTGCCCCTTCGCGAGGTTCATCCGGTAGAGCTTGTTGGACTCGATGGCCGAGGAGTGACCGGCGTACGTGCGCATCACCCAGGGGCGGTCCTTCTCAGGCCTCGCGGCGGGGTTGGCGGTCATGTCGCTGAGGGTAGGCCCGTGGGGCTCCCTGCGGGGTCGCGTGTGGATTCTCTCACCTGCGGCGTGGGTCACACCCACTCATCCGGCCCGGGACCGCCTGCCCGGCTTGATGTGCAGCATCGAGCGCAGGTGGGAAAGGTGCATCAGTCGGCGTACGCCGGGAGACCCACCGGTCAGCACCACCCGTCGGCCTTGTCGCTCGGCCGAGCGGTTGGCGACAGCCAGCATCTTGAGCGTGGTCAGATCGATCGACTCCACCCGGGAGATGTCGACGCCGACGTCTCCCTCGTGCTCTTCGAGGAGCCGGTAGACCGCCGTACGCAACTCGGCCGTGCAGCGCACATCCAGTGAACCCGAGAGTTCCAGGGTGTTGCCGTTGGTCCTCAGCTCCATGGAGACCTCCCCGTAAATCCCTACAATATCGAGTCAGAACAGGGCGTCGCGTCTCAGGACGCGCGAAGTTGAGACAGAAATGTCGAGCGTGACCGGACTTTCTGCGCAGATCGGGGCGGACCGGCTGTCGGTCATACGGAGCGGCTGTCGGGGCGACCTGTCGGGGCGACCAGCTCGTATGACGTCCGGTGGGAGGTCATACGGAGTGGCTGTCGGGGCGACCAGCTCGTATGACGTCCGGTGGTCGGCACCCTAGTCGGGGAGGCGGGAGACCTCGCCCCCGACCGCGGCGAGAGCCTCGGCGAACCAGGGGTAGCCGCGATCGATGTGCTGCGACTCGGCCACCACGGTGGTGCCCTGGGCCGCGAGGCCGCCCAGCACGAGGGCGGCTCCGGCCCGGATGTCGTGGGCCACCACCGGCGCACCGGAGAGCATCGGCACGCCCCGGACGACCGCGTGATGTCCGTCGGTACGCAGGTCGGCGCCGAGCCGGGCCAGCTCCTGGGCAAACATGAACCGCGCCTCGAACACGTTCTCGGTGATCATCGCGGTGCCCGAGGACACGGCTGCGAGCGCCATCGCGAAGGGCTGCAGGTCGGTCGGGAAGCCCGGGTAGGGCAGCGTCGCGACGTCGAAGGACGTCAGCCGGCGATGAGTACGCACGGTGAACCCGGTCCCGGTCTGCTCGATCTCCGCGCCAGACGCGGCGAGCTTGTCCAGCACGATGTCGAGGTGGTGGGTGACCCCACCCTCGATGTGCAGGTCGCCGCCCGCGATCGCAGTCGCGAAGACCCACGTCCCTGCAACGATCCGATCGGTGACGGTGCTGTGCTCGACCGGGTGCAACTGCTCGACTCCCTCCACCACCAGCATCGAGGTGGAGATCCCCTCGATGTTCGCGCCCATCGCCACCAGCATCTGGCACAGGTCGATGATCTCCGGCTCACGGGCGACGTTGTCGATCACCGTGGTTCCTCGCGCCAGGACCGCGGCCATCACGAGGTTCTCGGTCGCTCCCACCGAGGGGAAGTCGAGCCACAGGTTGGCGCCGACCAGCCCGTCCGGCACCTCGGCCACGACCTGGCCGTGCTCGATGTGTACGACGGCACCCAGCTCCTGCAGCCCCCGGATGTGCATGTCGAGCCCGCGGGACCCGATCGCGTCCCCGCCGGGCAGGGCCACGCTCGCCTGGCGACACCGGGCGACGAGAGGCCCCAGGACAGCGATCGAGGCCCGGAGGCGGCGTACGAGCTCATAGGGGGCCTTGTGATCGAGCTTCTCCGGTACGTCGATCGTGGCCCGGCCAGCCGTCGAGCCACTCGTCGGGTCCGCGTCCGGATAGACGACCTCGACCTCACAGCCGAGCTGGCGCAACAGCTGCCCCATCACCGCGACGTCGAGGATGTCGGGCACGTTGTGGATCACCGAGCGGCCGGGGGCCAGGAGGGCGGCGGCCATCAGCTTCAGCGCGGAGTTCTTGGCACCCCCGACGTACACGGTCCCGGCCAGCGGGCGAGTCATCGGACCATCGGAAACGACGCGGAAGCTGCCCATGCGCGTCACTCTAGTGACAGGTTCTGGCGCGCGCGCAGCCGCTCGAGCCACGCGGCGACGCATCGCCGAGGTGCCGGCTCTCACTCACTCGGGCGAGGCTACGGTTGGGCCATGGTGAACCTGACTCGCATCTACACCCGCACCGGCGACGCCGGCAGCACCCGACTCGGCGACATGAGTGAGACCACCAAGACCGACCTTCGGCTGCTGGCGTACGCCGATGTCGACGAGACCAACGCCCACATCGGACTGGTGCTGGCGACCAGTGAGCTCGAAGCGGATGTGGTCAAGGTCCTCACGCACATCCAGAATGACCTGTTCGACGTGGGTGCGGACTTCTGCACCCCGGTGGTGGCCGACCCGGAGTACCCCCCGCTGCGTATCGAGGCCGACTACGTCGAGCGGCTCGAGGGCTGGTGCGACCAGTACAACGAGCAGCTCTCCAAGCTGCGCTCGTTCATCCTCAACGGCGGCACCGTCGCCGCCGCGCACCTGCACGTGGCCCGCACCGTGTGTCGGCGCGCGGAGCGCTCCGCCTGGGCCGCCCACGAGCAGTACGCCGACTCGATGAACGTGCTCGCGATCAAGTACCTCAACCGCCTCTCCGACCTGCTCTTCATTCTGGCCCGCTACGCGAACCGGGAGGTCGGCGACGTTCTCTGGGTCCCCGGCGGCGAGCGGACCGCGGCTGCGGAGTCCAACGAGCCGGAGTGAGGGGAGCCCATAGCGGACGGGGTTGTCGGCCGGTCCCTACCCGACCAGGGCTTGTGTGGTTGATCCCCTTCGCGTGGTGCGTGCGATCAACCACACAAGCCTCCCCCGCGAACATCCGGCTCCACCGAACAGGATTCTTGGCCGCCATCCAGCGGAGGCTCGACGGTCCCCGGCGTTGACCCTCCCCAGAACGGGTCGTACCCCTCGCGCTCACGCAGTCGCCTGAGTTGTCACGACGCGTGGACGAAACCGGACCGGGTTGTCGGCCGGTCCCTGTCGTTGTGGGGTGATGCTTCGGCCGACAACGTCCGGTTTCCCCGGCCGACCGGGGAAGCCTGCGGCCCCTAACGAGAAGGCCGCGACCCCGGGGGCCCGGCCTCGAGCCAGGACTGCAGCCCGGTGAGCGAGCTCGGGCTCATCGCGAGCTCGACGGGGCCGCGGGGGGTCGAGCAGACCACGACAACGTGGCCGGCGTAGAGGGCGTACTCCTCGGCACGTTTCGGCCGGCGCTGCGAGACGAAGGTCAGGTCGTTGCGGCGCCAGGTTCGTTTCGGCAGCGGCATCGGGGAGAAGATCCGGTACCACTCCAGGGAGTTCTCGCGATAGCGGCCGAGCCCGAGCACCCAACCACGGCCGGAGGGCTGGTTGGCGTCACGGACGCTGAGCTCGAAGGTGCCGCCGTGCCGGGAGAGCACCCTGCGGCGTACGACGAGCACGACACCGAACAGGAGGACGAGGAGCAGCACGACACCAGCCGAGTCCAGCAGCCACTGCCATACCGGCATCGATCCCTCTTCCCCGGCGCGTCCGATGTGTGCGGGCACAGCCTAGGAGATAACCAGGGAGGACCTGAGATTGGGTCAGGTGGCCCGTTCGGCCGCGCGCACCCGTGCTTCGAGACGTCTTACGTCCGTGTCCTGGTCGCGCTCGTCGCCATCGCCCCGCGCCTGGTCGAGCTCCGAGCGGGCTCCGGCAAGATCGATGTCGTCAGCGAGCTCTGCGTGGCCGGCCAGGATCGAGACCCGGTTGGCCGCAACTGAGAGGAACCCGTCATCGACGGCCGCCACCAGGGTCTCACCCTCGGCGGTCTCGACCTCGACCACGCCGGCCTCCAAAAGCGAGAGGACCGGCATGTGGTTCGCGAGGATGCCGATCTCGCCCCCGACGGTGCGCGCGTTGACGACCTTGGCCTCACCGGACCAGACGAGCCGGTCAGCAGCGACCAGCTCGACGTGCAGGGTGTCGTCGCTCACGACTCGTCGCCACCCTGACCCGTCTGCTTCTGGATCTCGGCCCACTTCCGCTCGACGTCGTCGAGCCCGCCGCACATGAAGAACGCCTGCTCGGCCACGTGGTCGTAGTCGCCATCGGCGATCTTGTTGAACGCCTCGATGGTGTCGGCGATCGGGACGGTGGAACCCTCGAGGCCGGTGAACTGCTTGGCCACGTAGGTGTTCTGCGAGAGGAACCGCTGGATGCGGCGCGCGCGGGACACGATGACCTTGTCCTCCTCGGAGAGCTCGTCGACACCGAGGATCGCGATGATGTCCTGGAGCTCCTTGTTCCGCTGGAGGATCTGCTTGATCCGGACCGCGCAGTCGTAGTGGTCCTTGCCGATGTACTGCGGGTCGAGGATCCGCGACGTCGACGTCAGCGGGTCCACCGCCGGGTAGATGCCGAGCGAGGCGATCTCACGCGAGAGCTCGGTGGTCGCGTCGAGGTGCGCGAACGTGGCAGCAGGAGCCGGGTCGGTGTAGTCGTCGGCCGGCACGTAGATCGCCTGCATGGAGGTGATCGAGTGACCACGCGTCGAGGTGATCCGCTCCTGGAGCGTGCCCATCTCGTCGGCGAGGTTGGGCTGGTAGCCCACCGCGGACGGCATCCGGCCGAGCAGGGTCGAGACCTCCGAACCGGCCTGGGTGAACCGGAAGATGTTGTCGATGAAGAGCAGCACGTCCTGGCTCTGTACGTCGCGGAAGTACTCCGCCATCGTCAGCGCCGACAGGGCGACGCGCAACCGGGTGCCCGGCGGCTCGTCCATCTGCCCGAAGACGAGAGCGGTCTGGCCGATGACGCCGGCCTCCTCCATCTCCACGATCAGGTCGTTGCCCTCACGGGTGCGCTCCCCGACGCCGGCGAACACGGACACACCACCGTGGTCCTTCGCGACGCGCGCGATCATCTCCTGGATCAGCACGGTCTTGCCCACACCGGCGCCACCGAACAGGCCGATCTTGCCGCCCTGGACGTACGGCGCGAGCAGGTCGATCACCTTGATGCCGGTCTCGAACATCTGGGTCTTGGACTCGAGCTGGTCGAAGGCCGGGGCCTGACGGTGGATCCCCCAGCGCTCCTGTACGTCGAGCTCCTCGCCCTCCTCTAGGTTGAGGCACTCACCGAGGGTGTTGAAGACGTGGCCCTTGGTCACGTCGCCGACGGGCACCGAGATGGGGCCGCCGGTGTCACGCACCTGCGCGCCGCGGACCAGTCCGTCGGTGGGCTGCAGCGAGATGGCTCGCACCATGCCGTCGCCGATGTGCAGGGCCACCTCGAGGGAGAGGACCTTGGTCTCCCCGAGGAACTCGAGCTCGACCTCGAGCTTGTTGTACATCTCCGGCATCGAGTCCACCGGGAACTCGACGTCAACGACGGGGCCGATCACCCGGGCGATGCGACCGGTCGTGCCGCCCTCGGTCTTCTCGGATGTCTCATTAACTGTGGCAGTCATGTTCTCTCTCACTCACTCCCGGCGTTGGCGTCGGCGAGCGCGTTGACGCCTCCGACGATCTCGCTGATTTCTTGGGTAATGCCGGCCTGTCGGGCCTGGTTGGCGACTCGGGTGTACTTCTTGATCAGCTCGTCGGCGTTGTCCGTCGCGGACTTCATCGCCTTCTGACGGGCGGCGAGCTCCGACGCCGCGGCCTGGAGCAGGGCGAAGAAGATCCGGCTCTGGACGTACCTGGGCAGCAGCCCGTCGAGCACGTCCTCAGGTGACGGCTCGAACTCGTAGAGCGGGAGCACCTCGTCACTCTCTGGCGCCTCGGTGCCCTCCACCACCTCGAGCGGGAGCAGCCGGATGTCACGCGGCTCCTGGACGAGCATCGAGCGGAACTGGGTGAAGACGACATGCACCTCGTCGACGCCCGGAGGAAGCTCGCGCTCCTCGCCGTTCTCCTCGATGGTCTGCCATTCCTCCTGGTCGTTCAGGAACGCCCCGATCAGGCTGTTCCCGATCTCCTCGGCCACGTGGTACGTCGGCTGGTCACTGTGCCCGGTCCACGCCTTGACAATCTTGCGGCCGCGGAACTTGTAAAAGGCCTCGCCCTTGCGCCCGGAGATGTAGGTGTCGACCTCCCGACCGTCGTCCTGGAGCTTGGCGCGAAGCCGCTCGGCCTGCTTGAGGACGCTCGAGGAGTAGGCGCCTGCCAGCCCACGGTCGCTCGTGATCACGAGGATCGCGGCCCGCTTCGGGTCCTCGGGCTCGGTGGTCAGCGCGTGGTCGACGTTGGAGTACGTCGCCACCGCCGAAACCGCTCTGGTGAGCTCGCGGGCGTAGGGCGCTGCGGCCTGTGCCCGCTGCTGCGCCTTGATGATCCGCGAGGCAGCGATGAGCTCCATGGCGCGCGTGATCTTCTTCATCGACTCGGTCGACTTGATCCGCGCCCGGTACTCGCGCAGGGATACGGCCATGGGGGTCAGGCCTTCTTCTGCCGGACGATCTGCTCCTGGTCGATGTCCTCGTCCTCGAGGGGCGCGGACTCCTCGTGGCCGGCCTTGATGCTCTTGCCCTCGCCGGTCTCGAACTGGTCCAGGAAGTCGTCGTAGGCCTTCTCGAGCGAGCTCGCGATCTCGTCCTCGAACTTCGTGGTCTCGGCGATCGTCTCCAGGATGTCCTTGTGCGAGCGGCGGATGTAGTCCAGGAACTCCTGCTCGAACCGGAGGACGTCCTCGGTCGGAACCTTGTCAAGGCGCCCGGAGGTGCCCAGCCACAGGGAGACAGCCATGTCCTGCACCGGGTACGGCGAGTACTGCGGCTGCTTCAGCAGGGCCATCAGTCGCTGGCCACGGTCGAGCTGCTGCCGAGAGGCGGCGTCGAGGTCGGAGGCGAACATCGCGAACGCCTCCATGGCACGGAACTGTGCGAGGTCGACCTTGAGCGAACCGGTGACGGTCTTCATGGCCTTCGTCATGGCCGCGCTTCCGACCCGCGACACCGACACACCGACGTCGATGGCCGGACGCTGGTTCGAGGCGAAGAGGTCAGACTGCAGGAAGATCTGCCCGTCGGTGATCGAAATGACGTTGGTCGGGATGTACGCCGACACGTCGTTGGCCTTCGTCTCCACGATCGGCAGTCCGGTCATCGACCCGTGGCCCAGGTCGTCGGAGAGCTTCGCGCAACGCTCCAGCAGACGGCTGTGCAGGTAGAACACGTCGCCCGGGTAGGCCTCACGACCCGGCGGGCGGCGGAGTAGCAGCGAGACCGCGCGGTAGGCCTCGGCCTGCTTGGTCAGGTCGTCGAACACGATCAGGACGTGCTTGCCGGCGTACATCCAGTGCTGGCCGATGGAGGAGCCGGTGTAGGGCGCGAGGTACTTGAAACCTGCTGAGTCGGACGCCGGCGAGGCCACGATCGTGGTGTACTCCAGCGCACCTGCCTCCTCGAGGGCGCCACGCACCGCAGCGATGGTCGAGCCCTTCTGGCCGATGGCGACGTAGATGCAGCGGACCTGCTTGTCGGGGTCCTCGGTGTCCCAGTACTGCTTCTGGTTGATGATCGTGTCGATGGCGATCGTCGTCTTGCCGGTCGAGCGGTCGCCGATGATCAGCTGGCGCTGGCCGCGGCCGATCGGGGTCATCGAGTCGATCGCCTTGATGCCGGTCGCGAGCGGTTCGTGCACCGACTGGCGGGCCATCACGCCCGGGGCCTGGAGCTCGAGGGCGCGCCGGCCCTCGTCCTCGATGTCGCCGAGTCCGTCGATCGGGTTGCCGAGAGGGTCGATCACCCGGCCCATGAAGTTGTCACCCACCGGGACCGAGAGGATCTCGCCGGTACGACGGACCGTCTGGCCCTGCTCGATGCCGGCGAAGTCACCCAGAACCACGACACCGATCTCACGGGTGTCGAGGTTCAGGGCGATGCCCTGGGTGCCGTCCTCGAACTCGAGCAGCTCGTTGGCCATGGCCGAAGGGAGGCCGCTGACACGCGCGATGCCGTCGCCGGCCTCGGCAACGGTGCCGACCTCTTCCTTCGTGGCGGCTGAGGGCTTGTAGTCCTCGACGTACTTCTGGAGCGCGTCCCGGATCTCCTCCGGACGAATCTGAAGCTCCGTCATCTCTGTGCCTCTTCCCTGGTTTCTCGGGTGTGTCAGTTGTCTTGGGTGTCAACGGGCCTGGGGCCTGGTCAGCCGACAAGCCTTCGTTGTGCGTCCTCGAGCCTGTTGGCAACGGTTCCGTCTATGACGTCGTCACCGATCTCTACCCGGAGCCCGCCGATGACGTCTGGATCGACGACGACCTGCAGGTGGATCGAGGTGTCGTACTGCGCGCCGAGGGCCTGCGCCAGCCGCTCCCGGTCACTGGCGGAGAGCTCGCGTGCCGTGTGCACGGTGGCGATCTTCTCCCCGATGGCGTTCGCCGCGCTGTGCTGGAAGTCCTCGAGAGCACCGTCGATGGCACCGTGGGTGCCGGAGGATGCCTGCTCGAGCAACAGCAGCGTCGCGGGGAGCACCTTCCCGCCGAAGAGACCACGCAGCAGTGCGACCTTGTCCTCTCCGGACCGTGACGGGTCCGACAGCGCCGAGCGCAGCCCGGCAGCCCCGTCTATCAGCTGACGCACCTCGAAGAGCTCATCGCTGATCCTCGGGCCGTCGCCGCCCGCGGACCGGACCGACGCCACCACGCCCAGGTTCTCGATCACGTCGGCGAGGTCCCGTGAACCGGCCCAGCGCTGCTGCACAGCCGTCTTGACCAGCTCCAGCGAGTTCGCTCCCAGGGCGTTGCCGAAGACGTTGCCGACCAGGTCAGCCTTCGCCGCCGGCTCGATCGAGGCGTCCGTGACGATCCGGCGCAGGGCGGGCTCGCCGCGGAACACGGTGGCAACCCCGAAGAGCTCCTCGCCCAGCTTTGCGGTGTCGCCGCCCGGCGAGCTCTCCAGCTGCGAGATCAGCTCGGTCCGGGACTCGGCGGATGCCCCGCGGAGCATCAACGGTCCCCGTCCGTGCTGCCAGCCGCCTCAGCCGTCTCCATCGTCTCGAGGTCGGCCAGGAACCTGTCGACGACGCGGTTGCTGCGCTCGTCGTCCTCGAGGCTCTCCCCGACGATGCGGCTCGCGAGCTTGGTGGCCAGCGTGCCGACCTCGGCTCGCAGCGAGGCGACCGCCTGCTTGCGCTCGGCCTCGATCTGCGTGTGCCCGTGCTCGATGATCCGGTCCGCCTCCGAGTGGGCGCGTTCACGAGCCTCGGCGAGGATCTGGGCGCCTTGCGCGTTGGCTTCCTCACGGATCTTGGCAGCCTGCTTCCGGGCGTCCGCGACCTGCGCCTTGAACTCTTCCTCGGCCTTGTGCGCGTCGCCCTTGGCCTCGTCGAGCTCCGCGAACTCCTTGCGGATCGCCTCCTGACGCGCCGTCATCGCTCGGTTGATCGGCGGGATCAGGTAGCGCGCGATCAGGTAGAACAGCAGCAGGAACGCAGCCAGCTCTACGAAGAAGGTCGCGTTGGGCACGAGGAAGTTCTGGGTCTCCTCGTGGCCTCCTCCGCTGCTCGACGCCGGGATGAGCGCCGCGATGCCGGCAGTCATGGAGGTCACCCGAGAACGAAGACGAACAGCGCCATGAAGGCGAGGTTGATGAAGAACATCGCCTCCACCAGACCGACGGTCAGGAAGAAGATGGTCTGCAGGCGGCCCTGAGCCTCCGGCTGACGGGCGACACCCTCGATGTAGGACGAACCGGCGAGACCGTCACCGACACCGGCGCCGATGGCGCCACCTGCGAGGGCAATGCCCCCGCCGACGAACGCACCCGCCAGCGTGACGGCTTCATCTGATACTGCCATTGTTCTTCTCTCCTCATGTGATGCGTCTTGGCGGACGCCTGGGTTGTGCTTCTTTCGGTCTAGCGACCGACTGGTCAGCTCGCAGGAACGGACGCCGGCTCGCTGGGCTCGGAGTCGCGGTCCTGCTCCTCCCGCTCCTCCTCATGCTCGTCGTCGCCGTGTCCGGCGCCGGCCATCGCGAAGTAGAGAACGGCGAGCAGCGCGAAGATGAACGCCTGAATCACGGCGATGATGGCGCCGAAGGCCTTCCACAGCATGTTTGGGGCCCACAATGCGTAGAGGGGGATCAGCGTGATCAGCGAGAGCATGATGCCCCCGGCGAAGATGTTCCCGAAGAGTCGCAGCGCCAGCGTGACCGGCTTGATGAGCTCTTCGAGGACGTTGAGGGGCAGCAGCAGGGGGAATGGCTCGGCGAAGTGCTTGAGGTAGCCCTTCAGGCCCTTCTGCCGGATCCCGTAGACCCACACGCTGACCATCGTGAACAGCGCGAGCGCGTAGGTCAGGTTGGTATCGGCGGTCGGGACCGACAGGAGGTGGAACTCCTCGTTGATCCTGAGCGGTAGCAACTCGAGCCAGTTCGCGAACAGGATGAAGAAAAACAGGCTGACCGCGAGCGGGGCAACGAACGGGTGGACCTTGCCGAGGTTATCCTCGACCTGCGTCTGCACCTGGTTGACGATCACCTCCCACAGCAGCTGGATCTTGCTGGGGACGTGGTCGTCGGGGTTCTTGGTGAGCTGGTTGCGCGCCGCGAAACCCAGGATCAGCACTAGTGCCCCGGCGACGAGCGTCGAGATGATCGTGTCGATGTTGAACGTCAGTCCGGCGATGGTGCGGGTGACGTGATGGCCGATCGTCGATCTCTGGCGCCGCACCGGACTCGGAGAACGACAACACGACTCCGACCACGAAGCTCACGGCTGCCAGCACCAGGGCTGCATTGCGAACCCGACTCAACGTCATTGGCTCTTCAGCTCCTTCAGGAGGGTCAAGCTGGTCATCAGCAGGGAGATCAGTCGGTAGACGGCCAGTCCGAGCAGCACCCCGAAACCGTCGGGCCAGAAGGCGATGGCGATGCCCACCGCCACGACAGTCAGGACGCCGAGGCGCACCAGTGTCGCAGTGATCATCTTATTGCGGGTGGGCTGGTCCCCCGAGGTGATCAGCCGCAGCAGCCAGAGCTCGGTGGCCACGTGGTTGACCACCCCCAGCAGGACGCCGATCGCGAGGCTGGTGCCGAGGGCCCAGCGGTCGAGCTGGCCGAGCACCCAGAAGCTGGCGACCACCAGGACGAGCGCCACCCACAGCGCCTTGCGCTGGTCCTTGAGCACCCGCCAGATCGACGGCTTCTCACCGGAGGCCAGCGGGGACACCAGCTCGGGTGCTGCTCCTTGTCGCGGGGCGGGAGCTGGGGCTCGGTCGGATCGAGCTCCGGCTCGGCGGCTCGGACGGGGTCGTGGGTCATCGGATCGCCTCAGTCCCGCAGCGCCGCACGGACACGGAGCCAGAACCCAGGATGCCGAAGGCGACGCCGACGGCGATGCCGATGAGAGTGGCGATCGGTGAGGACCCGGCCTGGTCGTCCACGAGAAGCCCAATGACCATGCCTCCGACCACGGCGCCGACGAGCAGCCCGCCGAGGCCAGGCGAGGTCACGGCCCCGCATGCCGTTCTCGGTGTGCTCGTCGCCCATGTGCCGGTCTGCTTCCGTGGAGCCTGCTTGGGGGGTTCAGGACTGCCGAAATCTGCTGGACCCCTGCCGCTTGGCAGGGGCGTTGTACGCGACCGACCGCGCGAAACTACCACAGCGCTGGGGGCCCAGAATCCGGCGCCGACAGGCGCGCCGTTGCTCGAGTCGCGGGTGCTCGAGGTGGGGGTCGTCATCATTGGCGGCCTCGTCGGATCGTCGTCGTACGGCGGTCTTGTGAAAAATAGCACAAAGTCTGTCGGAGGGGAAACCGGGGTCCGTCAGCGGAGCGAGATGGTCCTGCGTTCGGGGCTCCCCCGGTCGCTGGACGCGCGGGAGGATGAACGTCAGGACCACTCGTCAGGAACCCGCGCGCCCAGCACCGCCCACGTCAGCGTACCGGAGTACAGGCTGATCAGCACCCCCCCGAAGGCGATGAGCCCGGCCCAGAGCCACATGATCAGCACCGCACGTCGCTGGCTGTGGCCGATCTCGAGCAGCCGGTGGTGCAGGTGCTCCTTGTCCGGCTGGTAGAACGCCTGGCCGCGCCGGGTGCGTCGTACGACGGCCATCACCAGGTCCGCGAGCGGGATGATCAGGATCGAGACCGGCAGCAGGATGGGCAGCAGCATCGCGAACGAACCCCCGCCGCCGCCCTGCTTGACCGGACAGTGGCGAACTGGCCGGTGAGGGTCAGGGCCGACCCGGAGAGCACCAGGCCGAGCAGCATCGAGCCGGAGTCGCCCATGAAGATGCGCGCCGGGAAGAAGTTGTGCGGCAGGAAGCCGGCGCACGCCCCACCCAGCGCGGCGCAGAGCATGGCCGCGGTGATCGCCAGGGTCTCGCCGTTGGCGTCGGCGAGCTGGTAGGAGAAGACGAAGAAGGCCATCGACCCGATCAGCACCACTCCCCCGGCGAGCCCGTCGAGCCCGTCGACGAAGTTCACGGCGTTCATCGTGCTGACCACGAGCAGCATCGTCAGCAGGACGCCCTGGGTGGGGTCGAGCACGAACTGGCCGACACCGGGGAGGTTCAGCGACCAGAGCCGCACGTCGTTGAGCACCAGGAACCCGGCAGCGACGATCTGCCCGCCGAGCTTGGTCAGGGCGTCGAGCTCGATCAGGTCGTCGACCACGCCGACCGCGCAGATCATCGCGCCGGCGATCAGCACGATGCCGGCGTCGTGGAACACGGCCGGCTGCGAGGTGCTCAGGAACGGCAGGTGCCGGGCGACGAGGAGCCCGGTCCCGAGGCCGCCCAGCATCGCGACGCCACCGAAGTAGGGGATGGGGGTTGCGTGCACGTCGCGGTCGCGCACGCGCGCCACGGCGCCGGACCTGATCGCCAGCTCGCGGGCGAAGACACACAGCAGATAGCTGGCGACACCGGCCACGAGGAAGACGAGCAGGTACTCACGCACCGGCCGGGTCCTCGTCCAGCTCGGTGCCGAGGCCCTCGAGGAAGGCCTTGAGC
Organism: uncultured Actinomycetota bacterium; assembly: GCA_963759525.1. Classification (GTDB taxonomy): domain Bacteria; phylum Actinomycetota; class Actinomycetes; order Propionibacteriales; family Nocardioidaceae; genus Marmoricola. The sequence continues at coordinate 2,268 of CAVWZO010000020.1, read as the reverse complement.
TCCGCGGAGCCGAGGGCGCCCTCGCGCAGGACCCGTGGCCGGGTGCCGGTGCAGTCGACGATCGTCGAGGCCGCGGTTCCCGACCGCGGGCCTCCGTCGAGGACCACCTCGACCGACTCGCCGAGCATGCGCTCGGCTTCGTCCGCGTCCGTGGCGGCGGGCTCGCCGGTCACGTTGGCCGACGAGACAGCCAGGGGTCCGGTGCGCCCGAGAAGGTCGAGGGCCGCGTCGTCGTGCGGCATCCGGACGGCAACGGTGCCGCGGGTCTCACCGAGGTCCCACCGCAGTGACGGCTGCTGGCGGCACACGATCGTCAGCGGGCCCGGCCAGTAGTGCTCCGTGAGTCCCTGCGCCCAGTCGGGGACGTCGGTGGCGAGGGCGTCGAGGGTTGTGGCGGCCGAGATCAGCACCGGCGGCGGCATGTCGCGTCCGCGGCCCTTGGCGTCGAGGAGTCGCTGCACCCCTTCTGCGTCGAAGGCGTCCACGCCCACGCCGTAGACGGTGTCGGTCGGGAGCACGACCAGCAGGCCCACGGCGTACGGCGGCAACGGCGGCGGTCACCCCCTGCTCACGGCTCTCCGGGTCGGAGAGGTCGTATCGGGTGCTCACCGCCCGCACCTCATCGCCCGCTCCTCAACGATCTGCCCTCACCCGGTCATCGTGCCAGCCGAGCCGTCGCGTAGCGCGCACGACCTGCCAGGTCGCGATGGTCGCGCACCTCGGTCCAGCGACCCGCGGTCGCGAACACCTCCACGGCCGAGTCGCCCTGTACGTCGGCATGCTCGACGCCGACCCAGCCGCCCGGCCGCAGCAGTCGCGCCGCTGTCGACTCGAGCACCCGGATGGCTTCCAGGCCGTCCTCGCCCGACCACAGCGCGAGCGCCGGGTCGTGGTCGCGGGCCTCGGGAGCGACGCTGGCCCACGCCTCGAGGGGGATGTACGGCGGGTTGCACACGACCACGTCGACGGAGCCGTCCAGCTCCGGGAAGGCGTCGACCATGTCGCCAAGGCGCAGGTCGACCCCGCTCGGCAGGTTTCGAGCGGCCCACGCGTGCGCGTCCGGGTCCAGCTCCACTGCGTAGACGTGGGCGCCGGGAACCTCGTCGACGACGCTCAGGGCGATCGCGCCGGAGCCGCAGCAGAGGTCGACCACGACCGGAGACTGGCCGGTTTCGCGGCCCGTTTCGCGGCCGGCCTCGCGAGCACGGTCGATCGCCCAGCCCGCGAGGAGCTCGGTCTCCGGACGAGGGACGAAGACCCCGGGTCCGACCTGCAGCTCGACGTGCCGGAACGCAGCGGTGCCAGTCAGGTGCTGGAGGGGCTCGCGGGCGGCCCGTCGGGCGAGCAGCTCCTCGAAGGCAGCCTCCTGATCCGCGGCGATCGAGTCGACCATGGGCAGCCGGCTCCGCGTCGTACCCAGGACATGGGCGAGCAGCTCGGCCGCGTCGTACTCCGGACTGGCGACGCCCGCACTCGCTGAGCCGGGCTGCAGCGGCGCGCAGCAGCGCGCGAGGCTCGACGTGCGGGGAGCTCACTCGGTGAGGGAGTCGAGCCGGGCAGCCATGTCGGCGTCGACGCAGGACGCGATCACGCTCTCCAGGTCGCCGTCGAGGACCCGGTCGAGGTCGTAGGACTTGTAGCCGGTGCGGTGGTCGGCGATCCGGTTCTCCGCGTAGTTGTAGGTGCGGATGCGCTCGGAGCGGTCCACCGTGCGTACCTGGGAACGCCGCGCGTCGCTGGCCTCCGCGCTCGCCTCCTCCTCGGCCGCGGCCAGCAGCCGGGCCCGCAGGATGCGCATCGCCTGGTCGCGGTTCTGCAGCTGCGACTTCTCGTTCTGGCAGCTGACCACGATGCCCGTCGGCACGTGCGTGATCCGCACGGCCGAGTCGGTCGTGTTCACGCTCTGACCGCCTGGGCCGCTGGAGCGGAACACGTCGATGCGCAGGTCCTTGTCCTCGATCTGCACCTCGACCGGCTCGGCCTCCGGCATCACGAGTACGCCGGCGGCGCTGGTGTGCACCCGTCCCTGGCTCTCGGTCACCGGGACCCGCTGGACCCGGTGCACACCGCCCTCGAACTTGAGCAGCGCGAACGGCGCCTCCCCGGGTGCGGGGGTGCCCTTCGCCTTCACCGCGACGGTCACCGACTTGTAGCCCCCGAGGTCGGACTCGTTGGCATCGAGTACCTCGGTCGACCAGCCACGGCGTTCGGCGTACCGGGTGTACATGCGGAGCAGGTCACCGGCGAACAGTGCCGACTCCTCGCCGC
>CAVWZO010000019.1:0-387611 GCA_963759525.1 uncultured Actinomycetota bacterium | reverse complement strand
GCCGCGTGTTCGACTGCTTGCTCGTCCGACTGCTCCTGTTATGGGCGGCAACGTACCCGTCCTCCGTCGCCCGCGCGCGTCAGTCACCGCCCGACCGCACCGGTGAGCCTGCCGACCCCTCCTCCCGCGACATCGCGCGTGAGGCGCCCAGCGGGAGGTGGTATGTCCGTCCCACGAAACCGGCCCCGAACCCCGGACGTCGAGACGAGACCAACATGACTCGCCAGTCTGCCTACCTGTCTGGGCACCCGCGTCTTCGTACTCCTGTTCCTCGTGACCGCCGCGGTCACAATGCAGCAGAAGAACGGATACCAGCGCACGCTCGATGTGATCCGACAGTTGATCCGCGACACGTGTCTGCCACCTGACTTGCGACACCTGGACCGCGTGGATCTCGCCCATCCGGACGTTTACGGTGGTGACGCATTCGCGGCTATGACGCAGTCGGTACTAGCGGCATCCGGTGAGTGGCGCAGCGCAGCGTCTATGTTCGCCTGCTCGGAGCCGAGTCTGCCGAGCGAACGAATGCCCCTTGTGCGTCGCTGATTTGGCGATCGATCAAGCGATCTGCGGGCAACGGCTCCGCGCGCGCACGTATGAGCGCCAGCGCGGTCGCACGGAAGGAAGCCCACGAGTTCAAGAGAGGCAATGCCCACCCTTTGGGCGTCGGCGAAGTCTCCGTATGCAGCGCCGACCCCGTAGCCCGTGCGCGACTGACGCGTGGCGAACTCTGCAGCGTGGGCGTGATGCGAGGGTGTAGAAGCGTAGGAACGCCTCACCGTGTCCTTCCAGCACTTGCTTCACCGTGGGGCTGCAGGACCACGTCGGTACGGGCCATGAGAACAGTTGCCTCGGTGTGCCGGAGTGCGAGATCGCTCAGCAACCACGCGTGACGGAGGGCTTCCCATTTCGTGCCGACGGCCGAGTCGCCGCGAGCCTTCAGGAAGTGACCGCAACCCGCATCGATCCGTACAGTCAGGCGTCGCAACTCTCGGCTGGGCTCGTTGACGACCGCCGACACACCCCGAGTCTAGAAAACAGTTCACTGAGTCGGAACCGAGCCATCAAGAAGTCCGGCCGCCATTCAGACAACTAGTGTCTCTTCCTGAGGATGAGGATCTCGGGGCGTCCGAGCTTCTCGTGTAGGCGGCGGACAGATGCAACCAACCGACGGCCCGCTTGTGGCGCCTGCCAGGACGTCGTAGCCCAACGTTGCCTCGTTCGACATCACCTGGATCCTCTGTCGAGGATAGATCTTAACAGATAACGTCGCGTCAAGGACATTATCTGTTTCGTGTCGGACTTTACAGATAACGTCTCGAAGAGGACCATGTCTGTTATGGCAATACGGTTTCAGAGCGAGTACGTCGACGTCGAGGAGGCTGCCCGCCTGCTCAACGTGACGAAGCGCCACGTCGCACGCCTCGGCGACCTCGGCGAGATCCGCTACGTCGGACGCGGGCTGGTCGAGCGCGACTCCGTCGCCGATTACCTGCAGGAACGCGAGTTCTCGCGTACGCGCGCTTGGAGCGAGGAGACCGCGTGGGGTGCAGTGGCGCTCCTGTCCGGTCTCAAGGTCGACTGGCTCGGCCAGGTGCAGACATCCCGGCTGCGAAGCCGGCTGCGACAGCTTGCCGATCATGAGAATGGATCGCACGAGATTGTGGGCCGTGCTCGCAACCGAGCCGTGGTGCGGGCGTATGAGTCCTACGGATTCCTCGCACCCAAAATGCGTAAGGAGATCGTGGCGGTCAGCCGTCGGCGGCTCGGGCTGGCTGACGCCCGAAGAAACCAGATCGACGGGTACATCGAAGCGGGCGTTCTGGCAGACCTAGTGAGGCGCTACGGCCTTCGACGGAGCACGCGCGGCACCATGATCATCCGAGCGACCACGTTCGACATCGGCATCGTGAAGCGCATCGTGAACAGGGGAAACGGGGCTCTCGCGGCCATGGACGCGGCCGGCTCGGCTGACTCACGTGAGCGCGGCGTCGGCTCACGTGCCCTGACCGCGTATCTCGAGGAGTTCGCACGTGGCCGAACCCAAGGCTGACCCAACTGGCCCGGGAGCAGAGCCGGCGGATGAGGCGACCCCCGAGGCGGCCGAACGTTCCACATTCAAGGTGAAGACGCCCGCCGGCGGCTGGGCCTATCCGTGGCCGAACGTCGCAGAGCTGGCTCGCGTGCTGCCCACGGACCGTTGGACACTGATCGGCGGCCTGATGACCCAGCTGCACGCCATCCACCGCGGCATCAGCGCGGTCAGGCCAACCAGCGACGTTGACATCGCACTGCACATCGAAACGGCCCGAGGGACCCCGAACACGACCGCCGACGCTCTGGAGTCGCTGGGATACAAAATCAAGCAGAACATCGATCCGCGCAACAACGTCGGCCACCGGTTCACCCGTGGAGACACCCATGTCGACGTCGTCAGCAGTCACGATGCTGACGAGGACGTCGTCGCCGACCACCCGGCACCGAGCGTCGAGGAGCAGATGCGACACATCGACATGGTCAAGATTCCGGGCGGCACGCAGGCGCTGAGGCGGACCGCGAACTATCAGATCGAGTTCGCCAAGGGCGAGGTCATCACAATCTCAGTGCCGCGCCCGTTCGGTGCTTGAACTTGAAGGCTGCGGCCTACATCGCCGACAGCCGCGACCCGATCCGGCACTTGCAAGACGCCGCTGTTCTCCTAGCATGCATCGACGATCCGTTCGCCGAGCTCGGCCAGATCGCCGGCTCAGACCGCAAGCGCTTGGCTGTTCTCGGCCGTGAGCTCGTGGAAACCCACAACGCATGGCGGCTGATGCCCGCGAGCGACGCCGATCGGGGGCAGGCCATCCTGCGGGTGCTCTGCCCGCCCGAGTAGCTGCGCACGCTCGACATGCGCTGCGCGTTCACCTGCTGGTTCCAAGCCGGAGCGCGCGCGCTACCGGCGGCCTGCGAGATCCATCGTCTCCAGACCTGAGTATCTGCGCGGATGCCCAGATGCCACTCGTCAGCACATGAGAAACCAGGAAGAGCGCAGCGGTGTGACCATGCTCCTGAAAGCGGCATGGAGCATCCTCGTCGTGTTGGCCATGTGGCTCATGACCCGGGGCCTCTGGGCGACCACCTACATCGAACGGACCCCTGAGGCGGTTGCTGCCGAGCGTCGGGGCCACGACCTCATGCTCTTGGCATCCGTCCTGCTGGTAGGACTCGCCGCTTTCGCCTATCTCACACTGGCCGCACCATTGTGGGTCACGGTGGCGATCCTGGCCGCCGTCGCGGTCTGCGTGGGCATGGCCATGACCGACGCGTTCGCCATCATCAGCCTGCTTGCGGCCTACCCGATCACACTCGGCGCGCTGGTCGGCGGTCTCGTTCTCGATCGTCGCGACTACTCCCGAGGACCGCTTGCCCCGGCATCTCTGCCACTAGCTCTGCCACGAGGTCCATGGCCGCCACCTCTTGAGGTCTGTCGGAGGTGGGGTGTACCTTGAAGTTGTTCGAACATGTGTTCGATCAAGTCCTGGTGGAGGGTGACCTCGACCCCCATCCTCCACCAGGGCACTGACAGCGGGTCGAACGGCTGCGGATCATCAGGTGAGGAGCAAGGCAGTGCGGCGGTACGACGACCCGGTGGAGGTGCGCAAGGGCGCAGACGAGGATCCCGACCAGTTCCTGTGGCGGGGTCGGTTGTGGCAGGTGCGTGAGGTGGTGGCGCACTGGGTGGAGACGGGGGCGTGGTGGGCCAGACGCCCAGAGAAAGGACCAGAGAAAGGACCAGAGAAAGGACCAGAGAGAGGACCCGACCAGTCCGATGCCGTCGACACGGACCTCCTGCGGGAGCGCGAGGTATGGCGGGTGACAGCAGCCCGGGGAAGGGTCGCTGCCCTCCAGTCTCCAGAGCACGATCCCGGTTTCGGGGTCTTCGACCTGGTCTTCAGCTGGTCCGAGGGCAGCTGGCAGCTCGTCCGGGCAATGGACTGAAGTGAAGGGCACCCGATGACACAGCAGATGAGCGCACCACATTTCCTGTCGGCCGCGACCCACTCCTATCTCGAGCGGGCCGCCGAGTCGCTGCGCGAGGCGATCACCAGCACCAGCGTGCCGGAGCGCTACGCCCACGCCCACGTCTCCGCGCTGCGGGCGACCGCTGCCCTGCTGGCGGCCCGGGCCCAGCCGGCACTCCCGAGCCCACGCAGACGCCAGAAGAACGCCTGGGTGCTGCTCGCCGAGGTGGCACCGGAGCTCAGCGAGTGGGCGAGCTTCTTCGCTGCCGGGGCAGCCAAGCGGGCGGCAGCCGAGGCGGGTTCGCGTCGCGCGGTCACCGAGCGGGAGGCCGACGACCTGGTGCGTGACGCCGACCGGTTCCTGGCCCTGGTGGAGACCTCCCTGGGTCTGACCGAGCACGTCCCGATCCGTGTGGCCTAGCAAGTGGCTGATCCCTTCGTACACCTGCATGTGGCGTCGGGTTACTCGCTGCAGTACGGCGCCTCGCACCCCCACGTCCTGGTCGAGCGTGCCGCCGAGCAGGAGATGGACACCCTCGCCCTGACCGACCGCGACGGCACCTACGGTGCGGTCCGGTTCGTCAAGGCGGCCATGGCGGCCGGGATCCGCCCGGTGCTCGGCGTCGACCTTGCGATGTTGCGAGCCTCGCGATGGTTGAGGAGCGAGCGCAGCGAGTGGACGTCGAGACCCGTCGAAACCACGGGTTGCACGCACCCCCACCCGCGGCGGTGCCTCCCGGGACGCCCGGCTGCCCCGGGTCACCTTCCTGGCCAGCGGGAAGGCCGGGTGGGCGGCGGTGTGCCGGCTGGTCTCGGCGACCCACCACGCCGGTGAGCGAGGCACGCCGGTGTGCACTCCCGAGCTGGTGGCCGAGCACGTCGCCGACTCTGCCCATTCCGGGAACGTCCGGGTGCTGCTCGGGCCCGCCTCGGAGCTGGGTCGTGCGGCCACGCTGCGCCGCGACGACCTCGGAACCGAGGTGCTGCGTCGCTGGCTCGACCTGGTCGGGCCCGACCAGCTCGTCGTCGAGGTCGTCTCCCACCGGCTGCCGGGCTCGGGGCCGGGTTCCTCCCCGCACGCCGCCCGGATGGCCGGTCTGGCCCGACGGGGCGGCCGGCGGGGGTGGGGGCCGGCAGGGGTGACGACCGTGCTCTCCAACGCGGTCCGCTTCGCCGACCGGCTGGACGCGCCGACGGTCGACGTACTCGACGCCGCGCGCCGGCTGGTGCCGATGGACGTGCGCCACCTCGATCGCAGCAACGCCGAGGGCTTCTTGAAGTCCGGCAAGCAGATGCACGAGGTCGCCGAGGAGATCTGCCGCTACGCCGGGTTGGGAGAACACGGCTCGCGGGGAGCCACCGAGCTGCTCGCCGCCACCCGGACGGTCGCCGACCAGTGCGTGCTCGACCCGAGGGAGGACCTCGGGATCGGGGAGGTGCACTTCCCGGAGTTCGAGGTCAGCAGTGTTGCCCTGTCCCGCGGTGGTGCCCCGGGGGTGCCCCGTCCTCGTGGCGGGCACGGGGCTCCGGGGCCTCCGGGGCGACCGTGGATGGGACTGGCCCCCCGGAGCGAGGAACGAGCGAAGGGGTGGTTGGGCGCCCCGGAGAGTTCCGGAGCCCCGGGTCCGTCACCGCATGGGGCACCACCGTCACCGCACGGAGCACCACCGCCGATGCCGAGCTCCGCGCCCGTTGCGAAGGGGCGATCGGGTGGCGCTACGGAGACCGCCCACGGCAGCGGATCTGGAAGCGGCTCGGCGACGAGCTCGCGATGATCGGCCAGCTGGGCTTCGCGTCGTACTTCCTCACCGTCGGCGACGTCACCGCGATGATCCGCGAGCTCGGCATCCGCAGCGCCGCGCGCGGGTCGGGGGCGGGCAGCCTGGTCAACTACCTGCTCGGCATCTCCGGGGTCGACCCGATCCGGCACGGACTGCTGATGGAGCGCTTCTTGTCCCCGCTGCGGCAGTCGCTGCCCGACATCGACATCGACGTGGAGTCCGCGCGTCGGCTCGAGGTGTACGACGCGATCCTCGATCGCTTCGGCTCCGACCGCTGCGCCACCGTCTCGATGATGGACACCTACAAGGTGCGCCACGCGATCCGTGACGTCGGTGCCGCGCTCGGCATGCCGATGGGCGAGATCGACGCCATCGCCAAGGCGTTCCCGCACATCCGCGCCCGCGACGCCCGGATGGCGCTGCGCGAGCTTCCGGAACTTCGCTCCACCGGCCTGGCCCGGGAAGCGGCCGCGGGGGAGTGGGGCAGCTTCGACCTGTTCTTCCGGCTGGTGGAGAGCCTCGACGGGCTGCCCCGGCACATCGCGATGCACCCGTGCGGCGTACTTCTCTCCGACCGCACCCTGCTCGACCGCACCCCGGTGGAGCAGAGCTTCCTGGGCTACCCGATGAGCCAGTTCGACAAGGAGGACGTCGAGGACCTCGGGCTGCTCAAGCTCGACGTGCTCGGCATCCGGATGCAGTCGGCGATGGCCCACGCGGTGGTCGAGATCGAGCGCACGGAGGGCCGCCACATCGATCTCGACGACGAGGTGCAGGTGCCCTTCGACGACCCCACCACGTACTCGATGATCTCCTCCGCCAAGACCCTGGGCGTCTTCCAGATCGAGTCGCCCGGACAGCGCGAGCTGGTCGGCAAGTCCGGGATCGAGGACTTCTCCGACATCATCACCGACATCTCGCTGTTCCGGCCGGGGCCGGTCAAGAGCGACATGATCACGCCCTACCTCGAGGTCAAGAACGGCTGGAAGAGCGCCAGCTACCTGCACGACGACCTGCGCCCGATCCTCGAGGGCACCCGGGGCGTCGTGGTCTTCCACGAGCAGATCATCGAGATGATCGCCCAGTTCAGCGGGTGCACCTACGCCGAAGCCGACGAGTGGCGCCGCGCGCTCGGCGACAAGGACGGCATGGTCGAGACGAAGACCTGGTTCTACCCGCGGGCGCTCGGACGCGGCTACCCGCTGCCGGTGGTGGAGCAGATCTGGAAGGTGATCGAGGCCTTCGCCTCGTTCGGCTTCTGCAAGGCCCACGCGGCCGCGTTCGCGCTGCCCACCTACCAGTCGGCGTGGCTCAAGGCGCACTACCCGGCGCACTTCATCGCAGGGGTGCTCACCCACGACCCGGGCATGTACCCCAAGCGACTGATCCTCGACGACGCCCGCCAGCTCGGCATCGCCGTGCTCGGGCTCGACGTCAACGCCAGCGAGGCGGCGTACGTCGTGGAGAGGCTGGCCGACGCCGACACGACCCCAGTCCCTGTCCCCGTTCGGGTCCCCGACCAGGTCAAGGCGTTGGTCGGCAGGTTCCAGCCCAGGGGCGGGATCTACACGAAGCTGCCGAAGTCGACGAGGGAGGAGTGCGCCTGGATGGGCCACGGCTGGGGCATCCGGCTCGCGCTGGAGGAGGTACGCGGCATCAACGACGGCGAGGTGAGCCGGATCGTGGCGACCCGCGAGGATGCGCCGTACGCCTCGCTGACCGACTTCTGGCAGCGCGCGCAGGTCTCCCGTCCCGTGGTCGAGCGACTGGTGCAGGCCGGCGCGTTCGACACCGTCTACGGCATCGGTGTGGGCGGTGCGGGTCGGCGCAACCGGATGACCCGTCGCGACCTGCTGCTCGAGATCGGTGACCTCGACCGGTTGCGGCGCGTCTCTGAACGGACGAGCACGAAGAGGGCGCGCGGGCTGTCCCGTTCGGGGTCGGGCGGCTCCGGCGACTCCTCGTTCCAGCTCACCCTCGACCTGGGGACCTCGAACGGCGCCCCCAGCGGCCTGCCGGAGATGACCGACGCCGACCGGGTGCGCGCCGAGCTGGACATCCTGGGCCTCGACGCCAGCAAGCACGTGATCGACTTCCACGCCGAGTTCCTCGACCGGCTCGGAATCACCCGGTCGGTCGGCCTGCTCTCTGCGCGCAGCCGCAGCGAGCTGCTGGTGGCCGGGGTGAAGGTGGCCACCCAGACCCCACCGATCCGGACGGGACGCCGGGTTATCTTCCTGACCCTCGACGACGCCACCGGCCCGGTCGACGCGACCTTCTTCGAGGACGTGCAGGGCCCGTATGCCGCCACGGTCTTCGGCTCATGGCTGCTCGTCGTCCGCGGGGAGCTGCGCCGGACCGGCCGCCGCGGGGTCTCGCTGCGGGCGACCGGTGCCTGGGACCTCGGGACGTTGAGCGACCTGTGGCGCACCGACGGAATGGACGCCGTCCATGCCGAGATCGACCGGGTGCCCGTGGGCTTCGGCGACCCGGGCGATGTGCCGAGCCGGGTGATGGTGCACACCAGCGGGTTCCGGATGTCGCCGTACGCCGACATCAAGCCGGCAGGCGGATCTCCCGGCAGCGTCACCGGAGAGGTGGCCCGCAAGCTGTGGCACCGCAGCCAGGGGAGCACGGGATGACCCCGCGACACCACGGCCCCCTAGGCTGGCGCCCATGGAACGCCCCCTCGAACGCCGTAGCGCAACCCGCACCGCGGTGGTCTGGGACGCCGTCCGTGCTCTGCTCACGGGCACGGGGCTCGCGGACACGGGGGAGCAGCAGGTCCTCGACATCGGTGGGGGCACCGGCGGCTTCGCGGTCCGGGTGGCGGCCCTCGGCAACCGGGTCACGGTCATCGACCCCAGCCCCGACGCCCTCGCCGCGCTCGCCCGCCGGGCCGACGAGGAGGACGTGGCCGCCCGGGTCACCGGTCTCCAGGGCGACCTCGGCACCCTGCGCGACCTGGTGCCCCAGAGCTGGATGGACCAGGGGGGTGCCGACCTGGTCCTGTGCCACGGCGTACTCGGCCTCGTCGACGACCCCGCCACCGCGCTGCACTCGATCGCCTCGGTGCTGCGACCCGGCGGAGCACTCTCGCTGCTGGTCAGCCAGCGCCACGCCGCCGTGCTGGCCAGGGCGATGGCCGGTCACTTCACCCAGGCCACCCGCCTGCTCGCGGGTGAGAGCGAGCTCCCGAGCACGGACCAGCGGTCCAGCGAACGCCGGTTCACCTCCGAAGAGCTCACCGGCCTGCTCGAGGGAGCCGGGTTCGGCATCCGCAGCAGCCACGGCATCCGCGTCTTCACCGACCTGGTGCCCTCCTCCTTGCTCGACCTCGAGCCGGGAGCAGCTGCGGCCCTGCTGGAGCTGGAGCGGGCGGTGTCCGAACGACCGGAGTACCTCACCCTGGCCAGCCAGCTGCACGTCGTCGCCACTCGCTGACCGGTCCGCGGTTTCCCACGGGACCGTGGGAAACGCCAGCTTCCCGTCCCTTGCAAAGCGCGGGAAGCTGGGGAATACCACGGGACCGTGGGAAACCTGGGGCCAGTGGGGCGAGGCAGCATGACCGCCCACCCCCGGAGCACCTCGTGGGACACCCGTGACCTCTCCTGGGACTGCCCGATCCTGCACGTCGACATGGATGCGTTCTTCGCCTCGGTGGCGATCCGGGACCGGCCCGAGCTCGCCGAGGTGCCGGTGATCGTGGGGGGCGGGCATCGGGGGGTGGTGCTGGCTGCCAACTACCCGGTCCGGCAGTACGGCGTCCACTCGGGGATCCCGATGACCCGGGCCCGGCGGATGTGTCCCGACGCGGTGGTGCTCTCACCCGACTACACCGACTTCGCGGGGGTCTCCTCCTCGGTAATGGAGATCTTCCGGCAGGTCACCCCGATGGTCGAGGCGGTCTCCATGGACGAGGCGTTCCTCGACGTCTCCGGCGCCACCCGGCGACTCGGCAGCCCACTGCGGATCGCCGAGCACATCCGGGCCAGGGTCGCGGACGAGCAACGGGTCACCTGTTCGGTCGGGGTGGCCGGCTCGGTGTCCGTGGCCAAGCTCGCCAGCCGGCGCGCCAAGCCCGACGGGGTGGTCGTGGTCCCTCCACGCCAGGTGACCCGCTTCCTGCACCCCCTCGACGTGGGTGAGCTCTACGGCGTGGGGGAGAAGACCCGTGACCAGCTGCACCGGCTCGGGCTGCGCACGGTCGGCGACGTCGCCCACACCCCGCTGACCACGCTCCAGCGCGGAATCGGCGTCGCGGCCGGCACCCAGCTGCACCATCTCGCCTGGGGCACCGACCGGCGCACCCTCACCCCGCGCCGGGCCACCCAGGATCCCGACAAGAGCATGGGGGCCGATGAGACCTTCGGCCGCGACACCGACGACCGGGCAGTGGTCCTGCGCGAGGTCCTGCGGCTGAGCACCAAGGTCTCCCGCAGGATGCGGACCGCCGGGGTGGCCGGCCGCACGGTCACGCTGAGGGTGCGCTTCGCCGACTTCACCACGATCACCCGCTCCCGGACCCTGCCCGACGCCACCGACGGCACCGGCGAGATCCACGCGACCGCCAGGGGGCTGTACGACGCCCTCGGGCTGCAGCGCGCCCGGATCCGGTTGGTCGGTGTACGGGTCGAGGGGCTGGTGCCCCGCACCCAGGTACAACGCCAGCTCGTCCTCGGGGCCCGCGACCGCGGCTGGGACGAGGTGGACCGCGCAGCCGACGCGGCCGCGCTGCGCTTCGGCGGGGGCGCCGTACGCCGGGCCACGCTGCTCATCGGCGAGCGTCCCTGACCGGTCTCAGCCCGGTCGAGGACCCATCCACCTGACGAACCCCCGAAGAAATATCGATCACGATTTCTGATCCCGGCTACCGACTTCACAGGAGCCTGCCTAGACTCAGATAGGGACCAGTCATGCGGGAGGAAGCCGTGCCGCTCTCCGAAGAGGAGCTTCGTCTGCTGGAGCAGATGGAGCATGCGCTTGCCCAAGAAGACCCCAAGTTCGCATCGACCCTGCGCGGAAGCACTCTCGAGCGCGTCGCGAAGATGCGCACCATCGGCGCGGCAGCCGTTTTCGTCCTCGGAATCGGCATGCTCATGGGCGGCGCCATGACGGCCCAGATCTGGCTCGGCGTGCTCGGCTTCGTCGTGATGCTCGCCTCCGCGACCATCGGCCTGGCCGCCTGGCGCGGCCGCCATGCCCCACCGGCCCAGCCCCAGCGCAGTGGCGAGGAACAGCTCTTCGACTTCGACGACCAGCCGCGCCGCTTCGACGTGATCGACGGAGGCCGCACCGAACGTCCCCGCCGCCTGCGCCGCCCGGGCGGCAAGCCCGCTCGCCGGCCCGGCAACAAGGTCCCCAAGCAGGGCACGTTCATGCAGCGCATGGAGCAGCGCTGGGAGCGCCGCCGCCAACAGGGCTACTGACCCACTGGCCGCTCTACCGGGGCGATCAGCGTCGGCGCCCGCGCAGCACCGACACCGGCCACAGCCGGCGGAGCCAGTCGCGCTCCCGGTCCACGCTCTCGACCATCGCCTTGCGCCACGCGTCCACGGTCGCCACAGTCCCGGCGCGCAGCTCGTCGTCGACGGTGTCCCCGCGGTTGAAGGACCCAACTGGTCGGCTGTAGCGCCCACGCTCCACCCGGACCAGCAGCCCCTCCAGCGACCGGAGGTCCTGGTCACCAGCATTCACCTGGTCGCTCACCCGGGTCGCCTGCTCACGCGGTGAGCGGTACTCCGGCCAGTCCAGCCCCAGGTCGAGCGCCGTCGCCCGCAGCTCCGCCCACGCACCCTCGGCGAGGGGGACAGGGTGGAGCGCCGAGAGCCGGCGCCGGCGCTGGACCCGGCGTACCAGCGCGGGCACGACCGCCAGGACCAGGACCACGATCAGGGTCACCAGCACCCACCACGGCACCGACAAACCCCAGCGGCCATCGGCATTTGCGTCGTCCGCCGCCGCACCGGGGTCCGGAGCCGAGCTCTGGCTGGCGCCATCGCTCGGGCTGGCGGAGGGTGTCGCCGCCTCTCCGGACTGGCGGGTCCACGCCGGCGTCGCGCCGGATCGTTGTCCCGGCGTCGGTTCGAAGCGCACCCAGCCCACCCCGGAGAAGTACATCTCCGGCCACGCGTGCCGGTCGTCGCTGGTGTAGAGGATCCTGCCGTCAGGCTGGGTGGTGCCGTCCAGGAACCCGACCACCACGCGTGAGGGGATGTCCAGTGCACGACCCATCGCGGCCATGGCTGCGGCGAACTGCTCGCAGTACCCGACGCGGTCATCGGTGACGAAGTCGGCCAGCAGGTCCATCCCCGACCCGCTCCGCTGCTCCAGCGAGTAGCGGAAGCCGCCACCTTGGCGGAACCAGTCCTGCAGCGCCACTGCCTTGTCGAAGTCGCTGTCGGCGTTGCGGGTCACCTCCCGGGCACGTGTGGTGATCACCTCCGGCAGGTCAGGGGGGACCGCGGTCATGGACGTGCGGAGCCCGGCCGGCGGACCGACTGCGGTCTGCAGCAGCGCGGCGGTGATGGCCGGCGTGAACGAGGTGGCGCTGTACCTCAGCTCCGAGGGCGAGTCGCCACCGACGTACGCGACGTCGAGCGTGCGTGAGTCGTAGCGCCAGCTCCCGGCGACGTCGAGCTCGCGGAGGGGGTAGGGCAGCGGCAGCCAGGTGGTGCCGAAGTTGGGCGCGAGGCGGAAGGACCAGTCGTCCTCGGCGCCCCCGATCCCGGGGGCCAGCCCCGGCGGGTTGGGGAACACGCCGTCGGCGGAGTTCTCACCGGGAAGGTTGCGCGGCGAGGGCTGCCAGTCCCGGCTGGTGAACTCGTCGAGCACCGTCGTCCGGAGGTACGACGTGGAGCGTGCCTCGGTCTCGGCGTAAACGAGCGGGGTGTTCGTCATCTCCACCAGGTCGCGGCGCAACCGGATGAACGGGTTGACCGCAGTCAGCTGGAAGCGGCCCTGACCCGCGTTGCCGCCTCCACCCCCGATGTCGCGGTCGAGCAGGTCGGTGACCGGGATGAGCGGCGCCACAATCAAGGCGGCGAGCACCGCGCCGATCGAGACCTGCCACAGCGTGAAGAGCGCCGGGCGACCGGAGTGCCGCCCAGGGTGCTGCGCAGAGCTCTGCCCGAGGTTCAGGACCGAGCTCTTCCTCGTGTTGCGCGCGGAGCTGCCCACCTCTCCTCCCCACGCCCCGAACCGGTCGAGGTGCTCGGTCGCGAGGAGCCGCAGGAACAGCAGCACCGTGCCGACGAAGACCGGCAGCGCCAGCGCGTCGCTCAGGATGCTGACCGGCACGCTCAGGGTGACGAGCAGCGGCAGGGCGATCAGCGGCGGGCGGCGCAGGCCCATGGCCAGCACATCGATGGACAGGAGCACCGCCAGGGAGCAGACCATCAGGAGCGCTCGCGTGTGCGTCGGGTTGACCTCCACGGGGGCCGAGTAGTGGTTCAGGGTCGCGGCGCCGTTGCTGAGGACGTAGGCGACCTGGCGCACCGACTCCGGGGTCGGGATCACGGCCACCAATGACTCCTTGGCGGCGAAGATCACGTTGATGGAGAGCAGGGCGAGCACAACCTGGACGCCGGCGACGGCGTACGCCGCGACATGGAGGACGCGCAACCAGCTTCCCGCCAGGGCAACCAGCAGGCCGACGAGCAGCGTGGGCACCAGGAACCCCAGCGGCTGCGACACCATCCCGCTCCACGCGAACAGTGCCACCCAGCCCGCGGACAACGCCAGCAGCGGCGGGCCGGGACGCCACTCGGGACCAGCCGAGGGGTACAGCGATGGCGTCTGCGACTGGTCCCGCGAGGGGGTCACTGCCGGGTTCCCAGAAGCTGTCCCAGAGGTTGTCCCAGAAGATGACGTGGAGGAGGTCGTCATCGGGCGAGCTCCAGCCAGGCAGCCGGGAGCGAGCCGTCACGGTCGAGCGTGGTCGCCTTCCAGCCGCCGCTGCGCAGGGACGCGGTGGCAGGAGGCTCGGCGGGGCCGGAGTGGTCCCAGCTCGACACGTCCAGCACCACGGCGTACGCCGAGTCGCCGGCGTTGGCCAGTCCCGCGAAGAACGCGCGGTCCGCCTGCCCGAGGTAACCGAGCACAGCGAGCAACATCCCGCCCTGGGAGGAGTCGTCGACCCAGCCGGTGGACAGCTGCTCGTTGCGGGTCATCCCCATCAGGGCCAGCCGCTCGAGCTGCTGGGGCAGGGTGACTCCCCTCGCGCCCTGGTGCCAGCCGTGGGCGGAGGACCGGCCGGTGGCGCTGACCAGTCGGACCTCGAAGTCGAGGGCGACCAGGTTGCGCATGATCGAGGCGGCGGCGCGCACCGCAGTCTCCATCGAGGAGTTGGCGCCGTAGCCACGGTGGGAGGTCCGGCGGTTGTCGATCAGCAGCGTGCAGCGTGACTGCCACTGCTGCTCCTCGCGTCGCACCATCAGCTCGTCGACCCGGGCGCTGCTCGGCCAGTGGATGCGCCGCAGGTCGTCGCCGAGGCGGTACTCGCGGATTGTCACGTCCGGGCTACCCCCGCCCAGCAGGTCACGGGTGCGGTTGTCGCCGGCGCCCGCCCACCGCCCGGTCAGCGGGATCTGGGGGAGCGGCTCGGTGCGTGGTGTCACCAGGATCGAGGAGGTCGTGGGCATCGTCTGGTTGAGGTCGACCATCCCCATCGGATCGGCGACGCGCACATGCATGGGTCCCAGCGGGTAGCGCCCGCGGTAGTCGGTCCGGATCTGGTAGCGCAGCGTTGTCTCCCCACCGGCGGGGAGCGGATCTACCACGAACCGCTGGTGCTGACCGAGTGCCGGGGGCAGCTCCTCCTCCATCAGGAGCATTCCCGTCCGGCGACCGGGGTTCCCGACCTGGACCTCGACCTGGGCGGTGTCGCCGGCCTCGACCTGGAGGTCGCTGAGGTTGCGACGCATCCACACCTCACGCTGGGTACGGCGAAGCAGCAGCCAGGCCAGGCTCGGCACCAGGGCGGCCACGAGGCCGATGCGCACGAAGTCCCGCTCGCCGATCTGTACGCCGCAGATGATCGCGGCCGCGCCGGCGGCGAGGAAGCAACGCCCCCTCACGGTCAGGTCCCGCACGCGATCACCCCCTGCGACCAGTCAGGGTCCGCCGGGACCCGGCGGCGGGATTGGCACCTGGGCGAGCACGTGCGCCACCACGTCGGTCGTACGACGGCCGCTCATCGTGGCCTCCATCGTGGGCAGCAGCCGGTGGGGGAGGACCTCGGGTGCCAGGTCGTGTACGTCGTCCGGCAGCACGTACTCGCGGCCCTGCATCGCCGCCCACGCCTTCGACGCCCGGATCAGGTGCAGCGTCGCGCGAGGAGAGGCGCCGAGCCGGAGATCAGGGGAGCGCCGGGTCGCGGTGGTGAGGCCCACGGCGTACCGCTGGACCACCTCGGAGACGTACACGTTGTCGGTGACCTCGATGAGCTTGCGCACCTCGGCTGCGTCGGTGACCGGCTCGAGCTCCTCGAGCGGGCGCACCCCGTCACGTGCCGAGAGCATCGCGATCTCGGCGGCCTCGACGGGGTAGCCCATCGAGAGCCGCACCATGAACCGGTCGCGCTGGGCCTCTGGCAGGGCGTAGGTGCCCTCCATCTCGATCGGGTTCTGGGTGGCGATCACCATGAACGGCGAGTCGAGCGAGTAGGTGGTCCCGTCGACGGTGACCTGGGCCTCCTCCATGCACTCGAGCATCGCCGACTGGGTCTTGGGGCTGGCCCGGTTGATCTCGTCGCCGACGACGATGTTGGCGAAGATCCCACCGGGCCGGAACTCGAACTGTCGAGTGTCCTGGTTGAACACCGAGACCCCGGTGACGTCGGAGGGCAGCAGGTCGGGCGTGAACTGGATCCGGCGCACGGTGCAGTCGATGGAGCGGGCCAGTGCCTTGCTGAGCATCGTCTTCCCGACCCCGGGGACGTCCTCGATGAGCAGGTGACCGCCGGCGAGCAGCACCACGAGCGCCGACCTGGCGATCTCGGGCTTGCCCTCGATCACCCGCGCGATGTTGGCCTCGATCCGCTCGGCGACCTCGCGCACCTCGTCGACGTCGGCGCCACCGAGCGTCCGGCTTCCTTCTCTGGCCACCTCTGGTCCACCTCTCCCACCGCCTCGCCCTGGGCCCAGCTCCGGGCCCAGTCTTCGGGCCCGCTTCGGCGAGTGTCGGCTCCAGTGAAGCCCATGCCACCACACCCGTCTGCCGAACCGACAGAGCGAGCGGGTCTCGATCGGGTCACCGGGCAGGCGCCGATCGTGGCGAAAAGGGGAGCGATCTGGCGGGAATGTGGTTGACGGTGGAGGGATGTGGAGTAAAGTGGTGCGAAGTGGAGGGACCAGGCACCTTCTGGACCTGCCGAGGCGTGGTGAGGGGAGCAGCACATGTTCTCCGGCACCTACACCCCGAAGCTCGACGAGAAAGGTCGTCTCTTCCTCCCGGCGAAGTTCCGCGACGAGATGAAGGAGGGTCTGGTGATCACCAGAGGCCAGGAACGCGCCCTCGACATCCGCACCCAGGCCAACTTCGACGTCTTCGCCGAGAAGTTCCAGAACGCGTCACAGACCGACGCCCGGCTTCGCGCCTACGGCCGGATGCTGTTCGCACTCGCATCCGAGCAGGTGCCCGACAAGCAGGGTCGCGTGACGATCACCCCCGAGCTTCGGCAGTACGCCGGGCTCGACCGGGACGCCGTCGTGATCGGCGTCTACGACCGGATCGAGGTCTGGGAGCCAGGTTCCTGGTCGACGTACACCAGTGACCAGGAGCAGGCCTTCGCCGACCTGCAGGAAGAGATCTTCCCGGGCTTCTGACGGGCAGCCGAACAGCAGCAGGCAGCACGTCTACACGGCTACACAACTACACAACTACACAGGCTGATCGCAGGGCGAGGCTCGCGTCCGCTCCTCCCAGACTCCTCTGACGCACCTTCCCCGGTGTCAGATGGGTCGCTTCCCTCCAACCGGGAGCTGAGCGGACGGAGAACCTGGCCCTGCGATCGCCCAACGAGAACAACATCCGCACAGCGCAGCTGAAGCAGTCACGCAACACGATCAGGGCAACCTGGGGGTCGATTCCGATGAGCGGCGGCAGCACCGTCACACCCGTACGACGGGTCCGGCACGAGGTGCGCGACTCCATCGCAGTGATGATCTTCTCCGCCGCCGCGTCCTGCGCCATGGCTGGCCTGCTCACCCTCCTGGTCCGGCTGGGGAACTAGGAATGAGAATCCCCGCGCACGTCCCGGTCCTGCTCGACCGGGTCGTCGCCCTGGTGGCGCCTGCACTCGAGCACCCCGGAGCCGTCTTCGTCGACGCCACGCTCGGCCTGGGAGGGCACTCCGAGGCGGTGCTCGACCGGTGTCCGGAGGCCCGCCTCGTCGGGGTGGACCGCGACCAGCATGCGCTCGTGCGGGCGGGTGCGCGCCTCGCGCCGTTCGAGGGTCGAACCACCCTCGTGCATGCGGTGTACGACGAGATCCCCGAGGTCCTCGCCGAGCTCGGGATCGAGGCCGCGGACGGCATCCTGTTCGACCTCGGCGTCTCCTCGATGCAGCTCGACGTGCGTGAGCGCGGGTTCGCGTACGCCGAGGACGCACCCCTCGACATGCGGATGGACGACAGCGAGGGCCCCACGGCCGCGGATGTGCTGAACACCTACCCAGCCGCGGAGCTCGCCCGGATCCTGCGCAGCTACGGCGAGGAGAAGTTCTCCAGGCAGATCGCCCGCGCGATCGTGAAGGCTCGCGAGACAGAGCCGTTCAGCGACTCCGCCCGGCTGGTCGAGCTGTTGCGCGACACGATCCCGGCGCCGGCGCGGCGTACCGGTGGGCACCCGGCGAAGCGGACCTTCCAGGCGCTGCGCATCGAGGTCAACGACGAGCTCGGTGTCCTGCGCCGCGCGATCCCGGCTGCGCTCGCCTCCATCCGCGTCGGAGGCCGGGTCGTGGTGATGAGCTACCACTCGCTCGAGGACCGGCTGGTCAAGCAGGCGTTCGCCGCAGGGACCACGTCGAGAGTGCCTCCCGACCTGCCCGTCGTACCACCCGGGCACGAGCCACCGCTGCGCAACGTGACCCGAGGTGCCGAGAAGGCCGGACCGGAAGAGATCGAGCAGAACCCGCGCGCAGCCTCAGTCCGGCTGCGCGCCGTCGAGCGCGTCAACACGAACACAGGGCCAAGGACAAGGGGAGACACCGCAGCATGAGCAGCCTGATCGACTCGGCCAGGGCCGGCGCCCGGAACCGCGTCCCACGATTCGCCGAAGCAGCCGTGGAGCGCGCCCGGCTCACCGTGGTGCCACCGAGGCGCCTGGGCCGCACGCAGGCGGCCCGGACGCCGTTCGCGGTCCTCGTGATCGTGATGCTGGCCGCCGGTGTCGTGGGCCTGCTGATGTTCAACACCAACATGCAGCAGGCCTCCTTCAAGGCGACCGCACTGCAGGAGCGGGTGAACGTGCTCACCGCCAAGGAGCAGGCGCTCGACATGGAGCTCGACAAGCTTCGCGACCCCCAGAACCTGGCCGTTGCCGCCAAGGCTCTCGGCATGGTCGCTCCTTCGCAGCCCGCGTTCGTCCGGCTCAGCGACGGGCGTGTCCTGGGCAACCCGACGCCGGCCACCTTGGCCGAGGCAGTACGGATCAACCCGCTGCCCGGACGGCTGCCGGCGTCGGTCAGGCCGAAGAAGATCATCGTGAAGGCACCAGTGACGGACCCAGTCACGGGCCTGGTAACGGGTGGGGTGACCGGCACCGGGAACGCGGTGACGGGTACCACTTCGCCCACCGACACCCGCGGCACCTCCACCGGAAGCACCCGCGAAGGCGATAGGAAGAGGGCCAGCAACCGCACCCCGTCCGGAGCAAACAATTGACGCGTCCCCAGCCCAGGAGATCGGTCAGAAGCTCGGGCAGCCTGCGTGGCTCAACCCACGTACGGCTGAGGGTCGGGCTCGTGGTCATCACCATGATGCTCTCGCTGTTCGGGGCCCGGCTGTTCCAGCTCCAGGGGATTGATCCCAAGGCCTATGCCGCTCGGGCCCAGGAAGCGGGCGTGGAATCGATCGATCTTCCGGCGAAGCGCGGCCGCATCCTCGATCGCAACGGCGTCCCGCTCGCCGAGTCGATCGCCGGCACGATGATCGTGGCCGACCCGACGCGGACCACGCCGCACGCGGAGGCGATCGCCAAGATCCTGGCCGACCGGCTGCACAAGGACTACTTCGACCTGCTCGCGAAGCTGACCAAGAAGAACGACGATGTTCGGTTCGTCTACGTCGCGCGACGCATCCCTTCGACCCTGGCCGCCAGCGTGATGCGGGAGCTGAAGCAGCACGAGTACGCCGGTGTGGACACCCGCCCCGACCCGCTACGCACCTACCCCGCCGGTGACGTGGCGGCGAACCTGCTCGGCCTGATCGGCGAGGAGGGCAAGGGCGCCGGGCTCGAGCTGAACTTCGACAAGCTGCTCGCCGGCAAGAACGGCAAGGAGACCTACGAGGTCGGAGGTGGCAACCGGATCCCGCTCGGGGACAACAGCCAGGTCAAGCCGGTCGACGGCAAGGACCTCCAGCTGACCATCGACCGGGACGTGCAGTGGTACACCCAGCGGGTACTGCGCCAGGCGATCCAGTCCTCGCACGCGCGGTCCGGAGCGGCCGTCGTTCTCGACTCCCGGACCGGTGAGGTGCTGGCCCTCGCAGACTTCCCGACGTTCGACCCGAACAAGCCCAGCAAGAAGGTCGCCGGGGTTCTCAACAGCAAGGCCCTGGCCGACGTCTACGAGCCGGGCTCGGTGGAGAAGGTGCTCACGGCGGCGGCGCTGCTGGACTCCGGGAAGGTGACCCCGAGGACCAGGATCAAGGTCCCCTCGGAGCTGCCGGTCCTCGACCGGACCATCCACGACTGGTTCGAGCACGGCCTGATGCGGCTCACGATGGCCGGTGTGATCGCGCGCAGCTCCAACATCGGTACGGCGCTCGCGGCCACGGAGTTCACTGCCGAGGAGATGTGGTCCTACCTCGACGAGTTCGGCCTCGGTCGTCGTACCGACGTCGGCATGCCGGGCGAGACCCGCGGCCTGCTGCCACCCGCCTCCAGCTGGTCCTCGCTGTCCCGGGCCCAGATCGCCTTCGGCCAGGGCGTCTCGGTCAACGCCTTGCAGATGGCGACGGCCATCAACGCGCTCGCCAACGGCGGCGAGCTGGTGACGCCCAGCCTGATCCGCGGGCGCGCGACCACCGCCAGCGGCAACGACGTCGGCACCGACACCACCAGCCGGCGACGTGTGGTCAGCAGCAAGGCAGCCGCCGACACGGCACAGATGATGGAGCTGGTCACCACACCTGACGTGGGCACCGCGGGCGGCGTGGCGATCGAGGGCTACCGAGTGGCTGGCAAGACCGGAACCGCGCAGCAGGTGGGTGCCACCTGCAAGTGCTACGACGGCAGCACCGCCGTGTCGTTCGCGGGATTCGCGCCGGCGGACAAGCCTCGCTTCACCGTCTACGTCGTGGTCAACAGGCCGGCGAAGGGGGCCAGCGGCGGTGGCACTGCCGGGCCCGTGTTCCGCAAGATCCTCACCTACGTCCTGCAGAAGTACGCCGTCCCGCCGACCGGCACTGCGCCGTCGGCGCTGCCCATCAAGTGGGGTCGCGACGCCCAGAAGGCGGCCCGGAAAGCGGCCCGCGAAGCTGCCAACCGAGCCACTGAGTAGCCTCGGGTGGTGCCCGAAGAGCCCCTCACGAGACCGAGCTCGCCGCGGCGCACTCCGCTGGCGCAGGTGCGCGAATGGACCGGTGCGGCGCTCGGGCCGGGAGCGCTCCCTCAGTCGACCGATGTGACGGTGACCGGCCTGTCGCTGAGCTCCCAGCGCGTCGAGCCGGGCGACATCTACGCAGCGCTTCCGGGCAGCCGTGCGCACGGCGCGTCGTACACCGCAGACGCGATCGCTGCCGGCGCCGTCGCCGTGCTCACCGACGAGGAGGGCTCCCGGATCATTGCCGAGATGACGGGCGACGCGGGGATGCCGCTGCTGGTCCTGGAGAACCCGCGTGCCGTGCTCGGCAGCCTTGCTGCGCACCTCTACGGCGAGCCGGCCGACTCGCTGACCCTGATGGCCGTGACCGGCACCCAGGGCAAGACCACCACCACAAGGCTCCTCGAGGGCGGCCTCACCGCGGCCGGGATGAGCGCCGCGGTGATCGGCACGGTTGGCACCCGCATCGCCGGCCGCGACGTGAAGACCTCGCTGACCACACCGGAGGCGCCGGACCTGCACGCCCTCTTCGCCGTGATGGTCGAACAGGGTGTCACCGCCTGCGCCATGGAGGTGTCCAGCCACGCACTCGTGATGGGCCGGGTCGCCGGGGTCGTCTTCGACGTGTCAGCCTTCCTCAACCTCGGGCGCGACCATCTCGACTTCCACCACGACGTGGAGGACTACTTCACCGCCAAGGCGTCGTTGTTCACGCCTGAGCGCACGCGACGAGGTCTCACCAACATCGACGACACCTTCGGCCGCCGCCTGCTCGACGACACCTCCGTGCCGATGGCGACGTTCTCACCCTCGGGTGCAGAGGCCGACTGGCGTGCCGAGCACGTCTCCCTGGAGACCTTGGGCTCGGGGTTCACGGTCGTCACACCGAAGGGCGAGCGGATTCCAGCCTGGGTGTCACTGACCGGGGTGTTCAACGTCGCCAACGCGCTGTGCGCGATCGCCCTCGCGGGTGAGGCCGGGCTCGACCCACGCCACGTCGCCGACGGGATCGCCCGCAGTGGTGGCGTCCCGGGCCGGCTCGAGCAGGTCGATGCCGGCCAGGACTTCCTCGCGATCGTGGACTACGCGCACAAGCCCGATGCCGTCGAGGCAGCGCTCGCAGCGCTCCGCACGCTGACACAGGGACGGCTCGTCCTGGTCATCGGCGCGGGTGGTGATCGTGACTCGGGCAAGCGGCCACTGATGGGGGAGATCGGGGCCCGCCTGGCGGACGTGCTGGTGGTCACCGACGACAACCCCCGCACGGAGGACCCGGCCGCGATCCGGGCCGCGGTGCTCGCGGGGGCCGACGAGGTTACGGGCGGGGCCGAGGTACTCGAGATCGGCGACCGGCGTACGGCGATCCGCCGGGCTGTCGAGATGGCCCGTGCAGGCGACACCGTCGTGGTCGCGGGCAAGGGCCACGAGACCGGGCAGGAGGTCCGCGGCGTCGTACACCCCTTCGACGACCGCGACGAGCTCCGGGCCGCCCTCGCGGAGCTGGGGGGCCTGCCGTGATCCCGCTGAGCCTCGAGGAGATCGCCGACATCGTCGGTGGGCGCGTGGTGGACGCGGGGCCCAGCGACGTAGTCGTCACCGGCTCGGCGTTCATCAACAGCCGGTCTCCTGAACCGGGTGGGCTGTTCGCCGCCTTCGACGGGGAGCACGTCGACGGTCACGACTATGCACGCGCTGCGGTTGAGGGTGGGGCAGCGGCCGTGCTCGGCACCCGCTCCACGGGGGTGCCCACCGTGCTCGTGGTCGATCCGCGCGCCGCCCTGCAGGAGCTCGCACGTGAGGTGCTTCGACGTCTGCGGACCACGGACAGCGGTCTCCGCGTCCTCGCGGTCACGGGCTCGCACGGCAAGACCACGGTCAAGGACATGCTGGCCCTCGTCCTGGCCGACTTCGGCCCCACCGTCGCGACCGCAGGTTCGTTCAACAACGAGCTCGGGCTGCCGCTCACCGTGCTGCGCGCCGACGAAGGCACCCGCTACCTCCTGCTCGAGATGGGGGCCCGCGGAGTCGGCCACCTCACCGAGCTCTGCGCCATCGCCCCTCCCGACATCGCGGTCGTCCTCAACGTGGGCAAGGCGCACATCGGAGAGTTCGGCTCCCAGGAGCAGATTGCCGTGGCGAAGGGCGAGCTCGTAGAAGCACTGCGTCCCGACGGCGCCGCAGTGCTGAACCTCGATGACGCGCTCGTGGCGGCGATGGCCACGCGCACCCAGGCACGCGCGTGGACCTTCGGGCAGTCGGCGGACGCCGAGGTCCGGCTCGACGCCGTCGAGGTCGACGACCTGGGTCGGGCCTCGTTCACGCTGGAGCACGGCGACTCGAGTGCGCAGGTCTCGCTCCGCCTCCTGGGGGAGCACCAGGCACTCAACGCCGCTGCGACAGCCGCGACCGCCCTCGCTGCCGGTCTCCCGCTGGACCGGATCGCCGCCAGCCTGCGGTCGATCGACCACCTCTCGAAGTGGCGCATGGAGGTCCACGAGCGCGCTGACGGTGTTGTGGTGGTCAACGACGCCTACAACGCCAACCCGGACTCGATGCGGGCCGCGCTCGAGACCCTGGCCCGGATGGGTCGCGCCCCCGGCCGGCGTACGGTCGCGGTCCTGGGGGAGATGCGCGAGCTCGGCGCCGATGCGGAGGAGGAGCACCGCACTGTGGGCCGCCTCGCCGACCGGCTCGGCATCGACGTCGTGGTGGTGGTCGGGCCGGGCGCGAAGGCGGTGTACGACGCGGTGGTCGAGGCCCGTGGCGATGACCAGACGACGCGCCACTTCGAGACCACCGCGCAGGCCGGTGACTGGTTGGGTGAGAATGTGGCGGGCCGCGACGTCGTCCTCGTCAAGGCGTCGCGTGGCGAGCGACTCGAGCGGGTTGCCGACACGCTCATCGGGGAAAGACGCGCGCACGAGAACGGGTACCAGAACGGGCAGCCAGACGGAGAGGAGTCCATGAGTTGAGAGCGATCCTGCTGGCCGGCGGCCTGTCGTTGATCCTCACCCTCGTGGGGACCCGGTACGCCATCCTCGTACTCTCCAAGCACGGCTACGGCCAGCTGATCCGCGACGACGGCCCGACCACCCACCACACCAAGCGCGGCACCCCAACGATGGGTGGCCTGGTGATCGTGCTGTCCTCGGTGCTCGCCTACTTCGTCGCGACCTTCATCACCGGCAACACGCCCAGCGCGTCGGCGTTGCTGCTGATCTTCTTGTTCGTGGGGCTGGGCACGGTCGGTTTCCTGGACGACTACATCAAGATCTCCCGGCAGCGCAGCCTGGGCCTGCGCAGCCGGGCGAAGTTCATCGGGCAGACCTTCGTCGCGCTGGTGTTCGGCTGGCTGGCGCTCTCGCCGTGGCTCGAGGACTACCGCTACCAGACCCCTGCCGGGCACTCGATCTCCTTCATCCGCGACCCGAAGGACTTCACGTTGCCGGTGATCGTGCTGGTGCTCTTCATCTGGCTGCTCATCGCCGGTGCGAGCAACGCGGTCAACCTCACCGACGGTCTCGACGGCCTGGCTGCGGGCGCGTCGGTGATGACCTTCGGTGCCTACACGATCGTCAACATCTGGCAGAACAACCAGTGGTGCGGCCGCGTCGGGACCGACGGGCCCAAGTGCTACGACGTGCGCGACCCGCTCGACCTGGCCGTGGTGGCGGCGGCGATCACCGGAGCGTGCTTCGGGTTCCTGTGGTGGAACGCCTCCCCGGCCAAGATCTTCATGGGCGACACCGGCTCACTCGCGCTCGGGGGAGCGCTGGCCGGTTTCGCCGTACTGACCCGGACCGAGTTCCTGCTCGCGCTGCTCGGCGGCCTGTTCGTGCTCCAGACCCTGTCGGTGATCCTGCAGGTCGGGTTCTTCAAGGCCACCAAGGGCAAACGGCTCTTCCGGATGGCGCCGCTGCACCATCACTTCGAGATGCTGGGCTGGGAGGAGATCACCGTCGTCATCCGGTTCTGGCTGATCGCGGGCATCTTCGTCGCCGCCGGGCTGGGTGTGTTCTACGCAGAGTGGGTCGCCGGAGTATGAGCCCCCCATGACCAGGGCGGTCGACTCGCTCGGTCGCGAGAGCGACTGGAGCGGCATACACGTCGTCGTGGCGGGGTTCGGGGTTTCCGGGTACGCCGCCGCCGACAACCTGACCTTCCTCGGGGGTCGGGTCACAGCGCTCGACGACTCCGAGGCCGACGACCGGCCCGCGCGCGCGAAGCTGCTCGAGAGCCTCGGGGCCACGATCCGGCTCGGACCGGGGTCCACGGAGACCCTGCCCGACACCGTCGACCTCGTCGTCACCTCCCCGGGATGGTCGCCGTCAGCCCCCCTCCTCGCCCAGGCCACGGCTCGCGGCATCCCGATCTGGGGCGAGGTCGAGCTGGCCTGGCGGCTCCGCGACCCGGCACACCCCGCGCCGTGGCTGGCCGTCACCGGCACCAACGGGAAGACCACGACCGTGCAGATGCTCGAGGCGATCCTGCGCGCGGGCGGCCTGCGGACCGTGGCATGCGGCAACGTCGGCCTGCCCATCGTCGAGGCGGTGATGGACCCCCAGCCGTACGACGTCCTGGCGGTCGAGCTCTCCAGCTTCCAGCTGCACTACACCTCCTCGATGCGGGCCCGGTCCGCCGCGGTGCTCAACGTCGCCGAGGACCATCTCGACTGGTACCCGGGCGCCGCCGGAGGCATGTCCGCCTACGCCGCCGACAAGGGCCGGATCTACACCGGCGTGGAGCGTGCGTGCGTCTACAACGCGGCCGACCCCCTCACCGAGGAGCTGGTCCGCGAGGCCGACGTGCAGGAGGGAGCCCGGGCGATCGGCTTCACCCTCGGGACGCCTGGTGTCGGGATGCTGGGCGTCGTGGACGACGTGCTCGCCGACCGTGCGTTCATCGAGGACCGCCAGACCTCGGCCGCCGAGCTGTGCACGCTCTCCGACCTCGCGTCGAGCGCGCCCCACTACGTCGCCAACGCCCTTGCTGCCGCCGCACTCGCCCGGTCCCACGGAGTCTCCGCCGGGGCGGTGAAGCAGGCGCTGCGGGCCTTCCGACCGGACGGCCACCGCATCGCCGAGGTCGCGGTCCTCGACGGGGTCACCTGGATCGACGACTCGAAGGCGACCAACCCGCATGCCGCGCGTGCCTCGCTGCAGGCCTACGACCCGGTGGTCTGGGTCGCGGGCGGACTGGCGAAGGGAGCGCAGTTCGACGACCTGGTCGCCGGGGTGCGCGACCGGCTGCGGGGCGTCGTACTCCTCGGGCGGGACGCCGACGTGATCCGGGAGGCACTTTCCCGACACGCGCCCGATGTGCCCGTAATCGACGTGGCCGACGGACAGACTGCAGGGGAAGGACCCATGGACCGCGTGGTCGTGGCTGCCGCGACTTTGGCTCACCCCGGAGACACGGTGCTCCTGGCCCCGGGATGCGCCTCCATGGACATGTTCGCCAACTACGGCGCACGCGGCGACGCCTTCGCCGAGGCCGTGCAACGGAGACGACGAACAGGCAGCGCAGGCATGGAGGACGGTCCACCGGCCGGTCACTGACCGGGAAGTGGTGTTGGCGACGAGGAGGACCAGTGAGCGTCACCGATGAGACGCCTCGGCAGCCGTCGTCGAAGGGTTCATCGAAACCAGCGTCGAGATCGGGCCTAGCCAGCTGGATCGCGACCGTACGTCGCACCATGGAGCGGCCCCTGACCTCCTACTACCTGCTGCTCGGCGCTTCCACCATGCTGCTCGCAATCGGGCTGATGATGGTGCTCAGCTCCTCGAGCGTCTACTCCTACCGGGTGCACGACAGCAGCTACTACATCTTCGTCAAGCAGCTGACCTGGGTGCTGATCGGCCTACCGGCCGCCTGGCTGGCCAGCCGGATGAACCGCAAGTTCCTGCGACTGCTGGCGTGGCCCTCGGTGCTGGTGGCGGTCGTCCTGCTCGCGCTCACCCAGACGGGCCTCGGGTTCGAGGTCAACGGCAACCGCAACTGGCTGGCCTTCGGTCCCTTGACCGTGCAGCCGTCGGAGGTCGCCAAGCTCGCGATCATCTTGTGGTCGGCCGACGTCTACGCCAAGAAGGAGAAGCTGCTCGGCAACCCGTGGCACGCCCTGATCCCGGTGGCTCCGGTGGTTGCCATGATCTCGCTGCTCGTGGTCGTCCAGCGCGACCTCGGCACGGCCCTGGTGCTGTTCGCGATCCTGCTCGGGATGCTCTGGGTCGTCGGTGTCCCCGCGCGGCTGTTCGGCATCGCGTTGTCGCTGGTGGGAGTGGTCGCGTTCTACCTCGCGGCATCCAACCCCGAGCGTCGTACCCGCTTGACCAGCTTCATCGACCCGTTCAAGGACTTCCAGGGCGCCGGCTGGCAGGCCGGCCACGGGCTGCTCGGCATGTCCAGCGGCGGCATCTTCGGCAAGGGCCTCTCCGCCAGCCAGCAGAAGTGGGGCAACCTGCCGGAGGCACACACGGACTTCATCTTCGCCGTGCTCGGTGAGGAGCTCGGCCTGATCGGCACGCTGCTCGTACTCGCGCTGTTCGGCGGCATCGCCTACGCCGCCATCCGCCTGGCACTGAACACCGAGGACCCGTTCGTGCGTTACGTGACCGCGGGTGTCACCATCTGGTTGATGTCCCAGATGATCATCAACGTCGGCATGGTGCTGGCCCTGCTGCCCGTGATCGGTATCCCGCTGCCACTCGTCTCCTACGGTGGCTCCGCGCTGGTGCCCTCGATGGTGGCGCTCGGGCTGCTGGTTGGCTTTGCGCGCGCCGAACCGGAGGCGGCACAGGCCCTGCGTGCACGCCGGGGTGAACGCCGGCGCGGGCGCAAGAGCGGTGGGAACGGACGGGGCAAGGACCCGGCGCGCGGCGGCTCCGCGATCCCGGGAACGATCTCCGCCGGGAGTGCCCGCTCGAGGCGCTCTTGATGGACCAGACCTCCGCTCCACGGCGGGTCCTGCTGGCGGGAGGTGGGACCGCCGGTCACACCTCCCCGTTGCTCGCCACCGCTGACGCCTTGCGGCGGCGAGACCCCGAGATCGTGATCACAGCCCTCGGCACCGCGCGCGGGCTGGAGACGCGTGTCATCCCGGAGGCGGGGTACCCGCTCGAGCTGATCCCGCCGGTTCCGCTGCCGCGCCGTGTGGGGCTTGACCTGCTGCGTACGCCCGGTCGGTTGCGCGCAGCGATGAAGGCGGCGCTCGAGGTGATCGACCGGATCCGGCCCGACGTGGTCGTGGGCTTCGGCGGCTACGTCTCGGTGCCCGCCTACCTCGCTGCCCGCAAGCGCCGGCTGCCGCTCGTCGTCCACGAGGGCAACGCGCTTGCCGGGATCGCCAACAAGCTCGGCGCCAGGTTCACCACCCACGTCGCGACCAGCTTCCCCGAAACGGCGCTGCCGCACGCTCACTACATCGGCCTGCCGATCCGCCGGATGATCAGCACCCTGGACCGGGACTCGCTGCGGGCCGAGGCACGCGAGTCCTTCGGCCTGGAGGCCGACCGGCCGACGTTGCTGGTCACCGGTGGGTCCCAGGGGGCCCGCCGGCTGAACCAGTCCGTTGCTGCCGCCGCGCCGGCGTTCGCCGAGGCCGGTGTCCAGGTGCTGCACATCGTGGGCCCCTCGGGCGAGGCCTCCCCGGAGGTCCGGCCCGGCGGTCCGGCGTACGTCGTGGTGCCGTTCGTGAACCGGATGGACCTGGCGTACGCCGCCGCGGACGCCGTCTTGTGCCGGGCCGGGAGCAACACCGTTACCGAGGTCTCCGGGGTCGGGCTGCCGGCTATCTACGTGCCCTTGCCCATCGGCAACGGCGAGCAGGAGCACAATGCGCGACCGGTCGTGGACGCGGGTGGCGGGCTGCTTGTCGCCGACGCCGCGCTCACCCCCGAGTGGGTGCGGAGCAACGTCCCGGACCTGCTCAGCGACCCCGAACGCCTCGCCGCCATGTCCGCGGCCGCGGCGAACGTGATCCCGCTCGATGCCGACGACAAGCTGGCCGAGATGATCCTGACTGCACGCTCGCGCACGCGCTCCAGAAGGCGGTCGGCCAGATGAGGGTCCCGATCCCCGACGTCCTGCTGCCCGCCGACCAGCTCGGCACGGTGCACTTCGTCGGCATAGGCGGCGCCGGACTCTCCGGCATCGCGCGGATCATGCTGGCGCGCGGCATCACCGTCACCGGCAGTGACGCCAAGGAGTCGCGCACGCTCGATGCCCTGCGCGCCCTGGGGGCGACCTGCCACATCGGGCACCAGGCCGAGAACCTGGGAGAGGCCGACACCGTGGTCATCTCCACGGCAGTGCGCGACAGCAACCCCGAGGTAGTCGAGGCGACCAGGCGTGGGCTGCGGCTGCTGCCGAGGTCGGCCGCCCTCGAGTCGGTGATGCAGAAGCGGGTCGTCGTCGCAGTCGCCGGCACCCACGGCAAGACCACCACCACCTCGCTGCTGACGGTCGCGTTGCAGCACTGCGGCGCGGACCCTTCCTTCGCGATCGGTGGCGAGCTCAACGAGACCGGCTCCAACGCCCACGACGGAAGCGGCGACCTCTTCGTCGCCGAGGCCGACGAGAGCGACGGTGCGTTCCTCGTCTACTCGCCCCACGCGGCCCTGGTCACCAACGTCGAGGCGGACCACCTCGACAACTACGGCACCGAGGAGGCCTACCGGGCCGCCTTCGACACCTTCATCGACCGGGTCTCCCCCGAGGGCTTCATGATCGTGTGCGCCGACGACCCGGGGGCCGAGAAACTGGGCCGCACGGCAGTCGCGCGGGGCCGCACCGTGGTGCGCGTCGGCGAGAGCGAGGACGCGGAAGTCCGCGCCGAGGGCGTCCGGTTCGCCGGCTCCACGTCCAGGTTCACCGTCGTCGACCGCGGCCGCCGGCTCGGTGAGGTCACGCTGCAGATCCCCGGGCGCCACTACGTGCTCGACGCGCTGGCTGCGCTGGCGTGCGGCTTGCGGCTCGGGTTCGACTTCCGCGACCTGGCCCGCGGACTTGCTGCGTTCAGCGGCACGCGGCGACGGATGGAGCTCAAGGGCCAGGTGGACGGCGTACGCGTGTACGACAGCTACGCCCACCACCCCAACGAGATCAGGGGCGATCTGCAGGCGGCACGCTCGCTGGCGGGCGAGGGCCGGGTGGTCGTGGCCTTCCAGCCGCACATGGTCTCGCGGACCCGCATCTTCGGCCACGACATGGGTGTCGCGCTGGGTGCCGCCGACGACGTGGTGGTGATGGACATCTACGTCGCGCGCGAGGACGCCGAGCCCGGGGTGAGCGGCGCCATGGTCGCGGACGCCGTACCCCTCGAGCCGGACCACGTGGTCTTCGAACCCTCGTGGTCCGCGACCGCGGCCCACCTCGTCGCTCGCGCGCGTCCCGGTGACGTCGTACTGACCCTCGGAGCGGGCGACGTGACGCTCCTGGGGCCGGAGGTGCTCGAGCTGCTCGAGGAGCGAGGTTCCGGTGATGACGATGGTTAGAGGCCGGGGAGTGCAGACCGCCCCACCGCCGTCGGCCGGCCCTGACGAGGAGACCGTCAGGCTCGCCGGCAAGGACTTCCGCAGGCGACGGCACGCCGGTCGCTGGCGCCGGGTACGCAGGGTCGCGCTGGCCCTGCTGCTGGTCGCCGCTCTGGCGGGCTCGACCTGGCTGGTGCTCTTCTCCAGCTACGTGACGGCGCAGAGCGTCCAGGTCACCGGTACCCAGACGCTGGGGGAGTCGCGCGTCAAGCGCGCCGCCGTCGTACCCACCGGCACGCCACTCGCACGGGTCGACCTCGACGCCATCGCGGCCCGGGTCGAGTCGATCGCGTCAGTACGACGCGCCGAGGTCTCGCGCAGCTGGCCGCACACGGTCCACATCGACGTCACCGAGCGGACCCCGGTCGCCGTCATCGACAACGGCAACGGCCTGGAGTCCCTTGACTCCGAGGGTGTGCTGTTCGGCAGCTACGGGTCCCGGCCGCGCGGACTGCCCCTGGTCCGCACTGAGCCCGGCACCCGAAGCGAGGCCCTGGTGGAAGCAGCACGCGTGGTCGTGGCGCTGCCCATGCAGATCGCCACCCGGGTCGACGTGGTGGAGGTGGCCTCGGTCGACGAGATCGAGCTCGTCCTCGCCAACGGCCGCCGGGTGCTGTGGGGCAGCGCCGAGGACTCCGACCACAAGGCCGAGGTGCTCGCCGTACTCCTCAAGCGACCGGGCCAGCAGATCGACATCTCCGTCCCGGGCCGCCCCACCACCAAGTAGCCCGCACACCGCCGAAACGGCTCATCTGAAAAGCCCGCCGAGGCGTCGCAGATTGCGGTCTTGAAGTCGTCGAGGCGTCGGAGATTGCGGCCGT
Organism: uncultured Actinomycetota bacterium; assembly: GCA_963759525.1. Taxonomy (GTDB): domain Bacteria; phylum Actinomycetota; class Actinomycetes; order Propionibacteriales; family Nocardioidaceae; genus Marmoricola. The sequence goes on along the minus strand of CAVWZO010000019.1, from coordinate 356,708 downwards.
GGGGTCGGCCCGGACCGCAATCTGCGACGCCTCGGCATAGCGGCGGCCGCAATCTGCGACGCCTCAGGGGAATTCTTGTTTCTGGTCGTGTCGTCCGCGTGTTGCCGGAGTACGCCGGGCCTCGGCACCTACCTTGATCTAACAACCTCAGGTTGACATAACGTTAACCCTCTACTTCAGGGTTAGGGTTTTTCGGCCCGAGGACTTCCCCAGGAACATCCGAGAGTCGTTCTGCAGTCGGGCAGGGCGGCGAAGTACATGAGAGGCACCACCGTGGCAGCACCCCAGAACTACCTGGCCGTGATCAAGGTCGTAGGTATTGGTGGAGGTGGAGTCAACGCCGTCAACCGGATGATCGAGGTCGGGCTGAAGGGCGTCGAGTTCATCGCCATCAACACAGATGCGCAGGCCCTGTTGATGAGTGACGCCGATGTCAAGCTCGACATCGGTCGTGAGCTGACCCGTGGACTCGGTGCCGGAGCGAACCCCGACGTCGGGGCGCAGGCGGCCGAGGACCACTCCGAGGAGATCGAAGAGGTGCTCAAGGGCGCTGACATGGTCTTCGTCACCGCCGGCGAGGGTGGTGGCACCGGCACCGGTGGAGCGCCGGTGGTCGCCAAGATCGCGCGCTCCCTGGGAGCGCTCACGATCGGTGTGGTGACGCGTCCGTTCGCCTTCGAGGGACGCCGGCGCGCAACCTCGGCGGAGGAGGGCATCGCCGCCCTCCGCGAAGAGGTCGACACCCTCATCGTGATCCCCAACGACAAGCTGTTGATGATCTCCGACCGCTCGGTGAGCATGCTCGACGCCTTCAAGCAGGCCGACCAGGTCCTGCTGCAGGGTGTCTCGGGCATTACCGACCTGATCACCACGCCCGGCCTGATCAACCTCGACTTCGCCGACGTCAAGTCGGTGATGTCCAACGCCGGTTCGGCGCTGATGGGCATCGGCTCGGCACGCGGTGACAACCGTGCGGTCGAGGCGGCCGAGCTGGCCGTGTCCAGCCCGTTGCTCGAGGAGTCGATCGACGGAGCCCAGGGCGTCCTGCTCTCGATCGCCGGTGGTTCCGACCTCGGCCTGTTCGAGATCAACGAGGCCGCGGCGATGGTCTCCGAGGCGGTACACGCGGATGCCAACATCATCTTCGGTGCCACCATCGACGACGCACTCGGTGATGAGGTCCGGGTCACGGTGATCGCCGCCGGGTTCGAGGGCGGTCGGCCCAAGCGTCGCGACGAGGGGCAGTCACTGCGACCGCGTCCGGCGCAGACGCAGAAGCCGCAGACCCAGGAGGAGACTCGTGCCGCGGCACGGGCTCTCGCCGAGCAGCGCAAGGCTCCCGAGCCGGCAGTGCCGTCTCAAGGGCAGCCGCGTCGGGAGCCGGTCCCGGTCGGAGCGGCCCCACGTTCGGCCAGTGAAGGCAGCGGGTCGGGTCTGCAGCGGCCCACCCACGCGACGACCCACCCGACCTTCGACGACGACGAGCTCGACGTCCCCGACTTCTTGAAGTAGGAGCCGTCCGGCCAGGATGTACTTCCATCGCACCAGCACCGGCCCCGTCGACCTGGCGTTCACCAACAGGTACGACGGGGTCAGTGCTGTCCCCTTCGACAGCCTCAACCTCGCCCTCGTCGGGAACGACGACCCGGAGGCCACCCGTCGCAACTGCGCAACGCTCCTCGAGGACTTCGCCCCCGGCGCCGAGCTCTCGGACATGGAGCAGGTGCATGGCAGCGCCGTCGTGAGCGCCGGAGGTCCCAGGCAGCAGTGCGACGCCCTGGTCACCGATCGCGCGGATGTCGTACTCATGGTCCGGGTGGCCGACTGCGTCCCGGTACTCCTCGCCGACCCCGACGCCGGCGTTCTCGGTGCTGCCCACGCCGGGCGCAAGGGAGTGCTCGCGGGCGTCGTACCCGCCTGCGTCGAGCGGATGCGCCAGTTGGGGGCCCAGGACCTGAGCGCATGGATCGGACCGCACATCTGTGGCCGCTGCTACGAGGTCCCCGCTGCACTGCGGGACGAGGTCGCCGCACGGGAGCCGGTCACGGCCTCGACCACCTCGGCGGGCACCTCCGGCCTGGACATCGGTGCGGGCGTGTCCGCGCAGCTCGAGCGCCTCGGCGTCCGGGTGTACGACGTGTCGCGCTGCACCCTGGAGTCCCCGGACCTGTACTCCTACCGCCGCGACGGGGCCGACGCCGGCCGCCTCGCCGGCGTGATCCGGCTCCGAGCAGGCGATGCCCGGTGAGCGAGCGAAGGGACCAGATCGAGGCCGGGCTGGCGGCGGTGCACGACCGCATCGAACGTGCGTGCACGGACTCCGGCCGCAGCAGTGCCGAGATCACGCTGGTCGTGGTGACCAAGTTCTTCCCGCCCTCCGACGTGCGGCTGCTCGCCGAGCTCGGTGTGCGCCACGTCGGGGAGAACCGCCACCAGGAAGCCGTCGAGAAGGCGGCCGAGTGCGCGGACCTCGGCCTCGACTGGCACTTCATCGGCTCGTTGCAGAGCAACAAGGCGGCGGCGGTGGCTGGCTACGCCACCGTGGTCGAGTCAGTCGACCGCGCCAAGCTGGTGGGCGGGTTGAGCAGCGGTGCGAATGAGCACGGCAAGGAGCTCGACTGCCTGGTCCAGGTCAGCCTCGACCCGCCCGAGGCGAGCGGCCGCTCCGGGGCGGCCATCGACCAGGTGCCCGCACTGGCGGAACGCATCCTGGAGGCCGAGGGACTGCGGCTGCGTGGCGTGATGGGAGTCGCGCCGCTGGGTGGGGACGCCCGCGTTGCCTTCGCCCGGCTGGCCGAGGTGGCGGCCGTCGTACGCCTGATGGAGCCGCAGGCGACGTGGCTCTCCGCAGGCATGAGCGGAGACCTCGAGGAGGCGATCAACGAGGGTGCGACACACCTGCGGATCGGCTCGGCGGTCCTCGGTCCGAGGCCGGTCGTCAAGTAGTGTCCGAAGTGCCGTGGAGCACGGCACACAGCGCCACGAGAGCAGAGGAATTCAACTGATGAGCGCGATGCGGAAGATGGGCGTCTACCTCGGCCTGCTCGAGGACGCTGACGGCGAATACGCCGAACCCGGGAACGAGTTCGACCAGCCCGCCGGACGCCCCGAGCCCCGGTCTGAGCACGAGTCCGCCCGCCCAGTGGCGAACCTCTCGGAGCGGCGCCGTCCCGGGTCGACCATGGAGGCGCAGGCGCCGCGCCCGAGCACCACGTTTGCGGCCATGTCCCGGATCACGACACTGCACCCGCGCACCTACAACGAGGCCCGGGTCATCGGTGAGAACTTCCGCGACGGGGTCCCGGTCATCATGAACCTCTCGGAGATGGACGACACCGACGCCAAACGCCTCGTCGACTTCGCCGCAGGCCTGGTGTTCTCGGTCCGCGGCACCATCGAACGGGTCACCAACAAGGTGTTCCTTCTCTCGCCACCCAACGTCTCGGTGACGGCCGAGGACAAGCAGCGCATCGCCGAGGGCGGCTTCTTCAACCAGAGTTGACTTCCAAGAGGTCGTACGCCGCGCGGTGCTGGCATGCGCGACCCCTTGGGACTCCTCATCTAGGCTCGCCCCGTGCGCATCATCGGCAACCTCATAGAACTGATCCTCGGCACGTTCATCGTCCTGCTCTTCGTGCGACTGATCGTGGACTGGATCCAGATGTTCGCGCGCTCATGGACCCCGCGGGGCCCGGTGCTGGTCATCCTCGAGGGCGTCTACACCGTGACCGACCCGCCCGTGAAGGCGTTGCGCAAGGTGATCCCGCCGCTGCGACTGGGTGGCGTCGCGCTCGATCTCAGCTTCGTTGCCCTGCTGCTGATCTGCTACATCCTGCTCACGCTCAACCGTGCCGTGCTGCTGTGATCGAGTCCGGGTCGAGGGTTCAAGACGCTCCGCTCGCTGATGTCGGCGCACCCACAGGGCCTCGACCCGTTAATGTTTCTTCTCGCACGAGCAGATGCGCTTCGACGATGAGGAATGGGTGAGGAAATGCCGCCTGAGGACGAGGTCAGGACGCTCACGCCCGAGGATGTGAGCAACAAGCGGTTCACCCCGGTGCGGCTCCGCGAGGGCTACGACATGACCGAGGTCGACCAGTTCCTCGACCAGGTCGAAGCCGAACTGGCACGGCTGCTCAAGGAGAACGGCGATCTCCGGTCCAAGCTCGCAGCCGCCCAGAGCGGCCGACCAGTGCCCGTGTCCGCTCCGCCGGCCGCAGTCGCCGACAAACCCCAGGCCGCCGAGAAGGCCGAGGTCGACGAGAAGCCCGCCGAACCCGCGGTCGCCGCAGAACCGGTCGAGACGATCAAGGTGGTTACTGCCGCCGAGGCCTCCGGAGCCGCGCTGCGCCTGCTGGAGCTGGCCACGCGCAACGCCGACGAGGTCGTCGCCGAGGCGAAGGAGGAAGCGCAGCAGATCGTCGGTGCCGCCCGCACTGAGGCCGAGACGCTCGAGCATGAGGCACGCTCGCGCGCCCACAACGTCGACGCCGAGACCGAGGCCAAGCGCATGGAGCTGCTCGGCGACATGGAGAGGGAGCGGACCCGCCTCGACAGCGAGGTCGACACGCTCCGCGCCTTCGAGCGTGAGTACCGCAGCCGGCTCAAGAGCTACTTCACCGAACAGCTGCAGGCTCTCGACGGAATCGGCGAAGGCGGTGATCTGCCGGAGCCATCGGGCGGCCTGGCCCAGGGCTCCCCGGTCGCCCTGCACAAGTCGGACCAGGGCAGCCCCGACGCCGAGCAGGACCAGGAGCCTGACGGTTCGGACGGCGACGGCGGTCACGAGGGTGGGGACGACGGGCAGGACGGCCAGGAGTCCGAGGAGGACTCCAGGCCTTAGTGGTCCGCGTCAGACCCGGTAGACCGTAAAGGCGATCCCGAGGTCCGCGTCACGCTGCGCGAGGCCGTCCTGGGTCGAAGCCTCGGCGATCGTCGAGGCGAGAACCTCCTCGGCGATCAGCCCGCGATGCTCCGCCAGGGCCTCGGTGAGCTCGTCGCTGCCGTCCCCGTCGAGCACCGCCCAGCTCAGGGCGATCCGGTCGGAGACGTCGAACCCGGCAGCCTTGCGCGCCTCCTGGATCATCCGGATGACCTCACGAGCCAGACCGGCGCGGCGCAGCTCCGGGGTGACCTGGAGGTCCAGCGCCACCGTCTCGCCGTGCTCGTTGACCACTGACCAGCCCTCGCGCGGGCGCTCGGAGATGATCACCTCGTCGGGCAGCACCTCGACCGGCTGACCGTCGAGCTCGACGCTCACCCGCCCATCGGACGCCAACGCCGCCGCCAGGGCCTCCGCGTCCGCGGACGCGATCGCAGCAGCAACCCGAGGCGTGTCCTTGGCGAACCTCTTGCCCAACGCGCGGAAGTTGCCCTTGGCCGTGTGGTCGACCAGATCGGTCCCGGCTGCGGACAGTGGCTCGATGCTGCCGACGTTGAGCTCCTCGGCCACCTCGCGGCGCAGTTCCTCCGACAACCGGTCGTGTGCGGTCGTCGCGACGAGCGCCCGGCGCAGGGGCTGGCGCGTCCTCACCTTCGCGTCGGCACGGGCCGCACGCCCGAGCTCGACGAGTCGGCGGGCAAGCTTCATCTGTCCCGCGAGCTCGGCATCGACGCGCGAAGGCTCCTGTGCCGGCCAGGTCGAGAGGTGCACGGACTCCGGCTGGTCCGGCGCGCTCGCGACCACGACGTCGCGCCACACCCGCTCGGTGATGAACGGTGCGAGCGGGGCCATCAGCTGGGTGACCAGGACCAGGCACTCATGCAGCGTCGAGAACGCCGCAGGGTCGCCGTCCCAGAAGCGACGTCGCGAGCGGCGTACGTACCAGTTGGACAGGTCGTCGACGTACGACGAGAGCAGCGTGCCGGCGCGCTGGGTGTCGAAGTTCTCCATCGCCTCGGTCACCTCGCCCACGAGCCGGTGCGCCTCGGAGAGCGCCCAGCGGTCCAGACAGTGTTCACTCCTGGACTGTTCTCCGGGCTGTTCTCCGGGCTGCTCAGGGTCGGCGTGGCCCGGTGTCCACTCGGCCAGGTTGGCGTAGAGCACGTGGAAGGCCACGGTGTTCCAGTAGGTCAGCAGGACCTTGCGCACCGTCTCCTGGATGGTGGTGTGCCCGACGCGCCGCGCCCCCCACGGCGACCCACCGGCCGCCATGAACCAGCGGACTGCGTCGGCACCGTGCTCATCCATCAGCGGGATCGGCTCCAAGATGTTGCCCAGGTGCTTGGACATCTTCCGGCCGTCCTCGGCGAGGATGTGGCCCAGGCACAGCACGTTCTTGTACGACGACTGCTCGAAGACGAGTGTGCCGATGGCCATCAGCGTGTAGAACCAGCCCCGCGTCTGGTCGATCGCCTCGCAGATGAAGTCGGCCGGGTAGGCCTGCTCGAGCATCGCGGCCGAACCTTCGACGTGCGGGTACCCCCACTGGGCGAACGGCATCGAGCCGGAGTCGAACCACGCGTCGATCACCTCCGGCACCCGGCGGGCCAGCGCCCCGCACGGTGCTGATTCGGCACCATTCGAAGGCTGCGGGCAGGCAAAGGTGACGTCATCGACGAACGGCCGGTGCGGGTCCAGGCCGGACTGGTCGCTGCCGGTCAGGTCGGAGAGCTCCTGCAGCGAGCCGACACAGGTCTGGTGGTCCTCGTTGCAACGCCAGATCGGCAGCGGCGTACCCCAGTAGCGGCTGCGCGAGAGCGCCCAGTCGATGTTGTTCTCCAGCCAGTCGCCGTAGCGACCGTGCTTGATGGTCGAGGGGTACCAGTTGGTCTTCTCGTTCTGACCCAGCAGGTCGTCCTTGATCTGGGTGGTGCGGACGTACCAGGACGGCTGGGCGTAGTAGAGGAGCGCGGTGTGACAGCGCCAGCAGTGCGGATAGCTGTGCTCGTAGGGCAGGTGCCGGAACAGCAGGCCACGGTTGGTGAGGTCCTTGACGAGGTCGGTGTTGGCGTGCCGGAAGAACTGGCCTCCGACCAGTGCCAGCTCGCTCGCGAAGTGGCCTTGCGGGTCGATCGGGTTGACCATCGCGACGCCGTTGCGACGGCAGGAGGCGAAGTCGTCCTCGCCGAAGGCGGGGGACTGGTGCACCAGGCCGGAGCCGTCCTCGGCCGTGACGTAGTCCTCGTTCACCACGAAGTGCGCCTTCGGGCCCTGCCGCGATGGGTCTGGGCTCTCGGGCCAGTCGACCAGCTCGAAGGGGCGCTGGTAGGTCCAACCGACCATGTCGCTGCCCTTGAACCGGTCCTCGACCGTCCACTCACTGTCGGCGTCGAGGCCAAGCACCTTCTCGACCAGCACCTCCGCGAGGACCAGGGTCTCCTCGCCGTTCGTGGCCGTCACGTAGTCGAGGTCGGGGTGCGCGGCGACCAGCGCGTTGGACACCAGCGTCCACGGCGTGGTGGTCCAGGTCAGCAGGCTGGCACCAGGAGACCCGTCAGAGCCGGCGTACGGCCCCGAGGTGAGCGGGAATCGCACGTAGACCGAGGGGTCGGTGACGGTCTCGTAGCCCTGGGCGAGCTCGTGGTCGGACAGGCCAGTGCCGCAGCGGGGGCAGTACGGCGCCACCCGGTAGTCCTCGACCAGAAGGCCACGCCCGTGGATCTGCTTCAGCGCCCACCACACCGACTCGACGTACTCCGCGTCCATCGTCACGTAGGGCTCACGCATGTCGATCCAGCAGCCCATGCGGTCGGTCATCTGACCCCAGAGGTCGACGTACCGCTGCACCGACTCCCGGCAACGTGCGTTGAACTCGGCGATGCCGAACGCCTCGATGTCGGCCTTGCCGGAGAAACCGAGCTCCTTCTCGACGGCCAGCTCGACGGGCAGGCCATGGCAGTCCCAGCCGCCCTTGCGGTTGACCTGGTAGCCCTGCATGGTCCGGAATCGCGGGAACACGTCCTTGAACGTCCGGGCCTCGATGTGGTGGGTACCTGGTCGGCCGTTGGCCGTGGGCGGTCCCTCGTAGAAGGTCCACGTGCGGGTGTCTGGGCCCTCCTGGTTGCGAGCCACCGACTTCTCGAAGATCCGGTGCTCGTGCCAGAACTCGAGCACCCCCGCCTCGAGCGCGGGCAGGTCGACCTGTGGGGGGACGGGGCGGTAACCAGTCACGGGTGTCCTTCGTCTTCGGTTCGTCGGTGGAGCGAGCGTCGAAACCGAAGGGACGAGGAGCGGCGTACGCCTCCCCGCGGTACCACCCTTCTTGGCCGGCAAAATCCTCTTCGCCGACCCACTTCATGGGCGACCCGGTTGGGTCCACCGCTGCCGGTTCTACTCCGCGAGGACCCCGGAACGGGGACTCCGCGTTTCTTCCGGCGACTCCGGGATGATCTTCTCCAGCTGCCGTGCCACCGGGCTCACACCGTCCCCAGCTCGCTCATGGCCGTGCAGTCGGGTACTCGTCCCCTCCACGCCGTGCGGTGGGTCCAGTGTGCCAGAAGTGTGGAAGAGTGCCGTGACAGTGCTGGGACAGTGTTGGGAAGGTGCCTACGGCACGGCGGGTTGAAGGCGATCGGCACGCAACATATCCTCGCGCCACCACGTATGGCACAGCCCATACCATCACCCGATAGGGGCCCCCAGAACCATGGCATCAGCGACCCGAAAGTCCTTGGCGAGCCGGGCAGGAGCCGCGGCGCGCAAGGTCGTCTCGCGCGGTTCGGCAGCCAGTGCGAAGGCCGTCAAGTCGGCCACGAAGACGTCAGCCAGGCAGGCTCCCGCCAAGAAGGCACCCGCCAAGAAGGCACCCGCGAAGGCGGCTGCGGCTCAGAAGGCGGCGACCAGCAAGGCGCCGGCGAAGAAGCCCCCAACCAAGAAGACTGCTGCGACGAAGGCACCTGCGAAGAAGATTCCTGCCCAGAAGACGGTCAAGAAGACAGTCGCCAAGAAGACCCGCACCAGCGCATCGACCGAGAAGTTGGCTGCGCCGACCAAGGCGGCAGCGAAGAAGGCCCCGGCCAAGAAGGCCCCGGCCAAGAAGGCCCCAGCCAAGCAGGCCGCGGCGAAGAAAGCCCCTGTCAAGAAAGCCGTCCCGAGCAAGGCAGCGGCCACGAAGCCTGCACCCAGGAAGGCAGCTGCGCGAAAGACAGCCGCCCGAAAGACAGCCGGCGGCAAGACAGGGGCCGCCGTCAAGCTGGTCGTCCTCGAAGCCGAGGACCCGTGGAGCAAGGCCGAGCTCGCCGAGGTGCGCACCCAGCTGCGTGACGACGTGAAGCGGCTGACCGGTGAGCTGGCCGAGGTCGAGGGCGACCTGGCGGGGATGATCGAGAACTCCGGCGAGGGCGCCGGCCACGACCAGGCAGATGTTGGCTCGGCGTCCTTCGAGCGAGACCAGGAGATGGTCATCGTCAACAACGCCAGGGACATGCTGGAGCAGTCGCAGCACGCGTTGGAGCGCATCGCAGACGGCACCTACGGACAGTGCGAGAACTGCGGCAACCCGATCGGCAAGAACCGGTTGATGGCGTTCCCGCGAGCGACGCTCTGCATGAGCTGCAAGCAACGCGAGGAGCGTCGCTGAGCTCCTCTGAGGACCCCGGCTCGCGGACGACCCCAAGTTCGACAGGCGCGTCGTCCGGCTCCGCGTCCGGTACGTCGGGTGCCGAACCCCCTGCCTCATCCGGGGCGCCCCCTGAACGGTCGGGCAGGTCTGCCACCCTCCTTGCGTTCGCGGTCGCAGCTGTCGCCCTACTCGCAGACATCCTCAGCAAGCAGCTCGCCGTGCGCGAGCTCACCGGTCGAGAGCCAGTCGAGGTGATCGGTGACTTCCTCCAGCTCCGGCTGGTACGCAACCCGGGGGCGGCCTTCAGCGCAGGCGCCTCACTGACCCCGCTGATCTCCGTGGTGGCGCTGGTCGCCGCGCTGGCGGTCACCTTCTTCGCGCTACGGGTACGACACCGCGGCTGGGCGGTGGCCCTGGGCCTCTTGCTTGCCGGGGCGACCGGCAACCTCGTCGACCGTATTTTCCGCGCACCGGGTCCCTTCCGTGGCCACGTCGTCGACTTCTTCGCGCTTCCGCACTGGCCCGTGTTCAACGTCGCCGACATCTGCATCGACGTCGCCGGCGGGATCTTGCTGTTGCTCCTCCTGCGCGGCATTCGCATGGACGGGCAGCGGCACCAGCACGACGCCCGCCGGGACGCCCGATGACCGAGTCGGACGGAGAGCAGCGCACCCTGCATGTGCCCGAGGGGCTCGGCGGGGAACGGGTGGACGTCGCGCTCGCGCGGATGTTCGGGATCTCGCGGAGCAAGGCGGCCGACCTGGTCTTCCGTGAGCTGGTCCAGGTCGACGGCCGGGCCGCCGCCAAGTCCGACCGCCTCATCCCCGGAACCATGCTCGACGTCACCTTCCCACGCCAGGACGACCCGTTCGAGGTCGTGGAGGAGGTGGTCGAAGGGATCGGGATCATCCACGACGACGACGACCTCGTGGTGATCGACAAACCGGTCGGGGTCGCCGTACACCCCTCGATGGGTTGGACCGGCCCGACGGTGGTGGGTCACCTGCGTGGGGCGGGTTTCCAGATCGCGACCAGCGGTGCGCCCGAGCGGCGAGGCATCGTGCAACGCCTGGACGTCGGTACGTCGGGGGTCATGGTGATCGCCAAGAGCGAGCGCGCGTACTCGCTATTGAAGAACGCGTTCCGCCACCGACAGGTCGACAAGACCTACCACGCACTGGTGCAGGGTCACCCTGACCCGCTCGAGGGGACGATCGACGCCCCGATCGGCCGCCACACGAAGTCCGACTGGAAGTTCGCCGTTCGTGAGGACGGCAAGCACAGCGTCACCCACTACACGACGCTCGAGGCTCATCGCTTCGCCAGCCTCCTTGAGGTGCACCTGGAGACCGGCCGGACCCACCAGATCCGGGTGCACATGGCGGCGCTCAAGCACCCGTGTGTCGCCGACCTCACCTATGGAGCCGACCCCACGCTCGCCGAGCGGGTCGGGCTCGAGCGCCAGTGGCTGCACGCGGTCCGGCTCGGTTTCGAGCACCCGGGGACCGGTGAGCAGGTGGAGTACGAGTCGCCGTACCCGGAGGACCTGGCGCAGGCACTGGAGGTCATCCGCCGTGCCGACTGAGATGCCCAGAGACGTGCCCAGAGAAATGCCGAGTCATGTGCCCGGTGAGATTTCCGGTGAGATGTCCGGTGACCTCCGCGGGAGTGGTTCGCCCGAGGAGTTCGAGCTGCGCCCGGGCTTCCGCGACGACCTGTACTCGCTGCAGGAGGTCTTCGTGGCCGCCACCACTGGCCCGGGGCATCCTCGCGAGACCCGAACCCCTGAAGAGGTGCGCACGTGGTGCCTGCACCTGCTCGACCGACCGGGCCGCGAGCTGTGGCTGGCCGTGCGCGAGGACCTGCCTCTCGGGTTCGTGCTCTTGGAGGGGAACTGGGTCAACCTGCTCTTCGTCCATCCCGGCCGGCCGGCACGCGGTGTCGGCTCCACAATGCTGGACCTGGTCAAGAGCCAGCGTCCGAGCGGGTTCGGCCTGAGGGTCTACCAGTCGAACGACCGGGCGCGCGCCTTCTACCGCAAGCACGGACTCATCGAGCTCGAGAGCACCGATGGGAGCGGCTACCACGACGCCGAGCCCGACATCGCGATGGCGTGGCTTGGCAACGACCCAATGGGATACCTCCGGCGCCGGATCGACGCCGTGGACGACGAGCTGGCCGTGCTGCTGGCCCGCCGTACGGCGCTCACGGGCGCTGTCCAGGACCAGAAGGCCGCCGCTGGGGGTGCCGCGGGCGAGCGTGGCCGGGACTCCGGGCGCGAGGCCGAGATCGTCGCCCGGATGGCGCGCAAGGTGCCCGAGCTCGGGCCCGAGCGGATCGCCCGCGTGATGCACACCGTGATCGAGGAGAGCCTCGCAGCGTGGGAGTCCGGGTCCTCGGATTCGACGTAGGGGTCGTCCGGGTCATGGAGGCCCGACGGCCGGGGCCGGGGTCAGTCTCCCGGGCCAGCCTGCACCCGGGCGCGGAACGTTCCGACCCAGTCGTCGATGGGCCAGGTCGAGACGACGAGCCAGGTTGCGCCCGCGTCGGCGTACTCGGCTCGCGTGTGACCCGGCTCCCAGGGCGAGACGACGTCCCACCCGTCGGGCACATCGGCTCCGAGGTACGCCGCGAGCACCTCCGGTGTCAGCGGGTCTCCTGACCCGACCGGCGCCACGCCGTCCCATCGCCTTGCCCGTCTCAACGGGCGTTGGTGCGGGACGACACCGCCGACCCAGATCGGCGGGCGTGGCCGCTGAACCGGGCCGGGGCGTAGCTGGGCCGTGATCGCGTAGTGGTCGCCGTCGTGGGCGACCGGGTCGCCGCGGAGCAGGCCGTCGAGCACGTCGAGCGCCTCGTCGAGCATCTGCCCGCGCACCCGCCGGTCGGACTCGTCGCCGAAGTGTGCGAAGTCCTCGGCGGCAGGCTCGCCGAGCCCCACGGCGATGGTGACCCGACCGTTGCTGAGGTGGTCGAGCGTCAGCAGGTGCTTGGCCACCACCTGCGGCCGTCGTCGCGCCAGCGGCGTGATCAGGGTGCCGATGCGCACGCGCTCGGTGCGCTCGGCGATCGCGCCCAGCAGCACCCACGGGTCGTGCACTTGTGGCCGGTGCTTCGGCTCCCACTGCAGGTGGTCCCAGAGGAAGACACCGTCCCAGCCGGCCTCTTCGGCATCGGTGGCGATGGCCACGACGGTCGCAGGCTCGGTGAACGGCGGGATGCTCACGATGGTGCGCGGTGAGGTCATGAGGAGGAACCTACGACGACCCCCTGACACCACCGGGTGACCAAGCCCTGTGACCAGACCCGCCGAGACGGCGCTTGTGTCCCGCCCAGACCCGCCGAGACGGCGCTTGTGTCCCGCCCAGACGCGTCGAGACGGCTGGGATGCTCGGGGCGGATGAACATTGCAGCCGTCTGGGCGATCGTTTGCGGGACATGCGCGCCGTCTCGGCGGTCCTTCCCGGGTGGCTCGCTGCTTCTCGATCGACATGCAGTCCATGGCCGGCAGATGGGCCCGTGTCCTGTCCGGGTCGGGTGACATGCTGAACTACGCTGAACCTTCTTCCCCAGCACCACCAGGCGACCAGCCTGCGCACCATTGCCGTGTCCACCCAGAGGCTCCGGGAAGGGCTGATCGCGCTCCATGACGGGCAACTCCGCTAGCAAGGACGGGTTCGTCCACCTGCACGTCCACACCGAGTACTCCATGCTCGACGGGGCCGCCCGGCTCGATGACATGTTCGAGCGGACCGCAGAGCTGGGCATGGACACGATCGCGATGACCGACCACGGCAACGTGTTCGGTGCCTACGACTTCTGGTCCAAGGCGAAGGCTCAGGACATCAAGGGCATCATCGGGATGGAGGCCTACTTCACGCCCAACACCTCGCGCTTTGACAAGAAGCGCGTTCGGTGGAACGACGGCGGGAGCGACGACGTCTCCGGGTCCGGCGCCTACACGCACATGACCTTGCTGGCCGAGAACACCAAGGGGATGCACAACCTGTTCCGGCTGAGCAGCCGGGCGAGCATGGAGGGGTTCTTCTACCAGCCACGGGCCGACCGCGAGCTCCTTACCGAGTACGCCGAGGGCCTGATCGCCACCACCGGGTGCCCGTCGGGCGAGGTGCAGACCTGGCTGCGCATCGGCGACTACGAGAAGGCCCGTGAGGCAGCCGGTGACTTCCAGGACATCCTCGGCAAGGACAACTTCTTCCTCGAACTGATGGACCACGGGCTCGACATCGAGAACCGCGTCCGCGACGGTCTGCTCCGTCTGGGCAAGGACCTCGGCATCCCGCCGGTCGCAACCAACGACTCCCACTACGTCCGCCAGCAGGACGCGTCCTCGCAGGAGCACCTGCTCTGCGTGTCCTCGGGCAGCGTGATGTCGGACCCCAAGAGGTTCAAGTTCCACGGCGAGGACTACTACATCAAGTCGCCGGCCGAGATGCGCGAGCTCTGGGCCGTGCGCAACGCAATGCCCGAGGCCTGCGACAACACGCTGCTGATCGCCGAGCGCTGCGACGTGGAGTTCAAGGAGGGCAACGGCACCTACATGCCGCGGTACCCCTGCCCGGAGGGCGAGGACGAGAACTCGTGGTTCGTCAAGGAGGTCGAGAAGGGGCTGCGCTTCCGCTACCCCGACGGGATCCCCGACGACGTGCGCAAGCAGGCCGAGTTCGAGGTCGGGGTGATCACCGGGATGGGCTTCCCGGGCTACTTCCTGGTCGTGGCCGACTTCATCAACTGGGCCAAGGACAACGGCATCCGCGTCGGGCCCGGCCGCGGTTCGGGTGCCGGCTCGATGTGCGCCTACGCCATGCGGATCACCGACCTCGACCCGATCCGGCACGGCCTCATCTTCGAGCGCTTCCTGAACCCCGACCGCGTCTCGATGCCCGACTTCGACATCGACTTCGACGAGCGTCGCCGCGGCGAGGTCATCCGCTACGTCTCGGACAAGTACGGCGACGACCGCGTCTCCATGATCGTCACCTACGGCACCATCAAGGCGAAGCAGGCGGTGAAGGACTCCTCACGGATTCTGGGCTACCCGTTCGCCATGGGGGACCGGATCACCAAGGCCATGCCCGCGTCGGTCATGGGCAAGGACGTCCCCCTCAAGGAGATCTTCGACCCGGAGCACAAGCGTTTCGGCGAGGCTGGCGAGTTCCGGGCGCTGTACGACGGCGACAGTGACGTCCGCACCGTCGTCGACACCGCCATCGGCCTCGAAGGGCTCAAGCGCCAGTGGGGCGTGCACGCGGCCGGCGTGATCATGTCCAGCGAACCGCTGCTGGACGTCATCCCGGTGATGCGGCGGCCGGCCGACGGCGCGATCATCACCCAGTTCGACTACCCGACCTGCGAGAAGCTCGGCCTGATCAAGATGGACTTCCTCGGGTTGCGCAACCTGACGGTCCTCGACGACGCGCTGATCAACATCGAGTCCAACCGTGGCGAGAAGATCGTGCTCGAGGAGCTCGAGCTGACCGACGAGACGACCTACCGGCTGCTCCAGCGGGGCGACACCCTAGGGGTCTTCCAGCTCGACGGCGGCCCGATGCGGGCACTGCTGCGCAGCATGCAGCCGGACACCTTCGAGGACATCTCGGCCGTGGGCGCGCTCTACCGGCCTGGGCCGATGGGCGCGGACTCGCACAACAAGTACGCCCGCCGCAAGACCGGCCGCGAGCTGGTGGAGCCGCTGCACCCCGAGCTCGCCGAGGCGCTCGAGGAGGTCCTGGGCGAGACGTACGGCCTGATCGTCTATCAGGAGCAGGTGATGGCGATCGCCCAGCAACTGGCGGGCTACACGCTCGGCCAGGCCGACCTGCTGCGCCGGGCGATGGGCAAGAAGAAGAAGGAGGAGCTGGACAAGCAGTTCGAGACGTTCTCCGCCGGCATGACCGAGCGGGGCTTCTCCTTCGGGGCGATCAAGGCCCTGTGGGACACGCTGCTGCCGTTCTCGGACTACGCGTTCAACAAGGCCCACTCCGCCGCCTACGGCCTGGTCTCCTACTGGACCGCCTACCTCAAGGCCAACTACCCGGCCGAGTACATGGCGGCGCTCCTCACCTCGGTGAAGGACGACAAGGACAAGATGGCGATCTACCTCAACGAGTGTCGCCACATGAAGATCCAGGTGCTTCCCCCGGACGTCAACGAGTCCGAGGCCAACTTCACTCCAGTCGGCACCGACATCCGGTTCGGTCTGACCGCGATCCGCAACGTCGGCTGGAACGTCGTCGAGCAGATCATCTCCACCCGCCGCGAGAAGGGCCGGTTCACCGACTTCGCCGACTTCATGGACAAGGTCCCGGCGCAGGTGTGCAACAAGCGACTGATCGAGTCGCTGATCAAGGCCGGCGCGTACGACGAGATGAAGCACGGACGGCGAGCACTCCTCGCGGTGCACGAGCTGGCCGTCGACCAGTACGTCGACATCAAGCGCAACGAGGCCATCGGTCAGGACTCGCTCTTCGGCGGGATGGACGCCGACGACGGCGGTTTCGGCGTCAGCGTCGTGGTGCCCGACATCGAGGAGTGGGACAAGCAGACGTTGCTCGGCCACGAGCGCGAGATGCTCGGTCTCTACGTCTCCGACCACCCGCTGACCGGTCTCGAGCACGTGCTGGCCAGCGCGTCCGACTGCACGATCGGTCAGCTGCTCACTGACGAGGACCGCTCTGACGGGTCGTTCGCCACGATCTGCGGGCTGATCACGTCGGTGACCCGCAAGATCACGAAGACCGGCAATGCCTGGGCGATCGTCACGGTCGAGGACCTCGAGGGCGCGATCGACGTACTGCTCTTCCCCAGCGACTACCAGCTGGCGAGCACCCTCCTGGTGGAGGACACCATCGTCACCGTCCAGGGACGTCTCGACCGCAGCAAGGACCAGGCCGAGTTCCGGGGCAAGACGATCTCCACTCCGGTGCTGGACGAACGCGGCAGCGGTCCGGTCCTGATCACGTTGCCGTCCACGCGGTGCACCCCGCCCGTGGTCGAGCAGCTCAAGGAAGTGCTGCGCACCCACCCGGGCACGACCGAGGTGCGGCTTCGCCTGGTCAGCCGCGGAGCCACCCGGGTTCTCCGGCTGGACGACCGGCTCCGGGTCTCGGCGTCGCCGGCGCTGTACGGCGATCTCAAGCACCTGCTCGGCCCTGGATGTCTTGGATGACCACCCCCGCAGCACACGCGCCCGATCAGCGCGCAGTCGTCGGCGGACGCCCCGGTCTGAGGGCGGCTGCGATGGACGCGCTCGTCGTCGTCACCTGGTTCGCGGTGGTCGGCCTCGTCGGTGCGCTGGTCTGGTGGCAGGTCGCGACCTTGCCAGAGGTCACGAAGACCGGTGACGCCGCGACTCGCGGACCCGAGGAGCTGGTGAAGCAGGTCAGCATGGACGGCTGGTTCTTCGTGATCGCTGCGGTCGGTGGCCTGCTCAGTGGGGTGTTCCTGATGATCTGGCGCTGGCGCGACCCGTTGCTGATGGTGATCCTGATCGCGCTCGGGGCAGCCCTGGCCTCGTGGGTGATGCTCCGCGTGGGCATGATCCTGGGACCCGCCGACGAGATCGCATCGTTGAGTCGGATGAAGGAGGGCGCCACAGTCCCGATGCAGCTGAGGCTGCATGCTCTGGGCATCTCCTGGGCGTGGTCGATCTTCGCGGTACTGGGCTCCCTTGTGTACATCTGGGTCCTGCGCAAGCCCGAGGAGTCCCCGAGGAGTCCCCAGAGAAGTCCGCTGAGAAGTCCGCTGAGGAGTCCCCTGAGGGATCTCCGGTCAGCCAGGACCACGGCAAGTAAGTCACCGACGCGTAGGTACGCTTCGTCAAGAACTGTTGGCGTACTGGGGGGAAGCCATGACCGAGCACACTGCCGCACTGCCTGAGATGCAGCCGCCGCCTGCCCGTCGCAGCAAGCGTGGGCTGGTTGCGGTCATTGCGACGGTTGTCGCCGTCGTACTCATCGCTGGCGGTGGCTATGCCGCATGGGCGCTGTACTTCGGCAGCGGCCCGCGCCCGGCGGAGGTGCTGCCCGCCTCCACCTTCGCGCTGGCCACCGTGGACCTCGATCCATCCGGTGGGCAGAAGATCGAGGCGATCAAGACCCTTCGGAAGTTCCCGAGCTGGCGCGAACGCACCGGGATCACGCCCGATTCTGACCTCGTGGAGGCCATCTTCGACGAGGCGCTCAAGGACGGTCCGTGCAAGTCCCTCGACTACAAGGACGACATCGAGCCTTGGATCGGTAGTCGTGCCGGTGTAGGCGGCGTCCTGCTCGACGACAAGCCGACACCGGTTGTCACCCTGCAGATCAAGGACAAGGAGCTGGCCAGGACCGGCTTCGCCAAGCTCGCGAAATGCTCGGAGGCGGACAACGAGGAGTTCGGGTGGACCCTCACCGACGACTACCTGGTCGGCAGCGACAGCTTGGCCAATGCAGAGGCGATCGTCTCCGCAGGGAAGAAGGCACCGCTTGCCGAGAACGCCGACTTCCAGAAGTGGACCGAGGAAGCCGGCGGGCCGGGCATCCTCAACGTCTACGTCGGACGCAAGAGCGTGCAGGCCCTCACCGACGTCATGGGCGGCGAGCTGGCCGGGCTGACAGGTGAGGACGGCTCGGCCTTCGATGACGATCCAGGCTCCGAGGAAGAGCTAGCCAAGGCCTTCAAGGACTTCAAGGGAGCTGCAGCCGTGCTTCGCTTCGCCGACGGCGGCATCGAGTTCTCCTTCGCCAGCGGGGGTGCGACCAGCCAGAAGGACCGCGCCGTGGCCAAGCATGTCGGCGCCCTGCCCAAGGACACAGCAGCCGTTGCGGCCTTCGCATGGCCCGAGAAGGCCATGGAACAGTTGAAGGACCCCTCGAACGAGGGCCTGGGCTCGTTCGCCGAGATGTTCACCGAAGGCACCGGCCTCGAGTTCCCCGACGACCTCATCACCCTGCTGGGCACCTCGCTCAGCATCTCGGTCGGTGCCGACGCGCCGGCCGACCTGAACGCGGTCTCCGGGCTCGACGACGTTCCGCTCGGCCTCCTGATCCACGGTGACGAAGCCGAGATCAAGGCGGCCATCGCCAAGGTCGAGTCGCACACCGGGCAGCAGCTGTCCGAGCTGCCTGCCACGGTCTCCTCTGGCGACGGGAAGGTGGCCATCTCCGGCACGACGGAGTACGGCGAGCAGCTGCTCGAGAACGGGTCGCTGGGGGACTCGAAGGACTTCCAGGACGCGGTCTCCCACTCCGAGGAGGCGCAAGGGGTCCTCTACGTCGACCTGGACAGCGACTGGATGGACACGTTCCGCGAGATGCTCGCGGAGGAGGACGACCCTGAGGCCACCGAGGTCGCGGACAACCTCGCGGTGTTGCGGGCGTTGGGCGCCAGCGCATGGAGTGAGGGCACCACCAGCCACGGCCTCGTCCGGCTCTCGCTGAAGTAGTCAGTTGGGGGACCAGCGCGTGCGCGCCACCTCGGTGGCGGGCAGGGAGGGGAGCGCCCGCATCGCCCGCATCTCCTCATGCAGGGTGCGCCGGAGCATGCCCAGGCGCTCCCGGGCGCTGTCGGCCTCGAGCAGCTCCTGGCGCTGGGGCAATGTCAGCAGGCAAGTGCTCGCGAGCGCGTAGGAGAGGTACGCCGGATCGCTCGGCATCTCACCGGCCAACACCGGGCCACCGCGGAGGTCCGAGAGCTGTTGGCGGTAGGTCTCGAAGGTGGCCAGTGCGGCTTCAGCCTCTGCCAGCGACTCGGGCTCGTCGGTGTCAGGCAGCAGCTCCACTTCGCCGCGTAGGAACGGGCCCGAGCTGTCGGACTCGACCACGCGCAGCCGCTGCCGGCCGATCACCTCGATGTCGAAGCGGCCGTCGTCGTACGCATCGACCTCGGTCAGCTGCACCAGGGTCCCTATCCGGTGCGCGGACTGCATCCCGTGGTCACCCACCTCATAGCCCTCGCGGATGGCCAGGATGCCGAAGACCCGGTCAAAGACGGTCTCGATCTCGATCAGCGACCGGACCAGGGCGCGGTAGCGCTCCTCGAAGATGTGCAGCGGCGTGACCACGCCGGGGAAGACCACCGCGTTGAGCGGGAACAGGGGCACTGTGGTCACGGATCCAAGATAAGTGGTCGAGAGCCGCCGCGCGCTCAGGATCGGGTGTCCGGTGCGACCACTAGATGAGTAAGTCCAAGGGATCGTGCAAGCGAGCGGCGCTCAGCGCCGCGCTGGCAAGGCACCGATTCGACGGCAGACTAGTCGTCTTTTCGAGCGTCGGTAACGCTGCCAGCGTGGATGATGAGCGTCGCGTAGCGTGCGAGACCTTGGACTTAGTCATCTAGAGTTCTCAATCCCGGCCAGCTGACGAGGACGCCCATGTTCGCTCACGACGACCGCATCGCCGCCTTCCACAACCTGCACTCCTCGGGGTGCTTCGTGATGCCGAACCCGTGGGACGCGGGCAGCGCCCGGGCTCTGGAGCAAATGGGCTTCTCGGCGTTGGCGACGACGAGTGCCGGGCTGGCGTGGACGTTGGGTTGCGCGGACAGCGAGGTCACGCTCGAGCAGACGCTCGTCCACCTGCGTGTCGTCGCTGCCGCGGTGAGCGTGCCGGTGAACGCAGACTTCGAGGGTGGCTACGCAGTGGACCCGGAGCAGGTCGGCGCGAACGTGAAGCTGGCCGCGAGTACGGGGATCGCGGGACTCTCGATCGAGGACGCATCGGGCGATGCGTCCGATCCGCTCTTCGAGTTCGAGCTCGCCGTGGAACGCGTGCGGGCCGCTCGTCGCGCGATCGACGAGAGCGGCACCCGCATCGTTCTCACCGGCCGGTCCGAGGGATTCGTACGCGGCCGTCCCGACATCGACGAGACGATCCGCCGGCTCAGCGCGTACGCCGATGCCGGCGCCGACTGCCTCTACGCTCCACGGATCGACAATCTCGAGCACGTCGCAGCGATTGTCGCTGCGGTGGCACCCAAACCCGTGAACCTGCTGATCAACGCCCCGTTCACCACCGTCGCGCAGGCAGCAGAGCTGGGAGTCCGGCGGATCAGCGTGGGAGGCACCCTCGCGCGAGCCGCCTGGGGTGGCTTCCTGGACGTCGCGAAGGAGATCGCCGAGGAAGGGACCTTCAACGGCTTCGAGCGGCTACCGAACGTCGATGCGCTGTTCGGCGGTTGACCGGACTCAATCTCACGTGACCGGATACTCCCTGACGTTCTGGTCCCTCAATGTCCGATTTGGGCGGCCAATTCGTCAGGGACTATCCGGATGCTTGGAGACTTCTGGTCAGCCTTCCTCGAGGTCCTTCATCGCCTGCACGAGCGTGACCCGGCCGAACCTGTGGTCGATGTGTCCGACCTCGCGGGCGTCGTCGAACCCGGCGTCCGCTAGGAGCGCGACGATCCCGTTGCCGAGGTTGCGGGCGACGGACGGGTTCTGAGCCATCCGGGAGCGCATCAGGGCGGGCAGGTGCCGAAGGGCGTGGGCCAGGCCGTGGCCGCGGTCGGCGTGCCCGGCTTCGTGCGCGGTGGGCGTGGGGCCACCGAGGTCGACGATGGTGACCTTTCCTCCCGGCCGGAGAGCGCGAAGCGCGTCCAGTGCGAAGGCGACCCGACCTTCGTCGTCGATGTGGTGCAGTGCAAGCGAGGAGACCACGTGGTCGAGCGAGCCGTCCTCGGCAGGGATCCGGTCTGCGTAGCCCTGGACGAGGGTGAGGGACAGACGGCGGCGCTTTGCCTTGCGAGCGGCCCGGCGGAGGCTGGCTCCGTCCGGGTCCAGCCCGGTGACCCGGGCGTCGTGCTGAGCCGCCAGCACGGCGAGCGACAGATTGCCGGTGCCGCACCCGACGTCGACCACCGTGTCACCAGCCGCGATTCCGGCGACCTCGACGGCGCGCTCGTGCAGCTCGCGGACTCGGGCCACCCGGGTGAGGACGTCGTAGAACGGGAGGAGCCAGGTCCGTCCCATGCCCGGCACGAACGGGCGGTCACGCTCCTCCGGCGTGCGTTGGTCGAGGATGCGTACGTCGGTCTCGCCTGTCATCATAAGCTCCCTTGTCATCACCATGAGTATCGGACATTCTGTGGTTCCTGGGCAGCACGGAAGTCGGAGATGATGGCACATCCTTCGGTCAGGGACTCATCTGGATCGTCACGTCTACGCATGGTCCGGCCCGACGGGACCCCGGTCTACCGCTACGAGCAGCGTCCGGGCGTGCCTCCCGTCACGGTGGCCCATTTCCACACCGGCGTTGCCCACGCTGCCCTCCCGCCGGACCAGCCGCACGCCCACGACTTCCTCGTCCTGGTCTTCGTCGAACAGGGCGCGGGCTCCTACGTCGTCGACGGCGTCGAGCGGCCGCTGCGCACCGGGGAGGTTCACGCCCTGTCACCCGGGCAGGTCATCGGGGTCTCGGCCATCGCAGAGATGGCCCGCTGCCGCGCGTGGTCGGTCGCCTTCACGCCGGACGCGGTCCCAACCCTGGCTGCCGTGTCCCCGCTGGCCTGGGCCCACCATCCGCTGCTCGCACTGTTCACACCCGGCGCGGGACCTGGTCTGGTTGCTGAACCCGACCGGTCACGCTGGTCGGCGTGGCTGGCGGAGCTGTCCGAGGAGCTCGGCGACCCGGGCCGCCTCGGCGCCCACGAGGTCGTCGCCGGACTGCTCACGCGCGTCCTGGTCGCGGCTGCCCGGCTGGCGCCCGCGGTGCCGGGCGCACCGGACCCGCTCATCCAGCGGGTCTTCGAGGAGATCGAGACGACTTTCCGCGAGCCCGTGTCGGTGCGCGACGTCGCTCAGGCACTCGGGTACACCCCCGGACACCTCACGACCGTGGTTCGCGAGCGGACCGGTCGTCCCCTGTTGGAGTGGATCACCGAGCGGCGCATGACCGAGGTCCGGCGGATGCTGCGTGAGACCGAACTCCCCCTGGGCGTGGTCGCTGCACGCACGGGCCTGCGCAACGCCACCTATCTGGTACGGCGCTTCCGGAACCGCTACGGCATTACCCCGCAGCGGTGGCGCGACAGCCAGCGTGCAGTTCCCGTGCCCAGGTGACCCACTGACCGCAGTACCACCGCGCCCGCTCCGGATCGCGCCGCGGCCGGCCCGACTCCGGCTAGGCCGGGGTACCCGTCACGTCGTAGAGCAGGTGCGTCACGCGATCGCCCTGGACCACCCGGGACGGGTTCTCCAGGGTGACGGAGTCCCCGGGACCCATGCCGCCGAAGAAAGGCCGGCCCGACCCGAACACGACGGGCACAACGTTCATCACGACCTGGTCGATCAGGCCCAGACGGAGCGCCTGCCCGCCGATCTCGCCCGCGGCCACGTCGACGATCCGGTCCCGCCCGGCGAGCTCTCGGGCCCGCGCGATCGCGGCCCCGACACCGTCGGTCACGAACGTGAACGGCGCGGTCTCCGCGTGCTCCCACCCAGTCGGTAGCGCGTGCGTGACGACGAAGACGTGATCCCCCGCCGCCGGGACGCCGCCCCATCCGTCGGTGAGGTCGAACAGTCGGCGGCCGATCACCACCGCCCCGATGCTGGAGTAGACGCCCTTCATGAAGTCCCTTGACGCCTGCGTGGTGCGGCACGTGTCGTCCGGGTTCTCGGCCCAGCCCCACTCCACGTCGCCATTGCCGTACCACTCGAACAGCGGGCCGACATCGTCCTGGTCGTCGGCAATGAAGCCGTCCAGTGTCACCACCGCGCCCATGATCGTGCGCCCCATGGAGTCAGCTTCCTTCCGACTGGGCATACCGGTCCAGGGCGGACCTCCACATCCGCGAGATCACCCTGCCCATGGGGCCGTGATGAAGCACGTAGATCAGTGGCTTCTGCAGGGGGCGTACGCCGGTGTTCTCCCACTCGACGTGCAGTCGGCTTCCGCCACGGTCTCCCGGCGCGATCCGCACCAAGCCCTCGCCGGTTCCGCCGTAGCTGCTCTCCTCGACCGTCCAACGGATCAGTTCGGGGTCCGACCAGTCGTACCGGACGACCACCCAGAACGGCGATCCGGGGGTACTTTCCCGGGCGACGGCCCAGGTCTCGCCCTGGTCGCGCAGCTCGTACCGCTTCGGGTCGAGCGTGCGGCTCCAGATCTGCAGCCGACGGTCTGTGAAGTCGGTCAGAGCGCGTCGCGCCTGATCCGGGGAAGCCAGTGTTTCGAAGTCGAAGCGCACCCGGTCATTCGAGCACCGGCGTCTCATCGCGTCCAGAGCCAGCCGGATCACCGGTCAAGGCGTGACGACGATCTTGCCCAGAGCACGTCCCTCTCCGGCGTGGGCCAGAGCGGCGGGCACCTCGTCGAGTGGGTAGGTGCGGTCGATGTGGATCTTGACCTCCCCGGCAACGCAGAGGGCGGCAAGCGGCTCGAAGTGGGCCGGCCCCTGCTTCACGACGAGCACTCCGATGGAGCGACCGGTCAGCCCTCCCGCCACCGAGCCGACGGTGAGCACGCGCAGCAGCGCTCGCACCGTCCCACCCACACACCGATACCTGCCGCCGGACGCCAGTGCGCGCCGGTACGCGAACACCGAGCGGTGCGCGACCAGGTCCAGCACCAGGTCGTAGGGCCGAGTGGTCCGCGTGAAGTCGTGCAGCCGGTAGTCGATCACCTCGTCCGCGCCGACCGATCGCATGAAGTCCTGCTTGGCGTCGTTGTCGACACCGGTCACGTGAGCACCGAGCCGCTTGGCCAGCTGAATCGCGAAGGATCCTGACCCTCCGCCGGCGCCGTTGATCAGCACGCGGCTACCCGCTGCTGCCCTTTGCGTGCCCTGCAGGGCGATCGCGCCAGCCTGCGGGATGGTCGACGCTTCAGCAAACGTGAGCTCGGCCGGCTTGTGGGCGAGTGCGGACTCCGGTGCGAGCGCGTACTCCGCGAAGCCACCCATCAGCGCGAGGTTGTCGCCGTACACCTCGTCTCCGGGCCGGAACCCGGTCACCCCTTCGCCGACATCGTCGACCACGCCTGCGATGTCGGACCCGAGCGTCCGGTGAGCCGGGTGGCGCAGCCCGCCGATCCGCGCATAGGCAGGTGATCCGCGCAGGCACTCCCAGTCGCTGAGGTTGACCGAGGTCGCCGCGACCTTGACCCGCACCTGGCCCGCTGCGGGCACCGGCATCGGGACGTCCTCGACCTGGAGCACGTCGGGGGACCCGTACCGGTCGTAGCGGACCGCCTTCACGCCCTCACCGTGCCGCACCTGATCATGGCCGCAACCTAACAAGCCGCGGCCGGTCGAACGAGCCTGCGGTCGTGACCTCCACGTCAGGAAATTCTCCGCATGAGTCGATGAGTTCGCGATCGATCGGGGGTCTAACCGGGTGAGCGCAATCGAGAGCCGAAAGGGTGAGAACAATGGCCGCAACCATCGACATTGAGATCGAGTACGGCGTGTTCACCGGCCCGATTCGCCACCACCGCGGGTACTACGCCGGCGACTTCAGCTCGTCCCCGATGCACGGTGACTCTGACTGACTACTTGGCGGGCCTACTGGCAGGCCCTACTTGGCGGGCAGGGACCCGGCGTACGTCACCCCGATCTCGACCCACCGTCGGAGCTCTTGATCTGAGCCGATTGCCGGCGGGTACACGTGCAACCAGCCATTCATCTCGCGTCCACGCATCACGAACCGGGTGACGTCGTCGTCGTTCACTAACGAATCGGTCTCGGTCGGGTCTACCCGGAGCAGGAGACCTCCCTGACCGCTGGCGCTGACGGCCAGATTCCCGTTGACCAGGAACGCCAGGCCGCCGAACATTCGCCTCTCGGTCACGCCCTCCGGATCCGGGATGGCGGCGCGGATGCGGTCGGCCAGGTCCTCGTCGTACGCCATGGCTCAGGCTCCCACACGCCACGGAGCGCCAGGCATCGAAGCGGTCGAGAAATTCTTGAAAAAATGCGAAGTGCCCTCCAAACAAGGCGATTCTCGGCCAGGACTGCCGGCCTTGGTGATCCCCTGGACGGGGTTGCTGGTTCCGGACTGGTTGAGCTTGGGGACCAGCCCGGAGTAGGCGCGGATCGCGGCCAGGGAAGTGAACCGGTGGGGGTCACCGATCCGGCCGGCGATGATGGCCCCGGTGACCGGACCGACCCCGGGCCGAGCCGATGAACCCGTCGGGGTCGGCTTCGGCATAGAGGTTCGCAATCCGTTCCTCGAGATCGGCGATCTGCCGGGTGAGCACCTGTGCCTGCTCGGCCTCGGTGGCGATGTCGGCGGCCAGCTCGGCAAAGTCGATCCCTTCCGGACCCCACAGGGTCAGGCTCTCGCGGGCTGCGGCGATAAGCCGCGCGGCGTGGGCCTCACGCCAAAACCCGCGGGAGTGGCGGATCAGGAAGCGGGTCAGCCGGGCTCCCCCTAGCCGGATCAGGGTGTTGCGGTCGCCATAGCGGACCAGCAGCTCCAACGCGCACTTGCCATAGCTGGACCCGAGCACCTCATACCAAGCCGGGCCGAGCAGCTCGACCAGAGCGTCCAGGCGGGCATAGACCGCGGTGCGGCGCTTGACGATGGAGGAGCGTTCTATTCAGTGGTCGGTGCTTGGATTAAGGCATGAACAGCTCGCAGATCGAGCACCGAGACCGCGGAGTTCCGCCGCACCAGACGTGCCGGAACCAACGACAGCCGGGAACGTGAGAGCAATGGCCGCCACCATCGACATCGAGATCGAATCGGGAGTGTTCACCGGCCCGATCCGGCACCACGACGGGTACTTCGCGGGCGACTTCAGCCTGGACCGGTTGGACGGTGAGTCGGACAAATAGAGCGACTCGGGCACCAACGCGCGGGCCTCCCGATTGGGGCCATGTGATGTCAGCTTCTCGGTTGTCACCGTATTTTCCACTCCGGTTCTGCCTCCAATAATTCGATGAGTTCCGCATCGTGCAGGGGTCCATATAGGTGAGCGCAATCCAGAGCGCTGCATCAGGACCGGGAAGGTGAGAACAGTGGCCGCGACCATCGACATCGAGATCGAGTCGGGTGTGTTCACCGGCCCCGTCCGCCACCACCACGGGTACTACGCAGGCGACTTCAGTCGGAGCTCGCTGCAGGGTGAATCGGACCGGTAGCGAGCAACTCACAGCCGGTCGAGCAGCGGGCAACCCGTAGGTGGTCGAGCAGCGAGCGCAGCGAGCGCAGCGAGCGATCAGTCGAGACCACCACCCGACGGCTGCAGGTCCGGCCGCTGGGCGCCCGTCTGGGAGCCCGGTCTGCGTCACTAGACTGGACGCATGATTCGCCGGATCGACCTGCGGGATGGTGGTGCCGGGGCCACTCCCGACTACCGCACCCTGGTGCCGCGCGCAGACTTCGACGTCGAGGCGGCACTGCAGGTCGTGCGGCCGATCTGCGACAACGTGCGCGATCGCGGTGTCGAGGCGATTGCGGAGTACGCCGAACGGTTCGACGGCGTCGTACAGACCGACATCACGGTGCCCCGCGAGGCGCTTCGTGAGGCGCTAGCGGGCCTGGACCCGCAGGTGCGCGCGGGTCTCGAGGAGTCCATCCGCCGGCTGCGAACGACCTGCGAAGCCGAGCTCGGAACCGACACGGTCACCGACCTCGGCCCGGGTGCCCGGGTCACCCAGCGGCTCATCCCCGTCGACCGGGTAGGTCTCTACGTTCCCGGCGGCGTGGCGCCGTTGGTGTCGAGCGTCCTGATGAACGTCGTACCTGCCCAGGTGGCCGGGGTCGGGTCGATCGCGTTGACCAGCTCGCCTCAGCAGGAGGCATTCGAGACGTTCGGGGTCGGCCTCCCGCACCCGACGATCATGGCGGCCTGCGAGCTGCTCGGCATCGACGAGGTCTACGCCGTCGGAGGCGCCCAGGCCGTGGCGATGTTCGCGTACGGCGCCGGGCCGTGCCGCCGCGTCGACCTGGTCACCGGTCCGGGCAACATCTACACCGTCTCGGCCAAGCGGCTGCTCAAGGGCGTCGTGGGGATCGACTCCGAGGCCGGGCCGACCGAGATCGCGATCCTGGCGGACGACACGGCCGACGCGGCGTACGTCGCTGCCGACCTGCTCAGCCAGGCCGAGCACGACCCGATGGCGGCCTCGGTGCTGGTCACCGACTCACTGCGGCTCGCCGACGAGGTCGAGGTCGAGCTCGAGAAGCAGGTCGCCGCAACCCGACACGTGGAGCGGGTCCGCACGGCACTCGGTGGCCAGCAGTCCGGGATCGTCCTGGTCGACGACGTGGCCCAGGGACTCGACGTCATCAACGCGTACGCCGCCGAGCACACCGAGATCCACACTGCTGACCCGAGCGCCGACGCAGCCGGGGTGCGCAACGCGGGCGCGGTTTTCGTCGGCCCCTGGGCGCCGGTGTCGCTGGGGGACTACTGCGCCGGTTCCAACCACGTGCTGCCCACGGCGGGTTGTGCCTGCCACTCCTCGGGACTCTCCGTGCGCTCGTTTCTGCGTTCGGTGCACGTCGTCGAGTACTCCCGCGAGGCCCTCGTCGAGGTGGCCGGACACGTCGTCACACTCGCCGATGCGGAGGACCTCCCGGGTCACGGAGCAGCAGTCAACGTCCGCTTCGGTCGACCGTGAGCCCAAAGACATGGGCCGGCGTCACTGAAGCGGCGGAGTGGCCACCCCTGCGCGCCGAGCTCGTTGGCGTCGCGCCATACGGCGCGCCCCAGCTCGACGTCCCGGTGTGCCTGAACGTCAACGAGAACCCCTACCCACCCTCGCGGGCCGTGGTCGACGACATCGCCGGGGCCGTCACGCTGGCTGCTGCCACGCTCAACCGCTACCCGGACCGCGAGTTCACCGAGCTGCGCGCCGGCCTCGCGGCGTACCTCAGCCGCGATGCGGGCTACCCGGTCAACCCTGAGCAGGTGTGGGCGGCGAACGGCTCCAACGAGGTGATGCTGCAGATCCTGCAGGCGTTCGGTGGCCCGGGACGCACGGCCGTCTCGTTCGCGCCGACGTACTCGATGTACCCGGAGTACGCGCGAAACGCCATGACCACCTGGGTGGCCGGCCGTCGTCGCGAGGACTTCAGCTTCGACATGGACGAGGCCCGCCGCCTGGTCGACGCGCACCAGCCGAGCGTGATCCTGCTGCCGTCGCCGAACAACCCGACCGGTACCGCCCTGCCGCACGAAGTGATCAGCGACCTCTGTGCCATCGCGCCCGGCGTGGTGGTGATCGACGAGGCGTACGCCGAGTTCCGGCGCGCGGGCACACCCTCGGCACTCGAGCTGCTCCCCGAACACCGCAACCTCGTCGTCACCCGGACGATGAGCAAGGCCTTCGCGCTGGCAGGCGCTCGGCTTGGCTACCTGGCGGCAGCGCCGGAGCTGTGCGACGCCCTACGCGTCGTGCGCCTGCCCTACCACCTCTCCGCCGTGACCCAGGCCGTTGCAAGCGCGGCGCTGCGCCATGCGGACGAACTGTTGGGCAGGGTCGATGAGCTGCGTGCGGAGCGGGACCGCACGGTCGAGTGGCTGACGGCACAGGGGTTCGAGGTCGCGCAGAGCGATGCGAACTTCGTATTGTTCGGTCGGTTCGACGATCGTGCGGCAGTCTGGCAACAGCTGCTCGACCGGGGCGTGCTGATCCGGGTGACTGGCCCGGACGGCTGGTTGCGGGTCTCGATCGGCACGGCAGCAGAGATGACGGCGTTCAAGGATGCCCTGATGGAGGTAACGAAGTGACCGGTCGGACAGCGCGCATCGAGCGCCAGACCAATGAGTCGAAGGTCCTCGTCGAGCTCGACCTCGACGGGTCGGGCCGTACCGACGTATCGACCGGCGTCGGCTTCTACGACCACATGCTCACCTCCTTCGGCCGGCACGCGTTGTTCGACCTGACGGTGCAGACCGAGGGCGACACCCACATCGACGCCCACCACACCGTCGAGGACACCGCGATCGTCCTGGGCGATGCGCTGCTCAAGGCGCTCGGCGACAAGTCCGGAATCCGGCGCTTCGGTGACTCGCTGGTGCCGCTCGACGAGGCGCTGGTGCAGTGTGCCGTCGACGTCTCGGGTCGTCCGTACTGTGTGCACGTCGGTGAGCCGGAAGGGCAGGAGTTCGTCAGGATCGGGGACGCGTACCTCGGCTCCCTGACCCGGCACGTCTTCGAGACCCTCGCCCACCATGCCCAGATCGCGCTGCACGTGC
The DNA here is from genome assembly GCA_963759525.1 of uncultured Actinomycetota bacterium. GTDB lineage: Bacteria > Actinomycetota > Actinomycetes > Propionibacteriales > Nocardioidaceae > Marmoricola. The sequence goes on along the minus strand of CAVWZO010000019.1, from coordinate 327,061 downwards.
GGGTGCTGTCGGGCCGCGACCCGCACCACATCGTGGAGTCGCAGTTCAAAGCGGTCGCGCGCGCGTTGCGTGCCGCGGTGGCGTTCGACCCGCGCGAGACCGGCGTGCCCTCGACGAAGGGCTCGTTATGAACACCCCTCCTCGTGGCTGAGGTCATGCCACAGGTCACGGTCCTCGACTACGGCTCCGGCAACCTCCGTTCCGCCGTGCGCGCCCTCGAGAGGGCCGGCGCTGACGTAACCCTCTCGGCGGAGCACTCCGATGCCATGGACGCGGACGGGCTTGTGGTCCCGGGGGTTGGCGCGTTCGCCGCGTGCATGGCGGGCCTGCGCGCGGTCCGGGGACACGAGGTGATCGGGCGCCGGCTCGCCGGTGGGCGGCCGGTCCTCGGCATCTGTGTCGGGATGCAGATCCTCTTCGAGCGCGGCGTCGAGCACGGAGTGGAGACGGTGGGCTGCGACGAGTGGCCGGGTGTGGTCGAGCGGCTGCAGGCGCCCGTCGTACCCCACATGGGGTGGAACACCGTGGAGGCGCCGGCCGGTACGACGCTGTTCGCCGGCGTCGAGGGGGAGCGGTTCTACTTCGTGCACTCCTACGGCGTACGCGACTGGACGCTGGTCACCAACGAGCGCACCCGGGCACCGATGGTGACCTGGGCCGAGCACGGGGGCGACCGGTTCGTGGCAGCCGTCGAGAACGGCCCGCTCAGCGCCACCCAGTTCCACCCGGAGAAGTCCGGTGACGCGGGTGCGCGGCTGTTGCGCAACTGGGTGAAGGCGCTGAGGCCGGCATGAGCAAGGAGCGACAGCGGCGACGCGAGGCCCGCGACCGGGAAGCCGGAATCGTCGCGGCAGCGCGCGCAGCCGAGGCTGAGAAGCGCGAGCGCCGGGACGCGCGCAAGCGGGCCGTGAGCTCACGGTTCCCCCGGCGCCGCTCGCGCCAGACCGGCGTGCTGGCCCAGCGCCGCCGGAAGCAGACCGGCGCCACGATCGCCCTGCTCATCGCGCTGAACGTGCTCGTCTGGGTGCTGTTCCCCGAGTGGCCGGCCCGCATGATGGCGCTGATCGTGACTCTGCTCGTCGCCCCTGTCCTGCACACCATGCTGTTCCGACGACGCTGAAACCGGAGATCCGATGAGTGCCCACCTCGAGCTGCTGCCCGCCGTCGACATCGCTGACGGCCAGGCCGTCCAGCTGGTGCAAGGCGTGGCCGGGTCCGAGAAGCGCTTCGGCGACCCGATCGAGGCAGCCCTGCGCTGGCAGGAGGCAGGAGCGGAGTGGATCCACCTCGTGGACCTCGACGCCGCCTTCGGCCGTGGCGAGAACCGCGCGCTGCTCGCCAAGATCGTCGGGACCCTCGACATCGACGTCGAGATGAGCGGCGGCATCCGCGACGACGACTCACTCGCCGCGGCGATGACGGCAGGGTGCCGACGGGTCAACATCGGCACGGCTGCCCTGGAGCAGCCCGAGTGGTGCGCCAGGGCGATCGCCGGGCATGGGGACCGGGTCGCGATCGGGCTCGACGTACGTGGTCAGAAGCTGGCTGCACGTGGCTGGACCCGCGAGGGTGGTGACCTCTACGAGGTTCTCGAGCGCCTGGACTCCGAGGGCTGCGCGCGTTACGTCGTCACGGACGTCAACAAGGACGGCATGCTGCAGGGGCCAAACCTGGAGCTGCTGCGCGACGTCTGCGCGCGCACCGACCGCCCGGTCGTCGCCTCGGGTGGCATCACCGAGCTGGCCGACCTCGAGGCGCTGATGGGCCTCGTTGCTGAGGGCGTCGAGGGTGCCATCGTCGGGACGGCGCTGTATGAAGGGCGGTTCACGCTGACCGATGCCCTCGCCCTGACCCAGGGTCGTCGTGGGCCGGGAGGGAGCCCGGAATGAGCCTCGCCGTACGCGTGATCCCGTGCCTCGACGTCGACGCCGGACGCGTCGTCAAGGGCATCAACTTCCAGCAGCTGCGGGACGCGGGGGATCCGGTCGAGCTCGCCAGGGTGTACGACGCGGAAGGGGCCGACGAGCTGACCTTCCTCGACATCTCCGCCTCCCACGAGGGGCGCGCGACGACGATGGAGGTCGTCTCCCGCACCGCCGAAGAGGTCTTCATCCCACTGACCGTTGGTGGCGGGGTCAGCAGCGTCGAGGACGTCGACCGGCTGCTCCGCGCGGGCGCGGACAAGATCGCGGTGAACACGGCCGCGATCCGGCGCCCCGAGCTGGTCGCGGAGATCGCCGACCGGTTCGGCAACCAGGTCCTGGTGCTGTCCGTCGACGCCCGGCGCGCGCCCGGCACCGACTCCGGCTTCGAGGTGACCACGCACGGCGGCCGTACCTCGGCCGGCCTGGACGCCCTGGCCTGGGCTGTGCGTGCGACCGAGCTCGGTGCGGGCGAGATCCTGCTCAACGCCATGGATGCCGACGGCACCCAGGACGGCTTCGACCTCGAGCTGATTCGGCTGGTCCGCCGCGAGGTGTCGATCCCGGTGATCGCCAGCGGCGGTGCGGGTGCGGTCCAGCACTTCGCCCCGGCGGTCGAGGCAGGCGCGGACGCCGTACTCGCGGCAACGGTCTTCCACTTCGGCACCCTGCGGATCCCCGAGGTGAAACAGGCACTTCGCGCAGCGGGTCACCCGGTCCGCTGACCCGGTCCGCGGCTCGTTCGGACCTCCGGCCCGACGTCATCCGAGCTGGTGGCCAGAGCAGCCATTTCGTATGACCTCTGGTGGGACGTCCTGCGGACTGGTCGCCAGAGCAGCCACCTCGTATGACCTCTGGTGGGACGTCTTGCGGACTGGTCGCCGGAGCAGCCATTTCGTAACCCCTTGGTGGGACGTCATGCGGACTCGTGGCCGGAGCAGCCAATTCGTATGACCTCCGGTGGGACGTCATGCGGACTGGTCGCCGGGGGAGCCAATTCGTATGACCTCCGGCGACGTCATGTGAGCTGGTGGCCGGCTTAGCGCCCGCCGTACCTCAGAGGCACCAGCTTCCCGCGCGAAACACCAAGTTCCCGTCCCTTGCAAAGGACGGGAAGTTGGCGTTTCCCACGGGACCGTGGGAAACCACAGCACCTACAGACCCCACAGACCCCTCAGCCCTCCGGCACCCAGCAGTACCCAAACCTCTGACCCGCAGCCCATTGCGCTCGGGTCGGCCACTCGAAGCTCCAGGTGTAGCTCAGCTCCCCGTCGGCGCGCTGGGCGGCGACGTCCTTGCAGCTGGCGTCGCCGGTGGCGGCGACGTCCTTGGCGAGGTAGCGGGCGGCCTTCGGGAGCTCGACGACGTCGACGGCGCGCCACGAGTGCTTCTGCGAGCACACGACGCGTGAGAAGCCGGGCCGGTCCGGCGCGGCCGTGCCGCAGGTCCCGAACCGGTCGAGCGCGCCGTCGGTGTCGAGGACAGCCTTCAACCGGGCGGGGAGGGGCAGCAGCTGGCCCTCGGATCGCAGCGCCACGACGTCACAGCGGAACCAGTTCGCCCCGGCGTCGGCCTGCTCGAGCGAGGGGCTGAACCACACCACGTCGAAGCGGCTGAGCCGTTGTTCGGTCTGGTCTCCGCCGAGGAAGGCGCCGGGGCTGTCGGGGCAGGCCTTCTCGATCTGGGTACGCACGGTGCGCGAGTCGACAGCCAGGAGATGGCCGTCGGTCAAGGGGTCGAGCTTGCCCACCTTGAACGTGACTGACGTGTGCGGCTGGCGGCACGGCACCGGTGCTCCCGCGTCGACGGGATCGGTGGCCTCGTTGAAGGAGAGCTCGTGGCAGCTGCCGACGCGGGGGTCGGGCTCAGCCGGCTGGTCCGGTCCGGCCGACACCGTCGGACGCGGCTCCGGCGCGGACTTGCGGTCGCCATCCGAGGAGGAGCAGCCGACGGCCAGGAACAACAGGGGCGCCAACAGACCTGCGGTACGACGCAACTGACTCACCTGTCCGTCTTCGCCCAGCAGATCGATCGCCGGTTGCCGGCCTGCCACTCGCCCTCGTGGAACCACGTGTAGCCGAACTCGTAGTCCACGGGGTAGTTCATCCACGCCCCCACGGAGTCCGAGCAGAAGTCGCGTGAACGCACCTCTGAGAGCCGGTCACCGGGATAGGCGTCCTCGGGCCGGCCGAGCTTGATCGTGGTCACGGCCCTCCAGTTGTGCACCTCGGTGCACGGGACCTTCCTCGACCGCAGCACGGTCTCGCCGAGCGCGCAGGTCAGCCACTGCTCGGGGGGCCTGGCCCGGAACAGCCCCTTGGCCGTGGCCGGGAGGTCGGCGTACCGCTCGGCGTCGGCGGGACCGCCGACCACGTCGCAGCGATACCAGCGCGCGCCCTTGTCCCAGCCTCGTTCGGAGGGCCGGAACCATGCCCAGCTGAGCTGGACGCGAAGGGCGAGGCTCTCGTCGACGGCCAGGAACCGCTGGAACGCGCGTTCGCACCTCGGGAACAGCCACTTGCCGTGGGCGTCGGACCTGTAGTCCTTGCCGGTCTGTTCCGGCAGGCTTCCCACGGCGAAGGTCTGCGAAGTATGTGGCTCGCTGCAGGCGACCGGTTCGAAGGCGTTGGTCTTCTGTTCGGCGTCCGCCGGGGCCAGCCGGTAGCAGGCGCCCAGCTTGGGTGGGGTGGTCCTGTCGGCGGCTGTCTCCGGCTTCAACGGCGCTGCGCAGGCCGTCACGAGCAGCCCCATGAGCAGCAGCGCCAGACCCGAGGCACCACTCCGCAAGGGCGTACGTCGGGGCACGTGCGGTTCCCTCCATGGGCGCGGGCGAACTTCACTGCGGCGCTCACTGCGACATTCATTGGGCGACCAGTGCCGCGATCGTACCGCCGAGCTCGTACGCCGACTCGGTGTCCGCGGTCGAGACGTCACCCATCGCCTCGAGCACGCCGTACCCCTGTTTCCAGCCCAGCGCACCGGTGATCGAGAGCACGGACCGGACCGCGCCCGTCGTGTCGTACCGGCCGTGCACATAGAGCCCGAACGGGCGCTTCGCGGTGGCGCCCGCGGACTCCTTGCCGCTGCCGTCGTCGGAGAGGGCGCCGCCGATTTGCAGGAAGGTCGAGTCGAACACGTGTTTCATCGCCCCGGACATGTAGCCGAAGTTCGCGGTCGTGCCCAGCACGTAGCCGTCCGCTGCCAGGAGGTCCCGGTGCCCCGCCTCACCCCTGGCGAAGTCCAGCGCCTCCCGCACGACCACCTCGACACCCTCGATCGTGTCGTCGTGCGCCCCGGCGACCACGGCCTCGGTGAGGGACTGAAGCGACTTCGTCGGGGAGTGGTGTACGACGAGCAGGCGGCTCATGGCGACAAAGTCTGTCAGGAAAAACTGGTTGAACCTTCGGGTATCTGAAGATGTTTGAGTCTAGGATCCCCGGGTGATGATGACGGTCGAGGGGCATGCTCGGTGGTGCCGACGAATGCACTCTTCGCGAGACACATTGAGACAGGCTGTGCTTTGGGCTTGACGTCGTCAACGACCGGGTCCGCTGACCCCATCGCGGAGGTACGCCACCTCCGCTACCAGCTTGCGCGCGAACGGGTCCGGCGTCGAGCGGCAGAGTCCATCGGGGAACGGGCCACCGCAGACTTCTACGACTCGATCCGGGAGCTGCGCTCTGCGCAAGCCGACATGCTCGAGCGGGAGGACCAGAGCCGCGTCGTGGACGAGCTGGCTCGCCTGCTTCGCGAGGACCTCGACACAGGTCATCTCGTCAACAGGGCAGCCGAGTCTGCGGCCCGGGCGACCGGCGTCGACCGTTCTGACGTGCTGCTGGTCGATGCCGAACTCTTCTCCGCGGTGCACGGCACCTGGAGCAGCTCCCCGGAGAGCGCGGACCTGCCTCGTCCGGACTCGTTCGTGGAGCTGCCCGAAGCCCTCACCGCGCTGCTCCTCGAGGCCGCGCAGGCGCTCACGCCGCTGCAGATCGAGCACATCGATGAGGACACTCGGCTCGACGCGTCCGGCGCCGCCGAGATCCTTGCTGGTCTCGGGGTGCGGGCACTGGCCGCGGTCCCGATCGCAGTCGGCGACGAGGTGGTGGGCTGGCTGCTGCTGCAGTCCGTGGCACCGCGCACCTGGCAGCCCCGCGAGCTCGCGATCTGCGAGGGGCTGGCGCACGACCTGGTGGCCTCGCTGGTCCAGGTACAGGCCTTCGAGCAGCAGCGCGAGTCCGTACGCCGCCTGCGGGAGCTCGACCGGGCGAAGGACAGGTTCATCTCGACTGTCTCCCACGAGCTGCGCACGCCGCTGACCAGCATCGTGGGATACCTCGAGATGCTGAACGAGGGCGGTCTGGGAACCCTGGACGGAGCAATCTCCGAGCGCGTGGCGATCATCGAGCGCAACGTCGGGCGACTGCGTGACCTCGTCGAGGACCTGCTAACGCTCTCGGCGTACGACGCGGACGAGATGCACATGGACCGGAAGCCGACAGACCTGTCCGGGGTGGTCGCGGAGTGCCTGCAGGCCCTCGTGCCGGTAACCACGGAGAAACAGCTCGAGGTGGCGGTGGTCAGCGATCCCGAGCTCCCTCCGGTACCCGCGGACCGGATGCAGCTCGAGCGGGCCCTGCTCAACCTGCTCAGCAACGCGATCAAGTTCAGCGACAACGGCGAGCGCGTGACCGTCCGGCTTCATCGCGATGGTGAAGAGGTGGTGATCAGCGTCAGCGACACCGGGATCGGCATCCCGGCCGAGGAGCAGGATCTGCTGTTCTCTCGGTTCTTCCGTTCCTCGCTCTCCACAGCCGCGGAGATCCAGGGCAGCGGGCTCGGGCTCGCGCTCGTGCAGTCCGTGGTCGAGTGGCACGAGGGGACCGTCGAGGTGGAATCCGTCGAGGGCGAGGGCACCACGGTCACGGTCCGGCTGCCGCACGCCATCTAGCGCCCGGAGCAGCCCGGATCGGTCCCCGAGAGCGCTGCTAGGCCTGAAATCCGCTCGATGGCCGGCGTCGTGAGCGTCACGAGGTGGGTGTGATGGCAAGGCGCCCGGCGCGTAGGCAGACTGGGCGTCTTTCGAGCAAGCCAGCGGCCCTTGGGCCGCGTCGTGGGAGCAGAAGATCGGGGCGGGGTTGTGGGCGGCTGGTTGGGGGTCGAGGCTGGGTTCGTGGCGGTTGCGGTCGACCCCGAGACACTCTGGTGCCCTGAGCCCGTTTTCGAGCATGGTGGCGCAGGACCCCACGGGAACCGTGGATTGTTGCCGGTGAGCACGCGTAACAGACTTCAGATCTGTCAGTCCTCCCCGTGGCCGTCACCCGGTCCGCGATCTGCTGGTCCGGCCACGACTGGCCATGGGAAGGGGCCTGATCATGGAGGAACTACATCCTCGGTGCGCGGGGATCGACATCGGCAAGAAGTACGCCAAGGTCTGTGTCCGGACTCCGGGTCCGGATCGGTCCGGACGCGCGAAGGTGGACCGGGTCACCGAGGTGGTCACCACCTGGGGGTCGATGACCAGTCAGATCCTGAGCCTGCGTGAGCACCTGGTCGACCAGCAGGTCAGCTGTGTGGTGATGGAAGCGACTGGGGACTACTGGAAGCCCTACTACTACCTGCTTGAGGATCTCCCCCGGTGTCAGGTGATGCTGGTCAACGCCCGGCACGTCAAGACTGTCCCGGGCCGCAAGAGCGACGTCAACGACGCGACCTGGTTGGCCCAGCTGGGTGCACACGGACTGGTCCGGCCCTCGTTCGTGCCGCCACCGCCCATCCGGGAGCTGCGGGATCTGACCCGGACCCGGACCGCGGTCACCCGGGAACGGTCCCGGGAGATCACCCGCCTGGAGAAGCTTCTCGAGGGCGCCGGTATCAAGCTGTCCTCGGTGGTCAGCGACCTGGCCGGGGTCTCCGCACGACGGATGCTGCTGGCACTGGCCGAGGGGGAACGCGACCCCGAGCGGCTGGCCGCGCTGGCGCACTGGTCGATGCGCGGCAAGACCGGGGCCCTGATCCAGGCCCTGACAGGGCGGTTCACCGATCATCACGGCTTCCTGGTTCGCACCCACTTCGACCTGATCGACCACCACGACCAGGTCATCGCGCAGCTCACCGCCCGGATCGAGGTGATGATCGAACCCTTTCGCGGATTCCGCGACCTGATCTGCTCCATCCCCGGGATCAGCACCCGTGCCGCGGACGTGATCACCGCCGAAACCGGCGCCGACATGACCCAGTTTCCCAGCGCCGACCATCTCGCCTCCTGGGCCGGGGTCTGCCCCGGCACCAACGAGTCCGCCGGGAAGGTCAAGTCGACCAAGACCCGCCACGGCAACGCCCACCTCAAGGGAGCACTCGGAGTCGCCGCCGTGGCAGCCGGGACCCGGACGAAGAACACCTACTTCTCGGCCCGCTACCAGCGCCTCCAGAAACGACGAGGTGGCAAACGCGCCCTGGTAGCGATCCAGCACGACATTCTCACCGCCATCTGGCACATGGCCCAGACCGGCGAGCTCTACAACGATCCCGGCGCCGACTACTACATCCGCCTCGACCCCGCACGCGCACGACGTCGAGCGATCGCCCAACTCCAACACCTCGGCTACGAGGTCCAACTCAGCCAAGCCAGCTAAGCCACCAGGGATCTTCGTAACAGCGTCGGCAACGCAGCCAGCGCGCCCGCATCGTGGCGCGCAGCAGGCGGAGATCGGTGGATTCAGGCTAAGGTGGCACGGTCATGACGCGCCAGCTGCTTCTTCGCTGCCGCCGCGAGGTCACCCCGCACATCTGAGCGGAGCCGGACCCCTTGCGGCGGTGAGTCTGTGTCCCCGGCGCCCGTCACTCCCGCGAGAGAAGACCATGACCCTGCAGCACTCCGGATTCCGGAACACCCAGCGCACCAGTGGCATGCCGATCCAGCGCTACCACGCCTTCCCCCCGATCGACCTCCCCGACCGCACCTGGCCCTCGGCGCAGATCACCGAGGCGCCCCGGTGGCTCTCCACCGACCTTCGCGACGGCAACCAGGCCTTGATCGACCCGATGTCGCCAGAGCGCAAGCACCGGATGTTCGACCTCCTCGTCTCGATGGGCTACAAGGAGATCGAGGTCGGCTTCCCCTCGGCCAGCGAGACAGACTTCGCTTTCGTGCGCCAGCTCATCGAGCGCGACAAGGTTCCCGAGGACGTCACCATCTCGGTGCTGACGCAGGCTCGCGAGGACCTGATCGAGCGGACCACCCAGTCGCTGGTCGGCGTACACCACGCCAACATCCACCTCTACAACGCTCTCGCCCCACTCTTCCGGCGGGTGGTCTTCCGCGCGACCAACGACGAGATCAAGGACATCGCGGTCCGCGGGACCGAGCTGACGATGAAGTACGCCGAGTCGAACCTCGGCCAGACGATCATCGGCTACGAGTACTCCCCGGAGATCTTCACCAGCACCGAGCTGCCGTTCTCCATCGAAGTGTGCGAGGCCGTCTCCGACGTCTGGCAGCCAGAGGACGGCCGCGAGATCATCCTCAACCTGCCGGCCACCATCGAGGTGGCCACGCCCAACGTCTACGCCGACCAGATCGAATGGTTCTCCCGGCAGCTGACGCGGCGCGCCCACACCACGATCAGCCTGCACCCGCACAACGACCGCGGCACCGCCGTGGCCGCCACCGAGCTCGCGATGATGGCCGGCGCCGACCGGGTCGAGGGCTGCCTGTTCGGTCACGGGGAGCGCACCGGCAACGTGTGCCTGGTGACGCTGGGGATGAACCTGTTCAGCCAGGGGATCGACCCCCAGGTCAACTTCTCCGACATCGACGAGATCCGGCGTACGGTCGAGTACTGCACCCAGCTGCCCGTGCACCCGCGCCACCCCTATGCCGGTGACCTCGTCTACACCGCGTTCTCCGGCTCGCACCAGGACGCCATCAAGAAGGGCCTCGAGGCGCTCGACCAGCGCGCGGAGCGGGAGGGGGTCAACGTCCACGACCTCGAGTGGGAGGCGCCGTACCTGCCGATCGACCCCAAGGACGTCGGCCGCACCTACGAGGCCGTGATCCGGGTGAACAGCCAGTCCGGCAAGGGTGGCGTGGCCTACGTGATGAAGTCGGAGCACAAGCTCGACCTCCCGCGCCGGCTGCAGATCGAGTTCAGCCGCGTCGTCCAGGCCAGCACCGAATCCACGGCCGACGGCCAGGGTGGCGAGATGACCTCGGCGGCCATCTGGGAGGCCTTCCGGCGCGAGTACCTCACCCGCGAGACCCCGCTGAAGCTCAACTCGGTGCACACTTCCTCGGCCGCGGGCGAAAAGGACCAGCTCACCGTGAACGTCTACGTCGACGGCGAGATCCATGAGCTGCAGGGCTCGGGCAACGGTCCGATCGCCGCCTTCGTGGACGCACTCAACGGTCTTCCCCACGGGTTCGACGTACGCGTCCTCGACTACCACGAGCACGCGCTCTCCGCTGGCGGCGACGCCATCGCAGCGGCGTACGTCGAGTGCGCGGTCGGCGACCAGATCCTCTGGGGCGTCGGGCTCGACGCCAACATCGTGACCGCCTCCCTGAAAGCGGTGCTCTCCGCCGTCAACCGGGGCTGACCACGACCGGCCCGCCGGTTGACTCCGTTCGCCGTACCCCAGGAGCATCAGCAGGTCGGGTCCGGTAGCCAGGGGGTTTCCGGCGAAGAGTTCGCGGAGTCCGCCGAGGGCGTTGCGGCGGTCGTGGCGGGCGGTGGAGAGGTAGGACCGGACGGTGAGAACGCGTCGATCCCGTGTTCGGCGCGCCAGCCGGTGGAGACCTTCTGCTGCAGGCGGATCATGCGGATGTCGCGTTCTGCCTTGTTGTTGTCATCGATGGGCACGGTGAAGTCGCTGGTGAACCTGAGCACGTCGTCTTGGTAGAGGTCGAGGCGGCGCCGTCCACCCGATCAGGCTTGTGTGGTTGATCCCATTCACCCAGTGCTTGCGATCAACCACGCAAGCCGGTCCCGCGCCACTTCCGGCGCCCAAAACACATCACCCCTCAGACGCGCCTAGCACCTGAACAGTCACGGCCGGGGCGACAGCTCTGCGGGCCCGGGGTTGGGACTCCAAGTGGGGCCGAACTGCAGGTGGCGGCCGAACTCCACAAATGTTGGGTCGTGACGTGCAGACGGGTCGATCAGACGTCACACGCCAACAATTGTGGAGTTCGGGGGGTGCGGCGACTGCGTGCCCGCGAAGGGACAAACCGGATGGGGTCGTCGGGTGAACCCTGTCGTTGTGGGACGAAGTATCGGCCGACAACGTCCGGTTCCCCGGCCGACCCGGGACCGTGGGAAACCGCAGCCACCTCAGCCCTCAAGCTCTGACGGGAATGTGACGTCACACCCTTGCTACCGATATAGCAGAAGTACTACATTCGTCCTGTGATCCCGACTCGTACGAACGACGTGCCCGTCGTGAAGGTGCGCGACCTCCGCATGCGCTACGGCGACAACGATGTGCTGACCGGTGTCGACTTCGACATCTATCCCGGCGAGGTGCTGTGCCTCCTCGGCCCCAACGGCGCCGGCAAGACGACCACCATCGAGATCCTCGAGGGCTTCCGGATCCGCTCGGCCGGGGACGTCAGTGTGCTCGGCGACGACCCCGCCACTGCGGGAGAGGTGTGGCGCTCCCGCACCGGGGTGGTGCTGCAGTCCTGGCGGGACCACCCGCGGTGGACGGCTCGTCGGCTGCTCACCCAGCTAGGCGGCTACTACGCCCCCTACTCGACACCCGAGAAGGAGCGCCCCTGGAACGTCGAGGAGCTGCTCGACATCGTTGGTCTCACGGAGAATGCCGACCGCAAGATCAGCACGCTTTCGGGTGGGGAACGGCGTCGGCTCGACGTCGCCATGGGCATCATCGGGCGACCGGAGCTGCTGTTCCTCGACGAGCCGACGGCCGGCTTCGACCCGCAGGCTCGGCGCGACTTCCACCACCTGGTGCACCGACTCTCCGACCTCGAGAGCACCACGATCCTGCTCACCACGCACGACCTCGACGAGGCCGAGAAGCTGGCCGACCGGGTGGCGATCCTGGCGGGTGGTCGCATCGTCGCCAACGACAGCGCCGAAGGGCTGGCGAACCGGGTCGCCGGTGAGGCTGAGGTGAAGTGGACCCGCGACGGCGAACGTTTTGTGCACGCGGCCAGCGACGCGACCAGGTTCGTCCGCGAGCTCTTCGCGCAGTACGGCGACGACGTGCACGACCTCGAGGTACGCCGCGCAAACCTCGAGGACGCCTACCTGACCCTGGTCCAGCAGCACGAGTCCGGCAGTGCCGAGACCGCTGCTGAAACCTTCGTGGAGGTGACCCGATGAATCACCCCACCCGGTTCTCGTCGTCCCCCGCCGCGCTCCTCCCGCCGACAACCGGGAGGGGACCCCGATGAACACAGGAAGTACGCAGATGTCGTTCAAGGTGCATGCCATGCGGCTGGGTCTGCGCCGCGGGCTGCTGGAGTTCGTGCAGAGCATCCGCAGTACCCAGGACCAGTGGTTCTACCTCTTCACTGCCGGGCTCACGCTCGGCTACCTGTGGATCCGACGCGACGCGGACACAGGCGTCCCCGGTCTGGACTTCGCGTCGGTCGCCCTGCCGAGCCTCCTCGGTGGACTCATCGCCTTCGGCGTCGTCATCGGCCCGGCGTACTCGCTCGCCATGGAGAAGGAGGACGGCACCCTGCTCCGGCACCGAGCCATCCCGGACGGGCTGGTCGGCTACTTCAGTGGCCAGATGCTCCTGCACATCCTCAGCCTGCTGCCGCAGCTGGTCGTGATCCTGGTGCCGAGCTTCCTGCTCTTCGACGGCCTGATGGCCCATCCCAGCGGGTGGTTCACAGTGCTGTGGGTGATCGTGCTCGGGCTGCTTGCCGCACTGCCGATCGGCATGATCATCGGCGCACTGGTGCCGGGCGTCCAGAAGGTCGGCATGTGGGGAATGTTGCCGATCATGACCCTCGCCGGGATCTCCGGGATCTTCTACCCCGTTCAGCAGCTCTGGGGGTGGGTGCAGGTCATCGCCCAGATGTTCCCCATGTACTGGATGGGTCTCGGTATGCGCTCGGCGTTTCTCCCCGACTCCGCGGCTGTCGCGGAGATCGGTGAGTCCTGGCGGACCGTCGAGACCGTGCTGGTGCTCGGCTCCTGGGCCGTGCTGGGCGCTGTGCTGACCCCGATCGTGCTGCGACGGATGGCGCGCCGCCAGACTGGCTCGCAGGTCCAGGCCGCCCGCGAAGCCACCATGCAGTGGGTGAAGTGAGCCCGCAGAGCGAAGGGGTACACAACCGGATCACCTTGCTGCGCGTCGAGCAGGGCGTGAGTCGGCGCGAGCTCGCCGACGCACTCGGTGTGCACTACCAGACGGTGGGCTACCTCGAGCGCGGTGAGTACAACCCGTCGCTGCACCTCGCCCTGCGGATCGCCGAGTTCTTCGGCGTCCCTCTGGAGGTGATCTTCTCGACCCGGCCGTTCCCGCGGGTCAGCGACGAGGTGAACTCCGCCTGACGAGCGGTTGGGTGGGTGATCAGACGGGCGCCGCCGCGACGAGCGGCAGCCTCACCGTGAAGGTGGTCCCCGTCCCGGGTTTCGAGCGTACGGCGATCGTGCCGTCGTGGCTCTCCACGATCGTCTTCACGATCGACAACCCCAACCCGGAGCCCTGGATCGCCTGCTCCTGCACGATGGAAGATCGGAAGAACCGGCCGAACACGTGCTCGAGGTCCGCCTCGGGAATGCCGAGTCCGGTGTCGGTGACGCTGAGCACCGCTGACCTGTTCTCCCTGTCGGCGTGCACGTCGACGTGGACATGACCGCCGTCAGGGGTGAACTTCACGCCGTTGGTGAGCAGGTTGGTCAAGGCGCGCTCGAGGTGGTCTGCGTCCCCGCTGACGAGCACGGAGTCGTCGGGCAGTGTGTAGTCGACGTCGAGGTCTCGGGTCACCAGCAGTGACGCCACGGCGCTCGCGCTCTCCTCGACGACGTCGCGCAGGTCGACGTCCACGGCCTGCTCCGGCCAGGGCTCGTGGTCGAAGGTGGCCAGCATCAGCAGGTCGTCGGCCAGGGCCAGGAGTCGATCGCCGTTGCGGGAGATGACCTCGAGCATCTTCTGCTGGCCGGGAGCCAGCTCGCCCAGCAGGCCGTCGGTGAGCATCTCCGCACTGCCGATGATGCTGCTCATCGGCGTACGCAGCTCATGGCTGACCGTGGTGACGAAGTCGTCCTTCACCCTGTCGAGGTCCCTGAGGCGGGTCACGACCTCACGCTCGCGGTGCAGCGCGTTGACGAGGATCTCCTGGCTCCGGTGGGTGTCGGTGATGTCGCTGGCCACGAACAGGTAGCCGAAGAGGTCGCCGAAGGTGTCCGTGACCGGGTTGGTGGTCATCGACACCTTCATCGGCGGGCGTCCTTGCGGAAGCCAGGTCCAGTCCCGGGTCTCGGGCGCCAGGTCGCCGGCAGCCTGGTCGACCAGAGCCTCGAACGTGGTCCGGTTGGACCCGCGAGGCAGCCGGTGGGCCAGCTCACCGGGCGCCATGAAGTCGACGAGCCTGCGTCCTGTCACAGCGTCTGCGCTGACCCCCAGCATGTGCTCGGCTCCGGTGTTGAACAAGGTGATGCGACCGGTCAGGTCGGTGCCGACGAAGGCGATGGTCCGGGCCGAGCGAAGCAGGTGGCTGACCATGCCGGCGTTGTGCCGTGCCGCCGTCACGTCGGTGGCTGAGATCACCACGGTCACCGGGGCATCGGCACTGGCCCGGTGGGTGTCGCTGGAGAAGACGACGGCGAGCTGCTGGCCGTCCTTGGTCCGAAGGTGCGCCTCTCCCGTTCGGGGCAGCTGGCTGGTGTTGTAGAGCTCCGCGACTCCGGCCTGCTGCTCGCCGGCCATCAGGCGCTCCCAGATCGGTCGGCCGATGAGCTCGTCCTCGGTGTAGCCGGTCAGCCTGGTCGTGGCTGGGTTCGCCGCGATCACTGTTCCGTACGCCGTGGTCAGGACGATCATGCTGCTGGCGACGTCGATGACCGCGCGGGTGTAGTTGCGCTCGGCCTGCAAGTGCTCCTGCATCTCGTGAGCCTCGGTGACATCGACCAGGTGGAGCGAGAACATGGAGCCGTCCTCGAGCTGCTCGATCAGCGACAGCGTCGCGTCGAGCCGGGTTCGAGGCTGGGCGGCGACGCCGACGGGTCCGGACCAGCCGCTCGACCTGCCGCGCGCGATCTGGCGTGCCTCGTTGCGCAGGTCGGGTGAGGTCAGCAGGTCGGTCACCCGCTGTCGGGTCAGGTCGGCCGATGACTGCTTGAGCAGGTCGACGGTTGCGTCGTTGCACTCGATGAAGAACAGCTCGTCGTCCTCTCGGGTGATGATCGCCACCGGAACCCTGGACTCGGTGAAGTTGCGCCGGAAGGTGCGCTCGCTGGCCTGGATCCGCATCAGCGCCTCGTCATGCTGGCGCATCGCCTTGGCCAGTGGCAGCCCGATCAGCACCAGGCAGATCAGGTAGAGCTGGGCGTGCTGCGTGCCGTGCGCCGGGTCCGAGTCGACGAGTGGGGTGAAGGGGCCCGCGCCGTACTGAGTGAACACCGTCACCGCTGTGGCGAACGCGATCTGCTCGAGGACGACGAACCATGTGCCGAAGCGCACCGCCGCCCAGACGATGACGGGCAACGGAGCGAAGGCCAGTGTGAGCTCGGGCGCCGTGAACATGACCAATGTCGCTGCCAGGAGCATGGTCACCTGCGCGGCCATCTCGACCGCGCGCGAGCCGCGCGGGACCGCGAGCGACCGCCAGCCGAGCAGGGCGATGGGGGCGAGCAGGATCACGGATGCCGCGTGCGAGGGCAGGACGAGCCCCAGAGAAACCCAGAATGATGCCCCCAGGAAGAGTTCGTAGACGAAGGCGATGCCCAGTGCCGCCACCGCCGCGCCCGCGATGGCGATGGCGAAGAGCCTCCACGCCGCCTGCGTGTCGACCATGCGACGGCCGATGTACTTCGACACGAGGTAGGCGACCACCGCTGTCTCGGCGATGTCGCTGATCCCCAGCAGGCTCGAGACCAGCACGGAACGTCCCATGCTGAAGTTCGCCAGGGCGAACGCGACGGTCAGGGCCGCAAAGACCACCGGCCAGTGCCCACGAGGCGTGAGCAGTACGGCGACCACGCCGATCCCGGCTGCTGGCCACCAGGCCGCCGTACTGCCGGTGACACGTCCGACCTCGAGCGCTCCGTGTCCGGCCAGGTAGGCCGCCAGCACGAGGGCGCTGACCAGCACAGTTCTTCCGCTCAGACGCCAGTACACCTCCTGATTGTTCCCCAGAAGGAGTGGTTTTGAGGGCTTTTTGACGCGCCGATGGGGCGGGCCCGGTGCTGCGGTGATGGAGCGCGTGTCAGGGTTGCCCCATGACCCTGGTTTCGGAGCGGATCGGGCAGTTCTTCCACGACGGCCACCGTCTGGAGTACACCGAGTACGGCGGCGGCGACCGCTGGGTCGTGCTGGTGCACGGGCAGCTGATGCCGCGCCGGATGCACCAGCCGCTCGCGCATCACCTGGCGGCTGCGGGAGCACACGTGCTGACCGTCGACCTGCTCGGTCACGGTCGCTCCGACAGGCCCGACGACCCGCTGGAGTACTCGATGACCGCCTTCGGCGAGCAGATCATTGCGCTGCTCGACGACCGGGAGATCGAGCACGCGATCATCGGCGGTACCTCGTTGGGGGCCAACGCGTCCCTGGAGGTCGCCGTACTCGCCCCGGAGCGCGTGCGTGGGCTGATCGCGGAGATGCCGGTGCTCGACAACGCCCTCGAGGCCGGGATCCTGACGTTTGCGCCGCTGTTGTTCCTCTCGCGCTTCGTGCCGTTCTCCATCAGCAGTCTGCGTACGGTCACCCGAGCCGTGCCACGCGGGCTAGTGCCGTTCTGGACCGGCATCCTGCTGGACACGCTCGACCAGCGCCCGGCCCCGATGGCAGCCGTCATCCACGGGATCTTCTTCGGCCGGTGCGCTCCTTCCTCGCGGTTGCGCAAGGCCATCGAGGTGCCCGCACTCGTCGTTGGCCATCCCCGCGACCCGATCCACCCAGCCGCCGACGCAGCCATGCTCGCCGAGGAGCTTCCTGACTCGACCTTCGTGGAGGCGCGCGGCATCCTCGAGTGGCGGCTGCGGCCCGAGCGACTGAACGCGATCACGGCTGATTTCGTCGACCGGTGCTTCGACGGTGCTGCTGGCGGCCGCCGCCTCCAGGGGAGCTGACAAGACGCCCAGGATGTCCGGTTCGCCGGTGCTTGTACCGGTTGACTAGGTAGAGTCAGCCCCCACGACCGCTGGGAGGGGCCACTCGCCATGCTGTCGCGCTCGCACCTGGTCTCGGAGATCCAGCGACTCCTGACCGGTGAGCGCTCTGATCCGCGTGCCGCCCAAGGCGTTTTCCTCATCCCGGTCGTGCTGGAGCTCCTGCTCCACACCCGGAACCCGGTCGGCTTCGACGCCTACTTCTTCGGGTCCGTCTTCGTGCTGGTCCCGACGCTGGGATCCGTCGCGATCGGCAAGGGATGGCTCAGCAGCCGCTTGACCATCTGGCTACCGCTGCTCGACATCGTCGCCCTGGGCATCTTCCGGCTCTCGGGCGACTCCGCGTTCGGCGTCGCCGTTGCGTTTCCGGCGATCTGGCTGGGCCTCCAGTTCGGGCGCAGGGGCGTGGGGGCCACGGTCCTCGCCCTGCTGCTCTCCTTCGTGCTGCCGACGCTGCTTGCCTTCGGGTCCACCCTGGAGATCTTGTCGCAACTCACCCAGGTGACCCTGACGGCGGTCATCTGCTCCGCCGCTGTAGCGATGACTGCTGAGCTCTGGAAGGCGCAGGTCGTGGAGACCCGGAAGGGCAGCGCCCGGCTGGAGCGGGCCCTGTCCGACATCATCGAGCAGCGCAGACTGACGAAGACAATCATCAACGGTGTCGACGTGGGGCTGTTGTCCATCGACGCGCACGGCGTAATCGACAGCATGAACCCACGCCAGCAGGACTTCATCGACCTGGCCTTTCCGGGGGGCCACGACGGCAGAGCCGGTCAGACCGGCTTCGTCTACGACATCGACGGGACGACGCTGCTGAGTCATGACGACGTGCCGACCTCCCGAGCCCTCCGGGGAGAGACCTTCAGCGACCAGCTCGTCTGGGTCGGGAGGGCCCCTGAGGCCCGGCGTGCGCTCGCGATTTCCTCGACGCCGTACTTCCGGGCTGACGGAGAGTTCGGCGGGGCCGTCCTCGCCTTCCACGACATCACCGAGCTCCTGATGGCCTCACGCATCAAGGAGGAGTTCGTGGCCTCGGTCAGCCACGAGCTGCGCACACCGCTGACCTCGATCGTCGGGTACGTCGACATCATCCTTGAGGACACCGAGGACCTGCCCGAGGAGGTGCGGGCTCATCTCGTCACGGTCCAGCGCAACGCCCGGCGCCTGCACCGGCTCGTCGACGACCTGCTGACCACTGCCCTTCAGTCGGTCACGGCCCTGGAGGTGGAGCGCCTCTCGCTGGGCGAGCTGGTGCACCAAGCGTTGTTGGAGGCCGGCAAGGCGGCGTACGCCGCAGGGCTCACGCTCGAGCTCGAGAGCTCCTGCGATGGGCTCGACCTGGACATCGACGGCGATCCGGAGCGGCTCGCGCAGGTCTTCGACAACCTGTTCAGCAATGCGATCAAGTACACCTGCCGCGACGGGAAGGTCACGGTCGGTCTGACCTACGAGGGCGACTACGCCGTGGTCCGGGTGCGCGACACGGGACGGGGCATCTGTGAGGAAGAGCTCGGCGAGATCTTCTCCAAGTTCTTCCGGAGCAGCACCGTTCTCACCGACGCCATCCCCGGAATCGGTCTCGGCCTGGCGATCGCGAAGGGCATCGTCGACGCGCACGGCGGCCAGATCGCGGTCTTCAGCAAGCTCGGTGAAGGGACGACGTTCGAGGTCCGGCTGCCGCTCCCCGCTCCGCTACCAGCTCCCTTACCGGCCGCCGCTGCCTGACGTCGCTGCCGCTCCGGAGGACGGCGGGTCGCTCCCGGTTGTCGCCGCGACGGGGGACAATGGCCTCATGCCCCTGTACAGCGACGAAGCCATCGTGCTGCGCACGCACAAGCTGGCAGAGGCTGACCGCATCATCACGCTGCTGACCAGGGAGCACGGCGTGGTCCGGGCCGTGGCCAAGGGAGTACGCCGCACCTCCTCGCGCTTCGGGTCCCGACTGGAGCCGTTCACCCACGTCGACCTGCAGCTCGCGGTCGGGCGCAACCTCGACACGATCACCCAGGCAGAGACCCGCACCCCCTACGGGGCGACCATCTCTGCCGACTACGACCGCTACACGGCCGGGAGCGTGATGCTCGAGACCGCCGAACGCCTTGTCTCCGAGGAACGGCAACCCTCCGTGCAGCAGTACCTCCTGCTGGTGGCCGCCCTGCGGGCGATGACGGCCGGGGAACACCGCTCCGGCGACGTACTCGACTCGTTCCTGCTCAGGTCCCTGTCGGTGGCCGGATACGCCCCGTCGTTCGCTGCTTGTGCCAACTGCGGCCTCGAAGGTCCACATCGGGCGTTCAGCCCGGCCGCGGGCGGGACGCTGTGCCCGACGTGCCGGGTGCCCGGCTCGGCGAGCCCCGCCCCGGAGACCCTGCTGCTGTTGGGTGCCCTGCTGGCCGGTGACTGGCCGGTCGTCGACCGAGCGGAGCAGCGCAACCGTCGTGAAGCGCGTGGTCTCGTGTCGGCGTTCGTCTCCTGGCACCTCGAGCGGGCCCTGCGGTCCATGCCCTATGTCGGCGAGGCGTGAGTGCGTCGTACGAGCAAGCGGGAGGTACGCCGCCCCGAACCGCATCCCTCCGGCGCCACCCCTCCGTCGCTCCCTGCTGATCTGGTACCGCAGCACGTCGCGATCATCATGGACGGCAACGGGCGATGGGCCCAGGAACGGGGCCTGCCCCGCACCGCCGGTCACGAGCAGGGCGAGCACTCGCTGTTCGACGTGGTCGAAGGCGCCATCGAGATCGGCGTACGGGCCATCTCCGCCTACGCGTTCTCCACTGAGAACTGGGCCCGGTCCGCCGATGAGGTCAAGTTCCTGATGGGCTTCAACCGCGACGTGATCCGGCGCCGGCGCGACGAGATGAACGAGCTCGGTGTCCGCGTGCGGTGGGCAGGCCGGCGGCCGCGGCTGTGGCGCTCGGTGATCAAGGAGCTCCAGGTCGCCGAGGAGCTCACCAAGGACAACGACGTACTCACGCTGACCATGTGCGTCAACTACGGCGGCCGCGCGGAGCTCGTGGACGCGGCCCGCGCGATCGGCCGAGACGTGGCCGCTGGTCGGCTCAACGCCGAACGCATCGACGAGCGGACCTTCGCGAAGTACCTCTACGTGCCCGAGGTAGCGAACGCCGACATGATCTGGCGCACCTCGGGCGAGCAACGGCTGAGCAACTTCATGCTGTGGCAGGCGGCGTACTCCGAAATGGTCTTTAGCAACGTGCTCTGGCCCGACGTCGACCGCCGCGACCTGTGGACCGCCGTAGAGACCTACGCGAGCCGCAACCGCCGCTACGGCTCCGCCTAACCCAAACCCCACCCCCGGCCGAGGCGTCGCAGATTGCGGCCGAGAACCCGCCGAGGCGTCGCAGATTGCGGCCGAGAACCCGCCGAGGCGTCGCAGATTGCGGTGGGTGTACGCGGCCTGTGGATAACGAAAACGCAGAAGAGGCAAGGGACCCCATGATCTGCCCATGCTGCTTCCGTTCCTCAACTTGGGTGAGCCCCTGCTCGGCGACCGGTTCCCGCTACCCCTCGACCGGCCTTTCACGCACCGTGACGCCCGGGCGGTCGGTCTAACCCCCCAAGACCTCGGGTGGCTGTGCAGGGAGGGTTACCTGCGCCGCATGATCGCCGGGGTGTACGTCGCGGCGCAGGTTCCAGACTCCATCGAGATGCGTGCAGAGGCGCTTCGGCTCGTCATCCCCCCGGACGCGGTGGTCACGGATCGCTCGGCAGGCTGGTTGCACGGCGCGGAGATGATTCTGGCTCCGGGCGACCACCTCGCGGTCCCTCCGGTCTCCGTGTTCGTCAACCGTCGGGGCGCTCGACTGCGCAATGGCATCACCGCGAGCGGTCAGCGGTTCCTCAGTCGAGAAGACGTAATGGAAGTCTTCGGCATCAAGGTGACCACCCCCCTGCGCACTGCGTGTGACCTCGGGAGGTTGCTCGGCCGGGACGCGGCGTTCGCCGCTCTGGACACCATGCTCGGCCTCCGGGTCTTCGACAAGGAGGAGCTCTGGGAGGAGACCGACCGCTTCCGCGGAATGCGTGGTGTGATTCAGCTTCGCGCCTTCGTCCCGCTCGCGGATCCCCGCTCCGAGTCGCCGGCCGAGGCAATCACCCGCCTTCGCTGGCTTGACTCCGGTGTGCTGCCGCGCCCGGAGCCGCAGATCGAGGTCGAGCGCCCGTTCCGCTGGTCGTACCGGATCGACCTGGGCGTCGAGGTGCTCCTCTTCGGGTTGGAGTACGACGGGGAGGAGTGGCATCGCCGTACGCCAGAACAGCGGGCGCGTGACAAGAAGCGACGCACGTGGCTGTGCGACGAGCGCGGCTGGCTCATCGAGCCCGTGACCAAGGAGAACGTGTTCGGGCACGACCGTGACATCGAGAGCATCATTTGGAACGGCGTCCGCGAGGCGCGTCGCCGACTCTGACCTCAGCTCAGATGAACATGCCCGTGGTGCGGAGCATCCACTCGGTCTCGCTGTCGTGCTCGCCCTTCGCCGTCGGCTGTGGGCGCACGTCCTGAGTGGTGCGCATGTCCTCCGGCCGGATCCTCGGGGGCAGCTTGGCGTACTTGTTCGGCTCCGGTACCTCGCGCTGCTCTGACATGGCGACCTCCAGGACTCGAGCGTACGCCGCGAGTGGGCACACCCAGCGCCGCAATCTGCGACGCCTCGACGGTGTCTGGGCCGCAATCCGCGACGCCTCGACGGTGTCTGGGCCGCAATCCGCGACGCCTCGACGGTTAGCAGGAGTCGCAGGTACCGAAGATCTCCAGGGTGTGGCTCACGTCGGAGTAGCCGTGGGCTGCGGCAACCGAGCGGGTCCACTTCTCCACCGCCGGGCCCTCGACCTCGACGGTGGCGCCGCACGAGCGGCAGACCAGGTGGTGGTGATGGTGCGAGGCGCTGCAGCGGCGGTAGATGCTCTCGCCGGCCTCGGTACGCAGCGAGTCGATGTCGCCGGCGTCGGCGAGGGCTTGCAGTGCCCGGTAGACGGTGGAAAGCCCGACGTGCTCGCCACGCTGGGTGAGCAACGCGTGGATCTCCTGGGCGCTGCGGAAGTCGTCGAAGGTCTCCATCACGGTGGCGATCGCGCGACGCTGGCGGGTGGGCCTGCCGCCACTCGAAGCGCCGCTCGACGCGCCGCCAGAGGTGATCGGCTCAGTGCTCGTCATAGTGCCCTCCGTGCGGCGCGTGTCGGTGTCCGTCATGGATGTAGTCGACGTGGTCGCCGTGCTCGACGGCCGGGTGACCACACCCCGGCCCGTGCTGGTGCCGATGTGGCTCGTCGACACCGTGGGCGTCGGTCACCGGAGTGAGCGCCTGGACCGGGAACGGCACCTGGGCTCGCCGGCGTCGCTGCACCATCAGACCCAGTGGTGCGGTCACGGCGAACCCGGCCAGGGAGACCAGGACGATGGTGGCTCCGGGCGGTACGTCGGCGTCGACGGACGCACTGAGGCCGACGCCACCGATTGCGGCCAGGGTGCCGGCCATCATGGCGCCGAGCATCGTGGTCTTGAAGCCGCGCGAGAACTGCTGAGCCGTTGCGACCGGGATGATCATCAGCGCACTGACCAGCAGCAGGCCGACCGTGCGCATGGCCACGCTGACGGTCACCGCGGCGAGCACCGAGATCAGTACGTTGTAGAAGCGCACCGAGAGGCCGGTCGTGCGCGCGTAGTCCTCGTCGTTCGCGGCCGAGAACAGCTGGGGGAGCAGCGCGAATGACAGCACGAGTACGACGACCGCCAGCGCCACACTGACCATCACCGCGGAGGGCGAGATCGAGGTGATCGAGCCGAACAAGTACTGCTGCAAGGCGAACACGCCATTGCCGCCGAGTGAGACGAGCATCAACCCTCCCGCGATGCCGCCGTAGAACAGCAGCGCCAGAGCGACGTCACCGGTGGCCTTGCCCGTGGACCGGATCAGCTCGATCAGCAGGGCACCGAGGACCGCGACGATCACTGCCGTCAAGGTGGGCGATGTCCCGGTCAACAGACCGAGGGCGACCCCGGTGACACAGACGTGGCCGATGCCATCGCCCATCAGCGACAGCCGGCGCTGCACCAGGTAGGTGCCGACTGCCGGTGCGGCCAACCCGGTCACGGCTGCGGCGATGAGTGCTCGCACCATGAAGGGCGCGGTGAGGAGGTCCATCACGCACTCCCGTCCAGGGGTGCCTGCACCGGCGGTCGCAGCACCGGGGGAGTGGAGCGCCGGTGATGGTGGTGCTGGTCGTGCTCGGTCGGGGAGGCCTGCGGCGGCCCGTCGTACACCACCCTGCCCTCGCGGAGCACGACGGAACGCTGGATCACCTCGGCCAGCTGCCCGAGCTCGTGCAGTACGACGACGATGGTCGCCCCCGCGGTTGCAAGGGAGGCGAGCGTCTCGGCGATCGCGATCTGGCTGGCGAGGTCGACACCGGCGTTGGGCTCGTCGAGGACGAGCAGCTCCGGCTCGCCGGCGAGTGTCCGGGCAATCAGCACGCGCTGCTGCTGGCCGCCCGACAGCGTGGACACAGTGTGCCGGGCGCGATCAGCCAGTCCGACGGCCTCCAGCGCTCGGGTCACCGCGGTCCGGTCCCCGCGCCTGGCGGGCACGAACGGCTTGCGTCGCGAGAGGCGGCCGGACGCGACGACCTCCGCGACCGTGGATGGGACACCCTGCGTGATCGGTGAGCTCTGCGGCACGTAGCCGAGCCGGTGCCACTGCTGGAACCCGGCCAGCGGCTCGCCGTACAGCCGCACCTCGCCCGTGCTCAGCGGATGCAGACCGACCATCGCCTTGACCAGGGTCGACTTGCCCGAGCCGTTGGCTCCGAGCAGTGCGACCACCTCGCCCTGACGCACGCTCAGGTCGACGTCGCGCACGATCGGCCGGCCGCCGAGGGCGACTCCGGCCCCGCGGACATCGACGACGGGTTCGGCGCTCATTCGCATCCTGAGGCTTTCTTGATGGCGGCCAGGTTCTCCCGCATCAGGCTGAGGTAGTCCTCGGAGGAGTCCGAGGAGGTCAGCCCCTCGATCGGGTCGAGCACCGCAGTCTTGATGTCCAGGTCGGCGGCCAGGGTGTCGGCGAGCTTGCGGCTGGCCAGGCGTTCGCTGAAGACCGTTGTCACGTTGTCGGTGCGGACCAGGTCGGACAGCTCGGCGAGGTGCCGTGGCGAGGGCTCGGCGGCAGGCGAGAGCCCGGCGATGGGATGTACGTCGAGGTCGTAGCGGCGGCCGAGGTAGCCGAAGGCGTCGTGGCTGACCACGAGCGTGTGTGAGCGGCAGTCGGCCAGGCCCGTACGGAACTCCCCGTCCAGATTCCGCAGGTCTGTCTGGAGCTCCTGGTTCGCCGCGCGGTAGTCATCGGCGTGGCCGGAGTCTGCCTCGGAGATGCTCTCCGTGAAGGCCTCTGCGACCTCCGCGAGCAGTGTGGGGTCGAGCCAGAAGTGTGGGTCGCGACCGTCCGTGCCGTCAGCGGGTGCCAGCTCCACCACGTCGGCGGCGTCGACCACGTGCTCCGGACTGTCGTTGGCGATCGCCTCGTCCACGGCCGGCTGCAGCCCCTTCTCGTAGATCACCACGCTCGCCGAGGTCAGGTCGGCAGTCTGGCGCGGGCTGAGCTCGAGGTCGTGGGGCTCCGCGCCGGCCTTGGTCAGGTTGGTCACCTTCGCGTGGTCGCCGGCGATCCGCTCGGCGACGTACTGGAGCGGGTAGAACGACGCCACGACCTCCGGCTGGCCGCTGCTGTCCTCGGCTGCACAACCTGCCGTCGCACCCAGTGCCAACACCAGCGCGAGCGAGAAGGACCGGAAGCGAGCATCATACATGAGAATGATTCTCAGTTGAAATGAGAACCATTGTCAAGTACCTACCGCCGAGACGGCTCAAATGTCCCGCGCGAAGCCGCCGAGACGGCTTGAATGTTCGCCGTCCTGGAACACAAGCGCCGCCTCGGTGCGGATCTCTGGGACACACGCGCCGTCTCGGCGGATGGGAGGTGTGGCACTAGGGTCGGCGGGGTGTTGGTGGTGAACAGGTTCCGGGTGCCGGTCGAGTCGGCGGAGGTGTTCCGGGCCGACCTGGAGTCGGCGCTTGCGGTGCTCGCGCAGCAACGCGGGTACGCCGACGGCCGGCTCGGCCGCAACGTCGACGACCCGTCCCTGTGGACGATGGTCACCCGCTGGCGTGATGTCGGAAGCTACCGTCGGGCGCTGTCCTCCTACGAGGTCAAGCTGGGCGCGGTTCCGCTGCTCGGCCAGGCGATCGACGAGCCCTCGGCGTACGAGTCCCTGGACGGCGAGCTCAACGAGTCGGTGCCGCGGGATCTCGGGTGAGGACGATGTTCGGGCCTCGGTAGGGTGGCCCTCGCCGTCCGCAGCCAGTGGACGGGTTTCGAGCCGGTCGCTGTGCGACCTCCTCAACCGAAGTGAAGTGAGTTCTCCGTGGCCAAGCCGCCCCCTTCCGTGGTCGACAATGTCGTGTCTCTCGCCAAGCGCCGAGGGTTCGTCTACCCGTGCGGGGAGATCTACGGCGGGACCAAGTCGGCCTGGGACTACGGCCCTCTCGGCGTGGAGCTCAAGGACAACATCAAGCGCCAGTGGTGGCGCTCGGTGGTGCAGTCTCGCGAAGACGTCGTCGGCCTCGACTCCAGCGTGATCCTGCCGCGAAAGACCTGGGAGGCCTCCGGCCACGTCGCCACGTTCACCGATCCACTGACCGAGTGTCAGTCCTGCCACAAGCGGTTCCGTGCCGACCACCTGCAGGAGGAGTACGCCGAGAAGAAGGCCAAGAAGGATGGGCAGAGCGCGAACCCCGACGACGTCGATCTGGCCACCCTGGCCTGTCCCAACTGCGGCACCCGTGGCGCCTGGACCGAGCCTCGCCAGTTCTCCGGCCTGCTCAAGACCTACCTCGGCGTGCTCGAGGACGAGAGCGGCCTGCACTACCTGCGGCCCGAGACCGCCCAGGGCATCTTCTTGAACTTCGCCAACGTCGTGACCAGCGCGCGCCGGAAGCCGCCCTTCGGCATCGCGCAGATCGGCAAGAGCTTCCGCAACGAGATCACGCCCGGCAACTTCATCTTCCGCACACGCGAGTTCGAGCAGATGGAGATGGAGTACTTCGTCAGGCCCGGCGAGGACGAGGAGTGGCACCAGTACTGGATCGACGAGCGCACCCGCTGGTACACCGAGCTCGGCATCAACCCTGACAACCTGCGCCACTACGAGCACCCGGTGGAGAAGCTGAGCCACTACTCCAAGCGCACCGTCGACATCGAGTACCGCTTCAACTTCACCGGCTCCGAGTGGGGCGAGCTCGAGGGCGTCGCCAACCGCACCGACTTCGACCTGACGACGCACTCGGAGCATTCGGGCCAGGACCTGTCGTACTTCGACCAGGCCGCCAACGAGCGCTATGTGCCGTACGTGATCGAGCCCGCGGCGGGGCTGAGCCGCAGCCTGATGACCTTCCTGGTCGACGCCTACACCGAGGACGAGGCGCCCAACACCAAGGGCGGCGTGGACAAGCGCACGGTCCTCAAGCTGGACCCGCGCCTGGCTCCGGTCAAGGTCGCCGTGCTCCCGCTGAGCCGCAACGAGGCACTCACCCCGAAGGCCAAGGACCTGGCTGCCGAGCTGCGCGCGCTCTGGAACGTCGACTTCGACGACTCGGGAGCGATCGGTCGGCGCTACCGTCGCCAGGACGAGATCGGTACGCCGTACTGCGTCACCGTCGACTTCGACACTCTCGACGACGGCGCGGTCACCGTCCGCGAGCGCGACACGATGGCGCAGGAGCGGATCTCCCTGGAGGGCCTGCGCACGTGGTTCGCCGAACGCCTCGTGGGTTGCTGAGGTCACCGGCGCCCGCGCAGCCGAACAACCCGACCCGAGCCTCGACCCGGGACTCGAATGGCCGACTTCGCGCTGCCGGAGGGCACAATGTGCGCGTGACACCACTCAGCCGTCCCCGCAACGCCCTCATCGCCACTGTGCTCGCGGCTGCGCTCGTGCTCTCGGCATGCGGCACTGACGGCGAGGGGAAACCGAAGGCCGAGCCTTCGGTCAACCTGCCGACGGGCAACGTCGACGTCCCCGACGGTGTCACGCTGACCAAGGCCGGCACCGAGCTCGCATTCCGCGAGCCGGCGCTCGTCGCCTACGAGCCCAACGCCCAGCGAAGCTCGGTGCTCTCGCTCACGGTCGACTCCGTTCAAACGGGCAAGATCAGAGATCTCGCGGCCTTCCAGCTCGATGACCACACCAAGAAGGCGCGGCCCTACTACGTGCAGGTCAGCGTGAAGAACGTCGGTGCCGGGGACCTGAGCGGGATGGCGGTACCCCTGTTCGCCGTCGACGGGACCAACTCTCTGGTCCAGCCCTCGAGCTTCACCACCAGCAGCTTCACCCGATGCCCGTCGCTGTCGCTCCCGAAGGGATACACAACGGGCAAGACCTACGTCGGCTGCCTCCTCTACCTCGTACCGAATGCCGGCACCCTGATGGAGATGAGCTATCGGCCGCTCCAGGCCTTCGAGCCGATCACCTGGAAGGGCACGATCCTGCCTCCGGTGGCGAAGAAGCCGGTCAAGAAGCCGACCGGCAAGAAGACGAAGAAGGCAAACCCCTGACCGCCCTGATCTCCCTCCCGACCACGCTGCGCCTGGGCTCGCTCGAGGTCGCCACCCCCGTGGTGCTGGCGCCGATGGCGGGCATCACGAACGCGGCGTTCAGACGCCTGTGCAGCGAGCAAGGTGCGGGGCTCTACGTCTGCGAGATGATCACCAGCCGCGGACTGGTCGAGGGCGACCCGACGACGAAGCAGATGCTGGTCTTCGACGAGTTGGAGTCGGTTCGTTCGGTGCAGCTCTACGGCACCGACCCGACGTACGTCGGCCGGGCCACTGAGATCCTCTGCGCGGAGTACGGCGTGGCCCACGTCGACCTGAACTTCGGCTGCCCGGTACCCAAGGTGACCCGCAAGGGCGGGGGCGCCGCCCTGCCATGGAAGCGAACCCTGCTGGGCGAGATCCTGACCGCGGCAGTGCAGGCGGGGGCACGGTACGACGTCCCCGTCACCATGAAGACCCGCAAGGGGATCGACGAGGACCACCTCACGTATCTCGACGCCGGCCGGATTGCCCAGGAGGCCGGTGTCGCCGCCATCGCGCTGCACGGCCGGACCGCGATCCAGAGCTACTCCGGCACGGCCGACTGGGACGCGATCTCGCGACTGGTCGAGCACGTCGAGATCCCCGTACTGGGCAACGGCGACATCTGGGAGGCGACGGACGCCGTGCGGATGGTCGAACAGACCGGTGCCGACGGAGTCGTCGTCGGCCGGGGCTGCCTGGGCCGGCCCTGGCTGTTCCGTGACCTGGCTGCGGCATTCGCCGGCGACCAGGTCGCCACCCTTCCGCTGCTGGGGGAGGTCGCCACGATGATGCTCCGCCACGCCGAGCTGCTCAGTCTGCACATGGGCGAGGAGCGCGGCTGCAAGGAGTTCCGCAAGCACGTGTCCTGGTACCTCAAGGGCTTCCCCGCCGGTGGCGACCTGCGCCGCGAACTGGCGCTCGTGAGCACCCTCGCCGAGCTCGAGGCCCTGCTCCGGCTGCTCGACCCGGACGCCGCGTTCCCGGTCTCGGAGCTGGGTTCGCCCCGCGGGCGCCAGGGGAGTCCACGCAAGAAGGTGGCGCTGCCCGAGGGGTGGCTGGAGGACACCGACGGCACGGGCTGCGTCGTACGCGAGGACGCCACGGAGACCACCGGCGGCTAGAGCGGGGCGGGTGCGGCGCCGCCTGGCCCGGCCGCGTGTGTCGAGGCTCACGTCCCAATTGTCCGGCCCGGATTGGGCGATTCGCCGGGCTTCGTGGTTGCATCTTCGGGTTCGCCGTACTCGACGATTGGAATAACCGTGCCCCGAGGCATACCCCGAGGCAGGACCAGAGGCAGACACAGCCTCGCGCCCACGAACCACCGCCCGCGTCGCCTCGCCCAGGTGACCGCCCCCCTGATCACCGTGCTCGTGGTCGGGCTGGGAGTCGCCACGAGCGGCTTCAGCCTCCCCTCATCGTCCGTGACGTCGGCATCCGGAGACCTCGGTGCCGCTGCCAGTTCCGTGAGCACCGTCGAGAGCAGCGCGTCCGAGGCCTCGGCGCGCACCCTGGGCACCTCTCGCTCGAGCGCTCGTGTCCCACTCGTGGACAACCGGGTGCCCGAGGTGAAGGGCAAGCTCTGGACCACCGCCCCACTGGACCTGCGTACGGCGCCGCGCGAGAAGACCCCCACGACCGGGACGCTGAAGCCCGGCACCCACGTCGCCATCTCGGGCCGCCGGCAAGGTGGCTTCGCCGAGGTCGTCGTCAACCGCGCAGCTCGCTGGGTCACGGCTGAGTACCTCAGCAAGGAGAAGACTCCTGCCGCCATGGGCCTGAGCAACGCGCCCTGCCCCGACGGCTCCGGCATCGAGGGCGGTCTGCAGCCCGGCGCGGTACGCGTCTATCGGGCCGTGTGCAACGCCTTCCCAGAGCTGTCCGCGTACGGCGGGCAGGACGGCCACGGCGAGCACGTCAACGGCGAGGCCATCGACTTCATGGTTCCCAGCTCCTCCGTCGGTCAGCGCGTCGCCGACTACCTGAGGGCGCACTCCGGCGAGCTCAACCTGTTCGACATCATCTGGAGCCAGCGCATCTGGACGATCGAGCGGTCCGGCGAGGGATGGCGCTCGATGTCTGACCGTGGGTCAGCCACGGCCAACCACTACGACCACGTGCACATCAAGATCAACTGACTTCATCGGAAGTTACCTCTAACGCAGGATTCGTACGCTAGATGTAAGCGTGAATCGGTGGCGTGAGCGGTGGTGCGAGAGTTCGCTGCCGCCTGGCCATTGATTTCCGGACCTGTACTAGAACGGTGGAGGTCCCACGATCTCGATGCCGCCGTTCTCCTGGGCGCTCTGCGCGATCCTGGCGAAGTCGACGATGCAGGCCGATCCTTCGAAGGGCTCGCTGGCGCCGCGGTAGAAGGGTTCGCATTCGCAGGTCGGCTGGATGCCGAGCACCTTGGCCGTGGGACTCTTGACGATGAAGGCGTGGGGTACGCCTGCGGGCACCATGACGAAGTCGCCGGCACCGAGTTCGTGTTCGTCGTCGTTGACGCGGTACTGGATTTGTCCCTCGAGCACCCACATGGACTCCGAGACCGGGTGGGTGTGGATCGGGGTCCACTTGCCCTCGACCATGTCGACCTCCCACAGGCCGATGTCCTCGTTAGCACTGCTGAGCTTCCAGGTGAAAACGCCACCGCCGAAGAACCATCGCTTCTCGCCCTCGCCGGCCTTTCGGATCACCGGCGCGAGCGTCGTCTGTTGCGTCATCTGACACTCCGATCATTCGTGAGACTTGAGTCTTGTCATGAGATTGACATATCATGAAGGCCATGTCAACGGACTACCTCGAGTCGGGGCGCACGCGGCAGAAGCAACGGACCCGCGACCAGCTGATCGCTGCGGCCCGCGAGCTGATCACCGCGGGCGACACGCCGCGTGTCGAGGAGGTCGCCGAGGCTGCCGGGATCTCTCGCCCCACCGCCTACCGTTACTTCGCGTCACAGGCCGAACTTCTCGCCGCGGCATACCCGGAGACAGGAGCCGCGTCGGTCCTTCCGGACCCGCCGCCGGAAGCCCTGGACGAACGCGTGGCCGCCGTTGCCGGGTTCGTCATCGGCGGCGTGCAGGAGAATGAGCCGCAGCAGCGTGCGATGCTGCGCCTCTCGCTGGGCGAGGTGCCGCACGAGCTGCCGCTGCGCAAGGGCCGCGCCATTCCGTGGTTCGTCGAGGCGCTCGCGCCCATGACCGAGTCGATCGGCGAGAAAGGCGTGCACCGGCTCGCGCTGGCACTCCGCGCCGCGTGTGGCATCGAGACCCGCGTCTGGCTGAGCGACGTCGCCGGACTCGCGCCCACAGAAGTCAGTGCCGTCCAGCAATGGATGGTCGACGCCCTCTTCAAGCAGGCCCTCGAGACACCGCCACCGTGACGGACCCGTGCACTGATCTCGGCAAGGGCGTGCGCTTCCTCGACCCGTCGGCGGTCAGAAACGGTGGCCGGTTGTGGGTACGGCGAGACCTGCTCGAGCAGGTGGAGGCGGCGCGGCTGGTGCGGAGGACACGGCGGCCGTAGCACGAGGCGCCTTACGGGCGGGCGGTGTTGGTGGCTATCAGGGCGAGCTTGCCAAGGGTGTGCTGTACCAAGCCGAGCGATACCCAAGCGAGGACCGCCAGGCTAACGACCTGACGCGCTCTGCCGCACGGACCAAGTGACCTACAACAGGAACCGCTCCCGGCAGCGATGGTGTCGGGAGCGGTCCACATGATGCCCCGTGGTGGGCATCGGGACCCCCTGGCGTCGTGGCCCCGATTCCGACAGTAGGTGATGCGCCAGTCCATCTAGGTCCACGCACTTGCGGACTCATGGGGCGCGCAATACAGGCTCCAACCACCTCGCGGCGTCGCCCTTCGAGGGTTTCGTCGAAGGGTGAACAGATCCTCAAATGCCCCATACGCTCCGAGGCATCCCCGACCGCAGGAGTGGCTACATGACGGACACCGAGTCGACGCCGCACATCGGGCCTTCACCAGCGGGCGACTCGCGCAAACCGGATAGGGCACGCGCGATGGCAACGAACGGCGACAGGGCGGATCCGAGAGACCGTTTATACGAATGGGCGAAGCCCAAGCCCCCCAAGCTCCCCGGGCTCCACGGGCGAGGGTCGACGGACTACGACGGCCGGCTCTGAATCATGTTCGGGCTTGGCCTCGCATTGATGCTCGTGGGTTTCGTCATCTTCGCCAGTCAACTGACAGGAGACGCTGCGGGGGCACTCACTGGCTTGGCCATGGTTGGCATCGGAAACCTACTGGCATTCATCGCCGTCATCGGATGGGGCGTCAAGTACGGCACTTTGGCTGCACGAGCGCACACGAGCTAGTCGTCGGCCAGCACCGCCACCGAGTGGGCCGAGTACGCCGGCAGCAACTGGACCACCTACGCCGCCATCCGCACCGAAGCCACGACTGGTCTGCGTCAGCACCAGTAGGCGTCGAGTCGCAGGCTTAGGCTTAGTTCGCGTCGGCAGCTGGGAGCGGCGGCGTGAAGGTGAGTGGGGTGTGGTCCGTCCGCCGATTGATGCCGCGCCACGTTGCACGGCCGACGTACGTCGTGCCCCGAATCTTCAACGTGACCTCTAGCTCAGAGGGAATCCGACGCACGGGGGAGAAGTCCTCCGGCCACTCCAGCTGGTAGAAGAAGTACCCCCGGTTCCCACGCGATCCGCATTCCAACGAGGTCGGGATGAGTCGTGCGGCCAGAGTCCGCTCCTGACCGTCCGCGTCTGTGACCCTGACTTCGACGGATCGTGAGAGCTCGGACCTGGCGGGGGGAAGGCAAGGTCATCCACCGTGACCTCAAGGGCATAACTTCCTTCGCCAAGTGGATCCGGGAACAGGGCGACCGCACCAACTGGTGGATCCACTGGGCCGTCGGAAGTGGTGGTCCAGACGAAGCGAGCAGAGACTCTGCACCCTGGTCCTTCGCCGAACAGCTCCACGTCGTAACGACCCATTTGGTCGGCCGGAGTCAGCCGGAACCACTGGTCGTCCGTACGCGCCGCATCGATCGTGGTGGCACGGGGACAGACCTCCCCTGCTCCGCGGAGGATTGCAGTGAAGTGCCAGCCCGGACGAGCGAACCAGAAATCGATGGCGCCCCGCGGGCCCACATCCGGCACTGGGTCGCCGGGCTCCAGCAGTCCCAGGCGGCACGTGTCTGCGCCCTTCCTCCAGCAGCTGGTGTCCGCTGGCAGGTCGATGTCGCGTTCGGGAGTACGGATCACCAGCCCGGATGGGTACGCGGAACGGCTGTACGTCGGGTCGGGGCGCGAGGGCGTCGAATCCGCCGAAGGCGACGGGCTGCTCATCGGGTGGTCAGGGGCGCCGTCCGGGTTGGGCATTCGCAGCGACCAACTTCCGATCACCACGCCCGCGACGACCGCCGCGCTTGCGGCGACCACGAGCATGTTGCGTACGCGATCGCGGCGGGCGCGGCGGCGGATCTCCTCGAATGGAGGGAGCGTGGTCGGAGTGGCGGCAGCTACGCGGTCGGCGAGCTCGCGCGCAAGTGGGTCGGTCATGACGTGCTCCGGGGGTCGTCGAGCATGGGCTGGAGCGCCGCTCGGGCGCGCGCGAGGCGGGACTTGACGGTGCCCTCCGGAATCCCGAGCATCCGCGCGACCTCCGCGATCGAGAGGTCGTGGACGTGGTGCAGCAGAAGCACAGCGCGGTGGTCGAGCGGCAGCCTGCTCAGAGCGGCATCCAGGTCGAGCCGGCTATCAGGTGAGGCATCCACCGAGTCCTCCACTTCGGCACTGAGGCCGCGCAGCCCACGGCGGGCAACCTGCCCTCGACGCCCCCGGGGGATCACCAGTCGGGTGGCGACTCTGTGGAGCCACGCGGTGGGGTCGTCGAAGTGCCGGATCCGCGACCAGTGCCGCAGCGCCTGGACGAAGGTGTCCTGCGCGATCTCCTCAGCTTCCGTCCGGCTCCCGGTCAGCACGGTCAAGTAGCCGATCAGGCGCGGGCAGGCGACGGCATAGAACTCAGCCACCTGCACGGGCCGGTCGTCTCGCACACCGATAACACGCGCTAGACCCCGCTGCGGTTCCATCCTCGGCCGCTATCGCTGCACGCGTACGACGGGCGGCTCAGGGCGCCGGTGGATCGGCTTGAGCACCTGACGATCATGCGGGACATCCGCCTCCAACGCGCGCTCATCCGCCAGGAGTGTGCGGATCGATCCTTGTCGCTGTACGGGGCCACGCCCGTCAACGCGTCCGCCTGGGTGAGTCCGCACCAGGTCCGCGGTGTGGGAAACGAGCCCCGACCATCCCCCCGCCAAGGAACATGGCCGGAGCCCTGACTACAGCAACGACGACGGCACCCAAACGACACGCGACGCCCCGGGGCAAGTGGTGGGCGGGGGTGAGTGTGGCGCTGAACGGTCCCCGGCGCCGTCCCCGCTAATGCGGGCAACGGGCCCTCCGCGGCGACGGCCGGCTTGCTGCTGACCACAGCGGAGGGCAATGCGCTTGATCGCAACCAGTTCAACCGGCCGTGTGGGCTCCGGCGCTCAAGAGTGATGGTCAGCGGACCCGCGAGGACGGCTGTCATGCGTTGCGCCATTTCTTCGCGTCCGTGCTGCTGGACGCCCCGCGGCGTACGGCGACTCCGACCACGCCGTCCTCATCTATGACACCGAGACGCCCCTCGTGGCCGAGGCTCCTGGGGCGGAGTGGGTCCGCGTGGTCGACGGCCGCGTGGTCGAGATGCGGATCAGCTTCGACCGACTTCCCTTCGATCTCGCCCGGGGCGCACCCAGGAGGGCTAAGGGTTCCGAATCCTGACTCCTACGCCGCGTTCACTGGCTGACGGAGAATCGTCCGTAGCTTCGCAGGCTCTACCTTCCGAGCGTCGCTCAGGTAGATCTCGTGATGCTTGCCGGTCATCTTCAATCCTGCGTTCGGGACGAAGTCGTGGTGCAGTTCCGCGAGGACCTCGGCTTCGTCGTCGTAGGACCCGATGTGGAGCGTCTGCACGCAGCGGCCCTCGTCGAGCCGCTCGAAGCGGACACGATCGAGACTGGTTGGCCGGCTCTTCGCGGCTGCTTTGGCGACAACATCGTCGAACATGTCGGAGGTGATCCAGTCCGGGACCATGATCATGGCAGTCCAGTCCCACTGGGACTTGTCCCTCGCAGTGCTGAACACGTCCATGTCAGACGCCCACCAGAGCGCCTCCAGGGGCGGGACCACGTAGTCGCGCCCCAGATCCTGCTTGCTGGCGAACTTGATCCCGTACGCGATCGGATACAGCGCCCCGAGTGCATCGGCGTACTCCGACGCCGTGTTCGGGTCTCCGTGGCCGTCGACCATCAGGTACTGAAGTGGCGGCACGTCCAGAACCCGGAACTCGAGGTGCCTGGCCTGGTAGGAGTCGAGTGACTTCTTGAAGTCCACCTTCATCGTCGACTCCGTCCCTGCCCGCCAGGCCCCCTCCGACAAAACGTCAAGCCCATCGGCCGAGAATGCCACGGATTGCAGACTCTGCTTGGCCGTCTTCCTTGCGCCTCGCAGCCCCCCAGGCCCCACCCCCCCGCAGCTCGCGGCCGGCCCGACCACGCTCGGCAGGTTCAACTGGTTCCAGACGTGGATGACAAAGTTCAAAGGCCAGAACCGCAACCACGACGGTTGAGCCAGGCAACCGTGAGCGACAGGCAGCGGCCAGGGAACACCAGCGCCACCAGAGCGGACAGCAACCACACCTCTCGAGAAACACACAGTGAGAACAGGTGGCCGTCAGGTGCGACCCGGCGGTGGGTTGCGGCTGCCTCGCGGCTCCGCCCATGTGGTGGCCGATCGTGCACGGACAAGCCGATCAGAGGAGTCTGGCGTGCACCAGGAGGCTGTCGCGAAATGAAGTCACCCTGATCTCGCGCCGCAAATCTTGCGGTGGACCATACGAAATCGCCGGGTCGGGTGCCTCAGGACACGCCATTGCGCGCGTGGGGCACACGACCCGATCACCATCCAGCCACCAGCTGCCGCAAATCTTCCGGCCGGCCGAAATGACACCGCCAAAACCCAACAGCCTCCAGGTGCGTGGCAGACTCCGCTGTTCGGCCGAGCGGTCCGTCGCTGCCGTCGCTCCCGTCGCTGAGCAGGGGTCCACGCAGCGGCGCCGGTGGCTTCGACTCCGGCAGCGCTGACTTACCCACTGAAGGGACGGTGCTCCTCGGTGGTCGCCAGACCAGCTGCGGCACAGGTCGCTACTCGATGCCGAGGGCGCCAAGGGTGGTGGGGAAGGTTGCTCCCCGGTGGTTCTCCCATCCGTGCCACACCAGGAAGCCGCAGGGGCTGTCGATCAGCTGGATGACGTCACTGCGGTCCGTCGCCGCGAGTACGAACGAGGGTGGTTCCTCCAGGTCAACGCACTCATCTTCCCCGGTCGGGCCGCGGACGATCGGGTCGTCGGGTCGGACCCACGCTCGGTTCAGCTCGGCGATTTGGGCGCGGTCGAGCTGGATCGGCTCGAGATCCATGGGAACGGACTCGGCCCCGGGGGCTAGGTCGCACGCCACAGCGGCGACGAGCCGTTCACGCCCGGGACGGATCGGGCCGCCGCGTTCTTCGGAGGTGCAGGCGAGCCGGTCGTCGAACGGCCGG
Organism: uncultured Actinomycetota bacterium; assembly: GCA_963759525.1. Lineage (GTDB taxonomy): Bacteria > Actinomycetota > Actinomycetes > Propionibacteriales > Nocardioidaceae > Marmoricola. Next base: position 290,559 of record CAVWZO010000019.1, on the reverse strand, counting down.
GTATACGCGAGGCTCTCGCGCTGCCGATCCAGACTGGCGAGATAGAGCTCTCTGAGTGCCCCGCTGTCGACGCGACGCCCTTCGATCGTGACCAGCTCACATCCCGGGGCCGCCACCAGCACGCGCGTTCCGTCGGCCTGGTAGAACGCGAACGACTGCCCCATGTAGGGGCCCTTGTCGGTGTCGCAGTACCCGGGGAGCCCGGCGGGAAGGCCACCGAGCTCGGCAGCGAAGTCGGCAAGGTCACTGACCAGTGCGTCGGCATCCTCGAGCCCCGCGATCTGATCGCGCGTCGGCCGCCAGGTCCTCACTCCCCGCGGGTTCAGGTCCGGGCACAGGCGCACGGCGACAACACGGTTCAGGCCGGTCACGGCATGGTTGGCGGTCTCCGGTTCCGGCAGGCGCGACGGGCACGGTGGAACGTCGTACGGCGACAGCGGCGACAGCGGCCCGTCCGTTTTGTTGCTGGCAGGGGGCTGGGTCGCGACGTCGGTGGGCGAGGGAGGTGCGTCGTCGTTTCCGGCGAGCTGTGCGACAGCCAGTGTTCCGACCACGATGGCCAGCACCGCCGCGCCTGCGGCCGCCACCGACGCCCTGTCTCGCCGTTCTCGCACAGCCCGACGCCCGATCGCCGCGGGGTCCAGTTCCGGCGCTTCGGGGACAGCCTGCCGCAGCACGTCTCGTAGCCGCTCCTCACTCATGAGTCCTCCAGGAGTTTCGACGACCGCAGCGTCTTGAGTGCGCGGGCGGTCTGGCTCTTGACGGTCCCGACGCTGACGCGGAGCGCGGCCGCGGGCTGAGCCTCGGTGAGGTCGTCGTAGTAACGCAGCACGATCACTGCCCGTTGACCGCGCGGCAGCTGTGCCAACGCGCACAGGACGTCGTGTCGAGCGGCTAGGTCGGCGCCCACGGTCGAGTCGTCAGGCGGTACGGCGGTTGGTACTTCGCCGTGCCACTTCCGCCTGCGCCAGTCGGTGAAGGTCGTGATCAGCGCCCGACGCACGTATCCATCGACGGAGCCGTCTGCCGCGATCTGGTCCCAGCGCCGCCAGCACTTCACGAGTGCGGTCTGCACCAGGTCCTCTGCTCGTTGGGCGTCCCCGGTCAGTAGCCATGCGCTGCGCCACAGAGCGCGTCCGCGAACGGCGACATACTCCTCGAACGTCGGCGCCGCCTCCATGACCACAGCCTCGCCCATCCATGACCTCCTCCACGGACAACGAGGTGGGAGTCGCGGACGGTTGTCGTGCGTACACCGTCGGCCTCCAGCAGTCGTTTGCGCAGAGCCGAAGGGGCGCCCATCCCTGGACGGAACGGGCGCCCCCTGAATCTCTACTGTTGAACGACTGCCTCAGCTGTCGTGACCGTACGCCGCGCTGAGGTCCGCGAAGTCGGTGCCATCGCCATCGGTCTGGTTCCCCAGGGGCACGTTCGTCCGCATGCAGCTCGCGGCACCGGCCCCCCGGTCGTCCAGGCCGATCGCGTGACCCATCTCGTGGCAGACGAGCTCGAGACGGTTGTTGTACGGTCTCCCAGCGCAACCTGAGTCCACTCGCGAGTTGGCCGAGGTGATGTGCACGCCGGACAGCGTGAGGTTGGTGACGCCGGGGGAAGCGCTGCAGCCAGCGCCACCCAGGGCAACCGCGCGGAACGGGACGCAGTGGCTGCTGGTGCAGGAGGATCCTCCCGACCGGTACACGAGGTCGAGTTTCGGCGCCTGGTCCCAGTCGATCGCTGCGGTGAAGACCGGCCATGCGGCGGGAGTCATGTCGTGGATGTACGCGTATCCACGTGGGAAGCCGGGCTCGTTGTCGTCCCAGTGCCCGAAGCTCGAGAGGATCACCGCTCCGGATCGGCAGGTCCCTTCGATCTGCTTCACGCCCTTGGCAGTGGTCGAACCGACATACGTGACCGCACAGGAGTCTTTCGCCGCCGTGGCGGTATCGCTGGCCGAATCGTCGGAGAGGGTGATGGGTGCGCCGCTCTCGGGTAGTGGGTCGCACGGCCCGACGGGCAAGCCGCTTGCCTTGAGCTTGATCACCAGGGACGCGGCGGGGCACGGCGGCGCGACCTCACCGGGCTTGCCTTGCGAGGCCTTCGAGACCTCCTGGAAGGACATGTCCTTCGCGTAGTGCTCGGAGGCGGTGACCGGCCCCGTGCCTGGCCCGGTGACATCCGCTCCGAACGCGTTGGCGCCACCGGTGATCGCACCTGCGGTCGCAAGCACCAGAGCTGCAACCCAAGCTGAGTTCCGTTTCATCAGTTCTCCTGTCGTGGTTACGCGCCGACAGCTGACTGACCCGCCGGCAATTTTCGGTTACCAGCCCGATTGGCTGGCGCCGTTTTCGCCAGGAGTTTGGAACACCCCCGAGATGGGTCAGCATCACGTCGCCCGGCGGCGCCGTCAAGAGCAGGTTTCGCCCAGGCCGCCGCGAGCTGGGTCAGCGATACGCGGCGCGCCACGCTTGCGCGGTCTGCGCGTCGTAGTAGCGGGTGAAGCCGCACCCGTCCGCCACAGCCTGGTCCATCGGCCGGCCGCCCGTACGCGAGTTACCGCTTACGAGGAGGCGAGTCCCGACCTCGTACGCGGGCGGGGTGGCCTCGAAGGCCAGGGCGTCGGCGGGGAACATGTCGACCGTTGCGCTGGGACCGGCGCCGCCGTCAAACCATTCCTTGACCTCGAAGGTGACGCCCACGTAGTCGGCCTTGTCCTCGGGGCGTTGGCCGTTGGAGGCACCAATCTCGACGACGGTGCCGTCGAAGGCGAATGCGGAGACGCTGGGCAACTGTCCAGCGGAGTATGACGTGGCGCAGCGCAAAAGCGCCGGATCTGGCAGGGCTCCAGTCGCGCCCGGCGTTGCCGGTCCTGTGGGTGAGTCGGGGCGCGGCGTCGTGGACTCCGAAACCTGTGCGCTGGGCTGGCCGGGCGACTGCTGGTCCTTGAGCGGCCCCCACAAGACCATTGACAGCGCGGCGATCGATGCGGCGACCAGGACCGAGGCGCCGACGCCGTACCGGACCTGGCGCGATCGCCTCCGGTGGAGGAGATCCGCTCCCTGTTGTGCCTGGCCGATGACCACGGAGGAAGGGGGCAGTTCTGGGGCGCGCTCCGCATCCTCGACGAACATGCGTCGGAGTTCGTCTTCGATGAAGGTGGTCATGATGTCTCCTTCGGAGTGGATGCGTCACGCAGGCTCGTCAGGGCGCGGGATGCCAGAGAACGGACGGAGCTGGGCCCGATTCCCATCGCTTCGCCGATGGTGGCGTCGTCGAGGTCGAGGTAGTAGCGCAGCACGAGCACGGTGCGCGCACGGGGCGGCAGGCCGGCCACGAGTGCCCGAAGATGATCGCGTCCGAGCACGGTGTCGACGTGGTCTGGCTCGCTCAGGAGGCTCAGCGACTGGTTGATTCGTTCGGGGGCAACCGGCCGCTCGGTCGATGATCGACGACGGTGCCAGTCGAGGTTGGCGTTGACCATCATCTTCCGGACATAGGCGTGAGGGTGCTCCGCGGCAGAGACTGCATCCCAGTGGACGTAGGCGTTTGTCAGGACCCCCTGGGTGAGGTCCTCAGCGCGATGGGCGTCGCCGTCGGAGGTCAGGACAAAAGCCAGGCGCAGCAATGCCTGGCCTTGCTCGGCCACGTAGTCCTCGAACCTCACTCGGCCTCCATTCGCGGCTGGCGCTCCTTCGACCGTCCCGAACTCTTAGACGTATCGGGGCACCGGATCCGTTGCATCGTGTCGAGCAGCTCGGCCGACAGCGGAGTCTGGCGTTACAGACCCAACCCGGTGGCGGTCAGCTTCTTCACCGATGCCTCCGGGCCGTCGAACGCCAGCCCGGTGTACTGCTCGCGCCCGAAGAGGAACATCGTGAGCTCGGCGGGCAGACCGCTGACCACGACCGGGTCCGAGCCCCGGCGGAGTACAGCGGTCCGGTCGCGCTCGTCACCGGGCCAGCGGATCTCGACAGGCACCCCGGCCGGCCGCACCAGGCCCTTGCCGCTGATCGTGATCGCCTTCCAGATCACCTTCTGCTCCCGGGCGGTGAGCTCACGCGGAACCCACTCGGTCCCCGCCCGACGGATGTCCTCGTGGTGCACGAAGTACTCGAGCGTGTTCACGGCCTTGTCGAGCGGGGGAAGGGACATCGGCGACCAGTTCGGCGGCCCACTGCGCACGCGCTCAACCAGCGAGCTGAAGTCCTGGCGTGCCAGGCGGCGCGCGGAGAGGTCCGTGAGGTGCTCCAGCTGCGGGAACAGGATCCCCGGGGCACCGAGTGGGTCGCGTTCGCGGACCAGCAGGTGGATGACGAGGTCCTTGACCGTCCAGCGCCCGCACAGCGTGGGGGCGTGCTCACCCGCCTCGAGGGCCGTGTTGCACAGGGCTGCGCGCTCCGTGCGCGACATCGACTCCATGCGGTGATCCTAGTGCTCACGACTCCGCACCTGCGCCCTCGTCCCGCCGCGGAATCCGGTACGGAATGTCTGCACCCTCTTCTAGGGTTGCACTCGTTGTGTCGACCTCACCGAAACGGCTGCACCCGTGACCCGCGTCACGAGCGCCTCCACCCTGATGGACGGCTTCCGCGTGCTCGGGGTCGCCATCCGTCGTGAGCCGTGGGTGTTCACCCTCTCCACTCTGGGCAGCGTGCTGTTCGGGGCCCTGACAGTGGCCGATGCGTGGGTGCTCGGCTGGTCCACCGACCACGTCGTCCTGCCGGCGTTCGAGAGCGGCGTCACCACCACTGGCGGGCTGGTGGCGATCTTCGCGCTGTTCCTTGGGGTGGCGATCCTGCGGGCCGTGGGCATCGTGGCTCGGCGCCTCGGCGCGGGGATCATGCAGTACCGCATGCAGGCGGCCTACCGGCGCGAGGTGACCCGGCAGTACCTCACGCTGCCCATGTCGTGGCACCAGAAGCACCCGACCGGTGAGCTGCTGTCCAACGCCAACTCCGACGTCGAGGCCGCCTGGGCTCCGATCGCCCCGCTGCCGATGGCTGTCGGAACGCTCGCGATGATGGTGATCGCCGTCGTGCAGATGCTCGTCACAGACATCGCGATGGCACTGGTGGGCCTCCTCGTGTTCCCGCTGGTGATGCTGGTCAACGTCTTGTTCCAGCGGTTGTCCTCCCCGATCTTCACCCGCATCCAGGCGCTGCGGGCCGAGCTCAGCGAGATTGCCCACGAGTCCTTCGACGGGGCCATGGTCGTCAAGACGCTCGGCCGGGAGAGCGAGGAGACCGACCGCTTCGCCGCCAAGGCGCGCGACCTGCGCGACGAGGGCATCCGCGCCGGTCGCATCCGCGCCGCCTTCGACCCCTTCCTGGAGAGCCTGCCCAACCTCGGCGTGCTAGCGGTGCTCGGAGTCGGTGTCCTGAGGGTGCGCTCGGGAACGGCCGACCCGGGTGACGTGGTCACAGTGGCCTACCTGCTCACGATCGTGGCCTTCCCGATCCGCTCGATCGGCTGGCTGCTCGGGGAGTTCCCACGCTCGGTGGTCGGGTTCACGCGGGTGCGAGGTGTCCTCGACACCGTGAGCGAGACGACGTACGGCGACAGCCGGCTCGCTCTGCCGACTCCGGGGGTATCGCAGGGTGCCGCGCTGGCGGTCGACGACCTGGGCTACACCTACGAGACCGGTCAGCTGCTGCTTGACGGTGTCGACTTCTCGATCGAGCCGGGGCGCACGGTCGCCGTGGTCGGCGCCACCGCATCGGGCAAGAGCACGCTCACCTCCCTGGTCACCCGGCTCGTGGACCCCCAGACCGGTTCGATCCGACTCGACGGCCAGGACCTGCGCGACCTCGCCCCCGGCGAGCTCGCCGACCACGTGGCCCTGGTGCCGCAGAGCGCGTTCCTCTTCGACGACACCGTCCGCGGCAACGTGACCCTCGGCGCCGACATCCCCGACGACGAGGTGTGGGAGGCCCTGCGCACGGCTCAGGCAGACGGGTTCGTGGCAGGTCTGCAGCACGGTCTCGACAGCAGTCTGGGGGAGCGCGGCACCACGCTGTCCGGCGGGCAGCGCCAACGCCTCTCGCTCGCCCGCGCCCTGGTCCGCCGGCCGCGCCTGCTCGTCCTCGACGACGCCACGTCGGCCGTCGACCCGGAGGTGGAAGCGCGCATCCTGGCGGCGATGCGTCGGCGCGGTGGTGACTCGACGCTGCTGGTGATCGCCTACCGCAAGGCGACCATCGCGTTGGCCGACGAGGTGCTGTTCCTCGACGGCGGGCGCATTGCCGACCGTGGCACCCATGAGGAGTTGCTCGGTCGCAACCCCGCGTACGCCCGGCTCGTCAATGCCTACGAGACCGAGGGGGTGACCCCCGCATGAGCACCACGGTCGAAGAGCTGACCGCTGACGGCACCAGCGTCGACAGTGGCGACGAGATCTCTGCTCGCGACACCCTCCGGCGCGGACTGGCGTTCTCGCCCGAGCTCGGTGACGGGTTCGGGTGGACGCTGCTGCTCGCGGTGGTCGGTACCGCCGGCCGACTCGTCGTACCCGTCTCGGTGCAGCAGACCCTCGACAAGGGCATCAACGCGCCCAACGGCGTCGACGTGTCCTTCGTGACCCAGATGGCGGTGCTGGCGGCGCTGGCCATCCTGGCAACCGGAGTCTCGTCGTACTTCATGACCGCGCGGCTGTTCACCGCCTCCGAGCGAGGGCTGGCCACGTTGCGGATCAAGGCATTCCGGCACGTGCATGACCTGCCGCTCCTGACCCAGAGCACCGAGCGCCGCGGCGCGCTGGTCTCGCGGGTCACGAGCGACGTCGACCAGGTGTCCCAGTTCCTGGTCTTCGGCGGTGTCTTCGGCATCATCAGCGTCGGGCAGGTGCTGCTGGCGACCGTGGTGATGCTCTTCTACTCCTGGCCGCTGACCATTTTGGTGTGGGTCTGCTTCCTGCCGCTGTTCCTCTCGCTGCGCTTTTTCCAGCGGCGGCTGTCGGCTGCCTATGGCCTCGTACGCCGCTCGGTCGGCGCGATGCTGTCGGCGATCTCCGAGCCCGTCGTGGGTGCGGTGACGGTGCGCAGCTACGCGATCGAGAAGCGCACCCAGGACCGCATCGACGAGGCCATCTCGGCCAACCAGGTCGCCGCCACCCGGGCACAGGGCCTCACTGCCTTCTCGTTCAGCCTCGGCGGTGTCTCCGCGGGCCTGGCCAACGCGGGCGTCCTGATCGTCGGGATCTGGCTGGGGTTCGCCGGTGACATCACCTCCGGGGAGGTCATCGGCTTCGCCTTCCTGGTGACCCTGTTCGTGGGCCCCGTCCAGATGGGCACGCAGGTGCTCACCGACGCACAGAACGCGATCTCCGGCTGGCGTCGAGTCATCGGGATCCTGGAGACACCGGCCGACCTCGATGACCCCGGTCCGGCCGGGCAGTCGCTGCCACGTGGCGCGATGGACGTTGCCTTCGATGACGTGTCCTTCGGCTATCCGGGTGGTCCGCTCGTGCTTCGCGAGGTCACCGAGCACATCGAGTCCGGCAGCAGGGTGGCCGTCGTCGGCGAGACCGGATCGGGCAAGACCACCTTCGCCAAGTTGCTCACCCGGTTGATGGACCCAACGTCCGGGGCCGTGTTGCTCGACGGCGTCGACGTCAGGTCGGTCGAGTTCGCCTCCCTGCGACGCCGGGTGGTACTCGTCCCGCAGGAGGGGTTCCTCTTCGACTCGACGCTGATGGACAACGTCCGTTACGGCGACCTCGACACTACCCGTGAGCGGGTGGTGGCGTCGGCCGGCGAGCTCGGGCTCGGCGACTGGCTCGAGGGCCTTCCCCACGGCCTCGACACCCGTGTCGGCCAGCGCGGTGAGTCGCTCTCGGCCGGGGAGCGCCAGCTCGTGGCCCTGCTGCGCGCGCACCTCGCCGATCCCGACCTGCTCGTCCTCGACGAGGCGACCAGTGCAGTGGATCCGGCGCTGGAGATGCGCATCGGTCGTGCCTTGGAGCGGCTGATGAGCGGCCGTACGTCGGTGACGATCGCCCACCGGCTCTCCACGGCCGAGAACGCCGACGAGGTGATCGTCTTCGACAAGGGTCGTGTCGTCCAGCGCGGGACCCACGCGGAGCTGGTCGCGCAGCTGATGGCCGATGGGGAACCCGGCGTCTATGCCCGGTTGCACTCCTCCTGGGTGGCCCAGCAGGCTCGATAGCGAGCCGGTCGCGGATACTGGACTGGTGACTGACCCCGGTAGGACAGCTCTGGATCCCGCCGTCGCCGGACGGCTCAAGCGCAACGCCGAGGGGCTGGTGCCCGCGGTGGTGCAACAGCACGACACCGGCGATGTGCTCATGCTCGGCTGGATGGACGACGAGGCCCTGCACCGCACCCTGACCACCGGGCGGGGGACGTACTGGAGTCGCTCGCGCCGGGAGTACTGGGTCAAGGGCGAGACCTCCGGGAACACCCAGCGCGTGGTCGAGGTACGCCTCGACTGTGACGGCGACACGGTCCTGCTCAAGGTCGACCAGAAGGGTCCCGCGTGTCACACCGGCGCAGACTCGTGCTTCGACCGTGACGTCCTGCTCGCCGGGGATGCGGATGGCTGACCGGAACGCCGGGCAGGACCCTGGCCCGAACTCTGGCTCTGGCGGGCGTACGTTCGGGCCCGTCGTGCTGCTCGGGCTGGCGTCGGCCGCTCTGGCTGCGGTAGCCAGCGCGAAGCCATGGCTGGGAGGCAGCTCGCCGAGCGGCAGCAGCGACGCCACGATGACAGCGCTCGACACCGGCACCCGCTACCCGCTCGCCTCGGCAGTCAGCCTGGTGCTGCTTGCGGCGTGGGGGGTGTTGCTGGTGACCCGCGGCCGGGTACGCCGCGCGTTCGCGGTGCTCACCGCCGTGGCGGCGCTCGCGCTGCTGGTCTCGGTCGTGGTCGGATACGCCACGCTGCCGGACGCGGCGGGTGACTCCTACGACGAGCTCATCCGGAGGCGCCCGCAGGACGAGGGGTTCAGCGCATGGTTCTGGACGGCCGCGGTCTGCTCGGTGGTGGCCCTTGTCCCCGCGGCCCTTGCCGTACGCCTGGTGGGGCGGTGGCCCGAGATGGGCAGCCAGTACGACGCTCCCCGTGCCCAGGGAAGGGCCCAGGCAACGGCCCAGGAAAGGGCCCAGGGAATGGCCCAGGGATCGGCACCGGCGACTGGCGCGGGCACGAGCAGCGAGCGCAGTACCGACCCCGACCGGGACCTCTGGCGCGCCCTCGACGAAGGACGCGATCCGACGGAGAGCAACCCGCCGCGCGCTGGTTCGTAGGAGGGTGCAGCAGTCCCAGTGGACACGCCACTAGAATGTCGCCGACGTTGCGACCCGACCCCTTCCCGAGGAGTTTCATGGCACACGACCACGGCAACACCCCTGCAGCCTGGACGGCCGTCGTTGTGGGCCTCGCTGGGTTCTTCGTAGGCGGCATCGGCCTGATGGTGGACAGCATGACCATGTTCTGGGTCGGCGTGGCACTGGCGCCGATCGCGCTGGTCGTCCTCGCTGTGCTGAACAAGATGGGCTACGGCACCAGCCGTCACTAGTGGTCCGATGGATGAGCCCGTGACGCATCCGCCCTCGGCGGGTATGGGCGCACGCGGCTCACCGCCACCGGCGGCACCGCTGTCGCGACGGGCCCGGATGCGCGGCCCGCTCGTCACCGCGGGCGTCGTCGGCGGGCTCACTCTCGCGCTTCACTTCCGGGACCCGCACACCGCAGGCAGCTGGGGCTTCTGCCCATGGCTCGCGCTCACCGGCTACTACTGCCCGGGCTGTGGCGGGCTCAGGGCGGTCAACGACCTCACCCAGGGCGACATCCTCGGCGCGGCCAGTAGCAACCTCGTCTTCGTGCTGATGGTGCCGGTCCTCACGCTCTGGTGGCTGCGCTGGTCCCAGCGCATGTGGGTGGGGGCGGAGAAAACCGCTCTCACGCGCCGGCACTCAGGCGTGCTGATCGCGATCTTCGCCGTGGCGATGGTGGCGTTCGGGGTGCTGCGCAACCTGCCCGCAGGCAGCTGGCTCGCCCCTTGACGGGTTCTGAGCTCGGCTGGCTAGTGGCCATTCCCTTGAGTTCGTCGGGGTCCCCGCGGCCCAGGCACGCACATCGCTGCGTTGGAGTCGGTCGAAGGAGGTCAACTACGACTTCCCTCCTCCGCCTTGCGCTGCACGCACCCGGACCACGGCTACCCTCGACGACCTTGCGGTCATGACCATTAGTTCGTTCGGAGGTAGAGATCGCTGTCGAACGAGCCCGACGCGACGAGGATGATGGCGCCGACCAGTAGAACCATCGCGATCACGCCGGTCACGATGCCGGCGATCGCCATACCCTTGCCGCTCTTGCGGCCCTGCGAGGCGTCGATCTCCCGCAGCCCCAGCCAGCCCGTGATGACGGAGCCAATTCCCAAATTGCGCCGAAGCCGCACAGGAAGGTGAAAAGCAGGCCGACAACTCCGAGTACCAGTGAGGTGATGGCGAGGCCCGAGTTCGAGGTCGCCTGACCGTATCCGCCTGGCGCGCCAGGCCCGGGCGGATACCCGGGCGGCTGGCCGTAGGGCTGCTGCCCGTACTCGGGCTGACCGTACCCGGGCTGCCCGTAGCTCGGGTCGCCCCCCGAGCCGGGTGGCGGGGTTCCCGCGGACTGCGGGTTCCACTGCGGCTCCGACGACGGCGGTGGCGGCGGTGGGGGCGGGGGCTGTCCGGACTGGCCGGGCTGGCCGTAAGGATCCTGCTCAGGGTTGGGAGGGGGGTACTGGTTGCTCATGGGGTTGCCCTTCTCAGGTTCCGCCGGGCGCGTTCGCGTTTGTCGTTGGCCCGAACCTACACATGGCGTGACCGCGTGAGCGCGAGGGGAGGGGGCACTCGCTCGCGTGGTCACCGTCATTTTCGGATTTAGCTGGGCTCGCGCTAGAACGGGCCCTCGATTCCACTCGTCACCACGTAGATGCGTGCGATCAGTAGGACCACCGAGATCGAGATCGCGCCGGCAACGATGCCGAAGATCGCCATCCGCCCTACCTGTCTTGCGAGTCTGTGAGGCGCCGGTCTCCCGCAGTCCCGGGGGTCTGGTTGCTCATGGGGGTTGCCCTTCCCAGGTTCCACCAGTCGCTTTGCGTTCGTAGCTGACCCGAATCTACTCGTGTGCGACCCGACGCGAGGACGATCGGACGAACGACCGCATGCTCACCGTGTGAGCCTGATGGGCGCAGTGCGGCTGCCAAAAACTTCAGGTAGGAGTTGCCAATCCTTTCTCACTTGGGTAGGAGAGAGGCACAATGGCGAGGTGGACATACACCTTGCCGAACTCAGCCGAACACTTGACCCCACCGAGTTGGGACGCCGTATCCGAAATGCGCGGGTCGCCGCAGGCCTCACGCAGGCGAGACTGGCCGCCGACGACGTCTCGACCGCCTACATCTCGCGAATCGAGACCGGTCAGCGTCGTCCCGAAGCGAGTCTGCTCGAGAAGCTGGCAGGTCGACTTGGCATCAGCCTGAAAGAACTGCTGGTGACTCCAGCCGACGATGCGATCCTGCAACTGCAGCTGAAGGTCGACTATGCCGAGCTTGCGTTGGCGGCCGGCGACTCCAAGGCAGCCCTCGAGGGCGCCGAACAAGTACTGCAAGCTTTGCCCGAAACTGGCGATGAGTCAGTGCGACGCGCGGCCTTACAGGTACGAGCGTTCGCCCTGGAAGCCAGCGGCGCGATCGAAGACGCTGTCCGGGAACTGGAGGACCTCGTAGCAGACGTCCAACCGGACGTCTCGTGGCTCAAGGCGCTAATCGCGTTGAGTCGCTGCCACCGGGAGATGGGGGACTTCGCCCGGGCCATCTCCGTCGGCGAGCTGGCCGAGGGGATCATCAACGAGCTGGACCTGTCCGGGACAACCGAGGCGATCCAGCTGACGATCACCGTGGCAGGGGCGTACATGCAACAAGGTGACGCCTCACATGCCATGAGAATCTGCCAGCGAGCCATCGAGAACGCCGAGCGCATCGACTCGCCGCTCGCCAAGGGATCCGCCTACTGGAACGCCAGCGTGATCGAGTCCCGTCGTGGCTCCTCAGTCGCCGCCCTGCGCCTTGCCCAACAAGCCATTGCTGTCTTCGAGGTCGGCGACGACTCCCGCAATCTCGGCCGGTTGCGTACCCAGGTCGCATTCATGCAGCTGCGGTCGGAGCCTCCCGATCCGAAGGCCGCCCAGGACACACTTCGACAGGCGGAGCGAGAACTGGAGTGGTCGGCGGCCAGCGCCCTGGACAAGGCGGATCACTTTCTTGCCCTGGCCATGACGCATCTGCTGTTCGGCGAGTACGGCGAGGCGCTGGTGCAGCTCGAGCAGAGCGAGAAACTGGCGGGCGATCAGTCGCCGATCCTCCTTGCCGAGACCCACGTCCTGCGAGGACAGGTGTCGGCCGCCGAGGGCAACATCGAGGGGGCGCGGGCAGCCTACGGTGTGGCCATCCAGGTCCTGTCGGGGCTCGGCGTCGACCGAGAGATCGCGCAGCGATGGTTCGAGCTGGCTGCTCTTCTCGAAGACGCGGGTGACGAGGTCGCCGCCCTGGACGCCTACCGCCGGGGCGCGGCATCGACTGGCCTCGCGCGTGCGCGGTTCGCTCCCGCCAGCACTGGTTGAGTGGATCCGGAGCGAATTGATGGTGGGTACGCCGCCCGCCGGGACCTCACGCCTACATGTACATGGGGCTCCCCGCGGCATGAACAGCCGCGGGGAGCCGCTACGCCCGTGCCCTTCCTAGCAGCAGATCCGATTTGCCGTCGGGCCGACGACGGTGGTCGCAGCGGACGTTGTGGTTCCGAGAAACGCTGCCCCCGTGATCAGTGCTACGACAACGGATCGAGCGATGCGGTTCATGTAGTTTTTCCTCCTGGGGTCGCACGCGAGGTTGCGTGCCGGGTAGAGCAGTATCATCTAGTCAAGTGCTCGGGCTAGATGTGTCAGAGACTTTCTGCCTACCGCTGCCAAAGTTCATCCGCGCTGGCCCGACACTGCGCCCCTCGACGCTCTGCCCTGGGATCGGCGAGGGCCGGAGGAGTCGCCGTCAGAGGCGTGCTGGACCACCACCGTTGGTGCAAGCGACCGACTTGCCTGCTCCCGGGCTCGGTGTGTCAAAAATTAACTCGAGTCCTTGCCCATTCGTGACAGAGACTACATACTTCGACCCGCGAGCTTCTCGATCAGCGAGAAGCAGCATGACTAAAAGGGGAAGAGGATGAACCGAAGCATCCGTTCCAAGATCGGCTCCGCGATCGGGGCGAGCGTGATCGTCGCCGCGACGGCTGTCCCGGCGTTGGCGACCGTGAGTTACCCCGGCGGTGGCACGTGGAACTACGGGGTGTCGAGCGACCAGAGCCAGGTCTGGTCGAACTACCACCACCCGAGCCGCAAGCACGCGTCGAGCGTGATCAACGGCTACGGCGAGTACAAGAGCTCCGCATGCAAGAGCGCCGGCTCGTGGGCGTACGCGTCGCTCCGCGCGAAGGCCAACTCCGTGGACCACTCCTACTGGCGCTACTGCGACTAGAAGTCAGACAGGAAGGGCGAGACCGAGGCATTCGGTCTCGCCCTTCCTGCCCCACAGTCGAGAGGAGTGAGTTCCAGTGATCTTGCCGGCGCTTAAGTTCATCCTGGTCGCCAACTGGATCGTTGCGGGTGTGCTTTCGTACACGGCAATCGAGTCGCGATCCAACGAAGCTCCGTTGCAGGCATCGGCCACCGTCACCGTGACGTCGTGGAATGGAGCCGAGAACGCGAGGCAGATCTACCAGGAGCTCGGCCAGTTCTCACGCGAGCACCGGATTACCCTCGCGAAGTCTGTCGCCGACCGTAACCATCGCGGAAGTGTGCGCCACCTGTACCTGGTGAGCGGAGTCCCTGGTTCCCCGGCCAGCGATTGGCTGGATCGAGGGATCGGCGACTTCAGTTCAGGCATGCGCACCAAGGTGCATCCGCTTGCTGACATCGGAGACCGCGCGCCGATTGGCGAGTACGAGGTCTTCGGGAGCACGGCGAGCTCCACCAGCCTGCAGGGATTCTTCCAAACCCACGGGATGGAGACGCAGACCGGGTCGCTGGACAAAATCGGACCGCTCCCGAGGTTCTGGAACTCCAGCCTCTTCGTTGTCGCCCTTCTCTCTGCCGGGATCGTCGGTGCGTACGCGGTTTCGAACGTGAGGCAGTACGCGATCGAACGCCTGCACGGGATGAGCGCAAGCGAGGTTCTGCGTCGCGATGCGCGTAGGTACCTGCCCGTATGGGCTGTCTCAGGCGTTGTGATCCTCGGCCTCGCCTGGGCTCTCCTTCGTATTCAAGGTGCCTCGAGTGGAGTCCCGACGTTCCTCCTGTTGTGTCTTGGAATCCAGCTGCTGTTCCTGCTGGCGGTGGTCGTCGCCCACGCGATAACGCTCGCAATGTTGGCCTCCGTAGACGTGCTCGGCTCGTTGAAGGGAGAAGTCCCCGGCGCGGCCCTTGCGTTCGCGGCTTACGGCGTGAGAGTCACGGCAGCGTTCGTTGCCCTTGCGGCCGTCATCGGAACCATCACGCTCGCATCTGGTGCGGCTGCCCGGGCAGAGGCGAGGTCAACCTTCGACAAGCTCGGCGACCTGTCGGTCGTGACGCTTGGTGGTGTCTACAAGCCCGAGGACCAGAGGCGCCTCGACACGACTGTCGGCCGCTGGATCCGTGGTCTCGACAGAAGTGGCCAGGTGATCGTGGCGGGTCAAGTCATGATCGGTAACGAGAACCCGCGTGCGAAGACGGGCACGGGTCTTGTCGTCAATGACCAGTTCCTGGCAGAGCAAGACGTTCGCACGGCTCGAGGAGAAACCTTCCGTCCGAGCGCCACACCAACCGTGACGCTCCTCGTTCCATCCAGCCGCTGGAGCGAGCGCAAGAAGCTGCCGGCGACCATCGGCATCGGCGCTCTCGTGGCAAAGGGCGAACGCCTGAACTACGAGTGGGTGGAAACCCGCAACGACCAGCGGATCTTCACCTATGCCCAGGAGCCCGATGCCGTCGGGGACATTCAGATTGCTCCGGAGGGCGCCACCTACGCCGAGGATCCGGTCATCGTGCACGTGCCTTCGAGGCTGGGTCTCTTGAGCGAGAGCAGCTACGCGGCCTATGCATCGCAGTCCGCAGTCCTTTTCAAGGATCGAGCGGCTGTGACGTCCACGCTGCAGTCAGATGCCGACCTTGACCGCTACGTCCTGGCCCTCACGCCGGCAGCAACGGTTGCCGCCGAGAAGCTCGCCAAGCAGACATCGGAACTACGAGGATCGATGCTTCTCCTCGTCCTCGCGTGTCTTGTGGTGTTCATGTCCGGAGTCGCCGCGGCAGTCGTACACACCAGACGGATGTCGCAAAGGATCTTCGTCAAGCACGTTCATGGTTGGCGGTTCACTGCGATCTACAAATGGGTCCTCGCCGTTGAGGGAACCTTGCTTCTGACCGTGGTGCTCTGGACACCGATCAGTGTCCTCAACCAACGTCGCGAATTCGAATCCCTCCGAGCGATCGGCGCGGTGCCTCCAATCGACCCTCCTAGTCTCTCAGGGGCCCAATACCTTGCCATAATTCTCCTAGCAGCGCTGCTCGCAGGCGGATTCCTGAGCTCACTCAGGCAGGCGAACCGTCAAGTGATGTCTCGTGCAGTTGCCCGTCGATAGATTGATCGTCCTAGATTGATTGGAGTACGCGAATGTTGTGCGTTAGGGATGTGTCCGTGGAGTTCGACGGGAAAGCCGTCCTGAACCATGTGTCGTTTGACCTACCGGCCGGATCGATGACCGCATTGACTGGCCCGAGTGGCTCCGGAAAGTCCACCCTGCTCAACTGCATCGGCTTGCTATCACGGCCGACGTCTGGCGCAATTGAGTTTGACGGCGTCGATCTCACGACCCTCTCTCCCCGTCAGTCTGCACGGTTCCGACGCTCGACTCTGGGGTATCTCTTCCAGGATTACGCCTTGATTGAGAACGCGACCGTGTTTGAGAATCTAGAGCTTGCGATGTATCGGGGCGGAAGAGCGAAGCCGGCCAAGCCGCAACTGGCAGCCGCGCTGGAGCGGGTTGGACTGTCCGGACGGTTGGATGAACGAATCACTCGGCTCTCCGGCGGCGAGCAGCAGCGTGTCGCGCTGGCTCGCGTCCTGGTCAGGGCCCCTCGCCTCGTACTTGCGGATGAGCCAACTGGCGCCCTCGATCAGGGCAACGGTGACGCAGTTGTACAACTGCTCAGCGAGCTGGCGTCGACCGGAGCGACCGTCCTGATCGCCACGCACAGCGACGCCGTGCGAGATGCCTGCGACAGCATTGTCGCCTTGCAGGCGACCAGCTCGCCCGAACGAGAACTACTGCTTCGACCGTGAAACGGCGAGCGCTGCCAGTGACCACACTGCCACATTTCCGAGCAGTGCGGCGTCGTCGAGTGCCGTGTGCATGTTTGGCTGCAATATGACGGCGACCTGGAAAGCAATGACGCACGCGCAGTAGATTGCCACGCCAGTGAACCGCACTACTTGGGGAACCCGTTGAAGCGCGGCTCCAATGGCGCCGCAGATTGCGCCAACTGGAAAGGCCTGGACGAAGTATGTTGTAAATCCGGTGACGTTGAATGGATAAGGGCTGGTCAAGTCATCCGCAACATAGAACGCAGCTACCATAAGCGCACACGTAGCCATGCCGGCCAGAGCGCCCAACCACAACCGACGAGTCATCTGACCCATTATGAGCGGCCCAATCGCGTAATGGACAGCGGTATTGGCGATGACTGATATCCACGTTGCCTCGTCCGACAAGAAGGCAGTGACTCCACAAAAGGCGAGAATGGCGGCGAGGGTAACGGCAGGGCGGCGTGGCATGACCCAATCCTAGCATTTCAGACCCCGTTGTTCCGTCGAGATGCAGCTCGTTCTGGCGGATTGCCGGGGTGGTAAGGATCCTTCTCAACTTGGATTATGAGAAGCGATGCAACTGTATTTGCGGCGCATACGCATGGTGTGCGTCGGCTGATCTTTCCAGACCTTTCTCGTGGCGACAAATCGTGGCGCGGTCTGCTGCGTCGTACTGCCGGGTTCCTCTCTACAAGCCGTGTGAGAGCCTTGGACTGGCGCACTTCGTCCGTGTCGAATCCTTGTTCTGCCGCTTGGGAAGGTCCCCGCATGTCCGTGCTCGACGACATCGTCGCCGGCGTGCGCGAGGACCTTGAGGTGCGCAGGTCGGCGCTCAGCGAGGCCGACCTGGTCGACGTGGTGCAGTCAGTGCCCGCACCGATCGATCCGATGCCTTCCTTCCGCTCACGAGGCCTGTCGGTGATCGCCGAGATCAAGCGCAGGTCGCCGAGCAAGGGGGAGCTCGCCGAGATCACGGACCCGGCTGCTCTCGCTGCGGCCTATGCCGCGGGAGGCGCCGACGCGATCTCGGTCCTGACCGAGCAGCGCCGCTTCGGCGGCAGCCTCGAGGACCTGCGCCTCGTCCGGGCGGCTGTTTCCACACCGTTGCTGCGCAAGGACTTCGTGGTCACCGGCTACCAGCTGCTCGAGGCCCGTGCCGCGGGAGCCGACATTGTCCTGCTGATCGTGGCTGCCCTGGAGGGCTCGTTGCTCGAGGAGCTTCATGACCAGGCCCGCTCCCTCGGGCTGACCGTCCTGACTGAGGTGCACGACCAGGACGAGGTCGCTCGCGCCCTGGAGGTGGGTGCCGGACTGGTCGGGGTCAACGCCCGCAACCTGAAGACCCTGGAAGTCGACCGAGGCACCTTTGGCCGGCTGGTCTCGCTGCTCCCCGAGGATGTCGTCGCGGTAGCCGAGTCCGGGATCGAGGGTCCCGAGGACGCTGCCCGCTACGCCGCCGAGGGCGCGGATGTGGTGCTCGTGGGGGAGGCGCTGGTCAAGGACGGCGACCCCAGGGCCGCTGTGACGGCGATGAAGGCCGTCCAGGGGGCTTCGCAGGGCGCCGGCCGATGAGCACGATCGGTCCAGACGAGAGAGGTCGCTTCGGCGACTTCGGCGGACGGTTCATGCCTGAGGCGCTCATGGCCGCGCTCGACGAGCTCACCGCCGCGTGGCAGGAGGCGATGGCCGACGACGCGTTCACTGACGAGTTCCACCGGATGCTCAGGGAGTACGCCGGGGTGCCAGCCTGCTCTACGACGCCACCAAGCTCAGCGAGCGCGCGGGTGCGCGGATCCTGCTGAAGCGCGAGGACCTCAACCACACCGGCGCACACAAGATCCGCAATGTCCTGGGCCAGGCCCTGCTGACCAAGCGCATGGGCAAGACCCGCATGATCGCCGAGACCGGGGCCGGCCAGCACGGCGTCGCGACGGCCACCGCCGCGGCGTACCTCGGACTGGAGTGCACCGTCTACATGGGCGAGGTCGACACCGAACGACAGGCGCTCAACGTGGCTCGGATGCAGCTCCTCGGCGCCGAGGTGATCCCGGTGACCTCGGGCTCGCGCACCCTCAAGGACGCCATCAACGAGGCGATCCGTGACTGGGTCGCCAGCGTCGAGCACACCGCCTACTGCTTCGGCACCGCCGCCGGCCCGCACCCGTTCCCCGCCATGGTCCGAGACTTCTGCCGCGGCATCGGCGACGAGGCGCGCGCACAGTGCCTCGAGCTGACGGGCGCGCTGCCCGACTCCGTGGTCGCGTGCGTGGGCGGCGGATCCAACGCGATCGGCCTGTTCACCGCGTTCCTCGACGACGAATCGGTCGACATCTTCGGGTTCGAGGCAGGCGGCGAGGGAGTCGAGACCACCCGTCATGCGGCCACCATCTGGGCCGGTGCGGTCGGCGTACTCCACGGTGCGCGCACCTACGTCCTGCAGGACGAGGACGGCCAGACCATCGAGTCGCACTCGATCTCCGCCGGTCTCGACTACCCGGGCGTCGGCCCGCAGCACGCCTACCTCGCGCAGACCGGCCGTGCGTCATACCGGCCGGTGACCGATGCGGATGCCATGGACGCCCTCGCCCTGCTCGCGCGCACCGAGGGCATCATCCCGGCGATCGAGTCGGCACACGCGGTCGCGGGGGCGATGGTGCTCGCGAAACAGCGACCGGGGACGACGATCCTGGTCAACCTCTCGGGCCGCGGCGACAAGGACATGGGCACTGCCATCGAGTGGTTCGGGCTTGGCCAGACGGCCGGCGACGGCACGCCTCGCCCCGCGAACGAGGAGCAGATCGCCGAGGGCGCCAAGTGACCTCGAGGGGGAACACCCGATGAGCACGACCCGCGCCTTCGTGAAGACCCGGGCCGAGGGGCGGGCGGCGCTGATCGGCTACCTGCCGGCAGGCTTCCCCGACGTCCCCGGCGCGATCGACGCTCTGCGCGTGATGGTCGACTCCGGGTGTGACGTGATCGAGGTCGGACTGCCCTACAGCGACCCCGTGATGGACGGCCCGACGATCCAGGCGGCGGCGCAGCGCGCCCTCGAGGGAGGGATCCGCACGACCGACGTACTCCGGACCGTGGAGGCCGTCGCCGCGACCGGCACCCCGACAGTGGTGATGACCTACTGGAACCCGGTCGAGCAGTACGGCCGCGCCAGCGGCCGGACCGATGGGCTCAGTGGCGTCGAGCGGTTCGCGAAAGACCTGTCCGGCGCCGGGGGAGCGGGGCTGATCACGCCCGACCTCACCCCCGACTCCGCAGAAGAGTGGATCGCCGCCGCGGATGCCCATGACCTCGACAAGATCTTCCTGGTCGCGCCCTCGTCCACCGACGAACGCCTCCGCTACACCGTCCAGGCGTGTCGTGGCTTCGTCTACGCGACCGCAGTCATGGGGGTGACCGGCGCCCGCGTCTCCACCTCCGAGCTCGCCGGCCCGCTGGTTCGGCGCACACGCGAGGTCACGGACCTCCCGGTGGGCGTTGGGCTGGGTGTCTCCGACGGGGAGCAGGCCGCCGAGGTTGCGTCGTACGCCGACGCGGTGATCGTCGGGTCCGCGTTCGTCCGGGTGCTGCTCGACGCCGATGACCGGTCGGCGGGCCTGAAGGCGCTGGCGGTCCTCACCGAGGACCTGGCGTCAGGTGTACGACGTGGCTAGTGGTCATGACCGCAAGGTCGTCGAGGGTAGCCGTGGTCCAGGTGCGTGCAGCGCAAGGCGGAGGAGGGAAGTCGTAGTTGACCTCCTTCGACCGACTCCAACGCAGCGATGGGCGTGCCTGGGCCGCGGGGACCCCGACGAACTTAAGGGAATGGCCACTAGACGGCTCGTAGCGCTGGTTCTGCTTGTGCTGCTGGCCGGGTGTGGTTCCTCCTCCGAGTCCGGGGCGCCCGTCACCGGCATCAAGACGTCGGACGACGACGGCTACCACGGGATCCTGCTCGACAAGCCGTACGCCGTGGCCGCGATCCAGCTCGCCGACACCGAAGGCAAGCCGTTCGACCTCGCGAGTCAGCCGGGCCGGACGCTGGTCTTCTTCGGCTACACGAACTGTCCCGACATCTGCCAGGTCGTGATGAGCACGATCGCCTCGGCAACGGCCAGGCTCACCGCCGCCGAGCGGAAGGATCTGGAGGTCGCCTTCGTCACGACCGACCCGGCTCGCGACACGCGCCCGGCCCTGCGGACCTACCTCGACCGCTTCGATCCTGACTTCGTCGGTGTCACCGGTCCGTTGGAGCGCATCGATTCCCTGGCCCAGACGATGGACATCTTCATCAAGCACGGGCAGAAGCTCGCCAGCGGTGGTTACGAGGTCAGCCACGGCACCGTGGTGGTCTCTGTCCGCGAGGGCGCCGGAGACCTCCTGTGGACTGGTGGGACGTCCCCTTCAGACATGGCCGAAGACCTGCAGAAGATCCTGAAGGAAGACGGATGACGAACCCCTTGACTCTGCTGTCCATACCGAGCCCGCCCGAGGGTGTGTGGCACCTCGGCCCCGTGCCCATCCGCGCCTACGCCCTGGCGATCATCCTCGGCGTCGTCGTCGCCGTCTGGACCGGCGAACGGCGCTGGGTGGCCCGCGGCGGCACCCGCGGGCAGGTCGGCGACGTTGCACTGTGGGCGGTACCGGCGGGTCTGATCGGCGCCCGGGCGTGGCACGTCGCGACCGACAATGCGCTGTACTTCGGCGAGGGCGGCGACCCGGTCGCGGCTCTGGAGGTCTGGCGCGGCGGGCTGGGGCTCTGGGGTGCAGTTGCGGGTGGCCTGCTCGGCGCGTGGTTCTACTGCCGGCGCCACGGGATCCTGATCCGCCCGTTCGCCGATGCGCTGGCTCCCAGCCTGCTGCTGGCCCAGGCGATCGGCCGTTTCGGCAACTACTTCAACCAGGAGCTCTTCGGCCGGCCCACGACCCGCCCCTGGGGACTCGAGATCGACCTCGCACACCGCCCCCTGGGCTACGAGGAGTTCGCCACCTTCCACCCCACTTTCCTCTACGAGGCCCTGTGGGACGTCGCGGCGATCGCGCTGCTGCTGTGGGCAGACCGGCGGTTCCGGCTGGGCTACGGACGGACGTTCGCGCTCTACGTGATGCTCTACACCGTGGGCCGCAGCTGGATCGAGAACCTGCGGATCGACCCCGTCGAGCTCCAGGACGTCGGCGGCCTGCGGTTCAACGTGTGGACCTCGATCGTGCTGTTCGTGCTGGCAGCGGCGTACTTCGTGGTGGTCGGGCGGCGTCACCGCCCGCCGCAGACGCGCGAGCCCTCGCCGTACGTCGAGGATCAGGCGTCTGCTGACCCGACCGAATCTGCTCCGCCGCCCGCCGACGAGGACGAATCCGAACAACGCGAAGCCAGTCGAGACGCCAGCGACCAACCGTCCCTGGATCCGACCCCCGAACCCGGGAAATCCGACTCCTGAAACGCTCCACGGACACCTCGAAAGGCTGCTGTACGCTGAGTTTTCCGCATGGGCCAATGTCGTCCCAGCACCAGCATGCTCACAAACGCCGCACTCATCTGGGTTGACCCGAGTGCGCTGACCGACGACGGGAGAGTGCACATGCAGGCATTCCCGCGCCAAGGGCTGTACGACGGCGCGCACGAGCACGACGCGTGCGGCGTCGCGTTCGTGGGCACCCTCACGGGCGTCCCCAGCCACGACATCGTCAGCAAGGCCTTGACCGCCCTGCGCAACCTCGAGCACCGCGGTGCCGCTGGTGCCGAGCCCAACTCCGGGGACGGCGCCGGGATCCTGATGCAGGTCCCCCACCGCTTCTTCCGCGAGGTGGTCGACTTCGAGCTGCCTGCCAAGCACTCGTACGCCGCTGGCACCGCCTTCATCCCCGGTGACGACGAGCAGGTCTCCAAGACCCGCAAGCGCATCGAGGACATCGCCGGCGAGGAAGGCCTGACCGTGCTGGGCTGGCGCGAGGTGCCTACCGACCCGTCCACGCTCGGCAAGACCGCGCTGGACTGCATGCCCTCGTTCTTCCAGCTGTTCGTCGCCGCCAAGGGCAGCCGGATCCTCGGCATGGGTCTCGAGCGGCTCGCCTTCTGCCTGCGCAAGCGCGCCGAGCGCGAGACCGACGTCTACTTCCCGTCGCTCTCGAGCCGCACCCTCGCCTACAAGGGCATGCTGACCACCGAGCAGCTCGACAACGTCTTCCCCGACCTGGTCGACGAACGTGTCGAGAGCTCGATCGCCGTGGTCCACTCGCGGTTCTCCACGAACACCTTCCCGAGCTGGCCCCTGTCCCACCCGTTCCGGTTCATCGCCCACAACGGCGAGATCAACACCGTGATGGGCAACCGCAACTGGATGCGGGCCCGTGAGGCGCTGCTGACCTCCGACCTGATCCCAGGCGACCTCGAGCGGATCTTCCCGATCGTGACGCAGGGTGCTTCGGACTCGGCGTCGTTCGACGAGGTGCTCGAGCTGCTCCACCTCGGTGGACGCAGCCTGCCCCACGCGGTACTGATGATGATCCCGGAGGCGTGGGAGAACCACACCGAGATGGATGCCAAGCGCCGCGCCTTCTACGAGTTCCACTCCACGCTGATGGAGCCGTGGGACGGCCCCGCCTGCGTCGTGTTCACCGACGGGACCCAGGTCGGCGCCGTGCTCGACCGCAACGGCCTGCGCCCCTCCCGCTACTGGGTCACCGACGACGGGCTCGTCGTGCTGGCCAGCGAGGTCGGCGTACTCGACATCGACCCAGCCACGGTGGTGCGCAAGGGCCGGCTGCAGCCGGGCCGGATGTTCCTGATCGACACCGAGGAGCACCGGATCATCGAGGACGAGGAGATCAAGGACGAGCTCGCCAAGGAGCACCCGTACGACGAGTGGCTGCACGCCGGCCTGATCCAGCTCGCGGACGTCGCCGACCGGGAGCACGTCATCCACTCCCACGCCTCGGTCACGCGGCGCCAGCAGATCTTCGGCTACACCGAGGAGGAGCTGCGCATCCTGCTCACGCCCATGGCGAACACCTCCGCCGAGCCGCTCGGCTCGATGGGCACCGACACCCCGATCGCCGTACTCAGCGACCGGCCGCGGCTGCTGTTCGACTACTTCGCCCAGCTGTTCGCGCAGGTCACGAACCCGCCCCTGGACGCGATCCGCGAGGAGCTGGTCACCAGCCTCAACGGCTCGATCGGTCCCGAGGCCAACCTGCTGAAGCCGACGCCGGCGTCGTGTCGCCAGGTCGTGGTGCCGTTCCCGGTGATCACGAACGACGAGCTGGTCAAGATCCGGCACATCAACCGTGACGGAGACATGCCTGGCTTCATCACCCACCTCTCCCGCGGTCTCTACGACGTCAGCGGCGGCGGCGAAGCGCTGGCCCGCCGGCTCGACGAGATCTGCGTCGAGGTCAGCAAGGCGATCTCCGACGGCGCCCGCGTGATCGTGCTGTCCGACCGGCACAGTGACGCGACCAGGGCGCCGATCCCGTCCCTGCTGATGACGGCGGCCGTGCACCACCACCTTGTCCGCCAGAAGACCCGTACCCAGGTCGGTCTGATCATCGAGGCCGGCGACGTGCGCGAGGTCCACCACGTCGCCACGCTGATCGGGTACGGCGCTGCGGCGGTCAACCCCTACCTCGCGATGGAGTCCGTCGAGGACCTCGCCCGCGACGGTTACTACGTCAAGGTCGAGCCGGAGAAGGCGGTTGCCAACCTGGTGAAGTCACTGGGCAAGGGCGTGCTCAAGGTGATGTCCAAGATGGGTGTCTCCACGGTCGCCTCCTACACCGGTGCCCAGATCTTCGAGGCGCTCGGCCTCTCCACCGAGCTGGTCGACAAGTACTTCACCGGCACGACGTCCAAGCTCGGCGGCATCGGGCTCGACGTGATCGCCGAGGAGGTCACACGCCGGCACCGGTTGGCGTACCCCATCGGCGGCATCGCGCCAGCCCACCGCGAGCTCGAGGTCGGTGGCGAGTACCAGTGGCGTCGCGAGGGCGAGCTGCACCTGTTCGACCCCGAGACCGTCTTCCGGCTGCAGCACTCCACCCGGGCCGGGAAGTACGACGTGTTCAAGCAGTACACCGCCCGCGTCAACGACCAGTCCGAGCGGTTGATGACCCTTCGAGGGCTGTTCCGGTTCAAGGACTCCGAGGCGTCAGGGCGTGAGCCGATCGACATCGACGAAGTCGAGCCGGTCTCCGAGATCGTGAAGAGGTTCTCCACCGGGGCGATGTCCTACGGGTCCATCTCCGAGGAGGCCCACGAGACCCTGGCGATCGCCATGAACCGCCTGGGTGGCAAGTCCAACACCGGTGAGGGGGGCGAGGACGCTGACCGCCTGTACGACCCGGAGCGACGCTCCTCGATCAAGCAGGTGGCGTCCGGCCGCTTCGGCGTGACCTCGGACTACCTCACCAACTCCGACGACATCCAGATCAAGATGGCGCAGGGCGCGAAGCCCGGTGAGGGCGGCCAGCTGCCCGGCAACAAGGTCTACCCGTGGGTCGCGAAGACGCGTCACAGCACGCCGGGCGTCGGTCTGATCTCGCCTCCGCCGCACCACGACATCTACTCGATCGAGGATCTCGCCCAGCTCATCCACGACCTCAAGAACTCCAACCCCGGGGCACGGGTGCACGTCAAGCTGGTCGCGGAGGTCGGGGTCGGCACGGTCGCAGCCGGGGTGTCGAAGGCCCACGCCGACGTCGTACTCATCTCCGGCCACGACGGCGGCACCGGCGCGGCACCGATGACCTCCCTCAAGCACGCGGGCGGTCCGTGGGAGCTCGGCCTCGCCGAGACGCAGCAGACCCTGCTGCTCAACGGCCTGCGCGACCGGATCGTGGTGCAGACCGACGGCCAGCTGAAGACCGGACGTGACGTGGTCGTCGCGGCGCTGCTCGGCGCAGAGGAGTACGGCTTCGCGACGGCACCGCTCGTGGTCTCCGGCTGCATCATGATGCGCGTCTGCCACCTGGACACTTGCCCGGTGGGCGTGGCGACCCAGAACCCGGTACTTCGTGAGCGCTACGCAGGCAAGGCCGAGTACGTCGTGAACTTCTTCGAGTACGTCGCGCAGGAGGTGCGCGAGCTGCTCGCCGAGCTGGGGTTCCGCACCCTCGACGAGGCGATCGGCCGTGCCGACGTCCTGGACTCGACCGAGGCCGTCACCCACTGGAAGGCGTCCGGTCTCGACATCTCGCCGATCTTCCACGTGCCGCCGCTCAACGAGGACAGCGCCCGGCGCAACACCCGTTCGCAGGACCACGGCCTCGACAAGGCACTGGACCAGGAGCTGGTGAGGCTGTGCGCCGACGCCCTGGAGAACGGCGAGCCGGTGCGTGCCCAGCTCAAGATCCGAAACGTCAACCGCACCGTGGGGACGATCCTGGGTCACGAGGTCACCAAGCGGTACCGCGGAGAGGGGCTGCCCGACGGCACCATCGATCTGACCCTCACCGGATCGGCCGGCCAGTCCTTCGGCGCATTCGTGCCGCGAGGGATCACGCTGCGCCTCGAGGGCGATGCGAACGACTACGTCGGAAAGGGGCTCTCGGGCGGCCGGATCGTCGTACGCCCGGACCGGTCGGCGACCTTCGACGCCTCAGAGCAGATCATCGCCGGCAACACGATCGCGTACGGCGCCACCTCGGGGCAGATCTTCCTGCGTGGGCAGGCCGGCGAGCGCTTCTGCGTGCGCAACTCCGGTGCCACCGCGGTCGTCGAGGGAGTGGGAGACCACGGCTGCGAGTACATGACCGGTGGCGTCGTGGTGGTCCTCGGCCAGACCGGCCGCAACTTCGCCGCAGGCATGAGCGGCGGCGTCGCGTACGTGCTCGACCTCGACGAGGGCCGGGTGAACAAGGAGCTCGTCGAGCTCGCGCCCGTCGAGGGTGACGAGCGCGAGGCGCTGGAGAGCCTGGTGCGGCAACACGCGGAGGAGACAGAGTCGACCGTGGCCCAGGAGCTCCTGGCCGACTGGCCGAGCGCGCTGGAACGCTTCACCGAGATCATGCCGCGTGACTTCCGCATCGTGATGGAGGCCAAGGCCAAGGCCGAGGCCGACGGACTCGACGACAGCGACGTCGCGACCGCAATGATGGCGGCTCTCCATGGCTGAGCTCGTCCCGATGTCCGCGGTCACTCACAGGCAGCCTGCTGCGACTGCAACGAAGGAGGGCTCCGCCAATGGCTGACCCGAAAGGCTTCCTCAAGCACGGCAGCGAGTCCGCCCGTCGGCGCCCCGTCGAGGAACGCACGAACGACTGGAGCGAGGTCTATCCCGGTGGCCCGGGAAGGGCGCTGCTTCCCATCATCAAGACCCAGGCCGGGCGCTGCATGGACTGCGGCATCCCGTTCTGCCACCAGGGTTGCCCGCTGGGCAACATCATCCCCGAGTGGAACGACCTGGTCTGGCGCGACGACTGGGATACCGCGATCGAACGCCTGCACGCGACCAACAACTTTCCCGAGTTCACCGGCCGACTGTGCCCGGCCCCGTGCGAGACGTCCTGCGTGCTCGGGATCAACCAGGACCCGGTGACCATCAAGAACGTCGAGGTCTCGATCATCGACCGCGCCTGGGAGTCCGGCGCCGTCCGCCCCGAGCCACCCGAGTGGCTCTCGGGGCGCACGGTCGCCGTGATCGGCTCCGGACCGGCCGGGCTTGCCGCGGCCCAGCAGCTCACCCGGGCCGGCCACACCGTCGCGGTCTACGAGCGGGCAGACAAGATCGGTGGCCTGCTTCGCTACGGCATCCCCGAGTTCAAGATGGAGAAGAAGGTCCTCGACCGACGTCTGAACCAGATGCGCCGCGAGGGCACCGTGTTCCGCGCCGGCATCAACGTGGGCGACACGCTCACCGGTGACGCGTTGCGCGAACGCTACGACGCGGTGGTGCTGGCGATGGGCGCCACCGCCGCACGCGACCTGCCTGTCCCGGGCCGCGAGCTCGGTGGCATCCACCAGGCGATGGAGTACCTCCCACAGTCCAACCGCGCCTCGCTCGGCGAAGAGGTCGAGGGCCAGATCCGCGCCGACGGCAAGCACGTGGTGATCATCGGAGGCGGTGACACCGGCGCTGACTGTCTCGGTACGGCGACCCGCCAGCACGCGAAGTCGATCACCCAGCTGGAGATCATGGAGCAGCCGGGGCAGACCCGGCCTGCCGGCCAGCCGTGGCCGACGTACCCCATGGTCTTCCGGGTCTCCGCAGCCCACGAGGAGGGTGGCGAGCGTGTGTACGCCGTCTCCACCCAGGAGTTCCTCAGCGACGACGACGGCAACGTCCGCGCGCTGCGCCTGGTCGACGCGCGGTTCGAGGAGGGCAGGTTCCAGGAGATCGAGGGCACCGAGCGCGAGATCCCTGCCGAGCTGGTCCTGCTCGCGATGGGGTTCACCGGCCCGGAGCGCGAGGGTCTCGTCGAGCAGCTCGGCGTCGAGCTCGACGACCGCGGAAACGTGGCTCGCGACTCGTCGTACTCCTCCTCCGTGGACGGCGTCTTCGTCGCCGGCGACGTCGGCCGTGGCCAGTCCCTGATCGTGTGGGCGATCGCCGAGGGCCGCGCGGCCGCCGCGGCCGTCGACACCTGGCTCACCGGCACCACCACCCTGCCCGCCCCCATCCCCCCGACCGAGCGCCCCCTCACCGCCTGAGTCCCACGCGCCCCAGGTTTCCCACGGTCCCGTGGTATCCCGCAGCTTCCCGTGCTTTGCAAGGGACGGGAAGCTGGCGTTTCCCACGGACTGTGGGAAACCGCGACCGGTCCGGGGCCGTGCCGCCGACTCTCGTCTCACCGGGTCTCGAGACGCGGCGCTCGGACCCTCTCTTCGTTCGTCCCCGAGCACCGCTCCTCGACCTCCCGGCCCGTTCCGGTCCTTCGCAAGCTCAGGTCCGGGGCCGTGAAATTGGAACGTTCAAGTATCTGCCGATAGGCTTGCTTCGTGCGTAGAGCAAAGATCGTGTGCACCCTTGGCCCGGCCACGTCCTCGGTGGAGCGCATTCGCGAGCTGGTCGATGCCGGGATGGATGTCGCCCGCCTGAACCTGAGCCACGGGACGTACGCCGAGCACGAGGAGATCTACCGCAGAGTGCGCGCGGCCTCCGACGAGACCGGCCACGGGGTCGGCATCTTCGTGGACCTGCAGGGACCCAAGATCAGGCTCGGGCGCTTCAAGAAGGGCTCGTCGAAGATCACGACCGGGCAGTCCTTCACGATCACGACCCGCGAGGTCGACGGCAACAACGAGATCGCCTCCACCACCTATCAGGGCCTGCCTGGCGACGTGTCGGCCGGCGACCAGATCCTCATCGACGACGGCAAGGTGCGCCTGCGGGTGACCGAGGTTGACGGCACCGACGTGCACACCCAGGTCGTGACCGGCGGGCGGGTCAGCGACAACAAGGGCATCAACCTCCCCGGCGTACCGGTGAGCGTTCCGGCGATGTCGGAGAAGGACATCGAAGACCTCCGCTGGGGCCTCCATCTGACCGTTGACTTCATCGCGCTCTCCTTCGTCCGCTCGGGCAAGGACGTCGAGGACGTCCGCAAGATCATGAAGGAGGAGGGGGTGCTGCTGCCGGTGATCGCCAAGATCGAGAAGCCGCAGGCGATCGACAATCTCGACGAGATCATCAAGGCCTTCGACGGGTTCATGGTGGCCCGCGGCGACCTCGGTGTGGAGTGCCCTCTTGAGGACGTGCCGTTCCTGCAGAAGCGGGTGGTCGAGAAGGCGCGACGCAACGCCAAGCCGGTGATCGTCGCCACCCAGATGCTTGAGTCGATGATCAGCAACCCTGCACCCACGCGGGCCGAGGCGTCCGACGTCGCCAACGCGGTCCTCGACGGCGCGGACGCGGTGATGCTCTCCGGTGAGACCAGCGTGGGGGAGTATCCCATTGAGACAGTGCGCACCATGGCACGCATCATCAGCTCGACCGAGGACCACGAGCTGCACAGCATGGCAGCCATTGACTGGCAGCCCCGGACCCGCGGAGGCGTGATCGCCAAGGCCGCGGCCGAGGTCGCCGAACGGATCGGTGCGAAGTACCTCGTCGCGTTCACCCAGAGCGGCGACTCCGCCCGACGGATGGCGCGCTACCGCGGCAAGATCCCGGTCCTCGCGTTCACCCCCGAGTCCGTCGTACGTTCGCAGCTCGCCCTGAGCTGGGGTGTCGAGACGTTCTTGACCTCGCCGGTCGAGCACACCGACGAGATGGTCCGCCAGGTCGACGAGCAGCTGCTCAAGATCGGCAGGGTCAAGGAGGGTGACCTCGTGGTCATCATCGCGGGCAGTCCACCCGGAATCCCCGGTTCGACCAACGCGCTCCGGATCCACCGCATGGGCGACGCGATCAACGAGGTCGCACCCGCCTACCGCAGCCATCGCTGAGGCGTACGCCGCCCCCGACCTAGTGTTGACCCATGACCGACCGCACTGACCAGTTCGTGCTGGGCACGATGTACTTCGGCACCCGCACCGACGAGGCAACCTCCTTTGCACTGCTCGACCGCTTCGTCGAGGCCGGCGGCACCACGATCGACACCGCGAACTGCTACTCGTTCTGGATCAGCGACACCGGCGCAGGCGGTCAGAGCGAGGAGCTTCTCGGCCGATGGCTTCGGCAGAACCCCGGCCTGCGCACGAGCCTCACGATCGCCACCAAGGTCGGCCAGGAGCCGGCCAAGGCCGGCGACTTCGATGGTCCCGTCGAGGGGCTCGGCGCCGACGTCATCCATCGCGAGATCGAGCGCAGTCGCGAACGTCTCGGACTGGACCGCATCGACGTCTACTGGGCGCACGGCGAGGACCGTGCCACCGACCTGGCCGAGACTGTCCGCGCGATGGGGGAGCTGGTCGCCGGAGGTGTCGTACGCCGTCTCGGGGTCTCCAACCACCCCACGTGGCGCGTGGAACGGGCTCGCCGGATCGCCGCCGACCAGGGCGTGGAACCGTGGACGGTGCTCCAGCCGACGACGTCGTACCTCAGTCCGCGTCCCGGAGCGCAGGTGCCGGGCAAGGACCACCGCTTCGGCTTCCTCACCGACGAGGGCATCGACTACGTCACAGAGCACCCCGAGATGGAGATCTGGGCCTACTCGCCGCTCATCCAGGGCAGCTATGACCGCGAGGACCGGCCGTTCCCCCAGGAGTACGACCACCCCGGGAGCACGCGCCGTCGTGAGGCGCTCGGGCGCGTGGCCGAGCGCATGGGCATCGCTCCCTCGCAGGTGGTGCTGGCCTGGCTGCTGAGCCAGCGACCCGCGATCCGGCCGATTGTCGGAGTCAGCTCCGTCGAACAGCTCGACTCCGCCCTCGCGGCAGGCGCCGTGGAGCTCGACGAGTCGACCCTGGCCGATCTGGACGTGCCTGGCTGAGGATCAGCGCTTCAGTCCGACCCGTTCGTCCAACATCAACACCCCGGTGGGGGTCTCCCCATTTGTTGGCCGACCGCCAGCAACTCGGCCGAAGAGCGGAGTCTGCCCTGCACCTGCTACGTGCCGGATTTCCGCTGATCGTCAGGCCGGCGACCACCCCACCCGCCGCCGCAGGTGCGTCACCCGGCCGGGCCTCACATTTGTTGGGTCGTGACGTCGGGACCGGCCATCTGGACGTCCCCATCCAACATTTGTGGAATTCGGGCGTTCCCACAGACTCCTCAGATCGGCTCGCAGGGTCGGGCTCCGCTGATCGGGTTTGCCGTGCGCCCGTCACGGATGGCAGCGCGCCTGACCCCGAGCCGGCTGTCGCGACTGGTGCCCCGGGTGGGATTCGAACCCACACTGGATGGTGTTTGAGACCATTGCCTCTGCCGTTGGGCTACCGGGGCGACGGCCGCAAAGTTACCGGATCTCGATAGCCTCTCGACTCGTGACCACCCCGACCCGAGCGCCCCGCGTCGTGATCGCCGAGGACGAGGCGCTGATCCGCCTCGATCTTGCGGAGATGCTCGCCGAGGAGGGGTACGACGTCGTCGGGCTCGCCGAGGACGGGGAGAAGGCGATCGCACTCGTCGAGGACCTGAGGCCAGACCTTGTCATCCTCGACATCAAGATGCCTCGACTGGACGGCCTCGCGGCAGCCGAACAGGTGGCCAGGAAGCGGATCGCGCCCGTCGTCATTCTGACCGCCTTCAGCCAGCGCGACCTCGTGGAGCGGGCTCGCGATGCCGGCGCGATGGCTTACCTGGTCAAGCCGTTCACCAAGAGCGACCTCGTCCCGGCGATCGAGATGGCCGTCTCCCGCTTCGCCGAGGTGCGCCAGCTCGAGACCGAAGTGGAGGACCTGGGGGAGCAGCTGGCCACGCGCAAGGCGCTGGACCGGGCCAAGGGGATCCTCCAGGAGCAGCTGCGGCTCACCGAACCCGAGTCGTTCCGTTGGATCCAGAAGACGGCCATGGACCTGCGGCTTTCGATGCGCCAGGTCGCCGAGGGTGTGGTTCGCCATGGCCCCGATGTGGCCTCCACAGCGTCCGGCGACGGGGAGCCATCTGGCCCCTGAGAGTGGTCCAGCCCGCTTATGTACCCAAGTAACGGATCGGCATACTTTTCGAACTCGCCGGGCCTGACTATGTGACCTTGTGCCCTCGGCGGTGTAGCGTCCCGCGGCAGGTGGACGGGCGATACCTCGGACATCGGCCCAACACATCAGTTTCACATCTGTCCCGGCTGGGGTCGGGAGCACACAATGAAGGAGTTCCATTGAGGCGTAACACTCGAATCGGGCTAGGCGGTCTGGTGGTCGCACTCGCGATCAGCGCGTCGGCTTGTGGTAGCACGGCGGAGCCCTCCGGTTCCAGCGACAGCGACTGCGACGGGAAGATCGGTTTCTTCGGAGCCCTCAGCGGCAGCAACGCGAGCGTCGTCCTCCCGTCGCGTGACGGTGCCAAGATGGCACTCAAGCAGTGGTCCGAGGACAACGGGGACTGCACCGTCGAGATGGTCGAGTTCGACACAGAGGGTGACCCCGCAAAGGCGACGCCCGTGGCCAACAAGATCGCCTCGGACGAGACTTTCGTAGGCGTCATCGGAGGAGCGTTCTCCGGTGAGACCCGCGCGACCAAGGCCACCTACAACGAGGCCGGCGTGCCGATGGTAAGCGCCTCCGCCACTGCGACCGACTTGACCACCACCGAGCAGGTCCCGGTCTTCCACCGCGTGGTGGGCTACGACGACGTGCAAGGCGCAGCTATCAGTCGCTACCTGCGTGACGTCGCCAGCGTCAAGAAGGTCTTCGTGGTCGACGACAGCACCACGTACGGTGGCCCGCTCGCCGACAAGGTGAAGTCCGAGCTCGGCGATCTCGTCGTCGACAGCGACAAGGTCCAGGAGAAGCAGACCGAGTTCTCCGCGACCGTCTCGAAGATCAAGAGTGCCGGTCCGGACGCAGTGTTCTACGCGGGCTACGCGGCCGAGGCCGGTCCGTTCCTCAAGCAGTTGAGGGGCAGCGGCTACAAGGGCACCTTCATGGGCGGCGACGGCCTGTATGGCGCCGACTTCCCGAAGGCGGCCGGTGAGCAGGCCGAGGGCGCGATCATCAGCTGCCCGTGCCTGCCCGCCGCGGAGGCAGAAGGCACCTTCGCCGAGGACTTCGAGGCGGAGTACGGCGCCACGCCTGGCGCCTACGCCGCCGAGGGCTTCGACGCGATGTCGATCTTCCTCGACGGCCTCAAGGACGGCAACACCACCCGTGAGGACCTGCAGAAGTTCGTCACGGACTACGACGCTCCTGGCATCACCAAGGAGATCAAGTTCGACGAGAAGGGCGACGTCGAGGAGGACAAGATCGTGATCTGGACCTACAAGATCCAGGGCGGCACGCTCGTAGCCGACCAGGAAATCCCCAAGGAATAGTCCGAGCCTAGTGACCAGCACGGGGCGGTCAGGATGAGGATCCTGACCGCTCCCCTCTGGTGTGGGGAGAACACAAATGGATTTTGCAGAACTGATCGGCAACCTCGGGGAGCACACCGTCAACGGGCTTTCCAAGGGCGCGATCTACGCCTTGGTGGCCTTGGGCTACACGCTGGTCTACGGCGTGTTGCGCCTGATCAACTTCGCGCACTCCGAGGTGTTCATGGTGGGCACCTGGGCGATCCTGGGCGTGTACACCATGCTGGGGGTGACCGGCGCATCGAGTGGCCCGATGATCGCGCTGGCGTTGGTGCTGGGGCTGGTGGCCGCCGTGGCCGCCTCGGCGTTCGTTGCGCTGATGGTCGACCGGATCGCCTACCGGCCGCTTCGCCGCAAAAACGCGCCGCCCCTGATCTACCTGATCACCGCCATCGGCTGCTCACTAGTGCTCGTGGAGACCTTCGGCTACGTGCTGCGGGCGTTCTTCGGCCCGCCGTTCGGCCGGGCACTGATCAGCCTGCCCACACTGGTGCCCAGCAAGACCTTGTTCACGATCGGTGACACTTCGATCAGCAACATCCAGCTCATTGTCGTGTTCGGAGCGCTGGGGATGATGCTGGCCCTGGACACTTTCGTGAACAAGAGCCGCCTCGGTCGCGGCGTCCGTGCAGTCGCCCAGGACCCTGACACGGCGGCCCTGATGGGGGTCAACAAGGACCGGGTGATCATGCTCGTGTTCGTGCTGGGCGGTGCCATGGCTGGTGTCGCGGCGGTGCTCTACGAACTCCGCTTCGGGATCACCAAGTTCGACATCGGCTTCCTGATCGGCATCAAGGCGTTCACGGCTGCGGTGCTCGGCGGCATCGGCAACCTGCGCGGGGCACTCGTGGGTGGTTTCGCGCTGGGCGTTGTGGAGGTCTACTCCTCGACACTGTTCAGCTCCAACTGGGAGGACGTGACCGCGTTCGTGGTCCTCGTCGTCGTCCTGATGTTCCGGCCCACCGGCATCCTCGGTGAGTCGCTGGGGAAGGCACGCGCATGATCGACAAGCTCAAACAAGCCGACGGCCGCCGAGTCGGATTCGCCTTGGGAGTGCGTAGCCGGTGGGACTCAATGCCGCGCGGAGTGCGCGTCGCGGGCATGCTCGCTTTGGTGGTGTTCCTTGTCTACCTACCGTTCCTCGAGCTGCTGCCCTTCGCCTATATCCGCACCGACCTGACCTCGGGTGGTTCGGACTGGTCCAGCGTGCTTTTCATCATGGCCGTCTACATGATCGTGGCGGTCGGCCTGAACGTGGTGATCGGCCTAGCCGGTCTGCTCGACCTCGGTTACATCGGCTTCTTCGCGATCGGCGCCTACTCGGTGGCGTTGTTCGGCTCGCCCAGCTCTCCGGTCACGAACTGGATCAGCGAGCAGTTCGGTTTCTCCGAGGAGTGGTCAATCGGGTTCGCGGCCTGCGTTCCGATTGCGATCGCACTGACCATGATCTCCGGGGTGATCCTCGGGGCACCCACGCTGCGGCTGCGCGGTGACTACCTCGCCATCGTCACGATGGGCTTCGGGGAGATCATCCGGATCGTGATGCGCAACGCCACCAACTTGACCGGTGGCCCCAACGGGGTCTCGAGCATCCCAAAGCCTCCCGGCCCGGAGACCGCGGAGGGACGGCCGTTCTTCAACGTGCTGGAGATCTACAAGTACTACTGGCTGGCACTGGCGGTGCTGGTCATCATGATCTGGGCAGTACGCCGCCTGGAGAACAGCCGGGTCGGCCGGTCCTGGCTGGCCATCCGCGAGGACGAGGACGCCGCCGGGATCATGGGCGTGCCTGCTTTCAAGTTCAAGCTGTGGGCCTTTGCGATCGGAGCAGCCCTCGGCGGCGTCGCAGGCATGCTGTTCGCCAGCCGCCAGGCGTTCATCGAGCCGAACAACTTCCAGCTGAACCTCTCGTTCCTGTTCGTGGCGATGGTGGTTATCGGGGGGTCTGGCAACATCCTCGGCGTCCTCGTCGGGGCCGCGCTGCTGACCTACCTGCCCGAACGGTTCCGCGAGTTCGAGGAGCTGCGACCGTTCGCCTTCGGCGTCGCGATGGTGACGGTCATGGTGCTGCGCCCCCAGGGTCTGATCCCGAACCGAAGACGAGCCCGCGAGCTTGAGGACCGCAAACAAGAGGCAGAGGAGGCGTCCACCGATGTCTGAGGAACAGCGGCAGGAGCCGGCCCCTGAAACGAGCGGGCGCAAGGCCATCCTCGAGGTCGACCGCGTCACCCTCCGCTTCGGTGGCGTGGTCGCCCTGAACGAGGTGGACTTCGCGATCTACGAAGGCGAGATCCTCGGCCTGATCGGGCCAAATGGCGCGGGCAAGACGACCTGCTTCAACGCGATGACCGGCGTCTACACACCCACGTCCGGGGAGATTCGCTTCGACGGGCACCCGATCTCGGGGCGCAAGTCGCACCACATCACGCAGCTCGGGATCGCGCGGACGTTCCAGAACATCCGGTTGTTCCCCGAGATGAGTGCGACCGAGAACGTCATGGTCGGTGCGGACGCCCGGCACAAGACGAGTGTCGTCGGTGCACTGTTCCGAGGGTTCCGGATCAAGGCCAAGGAGGAGGAGCTTCCAGTAGTCAGCGGGAGTGGCTTGCCCCGCGCCTGGAGCTCGTTCAGGCGCGCTTTCGCCAAGACCTTCGGCATGTCCCGACACGAGCTGGAGGAAAAGGGCGGTCGGCAGAAGGCGATCGAGCTGCTCCGCTTTGTCGGCGTGGCCGACCGGGCCAACGAGCTGGCGCGCAACCTGCCCTACGGCTACCAGCGCCGTCTCGAGATCGCGCGTGCCCTGGCCACGGAGCCGAAGCTGCTCTGTCTGGACGAGCCTGCGGCAGGTTTCAACCCGGTCGAGAAGCAGAACCTGCTCGAGCTCATCCGCAAGATCCGTGACAGGGGCGTCACCGTGCTGCTCATCGAGCACGACATGCGCCTGGTCATGGGAGTCACCGACCGCATCGTGGTCCTGGAGTTCGGCCAGAAGATCGCCGAGGGCTCGCCTGCCTCGGTGGCCAAGGACCCGAAGGTCATCGCTGCCTACCTGGGGGTTCCCGAAGATGCTGCTTGAGCTCGAAGACGTGACGTTGTCCTACGGCAAGATCGAGGCCTTGCACGGCATCTCGCTCCAGGTGGACGAGGGCGAGATCGTCGCACTGATCGGCGCCAACGGCGCTGGCAAGACCTCCACGATGCGGGCCATCTCGGGACTGCGCGGCATCTCTCCCGGCAAGATCGTCTTCGACGGCAAGGACATCACCAAGCTGCGCGCCGACGAGCGCGTGAAGCTGGGACTGTGTCTGGCCCCGGAGGGCCGAGGCATCTTTCCCGGCATGACGGTGACCGAGAACCTCGGCATGGGCGCCTACACCCGCAAGGACAAGTCAGCCATCGGGGAGGACTTCGACCGGGCCTTCGGTCTTTTCCCCCGCTTGGCCGAACGGCGCAAGCAGATCGCCGGCACCATGTCCGGTGGGGAGCAGCAGATGCTCGCCATCGGGCGTGCGCTGATGGCCCGGCCAAAGCTGCTCTGTCTCGACGAACCGTCGATGGGGCTTGCTCCCCAGCTGATCCAGCAGATCTTCACGATCATCACCGAGATCGCGAGTCAGGGCACCACGATCCTGGTCGTGGAGCAGAACGCACAGCAGGCGCTGTCGCGCGCGGACCGCGCCTACGTGCTCGAGACCGGCGAGATCGTCAAGACGGGCACGGGCAAGGACCTGCTCAAGGACGACAGCATCCGCGAGGCCTACCTGGGCGTCGCCTGACCTCCGCGCCCAACGGCTGAGAACCCGACCAGCGAGACCAGCAGCCTCGCGATCTTCACGCGTCCCGAAGGGCGGGATTGAAACATCATCTAGTCTTCGGCCGTCCCGACGGTTAGTCTCTCAGCGTCCAGTCCAGGGGCTGCAGGGGCAAACTAGGGGTTTCCATGCCACGTCAGGCACCACTGATTCGTGATGCCGTCCCCGAAGACGCGGCGGAACTGCTCGAGCTGTGGGCTGACATGGTCAAGCACGGAGTGGACTCCGCTCGCGCCCAGGAGGACGCCGAGCGGGCGCTGGCCAACCTCGCCGCCGACCCGGACACGCGGCTGCTGCTTGCTGAGGCCGAGGATCGCATTGTCGCCACGATGTACGTGAGCCGTGGCCCCATCTCCCCGCTGGCACTCGAGACGGTGGTCCACACCTCCTTCCTGATGGTGCTCCCGCAGTTCCGCAGGCACGGCTACGGGCACGCGTTGATGGAGGCCGCCCTGACCTGGGCCGAGGAGAAGGGCATCACGGAGGTCACTGCGGTCACCGACGGCAACCGCGAGACCAACCGGTTCTTCGCGCGGCTTGGCCTGACCACGCTCGGCACGGTCCGCCACACCAGCGCTGTGGGGCTGCGCAAGAAGCTCAGCAGGGAGCGGGCCGGCGCCGGCGGCAGCAATCGGCACCTCGTCCAGCTGCTCGCCCAGCGGCGCTCGATGCGCCGTCGCCAGAACTCGGTGTAGCGCCTGCCTCAGGCTTGGTGCCCACTCCCGACTCAGCTGTCGGCGGCACCCGTTAGGGTCGAATCCGTGCCAGCGTCACCCCCTGCCTCTGCCTCCGCCCCTGCTCCGTCGAGTGCTCCCGCATCGCCCTCCGCGGGCGCCGACACCGGGGGAGCCCAGATCAGCCGGCCCCGGCTGCTGCTGCTCGACGGTCATTCCCTGGCATATCGGGCCTTCTACGCGTTACCGGCGGAGAACTTCTCGACCACGACCGGTCAGCACACCAACGCGGTCTACGGCTTCACCGCGATGCTCATCAACGTGCTGCGTGACGAGCAGCCGACGCATCTCGCGGTGGCTTTCGACGTCTCGCGGGCCACGTTCCGCGCCGAGCAGTACGCCGAGTACAAGGCCAACCGGTCGAAGTCGCCAGCTGAGTTCCAGGGGCAGATCCCGTTGATCAAGGAAGTGCTCAACGCGCTTCGCGTGCCGTTCATCGAGAAGGTCGGCTTCGAGGCCGACGACGTGATCGGCACGCTCGCCACGCAGGCGATGGTCGACGACTTCGACATCTTGATCTGCTCGGGCGACCGCGACTCCTTCCAGCTGGTCAACGACCGGACCACGGTCATCTACCCGATGCGCGGCGTTTCGGAGATGAAGCGGATGACCCCTGCGGCCGTCGAGGAGAGGTACGGCCTGCCGCCGGCCCGCTACCCGGAGCTGGCCGCGCTCGTGGGCGAGTCCTCGGACAACCTTCCCGGGGTGCCCGGTGTCGGCCCCAAGACGGCCGCCAAGTGGATCACGATGTACGACGGCTTGGAGAACGTGGTCAACCACGCCGATGAGATCAAGGGCAAGGCAGGCGAGAGCCTTCGCGAGCACCTTGATGACGTGATCCGCAACCGCCGGCTCAATGCGCTGGTCTGCGACCTGGACCTCACGCTCGTCCCCCAGGAGCTCGCAGTGCAGCCGTGGGACCGCCAGGAGGTGCACACCCTCTTCGACGGCCTCGAGTTCCGGGTGCTGCGCGACCGGCTCTTCGAGACGCTCCAGTCGGAGGAGGAGATCGACGAGTCCGGCTTCGCGCTGGAGATGAGCCGGCTGGAGCCCGGTCAGGTGGGCGACTGGCTCGCCGCCCATGCGAGCAAGGGTGCGCGGGTCGGCGTACACCTCGAGGGTACGTGGGGCTCGGGCACCGGCGACGTGCTGGGCATGGCCTTCGCCACCGGTGAGGGGACGGCCGCCCACGTCTCGATGGAGGGCGTCACACCCGAGGACGACGCTGCCCTGGTGTCCTGGATCGGTGACCCCCACCAGCCCAAGGTGCTGCACGACGCCAAGGGACCGATGCTCGCGCTCGCCGCCCGCGGATGGCCGCTGCAGGGACTCGAGCGGGACACTGCCCTCTCGGCGTACCTCGCCCGGCCCGACCAGCGCTCCTACGACCTTGCCGACCTCACCGTGCGCTACCTGAAGCGTGAGCTCAAGCAGGGCACCACGGACGACGGCCAGCTCAGCCTCGACGGTCTCGACGAGGACTCCTCCAGCGACACCGCGATGCTCCACGCGAGCGCGGTGCTCGATCTTGCGACGGCGCTCGACGAGGAGCTGGAAGGCCGCGGCGGCACGGGTCTGCTGACCGACGTCGAGCTGCCGCTCATCGACGTGCTCGCCCGCATCGAGCAGGTCGGCATCGCTGTCGACTACGACCTGCTCAGCGAGCTGGAGGAAGGCTTCGGGACCCGCGTGCGCGAGGCCGCCGACGCGGCGTACGCCGTGGTGGGCAAGGAGGTCAACCTCGGTTCCCCCAAGCAGCTCCAGGTGATCCTCTTCGACGAGCTCGAGATGCCGAAGACCAAGCGCACCAAGACCGGCTACACGACCGACGCCGACGCGCTCCAGAGCCTCTATGAGAAGACCGGGCACCCCTTCCTCGAGCACCTGCTGGAGCACCGCGACGCGATCCGGCTACGACAGACCGTGCAGGGCCTGCTCAAGACCGTCGCTGAGGACGGGCGGATCCACACGACGTTCAACCAGCTCATCGCCGCCACCGGCCGGCTCTCCAGCACCGACCCCAACCTGCAGAACATCCCGGTTCGCACCGAGGCGGGCCGACGCATCCGCGAGGCCTTCGTCGTGGGGTCAGGATTCTCCGAGCTGTTGACGGCTGACTACTCGCAGATCGAGATGCGGATCATGGCGCACCTTTCGGAGGACACCGGGATCATCGAGGCCTTCCGTTCCGGACACGACTTCCATTCCGTGACGGCCGCCCGGGTGTTCGGGGTCGAGCCGACCGACGTCACCGGAGAGATGCGCGCGAAGATCAAGGCGATGAACTACGGCTTGGCCTACGGCCTCTCGGCCTTCGGCCTGTCGCAGCAGCTGCGCATCGACACCAGTGAGGCGCGCGGCCTGATGGACGAGTACTTCGAGACGTTCGGCGGAGTGCGCGACTACCTCGGCGGCATCGTGGACGAGGCTCGCCGTTCCGGCTTCACCGAGACCATCCTGGGGCGTCGTCGCTACCTGCCCGATCTCACCAGTGACAACCGCCAGCGTCGCGAGATGGCCGAGAGGATGGCGCTCAACGCACCCATTCAGGGCTCGGCCGCCGACATCATCAAGGTCGCGATGCTCAAGGTCGACGAGGCGCTGCGCGACCAGCAGCTCGGCTCGCGGATGCTCCTGCAGGTCCACGACGAGCTCGTCTTCGAGGTGGCCGACGGGGAGCGCGAGCCACTCGAGGCGCTCGTGCGCGAGCAGATGGCCTCAGCGGCGCAGCTGACCGTCCCCCTCGACGTGTCCGTCGGGACCGGCAGCAGCTGGCACGCCGCGGCTCACTGACCCGTCTCCCGCTGGCGCGGGACGGGCAGCACGCTGGCTGTGCAGGAGGCTGACGACGAGCAGGCTCAGGAGCAGTGCCACGTCGACGATGAGCACCACCAGCAGGAGCCCGATCACCGAGTCCGCCAGCTGCCCTGCCACCACCACCGCGAGCAGGGCCCCGTAGACCAGGAGCACGGCCCGCCGGGCCTGGCGGGCGAGCACGCTGTAGACGAGGAGCTGGACCATCGAAAGCGCGGTTCCGAGACAGGCGAAGACCCACAGGTCGTCCTCGATGGACGAGTACTGGTCGCCGCCCACGAAGATGACAGCCAGCCAGGACAGGAGCCACGCGCACAGCGAGGTCAGCCCGCCGAGCAGTACGACGACCAGCAGGCTCTTGAACAGGGTGGCCCGCGCGGCCGCGGCGTTGGACATCGAGGGGAAGGCGAGCACCACCACGAACTGTGGAAGGAACAGGACCGCCTTGACCATGATCAGGCCACCGGCGTACAGCCCCGCCTGGTGCGCGTCGAGGACGTTGCGGGCCACCAGGATGTCGACGTTGGAGAGTGCGAAGAACGCGAGCAACGTGTTGGAGTTGTGGAAGGTCTCCGACCACAGCGCCCGGTTGCTGTGGTCCGGGGAGCGCTCGCCGGGCTCCCGCGGGTGCCGCAGCGCGAGCCAGCCGACCAGCACCGGAACGTAGGCAGAGATGACCACCGCGAGCAGCGCCGCGAACTCGGTGGGGCGCCACAGGACCATGGCGGTGCCGATCACGAGCCGGGGCACACCGACGCCGACGTACATCATGGCGAGCGGGAGCCACCTGCGCTCGCCCTGGAGGATCCCGGCCTGAGCGCCCATCAGGGTCAACGGGGCCGCGGCGAGGGCGATCAAACCTGCCGTCGGCAGGCTGTTCAGGCGCACCACCTGGTTGATCACCGGCCCGAGGACCAGGCACAGCGCGCCCATGCCCAGTGAGGCCTCCAGGCCCACCCGCAGGATCACTCCCTCGATCTGGTGGACGTTGTCCGGCGTGGCGGCGATGCGTCGTGCCGCCGTGGCCTGGAGCGCGAGCGAGGCGACCGTGATCACAAGCAGTACGCCCATCAGGGCGGCAAAGGCGCCGTAGTCGCGCGGACCGAGCAGCCGCGCAGCGACAATCGTGAAGCCGTACGTGGAGACGTTCATGACGCCCATCGCGACGGCGATCGCCATCCCGCGGGGCGGTCTCCTGGACTGACCCTTCACACCGCCGAGCGTACGGGCAGCGGCGCTCAGTGGTTGGATCAATGGCCGACGTCGAGCTGTGGAGGAGGCTGCGAATCTTGGTGGACTGGCGCCGCGTACTGCCGTACGCCTGGTCCCTGGCTCTGGCGTTGCTCATGCTCGGACCGGCTCTCGGGTCCGGCTACGTGCTCAGCTACGACATGGTGTGGGTTCCGGACCTCGCGCTGCGGCACGACTCCCTGGGGTTCGGATCCGGGCTCCCACGTGCTGTCCCGTCCGATGCGGTCGTTTCGGTCCTCGATGAGCTGCTGCCCGGCATGGTGTTGCAGAAGCTGATGCTGCTTGCCGTGCTGACTCTTGGGGGAGTCGGTGCGGTCCGCCTGACCGACCGGTCGTCGCTCACTGCGCAGCTGGTGGCGGTGGCGCTGTACCAGTGGAACCCGTTCGTGGCAGAGAGGCTGGTGATCGGGCACTGGCCTCTGCTCGTGGCCTACGCGACGCTGCCCTGGGTGGTCCTGGCGGCCCAGCGATGGCGTGCCACCGGTGAACTGCCAACGCGGCTCTGGTGGCTGGTGCCAGTGGGCAGCCTGAGTGCGAGCGCCGGTGTTGCGACTGCCTTCGTCCTGGTCGCCTTTGCCGCGAGCCGAAGCGCACGCAGGCTTTGTCTGACGGGCGTGCTGGTCCTGGTTGCCAATGCGCCATGGGTGGTGTCGGGACTGCTCCATGCAGGGAGTGCCATGACGGACCCCTTGGGTGCGGATGCCTTTGCGTTGCGGGGCGAGGGATCCATGCCGGCGCCGGTCGCAGCTCTGAGCCTCGGCGGGATCTGGAACGCAGAGGTGGTTCCGGACTCCCGGGCGGGGTGGGCTGGCTGGGCGTCCGTCGTACTCCTTGTCGCGCTGGTGGTCATCGGCTTCCGGCGCTGGAGCGAGGCGGCTGGACGCCGAGACGTCCTCGCCTTTGCCGCCTGCTGGCTCACCGGCTTTGCAGCGGCTGTCGTGACCTGGCTGGCCCCGGACCAGGTGGCCTGGGTGGTGGCCCACGTCCCGGGCGCGGGAATCCTTCGCGACGGCTCCCGAATGCTGGTGTTGTGTGTGCCCTTGCTCGCTGCCGCGGGAGGGTACGGCGCGGCGCGGATCGTCGGCCTGTTGGTCAGGGGAGCCCGACCGGCCGGCGCGGTCGCGCTGCTCCTCGCCTCCATCGCCGTACTGCCTGATGCCGCGTTCGGTGTCTCCGGGCGGCTCTCGCCAGCGGAGTACCCAGCCGACTACCAGCGTGC
Source organism: uncultured Actinomycetota bacterium (assembly GCA_963759525.1). Lineage (GTDB taxonomy): Bacteria > Actinomycetota > Actinomycetes > Propionibacteriales > Nocardioidaceae > Marmoricola. Next base: position 247,458 of record CAVWZO010000019.1, on the reverse strand, counting down.
TCGCGACGCAATGACTCGTGCCCCGGAAGCCGGCGACGTCTTGCTGCTGCCCCTGAGCAGCTACCGGCAGCCACGCTGGAACGAGGACCACAAGGTTCTTGATCCGGCCGGTCGGTTCCTGGAGCCCGACTTCGTGGCCGGCGACGACCTCTACGTCTCAGGGGTCCGGATCGCTGGAGAGGACCCGCGCGTCCGTCAGGTGGGGAGGGTCCTGGCGGCCCCCACCCCAGAGCGGCGGAGCGAGGGGCTGGCCGATCTCGGCATCGCCTACGTGGTGACGGAGAAGGATGCAGGAGCAGCGCCCCCGGTCGCCGGTGCCGCACTCTTCACCGGCTCGGACCTGCTGGTGCAGACACTGGATCGCCCTCGAGCGAGATCCACGCCGCCAACGTGGAGGGTGGCGATGGCGTGTGCTTGGTCACTCTTCGCGGGTTCGTTGATCGGCGGCACGCTCGGGGCAGTCCGTTTTGCCCGGAGACGTGGGCGGAGATGAGAGCAGGGACCCGAACGCGCTGTTACAGTTACCCGCGAGTCACCCAGGGAGGGTCTTGAATAGTGGGAACATCACTTCTCGTCACAATCGGCAGCCTGCTCGCAGGCGGCGTTGTGGCAACCGTCGCCGTTGTGGGCGTCGTGACCTCGGCGACCAGCCCCGGCGCGTCACCGACCGACGTCACCCAGCCGGTCAACATCGACTACGGCAGCAACAGCTGACCTGACGCTCAAGTCGTCCTCTCACAATCCCTGAGCATGCTCGGGATCCTGGCTGTCCACGCGGCGGCCTGCTAGCACTTCCTGCACGACGAGTGCGAACGAGTGCTGTGCGTGCTGCCACGTGAACGTGTGGCTCATCTCCTGCGCCCCCTTCGCCAGCGCTGACCTGCGCGAGGACTCGGTCAACAGCTCGCCGAGCTCATGGGTGAACTCCTCGGCCGTGTCGACGAGCACTCCCGAAACCCCGTCCGCGATCGACTCACGGGTCCCTCCAGCGCTGCGGTAGGCGACCGTCGGGGTGGAATGCATGCCCGCCTCGCCCACGACGAGACCCCAGCCTTCCTTCAGCGAAGGCAGGGCCAGCACCCATGCCTCCCCGTAGACCTCGTGCTTGCGCTGTTCGTCGACGTGCCCCTCGAACACCACGGACTCCGATGCGCCGTGTTGCTCCACGTACTTGTGGAGCTTCCCCTCCCACCATCCGCTGCCCACGACGTGGAGGCGTAGCCCGGGAATCCGTGCACGGAGCGCAAGCACCGAGTCGATGGCGTGCTCGACCTGCTTGTGCGGCACCAACCGTCCGACGACGGCGACCATGGGCGTCTCGGACTTGCCGGTGGCCAGAGACGTCGGGGGATCGGTGCCGTTGTGCACCACCGCTACCCGGGGTCCGCGCACTCCCAGGTCGCGGAGCTCGCTGCGCGTCGCGCGCGAGACCGCGACGTACTGGCAACGTCGGTAGAGCCTGGGCGCGAGCGAATGCTCGACCCACCAGCCCACCTTGCCGGTCAGGCCGGGATAGACCACTGGCCACTGCTCGCGGTGGACGTGGTGCACGAGGACGATGACCCGCGCGCGGGTGGCCAGGCGGGAAAGGAACGGGAGACCGTTCTGTACGTCGACCACCACGTCGGCCGGCCCGAGGTCGCCGCGGCTCAGTGCGGCGAGGCCGGCGGGATAGACCGAAAGCTTCGACCCGCGGCGGACGAACCGGATGCCGTCGACCACCTCGTCCGGCGGAGCAGCGGCGTGGGCAGCGCAGAAGATGGTCACCTCGCACCCGCGCTCCACGAGCCCGGCTGCCACCTTCTCCAGGTAGATCTCCGCGCCCCCGCCCTCCGGATTCCGGGTGTCGCGCCAGCTCAGGAAGACAACGCGTTTTCCCGAGAGGTCGACGGGCTCAGTCATTCCGGACACGCTATCGGTCACCGAGCCTCGCGATAAGGTCGCCCGCGTGCCCCGCCCCGTCGCCGTTCCCGCCCCTCGGTGGCGGGCGACGTTACGGCGTTCGGTGCGGCTGCTGCGTGAGTTCCGCTACGAGCAGCCCGACCCGGAGCGCTTCTACACGGCCCTCGCCCAGGACTCGGTCGGCCAGCTGGCGCACTACGTGGCCCTGCCGGGACAGTCCATGCTCGACGTCGGCGGCGGGCCTGGCTACTTCCGTTCCGCGTTCGAGGCCGCAGGCGCGACGTACTTCGCACTCGATGCGGATGTCGGCGAGCTTGCGGGCATCGGCGAGATCTCGACACGTACCGTCATCGGCAGCGGGATGCAGCTTCCGTTCCGGGACGGGTCGCTGGACATCTGCTACTCGAGCAACGTCGTCGAGCACGTCAGCGACCCTTGGCTGATGGCCGAGGAGATGGTTCGTGTCACCCGCCCAGGAGGGACCGTCTTCATCAGCTACACGACGTGGTTCGGGCCGTGGGGCGGGCACGAAACCGCGCCGTGGCACTACCTCGGGGGGGCTCGAGCACGACGGCGCTACCGGCGGGTGCACGGGCACGAGCCGAAGAACAGGTTCGGTGAGTCGCTCTTCCCGGTGACCGTCGCTGCCGGGCTGCGGTGGGCGCGCACGCAGACCGCTGCCGAGGTGATCGACCTGACTCCGCGCTACAACCCGTCGTGGTCGCGCTGGCTGGTCCGGGTCCCGGGGCTCCGGGAGGTGGTGACGTGGAACCTCGTCATCGTGCTGCGTCGGAAGTGAGCCAGGGCGTCCGGGAGGCGCAGCGGCTGCGCACCGCGCTGAGGCTGGTGGCTGCATGCGTTCTGCTGACGGGCCTCGCGTTCACCCAGAGCCCGGGCTTCCTGGTGCCGGACACGAAGTTCGACCTGGCGGTCGCCCCCGAGACGTTCCTATCGCGGGCCCTGCACCTGTGGGACCCGCTCGGCGCCGGTGGCCAGCTCCAGAACCAGGCGTACGGATACCTGTGGCCGATGGGCCCGTTCTTCCTGCTCGGCGATGTGCTCGGCATCCCGGACTGGGCGGTGCAGCGGCTCTGGCTCTCGCTCGTCATCTGTGTCGCGTTCGTGGGCGCCGTACTGCTCGCCCGTGCGCTGGGAGTCCGTTCCGACCTCGCGTGTCTCGTCGGCGGGCTGGCCTACGCGCTCTCACCGCGGATGCTGACGGTACTCGGCCCAATCTCGATCGAGGCCTGGCCGAGTGCGCTTGCACCGTGGGTGCTGCTGCCACTGGTGGTGGGCAGCTCCCGCGGCTCGCCACGCCGGGCAGCTGCTCTCGCCGCTCTCGCCGTCGCGATGGTGGGCGGCGTCAACGCCGCAGCGACCTTCGCGGTCCTGCCGCTCGGTGTCTTGTGGCTGGTCACCCGCACACCGGGCCCACGTCGTCGCAGCCTGATGACGTGGTGGCCGTTGTTCACCCTGCTCGGAACGGCCTGGTGGCTGGTCCCTCTCTTCGTGCTCGGTGCCTACAGCCCACCGTTCCTGGACTTCATCGAGTCGGCCGCGAACACCACCTTCTCCACGACCGCCTTCGACGCGCTGCGAGGCACCTCCAACTGGGTTCCGTACGTCGATCGCACCTCGCGAGCAGGCAACGACCTGATCCGGTACTTCCACCTACCGATCCTGAGCGGGGTGGTCCTGCTCCTCGGGGTCGGCGGTCTCCTGCACAGGCGCAACCCCCACCGGCAGTTCCTGGTCCTCGGTGTGCTCGTCGGGATGCTGATGGTGACGGCCGGACACGTCGGACAGGTGCAGGGATGGGGAGCGGTCGGGGTGCAGTCCCTCCTCGACGGTGCCCTCGCACCGCTCCGCAACGTCCACAAGTTCGACCCGATCGTCCGTCTCCCGCTGGTGCTGGGACTCGCCTGGACGGTCGACCAGGTATGGCAGGAGATGCGCGCCCGGCACCGAAGCGGTGCGTCCCTCCTCGACGATGCCGGCCGTCGGTTCAGCCTCCGGGTGCTGGTGGGGACCGCGGTCGTGGCCGTCCTGGCCGCGTCGACACCCGCCATCACGGGCCGGATCACCCCGTCCGGGGCGGTTCTGGCGACACCGGACTACTGGCTCAAGACCGCCGCCTGGCTCGATGAGAGGTCCGAGGACGGCGAGGCGCTGCTGGTGCCGGGCTCGTCGTTCGGTCAGTACGTGTGGGGTTCCCCGCGCGACGAGCCCCTGCAGTACCTGGCTCGAAGCAAGTGGGCAGTGCGCAATGCCGTGCCACTCACCCCGGCTGGCAACATCCGCATGCTCGACGCCGTGGAGGCCCGGTTCGCTCAGGGCCGCGGGTCGCCCGGGCTGGCGTCGTACCTCCGACGGGCGGGCGTGGCGCACCTCGTCGTACGCAACGACCTGGCCAAGCTCGGCCTTGTCCCTGACCCCGTGCTGGTGCACCGGGCAATCGAGGACTCGCCCGGCCTGCGGAGGGTGGCAAGCTTCGGCCCCGACATCGGAGGGGAGGCCAACCTCGTCAGGAAGAAGAGGCGCATCCTCATCAACAGCGGCTGGCAGAGCGAGTACCCGGCCGTCGAGATCTTCGAGGTCTCAGGCAGTACGCACGCCGCGGTGCAGGCCCGCGAGGCAACCACAGTCGTCGGAGGACCCGAGGACCTGCTCGACCTCACCGACCTCGGGCTGCTCGACGACGAGCCGACCGTGCTGTCCAGCGACACCGATGCCGGCTCAGCGCCTGACTCCCTCATCCTCACCGACGGACTACGCGACGTGGAGCGAAACTTCGGCCGGGTCCACGACGCGGCGTCGGCCACGCGGACCCGTGGCGAGGCGCGCAGACTGGCCAACCCGACGCGCGACTACGTGCTTCCCGGAGCTGACCGTTGGTCGACCATCGCCACGATCCGGGGAGCGGACGGTGTCATGGCGTCCTCCTCGATGTCGGACGCCACGGCAATCGCCCTGGTGCAGGGGGGTCAGAACCCGTTCGCGGCAGTCGACGGACGGGTGGAGACCACCTGGCGGGCCAACTACCGGGCCGACGAAGCAGCCTCGTGGCAGGTCGACTTCGAGGCTCCGCGAGAGGTCCGGTCGGTACGGATCACCGCCGGAGCCGAGCGTGAGGTGGTCCGCGTCCGGACCGACCACGCCGCGGTCGAGGAGATCGAGCTCGAGGGCGGGTCGACGGAGGTGGTCACCCTCGACGACAACGAGACGCGGAGACTGCGGATCGAGGACGACTCGGAGCGGCCCGGCAACCGCATGGTCCTGGCCGAGGTCGAGGTGCCGGACCTGGAGGTGGAACGGTCGTTGCGGGTGCCGTCGGTTCCGGAGGCATGGGGCAACCCTGACGACATCGTGCTCCGCGCGGTCGCCGACGCACGCCGGGGCTGTGTAGAAGTGGACGGTGACGTGCGCTGCGTCCCCGACCGGCAGGTCGCTGCCGAGGAGGAGTACGAGTTCCATCGTGAGCTGGACCTGCACAGCGCCGCGACGTACCGGGCCACCATCGAGGCAGAGGTCGGACCCGGATCCGCGCTGGCGGCGCGAGTGTTCGAGGACCAGCCAGTCAACCTCAACGACAGCTCGACGGGTTCGCTCGACCCGCAGGGCTCGGTTCTCGCAGCGGTCGATGGTGATCCCGGGACGTCCTGGACGGCGGCGACCACCGACGCGCAGCCAGTGATCAGCCTGAACTGGGTGGACCGGCGCCAGGTGAGCGGTCTGCGGCTGAGCGTTGCGGAAGACACTGCGGCGAGGGCTCCGACCGAGGTCGTGCTGACCTGGCCGGGCGGGCGGCGCGAAGTCCCGCTCGGACGAGACGGCGTGGCCCAGTTCCCGGCCATCAGCACCCGGGAGCTCACCATGCGGGTCACCAAGGCCGAGAGCGTGGGCAGCCTTGGGTTCGACTCGAGCGCGTTGCCGGTGCCGATCGGCATCACCGAGCTTCGACTGACCGGGCTGCCGTACCTCCCGTTGGCCATCCCCACCAACACGCTGCGCCTCCCGTGCGGATCCGGGCCGACGCTGGGAGTCAACGGGGAGAGGTTCCAGACCTCTGCCGTGACGAGCCTCGCGGAGCTCGCCGACGGCGCCAGGGTGCGCGCCGAGCTGTGCGGCCCTGGGGAGGTGGCACTTCGCAGGGGTACCAACACTGTGGACCTCGAGGACTCGGACCTCCTCGTCCCGCGGTCCGTCGTACTTTCGAAAGGCGATCGATCCACCACCACGACGACGGGCGCCGAGGTCCGCGACGACACCCCGGTCGAGCGGACGATCGAGCCGTCGTCCGCTGGCGGGTTGCTGGTGCTTCGGCAGAACACCAACAGTGGGTGGTCGGCCGTCCAGGGGAAGCACCGCCTGACCCCGGTCGTGGTGGATGGGTGGCAGCAGGGCTGGCGGGTACGCCCGGACGACGCGTCGGTGAGCATGTCGTTCGGGCCGGACCGCGGCTACCGGGTTGCGCTCGCGGCCGGGCTGGCCTTGTTCGCACTGCTGGCCCTGGCGACGCTGGTCATGGCCCGCCGACGGGGTGGCGCTGATGCCCCTTCACTGGCCGAGCGCAGCGTGCCCGCGCCAGTGTTGGGGAGCCTCGGAGCCCTCGCCGGTGGGTTGTTGGCCGGCTGGCCCGGTCTGGTGGTCGGGCTGCTCGCGGTTGTCGGTGCCTCGGTGCTGAACCGCCGACTTCCGGCGATGGCACCCTGGTTGCTCGGGGCACTCGTGCTTCCGCCCGCGCTTGCCTACAGCTTTGCGCCCTGGGGCGGTGAGGGGACGTGGGCCGGCAGCATCGCCTGGCCCCACTACTTCGTGGTCGCCGTGGTGGCGGTGCTCTGCGCTGGCTCGCTCGACGTCCCGTTGCGCGTGCCCCGGTTCTTCAGGCGCAGGCCCGGCTTCTCCACCAGCCGGTAGAGCACCTCGGAGGCGAGCAGGCTGAAGCCGACCGTGAGCCCCCAGATGAGGAGCCCGTCGCCGGTGAACAGCTCGTGCCCGAGGGCCGCCCGTACGCCGTGCAGCACGACCAGGTGGATGCAGAAGGTGCTGAACGAGATGTGGCCGAGGTGGCGCAGCCAGGACGCCGACATCATCCGTGCGTAACGGCTCTCCGAGGTGGTGAAGATGCCGGTGAGCACGACCAGGCCGGCAACCGCCGCGTAGGCGAGATGCTTCACGACCGACTGGGTCGGGGTGGCCACCAGCAGCAAGATGGGCCCACCCAGGGGAGTGGCCGCGACCAGCAGCAGACCCGCGGCCGTCGACCAGCACACCCCAGGCATCCGGGCCAGTGCCACGAGCACGACCACGACCCGCGACCGTGTCCCCGTCTGGAACCGCACGTGAACCGTCGCCAGGCCGATCCCGACCAGGAACCAGGTCAGGTGCGCCGGCAGCCACAGCGAGGGGATCCCGGTCGTGACCTTGTCGACTACACCGGCGAGGCTGACGGTCCACCAGCAGTTCAGCACGGCGCCCGCCAGGAGCAGCATCCCGATCCGGCGGGGTCGCAAGGCGGCGCGTCGACCCAGCAGGAGCAGCATCAGGGCTGGCAACACGAGGTAGAACGTCACCTCCACGGAGAGGCTCCACATCTGGGTGAGGCCCTGGGGGAGGCGGCCGTTGAAGAAGACGTCGGTCAGCGTGAGCGCGCGGAGCCACTCCAAGGTGCTACGGCCGAAGTCGTTCTCCGGGATGGCGATCAGGGCAATCACCACGGTGACGACGTACACCGGGAAGATGCGCACGAACCGCTTCCAGTAGTAGTGCCGCGTCGAGGGGTGCGGCCGTCCTGCAGTCGCACGGGCGAGGTACGGCCGGGAGAGCAGGAAGCCCGAGAGCACGAAGAAGATCGCGACGCCGAGGTCTAGCCGCGAGAGCAGGGCACCGACGATGCCGTGCCGCACGTAGTCCCCGGTCTGGAACGCCACGTGGGTGGTGAGCACGGCCAACGCGCCGACGGCACGCAGGGTGTCGAGCACGGGGAAGGTGGGACTCAGCTCTAGTCGGGTCGGCTCGAGCTGGACGGGCGTCGATGCAGCTGTGCTCACAGGGCGCCTCCGGGGACGGGCTGTCCGACCTCGATCGTATCGACGCACAGGTTCGTACCTGGGTCCAGACCGTCGATCCGTACCGAGGAGAAGGCTCCCTCGACCCGGACGTAGAGGCTGTGTACGCCGGACGCCACCCGGGTGTGCACCACGTCGGAGCCAGCCGTGACCGTGACCGGTGAGCTGTCGCCCGCGAGGTAGCCGATGCGCATCCACCAGGTCCAGTTGAATGCCCGGTCCTTCAGGGGGATGTCGTTCCCGTCCTCTGTCACGCGCCAGCCACAACCGTCGGACCGCCCTTCGCGGGAAGCCACGCCCTGCTGGATCAGGGCACGGTGCAGGCCCCCCTCGGGGCCGACGACCGCAAGGCGTGACGTCGTTGACGGAAAGTCGACTCGATCCGAGACCAGGGGGGCCAACCTGCGTGTGTTGTTGAGCGGAGCGGTCAGGTTGGACAACACGTCTTCCGGGGTGACGGTCTCGGCCAGGTCGACCCGGCCTGCGGCGCGCACCTCGGCCTGCAACCTGTGCAGGTACGCATCACTCGCGTTCTCGGTGTGCCAGATCCGCGCGTACGTCGCCGAGCTGACCAGTCCGGACACCATGACCGTGATCACGAGGGCAGCAGTCAGGAGTCGGGGAGCCGGCACCACGAGTGCCGGACTCCGGTCTCCGCTGCTCTCGACGGCACCGAGCAACGGCGCCAGGGCCAGGCCCAGACACAACGCAGTCATGCAGGTGGCGTCGGTCAGGTAGCGGTACTCGCGGCCGATACCGGCGCCGAAGTTCGACCTGGTGCTGGCGAGCAGCACCGCCAGGACGAAGAGGTAGGAACCCAGCAACACCCATGCACGAACCGTTCGCGTACGACGAAGCGCAATCCAGACCACGACGAGCGTGAGAACCACCCAGGACACGTTGACGAGAAGAGTCGGTGGGTCGGAGAAGGCGGTGGGAGGCGCCGAGACCTCCCAGTGCCACGGCCCGCCCAGGATCCCGGAGACGAACGTGGCTCCCAGCATGGTGGCGAGGATGTCCGGCAGCGACGAGGACAACGATTGCGTGGTGATCTGGGGAACCTCGAGGACGTAGTAGACGCTGTAGGCCCCACCGACGAGGACCAGGATCACCCAGGCCACGCGGTAACGAACGAGGACGCTCCTGGCTCGCCGGAGGATCGACCCCGACGCGAAGTACGCCAGGGCAACGTAGGCCAGCACCGGCAGCACCAGGATGCCCTTCACGTCGAAGGCAAGACCCAGCGCTATTGCCGCCACGGTTGCGAGAAGCGGCCAGAGCCGTCGCGTGCGCAGGAACTTGACCCAGGTTGCGGTCGCGACGAAGAAGGCGATCTGCACGGGGAGCAGCGTGAGTGCGGCGCTCCACCAGATGTACGCCGGCATCGTGAGGGCCGTGGTCAGGTACAACCCGAGCGGGATCAGGATGATCCTGCGCGGACCGAAGAGAACCACGAGCATCCACAAGGCGGCGCAGCTCGCCACTGCCTGCATCACCAGGGTGCCGGTGGCAGCCAGCGTCCAGTTCAGCGAGCCCGTCTGGGTGATGAGCCAGACGACCAGACGTCCTCCCGGCCACAGGTGTCCGGCGTACGGCTCCAGCAGGTAGGAGCCACTGAGCCCAGAGCTCCTGGCAGCGATGAGGTGGTTGTAGTCGTCCAGGAAGAACCAGGCCGGATAGACCGCCCAGGCGCGAAAGAGCACCTGGGTCGTGATCATCAGGCCCCCGACGACTGGTACCAGTCGGGTCACGTCCTGCGAGCGGATCAGCTCCGAGGCGCGGTGCCGGCCGCCCGCCAGTGACTCCCGCACCTCACTCCCCGGGGCGGGGACGGCCCACCAGGAAGGCCTGTGCTCCCAGGACCCGCCACGCGAGGGGGACCTTCAGGTAGAGCTTCACCAGCCCGGGCCCGCTCGGCAGCCTGCTTTTCGTCGTGTACGGCAGGAACCGGGGGATGTTCAGCTCGACATCGAAACCGGTTGCGGCAAACGCCTCCATCAACGCTCGGTCGTCCACCGGGGTGACGTGGTCGAAGAACATCCAGTAGTCGCGGGCGCAGTAGCGCACATTGGGCTGCAGCACGAGCAGCATGCCGTCGGGGCGCAGCACGCGGTACACCTCACGCAGCGTCGAGAGGATCACGTCACGAGTGACGTGCTCGAAGAAGTTGCTGATGAAGACCCGGTCCACCGAAGACCTCGCGATGTCCGTCATCGCGTCCGAGCGAGCGATGAACGCCTCGACGTCCTCATCGGCGTGCACGAGTACGTCGGGGTTCAGGTCCACGGCGACCCGACGTCCGGCCTCGATGTTGTTGATGAACTCGCAGTGACCCGCCGCCACGTCGAGCACGGTGGCGTCTCTCGGCACCCACTTCTGGAAGAAGTCGCGGCACAGCACCTCCCAGAGGTCCGCGCGCTGTATCCCTTCGGAGCCGAAGCGGTTGCCGTACAGGACCTTCAGGTGCTCGGATTCCGTGCTCATGTGGTCCTCGTGTGTGCCTGGTTCGCCTACGACGAGCGTCATCTTATGGCGTCGCAAGCCCATCCCTGGGCATCCCTGCGCGATGACGAACCTGCGCGATGACGAAGTCAGTCCCGGTGATGGCGAACGAGCCGCGAGGCGAGTCCGGACCACGTAGCGTTCCCTCCGTACACTGCCCGCGTTCGACGGGTAGGCGGACGGGAGGTGACACGTGACCGGCAACACCCCGACGTACGACGTTGTCGTGGTGGGCGGTTGCGGACACGTCGGCCTTCCTCTGGCCATCGCCTTCGCGCACCGTGGCCTCGACGTAGGCATCTACGACATCAACGAGGACGCGGTGAAGCTCGTCGAGAGTGGCGAGCTGCCCTTCCAGGAGGCCGACGCCCAGCCGCTCCTCCAGCGTGCGCTCGAGGGTGGACGGCTCAAGGCCAGCACTGATCCAGCGATCATCTCGGCCGCGGAGGTTGTCGTTGTCGTGATCGGTACGCCGGTCGACGAGCACCTCAATCCCGATCCGCACACGGTCAGTCGGGCACTCGCCGAGGCAACCATGCACTTCCACGACGGCCAGCTGCTGGTGCTGCGCAGCACGGTCTATCCGGGGGTGACGCGCGGCGTGGAGCGGATGTTCTCCGAGCTCGGGCTGGCTGTCGATGTCGCCTTCTGCCCGGAGCGGATCGCCGAGGGCAAGGCGATGCAGGAGCTGTTCACGCTGCCGCAGATCGTCTCCGGCCGTACCCAGGAGGTGCGCGACCGCGCCGCGGCACTGTTCCGCACGCTGACCGACACCCTCGTCGAGCTCGAGCCCGAGGAGGCCGAGCTCGCGAAGCTGTTCACCAACACGTGGCGCTACATCAAGTTCGCAGCGGCCAACCAGTTCTACGTGATGGCCAACGACCACGGGCTCGACTTCGACCGCATCCGCAGGGCGCTGGCCCACGACTACCCGCGCGCCGAGGACATGCCCAGCGCGGGCTTCGCCGCCGGGCCCTGCCTGCTCAAGGACACCATGCAGCTGGCGGCCTTCACCGACAACTCCTTCGTGCTCGGCCACGCCGCGATGCTGATCAACGAGGGGCTTCCGCTCTACCTGGTCTCGCACCTGGAGAAGCAGTACGACCTGGCGAACCTGCGCGTCGGCATCCTGGGCATGGCGTTCAAGGCCGAGAGCGATGACATCCGCTCGAGCCTGTCCTACAAGCTCAAGCGGATCCTGGAGTTCAGGTCCAGGGAGGTGCTGTGCACGGACCCTTACGTGACGGTCGATGAGAACCTCGTCCCGCTCGAGCGACTGCTCGCCGAGTGTGACCTGCTCGTTCTCGGGGCGCCGCACGCGGTGTACCGCGAGCTCGAGACCGACCTCCCTGTCGTGGACGTGTGGAACCTGCGTGGCGTGGGGAGCGCCGTATGAGCGTGGGGGTCTCTGTCGTCATCCCGGCCTACAACGAGGGCGACGCGATCATCCCGGTGCTCGAACGAATCGTCGAGGCGGTCCAGTCAGACGTCGAGGTGATCGTGGTCGTCGACTTCCCCGAGGACACCACGGTGCCGGCGGTCAAGGGGTTCTCGACCCGTGACGCGCGCCTGCGGGTGGTGGTGAACACCTACGGACGGGGGCCCGCCAGCGCCATCCGGTACGGCGTCGACCAGGTCACCAACCCGGTCGTCGTCGTCACCATGGCGGACGGCAGTGACGACCCGCGCCAGATCGACGACCTGGCGCGTCTGGTCAACCGCGGCGTGGTGGTGGCGGCCGCCTCCCGCTACAGCCCCGGTGGCCAGCAGGTGGGTGGGCCGATGCTCAAGGGCCTCCTCTCCCGAAGTGCGGGGCGGTCCCTGCGGACCTTCGGCCGGGTTGGCACGCGGGACGCCACGAACAGCTTCAAGGCCTACTCCACCGAGTTCATCCGCGAGGTCGGCATCCACAGCCGCAGCGGCTTCGAGATCGGGCTGGAGCTCACCGCCAAGGCACGCCGCCTGCGCCGCCCGGTGGCCGAGCTTCCGACGATCTGGCTGGACCGGCAGTTCGGCGACTCGACGTTCCAGCTCAAGGACTGGATCCCGAAGTACCTGCGCTGGTACCGGTTCGCCTTCGGCCCACAGCTCACCCTCGAAGAGGTCAGCCGCCGGGCCGCGAGGATCGCCGCACTCAACAACGACGGGCCCAACCACGACGGGCCCAACCACGACCCGGGAAGACCGACGACACCTTGAGCGCTGACAGAGAAAAAGTGCTGGTCTCCGGATCAGCCGGCTTCATCGGCGGCTACCTCGTCGAGGAGCTGCTGAGTCGCGGCTACAGCGTGGTCGGGATCGACAACTACTCCAAGTACGGCCCGGTGGAGAAGTCGTATGACAGCCACCCCGCCTACGACTTCGTGGAGGACGACGCACGTGACGTGCAGCTGATGACGAAGCTCCTCTCCGGATGCGACCACTTCGTCGCGGGTGCGGCTCTGATCGGTGGCATCTCGTACTTCCACACGTATGCCTACGACCTGCTGGCCACAAACGAGCGCATCATGGCCGCGCAGTGCGACGCCGCCATCGAGGCCCACCGGAGCGGCAAGCTGCAGAAGGTGACCTACCTGTCGAGCTCCATGGTCTTCGAGTCGACGGAGCACTGGCCGTCGGTGGAAGGGGACGAGCGCAAGATCCCGCCGCCGCTGTCCTCCTACGGTTTCCAGAAGCTCGCGGTGGAGTACTTCGCCAAAGCGGCATGGGACCAGTACCAGCTGCCCTACACGATCGTTCGGCCCTTCAACTGCGTCGGGATCGGCGAGGGACGGGCTCTCGGCGACGTCGAGATCGACTCCGGCAACGTCAAGCTGGCGATGAGCCACGTCGTACCCGACCTGGTCCAGAAGGTCGTGAAGGGGCAGGACCCGCTGCACATCCTGGGGGAAGGCAACCAGGTCCGTCACTACACCTACGGCGGCGACCTCGCTCGCGGGATCGTGGAGTGCATGAGCCAGCCCGTCGCGCTCAACGAGGACTTCAACATCTCCACTGCCGAGTCCACCAGCGTCCGCGAGCTCGCCGAGGTGATCTGGCGCAAGATCAAGGGAGACGCCCCGTTGACCCTGGTCCGCGACCCGGCGTACCGGTACGACGTGCAGAAGCGTGTGCCCGACGTGCAGAAGAGCAAGCGCGTGCTCGGCTTCGAGTGCACCACCAACCTCGACGAGATGCTCGACGAGGTGATCCCGTGGGTGACGCAGGCAGTGCAGGACGGCCGCCTGTGACCCAGCCAATGTGGGCAACGACTCAGCGTCGACTGGGATCCGAATAGGCGTTCCTACTCGTTAGTACGCTAACGTGCGGCCACACAAAGGTTCGGCGGAGGAGCTTCAACATGCGAAAAACAATCCCGGTTCTGTTCGGGCTGGGTGGGTTCCTGCTCATAGCCGGTCTCGTGGCGCTGCTCTGGGCGCCCGGGGTCGTCAAGAAGACTCCGCTGGACGTGAACTCCACCACCCACCTCAGCGGCCAGGCCGAGAAGCTGAATGTCGCCTCCGGAGAGCTGGAGGCCAACGCCGTCAAGGCGACCAGCATCACGAAGAGCGACGCCAAGGTGTCCGACGACAAGATCGTCGCCTTCGCGAACAGCAGCTGCCTCGTCATCGACGAGGACGACGTCCCGGACTGTGTGGACGGCGACGACGAGCGGCTCATCTCCGCGAGCACCGACGTCTTCGCCACTGACCGAAAGACGGCACTCGCAGTCAACGAAGGCAAGTACCTGCCCGCAGATGCCACCGAGCACGAGGGGCTCATCAACAAGTGGCCCTTCGACGCCAAGAAGAAGACCTACCCCTACTGGGACGGCACCGCGGGCAAGAGCGTTGACGCCGAGTACGTGCGAACGGTGAAGGTCAGGGACCTCCAGACCTACCTCTACAAGGTGGAGTTCGAGGGCGAGGAGATCGAGATCGCCGAGGGCGTCGACGGCACCTACGACGACGTCAAGGAGATCTACGTCGAGCCCAAGACCGGCACGATCATCAACCAGATCGACGACCAGCAGCGCGCACTCGCGGACGGCACCAAAGTGCTCGACCTTCAGCTTGCCTTCACCGACGACCAGGTCAAGACCAACGTCGACGACGCCACTGCCGACGTCCGCAAGATCAATGCGATCACCACGCTTGTTCCCGTCATCGGGATCGTGGGCGGGCTGCTCTGCCTGATCGGCGCGGTCCTGCTCATGATGCGGGCGGGATCGGGCGGAGAGCGCAAGGCCAAGGCCTGACGCGACTGCGTCGACCGACACCATGGCGGGCCCCGACTATCGGGAATTCGCTAGTGTCCCTCGCGCGAAGTTCGCAAGATGAGTCGTGCTCCCAGTGCGTGCATCGCAAGGCGGCGACGCGAAGACAGACTGGACGTCTCTCGAGCGTTGCCAACGCAGCGAGGTGCGTGCTGGGGGCGCGAGTTATGCCGCGAACTTCGCGTGTGGGCACTAGGGGAGGTTCGTCAGCTTCGTCACGAAGATGGCCGACCCCGGGGTTAGCAGGCCCCGCGTCCGGCTCCAGCCTCCCCAGGTCCGGTCGTGGTCGGCCGGCCACTCCGGCTCGTGGAGGTCGGTGAGGACGAACCCGTTGCGAGACAGGGCGCTCACCCAGTCGCCGAGGGTGCGGTGGTGCTCGACGTACCGCGTTGCACCGGTCGTGTCGTCGACCTCGACGTACGGCGTGCGGTCCCAGTAGGACTGCGAGGCCACCAGTCCCTCCTCACCCGGGTCGTCGGGAAACATCCAGCGGGTCGGGTGGGTGATCGAGAACGCGAAGACTCCGCAGGGGCGCAGCACTCGCGCCACGTCGGCGACGAGGGCCGGGGCGTCGGCGACGAACTGCAGGGCGCCGAACGCCGAGAACACCACGTCGAACGTCGCGTCGCCGAACGGGAGTGTCGCCGCCGACGCGCACAGGGTGGGTACGACGAGCCCGTGCTCCTCGTCGATGCGCCGACTGTGCTGCAGCTGCCGGGTCGAGACGTCGATGCCGATCGGCCTGCCGCCGTGCACAAGGACCCAGCGCGAGCACTGCCCGGCACCACAGCCGATCTCCAGCACACTCCGGCCGGTCACCTCACCGAGAGCGCGGACGTCGTCCTCGCGCACACCCTCAGGCCCCCACAGGAACCCCGCGTCGCCGAGGTACTCGCCGTGCGAGGACTGGTACTCGTCGGCGTAGGCGTCCCAGTCGGCACGGTTGGCCAACAGCGACTCGGCCTCGTCGACGAGACGTCGCTCGGGGCGGACTCCAGACACGTTCGCAGGATAGTGCCACGCCGTTGGGTTTCGTTGCTCGCTCCGGCGGGCCAGTGGGGCTACTTTTCACTCGTGCGCTGCTGCGCGGTTACCGCCGCTTCGCAACGCCACCTCCAGCTCACCGGAAGGTACGCCCCATGAAGAGCTCACGGATATTCCTCGCCACGGCACTTGCCACGGCCATCGCCACGTTCACCGCCTGTGCCCCACCGGAGGACAAGGGGGACGACGCCACCACCAAGTCGGGGGTGAAGGCTTCCGAGGCCACGTCGGCCGAGGACTTCGGTGGCCTGGACGGTCTGGTGAAGGCCGCCAAGAAGGAGGGCGAGCTCAACGTCATCGCGCTCCCGCCGACCTGGGCGAACTACGGCAACATCATCAAGGCCTTCGAGGACAAGTACGACATCAAGGTGAACTCGCAGCTCCCGGACGGTGCCAGCCAGGACGAGATCAACGCCGCCAAGCAGCAGAAGGGGAAGAGCACGCGCCCGGATGTCTTCGACCTCGGTCAGTCCGTTGCCTTGGCCAACACCGCGTTGTTCGCCAGCTACAAGGTGGAGAAGTTCGACGAGATCCCGGCCGAGTTCAAGGACCCGGAGGGTGCCTGGGTCAACGACTACGGCGGGTACATGTCGATCGGGTACGACTCCAAGAAGGTCCCCGAGGTCACCGCGCTCGACGACTTGCTGAAGCCCGACTACAAGGGCAAGGTCGCACTCAACGGTGACCCCACGCAGGCAGGTGCTGCCTTCGCCGGCGTCGTGATGGTCGCGCTTGCGAAGGGCGCGGCCACACCCGCCGATGTCGCCCCCGGCGTCGACTTCTTCAAGGACCTCAAGGCGGCCAAGAACTTCTTGCCGTCCGACCCGACCCCGGCCACGATCGAGTCCGGCCAGACCCCCGTGGTCATCGACTGGGACTACCTCAACGCCGCCGAGACGGCCAAGCTGCCGTCGTGGAAGGTGTTCGTGCCGCCGGGCAAGCCCGTGGCCGGTTACTACTTCCAGGCAATCAGCAATGACGCGGTGCACCCGGCAGCGGCCCGGTTGTGGGAGGAGTTCCTCTACAGCGACGAGGGCCAGAACCTGTGGCTGGCCGGCGGTGCCCGGCCGGTTCGCGCCGACGCCATGGTCGAGGCCGGCACCATCGACAAGGCGGCGTACGACGCACTGCCGCAGGTCGAGGGCGAGCCGGTGATCGTCAGCGAGGAAGACAGCGGCAAGGCGACGGCCTATCTCGCGAAGAACTGGGCAAAGGCGATCGGCTGACCGGGAAGTGAGCACCAGGAAGGGCATCGGTCGCAAGGTCCGCGAGGGCTTGCCGCTGGTGCCCTTCTTCACGCTCATCTTCTTCTTCCTGATCATCCCGACGCTGACCGTCGTGGTCCTCTCGGTCTACGAGGACGGCGCCTTCTCCCTCGGGCGGATCCGGACGCTGTTCACCGACACCGCTCTGACTGCGCTGTGGAGGAGCGTGCTGCTCTCCGGGACCACGGCGTTCGTGGGGGCGTTCCTGGGCGCGCTGCTTGCCTACCTGATCGTGGCCAGCCCCCCGACCTCGGCGCTGCGCCGGATGGTCATCTCGGTGTGCAGCGTGCTGGCTCAGTTCGGCGGTGTTGCTCTGGCGTTCGCGTTCGTGGCCACGATCGGGTTCAGCGGGGTGCTCACGTCGTGGGCCAAGGCACACCTCGGCTGGGACCTCTACGGCTCGGGTTGGCTCTACGACCTGACTGGTCTGATCGTCGTCTACTGCTACTTCCAGATCCCGCTGATGGTGATCGTGTTCCTCCCGGCTCTGGAGGGTCTGCGCGAGGAATGGCGGGAGGCGGCGGTCAACCTCGGAGCTACCAAGTGGCAGTACTGGCGGCACGTGGCGATCCCCCTGCTGACTCCCGCCTTCCTGGGTTCGCTGCTGCTTCTCTTCGCCAACGCGTTCGCTGCCTACGCGACTGCTGCTGCGCTGGTCACCCAGGGCGCCCCGATCCTGCCGCTGTTGATCCGGTCGGCTCTCACCAGTGAGGTCGTGCTCGGCCAGGCAGGCTTCGCGTTCGCGCTGGCCATGGAGATGATCGTCGTGGTCAGCGTGGTGATGGTTGCCTACACCGCCCTTGTCCGGCGTACCTCGAGGTGGCTGCGGTGACCGGCCGTACGACGAGGGGTCGCGTCGTCCGCGGAGTGTTGCTGGTGATCTTCGGGCTCTACTTCATGTTCCCGCTCTACGCCATGGCCGACTTCGGCACCCGCAACCTGATCGAGGGCGGCCGAACCCTGCAGCCGTGGAAGAACCTCGTCCAGAACGAGCAGCTCTACTCCGCGATCATCATCTCCCTGCTGCTTGCGCTCTTCACGGTGGGGCTGATGCTTGCGGTGCTCGTGCCCACGATGATCTGGACGCGTCTGCGGGCTCCGTGGGCCAAGGGGGCC
Organism: uncultured Actinomycetota bacterium; assembly: GCA_963759525.1. Lineage (GTDB taxonomy): Bacteria > Actinomycetota > Actinomycetes > Propionibacteriales > Nocardioidaceae > Marmoricola. Next base: position 229,306 of record CAVWZO010000019.1, on the reverse strand, counting down.
GTGGACTTCCTGTGCCTGTTGCCGCTGACCATCCCGGCGCTGGTGATCGTGGTGGGTCTGCGTGACGTCTACCTGTGGGTGACCTACTTCTTCGGGGAGTCCGCCCTGACCCTGACCTTCGTCTACGTCGTCCTGGTGCTGCCCTACGCCCACCGGGCCATCGACGCCGCGCTCGCCGCCATCGACCTGCAGACGCTTTCGGAGGCCGCACGTTCCCTCGGCGCCAGCTGGACCACCACGATCTTGCGGGTCGTCGTCCCCAACATCTGGTCCGGCGTCCTGTCGGCCGCCTTCATCTCGATCGCTGTCGTGATCGGCGAGTTCACCATTGCCTCGCTGAGTGGTTACGAGAACCTGCAGGTCGTCATCGTCCGGCTCGGGCTCAGCGACGGCCCCACCTCCGTGGTGGCATCGCTGGCGACCCTGCTGCTCGGCTTCGGGCTGCTCGGCGTCCTGTCCCTGTTCACCCGGGGCCGCAAGCGTTCAGCCGCGACAGAACCCACCACCCCGATGCCGTCCGTGACGGCCACGGGCCCCGCCGTGTCAGGAGCCGAACAGTGACCGAGACCGCGACCGCCACCCGTAGCGGGCTAGCAGTCGAGCTGACCGACCTGACCAGGCTCTACGGTTCGGTCCGCGCCCTCGACGGGCTGACGCTCCACCTGGACCCAGGCGAGCTGGTCGCGCTGCTCGGGCCGTCTGGCTGCGGCAAGACAACGGCACTGCGCATCCTGGCGGGTCTGGACGAGGCCACGTCCGGCTCGGTGTCGGTCGGCGGCAACGACCTGACCAGGGTGCCGGCCAACAAGCGCGACATGGGGATGGTCTTCCAGGCCTACAGCCTGTTCCCCCACATGACAGTGCTCGACAACGTCGCCTTCGGACTCAAGCTGCGCGGCGAGGCAACCGCCAAGAGGCGTAGCCGTGCGGGCGACATGCTTGACCTGGTCGGGCTCACCGCACACAAGGACAAGTACGCCAGCGAGCTCTCCGGTGGCCAGCAGCAGCGCGTCGCCCTGGCGCGGGCCCTTGCGATCGAGCCCAGTGTGCTGCTGCTCGACGAGCCGCTCTCTGCCCTCGACGCCAAGGTGCGGGTCCAGCTGCGCGACGAGATCCGCCGGGTGCAGCTGGAGGTCGGTACGACGACGCTGTTCGTCACCCATGACCAGGAGGAGGCCCTGGCCGTGGCCGACCGGGTCGGGGTGATGAGCCAGGGCAAGCTGGAGCAGCTCGCTGCGCCGGCGGAACTGTACGCCCATCCCACCACCCCGTTCGTGGCCGAGTTCGTCGGGCTGAACAACAAGGTCCCTGCGCAGGTCTCCAGTGGAACGGCCCAGGTTCTGGGCGCCTCGGTGCCGGCTCTCGCTGGGTCGATCACCTCCGGCTCCGGCCTGGCGATGGTCCGCCCGGAGGCCGTCACCGTGACCACCGACTCCCAAGGCACGTCGACCGTGCTCTCGGTGGCCTTCCTGGGTCCCATCTCGCGGGTGCACTGTGCCCTGGGGGACGACACGCTGGTGACGGCTCAGATGGCCAGCGCGCAGGCGCGTGGATTCGCCGTGGGGGAGCGGGTCACACTCGGGATCGAGCCCTCCGCCGTGCTCGTCGTCGCCCGGCAGTAGCGGGAGCCTGCCGCAGCTGAGGGGGACCGCAGGGGCTCGGTTGGACGCTCAGACGCGGTGGCGGATAGACTGGGCGGCGCGCCAGAAGTCTGCCTGAGTCTCAGACGTAGCAGCCTCTAGCTCGCTGTCGGTCCAGAAATGGACGAACGAACAACACTCGTGATGGTGAAACGGGCCTCTGCGCGTGCCCGCACGACTCCTATCCATCCGAAGGTCCCACTTTCCCTATGACAATCACCCCAACCCTTTCCGACGCTCCGCAGGTCGCAGTCAACGACATCGGTTCGGAGGAAGACTTCCTCGCCGCCATCGACGAGACCATCAAGTACTTCAACGACGGTGACATCGTCGAAGGCACCATCGTGAAGGTCGACCGCGACGAGGTCCTGCTGGACATCGGCTACAAGACCGAGGGCGTCATTCCCTCCCGCGAGTTGTCGATCAAGCACGACGTAGACCCCAACGAGGTCGTCGAGGTCGGTGACAAGGTCGAGGCGCTGGTTCTCCAGAAGGAGGACAAGGAAGGTCGCCTGATCCTGTCCAAGAAGCGCGCCCAGTACGAGCGCGCCTGGGGCACGATCGAGCAGGTCAAGGAAGAGGACGGCGTCGTCGAGGGAACGGTCATCGAAGTCGTCAAGGGCGGCCTGATCCTGGACATCGGCCTGCGCGGCTTCCTGCCCGCGTCGCTGGTGGAGATGCGCCGCGTGCGCGACCTGCAGCCGTACGTCGGCCAGACGCTCGAGGCGAAGATCATCGAGCTCGACAAGAACCGCAACAACGTCGTGCTCTCGCGTCGTGCGTGGCTCGAGCAGACCCAGTCCGAGGTCCGCCACGGTTTCCTCACCCAGCTCCAGAAGGGCCAGATCCGCAAGGGTGTCGTCTCCTCGATCGTCAACTTCGGTGCCTTCGTGGACCTCGGTGGCGTCGACGGCCTGGTGCACGTCTCGGAGCTGTCCTGGAAGCACATCGACCACCCGAGCGAGGTCGTCACCGTCGGTGACGAGGTCACCGTCGAGGTGCTGGACGTCGACATGGAGCGCGAGCGCGTTTCCCTGTCGCTGAAGGCCACCCAGGAAGACCCGTGGCAGCACTTCGCCCGTACCCACCAGATCGGTCAGATCGTCCCGGGCAAGGTCACCAAGCTGGTGCCGTTCGGTTCGTTCGTCCGTGTCGAGGAGGGCATCGAGGGCCTCGTGCACATCTCCGAGCTCGCCGAGCGTCACGTCGAGATCCCCGAGCAGGTCGTCCAGGTCAACGACGACGTCATGGTCAAGATCATCGACATCGACCTCGAGCGTCGCCGGATCTCGCTGTCGCTGAAGCAGGCCAACGAGACCGCCACCGCGATCGAGGGCGAGGAGTTCGACCCGACCCTCTACGGCATGTCGGCGACCTACGACGAGCAGGGCAACTACATCTACCCCGAGGGCTTCGACCCCGACACGGGTGAATGGCTCGAGGGCTTCGACGACCAGCGCAAGATCTGGGAGGACCAGTACGCCAAGGCGCACGCGCGCTGGGAGGCCCACGTCAAGCAGCAGGCCGAGGCCAAGCAAGCCGAGGTCGAGGCCGGCGAGGCCACGTCGTACTCCAGCGGAGGAGAGCCTGTCGCCGACGAGGGTGCCGAGCCCGAGGCCGGCTCGCTCGCCTCGGACGAGGCGCTGCAGGCGCTGCGCGAGAAGCTCACCGGCGGCGGCGCCTGACCCGCCCGCACCACGTCGAAGGAGCCCGGTCCCCGAGAGGGGGCCGGGCTCCTCTGCTTGTGGGTCACTTCAGTCACAGGTTTGCCGCGGTCCCGTGGTAAGCCCGAACTTCCCGTGCTTTGCAAGGGAAGGGAAGCTGGCGTTTCCCACGGGACCGTGGGAAACCACGAGGCTGCCGGGGTTTCTGCGAAAGCGGAAGGAACACGACGTACTACGGCTAGCCTCCGAACATGTCTCGCGCAGGCGCGGCCCAGCTCTTAAAGGGACTGCTGCCTGTGGCCCTGCTCCTCAACCTGCCGGTGTTGACCATCGAACCGGCGGTGGCCGCAGTGGTGCCGGTGCACAGTGTCTCTGCGGCTGGCACCGGGGTCGCGATGTACCCGGCGTTTGCGCCGGACGTCGAGCGCTACGGCCTCACCACGACAGCCGCGACTGGCGGCACGGTCGATGTGGTGGCCAGCACCAGCGACCCTGCGGGGACGGTGTCGATCAACGGTCGGCCTACGACAGCCGCGACGACCACCATCCAGGGGCTCAGCGCCGGCGACGAGATCTCGGTGATCATCAAGGACACCGCAGGTGTCGCCGCGCATTCGCTGGTGTACCTGCCCGAACGGTTTCCGCGAATGACCGAGGTCATCCCCGCGGCTCCTGCCACCGCTCCGGGTGACGTGCTGCTCAACCTGAGCAGGTATGCGGCAGACGGCACCCCGAACTTCGAGGCCGTGCTCGACAACCATGGCGTTCCCAGGCACGTGCAGGCCTTCCCCTCTGGCTTCGGGGCACTCGACTTCAAGCCCGACGGGATCGCCGGCCGTTACACAGTCGCCCGTTCTCCGACGCAGACGCCGGGCCGGTTGGGCTCCCAGCTGGTCGAGCTCGACGCGCAGTTCGAGGAGGTCAGACGCTACGAGACCCAGGGGCTCGCGCACACGGACGGCCACGACTCGCTCCTGCGGGCGGATGGCAGCCGCATCCTCACGGCGTACGAACCCAACTCGCAGACCGGGCTGACAGATTCGGTGATCCAGGAGGTGAATGCGCAGGGCCAGGTCGTCTACACCTGGAACAGTGCCGAGCACCTGGACCCGGCAACAGAGACGACCACGACACCCGGGCACGAGGACTACGCGCACATCAACTCCATCCACGTCATGGCCGACGGCGACATCCTGGCGTCGTTCCGCCACCTGAGCGCCGTACTGAAGATCGCCTGGCGGGCGCACGACGGGTTCAGCCGGGGCGACATCGTGTGGAGCCTCGGTGGGCGACACGGCGACTTCACCTTCGCCGACGACCCCTACCCGAGCGGCCCGTGCGCGCAGCACACGGCGACCGAGCTCGCGAGCGGGCACATCCTGATTTATGACAACGGGTCCGGCGTCTTGGGCGACGATCCCGCCCACTGTGTCGACCCCGACAACCCCACCGGTCCCACCATCGCGCGTCAGCAGTCGCGGGTGACCGAGTACGCCGTCGACCCCGGCGCGGGAACCGCCACCCTCGTCTGGGACTACACGGTCCCTGGCCGGTACACCTACTTCGCCGGATCCGCGCGTCGCCTCACCAACGGGAACACCCTCGTCGGATGGGCGGCCGAGCGCCGGGCCACGGCCTCGGAGGTGGACAGTGCCGGGAACCTGCTGTGGGAGCTGAAGAACGACGACGGCTACCTCGCCTACCGTGTCGTGCGTGCCGTGGTCCCGGACGCGATCAAGCCTCGGGTGCTGGTCGACGTGCCGGCCGAGGGGGCGTCGTACGTCCGGGGACAGAGCGTGACGCCCGTCTTCTCCTGCACCGACAAAGGCGGATCCAGCCTGCGCTCGTGCACGCCCCCGCGGCAGCCCCTGGACACCTCGACGCCGGGCGCACACACCTTCGCGGTGACCGGCACCGACGGCGCCGGCAACACGACAACCGTCACCCGTCACTACAGCGTCCCGACTCCGCCGTTCTCGCGCGCGGACGGGATGATCCGCCCGAGCGGGGGTTCGTGGGTGGGCAACAACGTCTACGGGGCGTACGCGCAGCAGCGGATCACGCAGTCCTTCCCGCGCGATCGGGCCGTGCGAGAGGTGGTCGTCCGGATCCAGAACGACGGCAACCGCGCGGACAGCTTCACGGCTCTGGGTACGCCGGGCAACGCGAGGTTCCGGGTCCGCTACTTCCTCGGCACGACCGATGTCACGTCCCGCGTCCTGGGCGGGACCATGCGAACCGCGAGTCTGGCGCCGGGACGCTTCGTCGACCTCAGGGTGCGCCTGACCCGGCTGCGGCCGGCGAGCCCGGGAGCGAACCGCACCTTCGCCCTCCTCGCCAGATCGGTCGTGGACCGGTCACGTGCGGACGCCGTCGCCGTACTCGCCCGGGCCACCCGCTGAGCCGGCCCAGAGAAACGGATAGTCCCGAACGTTCGGCATCGCGCGTGGCGTCAAAAGCATGCCGTTCGTTCGGGACTATGCGGATCTTCAGATGATGCCTGCAGCACGAGCGGGGGCGGCGTAGGCCTCGGCCAGCGAGGCGATGGTCTCGTGGGCGTTGAGTCCGCTGGGGTTGGGTACGACCCAGAGCTCGGCACCTTCGAGGGGCTCGTCCTGGCGACCGAGGAGGGCACGCGGGCGGCCGAAGGCCTGGCGGTACGCCGTGATGCCCGCGACCGCGACAACCCGCGGGCGGCGCGTCCGCACGAGCTCACGCAGCCGCTGACCTCCCTCGCGCAGCTCGGCCGCCGACAGCTCGGAGGCCCGAGCGGTGGCGCGTGGCACCAGGTTGGTGATGCCCAGCCCACGCGAGCGGAAGAGGTCCCGGTCCAGATCGCTCATCCCGGCCGACGGGCTGACCGGCTCGGTGAGGATGCCCGCCCTGAGCAGCGCCGGGTAGAAGCGGTTCACCGGATGGGCGAAGTGCGTCTGCACGGCCGCCGTCCACAGTCCCGGGTTGATCCCGACGAACAGGAGCCGGAGGTTCTCGGCAAGCAGGTCCGGCACTTCGACGTCCCGGAACGACTCGAGCTCTGCCTTGCTGAACCCCATCAGCCTCTCCCTGACAGGAGGTCGGGCAGGTCGAGGCGTCGTACCTTGCCGGTCGATGTGCGGGGGAGCGCGTCGAGCCGGTGGTACTCCTTGGGTCGCTTCGCCGGCGCGAGGTGCTCGCGTGCGTGGGCCCGGAGCGCGTCGTCGGCCGCGGCACCGACGACGGCGGCGCACACGCGTTGGCCCCACTGCTCGTCCTCCACACCGAACACGGCGATGTCGTCCACTCCGGGAACCTCGCCGAGCACCCGCTCGACCTCCGCGGGGTAGACGTTGACCCCGCCGCTGATGACCAGATCCTCGCGGCGACCGTCGAGGAAGACGTAGCCGTCCTCGTCGACGCGGCCGAGGTCACCGACCGTGAACGCCGGTCCGGCAGGGGTGTCGCGCCAGGCAGCGGCTGTCTTCACCGGGTCTCCGAGATAGGTGAACCGCGCATGGGGAGGTACGACGCACCACAGGTGTCCGACCTCGTCGACTGTGAGGATGCGCCCCGGCCGCGCACGTCCGAGGGTGCCGGGACGCTCGAGCCACTCCTCGCTGCGGCAGGCAGTGAACTGCCCCTCTGTCGACCCGTAGAACTCCCACGTCGCACCCGCCGGGAAGACCTCGATGAGGCGCCGCTTCGCCCACTCGGGACAGGGCGCTCCGGCATGCGCGACGAGCCGGAAGCTCGTCAGGTCCGGGGTGCCGTGCTCGTCCCAGTGGGAGAACAGTCGTTGCAGCTGGGCCGGCGCGCAGAACATCGTCGTGGGTCGGTGCCGGTGAATCGCGGCGGTCGCCGTCTCCGGGTCGAACGGACCGGGTACGACGACCTGTCCACCCGCCAACAGCGTCCCGGTCGCGAACCGCAGGGGCGCGGAGTGATGCATCGGACTGAGGACGAGGTGCACGTCGTCGGCTCGAAAGCCCCACAGGTCCCGCTCTTCCGCGAGCAGCGCTTGGGCCTCGGCAACCTCGAGCAGTCCGGAGTAGACACCCTTGGGCCGACCGGTGGTGCCGCTCGTCAGGTGGATCGGACGGCCCAGGGGTGGGCCGTCAACGGGTTCGGCGACCAGCGTGGCGAGGAGCTCTTCGAGCTGTTCCGGGGACGTCACGACCAAGGCCGGGTCGAGGTCGGCCAGCAGGTCCTCGCGCTCGCTCGGCATCAGCTTGACGTCCATGGGAACGGGGAAAACCCCTCGGCGTAGCAGGGCGATCACCAGCTCGGCGTACACCACCGAGCCCGGGACGAGCAGGGCGACGCGGGACTCGGTGCTCAGGTCGCGCGCGTCCACCGCACGATCCTGTCAGGGACCGGGTTAGACCTGTCAGCCGCCAAGTGATCCGAAAGGCCCCTTCGTTGCGACAGTGGTGGCGTGGAGCGAGATGAAATCAGCGATTCCGACCTGCTTAGGCAGGTGGCGGCCGGTGACGAGGCCGCCCTCCGGGAGCTGTTCGACCGGCACGCAGCGTGGCTGCGGCTCCGCTTGCTGCGTCGTACCTCGGACTCCGACGTCGTGGCCGACGTCCTGCAAGACACGTTCGTCGCCGCCTGGAGCTCTGCTCGTAAGTACCGTGGCGAGGGCGACGTTGGCGCGTGGTTGTGGGGCATCGCGATCCGCCGGCTGATCTCCCGCTTCCGGGGACACAAGGAACCGTCCCCCGCCAGTGCCCACGTGATCTCTTCAGCCAGCCCGATGGTGCAGAGCGCCGAGGACGAGCTGCTCATGGCCGTCGAGCACGGGGACGTCGGGTCGGCCTTGCGTCGTCTGCCTCCCGAGCTGCACGCAGTCGTCCAGGCGACTGTGCTCGATGGGCTGACCACGAAAGAGGCGGCTCGGCTCCTCGGGCTGCCGCAAGGCACCGTCAAGAGCCGAATGAGGGCAGCCAGGGCGCAGCTGCGCGGCGGGCTGATCGCCGAGAACGGGAGCTTGTGATGATCCACACCTGGCACGCGGGTCCGGAGCTGCTGACGCGGTACGCCGCCGGCGAGCTGAGCCACGCCGGCCAAGCCGCCGTGGAGACGCACCTGACGGTCTGCGCCGACTGTCGCGCCTCAAGCAAGCCGCTCGTGGAGCCGGACTCGTTGGACCTCGTCTGGAGCGGGGTCGCCACGAAGATCGCGGCGCCGCGGCTCCCACTGCCCCTTCGCGTGCTCCGGCGCCTGGGGGTGCCGCACACCGACCTGGTGGTGATCCGGGCCTCCTCCAGCATGTGGCTGTCATGGGCCTTGGCCATGCTCGGCGCGATCCTCTTCGCCATTCTCACCAGCTGGCTCACCACCTACGAGCAGGAGCTGTTCTACGCGGCCGTCGCACCGCTCCTTCCGGCGCTCCTCGTGGCCGGCGCGTACGACGCCTCTGATCCGACCCGCGAGCTGATGACCGCCACGCCGTTCAGCAAGCTGCGCATGGCACTGCTGCGTACTGCCGTCGCCGTCGCCGCCGCACTGCCGGTGGTTGCCTTGATGAGCGCAGTCGTCCCGGGCCTGGCTGGTCACCGTGGCGCATGGTTGCTGCCGTCACTCGCGTTGACCGTCCTCGCCCTCACTCTGCTGACATCGTGGACAGCATCCGTCACCATGGGGGTCCTCTCCTCCGGATGGATCCTCGTTGTCGCCGTGTGGGCGGAGCGCGGCTCCCTGGACGCGGTCGCCACAGGTGGTGTCCAGATCGCCTTCGCGGCGGTCACCTTGCTCGCTGCGTCGGTGCTCGCCGGACAGCTCACCCACGTTCACCTGCCCGGAGGCCGCCCATGACCACCCCGATCGTCGTGCTCCGTCAGGTCTCGAAGTCGTATGGCTCGACACGGGCGCTGCTCCCAACGGACCTCGACCTACACCCCGGTGTCATCGGACTGTTGGGCCCCAACGGCGCCGGCAAGTCGACGCTCATTCGGTTGTTGGCCACGTCGCTCCGCCCGAGCACCGGATCCATCACGGTTGCGGGACACGAAGTGACCGGAACGCTCGCGGAGCGAACCAATGCGCGGCGCGTGCTCGGCTACCTCCCGCAGGAGGTCGGATTTCCGCAGCGGATGACCGCCTTTGCGTTCCTCGACTACATCGCGGTGCTCAAGGAGTGGAGCGACTCCACTCTCCGGCACGCGGAGGTACGCCGAGTGCTGCACCTGGTGGGACTCGGCGATCGGGGCACCAAGCGGATCTCCGCGCTGTCTGGTGGACAGCGTCGAAGGCTCGCCCTGGCCCAGTCGCTGATGGGCAGTCCCATCGTCGTCGTTCTCGATGAACCCACCACCGGTCTCGACCCAGAACAGCGTGCCTCCCTGCGGGGCATCCTCTCCGAGCATGCACGCACCAGCGTCGTGCTGCTCGCGACACACCAGACTGAGGACGTCTCGGCGCTCTGCGACCGGGTCATCGTGCTCGACACCGGTGCCATCTGCTTCGACGGCACAGTTTCGGAGCTGATCGCGACCGCGGCGGGCCAGGTCTGGGTCGGGCACGAGGCGACCCACGGCGCCTTAGCCTCGTGGCGGACCGGCACCGGTGAGGTGCGGTCCGTCGGCGGACAGCCTGGCGCGGACTCCCGGGCAGTGGAGCCCGCCACGGAGGACGCCTACCTCCTCCTACGCACCAGACATCACAACAACCAAGGAGTAGCCCGATGAGTCGAACCACCGAAGAAATGCGAACGACGGCGTTCTCGGCGCTTGCGACCCACGAGGTCAAGAGCTACCTCAGACATCCACTCTTCCTGATCGGAGCGGCGCTCACCGTGGCGGTGGTCGTGATGGGTCCCGACAAGGTCTCGTCCTCGCTGTTCCACGTCATCGTCCCGGCGACAACTCTCGGTGTCTTCGGACTGCTGGTGATGGTCTCCCTCGTGCACCGGTCGGATGCGGCCAACGCCGCCGCCGGTGCCGTCGTGGCCGGCGAACGCACCCGGACCCTTGCTCTGGCAACTGCCACCGTTGTGCCTTTCGTCGCCGGCCTCCTGTTCTTCGGCTGGGCCGTATGGGCCTACCACGACTCGCCTCCGCTGCCGAGTTCCATCCCCTTCGGTGGTGTCGGCGACGGCTGGGTCTACGCCGTCCTGTTCGCCCTTGGCGTGCTGTCCTGTGTCGGGGGGCCGATCCTGGGCCTGGTGATCGGTCGGTGGCTGACCTTCCGTGGTGCGGGCATCGTCACTGCCGTGCTGCTGATCATGGCGACGATCCTGATGCAGGGGCTGATCGAGCCCCTGCGCTACGTCCGGGTGTTCATGCCGTGGACCTACTTCGGCGGTCCGTACGGCGTCGAGGGCAATGCCGAGCGCTGGCTGATCCTGACCGGTTCGCCGTTCTGGTACTGCCTCTACCTCGTCGCGCTATGTGTCATGGGGGTGATCATCGCGCTGCTGCACGATCGCGAGCAGCCCCGCCAGGGACTGTTGCGGCTACTCGGGTTCGTGGCGGTCGCGGCCGTGGTCCTCTTCGTCCTCGCGATGACGACGGGAGTTCAGGAAGTCCTGGTCAACCCGCTCCCCGGCAAAGCCTGACTGATGCTCGAGCACGCGGCGCGGGGCGTCCCCTGGCTGGTTCTCCTGGTCGGGTTCGCCCCGGTGCCCGTGCTGCTACGGATCGTCGAGGAGTGGCCGTACACGATGTGGCCGCTGCAAGGCATCGCCGTCGGTCTGCTGGCTGGGCTCGCGGCGTGGTGCTTCGACGAACCGGCGGCTGCCGTCGTCGACACTCTCCCCCGCAGTCTCGCCTGGCGCACCAGCGCTCGGGCCATCGGACTCGCTGTGTTGCTGGCCGGCTGGCTCCTCTCGGTGCACTGGACCTCCACCGCCTACTTCGGGAAGCCTGGTCACGTGGCGTGGCAGGGGATCGGCGCCATGCTCGCGGGTACTGCCTGGACGACCTGGCGGCGCTGCCTCGGGGTCGCCATGCCCGCGCCGTCCACCGCGACAGCTTTGGTGTGCGGGTCGGCGTACCTCGCACTGGCCCGCCCCCTGGAGGACCTGTTCCCGGTGTTCCCCTACACGACGGACGGGCCATGGACGTCGAGCGCGGTGCTGTGGGCGGTTGTGGCAGCAGCCTCGATGATGTCGCTTACCGCGGTCCTCGGTGAGACCAGGTGGCCCGCATGGCGGAACCGTCGCGCGACAACTCTGCAGTGAACTGCTGACACCGGAGCAGGGGTAGGTCACACTTCGCTCCATGATCCGTGTCGAGCTCCTCTTCGGTGTCCTGGTGCTGGCGCTGTGGATCTACTGCCTCGTCGACGTGATCAGCCGCAGCGACGGGGAGATCCGCAACCTGCCCAAGCTGTGGTGGATCCTGCTCGTGTTGTTCTTCCCTCTGGCCGGTTCCGTCGCCTACCTCGTGGCGGGACGACCCCACGGAACCCGTCGCGCATCGGCCCACGAACGGGCCGTGCCTGAGTTCCCGGAGTACGACCGGCCGGGACGCGCGGCGGCGACGAGCCCCGAGAGTGACGAGGAGTTCCTGCGCAAGGTGCGTGAGCGCGCCGAGCAACAGCGCCGCGTCCACCGGGATGACCAGATGAAGCGTGAGCGTGAGGAACACGAGAAGCTGCAGCGCCGGCTCAAGCCTCCGGTGAGTGATGGGGAGCAGGACGAGGCCTGAGCCGCCCGAGCTCGCGGTGGCTGGGATGATCGCGCCATGACGACGCGCGTAGGACTCACTGGTGGTGTCGCCTCCGGCAAGAGCACGGTCGCGCGCATGCTCGCGGACCTCGGAGCAGTGGTCATCGACGCCGACGTGCTCGCGCGCGAGGTCGTCGCGAAGGGCACGCCCGGACTGAGGGCGGTCGTCGAGGAGTTCGGGGAGGAGCTGCTCGGCCCCGATGGAGAGCTGGACCGCCCGGCCATGGGACGCGTCGTGTTCAACGACGAGCTGGCGCGCAAGCGGCTCGAGGCCATCGTCCACCCCTTGGTCTTCGAGCGCATCGTGCAGCTCGAGGAGGAGGCACCCGAGGATGCGGTCGTCGTACACGACATCCCGCTCCTGGCCGAGAGTGGGCGTGCCGGCACCTTTGACGCGGTGATCGTCGTCGACGCCCCGCCCGAGGTGCAGGTCAACCGGATGACCGGTGACCGTGGCTGGACGACGAAGGACGCGGAGTCGCGGATCGCCGCACAAGCCTCGCGGGAGGACCGGCGAGCGATCGCGACCCATGTCATCGAGAACACCGGGACGCGCGAAGACCTCCGCACACGTGTGGCGGAGGTCTTCGCGGAGGTGGTCTCGGCGGGGTCACGGGACGGCTGAGCGATCAGGCCGGCCCTTCGCCGAGCGGTCTGGGTCCGACCCGGCTCAGGCAGCCAGGTCGGGATCAGCGAGCCGACGCAGCTTGGCGATCGCCTCACGCTCGAGCTGTCGCACCCGCTCGGCCGAGATGCCGTGGCGGGCGCCGATGTCGGCCAGCTTGTGCTGGCGTCCGTCGACCAGGCCATAGCGCGAGCGCACGATGTCGGCCGAACGCTCGTCGAGCAGCTCGACCAGCGTGTTGAGCCGGTCGCGCGACTCGGTGTCGAGCACCGTCAGGTCGGGGCCTGGCGCGCTCTCCTGCGCGATCAGGTCGCCGAGTGAGGTGTCGCCGTCCTCGTCCACCGGGGTGTCCAGGCTGACGTGGTCGCGTCCCCAGGACATCAGGTCCAGGACCCGCTCGATGTCCATGTCGAGCTCGGCGGCGATCTCCTCGGGGTCGGGGTCGCGGCCCAGCTGGCGCTCGAGCGTACGACGCGCCGAGCCCACCTGGTTGAGCTCCTCCACGACGTGCACCGGCAGCCGCACCACGCGGGCCTGCTGGGCGATGCCGCGGGTGATCGCCTGGCGAACCCACCAGGTGGCGTAGGTGGAGAACTTGTAGCCCTTGGCGTAGTCGAACTTCTCGACGGCACGGATCAGGCCGGTGTTGCCCTCCTGGATGAGGTCGAGCATCGGCATCTGGCTACGGCCGTACTTGCGAGCGATCGAGACCACGAGGCGCAGGTTGGCGTTGATGAAGCGCCGCATCGCGCGCTCGCCTTCCTCGACCAACCACAAGAGCTCGGCCTCGGTGGCGAAGCTCGGTGCGCCGCCCTTGCGACGACCGACTCGGCCTTCCTCGAGGAGCTTCGAAGCGAACAGGCCGGCTTCGATCGTCTTGGACAGCTCGACCTCGGTCGCGGCGTCCAGCAAGGGGGTGCGCGCGATCTCGTCGAGGTAGAGACCGACGCTGTCGCGCCCTTCGATCTCACGATCATTACGGGTGGATGTAGTAGCAGTCATGGCGGCCTTCCCTTCCTACAGGTGGACCGATGTCGCTGGTCCTGCTTGGTCCAACGCCTGGCGATGGTGCGGGATTCCCGCCTGCGCTGTGAGGTGACACGTTGTGGCGCCTCACCCCTTCAGACGTCCTCGTACCCCTCGAAGTTGCGTGCCACGCGAGTTCTCAGGCACTTCTCAGCGAACCCAGAGGCCCAGCTGGCGACCCAGATCGGCGCCACGGACGCGACCGGCGTACCAGCGGCTCCGGGCGGGCAGACTGGAGTCGTGCGCATCGATCTGAACGCGGACCTCGGCGAGGGCGTCACCGATGACGAGGGCCTGATGACGGTGGTCACCAGTGCCAACCTTGCCTGCGGGTTCCACGCGGGTGACGAGGCGACCATGCGTCGGGTCTGCGAGTCCGCCGCAGAACGGGGCGTGGTGGTCGGCGCCCAGGTCTCCTATCGCGACCGGGTGAACTTCGGCCGCCAGCGCATGGACGTCGCTGCCGGGGTCCTCACCGAATGGGTGGCCGAGCAGGTCGACCTGCTGGGCCGGATCGCGGCCGACTGCGGCATCGGGGTCGCCTACCTGAAGCCCCATGGTGCGCTCTACAACCGGGTCGTCGACGACGAGGACCAGGCGGCTGCTGTCCTGAAGGCCAGCGGTCAGCTCCCCGTCCTCGGCCTGCCGGGATCCGCGATCCTGCGGCAGGCCGAAGCGGCCGGCCGCACCGGCGTACGCGAGGGGTTCCCGGACCGGGGCTACACCCCCGAGGGGAGGCTGGTGCCCCGCGACCAGCCGGGTGCCCTGATCGAGCGGGCGAGGGACATCGCCGCGAACGCCGTCGACATGGCGCGCGCGGGGGACGTGCAGTCGCTGTGCGTGCACGGGGACTCGCCGGGAGCCGTCGAGGCGGCTGTGGCGGTTCGCGATGCGCTCAGGGAGGCCGGGTACGACGTCCGCCCCTGGTGAGGTCTGGGACTTTTGCCGGCCCGTTCGTTGTCCACAGGAGCCTGTGGAGACAGTGTGGAGAACGGCCTCATCCTGTGGATCACGGGCGCCGTTCTGTGGGCAACCGGGCGATCGGAAGAATAGTTCGAGGAACCTCGGGAATTGCCCTTGTGTGAGCCTCGGACGTCGCGTAGACATCTCTTCACCGCAGCCCGCAAGGGTTGCGGGGGACCGGATGAAAACTGCAGATCCGCCTGGTGGGGAGACTCACCGGAGGTCGTCAAGGTGATGAGACGACTGGGTCTGCGGGAGTCGCCGGTTCGGGACAGAGCATCACGGCTGTTCCAATGAGTGGGGTCCGCGGAAACTCATACTTTCCGCGGACCCCACGCCTATGTCCCCTCCACTCCACGTCTCGACTCCGAACCTTGCCGGGTTTCTGTGTTGATTGACAGGACTTTGCGAGGATTGCGAGATGCGCGGCGTCACTCCTCCGCTGGTCTGAACGGGGTGAGTGCGGGGTCGGCGATGTCGAAGCTGAGCACGCGTCCCGGCCCGGTCTCCGCGGTCTCGAAGCGCACCGTGACCACCCCGCGGCCCGATCCCCAGACCCAGCCCCGGCCGTGCCCTTCGTGGACCACGTCCATGCCCGGAGCCCAGCCCCGGTGCCGGGATGCTGCGGCGACCGCGGCCTCGGTGGCCTCGTCGGGGGCCACCTCCTCGTCCTGGTCGTCGGCGAACAGATCCTCCTGGATCCAGTCGGCGAGCCCGGAGACACCAACTCCGAGCAGGCGTACGCCGCCGGAGGTGTCCAGGTCGGCGAACAGTCCCCGGGCCACCCGGGCGATCTGCCGGCCGTCGTCCGACGGGGCGGACAGGGTCGCCGACCGGCTCACCGTGGAGAAGTCGTGCAAGCGCACCTTGATCGAAACCGTGCGGCCCGAGATCCGCGCCTTGCGCAGCCGCTCTGTGACCTTCGCCGACTGGCGGTCGAGCAGCGCCTCGAGCAGCCGCTTGTCGACGTGGTCGGTGTCGTAGGTGTCCTCGACGCTCACCGACTTCGTCTCCCGCTCCGGCTCCACCGGCCGGTCGTCCATGGCCCGGGCCAGGGCGTAGAGCCCCGAGCCGTGGGAGCGACCGAGCAGGCGGACCAGCTCGTCCTCGGTGAGGCGCTCGAGCTCCTCCACGGTGTGTACGCCGACGCGGCGCAGCCGCTCGGCCGTGGCGGGACCGACCCCCGGGATGACCGTGACCTGCATCGGGCGCAGCAGGTCCTGCTCCATCCCCGGGGCGACGACCACCAAGCCGTCGGGCTTGTCGAGGTCGCTCGCGATCTTGGCGACCAGCTTGGAGGTGCCGATGCCGACGGAGCCGGTGAGCCCACCGGTCACCTCGTGCACGCGTTCCTTCAGCTGCCGGGCGAACTCGCTGACCGTGGTCACCGAGTGGTCGGGCAGGTCCGCACCCTCGAGGTCGACGAACGCCTCGTCCAGGGAGAGCGGTTCCACCAGCGGGCTGGTCGAGCGGAGCAGCTCCATCACGGCGCGGCTGGTGTCGCGGTAGGCGTGGAAGCGACCCGACAGGAAGGCGGCGTTTGGGCAACGCCGCCGGGCCTCCGCCGTGGACATCGCCGAGTGCACCCCGAAGGTCCGCGCCTCGTAGGACGCCGTCGCGACGACCCCCCGTCCACCGACACCGCCGACCACCACCGGCTTGCCTCGTAGGGAGGGCTTGTCGCGTTGTTCCACGGCGGCGAAGAAGGCGTCGAGATCCACGTGCAGGATCGTCGGCTCAGAGCGCACCTCGTGATGGTGCCACGCCCCACCGACACGCAGGTCGTGCCTGATGACCGGCTCGCATCCACAGCAGCCGTCCGCCCAGTGGTTGTGCACAGCCGGGCGTCGGCCATCTGGGCAGCAGCCACGTCCGGAAGAAGGGTGAGCCGCATGACCACAGGAGCCGAACCCGACCCGATCGAACCCAACGCGATCGAGGCGGGCCCGTCCTCGACGTTCGTAGCCCGGACACCTACGGACCTGATCGCGATCGTGCCCGCGGTCCTTGGCTTCCATCCACAGGACTCCGTGGTGCTGCTCACCTTCGGACCACCGGGTGGCGCGTTCCACGCCCGGGTCGACCTGCCGCTCGCGGCCGCGGAACAGGAGGCAGTGGTCGGTGTGCTCGTCGATGCGGTGGCGGCCAACCAGGTACGCCGGGCCGCGGTGCTGCTCTACACACACGACGTCGAGGCCGCACATGCACAGTCCATGCTGCTGGTCGGTCGGTTGCTCGACCTCGACGTGGACGTGATCGAGGTGCTGCGCGTGGATGACGGCCGCTGGCACCCAGTGCCGGAGGATGGGTCACCGGGCACGGCGTACGAGCTGGAGACGCATCCGTTCACCGCACAGAGGGTGTTCGAGGGCCAGGTGGTCCACCGCGACCGGGAGGAGCTCGCCGACTCGCTGGTTGGGACCGACGATGACGATGCGGTCGAGGTGGCGCTGGCCGCCACGCGGTACGCCGACCTGGTCGCCAGCTCCCTTGAAGCGGGCGACCCGGCTGGCGGGTTCATGCGGACCGAGGCCAGGTGGCTGCAGCGGCGAGTTCGCGCACGTGTCGAGCAACGAGGGCAGCTCGACCCGGCTGACGCGGGGCGACTGCTCGTGCTGACCTCGCTGATGCCCACCCGCGACGTCGCGTGGGCCGAGATCACCCGGGAGACGTCCGAGCCCCACGTCGACCTGTGGCGCGAGCTCGTGCGTCGCAGTCCGCGTGACCTGCTGCCGGGAGCGTCCTCGCTGCTGGCGTTCGCCGCGTGGCAGCACGGTGACGGCGCACTCGCGTGGTGCGCGATCGACCGGTGCCTCGAGGTCGACCCCGATTACTCGATGGCTCACTGCGTGGCCGAGGTGCTGACCCGGGCTGTGCCGCCGAGTGTGTGGGAGCACATTCGGGAGGACGAGCTGCCGGTGTTCAAGGACGCCGTGCCGCGCGAGCGCAACGATCGAGCCTCGTGACACCCGCACGGACCCCGTGGCGCACACGCGCATCAACACGACCGGTGACACTAGGGTGCCTACATGGGGAAAGAAGTCGACCTCCAGGAGTTCAGCCGGACCGACCGCACGCGCCACCGCGCGAAGGTACGCCGTTGTCTGGACGTGTTCGCCAGGATGCTGCGCGAGTCGTATTTCGACGTCGAGAACCCGATGACCGGGATGGAGATCGAGTTCAACCTCGTCGACGACGACGGCCGTCCTGCGTTGAAGAGCACGGAGGCGCTCGAGGCGATTGCCAACCCGCTCTTCCAGACCGAGCTGGCGCAGTTCAACCTCGAGATCAACGTGCTGCCACGCCGACTCGGTTCGCGGGGAGTCTCCGGCTTCGAGGACGACCTCCGTAGCAGCCTGAACCAGGCGGAGACCAAGTCCAACGAGGTCCAGGCCCACATGGTGATGATCGGGATCCTGCCGACCCTCGAGGACGGTCACCTGAGTCCATCCACGATCAGCCCCAACCCGCGCTACAAGCTGATCAGCGACCAGGTTCTGGCGGCTCGCGGTGAGGACCTGGTCATCGACATCCAGGGCGCCGAGCGGCTGAGCACGACGTCGGAGTCGATCATGCCGGAGGCTGCGTGCACGAGCACTCAGCTGCACACCCAGGTGGGGCCGGAGAACTTCGCGGCGTACTGGAACGCCTCGCAGGCGATCAGCGGGGTCCAGCTCGCGCTCGGCGCCAACTCGCCGTACCTCCTCGGCAAGCAGCTGTGGCAGGAGACCCGCATACCCCTCTTCGAGCAGGCGACCGACACCCGCAGCGAGGAGCTCAAGGAGCAGGGCGTACGGCCGCGCGTGTGGTTCGGCGAGCGCTGGATCACCTCGATCTTCGACCTGTTCGAGGAGAACGTGCGCTACTTCCCGGCGCTCCTCCCGATCACCGACGACGAGGACCCGCTGCAGGTGCTGGAGTCCGGCGGGACCCCCGCGCTCTCCGAGCTCAAGCTGCACAACGGCACCATCTACCGGTGGAACCGCCCCGTCTACGACGTGGTTGACGGCGTACCCCATCTCCGGGTGGAGAACCGGGTGCTCGCCGCCGGCCCCACCGTGATCGACACGATGGCCAACGCCGCCTTCTACTTCGGCCTGACCCGCTCCCTGGCCGAGGACGACCGTCCGCTGTGGTCACGGATGTCGTTCTCCGCAGCCGAGGAGAACTTCCACGCGGCTGCCCAGCACGGGATCGACGCGCGGATCTACTGGCCCGGGGTCGGTGAGGTGGACGCGACCGAGCTGGTGCTGCGGCGACTGCTGCCGATGGCAAAGGAAGGCCTTGGCCGCTGGGGGGTCGAGCCCGACGAGGCCATCCGGCTGCTCTCGATCATCGAGCAGCGCTGCGTCCTGCACCAGAATGGCGCGTCCTGGTACGTCGCGAAGGTGCAGGGGTACGAGAAGGCAGGGACCGACCGCGCCGAGGCCCTGCGCCTGACGCTCCAGGACTACCGTCAGCTGATGCATGCCAACGAGCCGGTGCACACCTGGCCGCTCTGAGCCCTGCGGTGAGGGTCAGCTCGGCTTGACCGAGGCAGATCTGCGCACGCGGCTCCATGCGCGCCGTTCACCGCTCACCAGGTCGACCCAGGCGCTCCTGTTCAGCACGAAGAACGCCGGCAGTACGAGCCCGTGGCGCGCGAAGGCGGTGCGCGCCGCCGCGAACCACTCGGCGTCGGCATCGCTCACGTCCAGCTCGCCACCGCGGGTGATCCAGGCACAAGCGCCCTCGGTGTCGAGCAGCCCGTCGATGGCCCGCTCCACGAGGTCGGTACGCAACGAGTGGTCTGTCGTCACGTCATGAGCCCACCGGGCGTGCGGCTCTCCGGGATGACCGACGTGGCAGGTCGTGCCCAGCGACCGCCTGGTGCCCGCGGCTTCCACGAAGGCACCGAGCTCCCCCCGGATCGCGGCGGCGAGCGTCTTGTCCATGGCACCACCCTGCCGCCTGGTCGAGGTCCGGCGAGCCGGCCGTCCACAGGCCCGGCAGGCGGCGCAGACCCTCGGCGTCAATGGAAGATCCGGCTGCTCACCTGCCCGGTCGCGACCAGCCGGCCTTCCGCGTCTTGCACTGTCACCTCGCTCTGCGTCATCGACCGCGAGCGGTGCACCACCCGGGCGTACGCCGAGAGATCGCCGGAACCCGGCGACAGGTAGGTCGCTGCCAGGTGTGATGTGGCGCCACCGGTCGGTCGGTCGTCGATCGTCACCCCCGAGGCAGATGCGGCCGCGCCGGCGATGTCGATCAGCGTCGCGATGACGCCGCCGTGCACGGTGCCCGGAACCGTCGTCAGCTGGTCGCTGAACGGCATCCGCACCGACACGCGGTCGACCTCGAGCGCGACCATCTCCACGCCGAGCGCCTTCCCAACGGGCGATTGTGCGATGACGCCCTCGATCCACTGACGAGCCAGCGGCTCCAGGTCGATGGTCTGCCCGGTCATGCCGCCACCGCCTCGCGGTCAGCACGCGGAACGCAGACGACCTGTCCGGCGGCGACCCCCAGTACGGCGACCGCCTGCACGAGCACGAACGCGACACCCAGGCCGGTGAGCGAGACCCAGTCGGCGACCGCGAACGCCACGCTCAGGGCGACGTACGCGACGTTCAGCGCGATCACCTCCCTGACCAGGACGCGTGACGGGTTCAGCGCCACCCAGACGAGGAATCCCGCCCAGGCCAGCAGCAGTACGCCGACCGTCACCGACAGCGCCACCGGTAGCCCGAGCTCGTCCTCGGCCGGTTTGAACAGCACGAGCAACGCGACGCCGAGACCACCGGAGGCGGCGGCGTCGAAACGAAGTGCATTGCGAAGGTTGAGCATCGTTCCTCCTGAGGTTGAGCGGACGCCCACTCTCGGACGAGAAGAGCCGCCCGTCGATTACCTGCCAGGTAATGGCCGACCGCGCGGCGGCCGACTAGGTTCGGCTGACATGACGTCGCAGCTCGCCCAAGAGGACACGCCGTCCACCTACGGCGACCTGCTCCGCGCGTGGCGGCAACGGCGGCATCTGAGCCAGCTCGAGCTCGCCAACCAGGTTGACGTCTCCACCCGGCACCTCAGCTTCGTCGAGACCGGACGGGCCAAGCCGAGCCGGGAGATGGTGCTGCACCTGGCCGAGCACCTCGACGTACCACTGCGCGACCGCAACCAGCTGCTGCTCTCGGCCGGCTTCGCGCCCGTCTACCCGGAGAGCTCGCTGCACTCACCGCAGATGATGGCGATCCGGGAGGCGCTGCGCAGGCTGCTGGCCGGGCACGACCCCTACCCGGCCGTGGTGGTCGACCGGTGGTGGAACCTGGTCGAGGCCAACGACGCCCTGCTCAGCCTCGTCATCGGCGTCGCGGAGCACCTGCTCAGCCCGCCGATCAACGTGCTCCGCCTGAGCCTGCACCCCGAGGGCATCGCGCCGCAGATTCTCAACCTCGGCGAGTGGCGGGGACATCTGCTCGGACGGCTGCGCCGCCAGGTGGCACTGACCGCGGACCCCGAGCTGGTCGACCTGCTGGCCGAGCTCACCGAGTACCCGTGCGACCAGCCCGACGACGCCGACCTCCAGGGGCCGGGCGAGGTCGTGGTGCCGCTGCGCCTCCGGGTCGGCGACACCGAGCTGACGTTGCTGAGCACGGTCGCGACCTTCGGTACGCCGCTCGACGTCACCGTTGCGGAGCTGGTGATCGAGACGTTCTTCCCGGCCGACGAGGCGAGTGGCATCTGGTTCCGCGAACGCATCACCCTGCCGCCCGGGTGAGGTTCGGGGGCCGACCGTTCCACAGGCAACGCTTTCCCACGGGCCGCCGCTTGGCATGATGGCCAGATGGCCATCCACATCACCGGCGACGAGCGCGCCGACCAGCTGCTCACCGACTCTCCGTTCGCACTGCTGTGCGGCATGCTCCTGGACCAGCAGTTTCCGATGGAGCGCGCGTTTGCCGGGCCGGCGAAGGTGCTGGAGCGGTTCGGCAACTTCGAGCCCGCCGACGTCGCTGCCGCCGAGCCGGAGAACTTCGCCTCGCTGTGCGCCGAGCCTCCCGCCGTGCACCGCTTCCCGGGCTCGATGGCTGAGCGGATCCAGGCCGTGGCGAAGATCGTGGTGGAGGAGTACGACGGCCGGGCCGAGCGCATCTGGACCGAGGCGGCCGACGCGAGGGACCTGCTCAAGCGGATGACCTCGCTGCCTGGCTTCGGCAGGCAGAAGGCGCAGATCTTCGTGGCACTGCTGGCCAAGCAGCTCGACGTACGCCCCGAGGGGTGGGAGGCGGTGGTCGGCGACTACAGCCAGGACGGCTACCGCTCGGTGGCCGACGTGGTCGACGCCGCATCGCTGGCGAAGGTACGGGCGTACAAGCTCGAGAAGAAGGCTGCCGCACGCGCGTGAACCGGGGCGGGCGACTCTTGGTGGGCATGCCACAATGTCCATGCGGCTGTTGACAGGTACGGGTCTTGTCGCGCCCCCGAAGTCTCCTGAAAAGCTCCTGAACGACAATCGAGAGGTAGTTCGTGTCCTCGAGTTCGTCAAGCACGACCGCAAAGAAGGCGGCCGCCAAGAAGTCGACTTCTCCACCCGCCGCGAAGCGGGCTCCCGCCAAGAGGGCGACGGCGAAGAAGGCGACCGGCGCGAAGACCGCCGAGCAGCTCCAGGCAGAGGTCGCCGCAGTCGGGCCGGACGGCAAGAAGGTCCTGCTCGACGTACCGGACGAGCAGTTCGAGAAGGACGTGAAGGCGGACCCCTCGATCAAGGAGGACGAGAAGGAGGCCACCTTCATCGTCTCCGCGGCTGACGAGACCGACGAGCCCGAGCAGCAGGTCATGGTCGCCGGCGCGACCGCCGACCCGGTCAAGGACTACCTCAAGCAGATCGGCAAGGTCCCGCTCCTCAACGCCGAGATGGAGGTCGAGCTCGCCAAGCGCATCGAGGCCGGCCTGTTCTCGGAGGAGAAGCTCTCCAAGGGCGGCAAGATCAGCCCGAAGATGCTCGACGAGCTCCAGTGGATCTCCGAGGATGGTCGTCGCGCGAAGAACCACCTGCTCGAGGCCAACCTCCGCCTCGTCGTCTCGCTGGCCAAGCGCTACACCGGTCGCGGCATGCTCTTCCTCGACCTGATCCAGGAGGGGAACCTCGGCCTGATCAGGGCGGTCGAGAAGTTCGACTACACCAAGGGCTACAAGTTCTCGACGTACGCCACCTGGTGGATCCGGCAGGCAATCACCCGCGCGATGGCCGACCAGGCCCGCACGATCCGCATCCCTGTGCACATGGTCGAGGTCATCAACAAGCTCGCCCGGGTCCAGCGCCAGATGCTGCAGGACCTCGGTCGTGAGCCCACTCCCGAAGAGCTCGCCAAGGAGCTCGACATGACCCCGGAGAAGGTCATCGAGGTGCAGAAGTACGGCCGCGAGCCGATCTCCCTGCACACCCCGCTCGGTGAGGACGGCGACTCGGAGTTCGGCGACCTGATCGAGGACTCCGAGGCGATCGTGCCTGCCGACGCCGTGTCGTTCACGCTGCTCCAGGAGCAGCTGCACGCCGTGCTCGACACGCTGTCCGAGCGCGAGGCTGGCGTCGTCTCCATGCGCTTCGGTCTCACCGACGGACAGCCCAAGACCCTCGACGAGATCGGCAAGGTCTATGGCGTGACCCGCGAGCGGATCCGCCAGATCGAGTCCAAGACCATGTCGAAGCTGCGGCACCCGAGCCGCTCGCAGGTACTCCGCGACTACCTCGACTGACCGCTCGCGGCCTGACCAGCTACGGCGTGCGGTGAGTGGTCTCGACTGATCGCTCGCTGCGCTCGCTGCCCGACCACCTATGGGTCGGCGGGTCTCGAGTGATGGCTCGCTGCTCGGCGTCTCTCGAGGGAGTGAGCACGATGGCGCGTGGCACTCGAGCAGGATGCAGCGGCCACGTGGTCGTTGACCTGCTTCGGGTTGCTCCGGCAGTCGAGTCGATCTGCTCCGCGAGTGCTGACGAACCGACCTCGGCGGGGCGAGCGTCAGCGGGGGAAGATCCCGCGGAGGTCTCCTCGGACCAGTCTTCCTGCGGCGATCAGCCGGAGCAGTGACGCGGTGGTGATCGCCTGGGCGGCCAGCAGACCGATCAGCACCAGCACCTGGGCGGCGCCGGCCTCGAGTGCTGTTCCGCCCCCGAGCAGGACGCCGACGAACGCACCGGGGAGAGTCACCAGTCCCACCGTGCGGGTCTGGTCGAGTCCCGGGGTCAGCGCTTCCCGCGCGGTCGGCGCAATCACCAGTTGGGCGGCGTCGGGGGAGGGAAGACCAAGTGCCAGTGCCGCCTCGTAGGTGCCGTGGTGCGCGGTCAGCTCGTCGAAGGCCCGGCGCCCGGTCAGTGTGCTGGCGGTCATCGCGCCGCCGATGACGATCCCCGAGATCGGGATCACGCCGGCTCCATTGAGCGGGATCACTCCCGAACCGAGGCAGAGCCCGATGACCGGTACGGCCCCGGCGGCGATGGGTAGGGCCACCCACGTGGCTTGGCGGAGCGGGACGCCCATTCGTCGGTGTGAGGTTGCGATCGCGACCGTGAACATGAGCAGGACGAACGTCAGTGACCACCACAGTGACTCCATGACCGCCGCGATGACGACGGCCACCACCGCCAGCTGCAGGACGGCGCGCACCGCCGCGGTGACGTGCTCCCGCTCGACCCCCAGGTGTGCGAGCCGCGAGGTCGACGCAGCCACGACGACCAGGACGAGGAGGACGACCGCGAGCCTCCAGTCTGCGTCAGGAGCGCTCGTCACCGGATGCACGGCGACGAGCCTGCCAGATGCGGTGCGGCTCCAGCCCGGAGGTGGGACTGGTGTGACGTGCACTACGGATTCCCGGGCTTGCGTTTGAGCGGCTGGGTGCGAGGGCCTAGCTGCGTTAGGTAAGGCTTACCTAAGTGTTAATCCTAGGTACCAGCGGCCACCGGCCTGCTTGACCCGAGCATCACCATGAGAGGAACCGTCGTGCGCAAGCAACTGACCCGCCTGGGGGCGCTCATCGCGGCCACCAGCATCCTCGCCGCCTGCGGCGAGACGTCGGCTGGGGACAAGGCTGCCGAGCCCGAGACCCGCAAGGTCGAGCACGCCATGGGCGTGGCCGGGGTCCCGGCAGACCCCAAGCGGGTGGTCGTCCTCGACACCGGTGAGCTCGACGACGCACTCGCCCTCGGCGTGAAGCCCGTCGGCGCCGTCCGCATCGACGTCGCCACCGGCTTCCTGAGCTACCTCGAGGGTCAGACAGACGGAATCAAGGAGGTCGGGACGATCTCCGAACCCAACCTGGAGAAGCTGGCTGCTCTCAAGCCCGACCTCATCTTGTCCAGCACCGTTCGTCACGAGGAGATCTACGAGCAGCTGAACACGATTGCACCGACCGTGCTGGCCCCCGACGTCGGCGACACCTGGAAGGAGAACTTCTTGCTGTACGCCGACGCGCTGAACAAGGCCGACGAGGCCAAGCAGATGCTCGCCGAGTTCGAGACCAAGGCGGCGGAGCTGGGCAAGAAGATCGGCACCGACAAGAGTCTCTCGATCGTCCGGTTCCTCCCGGGGCAGATCCGGCTCTACTCCGACCAGTCGTTCTCTGGCGTGATCCTGACCGACATGGGACTGACCGTCCCCGAGCCGGCGATCGGTGAGGAGACCTTCCTCGAGCTCTCGCCGGAGCAGGTGCCCAGGGCAGAGGCGGACTACGTCTACGTCAGCACGTACGGGTCGGAGGGTGACACCGACCGGGCGAAGGTCACCGGTGGACCGCTGTGGGAGACGATCCCCGCGGTGAAGGCCGGCAAGGTCCGCGACCTCAACGACGACCTGATCAGCGGTATTGGGATCCAGGCCGCGCAGCAGATCCTTGCCCAGTTCGAACGAGAGCTGAGCTGACCACTGCCACCCTGCGAGTGTCCTTGCTTCGCACTCGCCCGCCATTGGCCTGAAGGCTCGCGGCAACTTCTCCGAAAGCGCCCGCGCGGCCCCGCTGATCTGTAGGTTGGCGGCGTTCTGGTTCAGCGAATCGTGCCCTTTCGGGGGTCAAATCTCGGGGGCACCCTTTGAAGAAGCTCACAGTTGCGCTCATTGCCGCAGTCACAGGACTGGTTGTCCTGCTGCCGACCGTGGCGCAGGCGGGGTCCTATGTCCGTCGCGACGCTGCCAGCGACGTCGTCGAGCTCGACGAGAACGGCAACGAGATCGTTGATCCCACCCGTGCCGACGGCGACATCGTCACAAGCGGTGTGAGCTACGCCGGTCGCAAGATCTGGTTGGCGATGAGCTTCTCCGACCTCGGACACGACTCCGCGGCATCCGGCTACGTGTTCGCCATGAAGACCAACGAGCACAAGAGGCGGGTTCTCATCATCACGGCAGCTCCCGGTGACGGCTGGAGCGCGACTCTGCTCAGCCCCCGCGGAAACGTCCGTTGCCGAGGTATGGCGACTCGGGTCGAGTACGCGAACCGGCGCGTGCGGGCCGTGATCCCCAAGCGCTGCCTCAGCTCACCGCGATGGGTGAGCACGAGCATGTTCACGATCAGCTTGAAGGACGGCGAAGAGTTCAAGATCTACGGTGACGACGCCCTCCTCAACGGCACCTTCGAAGGCGCCTCGTGGGGACCGCGCGTCCGTAGGGGCTGACGCTTCGTCCTCGTTGGTGTGCCGGGGCTGACCTGACGCTCCCGTCGCCGGGTGCGACGTTCGTGGCACCCTGGAAGTTCCCGTTTGCGCGTCCACCGGACGTGTTCGCCTGCTTTGGTCTAGTTCACTGATCGTGTCGAATCCCTGGGTGTTGGCCGCGCCGCGCCGTTGGCCGCAGTATTTGCCTTACAGGGAGAGGGCGTTCCATGCGAACCATGTACGTCGCCGCTATCGAAGTCGCGACCAGGCATCACGTCGACCTCGACGACGCCTTGAAGACGCTCAGTGACTACCACCCTGTCCTGGGTACCTCACCGCGCGGTTGGGTCGAGGTCCAGATCAACTTCCCGGCGACCGGGCTGGCGCACGCGTGCACGACAGCCGCCGCCATCGCGCGGGCCGCCACCGGTGCCGAGGCGATCGCCTGCCAGGTGATGACTGAGCACGAGTACGAAGCACGGCAGGGTCTCCCCCCGGGTGCCATTTCAGGAGGGCGTCACGCAGCCGAGCAGGGGGACAAGCCGTGGGTGCTGCCGCGTCAGCCGACCGAGTCGTGGGAGCGAACGGAGCGCCAGCCGGGGCGGCACTCCGCTTGATGCGCCGGTGATCTTGACCGGCTGCCCCTCCGGTTGCGCTCGCTTGGTCCCGTGCGGAGCGTGGTCTCGACTGATCACTCGCTTCGCTCGCTGCTCGACCACCTAGGGGTCGGCGTCTCGACTGATCACTCGCTTCACTCGCTGCTCGACCACCTACAGAAGGGCTGAGCTGTCTAGCCCAGTGCCACGCAGACCACGCTGCAAGCACACAGGGCCAACCCGAAGGACTGGCCGCGGTGCAGCCGTTCGTGGAGGACCAGGGTGGCCAGCACCACCGTGGCCGCGGGGTACAGCGACGTCAGTACGGCGGCCACGCTCAGCAGCCCCTGCTGACGGGCGAGCAGGAAACCGAGGACGGCGAGCGTGGCCAGGAAGCCGGCGCCCAGGCCCCACCAGTCGGCCCTGCGACTGGGCACCGGGTTTCCGCCCAGGAGTAGAGCCGACGCGGCCACGACAGGGAGCGAGACGGCCTGGTTGAGGGCCACCGGCCAGAACCCAGCGCTCTCGGGCACCTGTCCCAGTGCCGAGAACATCAACCCGAAGCCGAGCCCGGCCAGGACGCCGTCGAAGAGGCCCGCGGCGACGCTCGTCCGCGCGTCGTCTGGCGCGGGCTCGCGCGAGACCATCCAGATGCCGGGGAGCGCCACGACCATGCCGACCCACACGATGCCCGTCGGCCGCTCGCCGGTCGCGACGGCCAGGGCCGCGGGGAGGAGAGCGGAGCCGACGGCCGAGACCGGGGCGACGACGCCCATCCGACCGCGCGCGAGCCCGCGGTAGAGGAACACCGTGCCCGTGCCGCTGCCCACGCCAGCGAGCGCACCCCAGGCGAACTCGGGTCCCGTTGGGTCACCGGGCACGACCAGCGCCAGGAACAAAGTCCCCAGGCCGGCCCCGAAGCAGGCCGTCAGGGCGACCGGCCAGACCGACGTACGACGTGACGCGACGCCGCCGATGAAGTCCGAGAGGCCGTAGGCGATCGCCGCCCCGAGTGCGAGCAGAACTGCCATGCCAGGCCTAGGTGAGTACGACGCCGAGCGCCCACGTGGCGGCTGCACACAGGGACGCGACGAGCTCGATCAGGATGGAGAGACCGACCGCCCTCAGTGCGTGCTTCGTCGCAGGCCACGCGGACTCACTGCCGACGCGGCGGAGCTCCGCGAGGTAGACGCCCAGTACGAAGCCGATCAGCAACCCGATCACCGGGATCACGAAGAACCCGACGATGCCCAGCAGTCCTCCGACCAGCAGGGTCGAGCCGGGAATGTCGTTCTCCTTGAGACGGCGACCCGGGACGACGTACTTCACGATGCCGCCGAGAACGATGAACGTCGTGGCGACGGCGAACACGACCCAGGCCGTGGTGCCGCCCACGTCCAGCGCCCACACCAGGATCGCTCCAAGCACGAGAAGCGAGCCCGGCAGGATCGGGACGATTACGCCGACCAGACCGACGGAAATGGCCAGGGCGACGAGGACTTCAGCTCCGGTCATGGGGCGACTCTTTCACCCGCCCCGTCTTTCACCCGCCCTGCCGAGAATTGTTGAGACCCCGGCCCACCGGGGCCGGGGTCTCGGGTGAAGTTTGGGGGGTGGGCCTCAGGCGTCGCTGGCTGTGGTGGCGGTAGGCCGGTCGACAAGCTTGCCGGTCTCGTCCTGGACGTGCCTGGCGACCTCGCGGAGCTTGTCGCTGTGCGCGCGTGCGTGGTGGGCGCAGAAGAGCAACTCACCGCCGCTCTTGAGCTGTACCCGTAGGTAGGCCTGGGCTCCGCATCGGTCGCACCGGTCGACCGCGGTGAGCGGTGCGGCGCTGGGGGCTGTCGCGGTAGTCACGGTCTGCCTCACTCTCGATTGGATAGCTTCTGTGGCGATCGAGCCAGGGAATCTCCCCTTACCCGCTCACTACACAAGAACAACAGTCAACCACGCTAGATACTTCCCGCTTCGACGAACTTCCCCCGTTGAGACTGGGAGGTGGTGCAACTCACGTCCTGAGAAGAGTCTGACCCGCGATGCATCGGAAAGTGGCGAAACGGACCAACTCATCTAGGATTAACCCATTTCGTATAGACCAGCCCAGATGGTTCAGCACAGCCAGTTCAGCACACCGCCCAAGCGCAGCACTGTTGATTCGTCGTACGGCGTGCCCCGGATTGGTGGCGCGTCGGCGGAGGGGCGCACCCGAGCGGTCGGTAGATTCGGACACGAGTTCACCCGGGCTCGACCACGTTCAGAGGTAGACCCATCGACAACACCTACAACGCCCAGCACCTGCTCGTCCTCGAGGGGCTCGAGGCCGTGCGCAAGCGGCCGGGCATGTACATCGGCTCGACCGACACACGCGGGCTGATGCACTGCCTGTGGGAGATCATCGACAACGCCGTCGACGAGGCGCTGGCAGGTGTCTGCAGCCAGGTGGACGTCACGCTCCATCCCGACGGCTCGGCCGAGGTGCACGACAACGGCCGTGGCATTCCCGTCGACAAGGAGCCCAAGACGGGTCTTTCGGGTGTCGAGGTCGTCTTCACCAAGCTGCACGCCGGCGGCAAGTTCGGCGGGGGTTCGTACGCCGCCACAGGTGGCCTCCACGGCGTGGGCTCCTCGGTCGTGAACGCCCTCTCGGCGCGCCTCGACGTGGAGGTGGATCGCTCACCGGCGACGCAGAAGATGTCGTTCAAGCGCGGCTTTCCGGGAGTCTTCGCCGGTGAGGGGCCGTCCGCCGGGTTCGAGCCCCAGTCGGGGATGCACAAGGGAAGCAGGATCAAGAAGGGGGTCACCGGCACGCGGATCCGGTTCTGGCCGGACCGTCAGGTCTTCACCAAGGACGCCAGGTTCGCCTGGGACGAGCTGGTCACGCGCGCTCGACAGACCTCGTTCATCGTGCCCGGCCTCGAGCTCAGGCTGACCGACGACCGCGGTGCCGAGCCGGTCACTGAGTCCTTCCGCCACGACGGCGGCATCGCGGAGTTCTGCGAGTACCTCAGCCACGACGAGCGGGTGACCGAGGTGCTCCGCCTGCAGGGCTCGGACGTCTTCACCGAGACCGTTCCGCTGCTCGACGACAAGGGACACATGACCCCGCAGGACGTGGAGCGCGAGCTCGGCGTCGATGTGGCGCTGCGCTGGGGGACCGGCTACGAGAGCGAGCTTCGGTCCTTCGTCAACGTGATCGCCACCCCCAAGGGCGGGACTCACGTGGCCGGTTTCGAGGCGGCCCTGACCAAGACGTTCAACGACGTGATGCGTGGCTCGCGGGTGCTTAAGGCCAACGACAGCGACGTGATCAAGGACGACGTCCTCGAGGGGATGACCGCCGTGGTCGCCGTCCGGCTGGCCGAGCCGCAGTTCGAGGGCCAGACCAAGGAGGTGCTCGGCACGCCGGCCGCACGGTCCGTCGTACGAAAGGTAGTGGCGGGTGAGCTCAAGAACTTCCTCACCTCCACCAAGCGCGCGGAGAAGGCCCAGGCAAAGCTGGTCATGGACAAGGTCCTCGGGGCCTCCAAGACTCGCATCGCGGCCCGGCAGCACCGGGACACGCAGCGGCGCAAGAACGCGCTCGAGTCCTCGGCGCTTCCGGCCAAGCTCAACGACTGCCGCACCACCGACGTCGACCGGTCCGAGCTGTTCATCGTCGAGGGTGACTCGGCCATGGGCACGGCGAAGGCTGCGCGTGACTCGGAGTTCCAGGCCTTGCTGCCGATCCGCGGCAAGATCCTGAACGTCCAGAAGGCCACTGTGGCGGACATGCTCAAGAACACCGAGTGCGCCTCGATCATCCAGGTGATCGGCGCGGGCTCCGGACGTACGTTCGACCTCGAGCAGGCGCGCTACGGCCGGATCATATTCATGGCCGACGCGGACTCCGACGGAGCGCACATCCGGTGCCTGCTGGCGACGCTGTTCTTCAAGTACATGCCGGAGCTCGTGACGGGCGGTCGCCTGTTCACGGCCGTACCCCCGCTGCACCGGATCGAGCTGACCAACCCCAAGAAGGGGATGGACAAGTACGTCTACACCTACTCCGACCCCGAGCTTCAGCGGAAGCTCGCCGAGCTCACCAAGAAGGGTGTGCGCTGGAAGGACCCGGTGCAGCGCTACAAGGGCCTCGGTGAGATGGATGCCGACCAGCTGGCAGAGACAACCATGGACCCGCGCCAACGAACGCTGCGCCGGATCACCGCGGACGACGCCGCCCAGGCCGCCGAGGTCTTCGAGCTGTTGATGGGCGCCGACGTCGCACCGCGCAAGGACTTCATCGTCGCCGGCGCCTACGAGGTCGACACGGACGCCATCGATGCCTGACGCGCCATCCGCGGGCCCTGTCGGCGTTCTCGTCGCTCGATGTGGCGCTTCGCTTGACCCACGCCTTCGCTCCTCCGCCTTGCCAGGACCCACGTCTGACGCGTCAGGACCCAGGTCTGACGCGTCAGGGAGCCGGGGTAGGTCGCCCACGTGAGTCCAAGTGTCAGCCGCCGGGGCCTGCTGCTCGGCGGCGCCGGGGGAGTGGCCGCGGTTGCCGGGGGCGGCGCGCTGGTCGAGTACGACGTACTGCCCGGCCGCAGCTACGCGTACCGGATGCTGGGATTGATGACGGATGAGGCTCCGGTCCCGAAAGCCGCGGGGGGTCCGCGAGTCGACGGCTCGTTCAGGTCCCAGGCTCGTGGGGTCGTGGTCGGCTGGACGGTCGCCTACCCCCCCGGCTCGCCGACCGACGCGGCCTTGCCGGTGGTGGTCGCGCTGCACGCGGCCAGCGGCAACCACGAGACGGTGTTCGACGGCGGACTGGCAATCGACCGCTTCCTGGCGCTGGCCGTGGCAGACGGCGTACCCCCGTTCGCGATCGCGGCGGTGGATGGCGCGGACGGCTGGCGGGCCCATCCCGACGGCACCGGCGCGGGCGCGATGGTCGTCGAGGAGTTCCTGCCGCTGCTGGCGGATCGCGGCCTCGACGTCGAGCGCATGGGCTACCTGGGCTGGTCGATGGGTGGCTACGGTGCGCTGCTGCTGGGAGCCACCACAGGCCGGCAGGTGCGTGCCGTCGCTGCGTCGAGCCCGGCCCTGGTCAAGGGCAGCCAGGATGCGGCGTACGACGTCTGGCGGCTGCGGGACGCGTACGCCGACATACCTCTGCGCATCGACATCGGGAGGGGCGACTCGTTCTACCGCGCGGTGATGGACTACGAGGACGGCTTGCCCGCACCGCCGGCCGGCAGCGTCACCCTCGGGTCACACACCCACGAGTACTGGCGATCGGTGGCACCCAAGCAGCTCCGGTTCCTGGGCGAGCACCTCTGACTCGGGCTGGTCGTGCTGCCGGCAGGTCGCCGACGCGCGTTCGCCGGACGTCATACGAACTGGTCGCGATTGCCGCCACAACGTATGACGTCCCGCGCGAGGTCATACGAACTGGTCGCCACAGCCGCCACAACGTATGACGTCCTGGGCGGACCCTGGACCTGTTCGCCCCGGTCGCCGCGCACGTCCGGGGTGCGGCAGCATGGGTGCATGCACCACGACGACGTACGGCACTGGGTCGCGCGCTACGAGACGGCCTGGCGGGAGCCTTCCACCGAGATGCTCTGCGAGCTGTTCACCGAGAAGGCGAGCTACCTGCCCTCACCCTGGAAGGACCCCATCGTGGGACTGGCGGACATCGCGGAGTTCTGGGAGGCAGAACGTGACGGCCCCGCGGAGAAGTTCCAGATGGCCTCGCAGGTCGTCGCCGTCGAGGGTGACACCGCGGTCGTGCGGGTGCAGGTCGACTACGAGTCGGACAGCGCGAGCCGCTGGCGGGACCTGTGGGTGCTCCGCCTGGATGAGGATGGACTGTGCTCGGTGTTCGAGGAGTGGCCGTTCGCGCCCAGCCAGCGGGACGGTCACTGACCCAGGCACAGACCGTTCGGGCAGGCTCAGGCCAGCTGGCTGAGCAGCCCGGTGTCCACGTCGTACAGGAAGCCGCCGACCGCGACCCTCTCGGGGATGAGCGGGTGCGTGCGCACCTTGCGGACGTCGTCGCGCAACGCACCCTCCTGGTCCTCGATCACCCCGAAGCTCTGCCACGAGGCGTCCTGGCCGGCTGACTCCGCGACGCGTTCGCGGAGCTCGTCGAGAGTGGACGAGGCCATGGCGCACCGCGTGTGCGGGACGACCAGGATGCGCTCGACGTGCAGCAGGTGAACACCCAGCACCAGCGCCTCGAGCGCCTGCGGGGTGACGCGGCCGCCGGGGTTGCGGAAGATCTTGGCGTCGCCCGGCGTGAGTCCCAGCATCTGGAGCGGGGCGATCCGGGAGTCCATGCAGGTCACGATCGCGATCCCCGCATGAGCGACCCCGTCGAAGCCGGCGAGGTCAAAGGTCTCCGCGAACTCTTTGTTGGCTGCGAGAAGGTCGTCGAAGGCGTCGCTGGTCACGCGACCAAACCCTAGTCGGTTGCTGGGGGCACAAGGACGTGACTTTGCCCACCGGACAGGCAGCAGGCCAGTCGGCTAGACGTGGATGCCGGGTCGGGAGACGCTGCGCGTCTCGGCGCCGCGGAAGCACAGCACCGCAGCGACGGCGGCAACCACGGCGCAGATGGCGGCGCCGAGGAAGATCGCGTGCAGCTGCTCGATGCCGGCCTGCTCGATCATCCGGGTGTACGCCGCACAGCGCGTGCGGCCGTTCTCGCAGACCTCCGTCGGCGCGGGTATGTCGACCTGTACGGCGTAGTAACGGCGCAGCCCGATCGTGGTCAGCGCCGAGATGCCGACCAGCATGCCGACCATTCGCGAGACCACGAGCAGGGCGCTCGTGACGCCGTGCACGCTGTCGTCGGTGCTCGCCAGCAGGGCCGCGTTCACCGGCGCGAGCGCGAGCCCGAAGCCGAGGCCGCTCGCCGCGAGTACCGCCGATGAGGAGAGGTGCTCCAGCGACTCGAAGCCCCAGCCGGCCATCAGCGTGAAGCCCACAGCGGCGAGCAGCATGCCGGCAGCCGCCACGGGTCCGGCGGCGACGCGTCGGGTGAGTACTCCGCCGACCAGGGCGCCGACCGGCAGCGCGATCAGGAACTCGACGAGCACGAGTGCGGCCTTGATCTGTGACCCTTCGGCCACGGTGATCCGCGCGAAGATCGGGATGTCGACCAGGGCGGCGATCAGGGCAGCGCCGACGAAGAAGCTGACCAGCACCGCACCCCACGCAGGCCGCTGTGCGAAGGCGCCGTGCGGGACGAGCGGAGCCGAGGAGCGCCGGTTGTGCAGCGTGAACAGGACGGCGGCAACCGCGGCGATGCCGAGGTACCAGGGGCCCGCCGGGGAGAAGACCTGGACCTCGGGGTCCGCCGTCGCGAACGCCAAGATGATGCCCCCGAGCGCGACCGAGAGCAGCCCCGCGCCCACCAGGTCGGCCTCACGGACCGACCGCCACCAGTCGGGGAGGTCGACCAGTGGACGGTCGGCCAGCAGCAACCAGACGAGCAGCCCGACAGCGAGCAGGAGCGTGGTCAGTCCCAGCGGCGAGACCCAGATCGAGCCCCCGTCCGTGAACGGTACGAACGGCCCGCCCAGGTCGACCGACGTGACCAGCGACCTGGGCTGGCGCATCACGAGCAGGAGGGAGGTCAGGGTGAGCGTGAGCAGCAGGAGCCCGATCCAGTCGATGTGGGCGAGTCGGGTTGCGGTGCGTGGTCTCGACTGATCGCTCGCTTCGCTCGCTGCTCGACCACCTAGGTCGCTCGCTTCGCTCGCTGCTCGACCACCTAGGTCGCTCCCTCGACCACCTAGGTCGCTCCCTCGACCACCTAATGGTCCCGGCTGGGTCAGGGTGAGGATCGCGGCGGCGAGGACGAGTCCGACGGCCAGGTTGATCCAGAAGATGTCGCGCCAGGTGCCGAAGGAGATGACGACGGCGCCGTACAGCGGGCCCAGGACGCTGCCGAGCTCCTGGACTGCTCCCACCACGCCCAGGGGTACGCCGCGGCGGTTGGCCGGGTAGAGGTCCGCCACCAGCGCGAGCGTGACCGGCACCAGACCGCCGCCGCCCACGCCTTGCAGGAACCGGCCGGCGACCAGGCTCCCGAGGTCGTACGCCGCAGCCGTCACCAGCGAGCCGAAGGCGAACACGACCAGCGCGGCCACGAGCACCGGTGTGCGCCCACGGAGGTCGGCGATCCGGCCGATGAGCGGGAGCATCGCGACGTAGCCGAGCAGGAAGCCGCTGACGATCGGAGCCGCTCGTTGCAGCTCGCCGATGCTGAGCCCCACCGAGCCCATCATGTCCGGCAGCGAGAGCACCACGACGTAGGTGTCCGCGGCGGCGAACGCCACCGCGACCGCCGCCAGTCCGAGCAGCAGCCGGGCCGAGCGACTCGGACCCGCGGCAGGACCGTCGCCGGTTGCTTCGCCGGGGCCGGGACTGGCGTTGGACACGGCGCTCCGCGATCAGGCCGCGGGAGGGGTGATCTTGACGCCCTTGTCGTACTCGCTGAACTTCACGTCGTAGGTGACGTCGTCGTTGCCGGTGAAGAACGGGCCGGTCACCTTCACGGTGGACGCGTATCCCTTCTCGTCGATGCCGACCGCGGTCTCGTAGGTCTCCTTGGCGACCGCGCTGGGAATGATCTTCTTGACCGCGGCTCCCGGGATCGTGCCGGTGTAGCTCGTCAGGATTGCGTCAGCAGACCGCTTCTCCTTGCCCTTCTTCAGCCCCTCCATCTTGGCGAGCAGCCCGGCGAGGCCGTCCTCGGGGTCCGCGAAGTCTGCCGGGTCGGGTGCGCCGTACTCCGCGGGGTCGATGACCGTGTACTTGGTCTGGAGGGGCAGCTTGGCGTGCACCTTGCCGCCGGTCGAGGTGACCGGAACCGTCGCCGTCAGCCCGCCCAGGACGACCTTGACGTCGCCCTCGAACGCCGGGTCGTGCGTAATGTCCCCCGTCGCGGCCAGTACGCCGTTGCCCGCGCTCGGCGTGGACTCGGTGGAGAGTGCGATGTGCACGCTGCTGGCGTCGTCGAAGTGCTTCTTGGCGGTTGCCATGACCTCGGCCGGGCTCTCCTCGTCGGCCTTCTTCTCCTCGCCGCCACATCCCGCCAGCAGCATCGGCGTGACGAGGGCGAACGCGAGCGCTGCGATTGCACGACTGCGCACAGGGTGGGCCATGCGTTCAGCCTGCCATGTCGGGGGCCGGCCCAGAATCTGGCCCTGAGGCAGCCCCGGGCGGAAGAGTCGCGCTGACCGGGCCGGCGCACGCGACGATCGGCTGGCTGCCGGGCTGACCGGAGCCGTCGCGCCGGGCCACCGGCTCGGGCAGGTCGACCGGGGCGCCGCTGTCCGCGGCGGCCAGTGCAGGAGCCGCACCCGCCCAGGCGAAGACCAGCTCGTCCTCGCCCTTGAGGAAGCGGTGGCAGCGCACGCCACCGGTGGCCCGGCCCTTCGGCGGGTACTCCGTGAACGGCGTCACCTTCACCGAGCCGGCCTCCGTGCCGGGCAGAGCCGACGCGGAGCCGGAGACAGTGACTACCACGGAGCTCTCGGGCTCGAGTGCCGTGAACGAGACGACGCGTGCACCGGGCGCGAGCTTCACACCGGCGATGCCACCCCCCGAGCGTCCCTGCGGGCGCACGCTGCCCGCGCCGAACTGCAGCAGCTGGCCGTCGCTCGTCACGAAGCAGAGCGTCTCCTCGCCCGAGACGAGCTCGGTGGCCCCGACCACCTCGTCGCCGTCCCGGAGCGAGATCACGTCCCAGTCGTCCCGGTTGGAGAGGTACTCCGGGTTGACCCGCTTGACCACGCCCTGCCTGGTGCCGAGCGCGAGCCCGGCGGAGTCGGGTTCGAAGCTGGTCAGGGCCAGCACCTTCTCGCCGTCGAGGGTCAGGAACTCACCAACCGGGGCGCCGCCCTGCAGGTTGGGGTGGTTCGCGGTGCTCGGCAACGTGGGCAGGTCGAGTACGCCGAGCTTGACCACCCGGCCGGCGGAGGTGACCACACCGACCTCGCCGCGGGCGGTCGAGGTGACGGCGGACACGATGACGTCGTGCCGGGTGCGGCCGCCGCCGTCTCCCGGCGAGTCGAGGGTCGTCGTACGCGCCAGGAGGCCGGAGGAGGACAGGAACACGTAGCAGGGGTCGTCAGCGACCTCGAGAGGCGTGGCGGTGGTGGTCGCCGTCTGTCCCGAGGACTCCAGCAGCACCGTACGGCGGGGCGTGCCGAAGGTCTTGGCGACCTCGGCGAGCTCGTCGGACACCACGCCACGCAGGCGGGCCTCGTCGCCGAGGATCTCGTCGAGCGCGGCGATCGTGCGCTGCAGCTCGTCGTGCTCCTTGTCGAGCTCGATCTTGGAGAACCTCGTCAGCCGGCGCAGCGGCATGTCGAGGATGTAGTTGGCCTGGACCTCGGTCAGGTCGAAGACCCCCATCAGCCTCTGGCGGGCCATCTCGGCGTTGTCGCTGCCGCGGATGAGCTGGATGACCTCGTCGATGTCGATGATCGCGAGGAGCAGTCCGTCGACCAGGTGGAGCCGGTCGGCGGCCCGGCCACGGCGGTACGTCGAGCGGCGGCGTACGACGTCGAACCGGTGCTCGAGGAAGACCTCAAGCATCTCCTTGAGCCCGAGTGTGCGGGGCTGGCCGTCGACCAGGGCAACCGCGTTGATGCTGAAGGACTCCTCCATCGGCGTGCTCCGGAACAGCTGCTCGAGCAGCGCCTCCGGGTGGAAGCCGTTCTTGACCTCGATCACGAGCCGCAGTCCCTTGGCGCGGTCGGTCAGGTCCTTCACGTCGGAGATGCCCTGGACCTTCTTGGTCTGGACGAGCTTCTTGATCGCGGCGATCACCCGTTCGGTCCCGACGCCGTACGGAAGCTCGGTCACCACGATGCCCTTGCGGCGTGCGGTCACCGACTCGATCCGGGTGGTGGCGCGCATCCGGAAGCTGCCTCGGCCGGTCTCGTAGGCGTCGCGGATGCCGTCGAGCCCGATGATCTTGCCGCCGGTCGGCAGGTCCGGACCGGGGATGAAGCGCATCAGCGCGTCCAGGTCGGCTTTCGGGTGCTTGACCATGTGCCGGAGGGCCTGGACCACCTCCACCAGGTTGTGCGGCGCGATGTTGGTGGCCATTCCGACCGCGATACCGGCGGCCCCGTTCACGACGAGGTGGGGGATGGCGGAGGGAAGTACGGACGGCTCGACCTCTCGTCCGTCGTAGTTGGGGCGGAAGTCGACGGTCTCCTCGTCGATGTTCGCCGTCATGGCGACCGCGGCGGGGGCAAGCCGGGCCTCGGTGTAGCGCATCGCGGCCGGCGGGTCGTCGGGCGAGCCGAAGTTGCCGTGCCCGTCGACGGTCGGCAGGCGCATCGACCACGGCTGCGCCATCCGGACGAGGGCGTCGTAGATCGCCCCGTCACCGTGCGGGTGGAAGCGGCCCATGACCTCGCCGACGACGCGGGAGGACTTCACATGACCCCGCTCGGGCCACAGGCTCATGTCGTGCATCCCGTAGAGGATGCGGCGCTGGACCGGCTTCAGGCCGTCGCGGGCGTCGGGGAGTGCCCGGGAGTAGATGACCGAGTAGGCGTACTCCAGAAAGCTCGCCCGCATCTCGTCGCCGACGTCGATGTCGACGATGTGTTCCTCGAAGTCCTCCGGTGGTGGTGATGTACGACGGGCCATGTGCCGATTCTCCCTACCGGCCAAGGAGATCGTTCCGGGGGCACGCCGTAGGCCCCCGGACGGTACATTTCAGTCGTGCCCTCGAAGGACCGCAAACGTCCACCGCCCTCTCCTCCGGACTACCCCAAGCACTGGGAGGCAGACGTCCTGCTGCGTGACGGTCGCACGGCCCACCTGAGACCGATCCTGACCGAGGACGCCGAGGGGCTCGTGGAGTTCTACACCCACGTCTCCAAGGAGTCGAAGTACTTCCGCTTCTTCGCGCCGATGCCGACGTTGTCGGACAAGGACGTCGAACGGTTCACCAACGTCGACTACCACGACCGCGTCGCGTTCGTGATGACGCTTGCCCAGAAGATCGTCGCGGTCGGCCGCTACGACGTCGTGGAGAAGGACGCTGAAAGCGTCCGGGCCGAGGTCGCGTTCCTGGTGCAGGACGCCCACCAGGGCCGCGGGATCGCCCAGCTGCTGCTCGAGCACCTGGCGCAGGCGGGTCGAGAGCGGGGCGTGGGCAGGTTCGTGGCCGAGGTGCTGCCCGACAACCGCCGGATGATCCAGATGTTCCAGGAGCAGGGCTACACGGTCAAGGGTGGCTGGGACGAGGGGGTGATGCACCTCGAGTTCGACATCGACCCGACCGACACCGCGATCGGGGTGATCGCCGCCCGGGAGCACCGCTCGGAGGCGGCCTCGATCGCCGCCTTCCTGAACGCGCGCAGTGTCGCGGTCATCGGAGCATCGCGGCGCAGCGACACCATCGGAGCGCTCTTGGTGCGAAACCTCGTGCTCGGTGACTACGCGGGCCGGATCTACGTCGTGAACCCGGCCGCGGACTCGGTGGCCGGCATGCCGTCGTACCCCAGCGTCGGAGACATCCCGGGCGACGTCGAGGTGGCGATCGTCGCGGTGCCGGCCGAGGCCGTGCAGGACGTCGTACTCGACTGCGCAGCGAAGGGGGTCCACGGCCTGATCGTGATCTCCAGCGGGTTCGCCGAGACCGGTGAGGAGGGCCGCAAGCGTCAGCGCAAGCTGGTCGGCCTGGCGCGTTCCTACGGCCTGAGGCTGATCGGCCCCAACTGCCTCGGCATCATCAACACCGCCACCGAGGTGTCTTTGAACGCCTCGCTCTCGCCCGTGCTGCCACCGCGGGGCCGTGCGGGCTTCTTCTGCCAGTCAGGGGCGCTGGGTTCCGCGATCCTGGAGAAGGTCCGCGGCCGGGGCCTCGGCCTCTCCACCTTCGTCAGTGCCGGCAACCGGGCCGACGTCTCCGGCAACGACCTCCTGCAGTACTGGGAGGAGGACAAGGCCACCGAGGTGATCCTGCTCTACCTGGAGTCGATCGGTAACCCGCGCAAGTTCTCGCGGATCGCGCGTCGCGTCTCGCGCGCCAAGCCGATCATCGCGGTGCGGTCCGGTCGGACCACCCAGGGTGTGCCGATGGGACACGCCGTACGCCACATCGCCGCGCCTGCGGAAGCTGTCGACGCGATGTTCCGGCAGGCGGGGATCATCCAGGTGGACACCCTCGACGAGATGTTCGACGTCGCGCAGCTGCTCGCCCACCAGCCGCTCCCGCACGGTTCGCGGGTCGCGATCGTGGGCAACTCCGACGCGCTCGGGCTGCTCGCCGTCGACGCCGCCGCGGCCAGCGGTCTGACCGTGACGAGTGCGACGGCCCTCGGTGCAGACGCGACGGCGGACGACTTCGAGGACGCCCTGGACACAGCCATCGACGACCAGCACGTCGACGCGGTGGTGGCGGTCTACATCCCGGCCCTCGACGCCGGGGGTGTGGCCGTCGCCAACGTGCTCGCGGCTGTCGGTGAGCAGTCGGACAAGCCCCTGGTCTCGACCTTCCTCGGGCGTGAGGGAGTGCCCGAGCTGTTGCGGGTGCCCGACCTCGCCGGCCACACCGCCGGGCGCGGGTCGGTGCCCTCCTACCCTGCTGTGGAGGCGGCGGTGCGGGCGCTCGCTCGCGTCGTGGAGTACGCCGCCTGGCTGGAGCGGCACGACGACTCCGTGAGCCTGCTCGACGAGATCGACACGGATGCGGCGAAGCGGCAGGTCAACGAGCTGCTGATGGAGCAC
This sequence comes from uncultured Actinomycetota bacterium, assembly GCA_963759525.1. Taxonomy (GTDB): domain Bacteria; phylum Actinomycetota; class Actinomycetes; order Propionibacteriales; family Nocardioidaceae; genus Marmoricola. The sequence goes on along the minus strand of CAVWZO010000019.1, from coordinate 188,779 downwards.
CCCGAAGGCCACGACCTGACTGACGCCGAGCTGAAGACCCTCCTCGGCAGCTACGGGGTCGAGCTGTGGGACCGGAGGCACGTGTCCACCCTCGAGGAGGCGGTCGCCGCCGGTGAGGAGCTCGGCTGGGACGTCGTACTCAAGGCGACCGCAGAGCGGCTGCGCCAGCGGCCGGACCTGGCCCACGTGTGGCGCAACATCGACGACGAGTCGGAGATGCGGGACGGCTGGGAGTCGCTGATGGAGATCATCACGCACCCGGCCGATGCCGAGTTCGTCGTACAACGCACCGCTGCGCCGGGCGTGCCGATCACGATCGGGGGACTCGAGGACCCACTCTTCGGGCCTGCGGTCTCCTTCGGCGTCTCGGGGGCGTTGACCGACCTGGTCGGCGACCGCGTCTTCCGGATCCCACCGATCAGCGCCCTGGACGCCGCGGAGACGGTCCGTTCGATCAAGGCGGCACCGCTCCTGTTCGGGTACCGCGGCAGCGACCAGGTCGACGTCCCCGCCATCGAGGACCTGATCCGGCGGGTGGCGCAGCTCAAGATCGACCTGCCGCAGCTCAGCCGGATCGACCTGATGCTCGTGCACGCCACCGTCGACGGCGTGATCGTCCTGCACGCGACCGGCCGGGTCGACCCGATGGCCGATCTGCGCACGGACCTGTTCGTACGGCGCCTGACGGACCCGCTCGACGACACGCTGCTCGAGTGATCCTTTCCTTGGCCGTCCCTGACCTGCCTGACCCGACCTGACTCGACCTCTCCGGGCGGGTCGAGGCGCGCGTGACAGACTGAGGCCATGCGTCAAGTTGCCCAGAGCGACCGGTTCGACGACCTCGTCGTAGCGATCGAGAAGACCGGCTACTACCCACAGGTCGTGGCGGCCGGTGTCCGCTCGGCGGTGGCGGGGGAGAGTGTCACCTCGTTCCTGGTGCATCACGAGCCGACCATCGACCGCGACGAGGTCCGCCGGCACATCACCGTGGTGGTGCTCACCGGCACCCGGCTGATCCTGTGCCACACCGACGAGCACGCACCCGACGACCTGCTCCCCGAGCCGTACACCTCGACCTCCACCGAGGCGATCACGCTGACCTCGGTGCGCTCGATCGTCGTCAACCGCATGGTCGCCAACCCCGCGACCTTCGACGGCGGTGCTGGTGAGCCCACGCCCAGCGAGGCGGTACTGACGGTCGGCTGGGGTGGCATCAACCGGATCGACCTCGAGCCGGCCGCCTGCGCAGACCCCGATTGCGACGCGGACCACGGCTACACCGGCATGGTGGTCTCTGACGACTTCTCGCTGCGGGTCAGCTCCGCGGCCGACGGGCAGGCGGCGGTCGACGACCTCCTGGTGTTCGCCGAGAGCCTCTCGGCACGGACTCAGAGCTGAGGGTGGGCTGACGGTGGCGGAGCCGCCGGGTCCGGGTTTCGTCGAGCCGGTTTACTCCGGTCCTACGCCGGGCGGTGCCACCGCTGAGGTGGCCGGTCGGTCGCTGGTTGACGTCGTACCCGCCGTCGCGAGCGCCCTCGGGGTCTCCGTCGGCTTCCACGAGTCTTCGCTGGTGCTGCCGCCGGCGCCGGCGTACGTCGTGATGCTCGTGGACGGGCTCGGCCACGACCTGCTCGCCGAGCACCGGGCCCAGGCGCCGTACCTCCACTCGCTGCTGGGGGAGCCACCTGCCACCTGCGGCGTACCGTCGACCACCGCCACGTCGCTGACCTCGTTGGGCACGGCTCTGACACCCGGTCAGCACGGTCTGGTCGGCTTCACGTCGCGGGTTCCCGAGACCGGTCTGTTGCTCAACTCGCTGTTCTGGGACCAGCCCGTCGACCCGCTGGAGTGGCAGCCCAACGCCACCGCGTTCAGCCGTCTCGAGGCGGTGGGGGTGCACACCAGCGTCGTCAGCAAGCGGGAGTTCGAGAACTCGGGGCTGACCTTGTGCGGGCAGCGCGGGGCGGCGTACGTCGGCGCCGACGACGTCGCCGAGCGGGTCGCCGGGGCCGTAGCAAGCGCTGCCCGTCGTCCCTCGCTGACCTATGTGTACGACGGGGCCCTCGACTGGACCGGTCACCGCGCCGGCGTCGACTCGGAGCGCTGGCGGACGCAGCTGCGCGACATCGACGAGGACGCCCAGGAGCTGCGCGACGAGCTGCCCGCGGAGGTGCGGCTGCTGGTGGTCGCCGACCACGGGATGGTCGACTCCACGCCGGAAAGACACATCGACATCGACGCGAACCTGGAGCTTCGGGACGGGGTGACGCTGCTCGGTGGCGAGGCCAGGTTCCGGCACGTGTACTGCAACGGCGGTGCCGTGGAGGAGGTGGCCGCGACCTGGCGCTCCGTTCTCGGTGGCAGGGCGACGGTGCTGACCAGGGACGAGGCGATCGAGCGCGGCTGGTTCGGCCCGGTCTACCCCGGCGTACGGCTGCGCCTGGGCGACGTGGTGGTCGCGGCCCATGACGACTGGGCGCTCATGAGCTCGAGGGACTTCCCCTACGAGATGACCCTCGTCGGCCTGCACGGTTCGCTCACCCCGCGCGAGATGAACATCCCCATCCTGGTGGGCTGAGGCTGGGCCGGTTTCCCCGGTCGGCGGGGACCGGCGTACGCCCCGCTGTAACGCGGTGTTATGGACGCTGAGTGCACGGTGTGCGCCTTGTTCAGCGTCAGTAACTCCGCGTTACAAGCGGGGTCTTGCCGTGGGCCCGGCAGAGGACCTCGTAGGCGATCTCCGCTGGTACGTCGGTCTCCACGTCGCCGACCACGATCACCTCGCCCTCGGTGACCATCTCGCCGTTCGCCGTACGCGCGTTGTGGGTGGCGCGCTTCCCGCACCAGCACAGCGCCTCGACCTGGAGCACGTTCATCCGGTCGGCGAGCTCGACCAGCCGGCGTGAGCCCTCGAACAGCGCGGTCCGGAAGTCCGAGAGGATCCCGAAGCAGAAGACGTCGATCTGCAGCTCGTCCACGATCTTGGCCAGCTGCTCGATCTGGGGCCCGGTGTAGAACTGGGCCTCGTCGCAGATCAGGTAGTCGATCCGCGCCCCGTGGGTGAGCTCGTCGACCACGTAGCGCTAGAAGTCGAAGGTCTCGTCCACCTCGAGCGCGTCATGGGTCAGGCCCAGTCGCGACGAGATCATCGCCTCGCCCGCGCGGTCGTGGATGGTGAAGATGCGGCCGAGTCGTCCGCGGGCAGCGTGGTTGTGGTCGGTCTGCAGGGCGAGGTTGCTCTTCCCGGAGTCCATCGTGCCCGTGAAGAATTGGAGTTCAGCCATCGGGGAGGATCATGCCATGCAGGAATCCGGGAACCGGCCGCTGATCGACGTCGAGGAGCTGGCCTCACTGCTCGTGGACGGTCGCTGCACAGTCCTCGACGTGCGCTGGCAGATGGGCGGCCCGCCGGGTGAGGAGGAGTACGCCCGCGGGCACATCCCCGGGGCGTCGTACGTCGACGTGGACACGGCCCTCGCAGCCGCTCCGGGACCGCGCGGACGGCACCCGCTCCCGGAGCCTGTGGTCCTGGAGGAGGCGATGCGCGCGGCAGGTGTGCGCAACGACCTCCCCGTGGTGGCGTACGACGACTGGGGCGGCCGGGCCGCAGCCAGGTGCTGGTGGCTGCTGCGCTGGGCAGGTCACCAGGACGTGCGCGTTCTCGACGGCGGCTGGGCGGCCTGGGTTGCCGCGGGGCATCGCCAGAGCGACGATCAGTTCACGGCGATACGCGGGGATTTCGCCGCCCGGCCTGGCCAACTGATAGTCGTTGCGGCGGACGAGGTGCTCGACCTCGCCGAGCGCGGGGTCCTGGTCGACGCCCGCAACCCGGAGCGCTTCCGGGGCGAGGTCGAGCCGATCGACCCGGTGGCGGGGCACATCCCCGGGGCGGTGAACGTGCCGACCGGTGCGAACCTGACCGACGGCGACAGGTTCCGCTCGCCGGAGGAGCTGGGCGAGTTGTACTCGATGGCCCAGGGACACCCGGTTGCGGCGTACTGCGGCTCGGGCGTCACCGCCGCTCACGACATCCTCGCGATGGCGGTCGCCGGGATCGACGCCGCGCTGTACCCGGGGTCGTGGAGCGAGTGGGTCACGGACCCGACGCGGCCGGTGGCCACGGGAGACTGAGTTCCGGGAGCGGTCGGCCTACTTGGACGGGTCCTTGAGCTTGGGGTTGAGGGCGATCGCCTTCAGGACACTTGCGTTGCCCCCGACCTTGTCGCCGGACGCGCGCTGGAGGAGGCCGAGGTTCAGCCAGGCTGCTGCATCCTTGGGGTTGGACGCCACAGCCCTCTTGTACAGCGCCGTCGCTTCCTTCGGGTTGGGGCCGGTACGCAGGATCGCGAGGTTGAACAGCGCCGGCTCGTAGGCGGGGTCGGTCTTGAGCGCGGAGCGGTACTTCGTCTCCGCCAGTCCGTAGTTGCTGCTTGCCTCGTCGATGAGGGCCAGGTTGTAGAAGGCGAACTTGTTCGTGGCGTCGTACTTCAGCGTCTTCTCGTAGCTGGCCGTCGCCGCAGTGATGTCTCCGGCGGCATGTGCCTTCAGGCCGGCGTCGAGGGCGGTCGCGGCCTTCTTCGCGTCGGGGGCGCTCGTGGAGTCGCCGGAACCGCTGCCTCCGCACGCAGTGGCGCCCAGGGCGAGCGCGATCGTGAAGGCCACGGAGCCGATGAGGCGACCGGTCCGAGCGGCTGTGTTCGATCGTTGCTTCATGATTCTCCTCGGCTGGTGCCGTCAGGTCGGATGATGCGCACGCGCGGCCCGAATCGGGGATTGGTCTGGAATGGTCCACCGATTCGTGGGCGGCTTCAGAAGAAGGAGCGCCTTCCCACTTCTGCTCTAGATCGATTCGACAAGTGGGGTTAATGGCATTCTCGCACCTCAGAACCCGAATGTGTCCCGGAAGTGACAATGCAGGCGGTCCGTCACGTCCGAGACGGGCCTGCGCGGCAGTCGATCGCCAGGCAGAACGGGCCCGCCAGGATTGGCGGGCCCGCTCGCGTTGCTGCTGCTGTCGATCAGCTGGCCGCAGATCACGTACGACGACGCTCGTTCGTGGCGTTGCTCCCGGACGTCACAGTCCACGAGTTAGCCGTGCCAGCGTCAGCTGTCGGCGAGGCCGGCTGCTGGTCGGAGGGGAAGCTGCCGCTGACGTCCTGTGTCGAGCTGATCCACCACCCCCGATAGCACCTTGCCCGCCGTGCACAGTCGCGGTTAGTCTCGTGCCGTCCCACGTTGGCGTGTGGTCGCTGACACGATCGTTGCGAGACCACGAGGTGACCGATGACTCCAGCCGGTCCAGTCGCACCGGTCGCGCCAGTCGGACCTGCCGGACCTTGCGGACCAGCAACCGTGGAGTTCGCTCCCGCGGGACCGGTAGGTCCAGCCGGACCTGTGGCGCCCTGGGGACCAGCGACTGTCGAGTCGGCACCCGCAGGTCCAGCCGGGCCTTGGGCTCCGGTCGGACCAGTGGCTCCGGGAAGACCCTGGGGTCCAGCAGGACCGGCAGTACCGTCGTTACCAGCGGCTCCGTCGTTGCCGTCGTTACCAGCTGCACCGTCGTCACCATCGGCACCAGCGGCTCCGTCGGCACCGTTGTTACCAGCGGGACCCTGTGCTCCGGCAGCGCCAGCGGGACCCTCAGGCCCCTCCGGCCCGATCGGACCAGCAGCGCCGGTCTGGCCCTGGATGCCCTGGATGCCCTGGGAGCCGTCAGCGCCGTCGGCGCCGTCAGCGCCGTCAGCTCCGTCGACGCCAGCAGCACCAGCCGCCCCTGTCTCCCCCTGCAGACCCTGAGGACCAACATCGCCCTGCGGACCCTGAGCACCGGTCGCACCGTCAGCGCCAGCAGCACCAGCAGCGCCAGCAGCACCGTCGGCTCCGTCGGCACCGGCTGCGCCAGTGGCACCTGTAGCTCCGTCGTCACCGTCGGCGCCAGCAGCACCGTCGGCTCCGTCGGCACCGTCGGCACCGGCTGCGCCAGTGGCACCTGTAGCTCCGTCGTCACCGTCGGCGCCAGCAGCACCGTCGGCTCCGTTGGCGCCAGCAGCACCGGTCGCACCGGTCGCACCGTCGGCGCCGTTGGTCCCGTTGGTGCCAGCTGCGCCGGTTTCACCCTGAACGCCCTGGGCACCTGTGGCTCCGTCGGCACCATTCGCACCGGTCGCACCGGTAGCACCGGTAGCACCAGTGGCTCCGTCAGCGCCGTCGGCGCCATCGAGGCCGTTGGTTCCGTCAGCACCCGCTGGGCCGGCCGGGCCCTGGGGACCCTGCGCCCCGTCGGCTCCGTTGGTTCCGTCGAGACCGTTGGTTCCGTCGGCGCCGTCAGCGCCACTCGCGCCGGTGGCTCCGGTGGCTCCGGTGGCTCCAGTGGCTCCGTCGGATCCGTCGAGACCGTTGGTTCCGTCGGCACCGTCAGCGCCACTCGCGCCGGTGGCTCCGTCGGCCCCGTTGGCACCGTCAGCGCCATTCGCGCCGGTGGCACCTGTGGCTCCGTCGGCGCCATTCGCACCGTCAGCGCCATCGAGGCCGTTGGTTCCGTCAGCGCCCGCTGGGCCGGCCGGGCCCTGGGGACCCTGCGCCCCGTCGGCTCCGTTGGTTCCGTCGAGACCGTTGGTCCCGTCGGCGCCGTCGGCGCCATTCGCACCCGTGGCTCCGGCGGCTCCGGTGGCTCCGTCGGATCCATCGGCCCCGTTGGCACCGTCAGCGCCATTCGCGCCGGTGGCACCTGTGGCTCCGTCGGCGCCATTCGCGCCGTCAGCGCCATCGAGGCCGTTGGTTCCGTCAGCGCCCGCTGGGCCGGCCGGGCCCTGGGGACCCTGCGCCCCGTCGGCTCCGTTGGTTCCGTCGAGACCGTTGGTCCCGTCGGCGCCGTCAGCGCCATTCGCACCTGTGGCGCCGGTGGCGCCGTCGGCGCCGTCGGCGCCGTCTGCGCCGTCTGCGCCGTCGAGGCCGTTGGTCCCGTCGGCGCCGTCAGCACCAGCTGGACCCTGAGGACCAGCGGCGCCATTGGCTCCGTCGACACCGTTGTTGCCGTCAGCACCGTCAGCACCGTCAGCACCGGCTGCACCGGCTGCACCGGCGGCACCGGCTGCACCGTCGGCACCGGCTGCACCGGCTGCACCGGCTGCACCGGCCGCACCGGCTGCACCGTTGGCGCCGTCCTGGCCGTCCTGGCCGTCCTGGCCGTCCTGGCCGTCCTGGCCGTCAGCGCCATCGAGGCCGTTGGTCCCGTCGGCGCCGTCAGCACCGGCTAGACCCTGAGGACCAGCGGCGCCATTGGCTCCGTCGACACCGTTGGTGCCGTCAGCACCGTCAGCGCCGTCGAGGCCGTTGGATCCGTCAGTGCCCGCCGGGCCGGCCGGGCCCTGGGGTCCCTGCGCCCCGTCGGCTCCGTCGGCTCCGTCGAGGCCGTTGGTCCCGTCAGCACCATTCGCACCTGTGGCGCCGGTGGCTCCGTCGGCGCCATCGGCGCCATCGAGGCCGTTGGTCCCGTCGGCGCCGTCAGCACCGGCTAGACCCTGAGGACCCGCGGCGCCATTGGCTCCGTCGACACCGTTGGTGCCGTCCGCCCCGTCAGCACCGTCAGCGCCATCAGCGCCATCAGCGCCATCGAGGCCGTTGGTCCCGTCGGCGCCGTCAGCACCGGCTAGACCCTGAGGACCCGCGGCGCCATTGGCTCCGTCGACACCGTTGGTGCCGTCCGCCCCGTCAGCACCGTCAGCACCGGCTAGACCCTGAGGACCCGCGGCGCCATTGGCTCCGTCGGCACCGTTGGTGCCGTCCGCCCCGTCAGCACCGTCAGCACCGGCTAGACCCTGAGGACCCGCGGCGCCATTGGCTCCGTCGACACCGTTGGTGCCGTCCGCCCCGTCAGCACCGTCAGCACCGTCAGCGCCATCGGCGCCATCGAGGCCGTTGGTCCCGTCGGCGCCGTCAGCACCAGCTGGACCCTGAGGACCCGCGGGACCATTGGCGCCGTCGGCTCCGTCGGCTCCGTTGGCGCCGGCCGCGCCAGTGGCACCGGTTGCGCCAGTGGCACCGTTGTTGCCGTCGACGCCATCCTGGCCGTCAGCGCCAGCGGCTCCCGCTGCGCCCGCTGCGCCAGCGGATCCCGTTGCACCTGTCGCGCCGGTGGCTCCGGTGGCTCCTGCAGGACCAGCGGGACCAGCGGCCCCGGTTGATCCAGTGAAGCCACGTGGGCCCGTCGCGCCGGTTGACCCAGTGAAGCCGCGCGGGCCAGTCGCACCAGTTGCCCCGGTGATGCCGCGCGCGCCGGTCGCACCCGTTGCGCCGGTGAAGCCGCGCGGACCTTGCAGCCCCTGCGGGCCCCTCTCGTTCCAGGTGATGCGCGTCTCGCCCGGCCTGTTACAGGAGGCGGCTGCATCGATGAGGCGCACATAGTTGCTGGTGTAACACGCGGTGATGACTCCGTTGGCCGCCGGAATTGCGGCACTGGCAGATGTCACCCCGCCGCCCATCAGGGCCACCGTGAAGCCGCCGACCATGACTGCCTTGGCTGCTGGCCGCATGCGGCGAAGCCTGGGATGAACGCGATTAGACATTGCTTCTCCAACTTTGAGTTGGAGCCAAGTGGCCCCCGTGGCCTGCGGGCGCTCCGTCCCCGGATAGCGATCGCAGTGTCTTCGCAATCGAAGACAAGTTGAAGAGTGGAGTACATCTCCCTCAATCCAGTACGACGGCGGCAAAAGGCCCCAACATTGATCAATGGGGCTAGACCGGCACCTCGTGCAAAGCCGACAGGAGTTACGAGTCGGTGTCAGGCAATTTGCCTCGAAACGGAACGGAAAGGTCCGTTACATCCATAAATGCACGGGTCACTCGCGCGGCTGGGGCGTAGGTGAATGAGGTCCCAGCGGGGACCGCCCTGCCGTGGTCCCCCCGGGTCTGGCAGAAACAGATATCTGTGTTACAACCGTGGCGCCTGGCCGACAACTGCTTTTCCCCGGTGACCGGTACGACCGACTGCTAGCCGGGGCCGCGTAGCACGAGTACGGCGACGGACAGCCCCACGCACAGACCCGCCACGGCGCCGCCGAACTCGGCCCACGCGGCGTCGAACTGCCGGCCGATCCGGGAACCGACGTACGCAAAGAACGTCGCGAAGATTGCCAGCAGGATCCGCAACGCCATCCCGCGGAAGAACAGGGAGCTGAACGACTCGGTGCCGCCGTCCTTGTTCAGGGGCTGTACGCCGACCACGGCCGTTGGCGACAGCGGCCCGTAGATGTGCGGGTAGGTCTCACCGCTGACCTCATCCTCTCGCCACGGCACACCGAGCCGGTCGGTGTCGATGGTGAGCAGCACGAGAGGCGTTCCCAGACCGCTGTAGTACCGCTGGAAGACGCCCTTCACCTGTTGTCGGTGCGCCGCGTGCAGGAACCCCTCGTCCTCCAGGGTCCGCCCCACCGTGGAGGTGTTGTAGACACCCGACCGGCGGGCGCGCTCCCAGTCCGTCGCCGTGGCGATGTGGAAGATCCGCATGCGGTCATCGTTTCAGTCAGGCCGTCTCGCCGGGTTCATTTGGGGGCGGTCACCTGCGCGCGGCGCCGCCACGACGGATGCTGTTGTTCGAGACACAAAGTTCCGCGTAGTCCCTGACGATCTGGCCCCCTGCTGTCCGTTTTGGGCGGCCAGAACGTCAGGGACTATCCGTCAAGGGCGTCGGCGAGAAGGCACAGGTTGGTCTCGCGCGCGCCGTGTCCGGCCTGTGTGGCGGGACACTCACGCCGTCTGGGCGGCCGGCTGGAACGCCGGCTGGGACAGGCGCGCCAGGAGGCTCTCGAAGATTCCGGCGGCGTCCTGCAGCGAGAGCAGGGCGGCCTCGTGGCCGCGCCAGCCGAAGACCGAGGCGCCCTCGAGCTCGTGCACCTCGAGCGGCGCGGCACCCGGGTTCAGCACGATGCGCCCGGTGGCTCCAGCCTGGCGGTGCTCCTCGCAGTCGCAGGCGGCACGCAGGATCAGGGTGGTCAGGTCGCTGGGCCGGTACACGGCGAGTCGGAGCCGCGTGCCGCGGGCGTCGAAGTGCAGCACCCGCTCGTTCTCTGGGTCGCCGTCCCGGAGCCACAAGGACACCGGAACCGCATGGCTGGAGGGGAGTACGCCGAAACCGCGCGCGCTCAAGGCACGGGTCCAGCTCGCAAAGGTCAAGGAAGACATGGCTGAGGTTCTCTTCTGTGAGGCTGTCGGGCGTCCGGGGTCTACGGGGCGCACCAGCAAGGCTGGTGTCAGCGACAGCAACAACACAGGTTCAGCACGGTCACGATGGTAGCGACGACGAGCGCGTCGCGCACCTGTTCTCGCAACCCGGACAGATTCAGCCCGCGATCACCAGTGCACGCCAGTCCGGGAGAGCAGCTTCTCGTTCACGGTCTCCGTCTTGCCCTCGCCGCGAGCGGCCGAGGAGTCGGGGAAGACCTGGTAGGCCATGTGCAGCACCCGGAAGACCGTCCTGGGTGCCAGCGTGTGGGCCAGCGCGCCGAGGTTGCCGGTCTTCGTGTTGATCTCGTGCGGCCGGTCGACCAGAGCCCGGATCACCTTGCTCGCCGCCTGGCCGGGGCTGATGGTGGGGAACCGGTCGTACATCTTGGTCGGCGCGATCATCGGCGTCCGCACGAGCGGCATGTGGATGCTGGTGAACGAGACGCCGTCGCCGATCAGCTCGCTCGAGACAACGTTGCTCCAGGCGTCGAGCGCTGCCTTGGAGGCGACGTACGCCGAGAAGCGCGGCGGGTTGGTGAGCACGCCGATCGAGGAGATGTTCACGATGTGTCCGGACTTCTGGATGCGCATCTTCGGCAGGATGCCCATGATCAGCCGGATCGCGCCGAAGTAGTTCAGCTGCATGGTCCGTTCGAAGTCGTGGAAGCGGTCCTCGCTGAGCTTCAGCGACCGCCGGATCGAACGACCGGCGTTGTTCACGACGAAGTCGATGTGCTCGAAGTCCTGGCGCAGCTGCTTGGTCAGCGCGTCGATGGCGTCGAGGTCGGACAGGTCGCACTGGTAGGCGTAGGCGGTCCCGCCCTGGCGCTCGATCAGGCGCTTGGTCGACTCGAGCTTGTCCACGCCGCGCGCGATCAGGATCGGGACACCGCCGGCCTTCGCGATCTGTACGGCGGTGACCAGGCCGATGCCCGAGGAGGCTCCGGTGATCACCACGTTCTTGTTGGTCAGGGCCTTGACCACTGCGGCGTCGTCCTTGATGGAGTCGTCGAGCATCTCCTCCCAGTAGGACCACAGCGTCGATGCGTAGGACTCCAGGTCGGGAACCGAGATGCCGGACCCGGACAGCGCCTTCTCGGTGGAGCGCGAGGCGTAGATCGACGGGAAGGAGACGTGCTCCAGGACCTCCGGTGGGATGCCGAGGCGGCCGATCGTCTGGCTCAGTGCCAGGTGCACGCCCGGGAAACTGAGCGCCGCACCAAGGAGGTTCGCCGGGCGCAGGGCGCGGGGGAGGAGGGCGGTGGGCAGCCTGCCGGTCACGCTGCGGTCAATCGGTACGGCGAACCGGGGCGCCTTCGCCGCGGCCGCGAAGGTGTTGATCACGTCGACGGCGGTGAGCGGCTCGGGGTTGACGAGGTGGAAGGCCTGGCCGTCGAGACCGGGCTTGTGGGCGATGTGGTCCATCGCCTTCGCGACGTAGTCGACCGGGACGACGTTGGTGTCGCCGAGGTCGACGCCGACCAGCGGTAGCCAGCCCGGGAGGGTGTCCCGAAGCCGCTTGAACAGCGGGAAGAAGTAGTAGGGGCCGTCGATCTTGTCCATCACGCCGGTCTCGGAGTGACCGACCACGACCGCGGGACGGTAGACCCGCCACGGCACCTCTGCTTCCTCGCGCACGATCTTCTCGGACTCGAACTTCGTGCGGTGGTACGCCGACGGCAGCCGCTGGCCCTCGTCGAACATGGACTCGTCGAAGACACCGCGGTAGTCGCCGGAGGCCGCCACCGAGGAAACCTGGTGGAAGTGGCCCACCTCGAGCTTGCTGGCCAGCGCGATGGCGTTGCGCGTGCCACCGACGTTCATCTTCTCGTTCATCTCGTCCGAGGCCGTCATGTCGTAGATCGCGGCCAGGTGGAAGAAGTGCTCGATGTCACCGACGTGGGCGGTGATCCACTTGTGGCTGATCCCGAGGTCGGCCTCACCGAGGTCACCGATGACCGGAGTGATCCGGCTACCCCCTGGGTCCTGTGCCTGCCACTCCTCGATCAGGGCATCGAGCCTGTCCTGCGAGCCCGCACGGCACAGTACGAAGATCTCGCCCTCGCGGTTCTCGACCAGCTCCTGGACGAGGTGGCGGCCGATGAAACCGGTGGCTCCGGTGACGAAGTAGGACATGGTGAGGTGCACCGCTCTCGCGCGTCGGGACTGTCTGGGGATCCATTCAACTGGTCGCGCCACCAGTGGTCACGCGATGGGCCCTATATTACTGTTCGGTAACGTGTGGTGTCACCCACGCTGCTACGTGGCGATGGTCACTCGTTCTTGCCGCCGAACATGATCTCGTCCCAGGACGGCACCGAGGAGCGACTCTTCTTCTTCGGTGGAGCGGGCTGCGCGGGCGCGTCATCGGTCTCCACCGAGGTGCCGGGTCCGGCGTCGACGGAGTCGTCGGGCACGTCCGCGCCCGGATCGGTGCCGGGCCCGGCGTCGCGCTCCGCGGGGTGACGGTCCTCGGCGATCCAGTCGGCATCCGCGGTGTCGGCGGCGGGATCGGCGCCTGTCTCGACTCGAGTTTGGGCGTCCGGCTGGTCAACCGCTTGGGCCACTTCCTGCAGGTCCGTGGGCTCGTCAGCGGCCGGTTCGCGGACCAGCTCGATGGCGTCGTCGCCGAGAGGGAGCTCGTCTTGTGACGGCACCGCGCTCAGACGCCTGCCCTGGGTCGCGCGGCCACCGGGCTTGGCCCCGGGTGCCTCCGGCTCGCGAAGCTCGCCGGTGAGGATGCGGGCCTCGTCGTTCTCCGCGACCACGTAGCGACCGGGCAGGTCGTGGCTGAACTCCGCTGTGCGGGCCTGCCCGCCGATCGTGTAGCTGGCCACCAGGGCCCACCGGCCGTCCGCGCGGCGCCAGGCGTCCCACTCGACGTCCTCGTCGTGAAGCGTGTGGTCGCCGAAGTAGAGCTCTGCCGCCTCCCCGAGCGTGTGGCCGGCCGAGGAGGACTCACCGGAGCGGCGGCGGACCGAGGCACGTCGCGCGGTCTGGGCCACGTGGGCACGTTCGGCCAGCACCGGCGTGGCGAAGCCCATGATCGCCTCGACCGTGGTCTGGGCGGCTGTCGCGACGTCCTCGGGGGACTCGCCCGCGCGGATGCGCGCCTGGATGTCTCGGGGGCGCAGTGCGCTTTCCATCTTCATCTCCAACTGGCCGAGCCGTAGGTTCTCGCCACGCAGTGCGGCACGCAGCCGGGTGTCTACCGGAACAGCGAACTCCTCGCCCGCCGAGCTGATCAGGACCAGCCGCTTGCCATCCTTGGTCAGCCCCACCGGGGTGAGGTCCTGCATCCGTCGTGCTCCTTCGCATCGCACCTGCGGCCGAGCCTACTTCAGCGTGGCCCACGCCTGAGCGCGGCGCGCGCCGTACGGGATCTACGCTTCCGCCATGGCCGCTGAGAGCACGTTGCTGCTGGTGCTCGACCTCGGCGGCATCTTCGTGTTCGCGATCTCGGGAGCACTGGTCGGCGTGCACAAGCAGCTCGACGTCTTCGGGGTGCTGGTGCTGGCAGGTACGACGGGCCTCGGCGGCGGCTTCCTGCGCGACGTCCTCATCGACGCGACGCCGCCGGCGGCCCTCGCCGACTGGCGCTACCTGCTGGTGCCCGTCGCGGCAGGGCTGATCACCTTCGTCTTCCACCCTGCCGTCGGTCGACTCGATCGGCTGCTGATCGTCTTCGACGCGGCAGGGCTCGGGTTGTTCTGCGTGACCGGCGCGCTCAAGGCGCTCGACCACGGGCTCGGGCCGGTGCCGGCGGCGCTGATGGGGATGGTCACCGGGGTCGGCGGCGGCATCGCCAGGGACCTGCTGGCCGGGAGGGTGCCAGTGGTCTTCTCCAGCGAGCTCTACGCGACACCTGCCCTGATCGGCGCCACCTGGGCCGTGCTCGCAGCGGGTTGGGAACAGCCGGTGTGGGTGGTGGCGATCCCGGGAGTGCTCATCTGCTTCGGCCTGCGGATGCTGGCGCTCTGGCGCGGGTGGCGCGCCCCGCTGCCCAGCGGACCGGCGAGCGTCTGAGGTAGTCAGTCGGTGGTCTCGACTGGCCGCTCGCTGCGCTCGCTGCTCGACCACCTACGGGTCTCGGCTGCTGCACGGCTTGCGGAGTGTGGTCTCGACTGATCGCTCGCTGGCGCTCGCTGCTCGACCGCCTACGGGTCTCGGCTGCTGCACGGCTTGCGGAGTGTGGTCTCGACTGGCCGCTCGCTGGCGCTCGCTGCTCGACCGCCTACGGGTCTCGGCTGCTGCACGGCTTGCGGAGTGTGGTCTCGACTGGCCGCTCGCTGGCGCTCGCTGCTCGACCGCCTACGGGTCTCGGCTGCTGCACGGCTTGCGGAGTGTGGTCTCGACTGGCCGCTCGCTTCGCTCGCTGCTCGACCGCCTACGGGTCTCGGCTGCTGCACGGCTTGCGGAGTGTGGTCTCGACTGGCCGCTCGCTTCGCTCGCTGCTCGACCGCCTACGGGTCTCGGCTGCTGCACGGCTTGCGGAGTGTGGTCTCGAAACCACCTCTACCCGAGGACCCGCTTGAGGTAGGCGTTGGTGAAGACCCGGTCCGGGTCGAGCCGGTCGCGCATCGCCTGGAACTCCTGCCAGCGGGGGTAGGCCGGCTCGAGATCCAGCGCGGTCCGGCTGTGCAGCTTGCCCCAGTGCGGGCGCCCGTCGTACCCGCGCATGACCGCCTCGATTCCGTGGAAGTAGCCGCGGTGGTCGGTCTCGGGGTTGGTGTGGAAGGCGAGGTACATGGTGTCGCGGTCCTGGCCGGGGGAGAGGGGTACGCCGTCGGCAGTGGCGGCGCGTACCTCGACCGGGAAGCTGATCTGCCAGTCGCTGCTCTCGATCAGGGCGCGGACGTCTCGTAGCGCCGCAAGGCCCGCCTCGCGCGGCACGGCGTACTCCATCTCGCGGAAGACCACGGCGCGCCGCGAGGTGAACACCTTGTGGGGCACGTCGATGTAGCGGCGCTCGGTGATCGCCCGACCGGCGAGGTCGTTCATCCGGGGCACCAGTCCGGGCCGGGCGTTGCCGAGCCGGTTGACCCAGCCGAACGCGCGGTTGGCGAGGAACTCGTCGTCGAGCCAGCCGCGGAAACGCGAGAGCGGCTCGACCGCGTCCAGCGTGCGGTTGTTGCGCTTGGTCAGCATCCGGTCGGTGTGGGGGAACCAGTACATCTCGAAGTGGTAGTTGTCCGCCTCCAGCGCGTCGAACTCGGCCATCGCCTGGTCCCAGCGCATGGGTCCCTCGTGGGCCTCGAGGTAGAACAAAGGCTCGACGCGCATCGTGACCGAGGTGAGGATTCCGAGCGCACCCAGCCCCAGCCGGGCGACATCGAGGACATCGGGGTTCTCCTCCGCGTCGGCTCGCAGCAGGGTTCCGTCGCCGGTGACCATCTCCAGACCCGCCACCTGGGCGCTCAACGAGGCGACTTGACCGCCGGTTCCGTGGGTACCGGTGGAGATCGCGCCGGCAAGGGTCTGCTCGTCGATGTCGCCCATGTTGTGCAGGGACAGGTCGAGGCGCTCGAGAGCGGCGTTCAGCTCACGCAACGACGTTCCGGCGAGCGCGGTGACCGTCAGCGCGTCGCGGTCGACGGCGACGATGCCGCGCATGCTGCCCGGACTCAGCATCAGGCCATCGGTGACTGCGATGTCGGTGAACGAGTGCCCGTTGCCCGGCATCTTCACGGTCAGGTGTTGGTGGCGTGCCGCGATCACCGCATCCGCGACCTCGCCGGCGTCGTGCGGGGTGAGCTCCTGGGTCGGATGAGCCGTGGCCAGTCCCGTCCAGTTGGTCCACGTCGACATGGGGCGCAGGTTAGCCCTCCGCCGCGCCAGCGGGAATCTCCCGAGGCGCCGGTCGGCGTACGGCGAGCCCGGCCAGCACCGCGAGTGCGGCGGAGACGGTGCACACCCAGTAGGCGGCAGACCCGCCGTGCTCGTCGGCGACCACACCGGCCAGCCAGGCGCCCGGCGCGATGCCGGCACTCATCCCGGTCTGCACGAAACCCATGGCCTCGTTGAGGCGGGACCGTGGCACCGACGCCTCGATCAGTGAGAACAGGGCGATCAGCGTCGGTGCGAGCGCCAGGCCGGTCAGGAACAGCGCCAGCGTGACCACGACCAGCCCCGGCAGAATGGGCAGGAAGACGGTCCCGACGGCGAGCACCACCATGCCGATCCGGCCGCGCTCGAGCGGCCCGCGCTGCCAGATGATCGCGCCGGCCGCGACCCCCGCCAACAGGCTGCCCAGTGAGAAGGCTCCGAGCATCAGCCCGGCGAGGGACTTGTGCCCGGCGTCCTCCGCGAAGGCGACCGACGCCACCTCGAGCCCCCCGAACAGGCATCCCAGCGCAGCCGCGCCGAGCGTCAGTGGCAGCAGCATCGCCCACGGCATGGAGGTGCGGGCACCGGCGGAGCCGCGCGGACTGGCAGGGGGTTCGGTCCGGTGCTGCGCCGCGAGTGCGAGTGAGCCGATGGTGCCGACGACCACCGCCACCACCAGCCCCGCCTGGGGTGCGTAGACGGTGGACAGGAAGGTCACCAGCGCGGGTCCACTGACGAAGACCATCTCGTCGACCACTCCCTCGACGGCGAACGCGGTCTGACGGTCAGCGTCCGTCCGGAGCAGGAAGGCCCAGCGTCCCCGGACCATGGACCCGACCTGCGGGATCGCGGCGCCTGCCAGGGCTCCCAGAACATGTGGCAGGGGCAGCGCCCAGTCGTCGGTGATGGAGACGATCATCAGGCCGCTGGCGAGCGCGAAGATGACGGAGTCGACGTAGAGCACAGGGCCCTGGCCGAACCGGTCGGCCAGCCGCCCATGGGGTACGGCGAAGGCCGCATTGCCGATGATGTACGCCGCAGACACCTGTCCCGCCAGCGCGTATGAGCCCGTCAGGGTGCTCACGAGCAGGATGATGCCCAGCGTCATCATCGAGATCGGCAGCCGGGCCACCAGACCGGTGGACGAGAACGCCAAAGCGCCAGGGTTGGCGAAGACCCGGCGGTAGGAGGCGAGCACCCGGCAACGATAGGAGACTGCCGGACGGTCCCTGCGGGGCGATCCCTGCAGGCGATCCATGCAGGGCGGGCCGTGCCGTATGAGCGACTCACTCATAGGCTGGTCGCATGCCGTCCGAGACAGCCGCCTTGCGTCTTCCTCAGAGACCTCGTGACCCGCGGCCGTACGACGCGCTCCTGCTCGTGTCCTTCGGTGGGCCCGAGAAGCCCGACGACGTCCTCCCGTTCCTGCGCAACGTCACCGCCGGGAGGGGTATCCCCGACGAGCGGCTGGAGGAGGTGGGCGAGCACTACTTCCACTTCGGTGGCCGCAGCCCGATCAACGACCAGAACCGGGAGCTGATCGACGCGATCGAGGCCGACCTGGAGGCCAACGGCGTGGGGATCCCCGTCTACTGGGGGAACCGCAACTGGGATCCCTACCTGCGCGACGCCCTCGAGCAGATGAAGGCCGATGGGGTCACTCGCGCTGCGGCCATCCTGACCAGCGCCTACTCCTCCTACAGCGGGTGCCGGCAGTACCGCGAGAACCTGGCCGACGCCGTGGAGCAGGTGCCAGGGGCTCCCCGGATCGACCGGCTGCGCCACTACTCCAACCACCCGGGGTTCATCGAGTCCATGGTGGACGCGACCCTGACCGCCCTTGCCCACCTGCCCGAGGACGCCCGCCGGGGCGGGCACCTGGCGTTCGTGACCCACTCGATCCCGGTGAGCATGAACGACTCGAGCGGGCCGCGAGGCGGCGCCTACATCGCCCAGCACCGGGTCGTGATGGCCGAGATCATCGAGCGGGTGCGCGAGGAGACCGGCCACCGGTACGCCTCGGAGCTGGTCTTCTGCTCCCGCTCGGGCACCCAGGTCCCGTGGCTCGGGCCGGACATCAACGACCACCTGCGTGCCCTCCGGCAACGCGGCGTCCCGGGCGCCATCCTGGTGCCGATCGGGTTCGTGTCGGACCACATGGAGGTCATCTACGACCTCGACACCGAGGCCGCGGCCACGGCCGAGGAGATCGGGTTGCCGTTCGCGCGCGCGGCCACGGCCGGCATCGACCCCCGGTTCGTCGCGGTCGTCCGTGACCTCCTGCTTGAACGCGCTTCTGCCGAGCGTGGCGAGTCACCCGAGCGCGCCGCCGAGGGATCGGACCCGCTGTGGGACGTATGCCCCGCGGGGTGCTGCCCCAACCCTCGGGGTCCCAGGCCGGCCCTGTGCGGGCAGGACTGACCCGGTGAGGCTTCGGTGAGCCCAGGGGACAGCCCGCACGACCTGCTCGAGCTCGCTGTCGCGACGGCCCGGGAGGCGGGCGGGCTGGTCTCGTCGATGCGTTCCCGCGGGGTCGACGTCGCCGACACCAAGACGAGTGCGGTCGACATCGTCACCGAGGCCGACCGGGCCTGCGAAGAGCTCATTCTCGACCGGTTGCTGCGCGCACGTCCCGATGACGGCTTCCTGGGCGAGGAGGGTGACGACGTCGCCGGCACGTCGGGGGTGACCTGGGTCGTCGACCCGATCGACGGCACCGTGAACTACCTCTACGGGCTGCCGCACTACGCCGTCTCGATCGCCGCGACCCAGGCAGATGGCCAGGTCGTGGCCGGGGTGGTGCGCTGCCCCGTCCTGGACGTCGAGTACGCCGCGACGCTCGGTGGTGGCGCCACCCTCAACGGCGTACGCCTCCAGGTGCCTGACCCTGTGCGGGGCACACCACCTCTCGCCCAGGCGCTGGTCGCCACCGGGTTCAGCTACGAGGCGGGAGTCCGGGAGCGACAGGGACGTGCCGTGGCCCGGATGCTGCCCCAGGTCCGCGACATCCGGCGCCTGGGCTCCTGTGCCCTCGACCTCTGCGCGGTGGCGGCGGGCCACGTCGACGCCTACGTCGAGGAGGGTGCCCACCTCTGGGACTACGCCGCCGGTGGCCTCGTCGCCACCGAGGCAGGCGCCACTCTCGAGGTCTGGAACACCGTCGACGGCCGGGACCTCCTGCTGTGCGCTCCCGCGCCCGCGTGGGACGATTTCTCCACCTTGGCGAAGACGTGCGGGTTCCTCGGTGAGGTCCTGGAGTCGCCATGAGTGGGCAGGGCGAGCCGCTCCCGGAGTGAGCACGGGAACGCGCTTCTCCGATCGGGTCATGCTGCCTCCCCGTGGCGCCCCAACCCCACAAATGTTGGCGCAGGACGTTGGGGTGGGCGATTCAGCCGCTCGGGTCCCACATTTGTGACGTTGGGGTGCGCCGTACGTCGTGCCCGCCCCCGAACCAACAAATGTGGGCTCCGGACGTCGAGCGCGACTCCGCGGACGTCGCAATCCAACATTTGTGAGGACCGGCCGCCGCGCTCGGCCACGACCCCTGCGGCAGCGCGAGAACAGCCTCGGCCGGGCGGGTCAGAAGTGACCCACCACTGACCCACCTGTGACCCCGGCGGCGCCCTCGCTCGCGCTCGGGAACAACCGCAGGAGCGGGCGCGTTGGGTCCACGTCCGAGCGCAGAGACGACACCCGGACACCGCTTTGTGGAATGGGTGTGCACAATCGCCGTGACTAGTGCACAATCTGCGCCTCACGTGGATTTGGCGCACGAACGAGCCTCGGGGCTCGATTTGGGCTCAGGCCCGACCGATAGCCCGAGGCCCACGCTGGGACTTGGGAGCAGGAGAGAACGCATGGCAACCGACTACGACGCACCGCGCAAGACCGAGGAAGAGCAGAACGAGGACAGCCTCGAAGAGCTCAAGGCGCGCCGTCACGACAAGAATTCCGGGAAGGTCGACGAGGACGAGGCCGAAGCGGCTGAGTCCTTCGAGCTCCCCGGCGCTGACCTCTCGCACGAGGAGCTGGCCGTCGAGGTCAAGCCCAAGCAGCTGGACGAGTTCACCTGCATGAGCTGTTTCCTCGTGCACCACCGCAGCCAGCTCGCGGACGAGAAGAAGCTGATCTGTCGCGACTGCGCCTGACCCGCACCACACCGACGTCGAAGGGCCGCCTTCCCCATGGGGAGGCGGCCCTTCTGTACGCCGGCTTCAGTGACGGGCGCGAGAGATTAAGTCGTCGGCGCGGGTGCGTCCTTCGCGTCCTGGTCGTCCTTGCGGAGCCCGGGGGGCAGGTGGCCGGTGGACTTGGCGTAGTAGTTCGCCGCCCGGCGGGTAGCCAGCATCCGTGCCAGCTGCACTGCCGTGCCACTGGCCACGGCCCACAACACTGCCTCCCACATGTCGACGTCCGGGTCGGCCGGGTTGGCGGGCGGGTTCTTGCCGGTCGCGGCCTGCCATGCCTTGGTCACGCTCTTGCGCGCCACCGTTGCGCCGAGCAGGGCTGCGGCGAGCGAGAAGATCGACCAGACCTTCGAGCTGTCCTGCTTCTTGGCCTTCTTCTGGGCCTTCTTCTGGGACTTGTCCTTGGCCATGTCCTGCCTTTCGGGGCGATGCCTGTCAGCCTGCGAGTACCCAGTAAACCGAGTCGCTCACTCCAGGGCGAGTGGCCCCGTCACTGGTCCGCAGCCCGGGCGCCCGTCAGAGCGGCTGCCAGCTCGCGAGGATGACGCGTCGAGAGCAGCCAGTACGGCGTCCGGTCGGCCGGGTCGGCGACCGTCACCTTGACGGATCTCTTCAGGTACGGACGGGTCAGCAGGAAGGCCCGGGCATCAGCGTCCACGCCGTGCACCCTGCGCGTCTCCTCCGCGTCGAGCGGCTCGACCGGGCCCAGTAGGTCCACGGAGATGTGCGCCGGGCCGGCGTACAGCACGCCGTCGCGGACGGCCACCCGGGCACTCCCGACCCACGCGAGCAGCCCGAAGGTCAGCAGCAACAGCGCGCCGGTCGCAGACCACGCGGCCCACTCCGGCATGGAGACGATGAACGCGAGCCAGAGGAACGCGAGCATCATCGTCGCCTGTACCCACCAGCGCAGCGGCACGTGCAGGCGCTCGGAGTAGGCATCGAGGGGGGCCGGTGGCACGGGCAAAGCCTGTCACCCGGAACGCCGAGGACCGCGGGTAGGGTCGAGAGCCATGGTGGAGATCTCGATCAAGCGGGTCGACCCGGGACTCCCGCTCCCGTCGTACGCGCACCCTGGTGATGCTGGGGCAGACCTGCGTTCCGCTGTCGACCTGACCCTGGAACCCGGAGAGCGGGCTCTGGTGTCAACGGGCATTGCGATGGCCCTGCCCGAGGGGTACGTCGCCCTCGTGCACCCACGCTCCGGCCTGGCCGCGCGTCACGGGATCTCGATCGTCAACGCGCCCGGCACCATCGACGCCGGCTACCGAGGCGAGGTCAAGGTGTGCCTGGTCAACACCGACCCACGGGAACCCTTCGTCGTACGCCGCGGGGACCGGATCGCCCAGCTGGTGATCCAGCGGTGCGAGACGGCACTGTTCGTGGAGACCGAGGAGCTTTCCGAGTCAGCAAGGGGCGCCGGGGGTTACGGTTCGACCGGAGGGTTCAGCCAGAGCGAGGCCCAGAGCGAGGCCCAGACAGACACAGAGAGAGACACAGAAACAGACCCAGAAACAGACCCAGATGCAGACCCAGATGCAGACCCAGAAACAGACCCAGAAACAGACACAGACCCCGGAGGAGATCCGGGCGGGAGGGACAAGAACGTGAGGTTCGGCCGCAAGTCAGACCCGGAGCCGGAGGACACAGCGCCGGAGTCCGGCGAGGAGTCCTCCGAGGCCGCCGGGGACATCGGTCCCTTCGACGCGTCGGAGGTCGACCTTGAACAACGCGACTGCATCGACCTCGGCAGCCTGCTGGTCGCACCGGTGGAGGATCAGATGGAACTGCAGCTCCAGGTCGACGAGGCCAGTGGCCAGGTGATGGCAGTGATGCTGGTCGGCAAGGAGGGTGCTCTCGAGCTGCGCGCCTTCGCAGCGTCGCGCGGGTCGGGCGCCTGGGACGAGCTGCGTCCGCGGATCTCCGCGGAGATGGCTCGCATGGGCGGCACGGCCGACGAGAGGGAGGGCAGCTTCGGTACCGAGCTGCTGTGCATGGTGCCGACGCAGACACCGGACGGCCAGCCGACGACACAGCCGAGCAGGATCGTCGCCCACGAGGGCCCGGCCTGGCTGTTGCGGGCCACGCTGATGGGCCGTCCTGCCCTGGATGACGACCTGGCAGGCCCCTGGGAGGAGACGATCCGCAAGGTCGTCGTGAACCGTGGGCGTGAAGCGATGGCCCCCGGGGCCCCCTTGCCGCTGAAGCTGCCGCCGGAGGCCAAGCGGCAAGAAACACCCGCCACTGAGTAGCGGTCATCGCCGAGGACGAATACTGTCCCACCTGTTCCTTTTATCCCGGACTGCCGCTACCGCCCACGCAGTTCCAACCCAAGGCCTAGGCTTCGAAACATGCCCGAGAACAAGAGTCGCCTGCGCGCGTCGATCAGCCGCTGGGCGAACCAGGACCGGGTGGAGGCGCAGGAGCTTCACAAGGACTCGGTCCGGGCCGGGCTGGTCACGATCAAGGACGCGCCGGACCGCGAGCGAGTCGTCGTACAGGGCACCTTGAAGACGGTGACCCTGCGGCCGCGAGGCGGCGTACCTGCCCTCGAAGCCGAGCTGTACGACGGGACGGGGTCGATCCAGGTGGTGTGGCTGGGCCGGCGCCGCATCGGTGGCATCGCACCCGGTCAGCCGATCCGCGTCGAAGGGCGCATCGGTGTCCAGGACGGCGTCCGGGTGATGTACAACCCGCGCTACGACCTCAGACCGCGATGACCCCAGAGCCTCACCCAGAGCCTCACCCAGACGCCGGCCCGGAGACAGGCCCCAGGCCCAGAGACAGGCCCGGAGACAGGCCCGGAGACAGGCCCGGAGACAGACGGGGAGACAACCGGAGTGACTAACGACGCGACGACAGCCGCGACGACCACCCACACGGTGGAGGAGGTCGTCCGCAAGCAGCTCTCCGAGGCCCTCGGGGGTTCGCGCGGAATGCTGGAGGCAGCGGTCCCGACCGTTGCGTTCACGGTGCTGTTCTTGACGATCCACGACCTCAAGCTGGCGATCATCGTCAGCGTCGCGTGTGCCGGCGTACTGCTGGCGGTGCGGCTCGTGCAGCGCTCGACGCCGCAGTTCGTACTCAACGCGCTGGTCGGTATCGGCATCGGCTCGCTCTTCGCCTGGCGCGCGGCGCGCGGGGGTGGCGACGCAGGCGAGCAGGCGATGGCCTACTTCCTGCCCGGGCTGCTCTACAACCTCGGCTACGCCGCGGTGATGGTCTTCACGGTCGCGATCCGCTGGCCGCTCGTGGGCTTCATCGTGGGCAGCGTGGCCGGTGACCCGACCGCGTGGCATTCCGACCGGCACGTCGTACGCCTGTGCAGCCGGTTGACCTGGCTGCTCGCCGCGCCGTGCATCCTCCGCGTCGCGGTGCAGGGTCCGATCTACCTGGCCGAGGGCAACGGCCTGTTGTCCACCGACTCCGCCGTCGCCACGCTGGGGGTGGCCAAGCTGACGATGGGCTGGCCGCTGCAGGTCGCGGCTCTCGCAGGGATGGTGTGGGTGCTCACCCGCAACAGCATCCCGCTGAAGCCGGGGGAGCCCGAGCCCCACCTGCACGACTGAGGGCACTGTTTGCCCATCGTGTCCTCGCAGCACCGTCCGCGTACTCATGACGCAGAACCGAGGAGAACCTTGTGGCTAGACCTGAGGGGCGCAAGGTTGTCTGGGTGGGCAAGGACTACCCACCGATGGACGATGCGCCTGACAGGCTGCCCGGGAGTCGTTGTCCACGAGCCACCTGACGGCTGGAACCTCATCTCCTGGGTAGACCGAGGCGACGAAGGCTGGCAATGTCCTGACGCGGTCTATGGGACGAAGAACCTCCGGGACGTCACCGACGCAGAGTTCGACGAGCGGGTCCAAGAGGTCCTGAACTCGGACTGGCCCGGTCAACGGCGCACCCGGTAGCGCACATGAAGCACCCGGTTGCCCTGAATCACCACGTCGGGATCCTCCAACAGGTGCTGTGCGTCGACCGACCCGAAGTAGCGCTTGCCGGACCCCAACACGACGGGTACGACGTCCATGCGCACCTCGTCGACCAGGCCCGCGGCAAGCACCTGGCCACCGACGTCGCCAGCAGCGACCTCGACCATGCGGTCACCCGCAAGCTCCTGCGCCGTGGCCACGGCCGCCTCGACGCCGTCGACGAAGTGAAACGGCGCCTCGGGGTCCCAGCCCTCGGGCTCCGGCCGGTGGGTCACGACGACCACGTGGTCGATCCCGCCCGGAGGCTTCCCGTCCCAGCCGTCCGTGATGTCGAAGACGTGGCGGCCGGCGATTGTCACCCCGATCTGGTCCCAGTACGCCCGGGTGTAGTCGTAGGAGGTCTGCGACACCTTCAGCACGCCGTTCTCGTCCAACGCCACGTCACCACTGGTCAACCAGTCGAACAGCGGTCCGGGCTGGTCGTTCTCGTCCGCGACGAAGCCGTCCACCGAGACCGAGGCGTACATCACCACTTTGCCCACGGGGTTCTCCTCTGCTTTGGGGTGCCCCGAAACTAGCGTGGCGTGAGCCGTCGCACTTGTAAGAAATCAATCGGCCGGCAGCGGCCAGCCTTCGAACGCGTGGCCGGGATGTTCGCGCAGGAACCGCTGCCGGACTTCGACGTACCGGGTCGGCGTGAGCCCGGTGAACTCCCGGAACTCGTGGCCGAAGTGGGCCTGGTCGAAGTAGCCCGCGCCGGCGGCGAGCTCGCCCCAGTCGATCGGTCCGGCGGGGTTGATCGCGAACACGGTGGCGGTGAAGCGGTAGCTGCGGGCCAGCCGCTTCGGCGTGACGCCGATGAGCTCCTTGAACCGCTGCGCCAGATGAGTGCCGCTGACACCGGCCGCCGCGCTCAGGTCGCCGATCGCCGCCGCCCCGCTGGCCGCCGCGATGACCCTGCTCGTATGGCGGACCAGCCCCAGGCCGGCCGTCTCGCACAGGCGTTGCATGAGCTCCTCCTCGAGCAGCGTCAGCATCTCGTGCGGTCCGTCCGCCGTGGCCAGCCGGTCTCGCAGCTCAGCAACGGCGCGCCGGCCCCACACCTGCTCCAGCGTCACCGGCCGGTCACACAGCTCGCTCGCGGGCATCGGCAGGAACGGCGCCGGCCCCCACGGCTTGAAGTGCACGCCGACGGACCGGGTCCGGAGTGGGTAGCCGAACTCCCACGCGCGGGTGGGCGTGGTGACCACGCAGCCGTCGGCGTACTCCGCAGTCTCGATGTCGGTGCCGCCGCGGATGCGGAACGGCGCCCCGAGGTTGACGATGAGCAGCGCCGACGGCGCCGGCGGCAGCGTCAGCAGGGAGTACGGCGGCGCGCCCTCCAGGTAGTAAAGGTCGCCGATCAGCCCGTCCAGCGGCGGTCGCGGCACTCTGGACACGTAGTCCACGCCCACAGTATCGCCGACGCCCCGCCCCGACAGCGGCGGACACTGGTCAGTTGGTCGTGCGCTTGTGGTCGCCGTGCTCGTCGGGGGCCAGCATCTTCTCCAGCTCGTCCTCGACGTCGGCGGGTACGACGAAGAGGAGCTCGTCGCCAGCCTCGATGGGCTGTTCCGGATCCGGCGTGTAGACCTGTCCGTCGCGAAGGATCGTCACCAACGAACAGTTCTCCGGGAACGGGACCAGGCCCGAGGGCTTCCCGACGTACGGCGAGTCCGAGGGCATCGTCATCTCGACCAGGTTGGCGTTGCCCTGGCGGAAGGTGAAGAGCCGCACCAGGTCGCCGACCGTGACGGCCTCCTCGACCAGGGCCGACATGATCCGTGGGGTCGAGACGTTCACGTCGACCCCCCACGCCTCGGTGAACAGCCACTCGTTGTTGGGGTGGTTGACCCGGGCGACGGTGCGCGGCACACCGAACTCGGTCTTCGCGAGCAGTGAGGTCACCAGGTTGACCTTGTCGTCACCGGTCGCGGCGATGACCACGTCACAGTCCTGCACCCGGGCCTCCTCGAGCGAGGAGAGCTCGCAGGAGTCGGCCAGCAGCCACTCGGCGTCCGGGACGCGGTCGGGCTTGATCGAGCCGGGGTCCTTGTCGATCAACAGCACGTCGTGGCCGTTGCCGATCAGCTCGCGGGCGATCGAGCGACCCACAGCGCCTGCCCCTGCGATAGCGACCCTCATCGTCAGTCCTCCGGGCCATTCTTTAGTACGTCGTAGACCCCGCTGGCGTTCTGCTCACGCATCACCAGGTGGAGCATGTCGCCTTCCTGCAGCACCGTCTCCTGAGTGGGCAGCATGCCCTCGCCGAGTCGGTCGATCCACGCGATCCGGCAGTTGGACTGGTCCTGGAGCTCCTTGGTGCCGGTGCCCACCCATGCCTCGGGTACGGGTATCTGGTCGACGCGGACGGTTCCCGACGGGTCGCGGAAGTCGGGCTCGGCGCCAGCGGGCAGGATCCGGCGGAGCACCTGGTCGGCCGTCCACTTCACCGTCGCGACCGTGGTGATGCCGAGGCGCTGGTAGACCTCGGCCCGGCCCGGGTCATAGATCCGGGCGACTACCTGCTGGATGCCGAAGGACTCCCGGGCCACGCGCGCGGCGATGATGTTGGAGTTGTCACCACTGCTCACGGCCGCGAAGGCGTCGGCGCGTTCGATGCCCGCCTCGGTCAGCACTGCCTGGTCGAAGCCGTAGCCCGTGACCTTGGTGCCGTTGAAGGACGGTCCCAGTCGCCGGAACGCGTCGGGGCTGCTGTCGATGATGCTCACGGTGTGGTTGCGGTCCTCGAGGCTCCTGGCGAGCGTCGACCCGACGCGGCCACAACCCATGATCACGACGTGCACGTTCAGAACACTAGTGGACATCTCCGTCAGTTCGTCGGGGTCTCCGAGGCCCAGGCACGCACATCGCAGCGTTGGAGTCGGTCGAAGGAGGTCAACTACGACTTCCCTCCTCCGCCTTGCGCTGCACGCACCTGGACCACGGTTACCCGCGACGGACTTTCGTCGATGCCCACAGTGGACATCTCCTTCGGTCGAGGGCGTCTGGCCTCGCCGCGGCATCGAGTGCTCTAGCCTCCCTGTGTGGGCATCGGAAATGTCTCCAAGCGGATCCTGCTCGGCCGCAAGCTACGCAGTTCGCAACTGGGCGACACGTTGCTGCCGAAGCGCATTGCCCTACCCGTGTTCGCCAGTGACGCGCTCTCCTCGGTCGCCTACGCGCCCGACGAGGTGTTCATCATGCTCGGCATCGCCGGTGCGTCCGCGTACGTGTGGTCCTGGAAGGTCGCGCTCGCGGTCGCCCTGGTGATGCTCACGGTGGTGGCGTCGTACCGCCAGACCGTCCACGCCTATCCGTCCGGTGGCGGCGACTACGAGGTCGCGACCGTGAACCTCGGCCGCCAAGCCGGTGTCACCGTCGCCAGTGCGCTGCTCGTCGACTACATCCTGACCGTCGCGGTGTCGATCTCCTCGGCGTCGCAGTACGCCACAGCAGCCATCCCCTTGCTTGCCGGACACGAGGTCTTCGTTGCTTCGGGCATGGTCGTCCTGCTGGCCGCCATGAACCTGCGTGGTGTGCGCGAGTCGGGCACGTTCTTCGCGGTGCCGACCTACCTGTTCATGGGCGCGATCCTGGGAATGTGCGCCTACGGCGTGATCCAGCTGGTCACCGGGAGTTTGCCCGACGTGGCCAGCGCCGACCTGGAGATCACCCCCCAAGAGGGCTGGGAGCAGCCGTTGACCACGATCGGGCTGGTCCTGCTCCTGGCCCGGGCGTTCTCCTCCGGCTGTGCTGCGCTAACCGGGGTGGAGGCGATCAGCAACGGCGTCCCCGCCTTCCGCAAGCCCAAGAGCCGCAACGCCGCCACCACCCTTCTCCTTCTGGGCCTGATCGCGGTGACGATGATGGTCAGCGTCATCGTGCTGGCGCACCAGATGAGGATCCGGTACGTCGAACCGCACCACCTGGCGAGTCTGCGGACGGCCGACGGCGCGCCCCTCCCCGCGGGTTACACGCAGGACACGGTGATCGCTCAGCTCGCGCGGGCGATCTTCGACCACTTCACGCCGGGCTTCTACTTCGTGGTCGTGGTGACCGGCATCATCCTCGTCCTGGCGGCCAATACTGCGTTCAACGGCTTCCCGGTGCTGGGATCGATCCTCGCGAAGGACGGTCTGGCGCCGCGCGCGCTTGGCATGCGCGGGGACCGGCTCGCCTACAGCAACGGCATCGTGTTCCTGGCGGTGATGGCGATCATCCTGATCGCGGCCTTCGACGCGCAGACCACCCGGCTCATCCAGCTCTACATCGTGGGCGTGTTCATCTCGTTCAACCTGAGCCAGCTCGGCATGATCCGGCACTGGACCCGCCACCTGAAGTCGGAGACGGACCCGGGGGAGCGGCGGCGGATGATGCGGTCGAGAGGGATCAACACCTTCGGCCTCGCGATGACCGCCGTCGTGCTGGTGATCGTGCTGGTGACCAAGTTCCTCGCCGGTGCATGGATCACGCTCCTGGCGATGGGCGTCTTCTACGCGATGATGGTCGGGATCCGTCGCCACTACGACCGGGTCGAGGAAGAGCTCGTGGTGGGCGACAGCGACCCCGTCCTGCCGACCCGCGTGCACGCGATCGTGCTCGTCTCCAAGCTGCACAAGCCGACGATGCGCGCGCTGGCCTACGCCAAGGCGAGCCGCCCCAACATCCTCGAGGCTGTGTACGTCGACGCGGAGGGCGGCGGCGGAAGGGGCAACAAGCTCGTCGACGAGTGGGACGCCCAGCGGATCGACGTACCGCTGAAGATGCTGTACTCGCCGTTCCGCGAGGTGATCCGGCCGATCGTGCAGTACGCCGTCGAGATCCGCGAGGCCAACCCGCGCGGTGTGGTCGCCGTCTACATCCCGGAGTACGTCGTCGGGCGCTGGTGGGAGCAGCTGCTGCACAACCAGACCGCGCTCCGGCTCAAGGGCCGGCTGCTGTTCACACCCGGAGTCATGGTGACCTCGGTGCCCTACCAGCTCCAGGGTTCTGAGAAGGCCAAGAACCGCGACGACTGGGACCGCGAGCGCCTGCGTCCCGGTGACGTACGCCGGGGGCGGACCCGGACCAGACGGTGACTCTTCAGTGACACAAGGCGGGAACGAGCCCAC
Source organism: uncultured Actinomycetota bacterium (assembly GCA_963759525.1). Taxonomy (GTDB): domain Bacteria; phylum Actinomycetota; class Actinomycetes; order Propionibacteriales; family Nocardioidaceae; genus Marmoricola. The sequence goes on along the minus strand of CAVWZO010000019.1, from coordinate 159,457 downwards.
GCTCTCGCTCGTCGGAGCCCGGTTCGACGTCGAGGTCGGCCCGGTCGCGCACGGCGGGCACTTCGTCGCGCGGCACGAGGGCCGCGTGATCTTCGTGCGGCACGCCCTGCCGGGCGAGCACGTCACGGTCGAGATCACCGAGGACGGAGGGCGGTTCCTGCGCGGCGACGCAGTCCACGTGGCAGGCCCCTCGGCGCACCGGATCCCGGCTCCGTGCCCACTGGCCCACCCCGGTGGGTGTGGCGGCTGCGACTTCCAGCACGTCGAGTTGCAAGAACAACGCCGGCTCAAGGCGGTCGTGGTCGCCGAGCAGCTCGCCCGACTGGCAGGCGTCCACCGCGACGTGGTCGTCGAGGCAGTCCCGGGAGACGAGGACGGCCTGTTCTGGCGAACCCGGATGCAGTACGTCCACCTGCCGGGCGGAGGCCGGGGGCTGCGCAAGCACCGTTCGCACGAGGTCGTCCTCGTGGACAGCTGCCTGATCGCCCATCCCGACGCCCGCGAACCCGACCACGGACCGGTGGTCGAGCGTGTGGAGACAGGACCGCACGGCACGCACGAGTTCACGGTGGCCGGGGACGGGTTCTGGCAGGTGCACCCCGGCGCCCCCAGGGTCCTGGTCGAGGCCGTGATGTCGATGCTGCGTCCCGAGAACGGGGAGCGGGCGCTCGACCTGTACGCCGGCGTCGGCCTGTTCAGCGCCTTCCTGGCCGACGCGGTCGGACCGACAGGGTCAGTGACTGCCATCGAGGGGCACCGTCGAGCCGTCGAGCTGGCGAGGGGGAACCTCTCGGCGTACCCCCACGTGACCGTGGTGCGCGACCGGGTTGACCTGGGACTGCAGCGTCTCGGTCGGGACGACAGCTTCGGATGTGACGTCGTCGTACTGGACCCGCCTCGTGCCGGGGCGAAGGGCCAGGTGGTGCGTGCGATCGCCGAACTTGCTCCGCGGGCCGTGGCGTACGTCGCCTGCGACCCTGCCGCGCTGGCACGCGACATCTCCTACTTCGCCGAGGCCGGCTATCTGCTGAGCGAGCTGCGCGCCTTTGACATGTTCCCGATGACATCCCATGTGGAGTGCGTTGCGCATCTTGTGAAGAGCGACTCTGGCCTGCGGTGATGTAATCGGGCTCGTGAGCACGAGCCTCGAGAACGGGCCGTCAGGCCCACTTTGGGCTCGCTCTGGCAATACCGAGCAGCCTTCCACAATCCTTGAAACTCTTCTAGGATTGTGCGCATGGGAGCAGTCAGCGTCGCACAGGCCGCGGAGCAGCTGGGCGTCAGCGTGCCCCGGATCCACCAGCGCATCGCGGACGGCTCGCTGTCCGCTGAGCGGATCGGCTCCCAGTGGGCGGTCGATGAGCGCTCACTCCTGCATATCCAGGAGCGCAGCAAGGCAGGCCGTCCGTATTCGGTCCGCTCTGCCTGGGCGGTCATCGCGGCGTCCGAGGACGACCGCGACCGGGTGGGCGTCAGCGGGCCTGCGGTGTCGGCGCGCGCGCGGATGCAGTTGAAGCGTTTGCTCGAGCCGGCCGCGGAGCCCGTCGCCGATGAGGAAGTCGTCAGGCAACTTGTGGTGTCGCTCCGGTCGGTGTTGCGCAACAGGGCCGGACGGCGCCCGCTGCGTGCAGCGCCGGCCGACCTTGCCGATCTTAGGGCTGACAAGCGTTGGGCAATGATCGTGGACCTGGGTTCGAGTGGCATCGCCTCGCCCGACGTGGAGGGCTATCTCGCCGAGTCGCTCGTGGAGGGAGTCCTCAAGGACTACCTCTTGGTCGAGGCCGATCGTGATGCGAACGTCGTGCTCCACGTCGTCTCCGACGGGCAGTACCCCTACCCGGACTCACGGCTCCGGCTCGCCGCCGATCTCGCCGAGCACCGCGGGCCGCGCGAGGAGGCCCGGGCTGCGGAACTGCTGCACGAGCTCGCACGGGAGTGGAAGGCAGGCGAGCGATGATCGTCCTGCCGCCCATGCCGCACGAGCAGACCGCATCGTGGATCGGGCTCCTCGACCTCCACGAGCGGCTCGCCGAGGGCTGGACGCTGATCGGCGGCCAGCTCGTCCACTTGCACTGCGCTGAGCGGGGGCAGTTCCCGGCGCGACCGACGAACGACGCCGACACAGTTGTCGACGTACGGGCCGACCCAACGATGCTCGCCACCTTTTCCGAGACGCTGACCGACCTCGGGTTCAGATCAGCAGGCATCTCGGCGGAGGGTCTCCAACATCGCTGGGTTCGTGGCGACGCCTCGATCGACGTACTCCTGCCGGACGGGATCGGCGAGCGCGCGAGCAGGCGTCCGGGTGTCACCGGTAGCCCGACACTGCCGACGGCAGGTGGGACTCAAGCGCTGCAGCGCAGCGAGACCGTCCGGGTGTCGGTCGCGGGTCGCGAAGGATCCGTACGCCGGCCCAACCTCGTCGGCGCACTGGTCGGTAAGGCGGCAGCGGTCAGCAACGCGGGTGACCCTGGCCTCGGTCGGCACCGGCGCGACTTCGTCGTCCTCGCAAGGCTGCTCACAGCCCGCGACTTCAGGAACGAAGAGCTCACGAAGAAGGACCGGCAGCGGTTGCGGGCGATGGTTGCCGCGGCCAAGAAGGACCGCGCGCTGCTGCTCGAGGTGCCCGATGCGGAGAACTCGCTCGATCGTCTCGCTACGGCGGGGGAGTTGTAGCCATGCCGGAGGACTTCGTCATCGCGCGCAACACCGAACCCGGATCGACGCTCCCGTACCTGCTCCGGGTCCCGCTCGGGGACGGGATCATCCTGAAGGCGAAGGACACGTGGCCGCGCACCGGCAAGGTCTACTGCCACCGGGTCGAGGAGTGGCCGGTCGACGCCGAGATCGTCGAGCGGGTGGCGGTGCGGTCCTGCGTACGACGGGGCGCGGCGATCGACCTCGTGCTCGATCGCGGGAGGGAGAACCGCTCTCAGATCATCATCACCAATGCCCGCGGGCGGCAGATGATCTTCTGGCAGACCGCGCGCACGTCCAAACAAGCGCGCCCCGCGGTTTCTCTTCCGGGCGCCCGCGCCAGTGGAGTCGCGGACCTGGAGATCGCGGTCGACATCCGCGAGCGGTACCCGTTCACCTTCGCCGACCGGCAGGCGACGACTCGCCGCGAGCCGCTCAAGGCCGGTGACTACGGACTCCTCGTCGACGGGCTGTTGCAGGCCACGGTGGAGCGCAAATCGCTGGCCGATCTCGTCACGTCGTTGACGACCGGCAAGCTCAAATTCCAGCTCACCGAGTTGGCCGCAATCCCGCGTGCCGCGGTCGTCGTCGAAGAGGGCTACTCGCGGGTCTTCAAGCTCGACCACGTCCGGCCCAGCGTCGTGGCCGATGGCATCGCCGAATGCCAGATCCGGTTCCCGAAAGTGCCGATCGTCTTCTGCGAGACCCGCAAGCTCGCCCAGGAGTGGACCTACCGCTTCCTCGCAGCTGCGCGCGTCGGACTGGCCGAGGAGATGGTCGGCGCCAACGCCGTACGAGCCCTCGAAGCGGCACCGCCGCTCGCACCCGCACCGCCTACCCCGGCGGACGTACGTCGCTGGGCGTCCGCGCACGACATCGTCGTCTCCGACCGCGGCCGGATCCCCGTGGCGGTGATGGATCAGTACCTCGAAGCACGCGCTCGCGGCCAGACCTGAAGATGCAGTTGTTTGCGACCGTCGGTGCCCGCTGACACGAGGGCTCGGAATGGGCTCGCATTGATTCGCAAGCGCCCTCAGTGGCGTGCTGACGACCTCAGACCTCTCGGGGGGCATCGCTGCAGGTCAGAGGGCAGTTTCGCCCGTGGGGTGCAGCCAGTCACAAACGATCGCACTCACGCTCGGGCCCATCGACGTGTTCCCGATGACCAGTCATGTGGAGTGCGTCGCGCTGCTGGTGAGAACCGGCTCTGACCTGCGCCGGAGCGAATCGCGATAAAGCCGTCGATCTCCGCCGACCCGCCTTATGGCGCACTTTGGGCGCACCGTGCCCGCGAATCGAGAATCGATTCGTCGGGAAACGAAGAGGCGCGCCGAGGCTCTCAGGAGTTCGGCAGGATGTTCTTGACTGCGTCGACCACCTTGGCCAGTGCGGGGCGGTCGTCACCGCCGCTGGCCCACGCCGGGTCCTGTGGCAAGGGCCCCATCGGGTCGGAGTCCTCGGGCACGGACGCCCGAGGAGCCAGCGCGCGGCGGAAGGCCTCGTCGAGTCCCACCAGGCGGTGTCCCTGGGGCAGCAGCATCTCCTGGAAGTCGTCGTCTGCCGCCACCATGTCGTGGTGGAGGCTCTCGACCAGCGCCTGGACGGTCGGGCGGGGCACGTCGGTGAGGCTGCCGACCAGGGTGCCGACCAGGGCTGTCGGCAAGAGTGGCACGTGGACCTGCGGCCGCTCGAGGCCAGCGTGCTCGGTGTAGGCCTCGAGGAGCGCCCCGTAGCGCAACTGGTCGGTTCCGCCCACGTCGAAGTGCCGCGAGGGGCCGGCGTACTCCAGCGCGCCGACCAGCGCCTCGAGCACGTCGACGACAGCGATCGGCTGCACCATGGAGTCCATCCATGACGGCACGGTATGCACGGGCATGCGCTCGCTGACCTGTCGGATGATCTCGAACGAGGTGGACCCGCTGCCCAGGAGCACCGCCGCGCGCAGCACGACCACGGTCGCGGGGACCTCGCTGAGGATCTGCTCGACCTCCCGTCGGGACGTGATGTGCTCGGAGAGCTCGGAGTCCGCGACGTCCGGAACCAGCCCGGACAGGTAGACGATCCGGTCGACGCCGTGGGTTCGCGCCCCCTCGGCGAGGTTGGTCGCGGCCTTGCGGTCAGTCTCGGCGAAGTCGTCGGCGCTCATTCCGTGGATCAAGTAGTAGACCGCGTCCATGCCTTCGCATGCAGCTATGACCTGGTCGGGGTCGAGGGCGTCCATGACTACGGGCTCCACTCGGGCGCCCCACCACGGTTGACCGCGGTCGGGGTCGGACGTGGTAGTGCGTACGTCGTGGCCGCGTTCGAGCAGCAAAGGCACCAGCCGACCGCCGACATAGCCGGTCGCACCTGTCACCAGGATCTTCAACTTGTCCTCAGCTCTGCATGCGAGTTTTCGGCCCCTGGCCAGGTGCGGGACGTGGCGCCCGGCGCATGGTGGCCGCGGATGTAGACGAGAGCGTACTGCTGCGTCTGGCTCCAGCGACGTGGCGCCATCCCCCGGAGCGGGGCCTAGAAGTCGTCCGTGCGTTGTAGCGGACGCGGCCGTCCGTCGGGGTCGTGCAGGAGTGCGTACGGCACTGAGGCGACCGCACGAGTCAGCGGCCCGAGCTCAGGGGGCTCGATCCTACGAAGGCGCCCCGCCGGTCGCGGACCGGTCCGACCACCATCACGCCATGCGTCCAGGCGGGCCGCACTTGCTGCGTAGGTGGCGAACATGTCCGCTGGCTCCAGGCAGTCGGCCATCGCATCAGCCACATCACCGGGGTCTCGGTCCAGGTGCTCGGCGGCCAAGGTCAGTCGGAGTCCTCGACCGTACTCACCCTCCCGGTCGATGACGACCGCGGAGAGCTCGGAGTCGTGGGTCCACGAGCGCCGGTTGAAGTTGTCGGAGCCGATGGTGGTCCAGGTGTCGTCGATGACGCACGCCTTGGCATGCACGTAGACAGGGGTGCCGGCATGATTCTCCAGCCCGTAGATCGCGACCCTGTCGGGAGCTTTCCGCAGCAGGTCTTGCATCGCTCGGCGCCGGCCCTCAAGCTGCGGCAGCCGACCCAGCACGCCTTCCAGATCGGGGAACAGGGGCACCACCCCGATGATGAACAGGTCAGGATGCTGGTCCAGGACAGTGCTGAACATCTGGGCGACATGACGTCCCCACAGATACTGGTCCTCCACATAGACCAGCCGACGGGCGCGCTCGATCGCCTTCGTGTACCCGCGCGCCACACTTCTCTCCCCGCCCCTGGCGAAGGGGTAGTCCCTGCTGGACGGCAGGTTGGGGTAGGTCCTCAGCAGCTGCACCGCGTGCGTACCACCGGGGACGGGGGGCGGTGGAGGCGACTGTGCCGGCAGCAGGCTCGGCGTTGGGCTCGGGGCGGCAGGTGTGCTGCGCCGCCGCAGTCTCCACCAGCGACGGGGACTGCCGTCCAGCGGCGCCGGGTCCTCCCAACGCTCCCGGAAGACTGTCTCCACATCGTGCACTGCCGGGCCGGAGATCTCGGCCTGTACGTCGTGCCACGGCGGGGTGGCGCCGTACTCCTCTGCCATGCCGTCGGACTGCGGGTCGCCGTCGTGGGTGGCGTCGTCGCGGCGGGAGTGGCACAGGTCGATGCCACCCACGTATGCCACGTCGCGCGTGGGGTCGTCCCGGTGCCGCAGCACGACCAGCTTCTGGTGGTGCGAGCCCCGCTTCCGAACCCGCATGTCGAGCCACGCCTCGACACCGTGCGCCCGCAACCGCGCACCGAACTCGGCGTTGTCGCCCTCGGCGTCGGCCACGGCTGCGGCTGCGGCTGCGGTGCGGGAGTGCCACACCAGGCCCCGCACCTCGACCCCGCGGGCAGCGGCCCGACCCAGCACGGCCAGGACCTCGCTTCCCGGCTCGCCGGTGAGTCGCTCGTCGGCGTCGCCCTGCCAGTCGGCGAAGACAATGAAATCTCCAGCCCCGGTGGCCTCGATCCGCTCGTAGAGCTCAGCGAAGTATGTCGCGCCGTGGATCAGCGGCCGCACCAGGTTTCCCTCAGACCACGCCCGGCCCTGGTGGGCATCATCAAGTCTTGTCTGCCCGTTGCCGCGCTCGGCGGGAGTCAGCAGCCAGCCGACGTCGTCATCCGGATCGGGCACGCGCCCACCATGGCACAAGCGGAGGCCGGGCGAGGAGACACCGAGGCTGTGTTGGGCTGCTGGACTCACCGGGCTCCGGATTCGTCGACCCAGGCGTCGGCGGGCCTAGGCCAACCGGCTCGCTGAGTCCTATCCTGCCAAGAGTCTCCGGAATCTGACCCGGGTCACGTCCGCGAGACGGTATCTCGCACCACGCGATCGGGGTAGTTCCATGGGAATCATCGGGGTCATCGTTGCGGGCATCATCATCGGGCTGCTGGGCAAGTTCGTCGCCCCCGGCGACAAGGACAACATTCCGATCTGGCTGACGCTGTTGTGCGGCATCGGTGGCGTCATCCTGGGCTGGTACATCTACAGCGCGTTCGGTGGCAACGGCAGCAGCGGCGTTGACTGGGTGCGCTGGATCGTGGCCATCCTCACGGCTGCCGTCCTGGTGGTCATCGCCTCCACGGTGACGGGCCGAAACACCGCAGGCCGTCGATGACGATCGCGCGTCGCCGTGATGTCAGATCTCGCGCGCAAGGCGACGTCAGAGCTCATCGGGACGTTCGTCCTGGTGTTCTTCGGCGTCGGTTCAGCCGTCTTCGGGGTCGACGTGGTGGGGGGCACCGGGGTGGCGTCGCCTTTGGCCTGACCCTGCTGGCGCTGGCCTATGCGATCGGTCCGACCTCGGGCTGTCATGTCAACCCCGCGGTCACCCTCGGTGTGCTCCTCCGCAGGGGCATCTCCCCTCCCGAAGCCGGCGCCTACTGGGCCGCCCAGATCCTCGGGGGCGTCTCTGCCGGCGCCTCCTCAAGGTGATGGTCTCGAACTTCGGTGGGGTCAAGGACCAGACCGGAGCCCTGGGAACGAACGCCTGGGGGGATCGAGTCAGCGGGGGCGGTGCCTTCGTCTTCGAGGTGCTCGGGACCTGCCTGCTGGTGCTGGTCGTTCTGCTCGTGACCGGGCGTGCGGCAGCTCCAGGGTTCGCCGGGCTCGCCATCGGGCTGGTCCTGATCGTCATTCACCTGGTGGGGATCCCGTTGGACGGGACCTCGGTGAACCCGGTGCGGTCGCTGGGTCCGGCCTTGTTCGCGGGTGGTGACGCGTTGGCGCAGGTCTGGCTCTTTGTGGTCGCGCCATTGCTTGGTGCAGCGCTGGCCGCATCAATGGCACCGATCTTCGACCTGCCGAGTGACAAGCAGGCGGCGCAGACGCCAGGTACCGACCCCACAGGCGCGCGCGTACCCACGTGACGGCGCCTTCAGCGCCAGACCATCTGCGGCGCCCGTATCCCTCCCGCTCGTCTGAAATGAGGTTGTCACATGCGTAAGGGCACTTCTCGTCATCCTGTGCTTCTTCCTCCCGTTCCTGGCTGTGCTGCTCAAGGACGGACTGAGCATCAAGGTGCTGTGGGCCTTCTTGCTGCAGTTGCTCGGACATGTTCCAGGAGTGATCTACGGGCTGTACCAAGTCTTGAAGAACTAGCTGGCTGAGCCGTCAAGTCCATGGGAGGGCGTGGGTGATTGGCTCCGAGGCACGAAGCTGGTCGAGGTCTTATGCGTCGGCACGTTGGGGTGCCGGGGCGCCCACGCTGACGTATGCGACATCGCTCGGGGTGGGTCGTCTGGCTTCGTTCGGGCTGCCGTGATGGCGAAGGACCCGGGCGCCGAGCTAGATGCGGCATAGCGTCTTGCAGCGCCTGCCATAGCCGATACGGCTTCTGGTGCGGGTCCTTCGTGCCTTCGAGCCTGACATTGTCGACGCTTGTGAAGGGTTGGGTTCAGTCCTCCCGGATCCATCTGCTCGGGTCGTAGTCGGCCTGGTCGCGGACCAGGGCGAAAGCGATGCGGTTGGCTCGGATTGCCATCGCGCAAGTGACCACCATCCGCAAGCTGATGGTCTGGGCTGCTTCTCGGCTCGCGGAGTGTGGTCTCGACTGATCACTCGCTTCGCTCGCTGCTCGACCACCTACCTGGTTGCTCGCTCCGCAACCACGGTGGGCGGCGCCATTCAGGGGGTCAACTCATAGGTGGTCGAGCAGCGAGCGCCAGCGAGCGGCCAGTCGAGACCTCCTCCCCGAGCTGATGGTGGGGGCTGCTTCTCGGCTCGCGGAGTGTGGTCTCGACTGATCACTCGCTTCGCTCGCTGCTCGACCACCTACCTGGTTGCTCGCTCCGCAACCACGGTGGGCGGCGCCATTCAGGGGGTCAACTCATAGGTGGTCGAGCAGCGAGCGCCAGCGAGCGGCCAGTCGAGACCTCCTCCCCGAGCTGATGGTGGGGGCTGCTTCTCGGCTCGCGGAGTGTGGTCTCGACTGATCACTCGCTTCGCTCGCTGCTCGACCACCTACCTGGTTGCTCGCTCCGCAACCACGGTGGGCGGCGCCATTCAGGGGGTCAACTCATAGGTGGTCGAGCAGCGAGCGCCAGCGAGCGGCCAGTCGAGACCTCCTCCCCGAGCTGATGGTGGGGGCTGCTTCTCGGCTCGCGGAGTGTGGTCTCGACTGATCACTCGCTTCGCTCGCTGCTCGACCACCTACCTGGTTGCTCGCTCCGCAACCACAGTGCGCGACGCCATTTAGGGATCGACCACCTACCTGCTTGCTCGCTGCGGAACCACCGTGGGCGGCGGCGCCCTTGAGAGGGCCAACTCGTAGGTGGTCGAGCAGCGAGCGCCAGCGAGCGGCCAGTCGAGACCACCATCCGCCACCTACGGCTCGGGCCGCCAAGCGACTCTTCGTGCGACTAGGCGGCGTACCGCACGCGACCACACAGCCCGATCAGCGGAGTCCTGCACCAGGTGCATGCAGGACTCCGCTGATCGGGCTCACCCGGCTCCGGGAAATCCGCGTCCACGGGGGTGGCAGAACCAGGTGACCTGATGTATCTTGACGTCAAGATACATCAGCTAAGGGTTGCCTTCCTTCCCAGAGCCCCACGTGCGTGGGCAAGATGGGCCACCCGGCAGATCACACCGGATCCAGACCCCGAACAAAGGGAGAATCATGGCGAGCGCCGACAGTTTTGGTGCCAAGGGCATGTTGGACGTCAACGGCAAGTCCTACGAGATCTACCGCCTCGATGCGGTGGACGGGGACGGCCTCGATGTCAAGTCGCTGCCCTTCAGCCTCAAGGTGCTTCTGGAGAACCTGCTACGCACCGAGGACGGCGCCGACATCACCGCCGACGACATCAAGGCGATCGCCGGCTGGGACGCGGACGCGGATCCCGACAAGGAGATCCAGTTCACCCCGGCGCGGGTGATCATGCAGGACTTCACCGGTGTTCCGTGCGTCGTCGACCTCGCCACCATGCGCGAGGCGATGGCCGACCTCGGCGGCGACCCGTCCCGGATCAACCCGCTCGCGCCCGCCGAGATGGTCATCGACCACTCGGTCATCGCCGACGTCTTCGGGACGCCCGAGGCGTTCGAGCGCAACGTCGAGATCGAGTACGAGCGCAACCGCGAGCGTTACCAGTTCCTGCGGTGGGGCCAGGGCGCCTTCGACGACTTCAAGGTCGTCCCACCGGGCACCGGCATCGTCCACCAGGTCAACATCGAGCACCTGGCGCGCGTCGTCTTCACTCGTGAGATCGACGGCGAGCTCACGGCCTACCCCGACACCTGCGTCGGCACCGATTCCCACACCACCATGGTCAACGGCATCGGCGTCGTCGGCTGGGGCGTCGGCGGGATCGAGGCCGAGGCGGCCATGCTCGGCCAGCCCGTCTCGATGCTGATCCCGCGCGTGGTCGGCTTCAAGCTCAACGGCGACCTGCCCGAGGGCGCCACCGCCACCGACCTGGTCCTGACGATCACCGAGATGCTCCGTGAGCACGGCGTGGTCGGCAAGTTCGTCGAGTTCTACGGACCCGGTGTCTCCGCGCTGCCGCTGGCCAACCGCGCCACGATCGGCAACATGAGCCCGGAGTTCGGCTCCACGATCGCGGTCTTCCCGATCGACGAGGAGACCACCAAGTACCTCAAGCTCACCGGCCGCTCCGAGGAGCAGATCGCTCTCGTCGAGGCCTACGCCAAGGAGCAGGGCCTCTGGCACGACCCCGAGGCGGAGCCGCGCTACTCCGAGCGGCTCGAGCTCGACCTCGCCGAGGTCGTCCCGTCGCTGGCCGGCCCGAAGCGTCCCCAGGACCGGGTGTCCCTGTCCGACGCCAAGGAGGCCTTCCGCGTCTCGCTGGCCGACTACGTCGACGACGGCGCTGCCGAGGGCGGCTCGGACGTGGAGGGTGTCCCCGCACAGGAGAAGCCCGACGAAGCCGAGCACTCCAAGGTCGACGAGGCCTCGGACGAGTCCTTCCCGTCGAGCGACCCGCCGGCGCAGTCCGAGGGCGGCAACGGCCACGGCGCTCCGGACAACTGGCGCAACCACCCGGCCGGCAGCGGTCACGGACGGTCGTCGAACAAGGCGAAGGTCACGCTGGCCGACGGCACCGAGTTCAAGCTCGACCACGGAGCCGTGGCGATCGCCGCGATCACCTCGTGCACCAACACCTCGAACCCGTCGGTGATGATCGGCGCTGCCCTGCTCGCCAAGAACGCCGTCGAGCGCGGCCTCACCACCAAGCCGTGGGTCAAGACCACGCTGGCTCCCGGCTCGAAGGTCGTCTCGGACTACTACGAGCGCGCCGAGCTCACGCCGTACCTCGACAAGCTGGGCTTCAACCTCGTGGGCTACGGCTGCACGACGTGCATCGGCAACTCGGGTCCGCTCATCCCCGAGGTCAGCGACGCTGTCAACGAGAACGACCTCGCCGTCGTCTCGGTGCTCTCCGGCAACCGCAACTTCGAGGGCCGGATCAACCCCGACGTGAAGATGAACTACCTCGCGTCCCCGCCGCTGGTGGTCGCCTACGCGCTCGCCGGCTCGATGGACGTCGACCTCTTCAACGACCCGTTGGGCCAGGACGAGGACGGCAACGACGTCTTCATGCGCGACATCTGGCCGAGCGCCGCGGAGGTCGAGGAGGTCATCGCCACCGCGATCACCTCGGAGATGTTCACCAACGACTACGCCGACGTGTTCGCCGGTGACGAGACGTGGCGCTCGCTGCCGACGCCCGAGGGCGACACCTTCGAGTGGGACCAGGACTCCACCTACGTGCGGAAGCCTCCCTACTTCGACGGGATGCCCGACGAGCCGGAGCCGGTCGAGGACATCACGGGTGCGCGCGTGCTGCTCAAGCTCGGCGACTCGGTCACCACCGACCACATCAGCCCGGCCGGCGCGATCAAGAAGGACAGCCCTGCCGGCAAGTACCTCGCCGAGCACGGAGTCCAGCAGCGGGACTTCAACTCCTACGGCTCGCGCCGCGGCAACCACGAGGTGATGATCCGCGGCACCTTCGCCAACATCCGGCTGCGCAACCAGCTCGCCGAGGGCACCGAGGGCGGGTTCACTCGCGACTTCACCGGTGACGGCGACGTGACCACGGTGTTCGAGGCCAGCGAGAAGTACATCGAGAACGGCACCCCGCTCGTGGTGCTCGCCGGCAAGGAGTACGGCTCCGGGTCCTCACGCGACTGGGCCGCCAAGGGCACGGCACTGCTTGGTGTCCGGGCCGTGATCGCCGAGTCGTACGAGCGGATCCACCGCTCCAACCTGATCGGCATGGGCGTGCTGCCGCTGCAGTACCCGCAGGGGGAGAATGCCGAGTCGCTGGGCCTTACCGGCGAGGAGGAGTTCTCGATCACCGGGGTCACCGAGCTCAACGACGGCACCGTCCCCGGGACGGTCAAGGTGAAGGCGGGCGAGAAGGAGTTCGACGCCAAGCTGCGGATCGACACCCCCGGTGAGGCGAAGTACTACCGCAACGGCGGCATCATGCAGTACGTGCTGCGGAGCCTGCTCAAGGCCTGACGCAGCCCGCGGACGTCATACGTTCTGGGGCCCATGAGCGCCAGAACCTATGACGTCCGTCCTAGCACGGTGAGCTGTGCGGTCAGGGCGGCCAGGAAGGACATCACGCCGACGATCACCATGTCGTGCGGTTCGAGGGCCGCCGTGCCCGCCATGGCGATCAGGCCACACAACAGCGCCGAGACGGCCGTGACGAGGTGGTAGAGCCCGCTGTCGTCCTCGTCGATGCTCAGGTGTCCAGTGCGCACCTTGGTGATGAAGTGCTGCGTCAGCAGGGCCGGCAACAGGACGGCGATGCTCCCGGGCAGCGCGAACCACACGGGGAGGTCATAGCCGATCGCCAGGGCGCCGGTCACCACGACGGTCTGCGCCGCCGCCACCTGCCAGACCCGTTCCGGACCGGCAGCAACGAACAGCGCGACGGCGAATCCGATGGCGGGCCAGCCGCCGTAGGTGGTGGCCTGCAGACCGGGCACGCACAGGGTTGCAGCGAGCAGCACGAGCAGCAGGGCGCAGCGCGCCCACCGTGCCATCGACATCGGTGCCTCCCCAGGGGCAGTTCAGGCCAGTATGTGCTCCCATCTGCCGCAAAGTCGGCGTTCCCAGTTGTCGTTGACGGGCAGGACAGCCCGTCCTGCGCCACCCACCTCTCGAGGGCGGCAACTACAGCTCGAAGAACTCCCGCAGGACAGGTGCGACGTCCTGTGCGGCGGCCACGTGCGACTGTCCCTCGAGCACTCGTCGTTGCGCGTCCGGCAGATGACGGACGATGAAGTCCGCGGCGTCGTCGAAGAACCCAGGTGTGAGCTCACTCATGTGGGGGTCTCGAACGGCTCCGGTGAGCACCAGCGTCGGCTGCGTGATCTGGTTCAGGGTGTTCGGGGCAGGAAGCCCGCTGCCGAGGCACGCCGCGTCGTACGCCAACGTGTGGGCCATCCCCTCGAGCCTGGGCCAGGCGGGGTGGTCCCGGGCACCAGCCACGTCCGCGTCGGAGGATCCGGCCAGGTGCATGAAGATCTCGAGCAGGTCGCCAGGTCGTCCCTCTGCTGCGGCGAGGTCGGTGACGTAGGTGTTCCATCGACTGAGTGCGTCGTCACCGATCTGGTAGGGCACCTCGTAGACCGCAAGCCTTGTGACCGGCAGCCCGGCGGATGTCGCCTCCAGTGCGAGTGCTCCGCCTGACGAGACCCCGTAGAGCAGGCACGAACCGGAACGTGTGTGGTCGAGAAGCGCAGACAGGTCCTCGATCTCGCGACGCACGTCATAGGGGTGGGTGTCACCACTCTCGCCCCGGCCACGACGGCTGTAGTTGACGGTCGTGAAGTGCTCCGCGAGCAGAGAGGCAAGGGGTTCGTTCTCCTCGCCGTCGTCCAGTGCCCCGCCCACGAGGATCAGCGTTGGTCCTCTGCCCGTGCAGGTGTACGCGATCGGCGTCCCGTCGCTCGAGATCGTGGTGGTCATATACGCATCCTCTCCCTCCCACGGCAGAGTTGGAGATGGTCCGCACGGGCTGGAAGGCTTGGCCCATGATCGTGGCGCTCAGCATCAGCCCGTCCGGGCCACCCCTCACCGCGGCAACAGGGGCGGGGACGGTCTCGCCCTCGGACACGCCCTCGGATTCTGGGGTCAGCGAGGTCGTCGCCGAGGCCGTCCGGGTCATCCGGGCCTCCGGGCTGCCCTGCGAGACCAATGCGATGTTCACCAATATCGAGGGCGAGTGGGACGAGGTGATGGCCGTGGTCAAGCAGGCGGTCGATGTCGTCTCGGTGCGCTATCCCCGAGTCGGTCTGGTGCTCAAGGCAGACATCCGACCCGGGTACGACGGCCAGCTGGCCGCCAAGGTCGAGCGCGTCGAGGAGCACCTGCGCGGCTCGTGAGGACCACGTCGACCCGTCCACGGGCTGACCCGGTCGGGGCGCCCCCGAGTGGCTGTTCCAACGGGCCCCTGACACGCTGGATGCATGGGTCGGTGCCGAGGAGCAGAGGCATGAGCGCGCGTCCACTCATCAGGGCCGCGACGTCCGGCGACGACGTGCAGTCGCTGATCCGTGCCGCCTTCGTGGACGAGGGTGACCTGGTCGCCCGGCTCTGGGCCGACCTCGAGCGCTCGGACGCACTGCGCGCCAGCCTCGTGGCGGAGCAGAACGGAAGGATCGTCGGCCACGTGGGGCTTTCCCATGCCTGGCTGGACGCGCGACGCCGGCTCGTGGACGTGTGGCTGCTGAGCCCGCTGAGCGTCGTACCCGCTTGTCAGGGTCGGGGGATCGGAACCCGGCTCCTCGCAGCCGCTGTCGAGGAGGCTCGGTCGAGCGGCACGCCACTGCTGTTCCTGGAGGGAAGCCCGGACTACTACGGCAGTCGCGGGTTCGAGCGGGCCGGTGCGCACGGTTTCCTTCCGGCCTCGGCACGCACGCCGGATGGTGCTTTCCAGGTGGTCAGGTTCGCCGGCCAAGAGGACTGGATGACCGGTCAGGTGATCTACCGCGACGTGTGGTGGCGCCATGACAGCGCCGGGCTGCGCGACCCGATGCTGGCCCAGGTCGAGGAGGGACTGCGATGAGGTCCGAGACACGCGAGTACACCACCGGCGGCGGCGAGGTGGTGCTCGACATCACCGGTGACTGCGCCGAGTTCGTCGCCGGCGAGTCCGACGGCCTGCTGCAGCTGTTCGTGCCGCACGCGACCGCGGGGATCGCGGTGATCGAGACTGGTGCGGGCTCCGACGACGACCTGCTCGGGGCCCTGGCAGACCTGCTGCCGGCCGACGACCGGTGGCGACACCGGCACGGGTCCACGGGTCATGGCCGCTCACACGTGATGCCGGCCGTCATTCCGCCGTACGCGACCGTTCCGGTGCTCGACGGCAGCCTGGCCCTCGGGACTTGGCAGAGCATCTGCCTCGTCGACCTCAACGTGGACAACCCCCAACGGCAGGTGCGGTTCTCCTTCCTGACCGGATGACCGGGATGATGAACGGGTGATCCTCGGGGTCGACGCCGGCGTGGTCGTCCTGGTCGCGCTCGTCCTCGTGCTCGGGGCGACCATCCAGGCGCTGGTCGGTCTCGGACTGGGACTTGTCGCGGCACCTGTGGTGACGATCCTGGACCCGTCGTTGATGCCGGTGGTGATGCTGGTCCTCGCTGCGTTGCTGCCGTTGTTGACACTGTTCGGTTCCCACGACGAGATCGACTGGGGCGGTCTGGCCTGGGTGCTGTCGGCGCGGGTGCCCGGTACGGCGGTCGGGGTGCTGGTCCTCACCCTCTTCACCGAGCGCCATCTCGGCGTCGCCGTGGCGCTGATGGTGCTGCTCGGCGTTGCTCTGACGATCCGGGCGGTCGAGGTGCCGGTACGCCCCGCAACGCTGGTCGCGGCCGGTTTCGTCTCCGGCGTTGCCGGTACGGCGACCTCGATCGGCGGTCCGCCCGTCGCCCTGCTCTACCAGCACCGGTCGCCCGACCAGATCCGCTCCACGCTCGCTGTCCTGTTCACCGTCGGGGCAGGCATGAGCCTGGCCGGCATCTGGCTCGGCGGGAACTTCGAGATGCGGCTGCTCCTGTTGGCACTGCTGCTCACGCCGTGCCTCGCGGTCGGGGCCTGGGCCGGTGGGCGGCTGCAGGGGGTGTTCCCCGACCACCGGATCCGGTACGCCGTCCTGGGGGTGTGTGCCGCGTCGGCGATCGCACTTCTGGTTCGGAGCCTGCTGCCCTGACCGTGGCAGGCTGGTGCCGTGAGTCAGCGCGAAAAGCCCTGGTCCGACGACCGCCCCGCCGCAGGGCGTGTCGTGCTGCTCACCCGCAACCCGATCGCCGAGGCCATCGACACGATCGCGACGACCGCTGGGCGTCCGGTGACCGTGCTCGAGGAGGACGCGGACGGCCAGGGGGTGGCGGCGCTGGCTCGGCTCGGGCTCCGCGAGGGAGACGCGGTCGTGTTGTGCGACCACGACGCTCCGGACGCGCCCCAGGTCCTTCGTGACGCGCTCGCCTCGCCGGCGTCGTACGTTGCGATGATGGCCAGCCGGCGACGCTCCGAGGGACTGCTCGCCCAGCTCGCGCAGGAGGGAGTGCCTGGCCTGGACAAGCTGCACGTGCCAGCCGGGCTGAACACCGGCGGCAAGGCGCCGGGGGAGATCGCGCTCTCGGTCGTCGCCGAGGTGGTGGCCTGCGCCTACGGTCGCGACGGCGGACCGATGCGCCGTACGCCGTAGGTGGTCGAGCAGCCTTGCGTTGAGGAGCGAGCGAAGCGAGCGTCTCGAAACGAGCGAAGCGAGCGGCCAGTCGAGACCACCACCCGGCCGGGCCTCACATTTGTTGGGTTGTGACGTCGGGACCGGCCATCGGGACGTCCCGATCCAACATTTGTGGGGTTCGGGCGCTCCCACAGACACCGGCCCCGACAAGGCCCGGCGGGGAAGTCAGCCCGGGTCACGGGCCCTGCGCAGGCAGAACCTGCGAACCGCATCGTTCTCCACCTGGCCCGCGATCTCGCGGTAGCGGTCCGCGGCCTCGTCTCGGCGGCCGGTGCGCCAGCACAGGTCGGCCAGGGCGAACGACGCGTCCCTTCGGGCGTACGACGGACCCTCGTCCGCCAGCCGTTGCAGACCTTGCTCCACGCGACGAAGATCGCCGCCGTCGGCCAGCGCCTGCTGGCCCTGGGCGGCCAGGAGCGCCACACCCACCGACGGCGACGGCCACACCTCTTGCAGGGCCTCGTAGAGCATCACGATCGCTGACCAGTCGGTGCGCGCGAAGGACGGCGCCACGCTGTGCAGCCCCGAGATCGCCGCCTCCAGAGCGAACCGTCCGTCCCCCCGCGCCGCGACCGCCGCGTCCGCGAGTCCGCCCTGCAGCAGCTCGGGGTCCCAACCGGAACGGTCGACCTCGTCCAGCGTCAACGCAACCCCGTCCGCGCCGACACGGCCCGGCCGGCGCGCCAGCCCGAGGCGGATGACGGCGCGAAGCCCGTGGACCTCGGTCTCGTCGGGGAACAGCGCAACGAGCGCATCCGCGATGGAGAGCGCCTGCCTGCCCATGTCTGTCAGCGCATCCGGTGGCGCGAGCTCCGTGCGATGGGCGACGGTGAACATGCCCGCCACGCAGTCGAGCACGACCGGCAGCCGCCTGCTCCGCTCGCCGGGCTCGGGGATCCGGAACTCGCCCCGGGCCTGCGCGAGGGCCCGCTTCGCCCGGGTCAGCCTGGCCGCCGCAGCGCTCTCCTGGATGCCGAGGTGCATGGCTGCCTGGGCGATGCTCAGCCCGCACACCACGCGCAGTGCGAGGACCATCCGGGCACCCGGGGCCAGGACCTCGTCGCACGCGACGAAGAGCAGGGCGACCCGGTCATCGAGCTCGTCCTGCATCTCATCGGGAGGTTCGTCGGCAGGCATCGCTTCTCCGGTCACCAGCTCCGGCGCGATCCGCGTGAAGACCCCGCGTCGGCGGTGTTCGTCGATCCAGGCGCGCTTCGCGACGCTCACGCACCATGCCGCGAGGTCGCCGACGCCGTCGCGGTCCACGGCGCGCGCGAACGCCTCGGCGGCGTACTCCTCGGCGTCGTCGAGGCTGCCCGACCACGCCGCCAGAGCACGTACGACGCGTGGCCAGGCGGCCCGGAACTCCTCGTCAGTCAGCCGCACCGCCCCATGGTCCCAATGATCGACCAGCGGGGGTCAGCGGATCACCCTGTCATGGGGAAGATCTTGCGCCACTCGATCGTGCCCCCGGTCGGTACCAGGGCAGCGACCTTGCGGGCCATCGCCTCGTCCTCGACCTCCACGGCGTAGTACCCCGTGATCAGCTCGCTGGAGTCGGCGTAGGGGCTGTCGGTGTAGACGGCGTCCGCGACCTTGCGCTCACCTTCGCCCGGGGTGGCGACGCCGCCGTACTTGGCGCTCTGCAGGGCGTTGGCGCCCACGATGCGCGCGCCCAGCTCGGCCACCGCGTCCTGGAAGGCCTTGTGCGTGCCGAAGGTCTCGGCCCCGTCATCTGCTGGCTGCGCACCGGGCAGGTACCGGTCGGAGTCCCAGTCGTTCTCGCGGATCAGGTACAGGTAGGTGTCGGTCATGGCCGGTCCTCTCGCCTCAGGTGTGTCAGCGGTCGTGGCGACTCTCGCCACGTCATTGTGACGAACAGGCTCCGGGGAAATCGACAGCCGCGCTCAGTCGCTGAGGAGCTGGGAGATCAGTGTGTCGATCGCGAGGTGCTCAGTCTCCTCGCCCTCGGGGACGACCTCGAGCGTACGGTCCACGAAGTCGTGCACCGACCGTGAAGCTGCCTGCAGCATGGCCATTCCGTCGGGGGAGCAGAGCTCGATGACCACGACCGCCTCGCCCGAGCCGCTCAGGCAGGGCCAGACCTGCACGTCGCCGTCGCCGGTCGGTGTGTAGAGGCCGGTGGCGAGGAGCTCGCGCGCGAAGGTCCAGACGACGGAGCCGGACCTTGCCTCGAGACGCATGGTGACCGCATAGGGATCGGCGTGGTCGAAGACGAGCTCTCCCTCGAAGACCTCGCTCTGCGACTCGCCCGAGATGAAGGGCACCATGGCGCGGACGGTGGTGGAAGTGCTGGTACGAGACGGCTTGTCCATGGTGGTTCCTCAGTCGCGGGGGCCGGTGGGATGTGATCCGTAGGTGAAAGAGCAACGAGGGTTCCCGCGAGGTATGACACGGGACACAGGACTGGTCTAGTAAACGCCGCCAACTGGTCTATTTTGTACGAACAGGTGTTCGAACTCTGCGTAGAGTGGAGAGATGCCCGCCCCGAGTTCCGCACCGCCACCCACCAGGCTCGTCCGTCCGCCCGGCTGGCCGGCCGAGGTGCGCCCTCCCGATGCACCGGACTGGGAGGTCACGGCCCAGGCCTGGCTGCTCGACCTGTGCCCGCCGGAGTACCGCACCTATCCGGCGCTTCGGCGGCACGCCGTCGTGCTGGCCCGGTTCGCCGTGCTCCACGTCGAGGCGTGTCAGGCAGCGGTCAACCAGGGGCTCAGCGAGGCGCGTGGTGGCCTCCGCGAGGTTGCCGAGGGCTCGGTCGTCGAGGCGGCGGTGGAGACCTGGCACCGCGAGTCGGCACGCCTGGTCGGCGTACGCCGCGCGGTGGGTCTGGTGGAGGAGGCCCTGCGCGGACGACGCTTCGTGGAGCGCTTATAACCCTCGAGAGAGGCACCTCTAAGGTGGGCGTCCATGCCCCGAATCGCTGTCGTTCTCCTCATCGATCCCCAGGGACGCGTCCTGCTCCAGCACCGCGATGAGTACGCACCGCGGGCGGCCAACCAGTGGGGCCTGGTCGGGGGGCACGTCGAGCCCGGCGAGGACTTCGATCTCGCCGTACACCGCGAGATCCTCGAGGAGACCGGCATCCTGACAGGTCCCGACGACCTGGTGCTGTGGCAGGAGACGGAGTTCAGCTACTCCGACGGGCACCGGAGCTCCTACCGGGTGTACGCCGGACGCGTGGACCTCACCGATGACGACATCGTCCTTGGCGAGGGGCGTGCCATCGTCTTCGTCGACCCGGCCGAGACTCCCGCCCTCGACAAGGCGGAGTCGCTGGCCCATTTCCTGCCGCTGTTCCTGGCTTCCGACACCTACCGAAAGCTCCGCGACGAAAGGATCCCGTGAAGTACCAGCACGCCACCGAGAAACCCGACAGCTGCACACCCGACACCCGAACCCTGCGCCGCATTGAGGTGCCCGCGATGGGTGCGGAGGACGTGGTGATCGACGCGCACGGCAACGCCTGGACCGGCACCAGTGAGGGCAGCATCTTCCGGGTCACGCCGTCGGGATCGGTCGTGCACGTCGGGAAAACCGGCGGCCGCCCTCTCGGCATCGAGCTCTACGGCCAGGACCGGCTGCTGATCGCTGATGCCCTGCAGGGCTTGCTGACCATGGACACCACGACCGGCGCCGTCGAGCGACTGGTCACCGAGGTCGAGGGCCGGAGGATGGTCTTCTGCAACAACGCGGCCGTGGCCACGAACGGTGACATCTGGTTCTCCGACTCCAGCACGGTCTACACGATCGACCAGTGGAAGGCCGACTTCGTCGAGCACACCGAGACCGGCAGGCTGCTCTGCCGCCGGACTGACGGGTCGGTCGAGGTGCACCTGGAAGGACTGGCGTTCGCCAACGGGGTCGCCCTCGCCGCGGACGAGTCCTTCGTCTGTGTGGCCGAGACCGGCCGCCGGACCGTCGTACGACTGTGGCTGACGGGGGAGCGTGGGGGATCGACCGACCTCCTCGCGAGCGAGCTGCCCGGCTACCCCGACAACATCGCCCGCGGCAGCGACGGATTGCTCTGGATCACGATCGCCTCGCCCGTGGACCCGGTCGTCGAGGTGCTGCGGCACCGCTCGCCCATGTTCGTGCGCAAGGCCGCCAGCCGCGTGCCCGCGTTCTTCCAGCCCAAGCCGAAGCAGACCGTCCGGGTGCAGGCGTACGACGATGACGGCCGCCTGGTGCACGACCTCGCCGCAGTGGCCGAGGAGTACCACATGGTCACCGGCGTACGTGAGCACGACGGACAGGTCTGGCTCGGCAGCCTGCACGAGTCCGCGCTGGCGGTGCTCAGTCCCGCCGACGAGGCCGTCTAGGGACCATTAGACTCAGAGATTCAGCGACCGGCGCGAAGGAGCAGGCAACCGATGGGTCATCTCGAGCACATCACGGGTCCGCAGGACCTGCGCAAGCTCGACGACCACGAGCTCGACGAGCTGGCCTCGGAGATCCGCGACGAGCTGATCCGTACCTGCTCTCCGCGTGGTGGCCACCTCGGCCCGAACCTGGGCGTCGTCGAGCTGACGATGGCGATCCACCGGGTCTTCGACTCCCCGCGCGACCGGGTCGTCTTCGACACCGGGCACCAGGCCTACGTGCACAAGATGCTGACCGGCCGGGCCATGGAGTTCGACACGCTGCGCGCTGAGGGCGGCCTCTCCGGCTACCCGAGCCGGGCGGAGTCCGACCACGACGTGGTGGAGAACTCCCATGCGTCCACGTCCCTGTCCTATGCCGACGGGCTGGCCAAGGCCTACGCGATCCGCGGCGAGGACCGTCACGTGGTCGCGGTCGTCGGTGACGGCGCGCTCACCGGAGGAATGGCCTGGGAGGCGCTGAACAACATCGCCGAAGGCGAGGACCGCCGGCTGGTGATGGTCGTGAACGACAACGGCCGTTCCTACATGCCGACGGTCGGCGGTCTGGCCAACCACCTGACGACACTGCGTACCAGCCCGCGCTACGAGCAGCTGCTCGACGCAGTCAAGCGCCGGCTCAATGGAGTCCGCGGCGTGGGTCCTGCTGTGTACGACGCCCTGCACGCCATGAAGAAGGGCATGAAGGACGCCCTCGCCCCCCAGGGCCTCTTCGAGGACCTGGGCCTGAAGTACGTCGGCCCGATCGACGGCCACGACCGTTCCGCCGTCGAGCAGGCCCTCACCCAGGCCAAGCGCTTCGGTGGCCCGGTGATCGTGCACGTCATGACCCGCAAGGGCTTTGGCTACGACCCCGCTGAGCGCCACGAGGCCGACCAGTTCCACCAGATCGGGCCCTTCGATGTCGAGACCGGGGTGGGCACGCCCAAGGGACGCATCTGGACCGACTACTTCGCCGAGGAGATGGTGGCTCTCGGTGCCGAGCGCCAGGACCTCGTCGCGATCACGGCGGCGATGCTCTACCCGGTCGGGCTGGACCGGTTCGCTGCGGCGTACCCCCAACGGACCTTCGACGTCGGCATCGCCGAGCAGCACGCCGTCACGAGCGCCGCCGGCCTCGCGATGGGCGGACTGCACCCGGTGGTCGCCATCTACGCCACCTTCCTGAACCGTGCCTTCGACCAGGTCCTGATGGACGTGGCGCTGCACAAGTGCGGCGTGACGTTCGTGCTCGACCGGGCCGGCGTGACCGGTGACGACGGGGCGAGCCACAACGGCATGTGGGACATGTCGATCCTGCAGGTCGTTCCCGGGCTGCGGCTGTGCGCACCGCGCGACGGCGCCAGGGTTGGTGAGCTGCTCCGCGAGTGCGTCGCAGTCGGCGACGGCCCAACCGTGCTGCGCATCCCCAAGGGGCCGCCGCAGCCGGACATGGAAGCGGTCGGCAAGTCGGGTGAGATGGACGTGCTGGTGCGTGACGGTGCCCGCGACGTACTCATCCTCGGCATCGGCTCGATGGCCTCCGTCTCGGTGGACGTGGCCGCCCGCCTGGCCGACCAGGGCATCGGTGTCACCGTCGTGGATCCCCGCTGGGTCAAGCCATGGGACCCCACTGTCGTGGAACTGGCGCGTGACCATCGGCTGGTTGTCTGCGTTGAAGACAACGGCAGGGTTGGTGGATGCGGCTCGACCCTGCTGCAGCTGCTCAACGACGAGCGGGTGGAGACTCCCTTCCGGCAGTACGGCATTCCCCAGGAGTTCCTTGACCATGCCAAGCGGGACGCGATCCTCGAGCGCATCGGCCTCACGGCCCAGGCGCTCGCCCGAGGCATTGTCGAGGACGTCACCGCGCTCGGCCGCACACCCGAGGACGAGCGCATTGAGCGGTCGGTCGACCGCCGTGTGGGGGACTGAAAGCCGCAGCCGGCTGGCCGCGGTCTTGGCCGCCGTAGTACCGCGGCCGCCAACGTTCGCCTCGGCGAGCGTCGTCCAGGGCGTGCGATGGCAAGGCGCCGGCGCGAAGGCAGACTGGACGTCTTTCAAGCGTCGGCAACGCAGCCAGCGTGCGTCATGGGCGGCGCGTAGCGGGCGAACGTTGGTGGTCGGGGTGCTAGCGCTGCTGTTCGGTCTGTGTGCCTGCGGCGGCAACCCACACGAGAGCCTCGTCGGGGACCCAGAGCCGGACCGGGTCACGGCCGCAGAGGCCCGCGTGCAGGAGCAGCGGATTCTGAGACAGCGTGTCCGCGCGGTCCTCGAGCGTGACCTCGAGCTGTTCCTGCGACGGGTCGACCACGGCAACGAGGCGCTGATGGCACGGCAGCGTCGCTACTTCAACAACCTGGTGCAGCTGCCGCTGGCGAGCTTCGACTACCGGTTGCTGGACACGCAGTGGGAGGGCCTCACGCGTGCTCCGCGCTGGGGCGACGACGTACACATCCCGCAGGTCCAGATGACCATGCAGCTCGAGGGGTACGACGCCGTGCCCGTCGAACGGACCGTCGGGTTCGTGTTCGCCTTCGCCAAGGGCAGGGGCACGATCGTCTCGGACCGGACCAGCACCGGAAAGCCGCTCTTCTTGGGAGCCCCGGCGCCGTGGGACCTCGCTGCGATCACCGTGCGCGAGGAACCAGGGGTCCTCGGCATCTTCGATCGCGGGACGCAGGGATCGGCCGACACTGTCACCGAGGCCGTGCGCAAGGGGATCGACCAGATCGAGCGGGCGCTCCCGTTCGAGTGGTCCGGCAATGTCGTCGTCTACAGCGTGCAGAGCTCCAACGTGCTTGCGTCCTTCACCGACGTCCCGGGTGGCACGCTGGGCCACCTCGGCGCCCTCACCTTCCCGACGTACGCCGGAAACGCGCCTTCGCAGGTGGCCTCGACTCGCATGCTGGTGATGCCGAGCTCGGTGCGCGCCGGGGAACCGTTCCTGGGCCGGATCACCAGGCACGAGCTGAGCCATGTCGCGATCGGGATCCGCGACGACGGTGCTCCTGCGTGGGTCTCCGAGGGGATCGCGGAGTACCTCGGCGCCCGTGAGATCCCCCTGCGGGAGCGGATCATCCCCACGTCGGCGCTGGAACGTGCCCGAATCGAGGACGGCGGGATGCCGGCCTCGAACACGTTCAACAACACCGACCAGGAATGGCACTACGCGCTGAGCTGGATGGCGTGCGACTACGTCGCTGACACCTTCGGCGAGTCTCGGCTCTGGGAGCTGGTCGAGGCGATGCACAACGGCGGGCAGGGCACGGCCGACGCGCTGCAGGATCGCGTCCTCCAGCAGGTGCTGGGGTATGACAGCCGCGAGCTCGCCCTACGCGCCTCGGCGCGCATCCGCAACCTCTACGGCTGAGCGCTGCTTTCAATCAAGGAGCCAGGTGCTTGAGCGCCTCTCGCTTGGAGAGGCCCGAGAGGACGTCGTCGTGTGACGCGACGAAGGCGAGCACCCACTCGGGGTCGGTGCGTGCGTGGTCGCGGAGGGCCCAGCCGATGGCCTTGCGGATGAAGAACTCCCGGCCGTACGGCGACACCGCCGGCGTGGTCCGCGTGCTTGCGTCGAGGTTGTCCTCGATCACCTGCGCCAGCAGGTCCTGGTCACACCGATCACGTGCGCCCAGCTGGCAGATGATGGCCGAGCGCCGCACCCACAGGTCGTCGGCCGTTGCCCAGGCGCGGATGACTGGAGAGGCCTGCTGCCGATGCGCGAGCAGGAGGTCACGCACGAGGTGCCCGGCGGTCTCGTCGACGAGGTCCCACCAGGCGCCCGTCCGGATGAGGTGCTCGTAGAGGCCGAGCGTGTGCACCTGCTGGTGCTCGCGGTAGAGGCGGTGACGCGCGAGCGCGAGGGCGGCGTACCGCTCCTCACGGAACCTGGCCTCGTCCCAGAGCTCGAGGACGGTTGCCTGCCAGGTCTCCTCGTCAGGCAGTGGGTGCGCGGACAGGACGGGCCGGAGGGAGGAGCGAAGCAGCGGCGAGGAGACGCCGAGGAACGGCATCGCGGACTTCATGTAGGCCCGCATCGGTTCTGCCTTGCTGGGGTCCGCTGCCGAGGCCAGTACTTCGCGAACTGCCACGACGAGCTCGTCGTCGGCGCTTCCCATGTCGCGATTCTGACCCCCTTCCTCCCCGCACGCGAACACCGCTAGCGTGCCGAGCATGGATGTCTTGCGAACCAAGTCGGTCGAGCAGTCGATGGAAGACACTCACGACCCGGAGTTCCAGCTCAAGCGCAACCTGACCGCTCTCGACCTGACGGTGTTCGGCATCGGCGTCATCATCGGCGCCGGTATCTTCACGCTCACCGGTAGGGCGGCCGCACAGTTCGCGGGTCCGGCGGTGGTGTTCTCGTTCGCGATCGCGGCGTTCTGCTGTGGTCTCGCGGCCCTCTGTTACGCGGAGTTCGCCTCGACAGTGCCGGTCAGCGGCTCGGCGTACACGTTCTCCTACGCGACCCTGGGCGAACTGGTCGCCTGGATCATCGGCTGGGACCTGATCCTCGAGCTGTTGCTCGGAGCCTCGGTCGTCGCCCAGGGCTGGAGCACGTACTTCGTCACCTTCATGGAAGAGATCGGCCTGGGTTGGCCCGAGAATCTCGGCCCCGCCGCCGGAGCTGAGTTCGGTCACTTCAACCTGGCCGCGTTCCTGCTGGTGGCGATTCTCACCGTTCTTGTGGCCGTCGGCATCAAGGAGTCACTGAGGGTCAACCTGGTCCTGGTCGCCATCAAGCTCTTCATCGTGCTCTTCGTGATCGTGGCCGGGCTGTTCTACGTCAAGGGCAGCAACTACGACCCGTTCATCCCACCGGCCGCGGACCCCCAGAGCGCCAAGGGCATGGCCCAGCCGTTGTTCCAGTGGATCTTCGGCTTCGAAGCCCAGACGTACGGCGTCCTCGGGATCGTCACAGCGGCCTCGGTCGTGTTCTTCGCCTACATCGGCTTCGACGTCGTCGCGACCACCGCCGAGGAGGCGCGCAACCCGCAGAAGGACCTGCCGCGCGGCATCATCGGCTCGCTGGTCATCTGCACGGTGCTCTACATGGCAGTCGCGCTGGTGATCACGGGCATGACCAAGTTCGACAAGATCGACCCGGAGGCTGCGCTGGCCAGCGCCTTCCGCGACCAGGGCAAGGACGGCTTCGCGACGCTGATCGCCGCTGGTGCGGTCGCCGGTCTCACCACGGTGGTGATGACCCTGATGATCGGTGCCGTGCGTGTGCTGTTCTCCATGAGTCGTGACGGGTTGCTCCCACGCCATTTCGCGCACGTGAGTCAGAAGACCGGGACGCCCATAAACATCACGCTGACGATCGGCGCCCTGGTCGCGGTGGTCGCTTCGCTGACACCGATCGGCAAGCTGGAGGAGATGGTCAACATCGGGACGCTGACGGCGTTCGCGCTGGTCTCGCTGGCCGTGCCGATCCTGCGCAAGCGCCGCCCTGACCTGGAGCGATCCTTCAGGGTGCCACTGAACCCCTGGTTGCCGATCCTCTCGGCCCTGGTGTGTGTCTACCTGGCGATGAACCTGAGCCTGGAGACCTGGCTGCGGTTCCTGATCTGGATGGCGCTTGGCTTTGCGATCTACTTCCTCTACGGCTACCGGCACAGCCGCGTCGGCATGGGCAAGGGTGAGCCTGCCGTCGACTACTCGGTGCACGACGAGAACCCGGGGTAACGGGGATAACCGGCCCGCTCCCGGGGTTGGCGTCCTAGTCTGGTGAGAGGTCCAACAACCCGTTCAGATCCCCACGCCATGCAGGAGCCCACGTGACCGAGGCACGGTTCGTGCACATCGTCGACGACGTCCCGGAGCTTGCCGGACGTAGCGACGGTCCTGTGCTGGTGACTGCGCTCGACGGTTTCCTCGACGCGGGGAACGCCTCAGCCCTCGCCGTCGGGCACATCAGTGGCTCCGATCCCGGCCGCGTGGTGGCGGTCCTGGAGGTCGACGAGTTCTACGACTACCGCGCGCGCCGTCCGCCACTGACCTTCCTCGAGGACCACTACGCCGACTACGAAGCACCCCGGCTCGTGGTGCGGCTGCTCGAGGACAAGCTCGGTTCGGCGTACCTCCTGCTGAGCGGCCCTGAGCCAGACATCCGCTGGGAGGCCTTCGCCCGCGCCGTACGCTCGGTCGTCGAGCACTTCGAGGTGCGGCTCGTGGTCTCCATGGGATCGGTACCGATGGCCGTGCCGCACACGCGGCCGGTGCAGCTGACCAACCACGCCACGTCCCAGAGGTTGCTGGTGCACGAGAACGTCTGGAAGGGCGAGATCCGTGTGCCGGCCAGCGCCCAGTCGCTCCTCGAGCTCCGCCTCGGTGAGTGGGGCCATGACGCGATGGGCTTCGTCGCACACATCCCGCACTACGTCGCCCAGTTCGACTACCCGCAAGCTGCGGCGGCGCTCCTCGAGGGTCTGGAGGACGTCACCGGACTGCAGTGGGACCAAGCCCCGCTGAAGGAGGCAGGGGAGGCCCGTCAGGTGGAGATCGCCACCCAGATCGCAGACTCCGACGACGTCCGGGACGTGGTCAGCGGGCTCGAGCAGCAGTACGACGCGTTCCATCGTCAGGCCGCGAACCTCCTCGCAGACGACGAGCGGATGCCCAGCGGCGAGGAGCTCGGCGCCCAGTTCGAGCAGTTCCTGGCCCGACTCGAAGAACCCGAGGACTAGTCAAGGTCATGACTCCCGGCCCCATGTCCTGCTGCGCGCTGCCCCACGGGCACCTCGCGGCGTTGTCGTCAGTCGTCGATGCTGGCGCATCGCCTCCCTCCTCCGCCTTGCGATGCACTCCGTGGGACGACGCTCGCGACGGACGAGGACCGGGAGGCATGACCTGATGCCTTCCTCCGTCGAAGAGCTGGTCGAACTGCTCGACCTCGAGGTCATCGAGGACAACCTGTTCCGCGGGCGCCAGCCCGACACCCAGATGCAGCGCGTCTTCGGTGGGCAGGTGCTGGCCCAGTCCCTTGTCGCCGCCGTGCGTACGGTGTCGGAGCCGTTCGCGTGCCACTCCCTGCATTCCTACTTCCTGCGGCCGGGCGACACGAAGGTGCCGATCATCTACGACGTCGAGGGCATCCGCGACGGCCGCTCGTTCTGCACCCGGAGGGTGGCCGCCCGACAGCATGGACGTCCGATCTTCTTCCTGACCGCGAACTTCCAGGTTCCGGAGGAGGGGCTCGAGCACCAGGACCGGATGCCGGTCGTCCCGTCGCCCGAGGAGTGCGCACTGGGCGTGGACACGGCCCACTCCGCAGCGAGGCCTTGCAGCGTGAGTGGGCCGCGCTCGACGTACGTCCGGTCGCGGACTCGCGCGAGGGCGGCAGCCTCGACAGCACCGACCACCCGGCACGCTCACAGTGGTGGATCCGCGCCAGCGGCGAGCTCCCGGACGACCCCCTCACCCAGCTCGCGGCGTTCACCTACGCCAGCGACATGACGCTGCTGCCCGCGGCGTTGGTGCCGCACAACCTCTTCATCGGCTCCTCCGGGATGCAGGCCGCTTCCCTGGACCACTCGATGTGGTTCCACCGGCCGTTTCGCGCCGACCAGTGGTGGCTCTACGACCAGTCCTCACCCTCCGCGTCGGGTGGACGTGGGCTGGCTCTGGCCCGGGTCTTCTCGCAGGACGGCCGGCTGGTGGCGAGCGTTGCCCAGGAAGGGCTGATCCGGGTGAGGGCAACCGAATAACATTACAATTCGGTATTTTCAGGCCGACACGCCGAAACTTGAGTTACTTTTGTGCACTGGTGGTGCCAAAGGGATCAGGGAGGTGTGCCGATGTCGTCTGGTTCGTGGAGCAGGACAGGTGCTGTCGGACTGGCCACCGGGGCCGTCGTACTCTCCCTGGGCGGGCCTGCGGTAGCTGCTGACGAAGGCCATGGGTTCGGTCGCATGGGACCCGCCTCGGCCCGTACGACGGCAGTGAACCCGGCATCGGGATCCGACTTCGAGATGCCCTTCTTGTGCGGACAGAGCTGGACCGGCAGCACCCGGTCGAGCCACTCACCGAGCGCGTACACGATCGACTGGAACACGAGCAACGACCTGGGCAGACCGGCTCTCGCGAGCGCACCGGGTGTGGTGACGCGGACCGTCTCGCTGACCGGGAGCTACGGGCGCTACGTCGTGGTCGACCACGGCGGTGGCTACACCAGCCTCTACGCCCACCTGAACGCGATCGCGACCACGGTCGGCGCGTTCGTGGACCAGGGAGAGCTCATCGGGTACGTCGGCACGTCGGGCAACTCGACCGGCCCCCACCTGCACTTCGAGGAGCGCCTGAACGGCGCCTACTTCCGGCCCTACTTCCACCGCACCTACTTCACGTTCGGCTCGACGCTCGCCTCCGCCAGCTGCGGCGACCGCCCCGTCGCTGCTGACTGGAACGGCGACGGGATGGGCGACCTGGGCATCTACCGGCACGCGGCCACCGCCGGGCAGTTCTACACGCTGAACGGGGCGACGACCAGCACACACACCTGGGGCCGCCCTGGCGACATCGCCGTGACCGGCGACTGGGACGGCGATGGCAGGGCCGAGACCGGCGTACGCCCGCTGGGCTCGAAGGCGTTCCTGCTGCGCTCGGCCACCGGTGCCGTGCGGACCAACTACAACTACGGCCTGCCCACCGACAACCCCGTCATCGGCGACTGGGACGGCAACCGCTACGCCGACCTGGGCGTCTACCGGCCCTCGACACGGCAGTTCATCCTGCGTCCGCCCGGTGGCGGCACGAACACGGTCGTGGTCTGGGGTGCTGCCGGCGACAAGCCGGTCTCCGGTGACTGGAACGGGGACGGGCGCTCGGACATCGGCACCTTCACCCCGGCCAACGGGTACTGGACGCTGCGGGTCCCCTCGGGCAGCAGCATCGCGACCCAACGGTTCAAGTACGGCTCCCCGGGCGACCTCCCCGTGACGGGGGACTGGGACGGCGACAAGATCACCGATGTCGGCATCTGGCGCCCCTCGACCGCAACCTTCCACCTGCGCCGGCCGACCGCGACCGACGGCACGTTCGCCACCGGCACGAAGGCCTACGGCAACAGGCGCTAGTCCTGGACTGTCCCAGTGTCACCAAAAGTCCGAAATATCTCATTTAACATGATTTAGCCGCTATCTTTGGCCCATGCGACACGGGGGCAGGGTGGCGGCGGGGCGACTGCGTCCCTCGCGTACCCGTGTGGCCGGGCTGGCGTTCCTCTGCGTCGCCGCACTGACCGCGTCGCTGTTGCCCGGCGCGGCTGCGGCCGATGACACAACCCAGTCCGGCGCCCGGGCGATGACCGCCCAGGGGGCGGACTCATCGGCCGCGCGGCACGCGTCCCCGCAGCAACAGCGGATGGCCAGGCGCAAGGGCAGGGTTCCCAGGGTCTACGGGATCACCCGAGCGGGCCAGGATTGGTACAACGCCAAGCTCAAGGTCAAGTGGACGCGCGTCAGCGGCGTCACCTACCAGCTGCGCTGGGCAGACAGCGTCGCCCGGCTCGGCAGTGCCCGAGTGGTCGGCACCGCTACCCCCTACGGCATCTACGTGGGCCCGCTCGACCGCGGCAAGACCTGGCAGTTCCAGGTGCGAGCCGTCCGCTCCGGCAAGGTCGGAGCCTGGTCCACCGCCCGCGGGCTGAGGTTCATCAACTATTGGCCGCTCGGCCCCACGTTGGCGCCGGGCTCACAGCAAGCTAGCGCTGTCTCGTTCAAGTGGCCGGCGGTTTCCTATGCGTCCCGTTACCGGGTCCGGTACTCACCCGCCTGGTACGGCAACTGGCCGGGGAGCCCGACGTACACGAGTCCCACGCTCGATGGGTGGGTGTCACAGTCGGCACGCAGCACCACCTGGTCCATCCCGACGACGCCGGGATTTGGCGACAAGATGCTCGCCGTTGACTACGCCAACCCCGTCTTCGCCCAGCTGGAGGCAAACAACCAGTATGCCTCTGGTGCCAGCCAACGCTCCGCCTGGACCCTCGCATGGCCCACCGCACCGACACCTGAGCCCGGCGACGCGGTCCGTCTGGGCAGCTACAACGTGATGCTGTTTCCGACGGGGGAACGTGCCGAGACCATCGCGGAGAACATCTCGACCCACGGCGTGACGATGATCGCCCTTCAGGAAGCAAATGCCGGCACCGCCCTCGACGTTGCTGAGGCTCTCGGTCCGGACTGGACGGCAGTTGCTGCGGCGTACGGCGCCCAGCAGCAGGTCCTCTACCGCAACGACTTGTTCACGCTGACCGACAACGGGAGCTTCCCGGTGCCGAACCCCAAGCCGGGGTCCGGGCCGCTCGTCACCCCGTGGGCGAAGTTCGCACCTGTCGGCGCCATAACGGGTCACAACCAGTCGTTCTACGTCGTGTCGGTGCACTTCGGCGAGGACCCCACCAAGACCCAGCTCGAGAAGAACAGGGACACCGGCCTGGCCGCCCAGGCCGTGATTGGCGCGATGGGCGACGTGAACACCCTGGACGAGCCCATGATCGTGGCCGGGGACATCCGTTACGGCCGCGAGCCCTACGGCGACACGGCCGGCTACACGGCGGCCCACCCCACGTTCATCCGCGATGGCTTCTACGACGCCATGGCCTCGCTGAGCCGGACCGGGTCCAACTACTCGGTGGTGAACGGCGGCGCGCCGCAGATCCCGCACCCGTCCGGCCTCGGACCGCGCTCGGACCACATCCTGCTCAAGGGCCTCCGCGGCAGCTCCAGCTACGTCAACGTCACGAACTGGATGAAGAACGGGCAGATCCCGTCGGACCACAACCTGATCTACTCCGACCTGGCGATCCCCTTCCTTGACGTTCCCTGAGCCGGAACGCTCAGACGGTCCGCGCTCGACCCACCAGGTGCGGGGCGCCGTCGGCCGGCTTGGTGAGCGAGAAGTCGAGTCCGTCGTCGACCACGCGTGAACCGAACGCCACCTTGCCGGGCAGGAAGATCGGCAACTTGTACACGACCTCGACGCGGGCCGCGTCGGGCAGCCGGTTCGCCATCGCGGCCACGCAGCGAGCCTTGCTCCACATGCCGTGGGCGATGTGGCGTGGGAACCCGAGCGCCTTGGCGGTCACCGGGTAGAGGTGGATCGGGTTGCGGTCGCCGGAGACACCGCCGTACTTGCGACCAAGGTCCGACGGCAGTGGCCATTCGGTCCCGGTGCCGGCAACCACGTCGAACGGCTCACCCTCGGCCGCGACGGTCTCGTCACCCTTGCCCATGCGGAGGTAGGTCGACGTGGACTCCCACACCGGCTCGCCAGCTGAGGTGACGGTGGTGACCAGGTCGAAGACGCGCCCCTTCGCATGCGGACGCAGGTTGACCGCGGTGACGGAGACATCGAGGGCTTCCTTGGGCGCGATGGGGCGGTGTCGGGTGATCGAGTTGCCCAGGTGGACGGTGCCGATCGCCGGGAACGGGAACGACCCGTCGGTCATGATGCCCAGGTGCAGCGGGAACGCCAGCAGGTGCGGGTAGGTGAACGGCAGCGTCTGGCTCGGCTCGAACCCGCAGATCTCGGCGTACGCCGCGACGTGGTCGCTGTCCACGGTCACGCCCTTGCGGTGCAACGTCAGGTCCGGGAGTGAGCCGCCTTTCTTGGCGACTCCGGGGATCAGGTTCACCCCAGGCAGCACCGGCAGCGCTGCCTTGATCATGGTGGGCAGCGCGCTCGGCTTGCCGTCGATGATCCGGTCGGTCGCCGTGTCGCTGCCTGTGCCTTTGTCGGGCGAGCCGGCCATCAGGCCCCCAGCATCATCTGGCCGCAGACGCGGACCACGTTGCCGTTGACCGCGGTCGAGCCGGGGGAGAGGTACCAGGCGATCGCCTCGGCCACGTCGACCGGCAGCCCGCCCTGGCTGAGTGCGTTCATCCGCTGGCCGATCTCGCGAGTCGCGAACGGGACGGCGGCCGTCATCTGGGTGACGATGAAGCCCGGGGCCACGGCGTTGATCGTGATCCCGTTCTCCAGGTCGCCCGCGAAGCTCTCCACCAGCCCGATGACGCCGGCCTTGGACGCGGCGTAGTTGGTCTGGCCGACGTTGCCCGCGATGCCGGCGATCGAGGAGACGCCGACGATGCGGCCGTTGTCGTGGATCAGGCCCTGGTCGAGCAGCTCGCGCGTGATCCGCTCGGGCGCGGTCAGGTTCACCGCGATCACCGAGCTCCAGCGGTCCTCGGCCATGTTGGCGAGCCTTTTGTCGCGCGTGATGCCGGCGTTGTGCACGACGGCATGCAC
Organism: uncultured Actinomycetota bacterium; assembly: GCA_963759525.1. Lineage (GTDB taxonomy): Bacteria > Actinomycetota > Actinomycetes > Propionibacteriales > Nocardioidaceae > Marmoricola. The sequence continues at coordinate 125,892 of CAVWZO010000019.1, read as the reverse complement.
CCCGCCGTACTTGTCCTTGACGTGCTGGGCGATGCGCTGCGGGGCGTCCTTGCCGGTGATGTCGAGGGTGAGGTGGTCCCCGTCAAGCTCCCTCATCACTGACAGCAGCTCGCTCGCGGCCTGCGGGACGTCGATGCCGAGCACGGTTGCGCCGTCGCGATGGAGTACGCGCGCGATCTGCTCGCCGATGCCGCGCGAGGCGCCGGTCACGATGACGACCTTGCCGGTCAGCGGCTTCGCGGGGTCGGCCACCGGCTCGGCCCCGGTCGTCCCGGTCGCGCCGACCCGGGCTACCTGACCCGAGACGTAGGCGCTCTTGGGGGAGAGGAAGAACGCCAGCGTCGACTCCACAGTGTTCCCTTCGGCCTCCTGGGCGTTCGGGGCGACGTACACCAGGTTCACGGTGCTGCCGTTGCCGATCTCCTTGCCCAGCGAGCGGGTGAAGCCCTCGAGCGCACGCTGCGCGATGCGCTCGCCGTTGCTCTCGACCAGCTCCGGCATCGTGCCGAGGACCACGACGCGGGCGTTGGTGGTGAGGCTGCGCATCAACGGCGAGAAGAACTGCTGGAGGGCGATCAGGTCGGTGGAGTCCTTGATGCCGGTGGCGTCGAAGAGGAGAGCCTTGTACTTCTCGCCGACGACCGCGCTGCTCACGCTCGCGATGCCGAGGTTCTCCAGCGAGGTGACGATCGCCTTCCCGAGGCGCCCACTGCCACCGGTCAGCACGGTGCCGTCGACCAGCCGTGCCCCCTCGCTCCAACGCTCAAGGGGAGTCGGGTCGGGCAGGCCGAGGTTCTTGACGAACAGCTGGCCCAGTGGACTCGCGGTGAAGGACTGGTAGTGATCGGTCATCTGTCATCCTCTGGTCTGCGCACGGTCGTTAGTTACTCGCGGGTATGGCACGACGGTAACGAGTGGTGTAACTACGTGTCCAGCCAAGGTGATCTGGCACTCACCTCGTTTGTTTTCCCACCATCGCACGCGAGGATGGGGGCTGCGCATCCCGACCAAGGAGCAGATCACACATGCAGTCGAAGACTCGTCGCGTCGCCGTACTCGGCGGCAACCGGATCCCGTTCGCCAGGTCCAACACCGCCTACGCCACCGCCTCCAACCAGGAGATGCTGACCGCTGCCATCGACGGTCTCGTCGCCCGTTTCGGCCTCGAGGGCGAACGCCTCGGCGAAGTCGTCGCGGGTGCCGTGCTCAAGCACAGCCGTGATTTCAACCTGACCCGTGAGTCGGTGCTCGGCTCCAGGCTCGCGCCCGAGACGCCGGCCACCGACCTGCAGCAGGCATGCGGCACGGGACTGCAGGCCTCGATCTACGTCGCCAACAAGATCGCGCTCGGCCAGATCGACGTCGGCATCGCGGGTGGCTCCGACACCACCTCCGACGCCCCGATCGCGGTCAGCGAGAACCTGCGCAAGATCCTGCTCCAGCTCAACCGGGCCAAGACCAACGGCCAGCGCCTAGCAGCGCTCGCGAAGCTCCGTCCCGCCGACATCGTGCCCTCGATCCCGCAGAACGGGGAGCCCAGAACCAAGCTGTCCATGGGTGAGCACGCGGCCCTGACCGCGCTGGAGTGGCAGATCAGCCGGGAGGCGCAGGACGAGCTGGCCGTCGCCTCGCACCACAACCTGGCGGCGTCGTACGACCGTGGCTTCCAGGACGACCTGATCACGCCGTTCAACGGCCTGGATCGCGACCAGAACCTGCGTGCGGACTCCTCGCTGGAGAAGCTGGCCAGGCTGAAGCCGGTCTTCGGCAAGGGCGAGGCGGCCACCATGACCGCGGGCAACTCAACCCCGCTGACCGACGGCGCGTCCACGGTGCTGCTGGCCTCGGAGGAGTGGGCAAAGGAGCACGGCTTCCCGGTGCTGGCGTACTTCACCGAGTCCGAGACCGCCGCCGTCGACTTCGTGCACGGTGGTGAGGGCCTGCTGATGGCTCCGGCGTACGCCGTGCCGAGGATGCTCGAGCGCGCCGGGCTGACCCTGCAGGACTTCGACTTCTACGAGATCCACGAGGCGTTCGCGTCGCAGGTGCTCTCGACCCTGAAGGCCTGGGACGACCCGGTGTTCTGCAAGGAGCGCCTCGGTCTGGACACCACCCTCGGCGTGATCGACCGGGCGAAGCTGAACGTCAACGGCTCCTCGCTCGCCGCGGGCCACCCCTTCGCCGCGACCGGCGGCCGGATCGTGGCCAACCTCGCCAAGCTGCTCAACGAGAAGGCTGAGTCGTCAGGCTCCGGGGGCCGCGGCCTGATCTCCATCTGCGCCGCCGGCGGCCAGGGCGTCACCGCGATCCTCGAGAAGTAAAAGCCCGGCACAGACAGCAACAACAAGAAACGCCGAGGCGTCGCAGATTGCGGAAATCTGCGACGCCTCGGCGTTGTTTCGGCCGCAATCCGCGACGCCTCGGCATCATTCGGGCCGCAATCTGCGACGCCTCGGCGGTCTAGGGGAGGCGGTTAGGGGGTGGCGAGGGCCAGGGCGGTGGCGACGACGTACTTGCGGACCTCGAGTGCGGAGACCGGGGCGATGGCCGGGATGCCGGGGGCGGACTCCTTGACCAGCATGCCGACGCGGGCGAGCTGGAGAGCGCCGAGACCGCTGGCGTACATGTGGTTGGCCAGCAGCGTCGAGTCGGGTACGACGAAGTCGCCGGATGCCACACCCGCATCGAGTACGTCGCTGAGCTGGGTCAGGCAGGCCGAGATCCCCCGGCCGAGCCGGAACAGCGAGCTCTCGCTGATCTCCTCGAGCAGCTCGGGTCCGGGGCGGCGCATCAGCGTCAGGGCACAGTCCACGAACGCAGGGTGCTCCACGCCGAAGTCGATGAACTCCTCGGTGATGGCGACGAGGCGGGCCGTGGGCGTGCGCTTGCGCTTAGAGGCAGCGACCAGCCGGGTGTTGAGGTCCTCGAGGTAGCTCACCAGGGTGAGAGCGAAGAGCTCCTCCTTGCCGCTGAAGTGCCGGTAGATGATCGCCCGGTTGACCCCCACGGCGCGGGCGATGTCCTCGATATGGGCGTCGCGCACGCCGTTCTTGTCGAACAGCTCGCGAGTGGCCTTGAGGATCTGGCGCTCGCGGGCACGCCGGCGCGCGGCGGCCGGCTGCCGGGTCGAGCTAGGGGTGCTGGTCATAGGCCGATGCTAGTGCAACACCGGTTTACACACGTGTGCGTGCAGAGCTCGCGGTCAGGACTTCTCGGCGGTCCCGGCGACCCGCTTCACGTCGTCCAGCGAGTCGATCTCGTGCGGTCCCTTGTCGTCCCGGTATCGCAGGACGCGGGCGAACCGCAGTGCCACGCCACCCGGATAACGCGTCGAACGTTGTACGCCGTCGAAGGCGATCTCGACCACCTGCTCGGGCCGAAGATGTACGACGTGCCGCTCGCGATGGGTCTCCAGCGCCAGGAACCGCTCGGTCTGCCACGCGAGCATCTCGTCGGTCATCCCCTTGAACGTCTTGCCGAGCATCACGAACCCGCCGTCGGGCCCACGCGCACCCATGTGGATGTTGGAGAGCCAGCCCTGCCTCCGCCCGTTGCCCCACTCGACGGCCAGCACGACGAGGTCGAGGGTGTGCCGCGGCTTGACCTTGATCCACGCGGAGCCACGCCTGCCCGCGTCGTACGGCGCATCGAGGCGCTTGAGGATGACCCCCTCCTGTCCATCGGCGATCGCTTGGTCGAAGAACCCCTGGGCGTCCTCGGTGGAACCGGTGACCAGGCGGGCCACCCGCAGCGGCTCGGGCACCACGGCATCGAGCCGCTCCAGTCGCTCGCTGGTCGGGGCCTCGATCAGCGAGTCACCCTCGTGGAGCAGCAGGTCGAAGAAGAACGGCCGGATCCCGGTCGCGCCGCTGTGAGTGGCGGTCGTGGACGCAGTGTCCTGGAACGGGCGCGGCCTGCCGGACTCGTCGAGGGCGAGTGCCTCGCCGTCGAGGATCAGGTCGGTGGCGGGCAGTGACCGCGTGGCCTCGAGGACCTCCGGCATCCGCGCGCCGATCTCGTCGAGGCTTCGGGTGAACACCGAAACCTCGTCGCCGTGCTTGTGCACCTGGATCCGGATGCCATCGAGCTTGGTGTCCACGGCGAAAGCACCGGCGACCTTCTCCACTCCAGCTGGCACATCGGCAGCCGATCCCGCGAGCATCGGCCGGACCGGACGGCCCACCAGCATGCTGAAGTCGGCCAGCGCGTCCTCGCCGCCGGCCAGCGCAGCGCGTGCGATTGGCCCGGTGGGAGCGCTGAACATCGCGGCCCGGCGTACGGCCTTGGGATCGAGGTCCGCCGCCGCCGCGATCGCGTCGAGCATCACCGAGTCGAGAGCACCCTGCCGGACATTGCCGGTGACCAGGTTGCGAAGGAACTCCTGCTCGGCGGCGTTCAGTCGACCGAAGATCGCGGCCACGGCGTTGCGTCGCGCGCCCATCGAGCCGGAGCCCGACAGCACGCTGATCTCCTCGAGTGCGGCGTCGATCTCGGTCAGCCCCATCGACGGCTCAGCCGCCGGAGACGGCAGCTCGGCCAGCCCCCGCCAGCCAAGGCCGGTGCGGCGCTGGCGCAGCGTGCCGGAAAGGTACGACGCCGCGACGTCGATCTCCTCCGCGCCCTCGCTCGCCGCCTCCCGCAGCAGTGCCGCGATCAGCTCGCGCTTGGCCAGCCGGGAGCGGGTGGCGGCCACCTGGCCGGAGACGTCGACGAGCCGCGCCAGCAACATGCGGCCCATTGTGTCGGCAGCCCCCGACATAGTCTGCACACATGCCCGCCAGCACGCTCCGACCCCTGGTCCGGGAGTGGCGGCCGGACTGGCCGTGTCCCGTGGGCGCGGTCCTCTCGACCCATCGGCGTGGGCCCGGCGACCCGACCTTCCGGCGTACGACGGACGGCGCGACCTGGCGGGGCATCCGGACTCCGGAAGGCACGGCGACGCTGCGTCTGGTCTCTCAACCGGACGCGGGGACTGTCACCGGCGAGGCATGGGGGAACGGGGCCGAGTGGGTCCTGACCCAGCTGCCCCGGATGCTCGGCGCCGATGACGACCCGCGCGGCTTCGAGCCCGTGCACCAGCCGATCGCGGACGTCTGGCGGCGACACCGCAACTGGCGCCTCGGCGCGACGGATCTCGTCATGGAGTCCCTCGTCCCGGCCATCATCGAGCAGAAGGTCACCGGCAAGGAGGCCTTCGCCGCCTTCCGCACGCTGGTGCACCGCTTCGGCGAACGTGCCCCCGGTCCACCCAGCGAGCCGGATCCTGTGGTGCGGCTGTGGGTACAGCCCTCGCCCAGCGACCTCCGCGCGATCCCGTCGTGGGAGTGGCTGCGACTGCCGGTCGACGGAGCAAGGTCGCGCCCCATCCAGCACGCCGCCCGCGTCGCTCCGGCCCTGGAGCGGGCCGCCCGGGAGACGCCCCAGGAGTTCGACCGCCGCGTACGCACGCTGCCCGGCATCGGGGTCTGGACGAGCGCCGAGACCCGGTCGCGGGCGATGGGCGATCCCGACGCCGTGAGCTTCGGCGACTACCACGTGGCGGCCAACGTCGGGTACCTGCTGACCGGCGCGCCCGTCGATGACGACGAGCTCGCCGTACTCCTCGAGCCGTACGCCGGGCACCGGCACCGGGTCCAGCGCCTCGTGGAGCTGGCCGGCATCACCCGCCCACGCCACGGACCGCGGATGGCACCGCGCACCCACCTCCCCGGGCGCGACGGCTAGACCGCCGAGGCCCCGGGCGGGCCGATCTCCCCAGAGCCCCGGGCCACGAGCGTGCTCGGTACCACCTCCACCCGGACCGGGGAGTGGTCGCCGTCGAGTCGGGCGAGCAACAGGTCGATGCACCGGGAGCCGATCTCGTAGGTGTCCTGGCGGATGACGCTGATGGAGGGTTCGACCATCTCGGCCACCGTGACTTCGTCGAAGCCGATCAGCGCCACCTGTGACGACAGCCGCTGCTGATGCAGGGCCACCACGGCCCCTTCGCAGATCACGTTGCGGGCCGCGAACAGCGCCGTCGGCGGATCCGGAAGCGCGAGCAGCTCGGTGGCTGCGGCGCGCGCCTCCTCCCGCGAGCGCAGTCCGACCCGTTCGATTCCCGGGTCTGGCATCAGGCCCGCGGCCCGCAACGCTGCCCGGTACCCGTCGAGCCTGTCGCCGGCTGTGGAGATGGAGGGGGAGTCGCCGAGGAACGCGATGCGCCGGTGCCCGTGCGCCAGCAGGTGGCCCACGGCCTCGGCGGCAGCCCCTTGGTTGTCGACGACGACCCCGTCGATCTCCGGGAAGGCCGGCTTGCGGTCGATCGTGACCACCATCAGGCCGGAGGCTATTTCCACGTCCAGCCAGGACAGGTCTCGTGCGCTCGGCATCAGGATGAGCCCGTCGATGCGCCGGGAGACCAGGCCCCGGACCAGCTCTCGCTCACGCACCTCGTCCTCGTCGATGCTGGCGGCCATCACCACCACCCCTCGTTCGCGGGCACGGTCCTCGACGGCGCGCAGCGTCTCGCTGCAGAACGCGTTGGAGAGGTCCTGCACCAGCATCCCGATGGAGGCCGTGCGCTTCCCGCGTCGAAGATTGCTGGCCGCCAGGTTGTGGCGGTAGCCCAGCTCGCTCACCGCCTGGCTCACCCGATGTCTCAGGGCATCGGAGACACCCGCCTCCGCGTTCACGACCCGCGAGACCGACTTCAAGGAGACGCCCGACAGGGCGGCGACGTCCTGCATCGTGGCTCGGTTGGGCGGGTGCCGGCGTTCCGGCTCTGCGGTGTCCGGCTGCATTTTCAACGAGAACCATCCTAGGCAGGTGAATCGATGACAACGATGTCAATTCTTGCTGTGACCCTTGACACAGCACCTTCTAGCACGCAGAGTAGCCACTTAAGACAACGTTGTCATCCCTCGTCCGGAACGCCGGAGCGAGCGACGTTTGTGAAGGGACTTAACTGATGTTCGCAATGATGCGCAGTCGGCGGGCCGTCGGCCTGGCCGCGGTGGGCGCCGCTTCGCTGCTGCTCGCCGCGTGCGGCAGCAACGGCGGCTCGGGCGGTGGCGACGACGTCGCCGTCACGCTGATCACCAAGAACGCCTCAAACCCGTTCTTCGTCACCATGCAGGAGGGCGCCAAGGAGGCCGGCAAGAAGGAGGGCGTCGACGTCACCACGGCAGCAGGCAAGGAGGACGGCGACGAGCAGGGCCAGATCTCCGCCATCGAGGACGCGATCGCCAACGGCGACGACGGCATCCTGATCACCGTCAACGGCCCCGGGGTCAACCCGGCCATCGAGAAGGCGCGAGACCAGGGGCTCTACGTGATCGCGCTGGACACGCCGCCGGACCCGGCGGACACGGTGGACATCACCTTTGCCACCGACAACTTCAAGGCAGGGGAGCTGATCGGTGAGTGGACCAAGGCCCAGCTCAAGGGCAAGAAGGCCACCATCGCGATGCTCGACCTGTTCAACGACAAGATCGTCTCCGTCGACTACGACCGTGACCAGGGCTTCCTCACGGGCATGGGCATCGACACCAAGGACAAGAAGAAGAACGGTGACGAGGACAAGACCGGTTCCTACGACGGCGGCGAGTACGAGATCGTCTGCAACGAGCCCACCACGGGTGCCGAGGACGGCGGTCGTACGGCGATGGAGAACTGCCTGACCAAGAACAAGGACATCAACGTCGTCTACACGATCAACGAGCCCGCCGCGGTCGGTGCCTACGGCGCCCTGCAGCAGGGCGGTTCACCCGAGGGCGTGCTCATCGTCTCCGTCGACGGCGGCTGCGACGGTGTGGACCAGGTCAAGAAGGGCGTCATCGGCGCCACGTCGCAGCAGTACCCGGTGAAGATGGCCGAGCTCGGCGTTGCGGCCATCAAGAAGATCGCCGATGGCGGTGAGAAGCCGAAGAACACCGAGGGCCTCGACTTCTTCGACACCGGCGTCGCGCTCGTCACCGACAAGCCGGCCGAGGGCGTGACGTCGATCGACACCACCGAGGGTGCGGAGCTCTGCTGGGGCTGACCCCGCAGACCTGACCCCAATAACCCGCCCTCACCCCAATAGCAGCGTGGCCCGGGGTGCCCGGTCCTCCGGGCCACGCCGCACACCGGCCTGAAACGACAACCTGGGAGGAAGTCGTGACACCATTCCTCCGGGCTATGCCGTCACATCGGTCCTGAAACGACAACCTGGAGGAAGTCGTGACACCAGCCACCACCACCGGTCCGGACGCAGCCACGCCCGCACCGACCCACACCGCCGCCGAGCAGTTCGCCCAGCGACGCCGCTCCCCGTTGCAGCGGGTCCAGCACCTGTTGCACTCACACCCCGCGATCAGCCCGCTCCTGCTGCTGGTCATCTCGTTCCTGGTGTTCAACCAGCTCAACCCGAACTTCGGCACGCTGCGCACGCAGTCGCTGATCCTGCAGCAGGTCGCCGTGGTCGGCGCCCTGGCCGTCGGGCAGACACTGGTCATCCTGACAGCCGGGATCGACCTCTCATGCGGCGCGATCGCCATCATGGCCATGCTCTACAGCGCGAAGCTGAGTGCCGACGGTGGCATTCCCGGTCCGCTCGCCATCCTGATCGGCATCACCGTCGGGACCGCGGCCGGCGCGATCAACGGCCTGCTGGTCACCCGACTGAATCTCCCGCCATTCATCGTGACGCTCGGGACGCTCTCGATCTTCACGGCGATGGCGCTGCTCTATTCCAGCGGCCAGAGCGTGCAGGCCTCGAAGATGCCGGACCTGATGACCTGGACGGGCGAGATCGTCAACCTCGGTGGCTTCCGGGTGACCACGGGAGTCGTCATGGTGGTGTTCCTGTACCTCATCGTGGGCTTCGCACTCAAGCAGACCACTTGGGGTCGGCACGTGTACGCCGTGGGCAACGACGCCGAGGCCTCGCGCCTGGTCGGTATCTCTGTGAACCGAGTGCTGTTCAGTGTCTACGCGCTGGCCGGGCTGATCTATGGCATCACTGCTTGGATCCTCATCGGTCGTGCCGGTGCGGCCAGCCCGAACGCTGCCGCCGATGCCAACCTCGAGTCGATCACCGCGGTGGTCATCGGCGGAACCAGCCTGTTCGGCGGACGCGGCGCCCTGCTCGGCACGCTGCTGGGCGCTCTCATCGTTGGCTACTTCCGGACTGGGCTCTCGTTGGCCGGCGTGGACGACCAGTGGCGGGTGCTGACGATCGGCGTGTTGGTGATCGTCGCAGTCTCCGTCGACCAGTGGATCAGGAAGGTGCGAGCATGAGTACGACAGCCCCCAGCCCGACGTCATCGTCGGCACGCTCCGAGACCCCCGTACTCTCGGCTCGCGGTCTGGTGAAGACCTTCGGCAAGGTCGTGGGCCTGGACGGGGTGGATTTCGACCTCTACCCCGGCGAGGTCCTCGCCATCATCGGCGACAACGGTGCCGGCAAGTCCACGCTGATCAAGGCCGCCACTGGCGCCGTGGTCCCGGACGCCGGTGAGGTCCGGCTCGACGGCGAGGTCGTCAACTTCCGCAAGCCCTCGGAGGCACGGGAGGCCGGCATCGAGACGGTCTACCAGACCCTCGCGGTGGCCCCTGCCCTGGACATCGCCGCCAACATGTTCCTGGGACGCGAGATGCGGCGGAGCGGTCCTCTCGGCTCGGTGCTGCGCATGCTGGACCACAAGGGCATGCGAGAGAGCGCCGGCCAGTCAATGGCCGACCTTGGTATTGGCACGCTCCAGAACATGTCGCAGGCCGTGGAGACGCTGTCCGGTGGCCAGCGCCAGGCGGTCTCCGTCGCCAGGGCGGCCGCGTTCGCCACGAAGCTGATCGTGCTCGACGAGCCCACCGCAGCGCTCGGCGTCAAGGAGACCAACCAGGTCCTCTCGATGATCAACAGGGTGCGAGACAGCGGCCTGCCGGTCATCCTGATCAGCCACAACATGCCGAACGTCTTCGAGGTCGCGGACCGGATCCACATCCAGCGGCTCGGCAGGTGTGCGGGCGTGGTCACCCCGAAGTCGCACACGCCCAATGAGGTCGTCGCGATCATGACGGGCGCAACGACACTCGAGGAGACGCCGGGCAAGGTGTCCGACTAGGCGTCGACTGAGCCGGGAGGTCAGACCAGGTGCGGGAGCGGATGCCTGCGACCCGTGCCGGTCTCGACCAGCACCGCCCGGCTCACCGTGACCTCGAGCGGCAGCACGTCGTAGACCTGCGCGGCGACGACGGGCAGGTCGGCCAGTCGCACCCTCGGCGCGAGGGTCACGTGCGGGACCCACCGGCCGGGTCCGTAGTGGTGGTGCAGGTCGGCCCCACTGGCGAGGACGGCCTCGACGACTCGCTGCTGACGCGCGACCAGCTCCGGAGTGAGGGCCGGCGCGAGCCAGCAACGGCTGCGCCGGAAGGTGCCGAACCCGTCAAGGTGCAGAGTCAGCGGCTCCGCCTCGGGGAGCGCGGTGAGGGCGCTCGTCACCGCGTCGAGGTCGTAGCTGCGCAACGACGCATAGGTCAGATGGGTCAGGTGCTGGCCATGCGTGTGCGAGAGCAGCGTGGGGACTCCCGCAGCCTCCAGCCGCTGCCACAACCCGCGTACGGCGGTGTCGGCACGGTCGTCGAGCAACAGGCAGACGGCGAGCGCGATGGCGGGACCTCCTGTCGGGTCCCCCAGTCATACCCGAAGCGGGATCTCAGGCCAGCGCCCAGCCAGTGTGGACCTCACCTGCCGACGGCGTACCCCTGCATCCCGCGCGGGTTCGCACCGGCCGCCAGTACGCCGGTCAGCGGGTCGCGTGTGACGGCGCACATGCGACCCAGGGACCACGGCCCAGAAGGCTCGACCACGTGGCCGCGTGCCACCAGCGCGTCCAGCACAGGGCGGTCGATCCGGTCCTCGACGACGAGGACCCCGCGCTCCATCTCACGAGGGTGGAACGAGCCGGGAAAGCTGGTGGTGTGGAACATCGGGGCGTCGATGGCCTCCTGCAGGCTCATCCCGCCCACGACGTGTCGCAGCAGGAACAGCGACTGCCACTGGTCCTGCTGGTCGCCACCGGGGGAGCCGCACGCCAGCACCGGCATGCCGTCTCGAAGCACGAGCGTCGGGGTAAGCGTCGAGCGCGGCCGGGCACCTGGCACCAGCGAGGCGGGCAGGCCCTCGTCGAGCCAGAACATCTGCGACCTGCTGCCGAGGCAGAAGCCCAGTTCGGGGATCGTCGGCGAGCTCTGCAGCCAGCCGCCACTCGGGGTCGCCGAGATCATGTTGCCCCAGCGGTCGACGACGTCGATGTGGCAGGTGTCGCCGGTCGTGCTCCCGTCCCGTCGGACGGTGGGCTCGCCGGTGGTGACGTCGCCCGATCGCCCCGTGGGCAGGCCGGCGACGAGGCGTCGTACGTGCTCGGAGAGGCGCGGCTCGCGGCCACCGGGAGAGCCCGGGCGGAGGCCGAGGTTCGCGCGGGGGCCCACGAGGCCGGCCCGCGCGGCGACGTAGTCGGGCGCCAGGAGCTCCTCGACAGAGACCGGCGAGCGGTCGCCGAACCACGCCTCGCGGTCGGCCATCGCCAGCTTCCAGCACTCGACGACGGCATGGATCCCGTCCTCCGTGTCCGGGTCGAGCGTCCCAGCCGCGTCGAGCATCGCCAGCACCTGCAGCAGGGCCGGGCCCTGGCCCCACAGGCCGGTCTTGGCCACCTGCACACCGTGCCACTCCAGGACGGCTGGCGGCTCCCAGGTGGCCGAGTACGCCGCGAGGTCGGCCCCGCTGACGAGTCCGGGCAGCACCTCGCCACCCGAGTGGCGCCACTCGCGGCCACGGAACGCGTCGACGGCCGCCGCGACGAAGCCGTGGCCCCACTCGTGTCGCGCGGCCTCGGCCTGGGCTGCCATGTCGGGACCGGCCGCAGCAGCGGCGTCGACCAGTCGTTCCAGCACCGTCGCAAGGCGCGTGTTGGTGAACAGCTCACCGGCGAGGGGGGCCGGCCCGTCGCGCAGCCACAGCTCGGCAGACGTCGTCCAGCTGTCCCGGAACAGGTCCTGGACGCGCGTGATGGTGTTCGCGACAGCGCCCAGCAGTGGGTGACCGAAGCGCGCGTACCCGATCGCAGGCTCGAGCACGGTGGCCAGCGGGAGGCTTCCGTGGTCGCGGAGCAGGAGCAGCCACGCATCGACCGCGCCGGGAACCGCCGCCGCGAGCGGACCGGATCCCGGGACGTGGTCGAGCCCCATCGCCGCGAACGCCTCGGGAGTGGCGCCGGCAGGCGCCGGTCCCTGCCCGCAGAGAGCTCGCGGGGTGGGGTCGCCGGCAAGGGACACGATCGCGGGCAGGTCACCGCCAGGACCGTTGAGGTGCGGCTCGACCACATGGAGCACGAAGCCCCCGGCGACCGCGGCATCGAAGGCGTTCCCGCCCAGCTCGAGCATCCGTTGGGCCGACTGCGAGGCCAGCCAGTGGGTGGAGGAGACCATCCCGAAGGTGCCCTGCAGGGTGGGTCTGGTGGTGAACGGGCGCGTTTTCGGCGTCACGGGGAGCCCTCGGGTTGCACAACCATGCGCCCGAGCCTAGGGGTGGGCAAGGGCTGTGCTAGCCCGCCTCTGGATTTGGCTCGCGTCGTGCGCGAGGCTCAGGGAAGCCCACCCAGCGTGCGACACGCCACCACAACGGAGGACACCGATGCGCAGCACGATGCAGGACGCCCCGCTCACGATCGGCTCCCTGATGAGGCACGGCACCACCGTGCACGGCGACTCCGAGGTGGTGACGGCTACGAGCGACGGCACCCGCAGCAGGACGTACGCCGAGCTCGGCAAGCGCGCGGCACGGCTCGCCAACGGCCTGCGCTCACTGGGGATCGAGGGGGACCAGCGGGTCGGCACGTTCCAGTGGAACAACGTCGAACACCTCGAGGCCTACCTTGCCGTCCCGTCGATGGGTGCGGTGCTGCACACCCTCAACATTCGTCTCTTCCCCGAGCAGCTCGTCTACATCGCCAACCACGCCGAGGACCAGGTCGTGATCGTCGACGACTCGCTGGTCGGCCTGCTGGCCCCCCAGCTTCCGAAGATGGACACGGTGCACCACGTACTGGTGGCCGGCCCGGATGCCGCCTCGGCCGACCTGGACTCGCTACGGTCCAGCGGCAAGGAGGTGCTGCTCTACGAGGACCTGATGGCCGAGCAGTCCGAGGAGTTCGACTGGCCAGAGGTGGACGAGCGCGACGCGGCCGCCATGTGTTACACGAGCGGCACCACCGGTCACCCGAAGGGCGTCGTCTACAGCCATCGCTCGGCGTGGCTGCATTCGCAGATGGTCAGCACCGGAAACATCTCCGGGATGAGCTTCCACGACCGGGTGCTGCCGATCGTGCCGATGTTCCACGCGAACTCGTGGGGTCTGGCCTACGCGGCGCTGATGAGCGGCGCGACGCTGTGCATGCCTGACCGCTGGCTCCAGGCCGAGCCGCTCTGCCGGTTCATCCAGGAGTCCCGTCCGACCCTCTCGGGTGCGGTGCCGACGGTGTGGAACGACGTACTGGGCTACCTCGACACGCACAAGGACAAGAAGCTCGACTCGCTCCGGCTGATCCTGTGCGGCGGCTCGGCCGTACCCGTGGCGCTGCAGCGGGCCCTCCAGGAGCGGCATGGGCTGCTCGTCCTCCAGGCCTGGGGGATGACCGAGACCTCGCCGGTGGCCTCGGCCGGTCTTCCGCCGATGGGCGTCGAGGGTGACGAGGAGTGGAAGTACCGGGGCAGCGCGGGCCGCGTCGCGTGCGGGGTCGAGGGCCGCATCGTGGCCGATGACGGCAGCGAGCAGCCCTGGGACGGCACGGCCGTCGGCGAGCTCGAGGTGCGTGGGCCCTGGGTGACCGCCAGCTACTACAAGTCCGACGACCCCGAGGTGGAGCACAAGTTCCACGACGGCTGGCTGCGTACCGGTGATGTCGGTTCGATCGACGAGCTTGGCTACATCCGGCTCTCGGACCGCGCGAAGGACGTCATCAAGTCCGGCGGCGAGTGGATCAGCTCGGTCGACCTCGAGAACGCGCTGATGGCGCACGAGGACATCGTTGAGGCCGCCGTGATCGGCATCCCCGACGAGAGGTGGGACGAGCGGCCGCTGGCCTCGGTCGTCGTACGGGAAGGGGCGAAGCTCACGCCCGAGGAGCTGCGCGACTTCCTGAGCAAGGACTTCGCCAAGTGGCAGCTGCCCGACTCGTGGGCCTTCATCGACGAGGTGCCGCGCACCAGCGTCGGCAAGTTCGACAAGAAGGTCATCCGCAAGTGGTACGCCGAGCACGAGATCGCCATCGAGAAGGCCCAGGGAGAAGGCTGAACGCGTGATTCCTCACTGCTGGTCGTGGACGCCCCAGCTGTAGGTCTGCTTCTGCAGGTCGCTGGTGGCGCATATCGTGTGACTTGAGGTGCTCGCCGGCGAGCGCTGGGCCCTCGAGTGTCGGAGAGGTGGTCGGCGGTGGAATCGGATCGGGTTGCGCAGATCCTTTCCTTGATCGTTGACGGCTCGGTTCCTGAGGCGAACGTCCCTGATCGGCTGGTGATGGCGTGCGCTCAAGCGCTCCCGGTCACAGGTGTGGGTCTGGCGCTGATGACCGACGACGGTCACGCGGGGACGGTCGCGGTCAGTGACGGGCCTGCGGGAACGATGGAGGACCTCCAGTTCTCGTTGGGGGAAGGTCCGTGCGTGGAGTGCTCTGACACGGGGCGGCCCGTGTTGCAACCGGATCTGGCGCGGACTGGGCCCGCGCGGTGGCCGGGCTTCAGCGGCGGTGCATTGGAGGCTGGAATCCTTGCGGTGTTCGCGTTCCCGCTGCGTGTGGGCGGGATCAGGGTGGGTGTTCTGGATTTGTACCGGGACCAGACCGGGGAGCTGTCCGAGCAGGAGCTGACCGAGGCCTTGGCTTTCGCGGACGCCGCGACCGCGCTGTTGTTGCGGTTGCAGGCTCAGCCCTCCGGTGACGTGTCCGGGTTGGGGGCCATCCCGGTCATCGAGGATCGGGCTGAGGTCCATCAGGCGACGGGCATGATCTCGGTCCAGGCCGGGGTGGGCATGGCCGAGGCTCTGGTCCGGCTGAGGGCCCGCGCCTACGCCATCGATCGACCGATCGTGGACCTGGCCCGCGACGTACTGAACGGGGTCACGAGCTTCGCCGACGCGTACGATGGCGACGACGGACCAGGCTGAGGTGTCCATGTTCACAGGCGCCGCCAGAGTCCCGGGCCGTCGGGCATCAACGGGAGAAGCCAATGGATGAGAGACAGCGGCTGGCACAGGTTTTCGTGGAACTCGCCGACACCCTGGTCGAGGACTTCGACGTACTTGACTTCCTGCAGACGCTCACTGACCGGTGCGTCGAGGTGCTCGGCGCCGATGCAGCAGGTCTGATGCTGACCGACCAGCGTGGCGGACTTCGGCTGATGGGTGCGACCCTCGAACGGGCCAGGGTGCTGGAGCTGTTCGAGCTCCAGGTTCAGGAGGGGCCCTGCCTGGAGTGCTTCACCACCGGGCAGGCAATCACGAACGTCGAGCTTGCCGAGGCCAACAAGCGGTGGCCGGTGTTCACCCCGGCGGCGGTAGAGGCCGGGTTTGGAGCAACGCATGCGCTGCCGATGCGGTTGCGCGGGCGGGTTATCGGAGCCTTGAACCTGTTCACAGACGAGCAGGTCCATCTCAGCGACGACGACTTGGCCGTGGGCCAGGCGATGGCGGACGTGGCGACTATCGGGCTGTTGCATCAACGCAACTCCGACGAACTGACAATCCTCTCTGAGCAGCTTCAGAGTGCTCTGCACACCCGGATCCTGGTCGAGCAGGCCAAGGGCGCGTTGGCAGCGCGGACCGGTGTCAGCGTGAACGAGGCGTTCAGCCGGATGCGTGCCCACGCTCGCCGGAACAATCTCGGCCTGACCGCCGTCGCGACCTCCGTTGTGGAAGGGGCGACCCCGGCGGAGATCCTCACCCGCGCCTGAGCAGGCGGCGCAAGAACGCGTGATTCCTCACGGCTGGTCGTGGACGCCCCAGCTGTAGGTCTGCTTCTGCAGCTCGAGGTAGAGGAACGTGTGGATGGAGACCACACCGGGGATCGGCCGGATGCGTGAGGTGACCAGTTCGAGCAGATGGGCGTCGCTCTGGCCGACCACCTCCGCGAGGATGTCGAAGCCGCCCGCCGTGATGACCACGTAGTCGACCTCCTCGATGGCCGCGAGCGCCTGCGCCACGGGCTTGAGCTCCCCTTCGACGATCACGCCGATCATGGCCTGACGAGCGAAGCCGAGCTGGAGCGGATCGGTGACCGCGACGATCTGCATCAGCCCTGAGTCGATCAGCTGCCTGACGCGGTCGCGCACGACTTCCTCGGACCGACCGACCGACTCGGCGATGGCCGCGTAGGAACGGCGACCGTCCTGCTGGAGCTGTTCGATGATCGCCTTGGAGACGTGATCGATGACCAGCTGGGGTGCCGCCACCGGGCGATGCTTGTGCTTCTCGCCGCTGGAGCTCGGCTCGCCCTTGATCACGTAGTGGAACCCCCAAATCGTCTGATAGTTAACGATACCGGTCAGTTTCAATCACCGTGGTCGATCCCTCGACCCGTCAACGACCGCCCGTGAGCGGTGCCATCAGCCGGCGAGCCTGCTCGGACGGCCGGTGCGGCGCTCCTCGGTGTCGGCCAGCGTCATGGCGCGCAGGCCCGCGTTGATGCCCAGCCAGCGCAACGGCTCGGGTTCCCAGTCCGGGCTGCGGTGGTTGACCCACGGCAGCGTGACCAGGTCGCTGGGTGCGCCCGTGACGAGGTCGGCCAGGGTGCGGCCGGCGAGGTTGGTGGTGGACACGCCGTCACCGACGTACCCGCCGGCCCACCCGATCCCCGTGTCGCGGTCCAGGCCGACCGACGCCGCCCAGTCGCGGGTGATGCCGAGGCAGCCGCCCCACTCATGGGTGAATCGCACGGCTTCGAGTTGGGGAAGCATCGTCCGGAGTACGCGGCGCAGGTCCTCGAAGACGCGCTGCTCCACGTCGTACGACGAACGGATGCGCGACCCGAAGTGGTACGGCGCCCCTCGACCGCCGAAGGCCAGCAGGCCGTCGGCCGTGCGCTGCCCGTAGATGATCAGATGGCGTCCGTCGGCGAAGGTCGGCCGCTCCTGCAGCCCGATCGTGGCCCACGTCGCCCCGTCGAGCGGCTCGGTCGCGACCATCAGCGAGTAGACAGGGACCACCTTCCGCCGCAGGCCCGGAAGCCTCGGCGTGTAGCCCTCGGTGGCACGCAGCACGATGTCCGCACGCACTGCACCCGCGGCGGTCTCGACCCGGCCCGGCTCGATGCTGCGCACAGCCGTCTGCTCGAAGATCGGAACGCCGGCGGCCTCGACCACTCGTGCCAGCCCGCGCACGAGACGAGTGGGGTGGACCACCGCGCAGTGCGGTGTGAAGGAGCCGCCCAGCACCGGTTCAGCGGCCAGCATCTCGCGCGCCTCATCCGGGTCGAGCATTCGCTGGTCGTCCTCGGCGAACCCCCGAGCACGGGCCGTCTCCACTTTTGGTCCGCAGGCGCTCGAGCTGCACGGGCGTGCGCGCCAGCGTGACCCGGCCTCCCTGCTGGAAGTCCGCGTCGACCCCCTCGCGCTCGGCAACCCGGCCGACCTCGCGCACGGTCTCCTGCATCGCGCGGTGCTGGCGCCTGGCTACGTCGGGCGAGGAAGCCTTGACGAGGAGGTCCCACTTGGTCGGGAAGAGCGCACTGCACCAGCCGCCGTTGCGACCCGAGGCCCCGAAGCCGGCGACCTCCTGCTCGAGCACGGCGATGCGCAGCGAGGGATCGGCGCGGTGCAGGTAGTACGCCGACCAGAGACCGGTCAGACCCGCGCCGACCACCACTACGTCGTACGTCGCCGGGCCTGGAAGTGCGGGACGAGGGGCGAAGTCGTCCCCGGCGGTGTCGTGCCAAAGCGACAGGGACCGGTAGCCGGTCAGCGGACGCCCCACGAGTAGGTCTGCTTGGCCAGCTTGAGGTACACGAACGTCTCGGTGCTGCGTACGCCGGGCACCGCCCGGATGCGCCCCGAGACCAGCTCGAGCAGGTCCTCGTCACCGGTGCTCACGACCTCGCACAGCACGTCGTACGAGCCGGCGGTCATCACTACGTAGATGACCTCCTCCATCGCGGAGAGGGCGTCAGCAACAGGCTGGATGGCGCCGTCGACCCGGACCCCCACCATGGCCTGGCGCCCGAAGCCGAGCTGGAGCGGGTCGGTCACCGCGACGATCTGCATGACGCCGGCTTCCGAGAGGCGCTGGACCCGCTGTCGCACAGCGGCCTCGGAAAGCCCCACCGCTTTGCCGATCGAGGCGTAGGAACGCCGGCCGTCCTGCTGCAGCTGCTCGATGATCGACTTGGAGACATCGTCGAGCACGGGGGCGCCAGGACCCTTGAAGGAGGACTTGTCGGCCATGCCGGTCATCGTGGTTGGTCGAGGCACGGCGTGGCAAGCGGTTCAGGCCCAATTCACGCAGTAAATCGTGTCGAAGGACCCACGAATCCAGTGGTTCCGCAGAGATGGCGCGCCCTGACAACGGAATCCCTTGTCCGGACAAGGCCACCATGCAAGGGTTTGGTCGAAGAAGAAGGAGGGGCCTCAGCTGATGCGCTCTCGCACTACCGATGCCGCTGCCGCATCCGTTCGGACGGCCAGCCCGACGCCGTACTGGTTCGACGACCCGGCACACCCCTCCGCCCTGGCGTCGCTGTCGGGACCGGACAGCGCGGATCTGGTGGTCGTCGGCGGTGGGTACCTCGGCCTGTGGACCGCGCTGCTGGCGAAGGAGCGGGACCCCGATCGCGACGTCTTGCTGCTCGAAGGTGCGACGTGCGGGCACGCGGCGAGCGGCCGCAACGGTGGGTTCTGCGAGGCGAGCCTGACGCACGGCTTCGGCAACGGGCTGTCGCGCTGGCCCGACGAGCTCGACGCGCTGATTGCCATGGGACGCGAGAACCTCGACGGCATCGAGCGCACGATCGAGGAGCACGCGATCGACTGCGACTTCCTGAGGGCCGGCTCGCTGGGCGTGGCCACCGAGCCGTACCAGGTTCCGGGTCTGCGTGAGGAGCATGACGCCATGCGTGCCCATGGCATGGCAACCACGTGGCTCGACGCCGATGCCCTTCGCGAACGGGTCGACTCACCGACCTTCCTCGCCGGCGTACACGACCCGGACGGCGCCATCCTCGAACCAGCTCGGCTGGCCTGGGGGCTCCGCCAGGCGTGCCTGTCGGTGGGTGTTCGCATCGCCGAGCGCACACCGGTGACCGGGCTCGCGCGCTCAGGCGAAGGGGTGACGGTCGAGACCGATGCAGGCCCGGTACTCGCCCGCCGCGTCGTACTCGCCACGAACGCCTACCCGCCGCTGCTGCGCCGCCTGAGGCTGATGACGGTGCCGGTATACGACTACGCGCTGACCACCGAGCCGCTGAGGGCCGACCAGCGAGACGCGATCGGCTGGCGCGGGCGGGAGGGGATCTCCGACCTCGGCAACCAGTTCCACTACTTCCGGACAACGAGGGACGGACGCATCCTGTGGGGTGGGTATGACGCGATCTACCACTTCGGCAGCGGCGTCAAGGAGGAGTACGACCAGCGCACCGAGACGTTCGTTGCCCTTGCCGAGAACTTCTTCACCACGTTCCCGCAGCTGTCCGGGCTCCACTTCACCCACGCCTGGGGCGGCGTGATCGACACCTGCACGCGCTTCGCGGCGTTCTACGGCACGGCCCTCGACGGCCGCGTCGGCTACGCGCTCGGCTTCACCGGCCTCGGTGTCGGCGCGACCCGGTTCGCGGGGGACGTGGTCCTCGATCTGCTGGCGGGTTCGGACACGCCGCGCACGCGGTTGGAGATGGTCCGGAAGAAGCCCCTGCCGTTCCCGCCTGAACCCCTGCGGTGGGTCGGCATCGAGGCGACCCGCCGATCGCTCGCACGGGCTGATGCGAACGGTGGCAAGGAGAACCTCTGGCTCAAGGCGATGGGCAAGCTGGGGCTCGGGTTCGACTCCTAGTGCCCCACACGCGAAGTTCGCGGCATAATTCGCGCCCCCAGCACGCACCTCGCTGCGTTGGCACCGCTCGAGAGACGTCCAGTCTGCCTTCGCGTCGCCGCCTTGCGATGCACGCACTGGGAGCACGACTTATCTTTGCGAACTTCGCGCGAGGGACACTAGTCGTTTCGTAGTCAGGGGCGCCAGGTGAAGACGTTGTAGGCGGCCCTGGGCCTGGTGCGGGGTCGGATCAGGTTCCCCGCGGCACTGAGGAAGCTCACCGTGCCCGCGGTCGTCACGGCTCCGGCGAGCGAGTCGGAGTTTCCCACCTTGCCGCGAAGGTCGCGCGAGACGATCCGGTATCGGCCGGTCGTGCGGTCCCACAGGAACGTCTGCGCCTGGCCACTCTCCCCAGCTATATCGGGGTTGTTGACGAAGGAAACGAATCTTCCATCCGGCGAGGCAACAGGTCCGTAGTAGGCGTTGAAGTCGAGGCGTTCCAGGTCGGGATTGCGCCATCGGATCGCGCGGCGGCTGACCCAGCGCAGCGTGCGGTTGACGAGGTCCGCCTGGAACACGTCCGGCGAGAGCGCGTCGTCCCCGGGGAGCAAGGGCGCCCCGGTGCGGAACGTGAGGAACCGACCGTTCTCGGAGAGGTCGGGGTTGCCGTATCTCGCGGTCGGGGTCGGCCACGTGATCAGTCGTCTCGGAGCATCGTTCGGGCCGTACATCCAGAACCGTCCGGCCACCCCGTAGATGACGCGTCCGGTCCGGCTGACCATGACGTTGTCGATGAACGGGTCGTTGGTGCCGTCCATGATGTCGCGGGTGGTGCCGTCCCTCCCGTCCACCAGGACCAGGCCTTCGTAGTCGCCACGGCGGACACGCAGGACGATGAACCGGCCGTCTCCCGACATCGCTGCGGGGTCGGGGAACGCGGGCAGTCCCGTGACCGGGGTCTGCTGCCCGGTCTGGGGCTGGAGCAGGTACGGGCTGCTCGCAGTGTCGACAAGGACGCGGCCCGAGTCGTCCACGAGCAGCGGGCCGAGGGGCGCGACTGCATCCGTCAGTCGCAGCACCCTGCCGGTGACTGTGTCGAGCCATTCGTTGCTGTTGGTGTAGTCAGGCAGATGGAACTGCGGGGACACCCAGTACCGGCCGCTGGGCGAGGTGACGGACCGTTTCTCATAGTCCCCGTTGTAGTTCCTCACTCGCAGTGACACTCGTCCGGACCGGGTCACGGTCCGGACGGCCGCCGGCGTGACCACCCTCTTCCTGCCCCGCTGAGCCGGGAGGTACGCGCGGGTCAGGACTCGACCCCATAGCGGATACCGGGCCAGAACCGTTGCGCCACCTCGGCGGTCGAGCCGGCCCTTGGCGAGTGGCTTCCAGCTGCGCGGTGCCTTGTGCTGCAGCACGAAGCGGCGACCGGCGTACCGCCGAGGCATGCTCACCCCCACGTAGACCTTTTCGAACTGAAAAATGCGCGCAGGTGGGCTCACGCTGCCGGCTGCCCGAGGGCGCTGTTGTCGTAAGTCTGCTTGTCGTGGGTTCGCTGTCGCCGGCGCGGTGAGCAACGAAGCACAGAGCACAGCGACCAGGAAGAACGTGCCTGCGCGGATGCCACGCCGGGTGGTCACCCTTCGATGATGCCCCAAACGCCGGGGGTTGCCCGGCGTTTCCGCGCCGGCGCGGCCGACGTCCCTCGTGTCGCGACGGCTCCTGTACCGGGTGCTGCTGCTGCGCGTGCGTAGAGTCGCAGGATGCATTCGTCCGTGCATGGCCGGTGGTTGCCCTTCGTCCAACTGGGTGCACTTGCGATCTGGCCGGTGTGCATGTTGGCTCCGCCATCTGTCATCCCGTCCGCAGGGTTCTGGGTCGAAGTGCTCGTTCCCGGGATCGCCTTTGGGCTGCTGTTCGTCTGGTCGGGGCTGACGATGTACCGAGGGACTTCGTCGCGAAGGTTTCTCGGATGGGCGGGGCTCATCGCAGTCGGCGTCGTGCTCTACCTGGAAGCCGTCTTTCTCTTGATGATGGCCACCTTCCCTGCTGACTTCTAGCACGCGCTTGCTCTCACGGGCTGCCTCGGTGTTGGCGGGAGAACCTGTGCCACGAGGCGATGGAGCGTCCGCTGCTGCGTTCGACTCCGAAACCTCGAGCGGGCACAGGCGACTTACGCTGCTCGGGCCGAGAACACCTCCAAGGAGACAGGGTGGGAAGCAGATGGGGAATGATCCGGAGCAGTCAGCATCTCCCCGGCGGAAGACCAGGCTGACTCTGCAATTCGACTACTACACGTCCACTCCTGGGACGTACCGATACAAGGAGCGCGCAGCCAAGGGAGCAGAGTATGTCGGTGCCCTATACCTGAAGAATCGTGCATTCGCCGGCGAGCCCGCCGAGTTGATCAGTGTCACGATCACGTTCTGAGCGACCGGGGTTCCAGCGAGCTGTGATGCGGTGCGTGGCGGATGCCCCTCGCCGTTGTGCAGGTGGCCTCGACTGATCACTCGCTTCGCTGCTCGACCACCTACGACGCGGGCCGCTGCGCGGCGGCCGGACACCGCGCACCCTGGCCGCAGGGCCCACATGCCGGGTCGGTCCGACCAACGGGCCAGTTGTCTACCCGTTCAGCAGGACGAAGAACAGCACCACACCGACCAGGGCCGCTGCTACGCCGGCGAGCGCGCCGAACCCCGCGCTGCGCACCCTGCTCGACCCGGCCCCGGCGAGCGCCGGCAGCAGATAGCCGACGATCGCGCCCAACGCGGCCATCAGCGCGAGCTGCACCGGGACGATCAGGCCTTCGGTCGACTCCCCGTCCAGGAACGCGGCGACCGTCGGCAGGCTGAGGATGCCCGCAACGCCCAGGAGCGCAAGGGCGATTCCGCGCTGCACAGCCGGGGTCAAAGCGTGTCCCACGCCCTGGTCAGTACGTCGCGCAGGATCGTCTCGATCTCGTCGAAGACCGCCTGGTCTGCCACCAGGGGCGGGGCGAGCTGGATGACGGGGTCGCCGCGGTCGTCCGCGCGGCAGTAGAGGCCGGCCTCGAAGAGTGCTCCCGACAGGAAGCCGCGCAGCAGTCGCTCGGCCTCGTCGTCGTTGAAGGTCTCCTTGGTCGCCTTGTCCTTGACCAGCTCGATGCCGTAGAAGTACCCGGCGCCGCGGACATCGCCCACGATGGGCAGGTCGGTGAGCTTCTCGAGCGTGGCCCGGAAGTCACCCTCGGTCTCGCGCACGTGCTCGTTGAGCTGCTCGCGCTCGAAGATGTCGAGGTTGGCCATCGCAACTGCGGTGGACACCGGGTGGCCGCCGAACGTGTAGCCATGGGCGAACGACGTGTCGCCCTTGGAGAACGGCTCGAACAACCGGTCGGTGGCGACCATGGCGCCGAGGGGCGAGTAGCCAGACGTCAGGCCCTTGGCGCAGGTGATGATGTCCGGCTGGTAGTTGTAGCGCTCGGCGGCGAACATGTGGCCGAGCCGGCCGAAGGCGCAGATCACCTCGTCGGAGACCAGCAGCACGTCGTACTCGTCACAGATCTCGCGCACCCGCTCGAAGTACCCGGGCGGAGGCGGGAAGCAGCCGCCGGAGTTCTGCACCGGCTCGAGGAAGACCGCCGCCACGGTGTCGGCACCCTCGAACTCGATGGCTTCCGCGATGCGGTTGGCCGCCCACTGCCCGAAGGCGTACTCGTCGTCCGCGGACCCGCCCTGGTACTGCTCCGGGGCCCGGTACAGGTTCGTGTTCGGCACTCGGAACGTCGACGGCACCAACGGCTCGAACGGCGCCTTCATGCCTGGCAGCCCGGTGATCGACAGCGCGCCCTGCGGCGTGCCGTGGTAGGCGATCGCGCGGCTGATCACCTTGTGCTTGGTCGGCTTGCCGGTGAGCTTGAAGAACTGCTTGGCGAGCTTCCAGGCGGACTCGACCGCCTCGCCGCCGCCGGTCGTGAAGAACACCCGGTTCAGGTCACCCGGCGCATAACCGGCCACGCGCTCCGCCAGGTCGATGGCCCCCGGGTGTGCGTAGGACCACACCGGGAAGAAGGCGAGCTCGGCTGCCTGCTTCGCAGCGGCCTCGGCGAGCTCCGTACGACCGTGCCCGACCTGTACGACGAACAGGCCGGCGAGCCCGTCGAGGTATCGCTTGCCGTGGGAGTCGAAGATGTGCACCCCGTCGCCGCGCACGATCGTCGGCACCTCTTGCTTGTCGAAGGTGGAGTGCCGGGTGAAGTGCATCCAGAGGTGGTCCTTGGCAGCGCGCTGCCTGGTTTCGTCGAAGCTGGGCTGGGTCATCGTCGGTGTACCTCGGGGGTCGTTGTCGGGAACCCCCAGTCTGCCCGTCTGTCAAGGCGCTTGCAATCGATTCAGGGCCGGTCGAGGGGAACTTCGATGGAATCGTTGGTGGATCGTGTGGAGGTCTACCGATTCCGTTGTCTGATCACTACGCTCGCTGCATGTCTGAGAAGGTTCCCGCATGCGCATCCTGCTAGTTGGCGCCGGCGGCGTGGGCTCGGCCTTCACCGCGATCGCCGCCCGCCGTGACTTCTTCGACCTCTGCGTGGTGGCCGACTACGACGAGGCCCGGTCGCGTCGTGCCGTCGATGCCCTCGTCGTCGACGGCAAGGCCGACGACAGGTTCGTGGCCGGGCAGGTCGACGCATCCGCTGCGTCGTCGGTCGAGGCGCTGGTGCGTGAGCACGAGATCACGCACGTGATGAATGCGGTCGATCCGCGGTTCGTGATGCCGATCTTCGACGGTGCGTACGCCGGCGGCGCGGACTACCTCGACATGGCGATGTCCCTCTCGAAGCCGCATCCCGAGACGCCATACGCCGAGTGCGGGGTCAAGCTCGGCGACGAGCAGTTCGCCGTTGCGGGGGAGTGGGAGTCAGCGGGACGCCTGGCCCTCATCGGCATGGGTGTCGAGCCGGGACTCTCGGACGTGTTCGCGCGGTACGCCGCCGACCACCTGTTCAGCGAGATCGACGAGCTCGGCGTCCGCGACGGGGCCAACCTCGAGGTCGCCGGATACGAGTTCGCACCCTCGTTCTCCATCTGGACAACGATCGAGGAGTGCCTGAACCCGCCTGTGATCTGGGAGAAAGAGCGTGGGTGGTTCACGACGCCGCCGTTCAGCGAGCCGGAGGTCTTCGAGTTCCCGGACGGCATCGGCGCGGTCGAGTGCGTCAACGTCGAGCACGAGGAGGTGCTCCTGATGCCGCGCTGGGTCGACTGCCGGCGCGCCACCTTCAAGTACGGGCTCGGGAACGAGTTCATCGAGGTGCTCAAGACGTTGCACAAGGTCGGTCTCGACCGCACCGACAAGGTGCGGGTCGGCGGAGCCGAGGTCAGCCCGCGCGACGTGGTCGCCGCCTGCCTGCCGGACCCCGCGACGCTGGGCGACAAGATGTCGGGCAAGACCTGCGCGGGGTTGTTCGTGACCGGCACCGGCAAGGACGGCCAGCCGAGGGCGACGTACCTCTACCACGTCGTCGACAACGAGTGGGCGATGCGCGAGTACGGCCACCAGTGTGTGGTCTGGCAGACGGCCGTGAACCCGGTGGTGGCACTCGAGCTGCTCGCCACGGGTGTGTGGTCCGGCAGCGGCGTACTCGGTCCTGAGGCCTTCGACGCGCAGCCCTTCCTCGACCTCCTCACGGCGTACGGCAGCCCGTGGGGGCAACGAGAGGACCAGCCCTGAGACCGGGTCGGTCCATGTCCGGGGGGTCGGCGCCCAGGGGCCGACCAATCAATCTAGAGTGATGTGGTGGAGTTAAGAGCGATACGCCGAGCCGGCGCGCGTTCCCTGGTGCTGCTGATAGCGGTGCTCGGCCTTGTGTTGGGCGCCCTGGTGTTGGGCGCCGGGCCGGCCGCAGCCTCAACCGATGGAGCCAGCCAGCAGGACAGCCAGCAGGACGGGCGCGTGGTCCGCGTCGGCACGGAGGGCACCTACCCGCCCTTCACCTACGAGGACCCGCGCAGCAAGCAGCTGACCGGCTACGACATCGAGGTGATGGAGGCCGTCGCCAAGGAGGCCGGGTGGCGCCCTGAATTCGTGCAGTCCACGTTCGACGCGCTCTTTCCGGCGCTCGACTCCAGCCGGATCGACATGATCGCCAACCAGGTCACGATCAACCCGGAGCGTGAGGCCCGCTACCTGTTCTCCACGACGTACACGTACTCGCGCGGCGTGGTCGTGACCGCCGCGGACAACAACGAGATCAAGGGACTCGACGACCTCAAGGGCAAGACGACCGCGCAGTCGGAGACGAGCAACTGGGCCCAGGTCGCCCGCGACGCGGGGGCGAAGGTGCAGGCCGTGGAGGGGTTCGCGCAGGCCGCTGAGCTGCTCGTCCAGGGGCGCGTGGACGCCATCGTCAACGACAACATCGCCGTTCTCGACTACCTGGCCTCGACCGGCTCCAAGGACATCAAGATCGTCGGCAACGCCGGTGACGAGATCAGCGAGCAGGCGCTGTTGTTCCGCAAGTCCGACACCGCGCTGCGCGACGACGCGAACGCCGCACTGGAGAAGCTCACCGCCGAGGGCACGCTGGCCGAGATCTCGAAGAGCTACTTCAACGTCGACGTGTCCGTCGAGGACCCTGGGGACGTCAAGGTCAAGGGGTCCGACTCGGGCCGCACCGACCTCGAGGTGCTCGGCGACGAAGCCTGGCCGATGCTGCGTGGCGTGATCAAGGGCACGATCCCGCTGACCGCGATCAGCTTCACCTTCGGCCTGCTGATCGCGCTGGGCGTCGCGCTGGCACGCATGTCCGCCAACCCGTTGTTGCGCGCTCCGGCACGTTTCTACATCTCGCTGATCCGGGGGACTCCGCTGCTGGTGCAGCTGTTCATCATCTTCTACGGCTTACCCCAGATCGGGATCAAGTTCCCCGGCTTCCTAGCGGCGTGCATCGCGCTGAGCCTCAACGTCGGCGGCTACGCGGCGGAGATCATCCGCGGCTCGATCCTCTCGGTGCCGAGGGGGCAGTACGAAGCTGCGACCACCATCGGCATGCCCTTCGCGCAGAGCATGAGGCGGATCATCCTGCCGCAGGCGGCCCGGATCGCGGTGCCGCCGCTGTCCAACACGCTGCTCTCCCTGGTGAAGGACACCTCGCTCGTCGCGGTGGTCCTCGTGACCGAGGTGTTCCGCCAGGCCCAGATCGGGGCGTCGGTCAGCGGGGCGTTCCTCGTGCTCTACTCGTTCGCCGCCTTGTACTTCTGGGTGATCTGCTTCCTGCTGTCCATCGCGCAGGATCGGCTCGAACGACGACTGGAAAGGTTCGCCGTATGAGCACCCCGACCGACTCACTCATCGAGGTCCGCGGCCTGCACAAGGCCTTCGGGTACCACCAGGTGCTCCGTGGTGTCGACTTCACCGCCACGGAGGGTACGGCGACCGCGCTGCTCGGCCCGTCGGGATCGGGCAAGACCACCGTGCTCCGCTCGCTCAACGTGCTCGAGACTCCGGAAGCGGGAGTCGTGACCATCGGCGACGCGACGGTCGCCTTCGACTCCCTGCCGAAGGACAAGGCGGAGCGTCGGCGCTCGATCGCGGCGCTCCGCTCGCGCAGCGGCATGGTCTTCCAGTCGCACAACCTCTTCCCGCACAAGACCGTCCTCGAGAACCTCATCGAAGGTCCGGTCCAGGTGCAGAAGCGGCAGCCGGACGACGCGGTCGCCGACGCACGTCGCCTGCTCGCCCAGGTGGGCCTTGCCGAGCGCGAGGACACCTACCCGGCGCAGCTCTCCGGCGGACAGCAGCAGCGAGTGGGGATCGCCCGCGCGCTGGCGCTGAAGCCGCAGGTGGTGCTGTTCGACGAGCCCACGTCCGCCCTCGACCCCGAGCTGGTCGGCGAGGTCCTGGCTGTCATCCGTGACCTCGCCCAGGAGGGCTGGACGCTGGTCATCGTCACCCACGAGGTGAGGTTCGCCCGCGACGTCGCCGACCAGGTGCTCTTCCTCGACCAGGGGGTCGTGGCCGAGCGCGGCGGCGCCGAGGTGTTGACGGACCCCCGAGAGGAGCGGACGAAGCTGTTCCTCCGCCGGATCCTCGAGGCGGGCTGACGCTCACACGAGCCGACCCGAGGTGGTGAGCGGCGCGTAGGTGGCGAGCAGCGAGCGAAGGAGGATCAGTCGAGACCACTACACCAGGCCGAGCATGACCTCCTCGATCACGTCGAGGGCCTCGTCCAGCAGGTGCTCGGGCATCACCAGCGGCGGCAGGAACCGCAGCACGTTGCCGTAGGTGCCGCAGGTCAGCGTGAGCACGCCCGCCTGGTGGCAGGCGGCGCTGATCTTCCCGGTCAGGGCGGCGTCGGGCTCGGTGGTGCCGGGCTTCACGATCTCGATCGCGATCATGCCTCCACGGCCGCGGACGTCACCGATCGCGGGTACCTTCTCGGCCAGCGTCCGGAGCCGTCCGCCCATCACCTGCTCGATCTGCCGCGCAGCCGCAGGCAGGTCGAGCTCCTCCATCGTCGCGATGGCGCCGAGCGCCGAGGCGCAGGCGACCGGGTTGCCGCCGTACGTCCCACCGAGGCCACCGGCGTGTGGCGCGTCCATCATCTCGGCGCGGCCGACCACCGCGGCGAGCGGGAGGCCACCGGCCATCCCCTTGGCAACCGTGACCAGGTCGGGTACGACGCCCTCGTGCTCGCAGGCGAACCAGGCACCCGTGCGGCACATGCCGGTCTGGATCTCGTCGGCGACGAACACGACGCCGTTGTCCTTGCACCACTGCGCGATGGCCGGCAGGAAGCCTTCGGCCGGCACCACGAAACCACCCTCGCCGAGCACCGGCTCGATCACGACGCAGGCGAGGTTGTCGGCCCCGACCTGCTTCTCGATGACGTCGATCGCGCGGGCCGCGGCCTGCGCGCCGGTGATCTCCACGGGCTCGCGGAACGGGTAGGAGATCGGGGCGCGGTAGACCTCACCCGCGAACGGCCCGAAGCCGTGCTTGTAGGGCATGTTCTTGGCGGTCATCGCCATCGTGAGGTTGGTGCGGCCGTGGTACGCGTGGTCGAAGACGGCGACTGCGTCCCGGCCGGTGTGGGCGCGCGCGATCTTGACCGCGTTCTCCACTGCCTCGGCGCCGGAGTTGAACAACGCCGCCTTCTTCGCGTGGTCGCCCGGGGTGAGCCGGGCCAGTGCCTCGCACACCTCCACGTAGCCCTCGTAGGGCGCGACCATGAAGCACGTGTGCGTGAACGCTGCCACCTGCTCGGTCACCCGTCGTACGACCTCGGGCGTGCTGTTGCCGACGCTCACGACCGCGATGCCGCTGGCCAGGTCGATCAGCGAGTTCCCGTCGACGTCGACGATGACCCCTCCACCTGCGGCCGCGACGTACACCGGGAGCACGCTGCCCACGCCCGAGGCGACCACCGCGGTACGGCGCTCCTGGAGCTCGACGGACCGGGGCCCGGGGATCTCGGTGACCACGCGCCGCTCCTGCGGCAGCTCAGGTCCTCCGACAATTGGACTGGAAACAGCGGTTTCAGTGGTCATGCGACCCTCCGGCGACGGGATCAGTGATCTGAATGAACTTCTCGTGACAGTATCCGCCGTTCCACCCGGTCACCACAAATTGGCCCGCTCGCTGGACACCTCCTCGGGACGGGGTAACCCTCCTTGGCACACCAGAGTCGTGGCCCGCCCCCTCGCGCAGCCCGCACGTGGCAAGGAGCAGGTTTCCCCGGTCGACCGGTGAAACTGACGGTTGTCAGCCGAAACTTCGGTGCACAACCACCGGTTTCCCCGGCCGGCCGGGGAAACCGTTACCCCCCGGCTCACAACAATGGGCGCAGCGGCTTCAGGATCAGCTCGGTGAACCGGCTGTAGATGTCGCGCGACTCCCACTCCGCGAGCGTGAGCGGGTGGGTGTTGGTCAGGTCGGTCTCGAAGATGCGCTCCATCTCCTCGGCCACCGAGGCGTCGATGATCTCGACGTTGATCTCGTAGTTGCCGCTCATGCTCAGCCGGTCCACGTTGGCGGTACCGATCGTGGTCCAGTTGCCGTCGATGGTCGCGGTCTTGGCGTGCACCATCGCGTCGCGGAAGCGGTGGATCCCGACGTTCGCCTGAAGCATGCGCCGGAAGTAGCCCCGCGAGATCCAGTCGGCCACGATGTGGTTGGACTTCGCCGGGAGCAGGAGGCGTACGTCGACGCCGCGTCGCGCGGCTGCGACGAGGGAGTCCACGAAGCTCTCGTCGGGAATGAAGTATGCGTGGGTCATCCACACCTTGTGCTGGGCCCGGTTGATCGCCTCGAGGTACATCCCGCGGATCGGGAACATCCACAGTCGCGGCACGTTGCGGTGCACCCGGATGCGCGGTTCCCACGCCGAGGTGGTCGACAGCAGCATCGGCGGTTCGCTTCGCCTACTCCGCCGTAAGAGTCTGGGCTTGCTCCTGTGCAGGTTCCAGAAGTCGGCGAACGCGCGCGCCAGGTCCCAGACACCGGGGCCAGTGATCCGGCAGTGGGTGTCGCGCCACTCCGTGGCATAGGGGGAGCCGATGTTGTAGCCGCCGACGAAGCCCACCTTGTCGTCCACCACGAGGATCTTGCGATGGTCCCTGCCGTAGCGGCGCAGGTCGAGGAAGCGCCACCCCGCCGAGTAGACGGGGAAGGCCAGGACCTTCACGTTCGGCGGGAACAGCTTGAACGGCGGGCGGACGACGAGGTTGGCGAACGAGTCGTAGATGACACGGACCTCGACACCTCGGTCGGCCGCGTCGATGACCGCCTTCTTGAAACGCTGGCCAACCAGGTCGCCCTTCCAGATGTAGGTCTCGAGCAGGACCTGCTTCTGGGCTCCCTCGATCGCGGCGAGCATGTCGTCGTACAGATCCTGGCCGAAGGTGTACGTCGTCACGGTGCCGCCACCGACAGGCGTCTCCTGGGCGGTGCGCGTCGTGAACGGCCTGGGCTTCTTGCCGCGGCGGCGGTAGGAGTCGACGAGGCTCATCCCGATGGCCACCAGCAGCGGGACGCCGAACACGGTCAACATCGTCCGCTTGAGGGCCCGCGCCACCGGGTGGGAGAGGTTCACGAGCGGGTGGCGTGGCTGCACACGGTCATCCAAGCAGAGGTCCGCTGACGGCCTCGGTTGCCGCCGTTCTCGGCTCACTGGGTTTCGAGACGCGTCGCTCGGCCCCTCCTTCGTCGGGTCCGAGCCGACGCTCCTCAACCTCCCGCGCTGTCGACGGCTTCGCCAGCTCAGCCGTCGGCGCGTGATGTCAGTGGTGGCCCGTAGGCTGAAACGCATGCGTCCAGTCACCGATCTCGAGCGCCGGGTGGCGCCCTTCGACGTGCAGTCCGACTACACCCCGTCCGGTGACCAGCCGACGGCGATCGCGGAGATTGCCAAGCGGATCAACGGGGGCGAGAAGGACGTCGTCCTGCTCGGCGCGACCGGCACCGGCAAGACGGCCACGATCGCCTGGGTGGCCGAGCAGCTGCAGCGACCGATGCTGGTGATGCAGCCGAACAAGACCCTTGCCGCACAGTTCGCCAACGAGCTGCGCATGCTCTTCCCGGACAACGCCGTCGAGTACTTCGTCTCCTACTACGACTACTACCAGCCCGAGGCCTACGTCCCGCAGACGGACACCTACATCGAGAAGGACTCCTCGGTGAACGAGGAGGTGGAGCGGCTTCGGCACTCGGCCACCAACTCGCTGCTCACCCGTCGTGACGTCATCGTGGTCTCGACGGTCTCCTGCATCTACGGCCTCGGCACCCCACAGGAGTACGTCGACCGCATGCTGCGCCTCAAGGTGGGCCAGGAGATGGACCGCGACGGGGTCCTGCGCCGGCTCGTGGAGATCCAGTACACCCGCAACGACCTCTCCTTCACCCGCGGCACCTTCCGGGTCCGGGGCGACACACTCGAGATCTTCCCGGTCTACGAGGAGCACGCCGTGCGGGTGGAGTTCTTCGGCGACGAGATCGAGCGCCTGATGACGCTGCACCCGGTGACCGGCGAGGTGATCACCGACGACAACGAGCTCTACGTCTTCCCGGCCACCCACTACGTCGCGGGACCGGCCCGGATGGAGCGGGCCATCAAGGGCATCGAGCTCGAGCTCGAGGACCAGCTGGCGGCTTTCGAGCGGCAGGGCAAGCTGCTCGAGGCCCAGCGCCTCCGGATGCGCACCACCTACGACGTGGAGATGATGCGCCAGGTCGGGTCCTGCTCGGGCATCGAGAACTACTCGATGCACATCGACGGCCGCAGCCGTGGCAGCGCGCCCAACTGTCTGCTCGACTACTTTCCCGAGGACTTCGTGCTGGTGGTCGACGAGTCCCACGTCGCCGTACCCCAGATCGGCGGGATGTACGAAGGCGACATGTCCCGCAAGCGCAACCTGGTCGACCACGGTTTCCGGCTGCCCAGCGCGATGGACAACCGCCCGCTGAGGTGGGAGGAGTTCCTCGACCGCATCGGCCAGACGATCTACCTCTCCGCCACACCGGGGAAGTACGAGATCAGCCGGGGCGGGGGGATCGACAACGTGGTCGAGCAGATCATCCGTCCGACCGGCCTGGTCGACCCCGAGGTGGTGGTCAAGTCGACCAAGGGCCAGATCGACGACCTGATGCACGAGATCGGCCTGCGGGTGGAACGCAACGAGCGCGTGCTGGTCACCACGTTGACCAAGAAGATGTCCGAGGACCTCACCGACTACCTCCTGGAGAACGGCGTACGCACCCGCTACCTGCACTCCGAGGTCGACACCCTCCGGCGCATCGAGCTGCTCCGCGAACTGCGGCTCGGGGAGTACGACGTGCTCGTGGGCATCAACCTGCTCCGCGAGGGTCTCGACCTCCCCGAGGTGTCCTTGGTCGCCATCCTGGACGCGGACAAGGAAGGCTTCCTCCGCTCCGACAAGTCCCTGATCCAGACGATCGGCCGCGCAGCCCGCAACGTCTCGGGCCAGGTCGTGATGTACGCCGACCGCATGACTCCTTCGATGGAGATGGCCATCGACGAGACCAACCGCCGTCGCGCGAAGCAGGTTGCCTACAACAAGGCGCACGGCGTGGACCCGCAGCCGCTGCGCAAGAAGATCGCGGACATCACCGAGATGCTGGCCCGCGAGGACGAGAGCACCAAGGAGCTGCTCGCGACCTGGCAGGGCACCGGCGCCCGTGGCGACCGGAGCAAGAAGGCGCCGGTCCCAGGCCTTTCCCGGATGCACGAGAGACTGCCCGACACTGCCGGGATCCCCTCGAGCGACCTCGCTGACCTCGTTCAGCAGCTCACTGACCAGATGCACAACGCGGCGGCCGAGCTGCAGTTCGAGCTCGCTGCCCGGCTGCGTGACGAGATCTCGGAACTGAAGAAGGAGCTGCGACAGATGATGGAGGCGACCCGTTGAGCGACGACGAACTGGTCAACAGGATCGTGGACGTGGTGTTTCCTCCCGTGAAGTTCAGCGAGGGCTACGACATGGACTCAGTCGACCAGCTGCTTGACCAGCTGGAGGGAGCCGCGTCTCGCGGGCAGCCACTGCAGCCCATCGTGATGGGGGCCCAGCTCCCGACCCGGAAGTGGGCCGAAGGCTACGACAAGGGCGAGGTCGACCGGTTCCTCGCCGACATCGCGGGTCTCCCGCCTGGCAACGAGACGCACACACAGTCGCGCACGCCGGAGGTGCAGAGCCGTCCGGTAGCCCCGTCAGTGATCGAGGAGAGACCGGGGTTGCTGTCACGGCTGTTCGGGAGGGACGGATGACCAGGGAAGTCCAGATCACCTTCGACTGCGGAGACCCGGGCGCGCTGTGTCACTTCTGGTCGGAGGTGCTCGGCTACCAGCTGGAGCCGCCGCCTCCGGGCTTCGACTCGTGGGATGCCTTCCTCGACAGCGTGGGGGTGCCGCAGGACCAGCGCAACAGCCGGTCGGCGGCAGTTCCCGTGGACGCCGACGGCCCGCGGCTCTTCTTCCAGCAGGTGCCCGAGGGCAAGACCGCGAAGAACCGCGTGCACCTCGACGTCCGGGCGGCGCCGGGGCTCGAGAAGGACGAGCGGATGGCGGCTCTCGAGTCGGAGGCCGAGCGCCTGGTGGCGCTCGGCGCGACGCGCGTACGGCGCTTCGAGCCCGGCACCGAGATGAGCGCCGGATTCATCGTGATGAACGACCCCGAGGGCAACGAGTTCTGCCTCGACTAGGCGTGATCGACCACCGGAGCTGACCACTAGAATCACGGGAGTGACGGCAGCCTCCCCTCGGACCTGGTGGCGTGGTCCCTGGGTGGTGTGGACCGTCGGCCTTCTGGTCTACGTACTGGCCGTCTTCCACCGCTCCTCGCTGGGGGTCGCCGGGCTGGTGGCGACCGAGCGCTTCGACATCTCCGCCGCCCAGCTGGCCACGTTCACGATGCTGCAGCTGCTCGTCTACTCGGGTATGCAGATCCCGGTCGGCCTGCTGGTTGACCGCTTCGGCCCTCGCAGCGTGCTTCTGGTCGGGTCGGTCATGATGGCGCTCGCGCAGGCAGCGTTCGCCTTCGCAGAGATGTTCTCGGTCGCACTGGTCGCCCGCGCGTTCGTCGGGGTGGGCGACGCGATGACGTTCATCTGCGTCCTGCGCCTGGTCAGCAGCTGGTTCCCGCAGCGGCGCATCCCGTTCGTCACCCAGATCACCGGCACGCTGGGCCAGCTCGGTGCGGTGGCAGCGGCGGTTCCGATGACCTGGGCGCTGAGCAACCTGGGCTGGACGCGCGCGTACCTGGGAGCCGCCTGCATCGGCGTTGTCCTCATCGTGCTGATGCTCCTGCTGCTCCACGATGCGCCCGCCACGCGCAACGTTCGCGGAGCTCGACTCTCCCCGCGGTCCATCCGCGAGAGCCTGGTGGCCTCCTGGGCCCAGCCGGGCACGCGCCTGGGCTTCTGGATGCACTTCACCTCGCAGTTCAGCGCGACCACGATGAGCCTGCTGTGGGGCTACCCCTACTTCGTGCGCGGCGAGGGTCGCTCACCCGCCACGGCCGGCCTCCTGCTCACCGTGATCGTCGTCGCGATCATGCTCAGTGGCCCGGTCCTTGGCTGGCTGGTGGGCGCCCACCCGTGGCACCGGTCCACGACCGTGCTGACGATCGTGGGTGTGATGGTCGTCGTCTGGACCATCGTCCTGGCGTGGCCGGGTGACGCGCCGCTCGGTCTGCTCGTGCTGCTGGCCGTCGTCGTGGGCCTGGGCGGGCCGGCATCCATGGTCGGCTTCGACGTCGGCAGGACCTCCAATCCGGCGCATCGACTGGGAAGTGCGACAGGAATCATCAACCAGGGCGGGTTCTACGCGACCCTTTGCCTGGTCGTCGCGATCGGGTTCGTACTCGACTGGCGTACGCCGGGTAGCGGCTCCGACTACACCCCCGAGGCGTTCCGGTGGGCGATGAGCCTCCAGTACATCCCCTGGGCCCTCGGCCTGGTCCAGATGTGGAGGTACCGCCGCCAGGCCCGAGCCCTGTTCCTCAGCCAGCAAACCCCGGCCGAGCCGGTCGCCGGCTGAACCTCATCAGTCACAGGTTCCCCACGGTCCCGTGGGAAACACCAACTTCCCGTGCTTTGCAAGGGACGGGAAGCTGGCTCTTCCCACGGTCCCGTGGGAAACCACGCGAGGCGCTCAGCGCCGGTCGCGCACGGTCATCGCGACCAGCCGGGAGATGATCATGGCGACGTACAGGACCCCGGCGACCTGCTCCACCATCACCACCGACCGGGCATGGCTCCCCGTCGGCAGGATGTCGGATAGCCCGACGCTGGTCAGGTTGGTGAAGGAGAAGAACAGCAGGTCGAAGAAGCGGCCGGACCCGCTACTGAGGGGCTCGATGGAGCCGGGCCAGAGGATCTCCACGGCCACGAACACGTAGGCGAAGCTCCAGGCGAGCACCGTGAACGCCGCACCGATCGCGTAGAGCTCGTCGGTGGTCACGACGTCGTCGTTGAAGACGTAGCGAATCGTCCCGTAGAAGACGTAGAGGTAGAACGGCGCGTGCAGCAGGGCACTTGTGAGCACTACCCAGGTCTCGCCCGGCATGGCCGCCTCCAGGACGGTCATGAACAGTGCCGGTACGCCGAGCGCGACGGCGATGAACGTCAGGGCCGGGGTGCTCCGGACCACCCATAGGGCGAGACCCACCGCCACCATCGAGATCACGCCGAGCACCGCCGACCCGGCCCGCGACGAGTCCAGGAAGGGGTAGGCGAGCACCGCCAGCAGCTGCGCCATCAGCAGCAGCGCCGAGGGATGCCGGAAGATGTGCGGCCCCCTGCCGGGCACCATCGTTTCGCTCACTCGCCGGAGTCTAGAGCCGTGCCACCACCGCCCCGGGTGCCGCCGTACGATGCCAACACGGGAGAGGTCGAGGCCGGCAACGGGACCACGCTGCTGGTGGGCGCGGAGGGAGAACTGCGCGTGGGTCCAGGGCCGGCAGGTACGTCGTGGCGCCTCACCAACGTTGTGCTCATGCTCCTCGCGCTGGTCCTGGTGATCGCCTCCGTGCTGCTGTTCAAGGACGGCGCCTCGGCAACCCCCGGTGACTCGCGGGCCGAGACCCTCTCCCGCCAGTACAAGGACGTCACCAAGGCAGCGCGAACGGAGACCTTGGCCTTCCTCACCGTCGACTACAAGAACATGGATCCGCTGATCGAAAGGGTCCTCGCCGGTTCCACCGGGAAGTTCAAGCAGGACTTCTCCGCGCAGAAGGTGAATCTCAAGGCACTGGCGCGCGAGGGTCAGGCCGTCTCGACCGGCAAGGTGCTGGCTGTCGGCATCGCCGACATCGATTCCAGCAACGCCGTAGTGTTCGTCGCCGCGGACTCCCAGGTGACCACGAAGTCCTCCAGGGGCAAGGCGCAGCCCAAATACCTCCGGCTCAAGCTGACCATGACCCGCGTGGACGACGCCTGGCTCACCTCCGACCTACGGTTCGTGAGCTGACCCCATGAACGAGAATCCGACTCCGTTCCTGGGAAGCTCCCGGCTGCTGGGCATCCTGATGGCGCTGTGCCTGGTGCTGGTCGTGGTGACCGGCTACGCCGGGTGGCGCAGCGAGCACCCGGGGGACGGCAATGCGCCCGATGGAGCGATCACCTCGGCCGAGGCTCGCGACGAGGGTCTGCGAGCCGCCACCCAGCTGACGCGGAAGGTGCTCTCCTACGACTGGAAGACCCTCGACGCGGACATCAAGGGCGCCGAGGCGGTGCTCGCGCCGACCTTCCGCAACGAGTACGCCAAGACGATGGCCGGCATCAAGGAGCAGACCGTCAAGAACCAGGTGAACCTCAAAGCGTCCATCGTCGCCGCGTCCGTGATCTCGGCCAGCAAGCAGAGGGTGGTGGCCCTGGTCTTCGTCAACCAGCTGACGACGGCGAAGGGTGCGGGCAACCAGAGGGTGAGCGTCGTGAGGGCACGTGTCACGCTGTCTCGTGGAAACGGCGAGTGGCGCGTCTCCGAGCTAGAACAGATCTGACCAGTTTGAGCACGTTAAGTTTCCTGCGTCGAAAGGGCTCTACCGATGGATCGGGCGCCAAGGGACGGGGCCGCGGAGGATCCTGCCGCGTCCGAGCTGGAGACCGACATGCTCATCGTCGGTGCCGGGCCTTCGGGGCTGTTCGGCGCGTACTACGCCGGGTTCCGCGGGATGAGCGTGACCATCGTCGACTCGCTGCCCGAGCTGGGCGGCCAGATCTCGGCCCTCTACCCCGAGAAGGCGATCCTCGATGTCGCCGGGTTCCCGAACGTGAAGGGTCGCGTGCTCGTCGAGGACCTCGTCGAGCAGGCGTCAAGTGCGAAGCCGAACTATCTGCTCGGTCGCACCGCCACCTCAGTCACCACTGACGACGAGGCGGTGACGATGGGGCTCGACGACGGGACCGTGATCCGCGCCAAGGTCCTGATCATCACCGCCGGCATCGGCAAGTTCACTCCGAGGCCGCTGCCGGCGGGCGACGGCTGGGAGGATCGCGGCCTCGTCTTCTTCGTCCCGTCCTTCACCGAGTACGCCGGCCGCGACGTCGTGATCGTCGGCGGCGGAGACAGCGCCTTCGACTGGGCCCACAACCTCGAGCCGATCGCCTCCTCGATCACCCTCGTGCATCGGCGAGACAAGTTCCGTGCCCACCAGGCCACCGTCGACGCGGTACTGGCCGGCCGCACGGAGGTGATCACCAAGGCGCAGGTGACAGCGCTGAGCGGCGACGGCCACGTGGAGAGCGTTGAGATCACCACAGCCGAGGGCGAGGTGCTGGTCCGCCCCGCACAGAGCGTCGTGGCCGCGCTCGGGTTCATCGCGGACCTCAGCGCCATGGAGGAGTGGGGCGTGGAGTTCGAGAAGCGCCACATCCGTGTGGACACGGCGATGCGCACCAACCTGCCCAGGGTCTTCGCTGCCGGCGACATCACCGAGTACGACGGCAAGGTGCGCCTCATCGCCGTCGGGTTCGGCGAGGTCGCAACCGCGGTCAACAACGCGGCTGTACTGGTGGACCCCGACGCCCACATCTTCCCGGGGCACTCCAGCGACGGCTCGTGACCATGTCGGTCGGCGCTGCCCCAACGCTCAGACACCGGAGCTGAGGGAGGAAGCATGACGAGGATCAACGTCGACTACGACCTGTGCGAGTCCAACGCCCTGTGCGAGCACTGGCCCCCGACCACTTCATGCTCGACGACGACGACAACCTGCAGATCCTCGACGAGCACGTCAACGACGAGAATCACGAACTGATCGAGCGGGCCGTCGCCACCTGCCCCAAGTCCGCGATCAGCATCATCGAGGAGTAAGCCTTGAACAGACTCACGGGCAAGCGCGCGATCGTCACCGGCGCATCCCAGGGTCAAGGGGCCGCGATCGCACGAGCCTTCGTCGAGGCGCACAGGTGGTGATCGCCGACATCGCGGAGGAGGCCGGGCTCACACTTGCCGAGGAGCTGTGCGCCGCGCGGCCCGATGCGGCGTACTTCCGCTGTCACGACGTGAGCGACGAGGCCTCGTGGCAGGCGCTGGTCGAGGAGGCCAACGAGCGGTTCGGTCCGGTCAACGTGCTGGTCAACAACGCCGGGATCCTTCGCTTCGGCGAGGTGGAGAAGATGGAGGTCGAGGAGTACGAGCTGCTCTTCCGGGTCAACCAGCTCGGCTGCTTCCTCGGCATGAAGTCGGTGGCCCGCACGATGCGCGAGAACGGTGGCGGGTCGATCGTGAACACGTCCTCGATCGAGGGCCTGGCCGGGATGGCGTTCTGCACGGCGTACGCCGCGACGAAGTTCGCGATCGGGGGATGACCAAGTCGGCCGCCATGGAGCTCAGGCCCAAGGGGATCCGGGTCAACTCGGTGCACCCCCGGCATGATCGACACCGCGATGACAAGGGTCCATGGCGGCGACGCGACGATGGAGTACGGCGCCGGCAAGGTTGCCCTCAAGCGGGTGGGTCATCCTGCGGACATCGCCCCGGCGTACGTCTATCTGGCCAGCGACGAGTCGAGCTTCGTGACCGGTGCGGAGCTGGCCATCGACGGTGGCGCAACCGCCACCCACGCCTTCGGCGGCTGACCGAACCTGCCGACACGGCGCGTGTGTCCCGCCAGCGGATCAGCTCGCGCGGGCACACGCGCAGTCTCGCGGTTGATTCCTGGGACACACGCGCCGTCTCGCGGTTGATTCCTGGGACACACGCGCCGTCTCGGCGTCTTGTTTAGCGCAGGATGAGGTCGACCGCGGTCTCGAGGTGTTCGGAGACCTCCTCGGCCGAGGTACGGCCGGTGACCCAGGAGACGAGGGCGGCCAGCCAGACGTCGCTGATCACGCGGGCCACCGCGATCTCGTGGTCGGTGGGCTCGACGCCCTCGACGTACTCATCACCCTTCAGCGCCCGGCTGAGCACCGCGGTCAGCTTCAGGCCCACAACATGGATCTCGCCCGCGACCGTCTTGTCGGCGAACATGAACGCACGCGTCAGCGCCTCGGTGAGGTTCGGCTCGCGCTGCATCCCCCGGGTGGCCCGGGTCAGCACGTAGGTGACCCGGTCGGCCGGGTCGTCGCCGGGGATCGGACGACGACCCAGGCTGGCCTCGGTCTCGTCGAACTGGCGGGCAAGCGCTGAGACCAGCAGGTGGATCTTGGAGGGAAAGTAGCGATAGAGGGTGCCGAGTGCGACGTCGGCGAGCTCGGCGACCGCCCGCATCTGTACGGCGTCGAACCCGCCCTTGGAGGCGAGGGCGACCGTGGCGTCCAGGATCCTGCGGCGACGATCGCGCTGGGCGGCCGAGCCCAGGTCGTCAGCGGTCAGGGAGCTCACTGTGGCCAAGACCTCAACTCCCGGGACATGAATTCGACGGTTCGGACCCTCAGACTGGGCCGCGGACCTGCCGTACGAGGTTAACAGCGGGCTCCGGCATAATAGAAACACGTTTCAGTTACGAGCTGGCGGTCTCACACCGGAAAATGCACCGGGCCGGGGCCAGGAAGGCGCCTCTTGCGCATCGCTCTCTTGTCCTACCGCAGCAAGCCACACTGTGGCGGTCAGGGCGTCTACATCCGCCACCTCAGCCGTGAACTGGTCGCCCTCGGGCATTCCGTGGAGGTCTTCTCCGGACAGCCCTACCCCGAGCTCGACGAGGGCGTCACGCTGACCAAGGTGCCCAGCCTCGACCTGTACCGCGAACCCGACCCGTTCCGTACGCCGAAGCCGTCGGAGATCCGGGACCTCATCGACGTCGAGGAGGTCCTGACCATGTGGACGGCCGGTTTCCCCGAGCCGAAGACCTTCTCCAAGCGGGTCGCCCGCATCCTGCGCGACCGGGTCGGGGACTTCGACATCGTCCATGACAACCAGGTACTCGGCTACGGGATGCTCGACATCGCCGAGCTGGGGATCCCGCTGGTCACGAGCATCCACCACCCGATCACCTTCGACCGCCGGATCGACATCGAGGCGGCGACCACCTGGCGCAAGAAGCTGACCCTGCGCCGTTGGTACGGCTTCGTGAAGATGCAGGGCAAGGTCGCGCGCCAGGTCGGCAAGATCCTGACCGTCTCGGAGTCCAGCCGACGCGACATCATCACCGACTTCGGTGTCGACCCGGCCAACCTGCAGGTCATCCCGCTCGGCGTGGACGAGGTGTTCGCCCCGCCGGCCTCGCCCCGCGTTCCCGGGCGGCTGGTGGCGATGGCCAGTGCCGACGCCCCGATGAAGGGCATCGCGACGCTGCTCGAGGCCTTCGCGAAGCTTCGCACCGAGCGTGACCTCGAGCTCGTGCTCGTCACCAGGCCGACGCCGGGCGGCCGCACCGAGAATCTGATCGACCGGCTGGGCCTCGCCGAGTACGTCTCGTTCGTCAGCGGCATCAGCGACCCAGAGCTCGCCGACCTGATGGGTTCTGCCGAGATCGCCTGCGTGCCGTCGCTCTACGAGGGCTTCTCCCTCCCCACTGCCGAGCTGATGGCCTGCGAGACACCCCTGGTCGTCAGCCGGGCCGGCGCGATCCCCGAGGTGGTCGGCCCGGACGGCGAGTGCGCCGACCTCGTCCCTCCAGGCGACGTGGGTGAGCTGGCGAGCGCGATCGCGGCGATGCTGGACGACCCCGGGCGACGTGCGCGCATGGGCCGGGCCGGTCGCCAGCGGGTCCTGGAGCGGTTCACGTGGCACGCGGTGGCCGCGGCCACTGCTGCGGCGTACGACGACGTGATCACGAGCTCGAGCACCAATGACCGACACCACCGCCAGGAGACCGCCGTTGTTGACCGTTGACTTCCACCGGCTCGGCCTGAAGCCGGGTGACCGCGTGATCGACATGGGCTGCGGCGCCGGTCGGCATGCGTTCGAGATGTACCGACGTGGCGCCGACGTGATCGCCTTCGACCAGGACCCCGACGAGCTCTCGGCCGTCTCGGAGCTGTTCGCGGCGATGCGCGACGCGGGGGAGGTGCCCGACGGCGCCGAGGCCGACACGAAGGAGGGTGACGCGCTCTCGCTGCCGTTCGCGGACGAGGAGTTCGACCGCGTGGTCGCCTCCGAGGTGCTCGAGCACATTCCCGAGGACGAGTCGGCGATCGCCGAGCTGGTGCGGGTGCTGCGACCCGGCGGCACGATGGCCGTCACGGTGCCCCGCTGGCTGCCGGAGAAGATCTGCTGGGCCCTCAGCGACCAGTACCACGAGGTCGACGGCGGCCACGTGCGGATCTACACCGGCGACGAGCTGGTCGGCAAGCTTCAGCGGGCAGGCCTCGTGTTCGAGGGCAAGGACCACGCCCACGGCCTGCACTCTCCCTACTGGTGGCTCAAGTGCGCGGTGGGTGTCGACAACGACCAGAACCCGCTGGTGAAGGCGTACCACCAGGTGCTGGTGTGGGACATCATGCGGACGCCGCGCTGGAGCACGCTGACTCGCGGCGCCGAGAGGGTGCTCAACCCGCTGATCGGCAAGAGCATGGTGCTCTACCTCCGCAAGCCGGCATGAGCTTCGCACGACACCCAGACCGGCGGCTGGGCACTCACTCGGGCAATCACCCGGGCACCTGCGAGATCCCGTCGGTCGAGGGCGTGCTGACCAGCGCCCAGGTCGCCGAGACAGCCGCCACGATCGCGTCCGCGCAGGAAGCCGACGGCGCGGTGCCGTGGACGACCGGCCAGCACGTCGACGTCTGGAACCACGTCGAGGCCGCGATGGCGATGCTGGTCGCCGGCCAGGTCGAGGCGGCGGAGGCGGCGTACGAGTGGTGCCGGCGCAACCAGCGCCACGACGGCTCCTGGGCGATGAAGACCGTCGCCGGGAACGTGGAGGACACCAGCGGTGAGACCAACATGTCGGCGTACCTCGCCGTCGGGGTCTGGCACCACTGGCTGCTGCGCCGCGACCTGGCCTTCGTCGAGCGCATGTGGCCCGTCGTACGCCGCGGCCTGGACTTCGTGGTCTGTATGCAGTTGCCCTTCGGTGGCATCGCATGGGCCCAGGAATGGGACGATCACGGTCCCTCGCGGGTCCACCGCGAGGCTCTGGTCGCCGGGTCGTCGAGCATCTACCAGTCGTTGCGCGCTGGAGTGTCGATCGCCGAGCTGGTCGGGGACCCACAGCCGGAGTGGGAGCTCGCCGGTGGACGCCTGGGGCATGCGCTCCGCGAGCACCGCGACGAGTTCATGGACAAGTCCACCTTCTCGATGGACTGGTACTACCCGGTCCTCGGCGGCGCGGTCCGCGGGCAGGCAGGCGTCGACCTGATCGCCTCGCGCTGGGACGAGTTCGTGGTCCCGGGCCTCGGCATTCGCTGCGTCGACACCAACCCGTGGGTGACCGGTGCGGAGACCTGTGAGCTGGTGATGGCGCTCGACTGCCTCGACGACCACACGCGCGCGGTCCAGGTGTACGCCGACATGCAGCACCTGCGTCACGAGAACGGCAGCTACTGGACCGGCTACGTCTACCCGGACAAGGTCAACTGGCCGGGGGAGCAGACCACCTACACCGCCGCGGCCGTGATCCTGGCCGCCGACGAGCTCTCGCGTACCTCTCCTGCGTCCGGGATCATGCGCGGCGAGACGCTGGCCGCGCACTTCCAGGAGATCGGGCTGGAGTGCGGGTGTTCCGACGACTCCTCAGCCGACGTGCTCTCCCGCAGATCCTGAGGTCCTGACCAGCACGCGCATGGACCCGACCGTCCTGCCCGGCTCGAAGGCACCGCTCGCGACCGCGCGCTGCCAGATGTGGAACGGCGCCTGGCCGCCGTCCTCGGGCCGCTCGAACACGTCGTGGATCACCAGCGCGCCACCCGGCAGCACCCAGTGGGCGAAGCCGGAGTAGTCGTTCTGCGCGTGCTCCTCGGCATGTCCGCCGTCGATGAACAGCAAGGAGACCGGCGTGCGCCAGTGGGCGGCGACTGTGGTCGATCGCCCTACGATCGCCACCACCTCGTCCTCGAGGCCGGCGAGAGCGACCGTACGGCGGAAGACCGGAAGGGTGTCCATCAGGCCGAGCTCCGGGTCGACCAGACTCGGGTCGTGGTGCTCCCAGCCCGCCTGGTTCTCCTCGGACCCGCGATGGTGGTCGAGGGTGAACACGACGCTGCGGACCTCGCGTGCGGCGGCACCGAGATAGATCGCGGACTTGCCGCAGTACGTCCCGACCTCGAGGCCCGGACCGACACCGAGGTGCTCGAGGGCGGTCGCGAACAGGAAGGCGCCCTCGTCCTCGGGCATGAACCCCTTGGCGTCGCGAGCGCGGGTGAGGAGGTCCTCAGGCATCGGCGTCACGGGCGGCAGCCTAGGTCGTCCGGCATGGGCCGCGGGCTACCCGGCGGCTGAGCGCTCTTGCGCCTGGCGCGACAGGAACATCTGGCGGTGGTGCAGCAGCCAGCGCTCGACGGCCTTGATCACGTGGTGGCTGCGGATCGAGCCGAACACCTCGAAGGCGTGCTGGGTCCCGGGGAACTCCGCGAAGGTGACGGTCGCCTTGGACTCTGCCTTGAGCTTGTCCACGAACGCGCGTGCCTGCCCGACGTGGACCAGCGAGTCGTTGGCTCCGTGCAGCACGAAGAAGTCGGGGGCGTCGGGGGAGACGTTGGCCAGCGGTGAGGCCCTGACGAAGTCGTCGAGATGCTTGGCCGGGTCCTTCTTGAACACACGCGGTCCGAGGAAGTAGTCGCGCATCTCGATCGCGCCCTTGTCACCGGTGATCCCGGCCAGGTCGTAGACGCCGTAGAAGGGGACGCAGCCGGCGAGGCTGGTGTCCGCAGCCTCGAACCCCGGCTGGTACTCCGCCAAGCCCGGCGTGAGCGCCGCCAGCGCGGCGAGGTGGCCGCCCGCACTGCCGCCGGTGGCCACGAGGTACGACGGGTCGCCGCCGTACGCGGCGATGTTCTCGCGCGTCCAG
Source organism: uncultured Actinomycetota bacterium (assembly GCA_963759525.1). GTDB lineage: Bacteria > Actinomycetota > Actinomycetes > Propionibacteriales > Nocardioidaceae > Marmoricola. Next base: position 80,982 of record CAVWZO010000019.1, on the reverse strand, counting down.
GCAATCGCCTTCTTCACGTCGATGATCTGTGCCGGGAAGGGGTGCTTCGGTGCCAGCCGGTAGTTCATGGCGACGCAGATCCAACCGCGCTGGGCCATCCGGTTCATCAGCAGGAGTCCCTGGTGCTCCTTCTCGCCGAGGGTCCAACCGCCGCCGTGCACCTGCACGAGAACCGGGGCGTTCACGAGGTCGACGTCCTTCGGCCGGTAGATGTCGAGCCGCGCACGGCTCCCACCGACGGTGTAGTTGATGTCGTGGATCACCTCGACGTCGGGCTTGGCCATCTTGAACGGACGGGCCAGCTCACGCAGGCGAGTCTTCAGCTCCGCCGCCGTGGGAGGCTGCTCGAGCTCGTCGAGGTAGTCGTCGCCGAGGCCGTCGCGCAGGGTGGTCTCGACATGGGTAGCCGAACGGTGGGCGTTGACGATCAGATAGGCCAGCCCACCGGTCGTGAACGCGGCCAGTGCCAGCCCGCTCCGGCTCGGGCGACCGGTCCGGCTTCGCCGTACGGTCAGCTCGCCCGCGGTGTCGACCAGTGTCGTCGCCAGTAGCTGGGGCGCGAGCTCGCTTGCCAGCCAGCCCCCGAAGAACGCAGGGAGCGAGAACAGCCGTCCGCGCACCGGCCGCAGGGCGTTTGCGGTGAGTGCAGCGGTGAGGAGCTGGCGGCGGCGGTAAGACATGGGGTGCAGGCTACTGGGGGTGGCGACGCGATCCTTGCGGGGGAGACCGAGCGAGCGCCAAGACCGGATAGTCCCGATCAAACGGCACCTTCGGAGCGTCTTTTGAGGTGCCGAATGCTCGGGACTATCCGGTCCGGGTGGCTGGCTGGTCGGCTCGTGCGGCCGCCTGGCGAGCCCGCTGGTTGAGCTGCAGGGTCCAGTTCTGGCCGACCAGGTCATGGCCGAAGCGGTGGGCCTTCTCCTCGTCGACCAGGACGAAGCCAGCCGCCTCGTAGATGTGTCGCGCCGAGGAGAGGACGTCGTTGGTCCACAGGGTGACCTGCTCGTAGCCCGCGTTGGTGGCGAAGTCGAGGCACGCGTGGACCAGCCGGCCGCCGAGCCCGAGGCCGCGTGCCTCGGGGGTCACGAGGAGGACCCGGAGCCGGGCCACCGACGGGTCGTCCGAGGCGACGCAGAACACGGATCCGACGCGTACGCCGTCCTTCTCGGCGATCCACGCCTCCTCACGGGCCCCGTCGTGCCCGGCGGCGTAGTCGGCCACGATCCGCGCGATGAACGCCTCCATCTCGGTGTCCCAGCCGTACTCCTCGGCGTACGTCTCCCCGTGCGCCATCACCACCCAGCCCAGGTCGCCGGGCTCACCCAGCGGCCGGATCCGCACCGTTGTTTGCTGGTTCATCTGCGCCACCTCGCCACTGACACGACTGTTTCAGTAGGATCTAGACTACGACCATGGATGCCCCAGCACCAGCCCCGGCACCAGTGCCGTCGGCTCGACAAACCGAGCTGCTTGACGCCGCCTACGACTACGTCCGGACCCATGGCCTGTCGGCGGTGTCGCTGCGGCCGCTGGCGGCGTCGATCGGGTCGAGCCCGCGGGTGCTGCTCTATCTCTTCGGGAGCAAGGACGGCCTGGTGCGGGCCTTGCTCGCCCGCGCCCGCGAGGACGAGCTCTCGATGCTCCGCGAGCTCGACCGCAGCCCCACGAGAGACGTTGATACGGCCTCGGTCCAGGGGCTCGACGAGACCGTACGCCGCATCTGGGCCTGGCTGGTGGCCCCGGATCACAGGTCGCTGCTCGTGCTCTGGGGCGAGTCCTACATGCAGTCCCTGGTCGACCCGGACGGCCCCTGGGCCGGGTTCGCCCGGCAGACGGTCGATGACTGGCTCGAGGTGCTGGCCGCCGTACAACCCGAGGCGGAGCGCAGCGCCCCAGATGGGCTGGCACATCGCACCCTGGCGCTGGCGGTGCTGCGCGGCGCCCTGCTCGACCTGCTCGCGACCGGCGACGAGGAGCGCACCTCGGCGGCCATCGACCTGCACCTCCGCTAGAAGGCGGACCGAACTCCACAATTGTTGGCGTGTGACGTTGAGATCGCCCAACTCGACGTCACGATCCAACATTTGTGGGGTTCGGTGTGGCCCGGACCAGCGCCCCGGTCGGTCATGTGGGGCTGATCAGCGGTACTTCTCGATCAGCTGCGCGTAGCGGGTGGCGCCCAGGCCCTCGGCGACGTCGCCCATCCGCAGCACGGTGAGGCCCAGGTAGCCCCAGTCGTCGAAGGCGTCGTTGATGTTGTCCCAGCCGCGGTCGCCGTACAGCCCACCACTCAGCGCGTTCTCGCCCTTGAGGTCGGTACCGACCCGGTAGGCGTAGTCGCCGATCCACCCCACCAGCGTCTTGGCCAGCGAGTACGGCCGCAGGCTGTTCGGGTCGGCGGGGTCGAAGGGATCGCCCGGGTTGTTGTCATCCATCTCGAGTGCCGTGAAGTGCATGACGACGTGGCGCCGGTGGAACCGGTCGGCGAGCTCGATGATGCGGGCGTAGCCGTGACCGGTGCGCCATGCGGACTCGTCGACGCTGGTCTGGATGAGGCCGGTGGTCACCTCGGTCGCCCGTGGGTAGGGGGAGTCCGCGCCCATCTGCCAGTGGATGCCCGGCACCTTGTAGCCGATGTCGGCTCGCCGGAAGCCTCCGTCCAGCGCCCGGATCACCGTCGTCAGCATCCGCTTGCCGTGCGCGACCAGCGAGCCGTTGTACCAGTCGACGAAGTCGCGGCCGTAGCGCGTGCTGCGGTAGGCACCCGTCTCGAAGAACGCGTCCGCGTCTGCCGGTGGCTGGATGTGGCGCTTCGAGGTGAGGTGCGTTCCCCAGGCGCGGTTGACGCCGCGCAGCGAGCCGTACCGGTCTGTTGCCCAGTCCTGCAGGTTGCGGATCGCCAGCGGGGAGTAGGACTGCAGGCCGCCGCGGGTCGGGTAGCCGGTGCCGGTGTCGTGGCTGTTGTACGACGGGTACCGCAGCTCGCCCGACGGCCCGAGCGACACGTTGATCTCGACGATGTCGCGCCGGTAGTCCTTCGCGAAGTGCCGGGTGAACGCCTTGGTGAAGTCGCGGTACTCATTCGCCACGAGCCGATCGGCCCATCCCTGCACGGTCTCCGGCGACGAGTTGCCCTGCTCGCTGCGGTGCTGCAGTCCGTTGGGTCCGATGCGCACACCGTTGAGCGATCGCCCGGCGTACTTCGCCCAGAGCCACGACGGCAGCAGGCTGGTGTAGTCGTCGCCGACATTGCCGCCGCACTGGTGGAAGGAGAGGATCGGCGCGATGTCCAGGCCGGCGTCGGTGATCGTCTCGAAGACGCGGTCGTAGTAGGTCCAGTCGAATCGGTTGTCCGCCGTACCCTCGACGTCGCCCCACCAGACGTCCACGCTCACCGCGTCCACGCCGTACGCCGCCACCGCCGCGAGGTCGTGCTCGAAGTCCGCGAAGTCAGTGACCTTGAGCGGCGCCATCACGTTGGCCGTGAAGTCAGGGTTCCCCAGCGCCACCGGACCAGGTGGTCGAGGTTCGTCGGCCCCCGAAGCCGGGGCCGCCCAGCCCGTCGCCGAAACGGTGATCGCAAGAATGAGTGCAGCAAGTCTTCTGGTTCCCGAGCCCATCGCCACATGCTGCCACCGGCTTCAGTGGGTGACCAGTACCCGAATTCTCAGATAGTCCCTGACGTTCTGGCCCCCTTCTGTCCGTTTTGGGCGGCCAAAACGTCAGGGACTATGCATGGGACGCGAAGGAACCGCTGGCCGTTAGACTCGGGCGCTGTGCCCGCTCAGCCCGGGCTGCGAACCGGCAGGACCGAACCGAACCCGATCTGTGAAGGCGCGAGATACCCGCATGGCTACGACGAACGACCTGAAGAACGGCATGGTGCTCAACCTCGACGGCCAGCTCTGGCAGGTCATGTGGTTCCAGCACCACAAGCCCGGCAAGGGCGGCGCGGTGGTGCGCAGCAAGCTGCGGAGCATCAGCTCGGGCAAGACCGTCGACAAGACGTTCAACGCCGATGTCAAGGTCGAGATCGCCAACGTCGACAAGCGGACGATGCAGTACCTCTACAACGACGGCACGTCTTACGTGTTCATGGACACCGGCACCTATGAGCAGCTGGAGGTGCCGCCGGAGGTCGTCGGCGACGCCACGAACTTCATGCTGGAGAACCAGGAGGCGATCGTCGCGACCCACGACGGCGACGTGCTCTACATCGAGCTCCCGGCCTCGGTCGAGCTCGAGGTGAAGTACACCGAGCCCGGGCTCCAGGGCGACCGCTCGACCGGCGGTACCAAGCCGGCGACCCTCGAGACCGGTGTCCAGATCAACGTGCCGCTGTTCATCACCACCGGCGAGCGGATCAAGGTCGACACCAGGGACTCGTCGTACCTGGGCCGCGTCAGCACCTGATGATGACCGAATGAGTGCCCGTTCCAAGGCCCGCAAGCGAGCCCTCGACCTCCTGTACGCCTCCGAGATGCGCAACCGTTCGACGGACGACGCGCTGGCCGAGCAGTCGGACGCGGGGCAGGTCAACGAATACACCGTCGAGCTGGTGCGGGGCGTGACCGAGCACCGCGCCCGCCTCGACGAGGTCATCTCCACCTACGCCCAGGGCTGGACGCTCGACCGGATGCCGGCGCTGGACCGAAACGTGCTGCGGATGGCGACCTTCGAGGTGCTGTACGTCGACGACGTCCCTGACGCAGTTGCCGTGTCGGAGGCGCTCATCCTGGTGCGTGACCTCTCCACCGACGAGTCGCCGGCCTTCGTGAACGGGGTCCTCGGGAACATCGTCCGGGACCGCGACTCGTTGGTCCGCTGAGCCCCATCTCCGGCAGGATGGGCTCGTGACCTCTGACGTCGAGCTGGCTCCAGTCCCCGTTCCGCCCGGTCTTCCGGACGGATGGACCGCGCGAGTGCCCGAGCTCGCCGACGTCGAGGTCCTCCTCGAGCTCCGCGGCGCCGACCAGCTCGCCCACACCGGGTCGGCCTCCGTCGACCGCGAGGCTATCGAGTCCGAGGTCGCCGGACTCGCGTCCTGGACGCGACACCAGCTGCTCGCGATCGACCCGGACGGGACGCCGCGTGCCTGGATCAGCGTGCACGACCGCGCTGAAGGCCGAACGATGGTCGCGCTGTACGTCGACCGAGCGATCGACCAGGCAACCCAGGTCGCCGGATCCCTCTACGCGTGGGCGGAACAACGGGCCGAGGAGATCTGCAGGCTGCGCCACGTGACCGAGACGCGACTGGACGCGAGCCCGTACGACGACGACACGGTGCAGCAGCAGTGGCTGGCCGAAGCGGGCTATGCCAAGCGCCGCACCTGGTGGCAGATGGCACGTCCGGTCGCGCCCGAGGAGGCCACCTCGCTGCCGCCGCCACGCGAAGGGGTCACCATCCGCCGGGTCGCCAGCCACCAGAACGGGCTGCCTGTCGCCAGTGACCTCCACCTCGTGCACCAGATGCTCGAGGCCTCCTTCGAGGACCACTTCAACTCCTACCGCGAGAGCTTCCCGGAGTTCGTCCAGCGCCTCCGCGAGGACCCGGGTCATCGCTGGGACCACTGGTGGCTGGCCTTCGTACCCGGCGAGGACGGCACCCCCCGCGCTGCCGGCGCAGTGGTCGGCACCGTTCTCAAGGAGAGCGCCGCGGGACACGAGGGCAGCTACGTCGAGTACATCGGCGTACACGCACACGCCCGTGGTCGCGGCGTCGCCAAGGCGTTGCTCCATGCCGTGGTTGCCGACGCGGCCGAGCGTGGCCGCGACCGCGTCGGGCTCGAGGTCGACGCCGACTCACCGACCGGGGCTGATGGCCTCTACACGTCGATGGGGTGGAAGACCAAGTACGTCCTCGAGTCGTGGTTCAAGGAGATCGAGGTCTCGCCGTGAGCGACCCCGAGGAGATCGGCCGCGAGGCCGAGCAGAGCGACTGGCTCGACCATGCTGCCCGGGTCGGCCTGGTGGCGTACGGCGTGGTGCACCTGCTCATCGGCTGGCTTGCCGTGCAGCTGGCCCTCGGTGACCGGGAGGACGAGGCCAGCGCGAGCGGTGCGATGCAACATCTGGCCGAGCAACCCTTCGGTCAGGTGCTCGTGTGGGCCGTGGCGATCGGCCTGCTCCTGCTGGTGGTCTGGCGGCTGATCGAGGCCGGTTTCGGCCACCGCGAGGAGGAGGGCGCCGACCGGCTCCGCAAGCGAGGGGGGTCTGCAGTGAAGGCGGCCATCTACGGCGCCCTGGGCGGCACCGCCCTCAAGGTCGCACTCGGCTCCGGCAGCTCCGGTGGTGGTGAGGAAGGCCTCACGGCGAGGCTGATGGGCCTGCCTGCCGGCCAGTGGATCGTCGTCGCGGTCGGGCTGGCAATCGTGGCGTACGCCGCCGCGCTCGTCTGGCGCGGCTGGACGGAGAAGTTCGCCGAGCACCTCGAGACCGAGGGCAAGATGGGCTACAGCGGCGCCGGCTTCATGCTGCTGGGCAAGGCGGGCTACATCGCCAAGGGGGCGGCGCTCGCGATCGTCGGCGGGCTGTTCTGCTACGCCGGGATCACCCACGACGCGGAGGAGTCCGGGGGACTCGACCAGGCGCTGCGGAAGGTCCTCGAACAGCCCTTCGGTCCCTACCTGCTGATCGCCATGGGTGTGGGCATCGCCTGTTACGGGTTGTTCTGCTTCGCCCGCGCGAGGTACCTCGACCGCTGACCCTGGTCCCCTCACTCGCCCGCCTCAGTCGGGCGGCGCGCGAGGCCGCGGGAGAGCGCGACGATGCCTGTCGCGAGTACCCACACCATCAGGAGCAGGTGGACCGGGAACATCAGGAACTCGGTGGACGCATCGAGACCAGCGGCCATCGCCACGGGAGCGAGCACCCCGAGGACCAGACCTGACCAGGCGAGCGCAGCAGGCAGAACGCGGGTCCGGCGCAGCACCAGGCACGCGGGAACCAGGGCAACGGGCAGCAGGTAGAGGGACTTGAAGTGCTCCCACCAGCCCAGGTTGTAGATCCAGGCTTGGGTTGTCCCGTCGACCCCTCCAGTCTGGCTGATGCTGCCCGCCACGAGGGCCATGGCCATCAGCATGATCGTCGTCATCCCTGCTCCTGCCACGAATGTGAGCCGGGCGGAGAGGTGGGCGTTCGGGTCGGACCGGCGTACCTGCTCGGCCAGCGCGGCGAAGAAGACCAGCAGGGCCACCGCCGCGAGCGAGTGCATCAGCGCCTGGTACTGCTGAAGTGCGTAGTGCTTCTCGAAGAACGACGTGATCACCGACGGGTCGTCGGGGATCACGGTCGGGTCGAGCTCCAGGGAGGCATGCGGTACCAGGACCCCGGCGAGGAGAAGCGCCGTGAACCCGATCCCGCTGAGTCCCAGCACCCGGTCGCGGGTTCGGGTGCCGACTGCGCCCGAGTCGGCGGAGACATGCGTGGCAGTTGCCATGGTGTTCATGACAGTTCCTTTCAGTGGGGGAGAGCTGTCCCTGAAACGCTAGAAACGCGCGAACCCCGGGCACAGCCTGCTGACCGCCGTGCTCCTGGCGGCACCGAGCAGGGAGCTGTGGGGCTGTCCGTAGTCGCCGCGGTGGTCATCCTCACTGACCTCGACGGACGCGAGCGCGACAATGCTCGGTATGGCCAACCTCGCCGTTTCAGTCGGGCGGCAGACGGTGCTGCCACGGCTGGCCGTCGGTACGACGGTCTTGGGGTACGCCGCAGCGGTGGTCGTCGTTGCGCTGCTGGTGCGCGCGAGCGCATGGGAGAACCTCGGCCCGATCCTCCTTGCCGTTGCGTGGCTGGTAGCGGGGTCGCTCGCCGTGCGTGCCCGACCGGAGCACCCGGGCGCGTTCCTCTTCGTCTGCCTGGGGGCCGGTCACCTGGTCGGGTTCGCGCTCGACCTGCCGGTAGCCCTGGACGGGTCGGCGGACGGGTGGGGTGCCTGGACGCTGAACTTCGTGGCGCTGCTGGTTTACGCGCTCGGGTTCGCCGCCATCGCGGCGTTCCTGGCGACCTATCCCGCTGGGCGGTCACACTCGCGGGTGGAGCGAGTGTTCGTCCGACTGTGCGTCCCGGTCGCGCTGGTGGCAGTGGTGGCCGCGACCACCACGGTGGTGGACATCGGACTGGTGGCCCAGGCGTCGCGCACCACGATGCCGGCACCGAATGGACTGCCCGTCATCGAACTCGACCTGCCCTGGGTGGGGATGGTTCCGCTGCTGGTGGTGATCGGTGCCTTGCTGCTCGTCGTCCGCGGTCGGCGATCCAGTGGATCGGAACGACAGCAGCTGGCGTGGGCATCTGGTGCAGGAGGGTTGCTGGCCGTGATGCTGGCCCTCAGCCCGGTGCTTGGCGTCCTCGTGCCTCAGGGCGTGAGTGACGCACTGTTCCTGGCGGTCGTGTCCGTGATCCCGTTCGTGCTGCTGGCCGGGCTCGTGCGCTACCGGCTGATGGACGTGGACGTCTACGTCACCCGCACGCTGGCCAGTGGCGTTGTGGTGGTGGTCGTGCTTGCGGCCTACGCCGTACTTGCGGGTGTGTCGGCCGACGACCGCGGTGCAACGGCGGCGCTGGTCGTGGTGGCTGCGCTCACCGGCGTACCGCTGCTCCGGCTCGTCTCGCGCAGCGTCGATCGCTGGTTCTCCGGAGGACGAGTCCGTAGTCAGTCGCTTCTCCGAGCCTTGGCTGAGTCGCTGTCCTCCTCCTCGCGCGAGGAGATTGCGGACAGGACGACCCGCACGATCGCGGAGGGTCTCGATGTGGCTTGGGTACGCCTAGTGGGCGACGACATCGACACGATGGCCGGATCACCCACGACCCGATCACCCGAAACCGGGGACCCCGCCCTAGTGGTGCAGCTCGTCGCCGGTGAGCACTCGGTCGGGCGCCTCGAGTGCGGACCCCGCCACGGTGGGTGGTCGCCGACAGAGGCCAACGAAGTCCAGATGCTGGGCCGTCACGCTGCGCTTGCCCTCCACAACGCGGACCTCAGCGCGAGGCTGGCCGTCCAGGTGCAGGAGCTGCAGGCCTCGCGGCGGCGCATCGTCCGCGCCGAGCTCGACGTACGCCGCCGTCTGGAGCGCGACCTCCACGACGGGGTCCAGCAGCAGGTGGTCGCCCTGATCGCGCATCTCGGCGCCCTCCAGGTTCTCGTCGCGTCGGACTCTCCGGCAGGTGCGGTGATTGCCACCGCTCAGAGCCAAGCCAGTCTCTGCCTCAGCGATCTGCGTGCGGTGGTCAGCGGTGTGCATCCATCCGTGCTTCTGGACCAGGGGGTGGTCGCTGCGGTGGAGACCCGCGTCGGCTTGTTGCCCGTCCCGGTGAGCGTCGAGTCGGAGCTGCGGCACCGCTATCCGGCGGAGACCGAAGCCGCCGCCTACTACATCGTCTCCGAGGCCCTGACCAACGTGGTGAAGCACGCGGACGCGGCACGGGCAGAGGTCAGGTTCACGAACGGCGGCGACGGAGCGTTGTGCGTGAGCGTGAGCGATGACGGGATCGGCATCGCGGACGAGCAGGCGAAGCATGGGCTGAACAGCTTGCGCGACCGTGTGGAGGCCCTGGGCGGTCAGCTCACCGTCGAGCCGGGACAAGGCGGGACCTGCGTGTGCGCCCGGCTGCCCGCGACAGAGGGGATTGCCGGTGCCTGACCGCATCCGCGTCGTGCTCGCGGAGGACCACTACCTTGTCCGCGAGGGCACCCGCACGCTTCTCGAGCTGGGGGAAGGATCGAGGTCTGCGCCGCTGTCGGGACCGCGGCCGAGCTGATCGAGGAAGTACGCCGAGACCCGCCCGACGTGGTCCTCACCGACATCCGGATGCCACCGACGCATCGGATGGAAGGTATCGAGGCCGCCCTGCAGATCCGCGCCGAGCACCCTGGCATCGGGGTCGTGGTGCTCTCCAACCATGCCGACGAGAGCTACGCCCTGGCGCTCTTCGCCGAAGGGACCGCCGGGCTGGCGTACCTGCTCAAGGAGCGGGTCGGAGATCTTGACGAGCTCACCCGCGCCATCGAGGAGACGCGCGCAGGCCGCAGCGTGGTGGACCCCGTCGTGGTGGAGGCGCTGGTGCGGCGCCGTACTCGCCAGGACCAGCGGGGGCTATCCGAGCTCACCGCGCGCGAGCGAGAGGTGCTGGGGCAGATGGCCTCCGGACGCAGCAACACCGCGATCGCCGAGGCGGTGCACCTGAGCCGATCGGCAGTGGAGAAGAACGTCAACGCGATCTTTGCAAAGCTCGGTCTCGTCGACGAGCCGAGCACGCACCGGCGAGTCGCGGCGGTCGTGGCGTTCCTGGCCGATCACCCGCCGGACCCGGAGCACGGTTCCGGGGCCTAGGAACAGGTTTCCACCGCGAGTGGGTGAGACCCGCTGGGCGTCGGGGACTGCGGTGCCAGACTGCCTCCATGGCGACGAACGCGTGCGACGTGGTGGTGATCGGCCTCGGCCCGGGAGGCGAGGCGACGGCGGCAGAGCTGGCCAGGGCCGGGCTCTCCGTGGTTGCGGTGGACGAGCGGCTCGTCGGGGGTGAGTGCCCGTACTACGGCTGCATCCCGAGCAAGATGATGATCCGCGCGAGCGACGTACTCGAGGAGGGACGCCGCATCGCCGGCCTGGCCGGCGAGGCCGAGGTGCGGCCGGACTGGAGCCGCGTCTCCGACCGGATCCGGGACGAGGCCACCGACGACTGGGACGACCAGGTCGCAGTCGACCGTCTCGAGGACGCCGGGGCCCGCTTCGTTCGCGGCCACGCCCGGCTGACCGGGCCACGCAGCGTCCAGGTGGGCGACGAGATGTTCGAGGCGTCGCGCGGTGTCGTGCTCAATCCCGGTACGGCGCCCGCAGTCCCGCCGATCGAGGGCCTGGCGGACACGCCGTACTGGACCAACCGCGACGTCGTGCGGATCGAGTCGGCGCCCGGATCGCTCGCCGTCATCGGTGGTGGGGCGATCGGCGCGGAGATCGCCCAGGCGCTCTCGCGGTTCGGCGTGCGGGTGACGCTGCTGGAGGTCGCCGACCGGATCCTCGCGCCGGAAGAGCCCGAAGCGAGCCGACTCGTCGCCGACGTCCTGGCGAACGAGGGCCTGCAGGTGCTGAGCGGGGTCACCATCGACTCGGTGTCCTACGACGACGGCCGCTTCCGGATCTCAGTCGACGGTCAGGACCTCGATGCCGAGCAGCTGCTCGTGGCCGCGGGACGGCGGCCCAACCTCGGCGACCTCGGGCTGGACACGGTCGGGCTGGACCCACATGCACGTTCGATCGAGGTGGACGAGCACATGCGAGCCGGTGAGGGGCTCTGGGCCGTCGGTGACGTGACCGGCAAGGGAGCTTTCACGCACGTCTCGATGTACCAGTCGGCCGTGTGCGTCCGCGACATCCTCGGACAGGATGGACCGGTGGCGGACTACCGCGCGGTGCCGCGCGTCACCTTCACCGACCCGGAGGTCGGGTCGGTCGGGATGACCGAGAAACAGGCCCGCGACGCCGGCCTCGACGTGCGGGTCGGCGTCACCGACCTTGCTTCCTCGACCCGTGGCTGGATCGCCAAGGGGCAAGGCCTCGTCAAGCTCGTCGAGGACGCGGATCGCGGGATCCTCGTCGGCGCCACCGCCGTCGGTCCCAGCGGCGGCGAGATGCTCTCGATGCTCACCACCGCCGTGCACGCCGAGGTCCCGACCGCCACGCTGCGGTCCATGATCTACGCCTACCCGACCTTCCACCGTGCGGTGGAGGAGGCGCTGAAGGACCTCGCCTGAGGCGCGAGCCGCGAGGGCGCGGTCTACTCGGGCCCGAAGATTGCCAGCTCGGCGATCTGGGCCGACTGCACCGGGGAGATGCCGCTGGCCTGGTCGCTCACCTCGGCCTCGGTGGCGACGACGACGACAGCACGCCTGTCGGGGATCACCATGATCCGCTGGCCGCCGTACCCGACCGCGCTGAACCCCCGATTGTCGCGCAGCTCTCCCGTCCACCACTCGTAGCCGTAGCTGGAGTCGATCGGAAGTGTGTCCAGAACCGGCACCCGGGCTGCGGTGGCCTCTCGGATCCAGCCGGCCGGAACGATCTGGGCGCCGTCCCACCTCCCCTGGTCCAGGTAGAGGGCGCCGAGCTTCACCAGGTCGCCGGGCGTCAACGCGAGGCCGGACCAGCCCGCGTGGTGGCCCTGACTGTCGACCGGCCAGGCGAAATCGCCCTCGTCGGAGTCGGGATAGCCCTCGGTGACCAGGGGTTCGGCCGCAGGGTCGGTGTCGATGCCCAGCGGGCCGAACAACCGCGACCGCGCATACTCCAGGACTGAGGTCCCCGTTGCGCTCGCCAGGATCTTCGAGACGAGGTGAGCGCCCGCGGGGGAGTACGCGAAGTCTCCGGGCGGCCCAGCGCTGTCCAGGATGGCTCGTGTCGTGTCCTTGGCGCCGAGGAAGTCGAAGCCGTGCGGAGCGTCCTCCTCTACGAATCCACCCCGCATGGTCAGGACCTGGTCCAGGGTTGTTCGCGCGACCTTCGGAGACATGTCCTTCGCGTACTTCGGCAACAGCTCGGCGAGCGTCGCATCGACGCCGGAGATCCGCCCCTCGCCGATCGCGATGCCGACCAGCGTCGACATCACGCTCTTGGTGACGGAGAAGACGTTGCGGTGTGCGTCGGCAGTGGCGTCGTAGTACTTCTCGAAGACCTTCTCGCCGTCGACCGTCACGACAACTGCGCGGACGCTGGCGTAGCTCCCACCCGCCTCGAACATGGCCGCGATGCGGTCACCGACGCCCGGGGGTCCTTCGCTCTTCTTCGGCCCAGCGGGCGGTGACTGGTCGGCCCCACCGCACCCGGCCGCGAGGAGCACCGCCAGGAAGGCGCTGACCATCACGCTGGCGAGTCGCGTCCTGCCCATGCCGACCACCTCCACGCGGCTCTCGAATGCTCGCACCCCTGGGGTCAGAGCACCAACCGGCGTGAGTGCAGGACGTCGTATGCCGAACGGCAGGTCTCGGCCACGGCGGCGTCGTGCGGACTGAGATCGATCTCCCGCGGACGCCAGGGCTCGAAACCGGTGGAACGCGCCACCGCTTCGTACCAGTGGGGCGCCCAGATGCCGTCGGATTCCCGCAACCCCGGGGACCAGTGCAGCATCCTGTCGGTGAACGCGATGCCGAGCCAGTCGCAGAGCCACCTGAGATGCGCCTCGGGATCGCGCAGGAAGTCGCCGGCGTCGATCACCGGTGACCCGGCGGGGAGCGTGTCGTGCAGGGGTACCTGTTGCAGGAGCCCGATGTCGTCAGGCTCGCACGACTCCCTTGAGCGGACGTACGACGCCACCACCTCGGCAGGGTCGCGGATCAGCAGCACGTTGTGGAACTGCGAGACCCACTCCATCGACATGTCCGCGGCGATGTGGTGGGTCATGTGCTTGGTGTAGTGCACCGGGGCGGAGTCGTCGCTCGTCAGCCGGCTGACGACCTCGTCGGTGTCGGTCGACTGCGAGGCAATCACCTCGTCGCGACCGGGGTGGTCCAGGCCTGTGCGTGCGAGGTACGCCGCGTACAACGGCTCGTCGACCACGACCGTGTCCGGCCGGTTCTCCCAGGCCCGCATCATCGCGGTGGAGATGTTGCGCGGCCCCGACCACATCGCCACGCGGATCGTCATGGGTGCGTCCGTCTGCCCACGTCGTCGGCAACATGTTGCTGGTAGAGCCTCTGGATCCGCTCGACGACTGGTCCTCGATGGCCGGTGCCAATGGTGCGACCGTCGACGGTGCGCACCGGCACGACGCCGGCGAAGGTCCCGGTCACGAATGCCTCGGCCGCGTTGTAGACGTCGGTCAGGCTGAACGTCGTCTCCCTGACCGCGATGTCGTCGGACCTGCAGACCTCGAGCACGTTGCCGCGGGTGATCCCGGCGAGGCAGAACCGGCCGTCCGAGGTCCAGACCTCACCGCCACGGGTGACGATGAAGAAGTGGGTGCTGTTGCAGGTCGCCACGAACCCGTGGGGGTCGAGCATCAGCGCCTCGTCGGCACCGGCTGTGAAGGCCTGGATGCACGCCTGGATGTCGTTCAGCTTGCTGTGCGCGTTGAGCTTCGGGTCCAGGGTGTCCGGGGTCGCACGCCGCACGTGCGTGGTGAACAGGGTGATCCCCTCGCTGACGGTCGCGGGCAGCGGATCCTTGTGCTCGGCGATGATCACCACGGTGGCGGGGCCGACTGTCATCCGCGGGTCCTGGTACGGCGTTGACTTCACGCCCCGCGTCACCATCAGGCGTACGTGCACGCCGTCGGTCATCTCGTTTGCCCGCAACGTCTCGTAGATCGCCTCGGTCAGCTCCTCGCGACTCATCCCCAGGTCGAGCATCAGTGCGCGGGCTCCTTCCTCGAGCCGGTCGAGGTGGCGCTCCAGGAAGGCGGGGTGCCCGGCCGAGACTCGCAGTCCCTCCCACACCCCGTCGCCGAGGACGAACCCCGAGTCGAACACCGAAACCACGGCCCGGTCGCGGGGGAGGAGTTCCCCGTTGACCCAGATCAGGATCTCGGCGTTGCGGGGGTCATCTACGTGGTCGTGGGTTCCCGTGGCCATGCCCGTCACCCTAGGGACTACGCGAGAAACGCACTGGTGGCGGATTGCTCAAGAGGCGATCTCGGCTGCTACTGTCGGCCCCGATCGACATCCTTTAACGAGCCGTCCGGTGAGGCGGAGAAGGAGGTCCGGTGCCGATGGCTCCTGCCCGTCCCGCATCTGTTCCGACAGCCCCCGAGGGGGCAGTGCCTGAAGAACAAGCGCCCGGCGAGGGCCGCACCGTTCTCGACGCCCGTGACATCTCCCGGGCCCTCACCCGCATCTCCCACGAGATCCTCGAACGCAACAAGGGCCTCGACGACCTCGTCCTCCTGGGCATCCCGACACGCGGCGTCCATCTCGCCCAGCGGGTAGCCGAACGGATCGCGAAGGTCGAGGGCCAGCACGTGCCGCTCGGCACGCTCGACATCACGATGTACCGCGACGACCTGCGAAAACAGCCGACGCGAGGCCCCCACCACACGGTGATGCCTCCCGGCGGTGTCGACGGCAAGGTCGTCGTCCTCGTCGACGACGTCCTCTTCTCCGGCCGTACGGTCCGCGCCGCACTGGACGCGGTGAACGACCTCGGCAGGCCCGCGAAGGTGCGGCTCGCCGTACTCGTGGACCGAGGGCACCGCGAGCTCCCCATCCGCGCGGACCACGTAGGCAAGAACCTCCCGAGCGCGCGCACCGAGCGCGTGATGGTGCGGCTCGAGGAGTTCGACGGGTACGACGAGGTCAGCATCGCCCCCACGGGAGGGATGGCATGAACAAGCACCTGCTCTCCATCGACGACGTCGGCGTCGACGACGTCATGGCGTTGTTCGACACCGCCGCCGAGATGCACGACGTGCAGCACCGGTCGGTCAAGAAGCTCCCAGCACTGCGCGGCCGCACCGTGGTCAACCTCTTCTTCGAGGACTCCACCCGCACCCGGTCGTCCTTCGAGATCGCCGGGAAGTGGCTCTCCGCCGACGTCATCAACGTCTCGGCGAAGGGATCGAGCGTCAGCAAGGGCGAGAGCCTGCGCGACACCGTGCTGACCGTCGCCGCGATGGGCGTCGACGGGCTCGTGATCCGGCACGGCGCGAGCGGAGCGGCCCAGCAGGTGAGCCAGTGGACCGACGCGGTCGTGATCAACGCGGGTGACGGGATGCACGAGCACCCCACCCAGGCGCTCCTCGACGCATACACCCTGCTGCGGCGGATGGACACGCTGGAGGACAAGCACGTGGTGCTCGTGGGCGACCTGACCCACAGCCGCGTCTTCCGCAGCAACGTGCTGCTGCTCACCAAGCTCGGAGCCCACGTGACCGTCGTCGCACCACCCACACTGATGCCTGCCGGCGTGACCGCCTGGTCGAAGGACGCGGGGTTCACGGCGACGTACGACCTCGACGAGGTGCTCCCCGACGCCGATGCGGTGATGATGCTGCGCGTCCAGCGTGAACGGATGAGCGGTGGCTACTTCCCGAGCGCGCGGGAGTACACCGTCGGTTACGGACTCACGCGCGACCGCCTCGCCGTACTCAAGCCCGACGCGCCGATCTGCCACCCCGGGCCGATGAACCGCGGGCTCGAGATCGCGGCCGACGCCGCCGACGCCGCCCAGTCGGCGGTGCTCGACCAGGTCTCCGCAGGAGTCGCGATCCGGATGTCGGTGCTCTACCACCTGCTGGCCGGAGAAGGGAGTGCGTCATGACGCCGCGGAACGGACTGGTGATCAAGGGGGCGTCGCTCCTCGGTGAGAAGACCACGGACCTGTACGTCGAGAACGGCGTGCTCGTCGCGGAGGCGCCCACGGGCGCCGAGGTGATCGACGCCGATGGGCAGGTCGCTCTTCCGGGGCTCGTTGACCTGCACACCCACCTGCGCGAGCCGGGTCGTGAGGACGCCGAGACCGTGCTCACCGGCTCGCGGGCGGCCGCGCTCGGTGGTTTCACCGCCGTGCTCGCGATGGCCAACACCTCGCCAGTCACCGACACCGCCGAGGCGGCTGAGCGCATCCTCGACCTCGGTCGGCTGGCCGGGTTGGTCGACGTACAGCCGGTCGGGGCGGTGACTCACGGGCTCGGCGGCCAGGAGCTCGCCGAGCTCGGCCTGATGGCTCGTTCCCGCGCCAAGGTGCGCGTGTTCTCCGACGACGGCAGGTGCGTGCACGACCCACGGGTGATGCGGCGGGCGCTGGAGTACATCCGCGCATTCGGTGGCGTGATCTCCCAGCACTCGCAAGACCCCGATCTCGCCGGCCCCACCGCCTGCTGCCACGAGGGCGAGCTCTCCGGCCGTCTCGGGCTGCCCGGCTGGCCCGGGATCGCCGAGGAGACGATCGTCGCGCGCGACGTGATGCTCGCGCGGCACACGAACAGCCGGGTGCACGTCGCCCACGTCTCCACGGCCGGTTCCGTCGAGGTGATCCGTTGGGCCAAGGCACAGGGGATCGACGTCACCGCTGAGGTGACACCGCACCACCTGCTCCTCACCACCGACTTGCTCTCCGGGTTCGACCCGGTCTACAAGGTCAACCCGCCTCTGCGTCCGGACGAGGACGTGGCCGCGCTGCGAGACGCGTTGGCCGACGGGACGATCGACGCGGTCGCGACCGACCATGCGCCGCACGCCCGGCACGACAAGGAGCATGCATTCGTCGATGCCGCCTTCGGCATGCTGGGCCTGGAGACCGCCCTCCCTGTGGTCAGCGAGGTGATGGTCGGATCCGGCGCCATGACCTGGACCGACGTCGCCCGGGTGATGTCGCAGAACCCCGCGCGCATCGCCGGTCTGTCCGGTCACGGCGGGACGCTCACCCCTGGGCAGCCCGCCAACATCACCTTGGTCGACCCCGCCGCGGTCGTCGTGGTCGATGCCGCTGCCTCGGCGTCCCTCTCGCGGAACAACCCTTGGCACGACCGCAAGCTCACCGGCGCCGTGGTCGCAACAGTGCTGCGCGGGGTGCCGACTGTGCTGGACGGATCGCTGGTCGGGCGGCCGGTCTGAATGAGGCTGTTCCGCAAGCGGGAAGGGTCCTCCGAGGTGCCCTCAGAGGTGAATGGTGTTCCCCTGCTCACCCCGGTGCCGGCGATGGCCGACCTGCCCCAACCGAAGCTGCAGTCACCGGCGCGCTACCTCGGCACGCTCAGCGAGACCGGCGAGCAGGTGACCGGCCAGAGCCTCGCGGCGAAGAGCTCGGCCCGGCTGCACCTCTCCACCGAGGGGCTCGACGTGGTGCGAATGTCCGGCTCTTTCCGGATCCCAGTCACGACCCTGCGTGGGGCTACGACCGGCGGGGACTTCAGTGGCAAGCCGGTGGAGTCACTCCTCGTTGTCCGATGGGAGCACGGGGAGCAGCACTGGCGCACGGGCTTCCGGCTCGAGTCGAGCACGAGCCTCAAGTCAGGAGTCAGGGCGCCCGATCCCGGGCAATGGGTGCGATCGATCTCGAAGATGTCCAGGGAACAGAAAAAGGGAGAGGCATGAGCGACGCGATCCTCGTGCTCGAGGACGGGCGCGTTTTCCGCGGCGAGTCCTACGGGGCGACCGGCGAGACGTTCGGCGAGGCAGTGTTCAACACCGGGATGACCGGCTACCAGGAGACGCTCACCGACCCGTCGTACCACCGGCAGGTGGTGGTGATGACCAGCCCGCACATCGGCAACACCGGCATCAACGACGAGGATCCGGAGTCTCGCCGCATCTGGGTCAGCGGGTACGTCGTCCGCGACCCGGCCCGGGTCCCGTCCAACTGGCGCTCCGCGCGATCGCTGGACGACGAGCTGCGCGACCAGGGCGTGGTCGGGATCAGCGGCATCGACACCCGCGCCCTGACCCGGCACCTGCGCGAGCGCGGGGCCATGCGCGTCGGCATCTCCTCGGGCCACTCTTCTGGCACGGCCGATGCCGATGCCCTCCTCGGTCGCGTCAGGGAGTCGGCCCAGATGGCCGGCGCCGAGCTCGCCGACGAGGTCACCACCAGCGAGGCGTACGTCGTACCCGCCATCGGCGAGAAGCTCTTCACCGTCGCTGCGGTCGACCTCGGCATCAAGGCCAACACCCCGCGGCTGATGTCCGAGCGCGGCATCGAGGTCCACGTGCTGCCCGCCACCTCGTCGCTCGAGGACGTGCTCGCCACTGGTGGGCCTGCTGGGCCTGATGGCCTGTTCTTCTCCAACGGTCCGGGCGACCCGGCCGCGACGACCCACCAGATCGAGCTGCTCAAGGGTGCGCTTGACCATGGCCTGCCCTACTTCGGGATCTGCTTCGGCAACCAGATCTTCGGTCGCGCCCTCGGGTTCGGCACCTTCAAGCTGAAGTACGGCCACCGCGGCATCAACCAGCCGGTGATGGACCGCACGACAGGCAAGGTCGAGGTCACAGCACACAACCACGGCTTCGCGGTGGACGCTCCTCTCGATGGAGCCACCGAGACGCCGTACGGCCTCGCCAGCGTGAGCCACGTGTGCCTCAACGACGACGTCGTCGAGGGGCTGGAGCTCCGCGACGGGGACGGGCGACTGCTGAGCTTCTCGGTGCAGTACCACCCCGAGGCCGCCGCCGGGCCCCACGATGCGGCCTACCTGTTCGACCGGTTCGTCTCATTGATGCAGGGGACACCGCTGGGGGCGTCGTCGGCGGGTGGGGGGCCTGCGCCTGCGGCGCCGCCAGAACTCTCCGGGGATCGCAACCACCCCTCCGCTCGTTCCTCGCTCCGGGGGGCCAGTCCCATCCACGCTCACCCCGGAGGCCCTGGCGGCGCCTCCGGCTCCGGCGCGGAAACCGCCGACGACGCCGCGACCACTAGGTGGTCGAGCAGCGAGCGAAGCCTTGCGTCGAGCAGCGAGCGCCAGCGAGCGGCCAGTCTAGACGAGCGATCAGTCGAGACCACCGCACCGGAAGGCGACGCCTGATGCCCAAGCGCACGGACATCGAGAGCGTCCTGGTCATCGGCTCGGGGCCGATTGTGATCGGCCAGGCGTGCGAGTTCGACTACTCGGGCACGCAGGCCTGCCGGGTGCTCAAGGCCGAAGGGCTTCGCGTCATCCTGGTCAACTCCAACCCGGCCACGATCATGACCGACCCTGAGTTCGCCGACGCGACGTACGTCGAGCCGATCACCGCGGAGTACGTCGAGAAGGTGATCGAGAAGGAGCGCCCCGACGCCCTGCTCGCCACGCTCGGTGGGCAGACGGCGCTGAACACGGCGATGGACCTCGACCGGCTCGGCGTCCTGGAGAAGTACGGCGTGGAGCTGATCGGCGCCAGCATCGAGGCGATCAACCGCGGTGAGAACCGCGAGTCGTTCAAGAAGATCGTCGAGGAGCTCGGCGGTGAGGTGGCCCGCTCGGTCGTGTGCCACACCCTTGAGCAGTGCTTCGAGGCATCGAAAGACCTGGGTTGGCCGATGGTCGTGCGACCCAGCTTCACCATGGGTGGCACCGGCTCCGGGATGGCGTACGACGTGGACGACCTGCGCCGGATGGCAGGAGCGGGGCTGGCCGCGAGCCCGACCACCGAGGTGCTCCTCGAGGAGTCGATCATCGGCTGGAAGGAGTACGAGCTCGAGGTCATGCGCGACACCGCCGACAACGTGGTGATCGTGTGCTCCATCGAGAACCTCGACCCGATGGGCGTGCACACCGGTGACTCGATCACGATCGCGCCAGCCATGACGCTGACCGATCGCGAGTACCAGCACCTCCGCGACCTCTCCATCGGCATCATCCGCCTGGTGGGTGTGGACACGGGGGGCTGCAACATCCAGTTCGCGGTCAACCCCGCCGACGGCCGCGTGGTCGTCATCGAGATGAACCCGCGGGTCTCGCGCTCCAGCGCGCTCGCGTCGAAGGCGACCGGCTTCCCGATCGCCAAGATCGCCGCCAAGGTCGCGATCGGCTACACCCTGGACGAGATCCCCAACGACATCACCGCCCGAGAAAATGGACAGAGCACGCCGGCGGCCTTCGAGCCGTCGCTGGACTACATAGTGGTGAAGGTGCCGCGGTTCGCGTTCGAGAAGTTCCCGGCCGCAGACCCAACCCTGACCACGCACATGAAGTCGGTCGGCGAGGCGATGGCGATCGGGCGCAACTTCACCGAGGCGCTGCAGAAGGCGCTGCGTTCTCTCGAGGACAAGAAGGCGATCTTCGACTGGAGCCACCGCTACGTCGACCTCGACCGCGACGCGCTGCTCGAGCAGATCCGCACACCTCACGACGGCCGGCTGCGCGAGGTGATGGACGCCCTTCGCGCCGGTGCCACCGCCGAGCAGGTGTACGACGCGACCGGCATCGACCCGTGGTTCGTCGACCAGCTGTGCCTGATCAACGAGATCGCCCTGGAGGTGATCGACGCCGAAGAGCTGACGCCGTCGCTGCTGCGCCGGGCAAAGCGTCACGGCTTCTCCGACGCACAGCTCGGCCGGATCCGCGACATGAAGGAGGACGTCGTCCGGGGGGTTCGCCACGCCCTCGGCATCCGGCCGGTCTACAAGACCGTGGACACCTGCGCGGCCGAGTTCGCCGCGCGGACGCCGTACCACTACAGCTCCTACGACGAGGAGACAGAGGTCGAGCCGCGCGAGAAGGAGGCGGTGATCATCCTCGGGTCGGGTCCGAACCGGATCGGCCAGGGCATCGAGTTCGACTACTCCTGCGTGCACGCCAGCATGGCGCTGCACGATGCCGGCTACGAGACCGTGATGGTCAACTGCAACCCCGAGACCGTGTCGACCGACTACGACACCTCCGACCGGCTCTATTTCGAGCCGCTCACCCTCGAGGACGTGCTGGAGGTCGTGCACGCCGAGTCCAAGGCCGGGCCCATCGCCGGAGTGATCTGCCAGCTCGGCGGGCAGACGCCGCTCGGCCTGGCTCAGGGGCTGGAGGACGCCGGCGTACCGATCGTCGGCACCTCACCCTCCGCGATCCACCTTGCCGAGGAGCGCGGCGCCTTCGGGCGCGTGCTCGCCGAGGCGGGGCTGCCCGCTCCCAAGCATGGGATGGCGACCTCCTTCGCCGAGGCCCAACAGATCGCCGCGACCATCGGGTTCCCGGTGCTGGTCCGGCCGTCGTACGTCCTGGGCGGTCGCGGCATGGAGATCGTGTACGACGACGAGTCACTCGAGGGCTACATCCATCGGGCCACCGAGATCAGTCCCGAGCACCCGGTGCTCGTCGACCGGTTCATCGACGACGCGGTCGAGATCGATGTCGACGCGCTGTACGACGGCACCGAGCTCTACCTCGGCGGAGTGATGGAGCACATCGAGGAGGCCGGCATCCACTCCGGCGACTCCTCGTGCGCGCTCCCGCCGATCACCCTGGGCATGGAGGAGATCGGCCGGATCCGTGACGCCACCGAGGCCATCGCCCACGGCGTCGGCGTGCGGGGACTGCTCAACATCCAGTTCGCTCTCGGCTCCGACGTGCTCTACGTCCTCGAGGCCAACCCCCGGGCCAGCCGGACGGTGCCGTTCGTCTCCAAGGCCACTGCCCGGCCCCTGGCCAAGGCGGCCGCCCGGATCATGCTCGGTGAGTCGATCGCCGCGCTCCGTGCGGAGGGCGTGCTCGCCGCCGAAGGCGACGGGGGAGACCTCCCTGCTGACGCCCCGATCGCGGTGAAGGAAGCGGTGATGCCGTTCAACCGGTTCAAGACGATCGACGGCAAGACTGTGGACGCGATCCTCGGCCCGGAGATGCGTTCGACCGGAGAGGTGATGGGCTTCGACGCCGACTTCGGCAAGGCGTTCGCCAAGGCCCAGACCGCGGCTTACGGCTCGCTGCCGTTGACCGGGCGGGTGTTCGTCTCGATGGCCAACAGGGACAAGCGGAGCATGATCTTCCCGGTGAAGCGGCTCGCGGACCTCGGCTACCAGATCCTCGCGACCGTGGGGACGGCTGAGGTGCTGCGGCGCAACGGGGTCTCGGCGACCGTCGTACGCAAGCACTCCGAGGGGGACGCCGACGGCGACAAGACCATCGTCGGCAGGATCCTCGACGGTGAGATCGACCTGGTCGTGAACACCCCGCACGGCACCACCAGTGGCGGGTCACCGCGGCTGGACGGCTACGAGATCCGTACGGCCGCGATCCTCACCAACATCCCGTGCATCACCACCGTGCAGGGACTCGGCGCCGCGGTGCAGGGGATCGAGGCGCTGCGGGCCGGCGAGATCGGCGTGCGCTCGTTGCAGGACTGGGCCAGGCCGCTGGACCAGCAGGCTGCGGGGACCCACGGGAAGCTGGACATCTAGTGGTCATGACCGCGAGTTCGTCGAGGGTAGCCGTGGTCCGGGTGCGTGCAGCGCAAGGCGGAGGAGGGAAGTCGTAGTTGACCTCCTTCGACCGACTCCAACGCAGCGATGTGCGTGCCTGGGCCGCGGGGACCCCGACGAACTTAAGGGAATGGCCACTAGTGGTCCCCGACGAACTGACGGAGAGGACCACTAGGTGGACGCGTACCGCACGTTCTTCGACCGGGTGCTGACCAGGACCGACCCAGAGCTTGCGCACCACCTCGCGTTCCGCGCCATCCGGGCAGCACAGCCGGTCACCCGGCTGGTGGGTGGCCGGGTCAGCAGGATGGTGAAGGGGCACAGCTGGCGGGTGATGGGGCTGGACTTTCCCGGCGTGCTCGGCCTCGCCGCCGGCTTCGACAAGAACGCGGTCGGCATCGACGCCCTCGCCAACATGGGGTTCGGGTACATCGAGATCGGGACCGTCACAGGTGAACCCCAGGAGGGCAACCCCAAGCCGAGGCTCGCCCGGTTGCCGGCGGACCGGGCGGTGGTCAACCGGATGGGCTTCAACAACGACGGTGCCGAGGTCATCGCACGCCGGTTGGCGGCACGGCGGATCGACCGCACCGGGCGCACCGGCGTGCCCCTCGGGATCAACATCGGCAAGACCAAGGTTGTCGCGGAGGAGGACGCCATCCGCGACTACCAGAAGAGCACCACTCTTCTCACCCCGTTCGCCGACTACCTGGTCGTCAACGTCTCCTCGCCGAACACGCCAGGGCTTCGCGACCTGCAAGCGGTGAGCCGCCTCGACCCGCTGCTGCGGGCCGTCCGGAGCCGTGCGGACGACGTCTCCGACCACCACGTTCCACTGCTCGTCAAGATCGCGCCGGACCTGAGCGACGAGGACGTCCTGGCAGTGGCCGACCTTGCCGTCGGGCTGGGGCTGGACGGCGTTGTAGCCACCAACACGACGACCTCGCGCGCCGACCTGGCCTCGCCCGCCCGCAAGGTGGCGGCTGCCGGAGCGGGTGGGCTCTCCGGGCCACCGCTGCGCGCCCGGGCTACCGAGGTGATGCGACTTCTCCGCGGCCGGGTCGGCCCCGACCTGACGCTGATCGGCGTTGGTGGCATCACCACGCTCGAGGACGCCCTCGAGCGTCTGGACGCGGGAGCCGACCTCCTGCAGGCGTACACCGGTTTCATCTACGAAGGCCCCTGGTGGCCCGCCCGGATGAACTCGAGGATCTCCTCCCGGCTGCGGCGGGCGCCGATCGAGCGGCGGAGCAGCTGATGACGGAGCAGCACCTGCCCGAGCACACCACGAGCGGGCCGTTCGGCTTCGGGGCGAGGTTGCGGGCGGCCATGGACGGCCGGGGGCCTCTGTGCGCTGGCATCGACCCGCACTCCTCCCTGCTCGACGCATGGGGGCTGACCGACTCGGTCAACGGCCTGGAGAAGTTCGCCCTCGGCGCCGCCGAGGCACTGGCACCCAGGGTCGCCGTGGTCAAGCCGCAGTCGGCCTTCTTCGAACGCTTCGGCTCCCGCGGCATCGCGGTCCTGGAGCGGGTGATCGAGACCTCCCGCGAGTGCGGTGCCCTGGTGGTGCTCGACGTCAAGCGGGGCGACATCGGCTCCACCGCCCAGGCCTACGCCGACGCCTATCTCGATCCGCTGTCGCCGCTCGCGGTGGACGCGATCACCGCGTCGCCGTACCTCGGCTTCGGCAGCCTGTCCCCGATGTTCCAGACCGCGCGCCAGCACGGCACGGGTGTGTTCGTCCTTGCGCTGACCTCCAACCCCGAGGCGCCGCCGTTCCAGCACGCCCGCACCGAGGCCGGGGTGAGCCTGGCCGGGACCGTCCTGGGCGAGCTGCGCAGGCTCAACGCCGACGCCACACCGATGGGCTCCTTCGGTGCCGTGGTCGGCGCGACCATCGGTGAGACCAACGAGGACCTCGCGCTCAACGGCCCACTGCTGGTGCCCGGGATCGGCGCCCAGGGCGGCACCGCGGACGACGTACGACGGATCTTCGGCGACGTCCTCGACCTGGTCCTCCCGGCGAGCTCCCGCGAGATCCTGGGCGCCGGACCCGACCCGGCCTCGCTGCTGGCCGCAGCCGAGCGGTCGCTCGATGCCTTCACGGCATTGAGTCGATGAGGGAGGGGATGCGCCGACACCGGCCGCGTCGGGCGGCCGCGGCCCTGGCCATCGCACCACTGCTGCTGGTGACCGGTTGTGGTGGCGACTCGACCGAGGAGTACTGCGGCGCCATCGAGGGATCGAACAAGAAGATCGCGGCGATGATCGCCTCCGACTCGCCCTCGGCACTGCTGAGCAACCTGCCGATGCTGCGCGACCTCGCGGAGAAGTCACCCGAGGACCTGGCCGACGAGTGGCAGACGTTCATCGGGGCCCTCGAAGCGCTCGACCAGGCCCTCGATGATGCGGAGGTGAAGGCCTCCGACTTCGAGGGCGGCAAGCCGCCGGGGGGCCTCAGCGCCGCCGACCAGAAGGTGATCGCGGATGCCGCGGGCCAGGTCGGCGGCGAGGAGGTCGTGCAGGCGACGTCCGGCATCGAGCAACAGGCACGCGACGTCTGCAAGGTGAACCTGGGCCTGAGCTGAACCGGCGCGAGGTGAACCAGTACTGAACCGGGTGGTGACGTTGGTCTCGGCGAGACCACCCGATGCCCTCCCGCGTTGCAGCGGTCGCCGCGGCGACACTAGTGTCCTGTCCGGAAACCCCCACAGGACAGCCGTTCACACCGGCTCGACCCAGTCGAGCAGTAAGTCGAGGAAACCTCAGTGGCCTTGCCGCCTCTCACGCCCGAGCAGCGACAGGCTGCGCTAGACAAGGCAGCCGCCTCCAGACGTGAGCGAGCCGAGGTCAAGAACCGGCTCAAGCACTCAGGGGCGACCCTTGCCGAGGTGGTCGAGGAGAGCCGGACCAACGAGGTCATCGGCAAGATGCGCGTCAAGGAGCTGCTCCAGTCCATGCCGGGCATCGGCAAGATCCGGGCGCAGCAGGTGATGGAGAAGCTGAAGATCTCCGAGACCAGGCGCGTACGCGGTCTCGGTGCCAAGCAGGTCGCCGCGCTGGTCGACGAGTTCTCGTCCCCTGAGTAACGGCTCTCTGAGTCAGGTGCCGGCTTCCAACTCTCGGTTGACAGTCCTGGCCGGACCCACCGCCGTGGGGAAGGGCACGCTGACCGCCTGGGTGCGTGAGAACCATCCCGAGATCTGGATCTCGGTCTCCGCGACCACGCGGCGCCGCCGGCCGGGGGAGCGGGACGGGGTGCACTACCACTTCGTCTCCGAGACCGAGTTCGACCGGCTGGTCGCCGACGACGAGATGCTCGAGTGGGCCGTCGTCCACCGTGGGGCCCGCTACGGCACGCCGCGTCGCCCCGTCCAGGAAGCGCTGGCCGAGGGACGCACCACCCTGCTCGAGATCGACCTGCAGGGAGCCCGGCAGGTCCGCGAGAAGATGCCCGAGGCCCTGTTCGTGTTCCTGGCACCGCCCTCCTGGGAGGAGCTGGTACGACGTCTGGTCGGTCGCGGCACCGAGGACGCCACCGAGCGCGAGCGCCGCCTGGAGACCGCGCGTGCGGAGCTGGCGGCCGAGCCGGAGTTCAACGTCACCATCGTGAACCGCCGGATTCACGATGCAGGCGAGGAATTGATAGAGTTGATGCGGTCCGGGGCGTCTCCCGGACAATGACGAGTCCCCGGAAGTCACCTGTGACCGTCGTACGCAGAACCAATCTTCGTTAGTGAGGCTCGATGAGCGTGTCCGGTGCCCAGCCAGTTGCCGAGGGAATCACCAACCCCCCGATCGACGACTTGCTGACCAAGACCGACTCCAAGTACAAGCTGGTGCTCTACAGCGCCAAGCGTGCCCGTCAGATCAACGCCTACTACTCCCAGCTCGGCGAGGGCCTGCTGGAGTACGTCGGCCCGCTCGTGGACACCCACGTGCAGGAGAAGCCGCTGTCCATCGCGCTGCGCGAGATCAACGCTGACCTGCTGACCTGTGAGGACATCGACCCCGAGGAGCTCGCCGCCGAGGCGCTCGCCGCAGCGGTCCCTGCCCCGCAGACACCTGCCGCCGATCCAGTAGTCGAGTGAGCTAGCAGGCATCCGTGGACTCAGGCGTCCCTGAAGCCGCTGTGTCCCGCCCTCGTGTCGTCCTCGGCGTGAGCGGCGGGATTGCTGCATACAAGGCCTGCGAGCTGCTGCGCCGGTTCACCGAGTCCGGGCACGACGTCACGGTGATACCGACTGCGGCGGCTCTGGAGTTCGTCGGCGCACCTACGTGGGCTGCCCTCTCCGGCAAGCCCGTCAGTACCGAGGTCTGGGCGTCGGTCCACGAGGTGCCGCACGTACGGATCGGTCAGCAGGCCGCCCTCGTCGTCGTCGCACCCGCGACCGCCAACGTGCTCGCCAAGGCGGCGAACGGCCAGGCCGACGACCTGCTCACCAACACGCTGCTCACCGCGCGCTGCCCGGTGCTGTACGCCCCGGCGATGCACACCGAGATGTGGGAGCACCCGGCCACCCAGGCCAACGTGGCCACGCTGCGCGCCCGAGGCGCGGTCGTGATCGAGCCGGCCGAGGGCAGGCTCACCGGCGTCGACACCGGCAAGGGCCGGCTGCCCGAGCCGGGCGAGATCTTCGCGCTCGCCGTCGACCTGCTCGCCCGAGGCGAGCACCAGGGTGGTGCCTCCGTCCAGGATCTCGCCGGCAAGCGGGTGGTGGTCTCGGCCGGCGGCACCCGCGAGTACCTCGACCCCGTCCGGTTCATCGGCAACCGGTCCTCCGGGCTGCAGGGCTACGCGCTCGCCCGTACGGCGGCCGCCCGCGGCGCCGAGGTCACCCTCGTCGCGGCCAACGTGTCCCTGCCGGACCCGGCTGGCGTCAAGGTCGTCAAGGTGGAGACCACCGCCGAGCTGCAGGAGCACGTCGTGGAGTCCTGCGTGGCCGCGGACGCCGTGGTGATGGCCGCGGCCCCGGCCGACTACCGCCCGCTGGACGTCTCGGCCGCCAAGATCAAGAAGGCCGACGACGGCAGCTCGCCGGACATCCGGCTGGCCCAGAACCCCGACATCCTGGCCGGCCTCTCTGCCGACCGGCCCAACGACCGCATCGTCGTGGTGGGCTTCGCGGCCGAGACCGGCGACGAGTCGGGGAGCGTCATGGACCACGCCCGGGCCAAGCTTGCCCGCAAGGGGTGTGACCTGCTTGTCGTCAACGACGTGGGTGGTGGTGCGGTGTTCGGCTCGGAGGACAACGAGGGCGTCGTACTCGCCGCCGACGGAAGTGCCGTCAGCGTGCCGCTCGGGTCGAAGTCGGCGCTGGCGCACGTGATCTGGGACCGGGTGGTCAGCCTGCTCGAACCAGACGCGGACCCAGACACGGACCCTGACACTCCCGGGGACACTCTCTGAGATCCGCGTCCCACTCGTGGGGCGGTCAGTTAGGCTCGGCCCCGCCGAGACACGGAACAGCTCGTACCCAAACCCACCCAACCCCAGCCCCACCGCGTAGGAGAACAACACAGTGACCGGACGCCTCTTCACCTCCGAGTCCGTGACCGAAGGTCACCCGGACAAGATCGCCGATGCGATCAGCGACACGGTGCTGGACTACCTGCTCGCGAACGACCCCGACAAGGCGAACCTGCGCGTCGCGGTCGAGACCCTGCTGACCACCGGCCTGGTGGTGGTGGCGGGCGAGATCCGTACCAACGCCTACGCGCCGGTGGCGGAGCTGGTCCGCAAGAAGATCCTCGAGATCGGGTACGACTCCTCACTCAAGGGCTTCGACGGCAAGTCCTGTGGTGTGCAGATCGCCATCGGTGGCCAGTCCGCCGACATCGCGGCGGGTGTGGACCAGGGCCACGAGGCGCGGGTCGGTGCCTCGGTCGACGCGCTCGACATGCAGGGCGCCGGCGACCAGGGGCTGATGTTCGGCTACGCCTCCGACGACACTCCTGAGCTGATGCCGCTGCCGATCACGATCGCGCACCGGCTCGCCGAGCGGCTCACCAACGTGCGCAAGGACGGCA
Organism: uncultured Actinomycetota bacterium; assembly: GCA_963759525.1. Lineage (GTDB taxonomy): Bacteria > Actinomycetota > Actinomycetes > Propionibacteriales > Nocardioidaceae > Marmoricola. The sequence continues at coordinate 52,133 of CAVWZO010000019.1, read as the reverse complement.
CGCTGCCCTACCTCCGTCCCGACGGCAAGACCCAGGTCACCATCGAGTACGACGAGCAGGACCGGCCCGTCCGCGTCGACACCGTGGTGCTCTCGACCCAGCACTCCGAGGAGACCTCGCTGGAGTCGATGGAGGCCGACATCAAGAAGCACGTCGTCGACCACGTGCTCGCCGGCTTCGACATCCCCTCAGACGACTACCGCCTGCTGGTGAACCCCACCGGGGTGTTCGTGGTGGGTGGGCCGATGGGTGACGCGGGCCTGACCGGCCGCAAGATCATCGTCGACACCTACGGCGGCATGGCCCGTCATGGTGGCGGGGCGTTCTCCGGCAAGGACCCCTCGAAGGTCGACCGCTCCGCGGCGTACGCCATGCGCTGGGTCGCCAAGAACATCGTCGCCGCCGGCCTCGCCCGTCGCGCCGAGGTCCAGGTCGCCTACGCGATCGGCAAGGCCCAGCCTGTCGGCGTGTTCGTCCAGACCTTCGGCACCGGCATCGTCGCCGACGAGGTGATCCAGAAGGCGGTACTCGAGGTCTTCGACCTGCGGCCCGCCGCGATCATCCGTGACCTCGACCTGCTGCGCCCGATCTACGCCCAGACCGCGGCATACGGCCACTTCGGCCGCGAGCTCCCCGACTTCACCTGGGAGCGCACCGACCGGGCCGAGAAGCTCCGCTCGGCCGCGGGGGTCTGAGCGCGCGCTGCGGGTTTTCCCGGTCTGACCGCTGCAGGTTTCCCCGGCCGGCCGGGGAAACCGGACGTTGTCGGCCGATACTTCGGGCCACAACCTCAGGGTTCACCCGACAACCCCATCCGGTTTGTCCCTTCGAGGGCAGGCAGTCGCCACGCCCCGAACTCCACAATTGTTGGCGCGCGACGTCTGATCGACCCGACTGGACGTCACGACCCAACATTTGTGGAGTTCGGCCGCCACCTGGAGTCCCCAGACCCCCGCAGAGCTGTCGCCCCCGGGTGAAAGCATGCGGGTGTGACGACGGGCGAGGAGGAGCAGCCGGCGCTGCTTCCGGCGCCTGAGCGCGTCAAGGCGCTCGCCCGCGAGGCGCTGGCTCGTCAGGCGAGGGCGCCCAAGCAGAAGGCGCCGGTCCCGATGGCTGAGGTCGACCCGGTCGCCCGGGTGCTCGTCGACGTGGCGCTCGCGCACCTCGACCGGCCCTTCGACTACGCCGTCCCGGAGACGATGTCCGCCGACGCCCATCCTGGGGTGCGGGTCAAGGTGCGCTTCGCCGGCCAGGACGTCGACGGGTACGTCATCGAGCGGGCAGCGACGACCGAACACACCGGCCGGCTGCAGCCGCTGCGCCGGGTGGTCAGCCCCGAGCCGGTGCTCACACCGGACGTGGCCGCCCTGACCGGCGCCGTCGCCGGGAGGTACGCCGGAACCCGCTCGGACGTCCTCCGCATGGCCGTCCCTCCGCGGCACGCGACCGTCGAGAAGGTGCCGTCCGAACCGGCGCCCCCGATCACAAGTGAGCCAAAGCCGGAGCGGGCCGAGCACTACCCCGGTGCGGAGTCCTTCCTGGAGGGCCTCGCAGAGCACAACCCACGAGCCGTCTGGACCATCGTCCCGGGCGACGACTGGGCCGAGCTGCTGGCCGAGGCCGTGGTCGCAACCGCCGCATCAGGCCGGGGCGCCCTGGTGTGCGTGCCCGACCACCGTGACGTCGACCGGCTCGACGCGGCCCTCACGGCACGCCTCGGTGAGGGCGGCCATGTCGTGCTCGCCGCCGACTCGGGACCGGCCAAGCGCTACCGCGCGTTCCTTGCGATCAGCCGCGGAGCCGTGCGCATCGTCATCGGCACCCGCGCCGCCGCGTTCGCGCCGGTGCAAGACCTCGGCCTCGTGGCGATCTGGGACGACGGGGACGACCTCCACGACGAGCCGCGCGCGCCGTACCCCCATGCCCGCGAGGTGCTGCTCATGCGCGCCCAGGAGACCGGGTGCGCGGCACTGCTCGCGGCGCACGCACGCAGTGTCGAGGCTGAGTACCTCGTCCGCACCGGCTGGGCGGTCGAGCTCGTGGCCCCGCGCGACGTCGTACGCCGGCGGATCTCGGTCGGCCTCACCGGCGACTCGGACCGCGACCTCGCCCGCGACCCCGGCGCACGCTCGGCCCGGCTGCCCAGCGAGGCCCTGACCCTGGTTCGCGACGCCGTCCGTGACGGACCCGTGCTCGTGCAGACGCCACGGGCCGGTTACGCGACCCGTCTGGCCTGCGACCGATGCCGTACGCCGGCCCTGTGCACCACCTGCCATGGACCGCTCCGCCTCCGCGGGGCGGCGCGTCCCCCCGAGTGCGCGTGGTGCGCCACCCCGGCCCCCGGCTGGCGGTGTCCTGAGTGCGGGGGACAGGGGATGCGAGCGCCCGTGCTCGGTGATGCGCGCACCGCGGAGGAGCTCGGCCGCGCCCTGCCCGGCGTACCCATCCGAACCTCTTCCTCCGGCGACCGTGTGCTCGCCGCCGTCGACGCGAGTCCGGCGATCGTGGTGGCGACACCCGGAGCGGAGCCCGTGGCCGCCGGCGGCTACACGGCGGTCGTGCTGATGGACACGTGGCTGCTCCTGGCCCGCTCGGACCTACGCGCCACCGAGGAGGCCGTACGCCGGTGGGCCAACGCCGCCGCGCTGGTGCGCCCGGCGAGTGCCGGCGGGAGGGTGCTTGCCATCGGTGACTCGAGCCATCCGGGGCTGCAGGCGCTGCTGCGCTGGGACCACGGCGGTCTCGCCCGCCGCGAGATCGACGAACGTCAGTCCGCCCACCTGCCGCCCGCCTCGCGTGTCGCCACGCTCAGCGGTGACCCGGAGGACCTGGAGCAGGCCGTGTCTGCGCTGCGCCTGCCTGCGGGCGCCGAGGTGCTGGGCCCGGTCCCCGTCGAGGGCACCCGAGATGCCCTCGACGGGGAGACCGTCCGTTACGTCGTACGCGTTCCACGCAGCTCGGGCGCCGCCCTGTCCGCGGCGCTCGGTGAGCTGCAGGCGCAGCGGTCGACGCGCAAGCTGCCGCACGTGCGGGTCGAGGTGGACCCTGCGGAGCTGGGGTGACCGGTCTCGACTGTCCGCTCGCTTCGCTCGTTTCGACTGGTCGCTCGCTGACGCTCGCTGCTCAACGCAAGGCTGCTCGACCACCTCTGCGGAGGCTCAGGTCGCCTCGTGCTTGAGCAAGGCGACGCCGGACTTGAACGTGCGCGTCTTGACGGTCCGGAGACTGGGGAACCGGGTCCCTTCCGGGAACAGCCGGCGGCCGCGCCCCTGCACCGTGGGGTAGACGAAGAGCCGGTACTCGTCGACCAGCCCGGCCTCGATCACGGCATGGGCCAGGGTGATGCTGCCGGTCAGGACGATGTCCTTGCCGGGTGCCTCCTTGAGCGCGCGCACCTCCTCGATGACGTCACCGGAAAGCACGGTTGAGTTCTCCCACTCGGGGTCGGTCATCGTCGAGGAGACGACGTACTTGTTCACCTGATTCAGGTAGTCCGTGATCCCGCTGGTGTCGTCGGTCTGGTTCGGCCAGTAGCCGCGGAAGTCCTCGAAGGTCTGCCGGCCGAGGAGGAGCGCGTCCGCGTTGGAGTCCTGGCTACGGATCTCCTCGAGCACGTCGTCCATCTCGCCGGAGGCGTGACGTGCCGGGTCGAACCAGTCGTCAAGCATCTCGATCGAGCCGTCCAGGGTGATGTTCTCCGTAATTGCGAGAGTTCGCATCATTTCTCATCTCTGTCGGTTCTGTTCTCATGAATACAGACCCGGTGCGTTCCACCGATTCATCGCCCTCCCGCCCGTCACGGGTGCGTGTGTCCTCTCCTAGACTGACGCCTTCCGTCGTCATCAGGAGGGGAGAACCCGTGTCGATCAGGCCGATCCGGCTCTTCGGCGACCCGATCCTGCGTACGCCGGCCGAGCCGGTCGTCGACTTCGACAAGGAGCTGCGCACCCTCGTCGCGGACCTGACCGAGACCATGATGGACGCCCCCGGCGCCGGCCTCGCCGCGCCGCAGCTGGGCGTGGGGCTGCGCGTGTTCACCTGGTACGTCGACGGCGAGGTCGGCCACCTCGTCAACCCCGACCTGTCCCTGTCCGAGGAGATCCAGGACGGCCTCGAGGGCTGCCTCTCGATCCCCGAGCTGTCGCTCGACTGCAAGCGGGCGCTCTCGGTGGTCGCGCGCGGCTTCGACATGCACGGCGAGCCGGTCACCATCGAGGGCACGGACATGCTCTCCCGAGCCATCCAGCACGAGACCGACCACCTCGACGGGATCCTGTTCATCGACCGGCTCGACCGCGAGGCGCGCAAGGAGGCGATGAGGTTCATCCGCGAGGCGGAGTGGTTCGGACAGCCCACCCTGCAGGTCAAGATCTCGCCCCACGCCACCAACGGCCTCGGATTCTGACCGCCTGATGCGACTCGTCTTCGCCGGCACCCCCGAGGTAGCCATCCCTGCCCTCGACGCGGTTGTCGCCAGCCGGCATGACCTCGTCGGCGTGGTCACACGCCCCGACGCGCCGTCCGGTCGTGGCCGCAAGCTGGTGAGCTCGCCGGTGGCGCAACGGGCCGAGGAGCTCGGCGTACCCGTGCTCAAGCCCGAGCATCCGCGTGGCCCCGACTTCCAGGACGCACTGCGAGCGCTGCGGCCCGACTGCTGCCCGGTGGTGGCGTACGGCGCGCTGCTGCCCCAGTCGGCGCTCGACATCCCCGAGCACGGCTGGGTCAACCTGCACTTCTCGGTGCTCCCGGCGTGGCGCGGTGCCGCGCCGGTGCAGCACGCCATCCTGGCCGGGGACGAGGTCTCCGGCGCCACCACGTTCCGCATCGTCAAGGAGCTCGACGCCGGCCCCACCTTCGGTCTGATGACCCAGACGATCTGGCCCGAGGACACCGCGGGCGACCTGCTCGAGCGGCTGGCCGAGGGCGGTGCCGGGCTGCTGGTGCAGACCCTCGACGTCATCGAGGACGGCACCGTCGAGGCGCGTGAGCAGCCCGCCGACGGGGTGAGCCACGCGCCGAAGATCTCCGTCGAGGACGCCCGGGTCGACTGGACCGAGCCGGCCATCGCGGTCGACCGTCGCATCCGCGCCTGCACGCCGGAACCTGGCGCGTGGTCCATGTTCGAGGGGGAGCGGATCAAGCTGGGCCCGGCGCGTCCCGTCGGGCGGGAACGAGTGGAGCCGGGACGACTCGAGGTCACCAAGAACGCCGTGTTCGTCGGCACCGCCTCCGGGCCTGTCCAGCTTGGCCGGGTCAAGCCCCACGGGCGCAAGGAGATGGACGCTGCCGACTGGGCCCGCGGCGCCCGCCTGGCCCCCTCCGCACGCCTCGGCGAGTAGCGTCGCGCGCATGGCCGCACGCAAGACTCCCGACCCGGCTACTGACCCTGCTCCTGACTGGGCCCGCCCCCAGGACGTCGACGAGCTCTGTCGCGGACTGCCCGAGACCTGGTTCGGCACCTCGTGGGGTGATGTCCCCACCTGGCTGGTGCCGCTGCGCGAGAAGGGGGACAAGGGCCGCGGGTTCGTGCTCTACCGCAAGCCGCACAGCAGTGCCGTCGACCCGGAGACCGGGCAGGAGTTCGACGACCTCATCGTGATCCGGACGGCCAACCCCGAGGACAAGCGGGATCTCGTCGAGGCCGAGGGACCGTTCTTCACGATCGACCACTTCCGCGGCACCAACGCCGTACTCGTGCAGCAGTCCCGGCTCGCCGAGATCACCCGCGCAGAGCTCGCCGAGGTGATCACCGACGCGTGGCTGGCCACGGCTCCCAAGAAGCTGGTCCGCGAGTTCCTCGCATGAGCCGAGGCGGTCCCGCGGCCCGGGGCGGCGGCTCTGAGAGCAAGCTGGTCGACCCGGCCCGGCTGGCGGCGTACGACGTGCTGGTCGCGGTCCGCGAGGACGACGCCTACGCCAACCTCGTCCTGCCGCAGCTGCTGCGCGAGCGCCAGATCGAGGGACGCGACGCCGCGTTCACCACCGAGCTGGTGGGCGGCACGCTCCGCGCGTTGGGCAGCTACGACGCCGTCATCGACCACCTCGCGGGGCGCAGCCCGGACGCCGCTGTCCGGGACGCTCTGCGGCTCGGCGCCCACCAGGTGCTCGCGATGAGGGTGCCCGACCACGCCGCGGTCACGAGCACCGTTGAGCTGGTGCGTGCCCGTGTCGGCCACAAGCCGGCAGGCTTCACCAACGCCGTGATGCGGCGGATCACGACACACGACCTCGACGGCTGGATGGACGCGCTCGACGCCACACAGGCAGTACGCCGCTCACACCCGGACTGGATCGTCGACGCGCTCGCCCGGGCGCTGGACCGGCCCGAGGAGCTGGACGCGCTGCTGGCCGCAGACAACGAACGGCCCAAGGTCACCCTGGTGGCGCGGCCTGGTCTGTCCACCGTGGCGGAGCTCGGCGGCCGGCCCGTCAACATCTCCCCGCTGGCCGCGGTCATGGACTCAGGCGACCCGGGCGAGATCCCGGCTGTCCGCGATGGGCGGGCGGGGGTCCAGGACGCCGGCTCGCAGTTGGTCGCGCTGGCCCTCGCCAGGGCTCTGGTCGAAGGCCGCGACGAGCGCTGGCTGGACCTCTGCGCCGGGCCGGGAGGCAAGGCAGCGCTCCTCGCCGCCCTGGCGACCGGGAGCGGCGCCCGGCTGTTGGCGAACGAGCGCCTGCCGCATCGCGCGGCGCTCGTCGCGCAGGCAATGCGGGCCACCGAAGGCGACGTCGTCACCGGTGACGGCACCCGCCCGCCCTGGCTGGAGGCGACCTTCGACCGGGTGCTGGTGGATGCCCCGTGCTCCGGACTTGGCGCCCTTCGGCGACGGCCGGAGAGTCGCTGGCGGCGTACCCGGGCAGACGTCGGCGACCTGGTTCCACTCCAGCAGGCGTTGCTGCTAACTGCCCTGGACTCGGTGCGACCGGGCGGCGTGGTTCTCTACGCCACCTGCTCGCCGGTGGTGGAGGAGACGGTCGCCGTGGTCGCAGCCGTGCTGGCCGTCCGCCCGGCGGCCGGGCTCGAGGATTCGCTGTCCCTCGTCCCGGAGGCCGTGGATGCGGAGTCCGCCCATCTGCCCGGCGCGGTCCAGCTCTGGCCGCACCGGCACGGCACCGACGCGATGTTCATGGCGCTGCTACGCCGCCTCCGCTGACCCCCGAGACGGCGCGTGTGTCCCGGAAACAACCGCCCAGACGGCTGCAATGTTCATCCGCCCCGTGCATCCCAGCCGTCTCGGCGGGTCTGCGCGGGACACAAGCGCCGTCTCGGCGGGTCTGCGCGGGACACCAGCGCCGTCTCGGCGGGTCTGGTCAGCGCCGGCAGCCCGCACCGTAGGTGGTCGAGCAGCGAGCGAAGCCTTGCGTCGAGCAGCGAGCGTCAGCGAGCGGCCAGTCGAGACGAGCGATCAGTCGAGACCACGCTCCGCAAGCCGAGGAGCAGCCCGGACCATCAGGCGGTCGATTCTGTTCGAACAACCGATCAGCGGGTGGTGCGGCACGCCACCCGGGAGGACCGCCGAGACGGCGCGTGTGTCCCGGAAACAAGCGCCCAGACGGCTGCAATGTTCATCCGCCCCGTGCATCCCAGCCGTCTGGGCGGGTCTGCGTGGGACACAAGCGCCGTCTCGGCGCTGACCCTAGGATCGACGCACCATGGGTATCCAGATCACGCCGAGCATCCTCAACGCCGACCTCTCCCGCCTGGCCGACGAGGTCGCCCGGATCCCCAGCGCTGACTGGGTGCACATCGACGTGATGGACAACCACTTCGTGCCGAACCTGACCATCGGGCTGCCCGTCTTCGAGAGCCTGGCGAAGGCGACCGACCTGCCGCTCGACGCCCACCTGATGATCGAGGACCCCGACCGCTGGGCTCCGGCGTACGCCGAGGCGGGCGCCGGGTCGGTGACGTTCCACGCCGAGGCGGCTGCCGCACCCGTACGGCTGGCGCGCGAGCTCCGGGCCAAGGGCGTCCGGGCCGCGATGGCGCTGAAGCCGGCCACGCCGATCGAGCCGTACGCCGACGTGCTCGGCGAGCTCGACATGCTGCTGGTCATGACGGTCGAGCCCGGGTTCGGTGGTCAGAAGTTCCTCGACCTGTGCCTGCCGAAGATCCGGCGCGCGCGGGAGCTGATCTCCGCGGCCGGGCTGGAGGTCTGGCTCCAGGTGGACGGCGGAGTCTCGCTGGAGACGATCGAGCGCTGCGCCGAGGCCGGGGCCGACGTCTTCGTCGCCGGCTCGGCCGTCTATGCGGCCGATGACCCCGACGCAATGGTCCAGCAGCTGCGCGACCTCGCCACCGGGGCGTGACCTCCGGCGATGCGGGTCGTTGCGGCTCCGAACACCGCTCCGAACACCCCTCCGAACACCGCTCCGGGCACGAGCCGCTCGGTACCACCAGCTTCGACAAGGGCTGAAGCTGTGGCGGTGCGCTGACCCAAGACTCCGTGTCGTGGGCCCTGAGGACGCACCCGTCCGCTGACTCGGGCCCGCGGCGCGGACCGCACCTTCAGATGGCTCCCAGCTTCTCCGGGTTCCGGATGCCGTGCAGCGCGGTGATCCGGTCGTCCTCGACAGTCACGAAGATGACTCCGTCGATGCCCTCGGGGTTGGTGGCCACGATGGCCAGCTCGCCGTTGACCGGGCGCAGCTCGAACGTGATCTGCGCGCTCTCCGGCGTTCCAAGAACCCCTGCAAGCCAGCGCATCACCTTGTCGGCGCCGTGGATCGGGCGCAGTGCCGCCTGCCTGATGCCGCCGCCATCGGTGACCAGGACGACGTCGGGAGCGAGCACCTCGATCAGTGCGGCCACGTCACCACCGCCGGCGGCCGCCATGAACCGCTCGGTGATCTCGCGGTGCCGATCCTGGTCGACGACGTGGCGCGGCTGTCGTGCCTCGACGTGCGAACGGGCACGGTGCACCAGCTGGCGTACGGCGGCCGGGCTGCGCTCCAGCGCCTCGCCGACCTCGGGTGCCGTCATCCCGAACACCTCGGTAAGCACGAACGCTGCACGTTCCAGCGGGCTCAAGGACTCCAGCACGATGAGCATCGCCATCGACACCTCGTCTGCCAGCTGGGCCGCCTGCGCTCCGTCCGCACGGGGGTCGGTGGCCACCGGCTCCGGGAGCCACGGCCCCACGTAGCTCTCCTTCCTGGTGGCCAGGTGCCGCAGCCGGTTCAGGGCGAGCCGGGTGGTGACCGTCAACAGGTAAGCGCGGGGCTGCTCGACGGTGCCGTGGTCCACGTCGGCCCACCGGATCCAGGCTTCCTGTACGACGTCCTCGGCCTCGACGTGACTGCCCAGGATCCGGTAGGCGGCACCCACGAGCGTCGAGCGGTGCTCTTCGAAGACGTTCGTGGGGTCGATCGACTCAGCGCTCATCGTTCACTCACCTCTGCGTCACTTCTGCGCGTCATTTCTGGGGCAGGTCGCACTGGCTCTTGAAACCCTGGCTGGTCAGGCCGAGGGCGGAGTTGCTCCGGGAGCGCAGGTTCTCCACCGAGATCATCGCAGTCAGCTCGACGATCTGCGCGTCGTCGAGGTCGGTGCGCAGGCCCTCGACCATCTCGTCGGTGACCGTCGGGGGAGTGGCGGTCATTGCCTCGGCGTACTCCAGGACCTTGCGTTCCAGCGGCGTGTAGACCGTGCTGGAGCGCCACTCCGTGAGCTGCTCCAGCTTGGCGGCGTCCATGCCGTTGGACCGCGAGATGTAGTAGCCGAAGTCCATGCACCAGCTGCAGCCGATCTGGGAGGCGACCGCGGCTTGGGCCAGTTCCTTGAGGTTGCGGTCGAGCCGCGACCACTTCGCGAGGCTCATCTCGAAGCGGGAGATCGACATCGTCACCTTGCGGTTGTGCAGCAGCGCGAGCATCGGCTCCATCTCCGCACCGTAGGTGCGACGGGTCCAGGCGTTCATGATCCGCGCGAGCATGCTGCCCGGGTGGTCCAGCGGGACGCGGGCCGTGCTGGTGCGGGAGTTGGGAGCAACGGACGTGGATGTGCTGGATGCGGTGGTCGTCGCGTTCATGGCTTCCTCCTGATCGTGGTTGGGCTTCATGAGGGAGGACCCGCGGGCGCGCCCAGGTGTGACATGAGCCGACCCGGGCGGCGACAATGGCTCTATCCGGCAGCCCCCGCGCGGTGGTAGGACGTGTGGATGCAAACGACACTTGGACGGCTGACCGCAACCCTGCTCGTGGTGACCTCGCTGACCATCCCGGTCGCAGGCGCAGCTCATGCGGAGGACACCGGCAGGGGCAAGCCGGTCGCCGGCTCGCGGTCGTTGGGGGACTCCCTGCTGCCACAGCTCGGCAATGGTGGGTACGACGTCAGGCACTACCGGATCGAGCTCGACTACGACCCGGTGGCCAACCGCTTCGACGCGGCCAGGACGACGATCCGTGCTCGGGCGAAGCAGACCCTCAAGGAGTTCAGCTTCGACTTCCAGGACGTCCTCGAGGTGACCAGCGTGACCGTCGGGCGGCGCCCGGCCCGGTTCGAGTTCGTGGATGCCACCCCGAAGCTGAGCGAGAACCCGGAGGTCACCCAGCCGAGAAAGCTGGTCGTGACGCCGCATCCCTCGACCCGGCCCAAGGCGGGACGCATGTTCACGGTGAAGGTGAGCTACCGCGGCACGCCGGTACCGCTCACCGATCCTGACGAGTCGAACGACGGCTGGATCCGCGCCTGCTACCCGCTGGCCGCGCCGCAGACCTGCGACGGCGCGTTCGTCGTCAACGAGCCGATGGGGGCGATGAGCTGGTTCCCGTCCAACAACTACCCGACTGACAAGGCCACGTTCGACACGCGCATCACCGTGCCGAGCTCGAAGACCGCGCTCGGCATCGGCGAGCTCGTCTCGCGCCGGCCCCACAGGGACGGTACGACGACCTGGCGCTGGACCGAGGACGACCCGACGTCGACGTACCTGACGACGGCAACGGTCGGCGACTTCGACTTCACCGAAGGCACGATGACAGAGACCTCGACCGGCCGGACGCTGCCGGTCTACAACGCCATCGACAGCAGCAGCACGCCGGCACAGACGGCGGCGATCCAGGCCTCGCTCGACCGGGCAGCCGACCAGCTCAACTTCCTCAGTGACCTCTTCGGTCCTTACCCGTACGACTCCACCGGTGCCGTCGCCGACCGTGCTGCCGGGGTCGGCTTCGCCCTGGAGGTGGCGACCAAGCCGCACTACTCGGGCAACTTCAACACCGGCAACCCGTCGATCAACATCGGCACCCAGCTGCACGAGCACGCACACCAGTGGGCCGGCAACAGCTTCACCCTGCAGACCTGGAGCGACATCTGGATCAACGAGGGATGGGCGAGCTGGTCGGAGTGGTACTGGCAGTTCAGCGAGAACGGCGGCCAGGACCCGGCAGCGGAGTTCGACGACCTGTACGCCAACACCGCGGCCGAGGACTGGGAGATCGCATCCGCTGTCCTCGACGGCACCCCCGTGAACATGTTCGCGGGATTCCCCGTCTATGACCGGGGCGCGATGACGGTCCAGGGCTACCGCGAGATCGTGGGAGACGACGCCTTCTTCGAGTTCGTGCGTGACCTGGCGCGGCGGTTCGAGCACGACAACATCTCGACTCGAGAGTTCATCAGGTTCGCGGTGGCCCGTTCGGGGCTCGATCGTGCGGACCGTGCGCTGCTCCGCGAGTACTTCGACCAGTGGCTGTACGGCGAGACGAAGCCGACGATTCTGCCGGAGAGCTTCTAGTAGCGCGGGTTCAAGCGGTCGTGAGACAGGTCACGCGGATCGCCCGTCCTGCTGTGGCAGACTGGATCCGACGAGTGAAAGCTCGCGTGCTCTGGGGGCGGTGAAACTCCGCACCGGCGGTTACAGTCCGCGACCCGGTTGCCGAAAGGTGGCTGGTTGACCAGGTGGAACTCCTGGACCGACGGTCAAAGTCCGGATGAGAAGCGCACGCAGGTGGTCCGCGGCGGCGACGCAGCGAGCCGTTCTGTCCCCGGGGTCCGCGCGGACCAGTGAGGACGGACGACGATGGGCTTCTCCCCAGCAGAGCAGCGCGCGATGCGTCGCGCGCTCGACCTGGCGAGTACGCCGGGCGTACCCCTGGGACCCAACCCCCGGGTTGGCTGCGTGCTGCTGACCCCGGACGGCATCGAGGTCGCCGAGGGCTACCACCGCGGCGCCGGCACCGTCCACGCCGAGGGCGTCGCCCTCGCCGAGGCCGGCGCGGACGCGCACGGCAGCACTGCTGTCGTCACCCTCGAACCGTGCCACCACATGGGGCGCACAGGGCCATGCTCGGAAGCCCTCATCGAGGCCGGTGTCAGCCGCGTCGTCTTCGCGCAGCCCGACCCGAACCCGGTCGCCAAGGGCGGCGCGGCAGCACTCCGGGCGGCGGGGGTCGCGGTCGAGTTCGGTCTGATGGAACGCGAGGCGCGGGCGCTCAACCGGGCCTGGACCTTCGCGATGGAGCACCACCGTCCCTTCGTCACCTGGAAGTTCGCGACCACGCTGGACGGTCGGAGCGCGGCCTCGGACGGCACCAGCCGCTGGGTCACGTCCAGGGCAGCACGGGTGGACAGCCACAAGCTGCGCGCGCGCTGCGACGCGATGCTCGTCGGCACCGGCACCGTCGAGATCGACGACCCGGAGCTCACCGTGCGGGACGAGTACGACGGTGCGCTCGCCAACCAGCCGCTCCGTGCCGTCATGGGCCTGCGTGAGCTGGACCCGACCAAGCGGGTGTTCAACGACAGCGCCGAGACCATGCAGCTGGCGACCCGGGACCCCCACGAGGCGCTGGCCCAGCTGCACTCGCGGGACCGACAACACGTGTTCCTCGAGGGCGGCCCGCACCTGGCCGCGGCGTTCCTGCGCGCCGGACTGGTCGACGAGGTCGTCGCCTACGTCGCACCCGCGCTGCTCGGTGCCGGGACCGCGGCCGTGGCGGACCTGGGCATCACCACCATCGCCGACACCCGGCGTTTGCTCATCACCGACGTGACGACCGTGGGCACCGGAGCGGAGGCCACCGTACGGATCACGATGGGCCGTACCCCCGGTGCCCCAACCCCACAAATGTTGGATCCGGACGTCGAACGCTCCGATCCAGACGTCCGAACCCCACAAATGTTGGATCCTGACGTCGAGGGATCCGCCCCCGGTGCCCCAACCCCACAAATGTTGGATCCGGACGTCGAACGCTCCGATCCAGACGTCAAAACCCAACATTTGTGGGGTTCCGGCGCGCCACAGGAAGAGCAGGACTGAGATGTTCACCGGCATCGTCGAGGAGCTCGGCACCGTCGAGGCACTCGAAGACCAGGGCGACGCGATCCGGCTCACCGTGCGCGGACCGCTGGTCACCAGCGACGCCGACCTGGGTGACTCGATCTCGGTCAACGGCTGCTGCCTGACGGTAGCGGCCACGAGTCCTGACACCAACGGCGTCGTCGAGACCTTCACCGCCGACGTGATGCAAGAGACGTTGGCGAAGACCTCCCTCGGGGCATTGCTGCCCGGCGCCCGGGTCAACCTCGAGCGTGCGGTCACGCCGACGACCAGGCTCGGTGGCCACATCGTGCAGGGACACGTCGACGCGACCTGCGAAGTGCTGCGGCGTACGCCGAGCGAGCACTGGGAGCTGGTCGAGATCTCCCTGCCCGCCGATCTCGAGCGCTACCTGGTGGCCAAGGGCTCCATCACCGTTGACGGGATCTCCCTCACGGTCGTGGACGTGCGCGCCGAGTCGTTCACGGTGAGCCTGATCCCCGAGACCCTGGCCCGCACCACCCTGGGCTTCAAGCAAACCGGCGACGTCGTCAACCTCGAGGTGGACGTGATCGCGAAGTATGTCGAGAAGATGGTGAAGCAGTGAGCGAGACCCGAGCACCCGACGAGGGCAAGATCCGCCTCGACACCGTGGAAGAGGCCATCGTCGCGATCGCCGCGGGCGAGGCCGTGGTCGTGGTCGACGACGAGGACCGTGAGAACGAGGGCGACATCATCTTCGCGGCCAGCAAGGCCACCCCGGAGCTGATGGGGTTCACGATCCGCCACTCCAGTGGCGTGATCTGCGTGCCGATGCCGGCCGACATGCTCGACCGGCTGGAGATCCCGCTGATGACCCCGCACAACAAGGACAAGCTGCGGACGGCGTACACCGTCTCCGTGGACGCGCGCGACGGCGTCACCACCGGCATCTCGGCTGCCGACCGGGCACACACCGCCCGGGTGCTCGCGGACTCGGCCACCGAGCCGTGGGAGATCACCCGGCCCGGCCACGTGTTCCCGTTGCGCTACAAGGAGGGCGGCGTGCTGGTACGTCGGGGTCACACCGAGGCCGCGGTCGATCTTGCGCGCATGGCCGGGCTCACTCCGGCGGGGGTGCTCGTTGAGGTGGTCAACGACAACGGGACGATGAAGCGCGGTGCCGAGCTGCGGGAGTTCTGCGACGAGCACGACCTGAAGATGATCTCGATCGAGCAGATGGTGCACTTCCGCAGACGTCACGAGTCCCATGTCCAGCGGCTGGCGGAGACGGTGCTGCCCACCCGCCACGGCCAGTTCACGGCGTTCGGCTACCGGATCACGGTGGACGGCTCCGAGCACGTCGCCCTGGTGTACGGCGACCCGGCGGCCCTCCGCGACGGAACACCGGTGCTGACCAGGGTGCACAGCGAGTGCCTGACCGGCGACGTCTTCGGCTCCGAACGGTGTGACTGCGGCCCGCAGCTCGACGAGGCGCTGGGTCTGGTCGTGAAGGAGGGACGCGGCGTGGTCATCTACCTGCGCGGGCACGAGGGCCGGGGCATCGGGCTGCTGGCCAAGCTGCAGGCCTACCAGCTGCAGGACGGCGGCAGGGACACCGTCGATGCGAACCTCGACCTGGGGCTGCCCGCCGACGCGCGGCACTATGGTGCAGCGACCCAGATCCTGCGTGACCTCGGGGTCGCGTCGGTACGGCTGCTCACGAACAACCCCGACAAGACCTCGAGCCTGGAGTCGTACGGCGTCCCGGTCGCCGAGCGGGTCGGGCTCACCCCGCGACCCAACGACCACAACCTCGCCTACCTGATGACCAAGCGCGACCGGATGGGGCACCACCTCGCGGACCTCGAGACTGGCCCAGACGCAGCCCAGAGACAAGCCCAGAGACAAGCCCAGAGACAAGCCCAGAGACAAGCCCAGAGACAAGCCCAGAGACAGGCCCAGAGACAAGCCCAGAGAGGGTGACAGAGCAGTGAGCGGAGAAGGCAGCCCGGTCGACGAGCCGGTCGACTGCAGCGACCTGAGGGTGGCGGTGGTCGCGGCACGCTGGCACGAGCAGGTGATGGACGGCCTCGTTGCCGGTGCCCAGGAGGCGATCGAGCGCTACCAGGTCGGGGCGTCGGAGGTCGTGCGCGTACCCGGCTCCTTCGAGCTCCCGGTCGTGGCCCAGGCCCTCGCCCAGCAGGGGTACGACGCCGTCATCGCACTAGGTGTGGTCATCCGCGGCGGCACGCCGCACTTCGACTACGTCTGCTCCGCCGCCACCGAGGGGCTCAACCGGGTAGCGCTGGACACCGGTGTCCCGATCGGGTTCGGCCTGCTCACCTGCGACACCGAGCAGCAGGCGCTCGACCGCGCCGGACTCGAGGGCAGCGTCGAGAGCAAGGGCTACGAGGCCACGGCCAGCGCACTGCTGACCGCGCGGACCCTGCGCGAGATCATCCGCTGAAGGAACGCTGACTCCGCACACTAGGCTTGGTCCCCGTGAAGACGTTCGAGGAGCTCTGGGTCGAGCTGAGCGAGAAGGCCGAGACCCGTCCGGAGGGTTCCGGGACGGTACAGGCGCTCGACGCCGGCGTGCACTCGATCGGCAAGAAGCTCGTCGAGGAGGCCGCCGAGTCCTGGATGGCGGCCGAGTGGGAGAGCCATGACCGGGCGGCCGAGGAGATCAGCCAGCTGCTGTACCACGCGCAGGTACTGATGCTCGCCGCCGGAGTCTCGCTCGACGACGTCTACTCCCATCTCTAGTCCCGTCTCTGGTCCCGAAACTCATAAGAAGTTTTCGGGGCCACACCGCTGAGGAAGACCATGGTCTCGACAAGCTCAAACCCCGGCTCAAACCCCGGCTCAACCCCCGGCTCAACCCCCGGCTCAATCACCGGCCCATCCGACCTGATCCAGCCGCTCCTGCGGATCGCGATCCCCAACAAGGGCTCGCTGTC
The DNA here is from genome assembly GCA_963759525.1 of uncultured Actinomycetota bacterium. Lineage (GTDB taxonomy): Bacteria > Actinomycetota > Actinomycetes > Propionibacteriales > Nocardioidaceae > Marmoricola. The sequence continues at coordinate 35,929 of CAVWZO010000019.1, read as the reverse complement.
CACCTCTGCCTCGGAGATCCTGCGCGAGGCCGGCTACCGGCAGCGCACCGACACCAAGGAGCTCTCCCTGCTCGACGTCGCCAACGGTGTGGAGTTCTTCTACCTACGTCCACGCGACATCGCCCTGTACGTCGGCGAGGGCACCCTGGACGTGGGCATCACCGGCCGTGACCTGCTGCTCGACTCCGGCGCCAAGGCGGAGGAGGCGCGTCAGCTCGGCTTCGGGCGTTCACGTTTCCGGTTCGCCGCCCGTCCCGGAACGCTCCGGTCCCTCGAGGACCTGGCGGGCAAGCGCATCGCCACGTCGTACGTCGGGGTGGTGCGCCGGCACCTGGAACAGCTGAGCATCGACACCGCAGACGTCCAGGTGATCCGCCTCGACGGCGCCGTCGAGACCAGCATCCAGCTCGGGGTCGCCGACGTGATCGCCGACGTCGTCGAGACCGGGAGCACGCTCCAGGCGGCCGGCCTCGAGGTGGTCGGCGACGTGATCCTCGAGTCCGAGGCGGTCCTGATCACGCAGGCCGACACCCCGGACCCCGCGGGCTTCGAGGTCTTCAAGCGCCGCCTCGACGGCGTACTCGTGGCTCGGACGTACGTAATGATGGACTACGACATGCCCGAGGAAGGGGTGGAGGCGGCAGTGGCGCTGACCCCCGGCCTGGAGGGCCCGACCATGTCGCCGTTGCATCGCGATGGCTGGGTGGCGGTGCGCGCGATGGTCCCGCGCGACGGCGCCCAGAAGCTGATGGACGACCTCTACGAGATCGGGGCTCGGGCCATCCTCCTGACCGATATCCATGCCTGCCGACTCTGAGCGACCTCCTGCCGCGACCGCACCGGATCTGCCACACACGTGGCGGCCCCTCGGCGTACGCCTCGCGGTGTGGGTCCTGGGCGGGATGCTGCTGACACTCGTCGCCGTGGTGTGGTTCGGGATCGGCTCCGAGAGCCGCAGCCAGTTCACGGTCTTCCAGCGCGGCACTCTCGTGGCGATGGCACTGCTGCTCTTCAGCGCCTGGAACGCCCTCATCCGCTCGCGCGTGACGGCCACGACAGACGCGCTCACCGTGGTCAACGGCTACCGCAAGCGGAGCTACGAGTGGTCGCAGGTGATCGGCGTCTCGCTTCGTCGCGGTGCTCCGTGGGGGACCCTGGACCTCTCGGACGGAACCACCATCTCGATGATCGGTGTGCAGGGCTCCGACGGTGAGCGAGCCCGCAGGGCAGTTCGCGAGATCCGGGCCGCCATCGCGGCGAACACCCCCGGCAGCTGAAGCCCGAAGTAGCACGCCGAGACGGCGCAAATGTCCCACCAAAGCCCGCCGAGACGGCGCCAATGTCCCACCAGAACCCGCCGAAACGGCGCCAATGTTCACCTGCGCCGGGACACACGCGCCGTCTCGACGATGTTTCCCGGGACACGCGGGCCGTCTCGACGATGTCTCCCGGGACACACGGGCCGTCTCGACGATGTTTCCCGGGACACACGCGCCGTCTCGACGATGTTTAACCAGGTGCCGCGGGCCGCGTCCTCGTCCTACGATCCGGTGCGTGGGCGACTTCCGGATCCGGCCGATGACCCGTGAGGACGCCCCTGCCGTGAACGACCTGCTGGCCGCTGCCGAGGCCGTGGACTGCACGGCCGAGCACTACAACCTCGACGACGTCCTGGAGGACTTCGACAACCCGATGATCGACCCAGCCAAGGACTGGCTGCTGGTCGAGCTCGACGGCCAGGTGGTCGCCCACTCGCGCCTGATGCCGCGTGCACCCTCCGACGGAGCGCTCAGCGTCGGGCTCGACGGCACCGTGCGTCCGTCGTACCGGCGGCGGGGGATCGGCTCGCAGCTCGTGCCCGTCGTGCTGGCGCGTGCACTGGAGTATGTGCGCGAGCACGGCGAGGACCTCCGTCCCGTCGTCACCGGCAGTGCCATGTCCGAGAACACCGACCTCGCCTCGATCTTCCAGAGGGCTGGCCTGCGCCCGGAGTGTTGGTCCTTCGTGATGCTGGCGGACCTCAAGCAGGGACGGGGTACGACGGCCCCCGAGCTTCCGGATGGTTACACGCTGCACACCTGGGACGGCATCGACCACGACGAGATTCGCGAAGCACACAACCGGGCGTTCGCCGGGCAGTACGGCTTCACGCCGTGGAACGCGGAGATGTGGGGTCAGTGGGTCGCCGACAGCCGGGCCTCCCGGCCCGCACTCAGCCTGCTCGCGCGTGACGCTGACGGTGCGATCGCGGCGTACATCCAGAGCATCGAGTACGACGCCGTGGCCGAGGCGACCGGCATTCGCGAGGCGTACGTCGCCAAGGTCGGCACCAGCGAGCGGCACCGCCGCCGGGGTCTGGCGGGCGTGCTGCTGCAGATCGTGCTGGAGAGGTACCGCGACGAAGGCTTCGACCGGGCCGCCCTCGACGTGGACTCGGAGAACCCGACCGGCGCCCTGGGCGTCTACGAGCGGGCGGGCTTCCGGACGGACCTGCGCTGGACCACCTACCGGCTCGTCGACTCCCCGGCCGGGTAGGGCCCGGAGCCGTCGACGACGACGTCGGCGCGCGAGCGGGTCTGCTCACGCCCGAACAGCGCGGCCTCGTCCTTTGCCCACTGGTCCCAGTGCGGGGCGAAGGCGTCGCCGTCGCGCGCCATGCCTCGCTCCAGTCTCAGGTCGTACGGCGCCTCGACCCACACCAGGACCGTGACCAGCGAAGCGAAACGGGCGGCTCCGCTGCCCACGCCCTCCAGCACGAGCAGCGGCAACGGGTCCACCACGACCTCCTCGGCGAAGCTTTCGACGATCCAGTCGTAACGCCGGTAGCTGCCGGGCTCACCATGCGCCAGGGGCACCAGCAGTCGCGACAGCTGGACGTCGACCATCCACAGGCCGGACCAGCCCGCGTATAGGTCGTCCATTTGGACCACGCGCGCGCCGGAGACCAGGTTGGCGATTCCAGCGGCCCATGTCGTCTTGCCCGATCCCGCCGGCCCGTCGAGGCAGATCAGCCGCCCCTCGCCGAGGGTCGCGGGTCGGGACAACGCCAGGGCCAGGACGGACTCGGGCGTCGGGACGGGCTTCACCAGGCCAGGCCCAGCCCGCGGTAGGAGGGCACGCTCTCGACGATCGCCGCACCTTCGAGCAGGTGCACGAGGTTGGTGTGCTCCGCGAGCTCGCCGGACTTGGCATGGCGGAACCACACCCAGTCACCGATCTGCAGCATCCTCGCTCCCGATCCGGCGAGGGGAGTCTGCACCTCGCCGGCACCCTCGAGACCGGTCAGGTGGAGGTCCGGCGGCGCCCACGGGATCGGCGAACGGTCCTTGCCGGTGGGTCCGCTCGCGATGAAACCACCCCCGGCGACGGTCGCCAGCCCGCCACCCGGACGTCGTACGACCGGGACGCCGAAGTACGCCGCAGGACGGGGCTCGAAGCTCTCGTAGTGGTCGAACAGACCGGGGACCAGGAGGCCCGACCCTGCCGCCACCTCGGTCACCACGGGATCGGCCACCGTGGACTCGACGCTGCCCGACCCGCCGGCGTTCCAGAACTCGAGCTCGACCAGTTCCCCCAGCTCGCGCCCGATCACGGTCCGTCGCTCCTCGAGCTGGGCGATCGACGTGGCCTTCAGCTTGCGTACGACGAGCGAGCGGGCCCGCTGGTTGGGTACGTCGTCCGGGACACCGGCCACCTGACCCTCGTAGGTCATCACCCCGACCAGTGAGAACCCGCGGTCCAGCACCTCCTGGGCGAGGCGCACGACCTCGCTCGGCTCGTGCAGCGGCGAGCGCTTGGGCCCGACGTGGGACCGGCCCAGCCGCAGGCCCGCGTCGATGTCGATGGCCACCCGGACTCCGCTCACCCCGTCCCCGCACGCCTCGACCAACGAGAGGTGGGCGGGAGCGTCAACCATCAGGGTGATCGCGGCCCGCGCCTGCTCGTCGGCGAGGAGCTCGCGAAGCGCACCGCGGTCGACGGTCGGATAGCCCATGACCACCTCGTCGGTGACTCCCTCCCGCACCAGCCAGAGAGCCTCGCGCAGGGAGTAGGACAGCACGCCGGCGAACCCGGGAGCTGCGAGTGCGCGCTCCACCAGGGCCGGGACGCGGAGTGACTTCGAGGCCACCCGTACCGGTTTTCCGTCGGCCCGGCGGGCGAGGTCGGCGGCGTTGGCGTCGAAGGCGTCCAGGTCGACGACGACCATCGGGGTCGCCGGGTCCTCGAGCCCCGCGACTGCTGCGTTGAGCCGGCGGGCGAGCTGATGGCGTGTGGCTTCGCTGCTGGCGGGTGCGGTGGACACCTCAGATGCCGTGCCGCTTGAGGATCGCCTCGATGTCGTCCATGTCCTCGATGTCGTCGTCGCCCTTGCGGGCCGGCGCCTTGCCGGGCTTGGCCGCCGGCACCGCCTTCGTCCGCCCGGCGCGTACTTCCCGGCCCTTGCCCCGCACGCCGATCCCTCGGGCGCGCATCAAGCCGGAGGTCACCCACAGCAGGGCGGCGACCCCGGCCACGATGATTCCCAGCCACACCATTGGCGACAACGCGACGCGAGCGCCCCAGTTAATGACGTCCTCGAGGATGTTCCCCGCGAGCTTGAGGGTGCCGGTGAGCCACGCCGCGACCGGGATCAGCGTCCACGCGAGGCCGCGGACGCCGGCTGCGAGACCACGACGCCGCCAGGCGACCCACGTGAACGCGGCACCGAGGACCGTCAGCACCAGCGCGAGTGCGAACCAGGTGGTGTCGTCCAGGGAGACGTTGACGGCGTACGGCATGGGACCAGCCTACGTAGGACCCCCGAGCACGGTCTGGGAGGATCGCTGGCGATGATGCGCTCCATCCCCGACCCAGGATTCGCAGGCGACGAAGGTGGCGCCGACGCCGACGTGTCGGCCGCGCTGGCGGCCTACGACCTGGCGCCGGAGGCCGATGAGGTGGGCCGACGCCACGAGGCCCTGGCAGCGTTGCAGGGCTCGCGGGTGCTCGTCCCGGTCGTCGCCGTGCTCGGTGAGGTGGCGTACGACGAGCACGGGCTGGCTCATGAGAAGACCAGCGAGATGGCCGCCGTACTCATGACCGGCCGCGACGGGCGTACGGCGCTGCTCGCCTTCACCGGGTCGGCGAGCCTGGACCGCTGGAACCGCACCTACGAAGCGCGCGAGGGGCGGCCGGTGCCGGTCACCATCCGCCACGCCGCGCAGGCCGCGATCCACGACGGGGCCTCGGCCCTGCTCCTCGATGTGGCCGGACCCGTGCTGTTCGTGGTGGAGGGGGAGGAGCTCACCGCACTCGCCGAAGGGCGCCAGCTGACACGGTTGGAGGGACGCTGGGGATGGGTATCACCCGCAGGGTGATGTAGCCGACAGGGCTGAGCTGAATGGGAGGAGCGAAGCGGGGGACGTGCGGGTCAGCCCTGTCGGCGCCCCCAGGCAAGCCGGCAGCCAAGAAACGGCCCCCTCGTCGCGGTGATCCGTCGGCCGGTCCAGGCCCAATCCTTGGGAGGCTCGCAGGCCCCCTGATTTCCCACCAGCACCTCCAGCCTTGTACCCTTGTGCCCGACCGGTCCTCCCCGGCCACCACCGGGGGAGATTCGACAAGCGGAGGCCTCCTCCCACCCGCACCGACCGCCGTGTCAGATCCTTGGCACACCAGGTCGTCGGGTCTGGTCTTTGAGCATGCGACGCACGCCGTCGTACTCGCTCGACGACAGGGGCTTCCGTGCGTTGCGCGGAAGCCCTGTTGCATGTACGGGCACCAGGTTGAAACAGGGTTCGAGAAGTTCTCCGCGGGCAACCCAAGAGTTTCCAACACAGGAGGACCCATCAGCACCGAGCTGCGAATCAACGATCGGATCCGGGTACCGGAAGTCCGGCTCGTTGGACCCAACGGCGAAACAGTCGGCATCGTCTCCACCAGCGACGCGCTTCGCCTCGCCCAGGAGGCGGACCTCGACCTCGTCGAGATCGCCCCGATGGGGCGGCCGCCAGTCTGCAAGCTCATGGACTACGGCAAGTTCAAGTACGAGAACGCGCAGAAGGCCCGTGAGGCACGTCGCAACCAGACCAACACGGTGATCAAGGAGATGAAGCTCCGGCCGAAGATCGACCAGCACGACTACGAGACCAAGAAGGGTCACGTCGTGCGGTTCCTCCGTTCGGGCGACAAGGTCAAGATCACGATCATGTTCCGCGGTCGCGAGCAGCACCGCCCCGAGCTGGGGTACCGGCTGCTGCAGCGCCTGGCCGAGGACGTGACCGAGCTGGGCTTCGTCGAGTCCTCGCCGAAGCAGGACGGCCGCAACATGACCATGGTGATCGGGCCGCACAAGAAGAAGTCCGAGGCCAAGGCCGAGGTGAAGGCGGAGCGGGACGCACGCGCTGCAGCGCGCGAGCAGGAACGCGCCGACGAGCGTGCCGAGCTGAAGGCAGCCCACCCGGTGCCTTCGCCGAAGAAGGAGCGCGGCCGCTCAGAGAACCTCGACCCAGAAATCGAAGCGTAAAGAGAAAAGGAACAGCAATGCCGAAGAACAAGACGCACTCCGGTGCCTCCAAGCGCTTCCGCGTGACCGGGACCGGGAAGATCCGCCGTCAGAAGACGGGTCTGCGCCACAACCTCGAGAAGAAGTCCTCGAAGGTGACTCGTCGCATGTCGGGCACCACGGAGATCGCCAAGGCCGACGTCAGCCGTGCCAAGAAGCTGCTGGGCCTGTAAGCACATCTCAACCCTGCCCCACCCTGACAGACCGGGTACCCACACCCGGGTGGTCGCGAGCAGTCGGGACCACGAAGAACCTTTGAAGGAGTACTGAAATGGCACGCGTCAAGCGGGCAGTCAACGCCCACAAGAAGCGCCGGGTCACCCTCGAGCGCGCCTCCGGCTACCGGGGCCAGCGCTCGCGCCTCTACCGCAAGGCCAAGGAGCAGGTCACCCACTCGCTGGTCTACAGCTACAACGACCGCAAGAAGCGCAAGGGCGACTTCCGCAAGCTGTGGATCCAGCGCATCAACGCCGGTGCCCGCGCGAACGGCCTGACCTACAACCGGTTCATCCAGGGCCTCAAGGCCGCGGGTGTCGAGGTCGACCGCAAGATCCTGGCCGAGCTGGCCGTCAACGACGCGCCGGCCTTCGCCGCCCTCGTCGAGACCGCGAAGTCCAACCTGCCCGAAGACGTCAACGCGCCGGCCTCGGCCTGACCTGGCGCCTCGACGGGTTCTCTTTCGACATGTTCCCGTGCTGCCTCTCCGCCCACCGTGCTCGGTGCGTGGAGGGGCAGCTTGGTTTCGTCCCCGGGCCCTTCCGGTGAGCCTCCCCTCCGAGCGGCCACTGTCCGCGAAGAGTGCTCGCGTCAAGTCGGCCCGACGGCTCACCCGCCGCAGCGCGCGAAGCGAGCAGCGGCTCTTCCTCGCCGAGGGCGCCAAGGCGTTGGCCGAGGCGCTGCACACGCCGGGGCATCTCCCGGGCGGGGTGGTCGAGGTGTTCGCCACCGAGGCCGCAGGTGAGCAGTACGCCGCCCTGCGCAAGGCCGTCGACGAGGCCGGCGTCCCCTGGGTCTCGGCCGGCGGCGACGCGATCGCCGCGCTCAGTGGTGCGGTCACCCCACAGGGGATCGTCGCCGTGTGCCGGTTCCTGGACGCGCCCCTCGACGACGTGCTCAGCCCCCCGGTGGTTGAGGAGCTTGTGCGCGATGGTGATCGAGCAGCGAGCGAAGCGAGCGGACAGTCGAGATCCGTCTCGAAACCACCCTCACCCACCATCGTCATTTGCGCCGACGTCCGCGACCCGGGCAACGCGGGCACTGTGATCCGCTGCGCCGACGCTGCGGGCGCCCGGGGCGTGGTCCTCGCCGGCAACAGTGTCGACCCCTACAACGACAAGACCGTCCGCGCGAGCACCGGCAGCCTCTGGCACCTCCCCGTGGCGCTGGCTGAGGACCCCGCCGACTGCGTACGCCGAGCCAAGGCGGCCGGCTTCGTCGTACTCGCAGCCGATGGGGCAGGGGAGATCGACCTCTTCGACGCCGAGACCTCCGGGCTGCTCGACCAACCCGTTGCCTGGCTGTTCGGCAACGAGGCCTGGGGGCTGCCCGAGGACCTCGCCGCGCTGGCCGACCACCGGGTCGCGATCCCGATCCTCGGTCGCGCCGAGAGCCTCAACCTCTCCACAGCCGCGGCCGTCTGTCTCTACGCGAGCGCCCGCGCCACTCGGGGCTGACCTACGCGGGCGGCCGTTTTAGTCGAAGAGCTCCGAGAGCCAGTGCTCCTTCTTCTTCGGTCGTCGCGATCCCTCGGAGTAGCCGCGTCGTGCGTCTGCCTGGTAGACCTCGTTGGGATGTTGCTGCCGGTAGTCGGGCGCTGCTGCGGCCGGCGTCTCCGCCGCCGCACGGTCGAGGATCTTGTCGAGCTCTCCGCGGTCCAGCCACACCCCGCGGCACTCGGGGCAGTAGTCGATCTCAACACCGCTGCGCTCGCTCATGGTCAGAGTTGCGCCGTCGTTGGGGCACTTCATGTGACCTCCTAGGTCGTCCCTCTGGTCGTCACTGCGTCGAACGCACGAGCGTAGCCACCCGTTCCGCCTCGCTGGGTCAGGGCTCGGTCACTTCTGGGCGAGCCAGGTCTCGCCCCGACGCCGTGAGGCCTGGGAGAGCCAGGCGTCCTGCACCAGCTCGGTCAGCTCGTCGAGGTCGATCTCCCCGATCCGGCTGCCCCGAAGCAGCACGGAGGGATGGCCGTTGAAGTGAGGGGTTGTGAAGTACGGCGAGCCCTCGTCCTGGACGAGCGCCTGCTTGTCGTCCTCCGAGGCGACCCAGATGACGATGACGTCGTCGTACCGCTCACCCGTCACCGGATCAGACGCGTCGGCGCGAGGGTTGCGGAAGAACACGAACGACTTCTGGCCGACCTGGTAGATCGGGTTGTCCTTCGTCCCCGCCACCTTCGTGACGTGGGGCATGCCGCTCGCGATCTCGTGCACGTCCTCGACGCGAGCGGCCCGCGCTGGCATGGCGGCACGTTACCAAGTGCCGCAAGATACATACACCATGTATGTTTCTGCTGTGACCCCTTCACTCCCACCCAGACCTGCCGCGCTCGGCGAACCCCAAGTCGTCGAACTCGCCTCGGCGAGACTCCGGTACTTCGAGGCCGGCCCGTCCGAGGGCCCGGTCGTGGTCTTCGTGCACGGCCTGCTGGTCAACGCAGATCTGTGGCAGTACGTCGTCGCGGAGGCCGCTGCGGCAGGAGCCCGCTGTCTCGCGGTCGACTGGCCCCTGGGGGCTCACCGGATCGCCGTACCGCACGCCGACCTCAGCCCGGTCGGCGTTGCCGACCTGATCGCCGACTTCCTCGAGGTCCTCGGCCTGGAGGGCGTCACCCTGGTAGCCAACGACACCGGTGGCGCGCTCACCCAGATCCTGATGACCCGTCACCCCGAGCGAGTCGCCCGCGTGGTGCTGACGCCCTCGGACAGCTTCGAGCGGTTCTTCCCGCCGCTCTTCGCGCCCCTGCCGCTGCTCGCCCACGTGCCGGGTCTGGCGTGGGTGATGCTGCGGGCCTTGCGACTGCGGGCGCTGCAACGGCTGCCCTTCACGTTCGGGTGGCTCACCAAGTCGCCCCTGCCGGCTGCGACCGTCAGGTCGTGGTCGGAGCCCGGGCTGGCGGACAAGGGTGTACGCGGCGACCTGGGGCGCTTCGTCCGCGGGGTGCATCGTCGGCACACGCTCGCCGCCGCCGAGCACCTGGCGGAGTTCGACAGGCCAGTCCTGCTGGCCTGGGCCGAGGAGGACAAGCTCTTCCCGATCTCCCTGGCGCACAGGCTGGCGGCGGTGCTGCCGGATGCTGAGGTGGTCGCGATCGCTGACTCCTACACCTTCGTCCCACTTGACCAACCCAGAGTGCTGTCCCGGCTGCTCATCGAGCGCGTACTGCCCGATGCCGCGGCGTAGCCAGCACGAACGCACCGAGACCACCAGGGCTGCACTCATCGATGCCGCCCGCGGCCTGTTCGCGGAGCACGGGTTCTCAGGCGTTCCCGCGGAGCGGATCACCGCTGCAGCCGGAGTCACCCGCGGCGCCATGGTGCACCACTTCGGCGACAAGACCGGGCTGTTCCGCGTCGTCTTCGAGGCCATCGAGGTCGAGATCACCAGCGAGCTCCGGGAAACGTTCGAGGCGCTCGGCGACCGCGATCCAGTGACCCATCTGGTCGCAGCCTTCCTCGACAGCTGCGCCCGACCCGAGGTCGTCCAGGTAGCGCTGACCGACGCCCCCGCAGTGCTGGGCTGGCAGGCCTGGCGAGAGATCGAGTCGCGGCACGGCCTGGGGTTGCTGACCGAGATCTCCTCCCTGCTTCCGCCGGTGACCGCCGGCATCCTCACAGCACCCGTACTCGCCCAGCTCACGCTCAGCTGCCTGATCGAGGCGGCGCTCCTGGTCGCCCACGCAGCGGATCCCGCCGCCGCACGTCGGGAGGCGGAGGCGTCCCTGCACGCGCTGCTGCAGGGAGTCACCCACACAACACCGCCGAGACGGCGCATCTGAAAGACAAGAACATGCTGAGACGGCGCATCTGAAATTTCAGATGCGCCGTCTCAGCGTCATACGGGTTTTCAGATGCGCCGTCTCGACGTCGTGGGGGCGTACGTCGAGAGGATCTGCACACAACCTTCACGTTGCGCGCACCCATCGGGACCCGCCTCGAACCTACGCTCCAGACATGGACCTGCCGGGTACACCTACGACGACTGTGCTCGTGGTCGAGGACGAGCCGCTGATCAACCAGGCCGTGGGTGACCGGCTCCGGGCCGAGGGGCACGCAGTGGTGTCGGCGTACGACGGGCCCGGGGCGGTCGCGGCGTACGAGGAGCACCAGCCGGACGTGGTCATCCTCGACGTGATGCTGCCCGGCTTCGACGGGCTCGAGGTGTGCCGCCGGATCCAGCAGAAGCGCCCGGTACCGGTGCTCATGCTCACCGCGCGTGACGACGAGGCCGACGTGCTCGTCGGGCTGGGCGTCGGTGCCGACGACTACCTGACCAAGCCGTTCCGGATGCGGGAGCTCGTGGCCCGGGTGGCGGCACTGCTCCGACGGGTGGAGCGGGCCGAGCAGCTCGTCCGGGAGTCGGCCACTGCGCCGCTAGTGCAGCTCGGTGGCCTCCGCCTCGATGCCGGTGCCCGACGTGTCTGGCTCGAGGACCTCGAGGTGCACCTGACCCCCACCGAGTTCGACCTGCTCTGCACTCTTGCCGCCTCACCCGGTCAGGTGCTGACCAGGGAGCGGCTGCTGGCCGACGTCTGGGGCTGGGACGGCGGCGCCGGTGCGACGCGCACGGTCGACAGCCACGTGAAGGCGCTGCGCTCGAAGATCGGTGCCGACAGGGTGCGGACCGTGCACGGCGTCGGCTACGCGCTCGAGGAACGCTGATGGCGAACGACTCCCTGCGAGGAGGGCCGCTCGAGCCGCTCGGCCAGGTCACCTCCATCAAGGTGAAGCTCGGCCTCCTTGTCGTCGCGAGTGTCCTCGTGGCTGCCGTGCTGGCCACGCTGGGTGCCGGAGCGGTGCCGGCCTGGCTCAGCATCCCGGTCACCGTGCTGCTCGCACTGGGTGTCACCCAGCTGCTCGCGGTCGGGATGACGTCGCCGTTGCGGCAGATGACCGAGGCTGCGCGCCGCATGGCCGCCGGGGACTACGCCGTACGGGTCGACACCTCATCCACCGACGAGGTCGGCGAGCTCGCGCGCACGTTCAACAGGATGGCCGCCGACCTCGCCACGGTCGACCGCCAGCGACGCGACCTGGTCGCGAGCGTCTCGCACGAGCTGCGAACACCGCTGACCGCGCTGGTCGCCGTACTGGAGAACCTCGACGACGGCGTCACCGAGCCCGATCCGGCCACCATCCGGGTGGCGCTCGGCCAGGCCGAGAGGCTCAGCAACCTCGTCGCCGACCTGCTCGATCTCTCCCGCGTCGATGCAGGAGTGGTCGCGCTTGACCGCACCGACGTGCCGGTCGCGGAGCTGGTCGCGGAGGCCGTCACCGAGGCACGGGCCGGGATGCGGGAGGTGTCCTTCGACGTACGCATCGAGCCCGCCGACCTGACTGTGTACGCCGACCGTTCCCGGCTGCACCAGCTCCTCGCCAACCTGCTCGACAACGCAGCCCGGCACAGCCCGTCCGGGGGAGTGGTGCGCATCTGGGCGGGCCTCGCCGGCCCGAGCCCGAACCCAGACACGAACCCAGACACGAACCCAGACACGAACCCGGAAACAAACCCAGGGCCGAACACCGTCGTCCGAATCGAGGTGTCCGACGAGGGCGCCGGGATCGCGCCGGAGCACCGTGAGCGCGTCTTCGTGCGGTTCGGCACCGTGCAGGACACAGCCGGCGGCGGCACCGGCCTCGGCCTGGCCATTGCCCGTTGGGTGACCGATCTCCACGGGGGGCGGATCGCTCTGGTCGACCCGGTGCCCGGCGAGTCCGGTGCCCGCTTCCGGGTCGAGCTGGCCCAGTCAGCCCCCACAACGACCACTGCCCGCCCAGATGACAGGAACCAGATCATGACCACACCAACCGTGCCAGGACCGATGGCGGGCCTTCCCGTTCACCCGAGGATGACGCCCACCGGGATGGGCACCGCTTCCGTGGTCGACACATCCTTCGGTGCGCTGTGGCGCGACACCGGCGTTCCGGCGCGGCGGGACGCCCTCCTGGCCAGCATCGGCATCGGAGTGTTCGCCGGGCTCTCGTTGCCGTACGAGCGCGTCGGCCTCGCGACGGCACTGGTGCTCCTCGCGGCCGGCGCGCTGGTGCTGTGGCTCAGCAGGCACCGCACGAGTCCGTACACGTGGGCCTGCGCCGCCGTCGCCGCGGCCTTCGCGGTGGTCGTCGTCGTCCGCGATGCCGAGTGGGTCGTCGTACTCGGGCTGATGGCGAGCGCCCTGCTCACCACATCGGCGTTGACCAACGGCCGGTCCGCCCTGGGGATGGTGCTCGGCGCGATGGCCTGGCCGGCCGCCGGTCTGCGCGGACTGCCATGGCTGGGCCGCACCATGCGGGCCTTGGGTGGTGGCAAGAACAGCGTCGCCGTGGTCAGGACCGTGATCCTCTCCGGGCTGGCTGTGCTCGTCTTCGGGGTTCTGTTCGCGACCGGCGACGCGATCGTCGGCAACTGGCTCGACGCAGTCCTTCCCGACCTCAAGGACAGCGTTCTGCTCCGCGTGTTCGTCGCCGTCGCGGTCGGCGGGACGGTACTCGCGGCGTCGTACCTCGCCCTCAACCCGCCCACGGTGGAGACCGGGCGCGTCAAGCGACCGGCTCAGCACCGCTTCGAGTGGCTCGCTCCCGTGCTGCTCGTCGACGCGGTGTTCGTGCTCTTCCTGGCTGCGCAGGCGGCGGCGTTCTTCGGCGGCCACGACTACATCCGCAGAGTCACCGGGCTCACCTACGCCGAGTACGTCCACCAGGGCTTCGCCCAGCTGACCTTCGCCACGGCGCTGATGCTGCTCGTGGTCTGGGCGGCCTCACGCAAGGCCGGCGAAACCGCGGCCGACAAGTGGTGGCTGCGCGGCTCGCTGGGTGCGCTCTGCGTACTCACCCTCGTTGTGGTCGCCTCGGCGCTGCACCGGATGGACCTCTACCAGGACGCCTACGGCTTCACCCGGCTCCGGCTGCTGGTCGACCTGTTCGAGGGGTGGCTGGGGCTGGTGGTCATCGCGGTCATGGTCGCCGGAGTCCGCCTCCGCGGCTGGTGGCTCCCGCGGACGGCGCTGCTGTCGGGGGCGGTGCTGCTCCTGGGACTGGCCGTGGCCAACCCCGATGCCTGGATCGCGCGACACAACATCGAGCGCTATGAGTCGACAGGCAAGGTCGACTGGTCCTACCTCCGCGGACTCAGCGCGGACGCAGCCCCCACTTTGGCGGCGTTACCGCCCGAGCAGGCGGCCTGCGCTCTTGACGACCCGTCGCCGAAGAAGGACGGCTGGGCGGGGTGGAACCTCTCCCGTGCCCGCGCCATCGACGCCCTGGCCGACTTCGAGATGCCGCCCGCCGCAGGGTGCAGTGAGGTAGCCGCACTCCAGGATTGACCTAGTGTGGCGGCGTGGACCCCGAGGCCGATGCGCTGCTCGACACGCTCCCCGACGGGGTCGTGGTCGCCGACGCCGACGGCACGGTCACCGTGGTGAACGAGATGGCGCGCCGGCTCCTCGGGCCCTCCGCGGTCCCCGGTCGTCACCTGCGTGACGTGATCGCGCTGCAGGACCAGGACAGCTGCGACTGGTACGCCTCCAACACGCCGTACGACGGGCTCGGCAGCCGGGTCGGCCTGACCGAGCAGTCCTGGCTCGCCTCGGACGGCACCGAGGTGCTGGTGACCGGCCGAATCAACCGCACGGGGCGGTTCGGACCGGTCGAGAGCATCGGCCTCGTGATCCGCTCGGGACGTGGTCGTGCCCGGCTCGACCGCGACCGGTCTGACCTCGTGGCCACGGTGGCCCACGAGCTGCGCTCGCCGCTGACGGGTGTGAAGGGTTTCGTCTCGACGTTGCTGAGCAAGTGGGACCGGCTCAACGACGAGCAGAAGAAGCTGATGCTCACCACCGTCCACTCAGACTCCGAGCGCCTCACCAGGCTGATCACCGAGCTGCTCGACGTGGCCCGGATCGACACGGGGCGGCTCCCGCTCTACCCGCGCCCCGTCGACACGCAGGCCGTCGTGGAGCGGTGTGTGGACTCGGTCCGGGCGGCGACCGCGCGCCCGGTCGTCTCGTCGTACGCCGATGAGCTGCCGCAGGTCTTCGCCGACCCCGACAAGCTCACCCAGGTCGTCACCAACGTCGTCGACAACGCGATCCGGCACGGGGAGGGCACGGTCCGGGTCAGTGCGGAACCGATCAGTGCACCGTTCGCGGGCGTGCTGATCCGGGTTGACGACGAGGGGGAGGGGATCGCCGAGGACATCCGGGCCCGGGTGTTCACCAAGTTCTGGAAGCACGGGGTCCGTGGCGGCACCGGCCTGGGGATGTACCTGGTCAACGGCCTGGTCCGCGTCCACGGCGGCGAGGTGCAGATCGCCGACTCCGACACCGGCGGCGCCCGCCTCGACATCCGCTGGCCGTCCACCGACCGCCGCTGACTGTCGTACCGGATACTCCGGGTCGGCAGGTAACCGGTTGGCCGGGGCACGAGCGCAGTTCCTAGACTGACCCGCGCACGGTTTCGTGCACTGCAACGAGAGGCAAGGATGTCGGGCCCCAACTCCGAGTACGACCCGGTCCAGGTGACCCCGCTCGACGAGGAACACGTGACCGCCATGCGCGAGGACGCCCTGGCCGCGATCGCCGCCGCCGAGGATGTCGACGGCCTCAAGCGGGTCCGTTCCGAGCACGCCGGTGACCGCTCGCCGCTCGCCCTGGCCAACCGGGAGATAGGTGCGCTGCCGCCGGCGGCCCGCAAGGACGCCGGCAAGCGGGTGGGCCAGGCCCGCGGTGCGGTGAACCAGGCGCTGACCAAGCGCCAGGCCCAGCTCGAGGTCGAGGCCGAGCAGCGGATGCTCGTCGAGGAGACGGTAGACGTCACCCTCCCGTGGGACCGCAGTACGAACGGTGCCCGGCACCCGATCACGATGCTCTCCGAGCGCATCGCCGACGTGTTCGTGGCGATGGGCTGGGAGGTCGCCGAGGGCCCGCTCGTCGAGGCCGAGTGGCTCAACTTCGACGCGCTGAACCTCGGACCGGACCACCCGGCGAGGACCATGCAGGACACCTTCTGGGCCGACCCGCCCGAGCACCACCTCGTACTGCGCACCCACACCTCGCCAGTACAGGCCCGCACCATGCTCACCCGCGAGCCGCCGATCTATGTGGTGTGCCCGGGGCGCGTATTCCGCACCGACGAGTACGACGCCACGCACAGCCCGATGTTCCACCAGGTCGAGGGCCTCGTGATCGACAGGGGCATCAGCATGGCCCACCTGAAGGGCTCCCTCGACCACTTCGCAGAGGCGATCTTCGGGTCCGGGATCACCACCCGCTTCCGGCCGTCGTACTTCCCGTTCACAGAGCCGAGTGCCGAGGTCGACCTCCGCTGCTTCGTCTGCCGGGGGCAGTCCCCCGCCGTCGAGGACTGCCGTACCTGCAAGGGCGAGGGCTGGATCGAGTGGGGCGGCTGCGGCGTCGTGAACCCGCGCGTGCTGACCGCGTGCGGCGTCGACGACGACCGCTACACCGGCTTCGCCTTCGGCATGGGCATCGACCGCACCCTGATGTTCCGCCACGGCGTGGCCGACATGCGCGACATGTTCGAGGGCGACGTCCGGTTCTCCGCCGCGTTCGGGAGTCAGCTGTGAAGGCGCCACTGTCGTGGATCCTGGAGTACGCCGACCTCCCTGCCGACGTCACTCCCGAGGACCTCGCCGCCCGGCTGACCGCACTCGGACTCAAGCTCGAGTCGATCCAGAGGCCCGGCCACGACATCGAGGGTCCGCTGGTGATCGGTCGGGTGCTCACGATGGAGGCCGAGCCCCAGAAGAACGGCAAGACCATCGAGTGGTGCACCGTGGACGTCGGCGCCGCGAACGGCACGGGTGAGCCGCAGGGCATCGTGTGCGGGGCGCACAACTTCGCGGTAGGCGACCTCGTGGTCGTCGTACTTCCCGGCGGGGTGCTGCCAGGCCCCTTCGAGATCTCTGCACGGAAGACCTACGGCCACATCTCCGCGGGCATGATCTGCTCGACCAAGGAGCTCGGCTTGGGCGAGGACACCCTGCCGTCTGGGAGGGGCGGCATCCTGGTGCTCCCGGACGACGCCGGCGAGCCCGGCGACGACGTCTTCGACCTGCTGCACCTGCGCGACGAGGTCATCGAGTTCGAGATCAACCCCGACCGCGCCTACGCGCTGTCCCTGCGCGGGATCGCCCGCGAGGCGGCCTTGGCGTACGGCGTGCGCTTCCACGACCCGGCCGACAGGGAGACACCGGCACCGAACGACGAGGGCCACGCGGTCGGCGTCGATGACGCGGCAGGGTGCCCAGTGTTCGTGGCGCGCACGGTGACCGGGTTCGACCCGGCCGCGCCGACTCCGACCTGGATGGCGCGCCGGCTCCTGCTCTGCGGGCAACGCCCCATCTCGCTCGCCGTCGACGTGACGAACTACGTGATGTTCGAGATGGGCCGGCCCATCCACGGGTACGACGCGGACAAGCTCGCCGGCCCGATCCGGGTCCGGCGTGCCCAGCAGGGCGAACGTCTGACCACGCTCGACGGAAACGATCGGGGGCTGTCGCCCGAGGACCTGGTCGTGACCGACGACTCCGGGATCATCGGGCTCGGTGGCGTGATGGGCGGCGCAGCCACGGAGATCTCCGACGCCACCACGCGGGTACTGATCGAGGCCGCGCACTGGGACGCCGTCTCGATGTTCCGCACCGGCAGGCGCCACAAGCTGACCTCCGAGGCGGGCAAGCGCAACGAGCGCGGCGTGGACCCGACCATCTGCGAGGCAGCCGCCGACCGTGTGGCCGAGCTTCTCGCCGAGCACGGCGGCGGCACGATCGAGCCCGGCGTGACCGTGGTGGGCGAGCCACCCGCGCGAACCGAGATAACCATCCCCATCGACCTGCCCGCGCGCATCACCGGCATGGACATTGCCTCCGACACCACCATCGCCAACCTCGAGGCCGTCGGCTGTGAGGTCGACGCGGCCGCCGACTCGCTGACCGCGACCGTCCCGTACTGGCGTCCCGACCTCACCGACCCCTTCGACCTGGTCGAGGAGGTCGCCCGGATCGTCGGCTACGAGGACGTCCCGAGCGTGCTGCCGCCGGCTCCGTCCGGTCGCGGGCTCACCACCTCCCAGTCGCTCCGCCGGCTCGTAGGCCGCACGCTCGCCGGCGAGGGGTACGTCGAGGTGCTGAACTTCCCGTTCATCGGTGAGGGGGACCTCGACCGACTCGGGTGTGACGCCGCCGACCCCCGTCGTACGACGCTGCGGCTGGCCAACCCGCTCAGCAACGAAGAGCCGTTGATGACAACGACCCTGCTGCCCGGCCTGTTGCGCACGGTCGCACGCAACGTCAGTCGTGGCAGCAGCGACCTGGCCCTCTTCGAGGCATCACCAGTCACGCTGCCGCACTCCGGTGTGGCCGCACCGATCCTCCCGGTCGACCGGCGTCCGACCGAGGGGGAGTGGGACGACCTGAACAAGGCAGTGCCCGACCAGCCCCTGCACCTCGCCTTCGGCCTCTGCGGCGACCGCGACCGTGGTGGCTGGTGGGGCGCCGGCAGGGCCGCCGGCTGGAGCGACGTCATCGAGACCGCCCGGGTGGTGGCCGGCGCTCTGGGTCTGGAGCTGACCGTCCGCTCGGCGAGCCGGGCTCCGTGGCACCCGGGTCGCTGCGCCGAGCTGGTACTGGGCGAGGCATCGGTGGGATACGCCGGGGAGCTACATCCCAGGGTGTGCCGGGCGTTCGGCGTACCAGAGCGCACTTCCGTCGCCGAGCTCGACCTCGACGCCCTGCTCGCTCGCGCCGTGACCGTGCCGAGCGCCCCTGACCTCTCGGCCTACCCGGTCGCCAAGGAGGACGTCGCCCTCGTGGTCGCCGAAGACCTGCCGGCCGAGGAGCTGGCCGCGACGTTGCGCGAAGGTGCCGGTCCGCTGTGCGAGTCGGTACGACTCTTCGACGTCTACACCGGTGAGCAGGCCGGCGAGGGCCACAAGTCGCTGGCGTTCGCCCTTCGCTTCCGGGCGCCCGACCGCACCCTCACCGAGCGCGAGACCGCCGCCGCCCGCGACGCTGCGGTAGCCCTGGCCGAGCAGCGGCACGGAGCCCGGCAGCGCTCCTGACCGGGTCGGCCTTCGGACGTCATACGCATTGGTCGCCATGGCTGCCAGAACGTATGACGTTCCGCGGGAGGTCATGCGAACTGGTCGCCACAGCAGCCACAACGTATGACGCCGGGACGTCATCCGGTCCGCACGATCAAGCGCTCAACTGATCAGGCGCACAAGCGATCAGGCGACCACGCCGGCCGACCTCCCGCGGACGACCCACGCCCGCGCCGAGAGGTGGATGCTGCCGTCCGGCCCGGGCGTCAGGGTCTTCGCGAGAGCCACCCGCAGCTCCTCTCGAGAGGCGTCGTCCAGCGCGGCGACGTACCCGGGGGCGGGTCCCTGTCCACCGAGGAACGGCAACCAGAAGTCGTCGAAGTCCGCGAAGACGGTAGGCACCGTGATGGCCGTCGTGGTGACGTCACTCAGCCCCGCCTCGGTCCAGAGCCCGACCAGCCCCTCCTCGTTCGTGAACGAGAAGCGGTGCCCTTCGTTGAGCGCCGCCACGGATGGGTTGATCGATGTGGCGGTGTCCCAGAAGGTCCGCAGCATCTGCATGCCCGTGGCGTAGTCCCAGACGTACGCCGCGACGACCTCGCCCGGAGCCGCCAGCGCCATCGCCGAGATCGCGGCACCAGGGTCCGGGACGAAGTTGAGGACGAGCCCGGAGACCACGACGTCGAAGTCGCCGGGGACCAGGTCGTCGGCTGTACCGCATGAGAACGCAGCCCGCGGGTCGATGACGGCCGCGACGGCCTGGTCCACCTGGGACTGCGACGGATCGACCCCCAGGACGGACGCGGGAGCGGCCCGTTCGAGGACCGCCGCGGTGAGCACCCCGGTACCGCAGCCGACGTCCGCCCAGCGCAGACCCTCCGGCAGGTCGAGCCAGTCGAGGAACTGTGGCGCCACGCGACGGCTCCAGCGACCCATGAACCGCTCGTAGGCGTCGCCCCGAGCCCAGATGTCTGCCATGGACGCCATGCTCCCGCGTCCCGACCCGCACGTGGAAGCATCGCCGATGAGTTCGCCCCGAAACCGGGTCGACGGAGCATGCACGCTTCTGTATAGTCATGCAAATGCCGACCACACGAGTTGCCGTCGCCGGAGCCAGCGGGTACGCCGGAGGCGAGGTGCTCCGCCTGCTCCTCAACCACCCCGAGGTCGAGATCGGCGCCCTCACCGGTGGTTCCAACGCGGGCGAGCGTCTCGGCGTACTCCAGCCCCACCTCGTGCCGCTCGCCGACCGGGTGCTCGAGCCGACCACGCAAGAGACCCTTGCGGGCCACGACGTCGTCTTCCTCGCCCTACCGCACGGCCAGTCCGGCGCGGTCGCCGAACAGCTCGGTGAGGACACGGTGGTCATTGACTGCGGTGCCGACTTCCGGCTCACCGAGCCCGAGGCGTGGGAGCAGTTCTACGGTTCCGAGCACGCTGGCTCCTGGCCCTACGGCCTTCCCGAGCTCCCCGGCCAGCGCGCCGTGCTGGAAGGGGCGAGACGGATCGCCGTACCCGGCTGCTACCCGACCGTCTCCACGCTGGTCCTCGCCCCGGCCGTCGCCGCGGGACTGGTGCATGCCGACGATCTCGTGGTGGTGGCCGTCTCCGGCACCAGCGGAGCCGGCAAGGCGCCCAAGACCAACCTGCTCGGGAGCGAGGTGATGGGCTCGGCCACGGCGTACGGCGTCGGCGGCGTGCACCGACACACCCCCGAGATCCTGCAGAACCTCGGTGCCCTGACCGACGACGAGGTGAGGGTCAGCTTCACGCCCGTGCTCGCGCCGATGCCGCGCGGCATCCTGGCCACGGCGAGCGCGAGGGTCAAGGAGGGCGTCACCGCCGAGGACCTGCGCGCGGACTACGTCAAGGCGTACGCCGACGAGCCGTTCATCCACCTGCTGCCCGAGGGCCTGTGGCCCGCCACCAAGTCGGTGACCGGCTCCAACAGCGTCCACCTGCAGGTGACCCTCGACCCGGCGGGCGGCGGCCCGGCCGGACGGATGATCGTGGTCGGTGCCGTCGACAACCTCGCCAAGGGGACCGGCGGCGCAGCCGTGCAGTGCATGAACCTCGCGCTCGGCCTGCCCGAGCAGACCGGCCTCTCCACCGTCGGGCTCGCCCCATGAGCGACCAGACGTTCACCCTGGAGCAGTTCCCGGAGAAGCTGGCCGTCGTACGCCTCGGCCCCGGCGCGGAGGTCCCCGCCTGGGCCGAGTCGTCCTCCCTGTTCTCGATCACCGCGACGGCACTCGAGACGAGTGTGGTCTGCGCGATGCGCAGCGTGCCGAAGAAGGCGAAGCAGGCCGGACCGTTCACGGCGTACGCCGTCCAGGGCCCACTCGACTTCGCGCTGACCGGCGTGCTCGCCACGCTGCTGCAACCGCTCGCCGACGCGGAGATCAGTGTCTTCACGCTCTCCACCTTCGACACCGACTGGGTGCTCGTGCCGGTTGGTGACGCAGAGCGCGCCGCCGAGGAGTGGCGACGATCCGGCCACGAGGTCGTCATCGCCGTTCCCAAGACCCAGCAGGAGATCAAGAACTCATGACCTACACCCCAACAAACTGCTCGCTGCGCTCCCAGTTCGCCGGGGACCCCGAATGAGCGTCACCCATCCCGCCGGCTTCACCGCTGCCGGCGTCGAAGCAGGCCTGAAGACCAGCGGCGGTAAAGACATGGCTCTTGTGGCCAACGCCGGCCCCAGCTACGACTCCGCCTCGGTCTTCACGGCCAACCGGTGCAAGGCGAACCCGATCCTGTGGAGCCAGGAGGTCGTCAAGGACGGCATCGTCCGTGCAGTCGTGCTCAACGCCGGTGGTGCCAACTGCTACACCGGCGCCGAGGGCTTCCAGACGACGCACGCGGTCGCAGAGCGAGTGGCCGAGGGCCTTGAGATCGGTGCCCTCGACGTAGTGGTCTGCTCGACCGGGCTGATCGGGCTGACCAACCCGCGCGAGAACCTCCTCAAGGGCGTCGACGACTGCATCGCGGCTCTGGCCGACGACGCCGGTCCCGATGCCGCCAGGGCGATCATGACGACCGACTCCGTCCCCAAGCAGGTGGTCGTCGAGGCGAACGGATGGTCGATCGGCGGGATGGCCAAGGGCGCCGGCATGCTCGCTCCGCAGCTGGCCACGATGCTCGTCGTACTCACCACCGACGCCGTGGTCCCTGCCACCGACCTCGACACCGCGTTGCGCAAGGCGACTGCCGCCAGCTTCGACCGGCTCGACTCCGACGGTTGCATGTCCACCAACGACACCGTGACCGTCATGGCCAGCGGTGCCAGCGGGGTGACCCCGTCCCTCCCCGACTTCACCGAGGCGCTGACCCAGGCCTGCACCGACCTCGCGATGCAGCTGCTCAAGGACGCCGAGGGTGCCGACCACGAGATCGCGATCACCGTCCTGCACGCCGCTTCAGAGGCCGACGCGGTCGAGGTCGGCCGCAGCGTCGCGCGCAGCAACCTGTTCAAGGCCGCGGTCTTCGGCAAGGACCCCAACTGGGGGCGCGTCCTCGCCAGCATCGGTACGACGAGCGCGGCCTTCGACCCCGCCGACCTCGACGTCGCGATGAACGGCGTCTGGGTGTGCCGGAGGTCGACACCCGCCGAGGACCCCGCCGGCGTCGACCTGAGCGACCGCGAGGTCACCGTGACGATCGACCTGAAGTCGGGGGCCGAGCGGGCGACCGTGTGGACCAACGACCTGACGCATGCCTACGTCCACGAGAACAGCGCGTACTCATCATGACGAACGAGAAGCCCTACTCCAGCCACCCCGCCGAGACCCTCGCCGGCGCCCTGCCGTGGCTGATCAAGTACCACGGCAAGGTCGTCGTGGTGAAGTACGGCGGCAACGCGATGATCGACGACGAGCTCAAGAAGGCCTTTGCCGAGGACATCGCCTTCCTCCGCTTCGCCGGCTTCAAGCCAGTCGTCGTACACGGTGGTGGCCCGCAGATCTCCACGATGCTCGACAAGCTCGGCATCAAGTCCGAGTTCAAGGGCGGGCTGCGCGTGACCACCCCCGAGGCGATGGACGTCGTACGGATGGTGCTCGTCGGCCAGGTACAGCGTGAGCTCGTCGGGCTGATCAACCAGCACGGCCACATCGCTGTCGGGCTCTCCGGTGAGGACGCCGGCCTGTTCACCGCCAAGACGACCAACACCGTCGTGGATGGCGAGGAGGTCGACCTCGGTCTGGTCGGCGAGGTCGCGCACGTCCGTCCGGAGGCGGTTGAGGACCTCGTCGCCGCGGGCCGGATCCCGGTGATCTCGAGTGTTGCCCCTGACCACGTCGGGCTGGTGCACAACGTCAACGCGGACACGGCGGCGGCCGCACTGGCGATCGCCCTCGGAGCGGAGAAGCTCTTGGTCCTCACCGACGTAGAGGGCCTCTTCCGCGACTGGCCGCACAGCGACGACGTGATCCAGGAGATCAGCCCCGAGGCCCTCGCCGACCTGATGCCGACCCTGGACAGCGGCATGGTCCCGAAGATGCAGGCCTGCTACGACGCGGTCACCGGCGGAGTGCCGCGGGCCACGGTCGTGGACGGGCGCGAGGCCCACTCGGTGCTGCTCGAGCTGTTCACCAAGGAGGGTGTGGGCACCCAGGTCCTGCCCGGCGTACAGACCCGGATCCGCAAGGCCTACGCCACCGGCGAGCGGAAGGAGCAGTGATGACCAACCTGCACGAGCGTTATGCCAACGCACTGATGAACACCTTCGGTCCGCCCAAACTGGTGCTGACCCGCGGCGAAGGCGCGTATGTCTGGGACGACACCGGCAAGCAGTACCTCGACCTGCTCGGGGGCATCGCCGTCAACTCCCTGGGCCACGCCCACCCCGCGCTGGTCAACGCCGTCACGACCCAGTTCCAGACACTCGGACACGTCTCGAACTTCTTCGCCACCGAGCCGCAGGTCACGCTGGCCGAGCGCCTCCTCGACCTGCTCGTAGATGGTCGAGCAGGGAGCGATCAGCTCGTAGAGGGTCGAGCAGCGAGCGCAGCGAGCGATCAGCTCGTAGGGGGTCGAGCAGCGAGCGCAGCCTTGCGTCGAGCAGGGAGCGCCAGCGACCGGCCAGTCGAGACGAGCGATCAGTCGAGACCCGGCAAGGTCTTCTTCGCCAACTCCGGGGCCGAGGCCAACGAGGCCGCCTTCAAGCTCACTCGCCGGACGGGGCGTACCCACCTGGTCGCCACCGAGGGCGCGTTCCACGGTCGCACCATGGGCGCTCTCGCGCTGACTGCCAAGGCGGCGTACCGCGAGCCCTTCGAGCCGCTCCCGGGCAACGTCGACTTCGTTCCGTACGGCGACGCCGCCGCCCTGGCGGACGTTGTGACCGACCGGACCGCCGCCGTGATCCTCGAGCCGTTGCAGGGGGAGGCCGGTGTGGTCGCGCCGCCACTTGACTACCTCCAGCAGGCGCGCGAGATCACCTCTGAGCGCGGTGCGCTGCTGTGGCTCGACGAGATCCAGACCGGCGTTGGCCGCACCGGCGCGTGGTACGCCCACCAGAGTCCCGCCGTGGCCACCCCGCAAGACGCGCTCGCCGACATCGTGACGGTCGCCAAGGGTCTTGCCGGGGGATTCCCCATCGGCGCCTGCATCGCCACCGGCGAGGCCGCCGACCTGCTCGGGCCGGGCAACCACGGGACCACGTTCGGAGGCAACCCCGTCGCGGCCGCGGCGGCACTCGCGGTCCTGGACACCATCGAGAAGGAGGGCCTGCTCGAGCACGTCACCGCGTTGGGCCACCATCTGCGCGACGGGCTGGCCGCCGACGACCGCGTCACCGAGGTCCGCGGCGCGGGCCTGTTGATCGGTCTCGACCTGAGCAAGCCGCTCTCGGCCGAGGTCGCCGCCGCCGCGCTCGAGGCCGGCTTCATCATCAACAACCCGACCCCCGAGCGCATCCGGTTGGCGCCGCCGCTGGTGCTCACCGAGCAGCAGGCGGACTCCTTCCTGACTGCCTGGCCTGGACTGCTCGACTCCGTCTTCGAGGACTCGCCATGACCGACGCTTCCACTCGCCACTTCCTGCGCGACGACGATCTCGACCCCGCGCAGCAGGCGCGGCTGCTCGACCTCGCCGCCCGGCTCAAGGCAGCGCCGTACGACGCCCAGCCGCTGGCCGGCCCTCGCACCGTGGCCGTGCTCTTCGACAAGCCGACCCTGCGCACCCAGGCGTCCTTCGCGTCGGGCATCGCCGAGCTCGGCGGCTTCCCGATGGTGATCGACGGCTCGCTCGCGCAGATCGGCGTCCGGGAGTCCGTCTCCGACACGGCACGCGTGCTCGGCCGGCAGGCCTCGCTCGTGGTGTGGCGGACTTTCGCCCAGACGCGGCTCGAGGAGATGGCGCAGCACGCCGGCGTACCCGTCGTGAACGCGCTCACCGACGAGTTCCACCCCTGCCAGGCGCTCGCCGACCTGCTCACGATTCGCGAGCACCGAGGTGAGCTGGCCGGTCAGGTACTCACGTTCCTGGGCGACCCGTCCTGCAACATGGGGAACAGTTACCTGCTCGCCGGGGCGACCGCCGGGATGCACGTGCGGGTGAGCGGTCCCGTGGCCTTCGAGCCCGACCAGGCGATCCTCGCCCGGGCGCGCGAGATCGCCGAGGGCACCGGGGGGTCGGCACAGTACGTCCTCAACCCGGTCGAGGCGGCCACCGGAGCCGGCGTACTCGCCACCGACACGTGGGTCTCCATGGGCCGGGAGGACGAGTCGGACGCACGGGCGGCCGACGTGTTCGAGCCGTGGCAGCTCAACGACTCGCTGCTGGCGGCCGCAGCCGACGACGCGATCGTGCTGCACTGCCTGCCCGCCTACCGCGGCAAGGAGATCACCGCCGAGGTGATCGACGGGCCGCGCAGCGTCGTCTGGGACGAGGCCGAGAACCGTCGGCACGTGCAGAAGGCGGTCATGGCATGGCTGCTCGAGGGAGAGGGGGTCGAATGACCGAGCACATCTCTGGACCTCCTTCTGGGCACTCCCATTTCCCGGTCACCAAGAGCGCCCGTCAGCAGCGGATCATCGAGCTGCTCGAGACCGGCCAGGTGCGCTCGCAGTCCGAGCTCGCCGACCGGCTCACCTCCGACGGGCTCACGGTCACCCAGGCGACCCTGTCGCGCGACCTCGTGGAGCTCGATGCCGTCAAGGTCCGCACGGCCAGCGGCGCCCTGGTCTACGCCGTACCGGCTGAAGGCGGTGACCGCACCCCGACGGTCGGTCGTGAGTCCGCCGCGAGCGAGGCGCGACTCTCGAAGCTGTGCGCGGAGCTGCTCGTCTCCGCGGACTCCTCGGCCAACCTCGTCGTACTCCGCACGCCACCTGGCGCAGCGAACTTCCTGGCCTCGGCCATGGACAAGGCCGAGCTCGGCGACGTGCTCGGCACGATCGCAGGTGACGACACAGTGCTCGTGATCGCCCGCGACCCGGCCGGGGGAGAGGCGCTCGAGCAGCGCTTCCTCGACCTCGCCAACGGGACCAGCCGAATCCCGCCGCCCACCGGCGGCTCCTAGGTGGTCGAGCAGCGAGCGAAGCGAGCGAGATTGCTTAGGTGGTCGAGCAGCGAGCGAAGCGAGCGAGATTGCTTAGGTGGTCGAGCAGCGAGCGAAGCGAGCGATCAGTCGAGACCACCACCCGCAAAGCAAGAGTTCTAGGTGGTCGAGCAGCGAGCGAAGCGAGCGATCAGTCGAGACCACCACCCGCAAAGCAAGAGTTCTAGGTGGTCGAGCAGCGAGCGAAGCGAGCGATCAGTCGAGACCACCACCCGAATGCCACGAGACACAGCGAAGACTTGAGGAGACACACACATGAGCAAGGTCCTGACCGCACTGCCCACCGGCGAACGGGTCGGCATCGCCTTCTCCGGAGGGCTCGACACCTCGGTGGCAGTGGCCTGGATGAGCGACAAGGGAGCGATCCCCTGCACCTACACCGCCGACATCGGCCAGTACGACGAGCCCGACATCGACGGCGTACCCGAACGTGCGCTGCTCTACGGCGCCAAGATCGCGCGCTCGGTCGACTGCCGGCACGCGCTGGTCGAGGAGGGTCTCGCGGCGCTGGCCTGCGGTGCCTTCCACATCCGCTCCGGCGGACGCGTGTACTTCAACACCACCCCGATCGGCCGGGCGGTCACCGGCACCATGCTCGTGCGCGCGATGCACGAGGACGGCGTCGACATCTGGGGTGACGGCTCGACCTTCAAGGGCAACGACATCGAGCGCTTCTACCGCTACGGCCTGCTCGCCAACCCCGAGCTGCGCATCTACAAGCCGTGGCTCGACGCCGAGTTCGTGCACGAGCTCGGTGGTCGTGAGGGGATGAGCCAGTGGCTCACCGAGCACGACCTGCCCTACCGCGACAGCAAGGAGAAGGCCTACTCCACCGACGCCAACATCTGGGGCGCCACCCACGAGGCCAAGACGCTGGAGCACCTCGACGTCTCGCTGGAGACCATCGAGCCGATCATGGGCGTGAAGTTCTGGGACCCCTCGGTGCACATCGAGACCGAGGACGTCACGATCCGCTTCGAGGCAGGTCGCCCGGTCGGCATCGACGGCATGAGGTACGACGACCCGGTGCAGCTGGTGATGAAGGCCAACGAGATCGGCGGCCGGCACGGCCTGGGCATGAGCGACCAGATCGAGAACCGCATCATCGAGGCCAAGTCGCGGGGCGTCTACGAGGCCCCGGGCATGGCGCTGCTGTGGATCGCCTACGAGCGGCTGCTCAACGCCGTACACAACGAGGACACCATTGCCAGCTACCACGACCAGGGCCGCCGGCTGGGCCGGCTGCTGTACGAGGGCCGCTGGCTGGACCCGCAGTCGCTGATGCAGCGGGAAGGGATCCAGCGCTGGATCGCCTCACTGGTGACCGGGGAGGTCACCCTGCGCCTGCGCCGCGGGGAGGACTACACCGTCGTGGCCACGAGCGGGGAGAACTTCTCCTACCACCCGGACAAGCTCTCGATGGAGCGCACCGAGCACGCAGCCTTCGGCCCGACCGACCGGATCGGCCAGTTGACGATGCGCAACCTCGACATCGCCGACTCGCGCGCCAAGCTCGAGCTGTACGCCGCCCAGCCGATCGAGCAGGGCACCGTACTGGTCGAGAACGGGATCCTGTACGGCGAGCTCGAGGCCGGCGGCGCCGACAGGATCACCAGCAACCCGGCCGCCGAGGGTGACGAGAGCGACCGGATCCTCGACGACGTGGCCATGGAGACCGGCACCGACTGAGGACCCAAAGTATGTTCGCATGTAACGCGGAGTTATGGTCGCTGAACAAGCCGCACACCGGGCACTCAGCGTCCATAACACCGCGTTACATCGAGCTCACGAGGGCGGCGGGCGGCCAGCAACGAGAGGAAAGCATGACCAACAGCACCACCCCGGGCGGTACGACGGGCGCCGGCAAGCTCTGGGGCGGCCGTTTCGCGGGGGGACCGAGCCCCGAGCTCGAGGCGCTCTCGCGCAGCACCCACTTCGACTGGCGCCTCGCCAGCTACGACCTCGACGGTTCCCGCGCCCACGCGAGCGCCCTGCACCTGGCCGGCCTGCTCACCGACGCCGAGCTGTCCGGGCTGCTCACCGGCATCGACGAGCTCGACCGCCAGGTGTTGGCGGGCGAGCTGTTGCCGACCGACGCCGACGAGGACGTCCACGGCGCCCTCGAGGGGGCGCTCGTCGACCTGCTCGGACCCGACCTCGGCGGCAAGCTGCGCGCGGGTCGCAGCCGCAACGACCAGATCGCCACCCTGTTCAAGGTGTTCCTGCGCGACCACGCCCGGGTCGTCGCGGGCCTGGTCCTCGACCTCGTCGAGGCGATCGCCGACCAGGCCGCGCGGCACCACGGCGCGATCATGCCCGGCCGAACGCACCTGCAGCACGCCCAGCCGGTGCTCCTCAGCCACCACCTGATGGCCCATGCCTGGCCGCTGGTCCGCGACGTCGCGCGCCTCCGCGACTGGGACGCCCGCGTCGCCGCCGACTCGCCGTACGGCTCCGGAGCACTCGCCGGATCCAGCCTCGGCCTCGACCCCGAGGCGGTCGCGCGTCACCTCGGCTTCACGGGGAGCACGCCCAACTCGATCGACGGCACTGCATCTCGCGACTTCGTCGCGGAGTTCGCCTTCGTCACCGCGATGATCGGCGTCGACGTCAGCAGGCAGGCCGAGGAGATCATCCTCTGGGCCACGCGCGAGTTCGGCTTCGTGGCGCTGGACGACGGGTTCTCGACGGGGTCGAGCATCATGCCGCAGAAGAAGAACCCGGACATCGCCGAGCTCGCCCGAGGCAAGTCGGGTCGGCTGATCGGCAACCTCACCGGTCTGCTCGCGACGCTCAAGGCCCTGCCGCTCGCCTACAACCGTGACCTCCAGGAGGACAAGGAGCCGGTCTTCGACTCCGTGGACACCCTCGAGCTGCTCCTGCCCGCGTTCGCCGGCCAGGTGGCGACGCTCCGTTTCGACACCGCCCGGATGGCTGAGCTTGCCCCGCAGGGGTTCTCCCTGGCCACCGACATCGCCGAGTGGCTGGTCCGCGAAGGCGTGCCTTTCCGGGTGGCCCACGAGCTCGCCGGGTCGTGCGTACGACGGTGCGAGGAGCTCGGCCTCGAGCTCGACCAGCTGACCGACGAGCAGTTCGCCGGGATCGACCCCCGACTGACTCCGTCGGTCCGCGACGTTCTCACCGCGGAGGGCTCGGTATCCTCGCGCAACGGCCGCGGCGGCACCGCGCCCGACCGGGTGGCCGAGCAGCTCGACGAGCTCCGGGCGGCGGTGGCGGACCACCGGGGCTGGCTCTCGTGACCCTGCTCGACGTACTCGCGGGACCCGTCCTTGAGGCCGCCCCACGCCTCCTCGGCGCGATGTTCACCCACGGGGACGTCACTGTGCGCCTGACCGAGGTCGAGGCGTACGACGGCGCACACGACCCCGGCTCCCACGCCCACAAGGGCCGCACCAACCGCAACGCGGTGATGTTCGGCCCACCCGGGCACCTCTACGTCTACTTCACCTACGGCATGCACCACTGCTGCAACGTCTCCTGCGGGCCGGATGGAGAGGCCAGCGCCATCCTCCTGCGGGCCGGCCAGGTCGTCGACGGACTCGAGCTCGCCAGGCAGCGTCGTCCCGGCTCCACCGACCGCGACCTCGCCCGCGGCCCCGGGCGGCTGTGCCGGGCGATGGGCATCCACCGAGACGACAACGGCCTCGACCTGTGCGACGTCCTGCGGCTCGAGGCGCCACCTCGTGCGATCAGTTCGGGTCCGCGTGTCGGCCTGCGGCTGGCCGCGGACCGCCCGTGGCGGTTCTGGATCACCGACGATCCCACCGTGAGCCGCTACGTCCCAGCGAAGGCGCGGGCCCGCAGGGACGTCTCCTAGTGTTCGTAGTGGTAGAGCGCCCGGGCAGTCGCCGGGATGTCCGTCACGACGCTGTCCGCGCGCATCGCCTTGGTCATCTGCAGCTCGGGAATCGACCGCGCCGTCCACCCCCACACCTGCAAACTCGCCGAGTGGTACGCGCGAACGCGCGGAATCGTCAGCGTCGAGACGGGGACTGCCACACCCGCTGCCCCGATCGCGGTCACCGAGCTCGGCGAGGGGATCCCCATGGACACCAGGACAGTCCGCAGCCGCGGCTCGAGCTCACGCAGCCCCGCGAACCGGCTGCCGTAGACGGACTGCACCCACGCGCGGGTGGCCAGACCGTGTCTCTGGATGACCAGGACCACCTTCGCGAGGTCGTCCATGGTCATCTTCGCGTCCTTCAGGTCGGGCGCGATGGGCTTGCCGACCGAAGCGGCGTACTCCGCCACCTCGTCGAAGGTCGGGACCACCTGGGCACCCACCCGGCACTCTGCGCGCAGGTCGGCGAGTGTCCACGACGAGACGCTTCCCGTGCAGTTGGTTGTCCGGTCCAGCCCGTTGTCGTGCATCAGCACGAGCTCGTGGTCGGCCGTCAGGCGGAGGTCGAACTCCAGCATGCTGGCGTGCGGCGCGGCCAACCGCATCGCCCCGAGGGTGTTCTCGCCGGTGGCGGAGGTGACCTGGCCACGGTGTCCGATGATCTTCGGCGCGGGAGCCGCGGCGCGGCGGGCGGCCTCGCCCGCCACCAGGTTCCAGGTACGCCGGTTCACCCGCCCTGTCGCCGGCAGGCCCATCCGCCACTGGAAGTGCCGGACGCTGTTCACCGTCGCAGCGCGGTAGCGCCCGTCCACCGCCGAGGTCGGCAGGAGGTACAGCCGCGCGAGCCGGATCTCGAGGACCTTCACGGCTGTGCCGCGACTTCCGCGGTGCAGGTTCATGCGTCGCGCCTCAGCGGGTGACGCAGTGAGGACAAGGCCGGAAAGGACGAGACAGACGATTGCCAGGACCGAGAACGGTCGGCGTTGCTTCATGAGAAACGGCCTTCACATGGAGGGCAGGCGGACTGGCGGCGAGCGTACGACAGGTTGCGGCCCAACCGTGGGAGATCGGTAGCGTGGCCGTCAGACCTGCCCCGCAGACTCGACTGCCGAGCGAAAGGCATCCCATGGCTACCCGGGACCACCTGTACAGCGTCGTCGCCAGCCTCCAGCCCGTTGTGTACGGCGTCTCCGAGGAGGAGATGGACAAGCCGACCCCGTGTACCGAGTTCGACGTTCGCTCCGTCGCCAACCACATGCTCGGCACCATCGAGGCCATGCGGCGGGTGGGCGCCTCGGTGCCCCAGGACCCCGAGGATCCATGGGGCACGAGCGGGGAGAACATCAGCGAACAGTGGCGCGAGGACCTGGGCCGGAGGCTCACCGAGTTCGCGGACGCGTGGAGCCAGCCCGATGCCTGGGAGGGTGACCCGACAGATGGCGGAATGCCCAGGCAGATGGTCGGTGACATGGGCTTCGTCGAGGTGATGCTGCACGGCTGGGACCTCGCGAAGGGGACCGGCCAGGATCTCGATTACGACGACGAGGCCGCCCAGCGCGCGCTGGAGATCCTCGAGCAGATCGGTGAGCAGGGCCGCTCCGGCGGCGCCTTCGGCCCCCAGGTCCAGGTGCCCGACGATGCGCCTCCGTTCGCCAAGGCGCTCGCGTTGGCTGGTCGCGACCCCCATTGGTCGGCCGGCTGAGCCGACCAGCGTCAGCCAAACGGGGTCAGCCGCGCGGGCGGAACATGGCAGGCTGGTGCCGACCCACCCGACTCTGCCGACTCCCTGTCCTGCCGCGACATCCCGTCGCGCACCCTCTCCAGGAGAACCACAGCGTGACCATCGACCCGACCCTGCTGGACGATCTCGAATGGCGTGGGCTCATCGCGCATTCGACCGACCTCGACGCGCTGCGCGCGGCGCTCAGCGAGGAGTCGGTGCGGTTCTACGTCGGCTTCGACCCCACGGCCCCCAGCCTGCACATGGGCAACCTGGTGCAGCTCGTCACCGCCAAGCGGTTGCAGCTGGCCGGCCACACGCCGTACGCCCTCGTCGGCGGTGCAACCGGAATGATCGGCGACCCCCGGGACTCCGGCGAGCGCACGCTCAACTCGCTGGACACCGTGAAGGAGTGGGTCGACAAGGTCCACCGCCAGATCGAGCCGTACCTCGACTTCGAGGGGCCCAACGCAGCCACGATGGTGAACAACTACGACTGGACGGCGAGCCTGTCGACCATCGACTTCCTGCGCGACATCGGCAAGCACTTCCCGGTCAACCGGATGCTCGCGCGTGACGTCGTCAGGAGCCGCCTCGAGGCCGGCATCAGCTATACCGAGTTCAGCTACGTGCTGCTGCAGTCGATGGACTTCCTCAACCTCTACCGCGACCACGGCGTGCGACTGCAGTTCGGCGGCAGCGACCAGTGGGGCAACCTCACCGGCGGCGTCGAGCTGATCAGGCGCGCCGACGGCGGCAAGGCGCACGCCTTCGCGACGCCGCTGGTCGAGAAGGCCGACGGCACCAAGTACGGCAAGACCGAGGGCGGGGCGCTGTGGCTCGACAAGGAGATGATGGCCCCCTACGCCTTCCACCAGTTCTGGCTCAACGTCGAGGACGAGAAGGTCGGCGAGCTCTTGCGCATCTTCACCTTCCTCTCCCAGGCCCAGATCGAGGAGCTCGAGGCACAGACGAAGGAGAAGCCCTACCTGCGTGCAGGCCAGAAGGCACTCGCGGACGAGGTCACCACCCTCGTACACGGCGCCGAGGAGACCGAGCACGCCAAGGCCGCCGCAGCAGCCCTGTTCGGTAGCGGGAACCTGCGCGAGCTGAGGAGCGAGACCCTCGCCGCCGCGCTGCGCGAGGCGGGCTCCACGCAGGCAGCGAAAGGTACGCCGGTGGTCGATCTCCTCGTGGAGACCGGCCTGTCCAAGAGCAAGGGTGAGGCACGCCGGACGATCTCCGAGGGTGGCGCCTACCTGAACAACGAGCGGATCACCGACGTCGAGCACGTCCCCGACGGCGACGACCTCATCGCCGGGAGCTGGCTGGTCCTCCGCCGCGGCAAGAAGAACCTGGCCGGTGTGGAGATGCGCTGACCAGATGGCTGTGGGCAGATGACGGCGACCCCCGGGCGCTGGCTCGACCAGGTGGAGTCACTCGCCCGTGAAGCCCTGCCCGAGGCCGTCTTCCGCTACATCGCCGAGGGTGCCCGCGACGAGATCACACTCCGTGAGTCGGTAGCCGCCTGGCGGTCGATCCGCGTCGAGCCACACGTCCTGCGTGACGTCCGCGTCGTCGACACGTCCACGGACCTGCTGGGCACCACATTCGAGCTGCCGATCGGCGTCGCTCCGATGACGCTGCAGCGCGCGGCCGACCCCGACGGCGAGGTGGCGATGGCTCGCGCGGCTGCCGCCGCCGGCGTACCCCTGGTGCTCTCGAGCAACGCCGGAAGCACCTTCGCCGACATCGCGGTCACCGGCGTCACCTGGTGGCTGCAGATCTACGTCGCCGCGAACCGCGACGACTCGCGCCCGGTGCTCGAGGCCGCTTCGTCTGCGGGTGCCGCAGCCGTGGTGCTCACCGCCGACACCCCAGTGCTCGGCACCCGCTATCCGCTGCCTGGCGGTGGCCCCCGCGTCTGGGAGATCGCCGATCCAACGTGGGTCGGAGCCAACGCCACGGTCACGGCGGGACTCGAGCCAACCGACCGCGCGAAGGCCATGGACCTCGGACCGGCAGACGTCGAATGGCTGGCGATAACCACCGGACTCCCGGTGGTGGTCAAGGGCGTGCTGCGCGCGGACGACGCGAGGCGCTGCGTCTCCGCCGGAGCGAGTGCCGTGTGGATCTCCAACCACGGCGGCAGGCAGCTCGACCAGGTCGTTGCCACCGCGACCTGCATCGAAGCGGTGCGCGCGACCGTGGGTGGCGCTGCCCAGGTGTACGTCGACGGGGGCGTGCGCTCGGGCATGCACGTGATGCTGGCTGTCGCCCTGGGCGCCGACGCCGCGTTCGTGGGCCGGCCGATGTTCCACGCACTGGCAGCGGAGGGCACCGAAGGTGCGTCCCGGGCACTGGCGGAGCTCGGCACGGAACTGGGTGAGTCGATGCGACTGAGCGGCTGCCCCACGCTCGCCGACACGCGGGGAATCGCCTGTCCTGACAGGGGATTCGGAGCCTGAGGCGGCTCTGACCTGCGTGAACGTCAGTTGTGACCTGAGCCACTCCGAGCCGATTTGACGGGTGCTCGGCAGCGCCCTAATGTTTCACCTCGTTGGCCCGGAAGTGCAGGACGCAAGACCGCGAGGTCGGGCGGCCGGACCGGGACAAAACCCCACACGTTCACCTCAGCCGAGGTGGTCCGAGTGCGCGCTATGGCGGCCTCGGAACGCCGAGGTCGAGACTGCTGCGCGAGGGGGCTGGGCAAGGCCGAAGAGATTTGACTCGGAGGTACTCACCCGGTAAGTTTTAACAGGTTGCCCCCCGGGACGGTCGAGAGACCGGTCTGCGGTGCGCGCTTGATCCTTGAGAACTCAACAGTGTGCCAAAAGTCGACGAATTAATTTATACCCGTCCGACATTCCTGGTCCGGCATTTGCCGGTGATGGAGCGTCGGCGGTTCCTTTGGTAAGACAAACGATGATTCTGACAATAGTCAGTGAATCGTTCTCTTGCCGGGAGATAACACCAAGAATTGACAGTTGCGAAACTGCAGCTGTCGCAAGAATTCAACGGAGAGTTTGATCCTGGCTCAGGACGAACGCTGGCGGCGTGCTTAACACATGCAAGTCGAGCGGTAAGGCCCTTCGGGGTACACGAGCGGCGAACGGGTGAGTAACACGTGAGCAATCTGCCCTTCACATCGGGATAACCCCCGGAAACGGGAGCTAATACCGGATACGACCACTTCAGGCATCTGATGGTGGTGGAAAGTTCTGGCGGTGAAGGATGAGCTCGCGGCCTATCAGCTTGTTGGTGAGGTAATGGCCCACCAAGGCTTCGACGGGTAGCCGGCCTGAGAGGGTGACCGGCCACACTGGGACTGAGACACGGCCCAGACTCCTACGGGAGGCAGCAGTGGGGAATATTGGACAATGGGCGAAAGCCTGATCCAGCAACGCCGCGTGAGGGATGACGGCCTTCGGGTTGTAAACCTCTTTCAGCGCAGACGAAGCGAAAGTGACGGTATGCGCAGAAGAAGCACCGGCCAACTACGTGCCAGCAGCCGCGGTAATACGTAGGGTGCGAGCG
The DNA here is from genome assembly GCA_963759525.1 of uncultured Actinomycetota bacterium. Classification (GTDB taxonomy): domain Bacteria; phylum Actinomycetota; class Actinomycetes; order Propionibacteriales; family Nocardioidaceae; genus Marmoricola. The sequence continues at coordinate 424 of CAVWZO010000019.1, read as the reverse complement.
TTGTCCGGAATTATTGGGCGTAAAGGGCTCGTAGGCGGTCTGTTGCGTCAGGAGTGAAAACTCGGGGCTTAACCCCGAGCCTGCTTCTGATACGGGCAGACTAGAGGTATGCAGGGGAGAACGGAATTCCTGGTGTAGCGGTGAAATGCGCAGATATCAGGAGGAACACCGGTGGCGAAGGCGGTTCTCTGGGCATTACCTGACGCTGAGGAGCGAAAGTGTGGGGAGCGAACAGGATTAGATACCCTGGTAGTCCACACCGTAAACGTTGGGCGCTAGGTGTGGGACTCATTCCACGAGTTCCGTGCCGCAGCTAACGCATTAAGCGCCCCGCCTGGGGAGTACGGCCGCAAGGCTAAAACTCAAAGGAATTGACGGGGGCCCGCACAAGCGGCGGAGCATGCGGATTAATTCGATGCAACGC
>CAVWZO010000018.1:0-40421 GCA_963759525.1 uncultured Actinomycetota bacterium | reverse complement strand
GGGTTCTGTTCGCCGTACCGCCTCACGACGGCACGGTTGGCGGCCATCCATCTCCGGCTGCCGTTGCCGACAACCTCCAGCGACCTACCCGCGAGCTCGGGCGGACCGCCCTCGAACGCTCGCTGTCTGGTCTTGCTCCAGGTGGGGTTTGCCTAGCCACGACGGTCTCCCGCCGCGCTGGTGGTCTCTTGCACCACCGTTTCACCCTTACCGCTGCTCCGAGGAGCGACGGCGGTCTGTTTTCTGTGGCACTGATCCCGCGGGTCACCCCGGGTGGGTGTTACCCACCACCTTGTCCTGTGGAGCCCGGACCTTCCTCGACACCTCGAGGTGACCCCCTCGGTGACGCGGCCGCCCGGCCAGCCCATCCGCGTGCCAAGGATAGGCCACGGCGGGCCCGGAGCGGGTCAACAGATCCACCGGCAAATACACCCAAAATGCGCGGTTTTTCCGGTTCCGTGCGTCAAGAGGCCGCCCGGCCCTAAAATGTTCCGAGGGGGCTCCATGACAGCCACGGACGAGGACGCTGCGCCGAGCGCGCCCGCGGCGCGGACAGCCCACTGGCTGGTGGCGGACACCCTCGTGGAGAACCTCCAGCTGATCGCCGACGGAATCGTGGCGGTGGCCGGGTTTGCCGTGGCCGCCATCCGGATGCGGCAGGGCGACGAGCTGGTGCTCGTCGTGGACACTGCTCGCCCCGCGGGGATCGGCACGTGCATCACCGTGGGGATGATGCTCGACGAGCTCGAGTCGCGGAGGACTGGGGCGTCTTGCAGTTCGTGCCGCAAGAGCGTGGCACGATCCGTTCCGGTGACCGCGGCTGGATCGTGCCTCCCATGGCCGTCAGAGACGAACCGAACGCGTGGCACCCGATGGACATGCTCGTTGCTCCGCTGTATGACGAGCAGGGCGAGCTGCGCGGAGTCCTCGCGATCGACGAGCCACTAGACGGGTTGCGGCCAGGACCGGAGCATCGACGTGTACTCGAACGGTTCGCTGCACTGGCCAGTCGCGCCGTGCTCTCGGAGGTGGAGCGGGTCTCCTTCGGCGAGCAGGTCGCCATGGCGAACACGGTGAAGGAGATCGTGCGCACCAGCAGCGCCCAGCTCAGCTTCGACGGTTTGCTCGCCGCGAGCGAGGCCCCCCTCGTCGAGGGCTTCCGTGCCAATGGGCTTTGGATCCAGACCATCGTCGAGGACGACCGCGGGGGTCGGATGTACACGCCGGAGCAGATGGGCCTCCACCTGCCGGCGGCGGTCATCGAGTTCGCCGAGAGGTCTGCGAACTACTGCTGGCACCATCAGCGGGTGGTGACCGTTGGTAACGGGCATCCCCTTCCGCCGATCTTGGATCCACAGGAGTCCGACGAGCTCGTTGCGCTGCTGCACGACATCTCGATGTCTTCCATGGTGGTCGTCCCGCTTGGCGCAGGGACGGAACACATGGGGAGCATGGTGCTCACCCGTCGTGATGTCGAGCGAGAGTGGACCGCGATCGAGTGCTCGGCCCTGCTCGACATCGGTCACGACCTGGGGCGCGCAACCCTCAACGCGCGGACCTTCGAGCGGGAGCACGCGCTTGTCACCGAGCTGCAGGGGCTCGACGCGTACAAGAGCCAGCTCATCGCCACCGTGTCGCACGAGCTGAAGAGTCCGCTCACGACCGTGGCCGGTCACCTCGAGATGCTCGAGTCGGGCATGTTCAGCACCGGGGAGCACGCAGGGCCGTCCCTGGCTGCCATCGGGCGGGCGTGCAAGCGCATGTCCCGGGTGATCGATGACCTGCTTCTGCTGCGGAAGGTCGGAGACCCGGCGAACCCGCTTCGCCAGGAGAGCGTCGACCTCGTCGTACTCGTGAGGGACGCCGTTGCCCTGACCACCCTCGCGGCGCAGAGGAAGCACCTTGCGGTCACCGTCGCCGTGCCTCCTCGGCCCGTGCTGACCCTCGGTGAGCGCGCGGAGCTCGACAAGGTCGTGATGAACGTGGTCAGCAACGCGGTCAAGTACACCCCCGAGGGACGCAGTGTCCGCATCACCCTCGACCAACACGAGGACTCGGTGGTCCTCCGGGTGGTCGACCGAGGGCTTGGCATCTCGGCGGCAGACCGGGCCAAGCTCTTCACCGAGTTCTTCCGGTCGACGAACCCCGCAGCCTTCACGCAACCCGGCACCGGCCTCGGCCTCGCCATCGTGAAGCGCATCGTCGAGCGCCACGGAGGAACAGTCGAGGTCGAGTCGGTGCTGGGACAAGGCAGCACCTTCACCGTCACCCTGCCTGCGGCCCGACGCACTACAGGGTGAAGTGCACCTTCCGCGTGGCCGGGTCGGCCTCCGCGAGAGTGACGGCGACGTCCTCGCCCACCGGCAGAGGTGACTGCGAGGAGACGGATGCCTCGACGGCCGGATCTCGCACCATCACGGTGCCGCTGCGCTCGTCATCGTGCTCGACCTCGGTGACGACCGCCTCGAACCGCTCGCCGATCCGGGGCTGCAGGGTCGCCGCCTCGACGAGGTTCAGTACGGCGTTCTCGTAGGCGTGTGACTTGCGGCCGGAGTCACGCATGATGTCCGGCAGGTCGCCGAGACGGTCGAGCACCCACTGCGGCACCTCGTCCCCTGCGCACAGCGCCACGCAGACCTCGAGCCCGTAGCGGTCCACCAGCCGGCGAAGGGGCGCCGTGACATGGGCGTACGACGACGCCAGCGCAGCGTGCTCGCGCTGGTCCGGAAGGTGAGCGTCGAACGCGGCGTACCCGGCACCGCGAAGCAGGCTCGTGCACGCCACGACGAGCGCGGCCTCCTCCGGACGCGACGGGTCGAGCGAACGGATGAAGTCGGGATGGCTCTGGCTGCTCGGCCAGTCGATCCCCAACGCTCGAGCGGTACGACGCAACCGGGTGACCGCGTAGTCGGGCGGGGGCGGGAGCGTGCGCAGGACGCCCACCTTGCCGCGCACCATGATCGACGCGGCCGCAAACCCGGTGAGCAGCGAGATCTGCGCGTTCCAGGACTCGACCGGCAGCATCTCCCGGTACTCCAGCCGCCATATGTCCTCACGGACGTCGATCTCCTGGGCCGGCATCGGCAGCGATACCCCGCCACGCTCGGCCTCCCTGGCCATCCGCAGCTCCCCGACGTCCTTGAGCAGGGCGAGCGTGGATCCGGCCGGAGCACGGTTGATCTCGTGCTGCACGCTCTCGTAGTCGAGACGCTGCCGCGAGCGCACGCGTGCCCTCTCCACGCTCGCCTCCTGGGTCTCGCCGGTGGCGTCGAGGCGGATGGTCCATACGAACGCGGGGCGCTCCTGGTCGGGGAGCAGCGACGCCGCTCCCTCGCTGAGCACCGTCGGGTGCAGCGGGACCTTGCTGTCCGCGCCGTAGAGCGACTCGCCGCGTCGGTGCGCTTCCTCGTCGACCGGATCCTGCGGTTCGAGGAAGGCCATCACGTCGGCGATGGCGTACTGCACGACGTACCCGTCGCCGTCGGCCTCGAGGTGCATCGCCTGGTCGAGGTCCATGGCGCCGACTGGGTCGATCGTCAGGAACTCCAGGCCAGTCAGGTCGCGCTCCGGGAGACGCGGGGAACCAGCTGCTCGCTCGGCTGCCTCCTGCACAGCGGCCGGGAACTCGGGCGAGACGCCCAGCTCCCTCTGAATGACCGCGATGCCCTGGCGGAGCTCATCGACGGCCGGACCCTTGACATGCAGCACCCGCGTTCCCACTGCCGCTCCCCATCTGACGAGTTGTGGCCGTCGGCCCGTGACCTCTCAACCCTAGGCACATACCGCTGTTGGCGGGTCCTAGGCTGGCGCGGTGCTCATCCTGCTGCCGCCGTCGGAGGCGAAGTCGACGCCACGACGGGGCAAGCCGCTCGCCCTTGACCAGCTGAGCTTCCCGGCCCTCACAGAAGCGCGTGAGCAGGTGAGCTCGGCCCTGCTGGACCTGTGCAGCGGCGACCCCGGCCTGGCCGCCCGCACGCTGGGCCTCGGACCCACCCAGGCCGATGAGGTACGCCGGAACGCCCACCTGCACACCAGCCCGACCACCCGTGCCGACGCCCTCTACACCGGTGTCCTGTACGACGCCCTCGACCTCGCCTCGCTCGACAGCGTCCCTCGTCGGCGCGCCTCCCGCTCGCTCGCGATCATCTCGTCGCTGTTCGGCCTGGTCCGGCCAGGCGACCGGCTCCCGCCGTACCGGCTCTCCGGAGGGGTCAACCTTCCCGGCATCGGCGTGGTCTCGGCTCACTGGCGCCGGGTGCTCGACCCGGTGCTGCGCGAGGCCGCCGGGAACGGCCTTGTCGTCGACCTCCGGTCCACGACGTACGCCGCCTTCTGGCAGCCACCGCGTGACCTGGCACGCAAGGTCGCCACCGTGCGCGTGCTGCACCAGGTGGGGTCGCAACGCAAGGTGGTCAGCCACTTCAACAAGGCGACCAAGGGCCGCCTCGTGCGCACGCTGCTCCAGCACGGCACGGCGGCCTCGAGCCCTGCGCGCCTCGCCGACGAGATCACGGCACTCGGCTGGAAGGTCGAGCTCCACGAGCCGGGCAGGACCGGTCAGCAGCTGGACGTGGTCGTCGAGGAGCTCTGAGCTGCCCTATCTCACGGTGTACCCTCCTAAAATAAAAATTCTACTATAAACAATATCCGCAATCACTACATCACATACACAATTCAGCCAGAAGTTCAAACACAAGCTATGCCAGGAAATGATCGCGACCTCCAAGACCATCAAGCACGTCGCGACCGCCTACGGCGTTGATCCTCAGACCCTGCGGAACTGGCTGAACAAGTACCGCGAGGCCAACGGCGGCACCGAGACCGAGCTGACGCTCACCGAGCGGGCCAGGCTCAAGGAGCTCGAGCGGGTCGTGGCCGACCTACGCGCGGAGACGGCGTTCTTGAAAAAAGCCAGTGCTTACTTCGCGCGGGAGCAGCGACCGTGAGCAGATACGAGTACATCTACTCTTGCCGTACCGATCCGAGTGAGCTGAATCCGGTGACCAAGATGTGCACCTCGTTGACGTCTCGACGTCGGGGTTCTACCACTGGCTCTCCCGGCCGCAGTCAGCCACCGCGGCCCGTCGTGAGGCGCTGACGGCCCGCGTGGAGGCGTTCTTCGCCGCCTCGACGGGACCTACGGGTACCGCCGATCCACGCCGACCTGGCCGAGGAGGGCACCGAGTGCTCACCGGAGCTGGTACGTCAGATCATGCGCACCCAGAGCTCATCGCCTGCCAGCCCCGCCCGTTCCGCGTCACCACCGAGGCGACGCCGAGGCAGCAGCGACATGCCTGACCTGGTGGAGCGTGACTTCACCGCGACCGTCCCGAGTCAAGTTCGTCGGCGACATCACGTACATCCACACCTGGGCCGGATTCATCTACCTCGCCACGTCATCGACTGCTACTCCAAGAAGGTCGTGGGCTGGTCGATCGCGGACCACATGCGCACCGAGCTCGTCGAGACGGCGCTGAAGAATGCCGCCGCCACGAGCGTGATCGAGCCGTTGGCGGTCTTCCACTCAACCGCGGCAGCGTCTACACCTCTGCGCCTACCGGGGCCTGGTCAAGGATCTGGGGATGCGTTCCTCGGCCGGTCGGACCGGTGTGTCGGGACAACGCGATGGCCGAATCGTTCTTCTCAGCGCTGAAGAACGAGCGCGTCTACCGCACCGTCTACGCCACCAAGGCCCAGGCCCGACGCGACGTCATCGCCTACATCGAGAGTTCTACAACTCCAGACGACGCCATTCTGCACTTGGCTACAGGCGACCAGACGAAGTCCATTACGTTACGTCCAGCCGGCGACGGCAGCGTAGAGAAACTCATCAAATCCGCTGTCCAAATCACAATCTGAGCGCAGCTTTGGGACCGGCTAGTGGTCATGACCGCAAGTTCGTCGAGGGTAGCCGTGGTCCGGGTGCGTGCAGCGCAAGGCGGAGGAGGGAAGTCGTAGTTGACCTCCTTCGACCGACTCCAACGCAGCGATGTGCGTGCCTGGGCCGCGGGGACCCCGACGAACTCAAGGGAATGGCCACTAGCCGAAGATGTCGGTGGGCCGGCCGTTGTAGAGCCGCAGGTTGGCCATCGGGATGTCACCCTCCGGGCCGACCTTGAAGTAGGAGATCACCGAGACCGACGCCGGCGCGAGCTCCATCCGGTAGACCGCCTCCAGCGGCGCCCCCAGGGCATCGGCGACCAGGGTCTTGATCGGGGTCACATGGCTGACCACGACCACCGTCTGCCCGTCGTACGACGAGACGATCCGGTCGCGACCCTCGAGGACCCGCTTCTCCACAGCACGGAAGGACTCACCGCCGTGTGGCGCCGACTCGAGGTCGCCAAACCAGGACCCGATCTCGTCGGGGAACTGGTCGTGCACCTCGGTGAAGCTCATCCCGTCCCAGGTCCCGAACTCCATCTCGGCGATACCGGGCTCCTCCTCGATCTCGAGGTCGAAGAACCCCGCCAGGATCTCCGCGGTCTCGCGGGTACGCCGGACGGGCGAACTGACCAGCGCGTCGAATGTCCCGGCCAGCGGGGCCAGCCACTCCCCCGTGGCCCGCGCCTGTTCGCGTCCCTCGTCGTTCAGCGGCGGGTTGCTGCTCGCCAGACCACCCGAGAAGAGCTTGCCGATGGTGTGCTCGGTGACGCCGTGGCGGATGAGCACCAACGTCGTGGGCTTACCCGGCGGGCCCCAACCGCGTTTGGTTTCGGTTTCAGACCCCTTCGGGTCACCCTCCGCAGCCGGCTCACTCTCCGCCCGTGGGGTCGCCGAGACGGCGCTTGTGTCCGTTCGAGTCGCACCGGAGGAGGACACAAGCGCCGTCTCGGCTCCTCCTCCACGCTCCGCGTCGAGTGCTGCGTTAGCCAACCGGTCCGCTTCGGCGTTTTCCGCTCGGGGGACCCAGGTGTACTTCGTACCGGGCGGCGCCAGTCGCTGGCCCTCGGCCGCGAGTGGCTTCATCGAGGGATGCTTGACCTTCCAGTTGCCGGTCATCTGCTCGACGACCAGCTTGGAGTCCATCCGCACCTCGATCTCGGCCCCGGGCGCGTGCTCGGCGGCGAGCTCGAGTCCAGCGATCAGGCCGCGGTACTCGGCGACGTTGTTGGTCGCGACACCGATCGCCTCCCCGCGCTCGGCGATCAGCTCACCGGTCTCGGCGTCCCTGACCAGCGCGCCGTAGGCAGCCGGGCCCGGATTGCCCCTGGAGGCACCGTCAGCTTCGACGATCACGGACCGGCGTTCTCGTGCGGCGGTCAAAGACCAGACTCCCCGGTACGCACCAGGATCCGGCTGCAGTCCTCGCAGCGGATCACCTCGTCCGAGGGTGCCCTGCCGATCACGGCGAGGTCGGAGGCGTTCAGCGTGAGCCGGCAGCCACTGCACTCCCGCCGGTGGAGCGCCGCAGCACCCACCCCGGCCTTCTGCACGCGCAGCTTTTCGTAGAGAACCAACAGGTCGTCCGGGACGCCGGCGGCGTTCGTGACCCGTTCCGACTGCGCCGCCGCGAGCTCGGACTGCAGGTCGCCTGCCTTCTTCTCGAAGGCTGACCGCAGCTCTGCTTCCTCGCCCTCCATGGCAGCGAGCTCGGCCGACCGCTCCGTGAGGGAGATCTGAGCGGTCTCGAGACGTTCCATGACCTCGAGCTCGGTGTCCTCGAGCGAGTTGATCCGACGGTTCAGCGAGTCCAGCTCCCCCAGCATCCGCTCAAGTGCCTTCGGGTCCTTGATCTGGCCGGCGTCGATCATGCCCTGGTCCCGCACCTTGCGTGTCTTCACCTGCTCCACGTCGGCGTCGGCACGCTTCTGCTCGGCAGTCAGGTCCTCGACCTCGATACGCAGGTCGCGCACGGCGTTCGCGACGGCTGTACGACGTCCCGCGAGATCACGCAGCCGATCAGCCTCCGGGATGGCGGTGAGCTTGTGGGTCAGGGTGTCGATCCGGGAGTCGAGCTCCTGGACGTCGAGCAGCTTGAGCTGGGCGAACGGGTCGGCTTTCAGAGGATTCTCCTGAGGTAGTCGTGCGTGGATCTCAGACCCGGAAGGTCCACGGGTCGGTGTTCGTCCTGCTGACGTGGACCTCCACCGTATCTCCCAGTGCGTCGAGCAGCCGCCGCCGGAGCACGGGCAGCCAGGTGGACTCCGCGGCCCAGTGGGCGACGTCGACCAGCGCCGGAACGCCGTACTCGCGCAGCTCGGACGCCGGATGGTGCCGCAGGTCGGAGGTCAGGTAGACGTCCACCCCCGCTGCGCGCGCCCGGTCGAGCAGGAAGTCACCCGCGCCGCCGCACAGGCCGACCGTCTCGATCATCTGGTCGGGTTCGCCCGCGACCCTGACGCCGTGGGCGGTCTCGCTCAGCACCTCGGAGACGTGTGCGGCAAAGCTTGCCAACGACATCGGGGACGCCAGCCGGCCGGTCCGTCCCGACCCACGGTTCCTCTCGTCGACCCCGGCCAGCTCGATCACGTCGTACGCCGGCTCCTCGTACGGATGTGCGGCCAGCATCGCGGCCAATGCCGTCGTGCGCAGGTGACGCGGGCAGACCGTCTCGATCCGCACCTCCTCGGCCATCTCGACGCGCCCGACCTCTCCGATCGTTGGCCTGGCACCGTCGAGCGGCCGGAAGCGCCCCTCTCCGGTGGAGGTGAACGTGCAGAAGTCGTAGTCGCCGATGGCACCCGCCCCTGCCTCAGCGAGCGCCGCCCGGATCCGCTCGGCGGCCTCGACTGGCGCGAAGACGATGATCTTGTCCAACGGTGGCGCCGGATCGGGCTCGAGCGGCCGGACGTCGTGCAGGCCCAGCGCGGCGGCCAAGGACTCAGAGACCCCACCAGCCGGGGAGTCGGCGTTGGTGTGGGCGGTGAACAGTCCGCAGCCGGCCCCGAGCAACCGGTGCACGATCCGCCCCTTGGGGTCGGTGGCAGGGACACCGTGCACGCCCTTGAGGAACAACGGGTGATGGCAGACGAGCAGCTGCACACTCTCCGCGATTGCCTCGTCAGCGACGGCTGTCACCGGGTCGACAGCCAGCAGGATCCGTCGTACGTCGGTGTCGGGGTCTCCGCACACGAGCCCGACCGCGTCCCAGCTGTCGGCGTGGTGCGGAGGGAACCACTCGTCGAGCAACCCGGTGATCTCTCGCAGTGTCGGCACGGATCGAGGCTAATATGGCGGTCGTTTGTCAAGTAGGCAGGGCGAAGCGCGCCCGGAACCGTCGTCCTGGGCGCCGCTCCTTGCTGACCGGCCAGTGGTCGTGGGCGACGAGCGTGTCGTGGTCGACGCGCGGTCACTCTAATATTCGCGGGTTGGCTACCGCAGGACGGTGTTCCGGCTGGAGTGCGTCGCTGGTCTAGATGTCGAGCGTGATCCTCAAGCAGGCTTGAGGATTGCTCATAGCCTCATCGCTGGTCACTCCTGGCGCTGCCGTCGCCTCGTTGCTCACTGGCCGGACCTCTGGGGCCCCGGCCGGGGCTACTCGGGATCGTCGAGCACAGCCAGTGACCAGCACCAGCCGGCGAGCTCACGAGCGATGGCGGCGTTGGCGACGACGCTGCGTTTCTTGCGGGCGTTGAACCGCTCCCAGCGAGCGTTCAGACGCAGGTTCCCGGCATGACCCCGGGACACGGCGGCGGGCGCCGCGGCTTCCCAGCGCCTGCGGATCGTGGCGCCGGGGGTGCGGTAGGGCGCTCGGTGGTGCCAGGCAGCCTCGACCAGAAGCCGACGGGCGTGACCGTTGCCGGTCTTGGTGACCCCACCTTGGGACCGGGAGGCACCCGAGGAGTACTCGGTGGGCACCAGCCCCAGGTAGGCACCGATGCTGCGCCCAGAGAGCCGGTGCCAGTCGCCGATCTCGACTGCGAGCCCGAACGCGGTCAACGTGGAGACACCACGCAGGCAACCGAGCCGGGCCACGACCGGGGTGAACGCACTGTCCGCGGCCATCGCGCTAATCGCCTCGTCGAGGCGGTCACGGCGCTGCGCGGTCAGCAGCATCGACTCGAACGAGGTGTCATAGGCCAGCTGCAACGCGGGCTGCTCGAACCGGTGGGACCTCAGCCAGGTCTCGTGCTTGGCGGTCCAGGCCTTGCCGCCGTAGTAGACGATGCCCTTGCGCAGCAGCAGTTTGGAGACCCGGTGCCGCGCCGACATCAGCTCCCCTCGGACGTCCTCACGAGCCCGGACCAGGTCCCTGGCCGCCATCTAGTCGTCGAGAGTCATCGAGACTCGAGCGCCAGCCGACCACTGAGCACGAGGAACGACGCAGCGAATGCCTTGCGCAGCCGGGTCAGCAGCCGTGGGTTGCGCATGAACCGCTCCCGTGTCGCCGCGGCAAGCAAGCCGTAGACGGCGAACACCGCGAACGTCATCACCTCGAACACCACGCTGAGCGCAAGCATGTGCTGCAGCGAGTGCGGGTCGTTCGCGGGCACGAACTGGGGCAGGAAGGCGAAGAAGAAGATCGTCAGCTTCGGGTTCAACAAGTTGATCGTGATCGCAGTGAAGATCACCTGTCGTGCCGGCCGGGGCGCCTGCTTCGTGTCGATGGCGAGCGCTCCCTTGTCCCGCCAGGTCGCCCATGCCAGGTAGACGAGATAGGCGACGCCGAGGTACTTGATGACGGCGAACGCGACGCCACTCGCGTGCAGCAGGGCGGCCAGCCCGGTGAGGGCGGCGATCATGTGCGGCAGGACGCCAAGCGTGCAGGCGAACGCCGCGAGCAGACCACCTCGGTAGCCGCGCGCCAGTCCCGCTCCGAGCGTGAACAGCGCGCCGGTGCCGGGCGTCGCGCAGATGACGAACGAGGTGAGCAGGAACGTGAGCGTCACCCTCGCGATGCTAGTGGTCATCCGCGTCAGGTCGTCAGTGAGCGAGGCAGCACCGATGCCCATCGGCTGGCGGCGACACCGACCCACGGCAGCCGTCCGGCGAGGGTTGTCCGTTCGGTATCGACCACCTGCTCGCACGGTGTGGTCATCGGGAGGTGTGGTTGATGTCCGTGCTGGTTGTGCTGGTGTTCCCTGGTCGCTGCCTATCGCTCACGGTTGCCGGGCTCGACCGTCGTGGTTGCGGTATTCGCCGGCGAGCCCTCAGATTAGTTATCCACATTCTCGAACACGTCCTCGATACTGTCGGTGGTGGATGGTTGAATTCACATATGACGACGACCCGGCCCGACCTCGATTCCGCCTCGGCGGTGCTCGGGTTCGCGCGTGACCGCCGTGCCGTTGCTGATCGGGCCGAGGCCGATGTGCTGTACGCGGCGGTCACCTGGGCCGAGCAGCACCCGCCGGAGTCGATCGACGAAGCGGCGACCTGGGTCTGTGGTGGTGGGGACACCGGTCTCCCGCTCGCCGGACTCGGGCGCACCACTGGTCGCGGAGTTCTGTATCGCCGAGTTCGCCGCCGCGCTCGGGCGCTCCACCGACTCCGGACGGGCGCTGATCGCGGACGCGGTGGAGCTGAAGTACCGTCTGCCCCGGCTGCAGGCCCGGGTCGGGTCCGGTGAGCTGCCGGTGTGGCGGGCCCGCCGGATCGCCCAAGCCACTCTCGGGCTGTCGATGGAGGCAGCAGGGTTCGTGGACGCCCAGGTCGCCGGGTTCGCCCACAAGATCGGCCTCGCCGCACTCGACCGGTTGGTCGCCGAGGCGGTAGCCCGGTACATGCCCGACCTCGCCGTGCAGAACGCCGAGCAGGCTGCCGAGGGCGGCACTTCACCATTCACCACCAGCAGGTCTCCTTCGACGGCACCAGCCGCATCGAGGGCGAGCTCGACCTCGCCGATGCCCTGGACCTCGACGCCGCCCTGACCCGCGGAGCCGAAACCCTCAAAGCCGGCGGGTCCACCGAGTCCCTGGACGTACGCCGCTCGATCGCCGCCGGCGAGCTCGCCCGACACCAGCTCGCCCTCGACCTCAACACCACCACCCCCGAGAACCACCAGGACGACGCCCCCCAGAAGACGGTGAAGCCGCGTCAGGTCGTGCTCTACGTGCACCTCTCCGAAGCAGCAGTCACCGGCAGCACCAGCACCGGCCCTAGTGGCACCGGTGGTGGTGTGGACCTGGCCCGGGTGGAGAACCACCGCCAGGGCGTCACCGCCGACCAGGTCCGGACCTGGTGCGCCAACCCCGACACCGAGGTGGTCGTGAAACCGGTCATCGACCTCAACGAGCACCACCGGTCGAGGGCTACGAGATCCCCGACCGGCTCCGCGAACAAACCATCCTGCGCACCGGGACCTGTGTGTTCCCCTGGTGCACCCGCCCCGCACGGACCGCCGACTGCGACCACGTCATTCCATACGACCAGGGCGGATCCACCTGCTCGTGCAACCTCGCTGCCCTGTGCCGACGCCATCATCGACTCAAAACCCACAGCACCTGGAGCTACACGGTCCTGGAACCCGGGTCGTTCCTGTGGTCGAGCCCGTATGGCTACCAGTTCCTCACCGACCACGAAGGCACCCGCGACGTCACCGCCGAGCGCCCGCCGCCACGCAGAGACGGCACCTCCTGCCTCGCCGACCCGCCCGACCAGTAGCCACACCGCCCCGACACCCCGCCGAACCCATCCCCGGCGGGGCCACCGGCATGTGCACCAGCCGGATCAGCTCAAGGTGGTCGAGCAGCGAGCGCCAGCGAGCGGCCAGTCGAGACCACCGACGAGCAGGATCAAGCGGCGTCTGGCACGCACCTGGTGCACCTGGTGTAGGACAGACTCCGCTGATCGGGGTGGCCGTGCGACCAGCTCATGCTCCCGGCTGCTCCTCGGCTCACGGTGTGTGGTCTCGGCTGATCACTCGCTTCGCTCGTTGCTCGACCACCAATTTTGGGTGCTCGCTGCTCGACCCCCGAGGGCGACCGGTGACACCGCGGCAGGGCCACGAGCCCTCGAACGGCGGCTTCCCGCGGCGTACGACGAGCACGAGCAGCGCGCCGTCGGCCTCCGTGAGCGCGACCACGTCGACCATCACGTCGATGCGCGGGTGTTCCGCCATCGGGAGGGGCACCCCTGGCTAATTGACCTGCCGGTCGCGGCCCTCCCAGTACTGCTGTCGGAGCTTGAACTTCTGCAGCTTCCCGGTCGCCGTACGGGCAAGCTCGTCGCGGAACTCGATCGACGACGGCGCCTTGAAGCGCGCGACCTTCGCCTTGCAGTAGTCGATCAGCTCCTGCTCGGTCAGGTCGGAGTCCTCGACCTTGACCACGAGCGCCTTGATGGTCTCGCCCCACTTCTCGTCAGGTACGCCGATCACCGCGACCTCGGCCACGTCCGGGTGGCTGAAGATGACGTCCTCCACCTCGATCGAACTCACGTTCTCGCCGCCCGTGATGATGACGTCCTTCTTGCGGTCCTGGATGGTCAGGTACCCGTCGTCACCGATGACGCCGCCGTCACCGGTGTGGAACCAACCATCGCGAAGGGCGGTCTCGGTCTCCTCGGGCTGCTCCCAGTAACCCTCGAGCACGACGTTGGACCGGGCCAGCACCTCGCCGTCGTCGGAGATCTTCAGCGTGACACCGACGGCGGGCTGGCCGGCGCGGACCAGGTTCGCCGCGCGGTCCTCCCCGGACAGGTCGTCCCACTCGGCGCGTCTGCGGTTGATGGTCAGCAGGGGTGAGGTCTCGGTGAGCCCGTAGATCTGGATGAACTCCCAGCCCAGCTCGGCTTCGACGCGAGCCACGGTCTTCGTGGGCGGCGGTGCACCGGCGACGATGATCCGCACCTTGTCGCGGCCGGGGATCTCCCCCTCCCAGGTCTCCGCTGCCTCGAGCACGGACGCCACGACTGCCGGCGCCGCGCACATCACCGTGACGCCGTACTTCTCGACCCGGCGCAGGATCTCCGCGCCGTCGATCTTGCGGATCACCACCTGCGTGATGCCCACTCCCGTCGTTGAGAAGGGCAAACCCCACCCGTTGGCGTGGAACATCGGCAGCGTGTGCAGGTAGACGTCGCGGTCAGTGAGCCCGGTGTGCAACGCGAATGTGACCGCGTTGGTCCAGATGTTGCGGTGGGTGATCTGCACGCCCTTGGGGCGGGCCGTGGTTCCCGACGTGTAGTTGATGGTCGCCGTGGCGTTCTCGTCGTGCTCCCACGGCTCGGGGTCGGGGCCATCCTCCAGATACATGTCCGCGTCGTTGCCGATCAGGAACTTGTGCTCGCACTTGATGTCGGCGAGCTGCTCCTCGAGCTCGGGGTCGACGTACAGCACCCGCGCGCCGGAGTGCTCCACGATGTACTGCACCTCGTCGGCGGAGAGCCGGAAGTTGATCGGTACCAGGACACGGCCGTGCCCGGCGACTCCGAAGAAAGCTGTGAAGAGCCGGGCGCTGTTGTGCGAGACGTAGGCGACCCGGTCACCGACCCCGATGCCGAGCTCGTCGAGCTTGGCAGCCTGCGCTCGGGCGAGCTCGCCCACCCGCGAGTAGGTCACCTCGCCCAGCGACTCCGCGGGCTGGTCAGGCTCATCGACGATGCCTGTGCGTTCGGCGTAGACAGCCAGTGCTCGGTCGAGAAAGTCCATGGCAGAGAACGGCACAATCACGGGCGTAGCTCCCCTCCTGGTGGGTTGCTCTCACCCTAGTAGCGCCGGTGACAATCCGCCGGGGGCTACCGCGTCTGGACAGATTCGAGGTCCTGCTCGCCGCGCTCGATCCAGTTCATGGCCGGCTTGGCCAGCACCCCGTGGACGAGCACCGAGAGTCCGATCGTGAACGCGACGGTGGCCCAGAGCCACCGCACGTCGGCAAACTCCGCCTGTCCCGCGGCGTAGGCGAGGTAGAACAGCGAACCCACGCCTCGAACCCCGAAGAACGCGGCCACCAGCCGTTCCCGGTGGACCATCCCGTGCCCGCGGTGGGCCAACGGCAGCAGGCTGAGGATGCCAGTCAGGGGACGCAGCAGCAGGATGAGCGTCACTCCGATCACGACGCCGCGCCAGTCGAGGGCATCGAGCAGACCGCGGGTCATCGCCATCCCGAGGCACAGCAGCACCAGCAGGGTGAGCAGCCGCTCGAGGCGCTCGACCACCCCGTGCATCGCCTCGTTGTAGTCGTGGCTCCGCTCTGCGTTACGCACCGCCATACCGCAGAAGAACACCGCGATGAAGCCGTAGCCACCGACGAGCTCGGCAGCGCCGTACGACGTCGCGAGTGCCGCCAGGGCGAGCAACGGCTCACCCTGCTCGGCCAGGCGCAGCGATGCCCTTCGGGCGCGGAACGCCAGGTTCGCGAGCAGCCACCCCACCAGCGCGCCGACGAGCAGGCCGATCACCACCTTGGCCACCAGCTCCCACGCCACCCACCGGGGCACCCAGGCGATGCTCGTGCCTTTCTCGAGGAGGAAGATCGCGGCGTACACGAACGGGAACGCGAGCCCGTCATTGAGCCCGGCCTCCGAGGTGAGCGCGAAGCGGACCTCGTGCCGCTCGTCGCGCTCTTCCTCTTCCTGGGTCTTGACGTCCGGGCCACCCACCTGCACGTCACCTGCGAGCACCGGGTCTGTGGGAGCGAGCGCCGCGCCGAGAAGCAGGGCCGTCGCCGGAGCCAGCCCCAAGCCCCACCAACCCAGGAGCCAGACGGCACCGATGCTCAATGGCATCGCGGCGAACAGCAACCTCCAGGTCGCGGACCAGCGACGCCACTCCTTGGGACGGCGCAGCCGCAGCGGCCGGTCCAGCGCCAGCCCCACACCCATGAGGGCGAGGAGTACGGCGATCTGGGTCACCTGTTCGACCATCGCCCGGTTGGCGACCGGGTCAAGGAAGCGGTCGTTCCCGAGTGGCAGCAGCCCCATCCCCATGCCCGCGGCGAGCAGCACCATCGGCGGCGAGACTGCCAGCCGGCTCAAGGTCGACGGGAGCACCGTCGCCAGCAGGATCGCCAGGCCCGCGACGAGATACAGGGCGTCGGTCACGAGCTTGCCAGGCCGTTCCTGCGCAGTTTCGGTCGGATGAACGCGAAGTACACGATCCCCCCGACCACGCACGTCAGCACGAGGGTGCCGGTGACCAGGCCCTTGCTCATGCCGGCCGCCGCGTAGGCCTGTTCGGGCTGCAGCGAAGCGTCGATGATCGACCAGAGGCTGAACGCGATGAGCCCAATGAAGAGAAGAACGAGAACGGCCCCGGTCATGCCCGGCCCCGCTCCCGATGACACGTGCTCACGGGCGTGACACTACGTCGCACTCGGACGCGACTGGTGGGCGCAGCAGGGATCGAACCTGCGACCACCTCGTTGTAAGCGAGGTGCTCTACCGCTGAGCTATGCGCCCCGGGGACCGACGGCCAGACACCGGGCCCGCGGTCACGCGGGCAAAGACTACGGGAGGCCGATGCTGCCGCCCAGCCGACCACCCAGCCGACCACTGGGATCGGGCGGATCTCGTCACTGGCCCAGGAGTGCAAAGAGTCGCGCCGCTGGCGTCTCGGGTCACCAGCGGCGCGACAAAGGCAAGAGTGCACCAGTGAAGGCCCCGTTCCAATAGAGACGCTCAAAATGGCCCTAAAGAACTAGACCAGGTCGGCCAGTGCCGCCGCGTGCTCGTCGAGGTTGCGTGCACCACCGGTCGTGCTCTGCATCATCCAACCCACCCGTCCCTCCTTGTCCACGATGAACGAGGAACGCTTGGGCGCGCCCTTGATCTCGTCGAACACGCCGTACGCCTTGGTGGTCACGCCGTGGGGCCAGAAGTCGCTCAACAGCGGGAAGAAGATGCCGTCGCGGTCGGCGACGGCCCGCTGGGCGTGCATCGGGTCGCAGCTCACTGCGAGCAGTGTGCTCCGGTCGGTCTCGAAGTCGCCCAGCCGGTCCCGCAGCGCAGTCAGCTCACCGGTGCAGACACCACTGAAGGCGAATGGGTAGAAGATGATCACGGCCGCCTTGCCCCGGGCGTACGACGAGAGGGTGATGTCCTGGCCGTGCTGGTCCTTGAGCGTGAAGTCCGGAGCCAGATCGCCGATCGCCAGAGTCATGACGCCATGGTGCCAGCCACGCCTGACGCCCCGGGCATCAGTCCCCGGACTTCGAGTCGCCGCCTCACTCGCCGCCTCACTCGCCAGCTGACTCGCCGTCCTCGTCGTACTCCTTGAGGTCCCTCTTGAGGATCTTGCCGGTTGCGTTGCGCGGCAGCTCGTCGAGGAACACGATCTCGCGGGGCACCTTGTAGCGCGCCAGGTTGTCCCTGACGTGCGCCTTCAGCGTGTCCTCATCGACCTCGCCGGACCTGACCACGAAGACCCGCAGCCGCTTGCCGTAGTCGTCGTCGTCGACACCGACAGCCGCCACGTCCTCGACGGACTCGTGGCGCGAGAGGCAGTCCTCGACCTCCTTGGGGAAGACGTTCTCGCCGCCGGAGACGATCATCTCGTCGTCACGGCCCTCGACGAACAGCCGCCCGTTCTCGTCGAGCCTGCCGACGTCGCCGGTCGACATGAGGCCGTTGATCATGGCCTTGCCCTCGCCCTCGTCGCCGGTGTAGCCCCCGAAGAGCATGGAGTTGCCGACGAAGATCCGGCCAGGGTCACCGGTCGCGACCTCGTTGCCCCGCTCGTCGTAGATGCGCACCTCGGTGTTGTACGGCGGCCGCCCGGCCGTACCAGGGGCCGCACGCATGTCGTGCGGCTGGGCGATCGTGGCCCACGCGACCTCGGTCGAGCCGTAGGTGTTGTAGAGGTTGTCGCCGAAGGCGTCCATCCAGTCGGTGGCGAGGTCACCCGGCAGCGCCGACCCCGAGGCGGCGACGATCCGAAGCCGGGAGAAGTCGCCGGAACGCTCGTCCTCGGGGAGCTTCAAGATCCGCTGCATCATCACCGGGATCACGACGAGCGCGTCGCAGTCGTACTTCTGGATGGTCTCCAGGCAGTCGGACGGGTCGAACTTGCGGCGCAGGACCACCGTCGACCCGAGCAGCATCGCCAGGTTCAGGTGGGCGAAGCCCCAGGTGTGGAAGATCGGGGCCACGACGTAGGTGGTTCCCCCAGTCTTGAACGGCATCTTCGACAGCATCGCGACGGCACCGTCGATGTCAGCCTCCCCGCGCGGGGCACCCTTGGGCGTGCCGGTCGTGCCGGAGGTGAGGATGACCGGCCGCGTCGTGTGGTCGGGCGCCTTGAGCTTGTCGGTCGAGCCCTTCTTGATCAGGTCCTCGACAAGGGGGACGCGATTGGTCTTCTCGTCGTCGCTGTCGTGCCAGGCGATCACCCGGGAAACGTCGATGCCGGACTTGTCGATGAGCGCGCTGAACTCGTCGTCGTAGATGATCGCCGCTGGCTTCTCGCGCTTGCACACATCACCGAGCTGAGGCGCTGAGAAGGCGGTGTTGAGATACAAGATGTCCGCACCGAGCTTCGACAGGGCGGTCGACGCCTCAAGGAAGTAGCGGTGGTTGCGGCACAGCAGCGCGACGCTGTCTCCCTCCTCGACACCGATCCCCTTCAGGCTGTGGGCGAGCCGGGTGGACCGCTCGTCGATCTCGGCCCAGGTGAGCTCACCGAGCTCGTCGATCAGCCCCACGTCTCGAGGGGAGCGGATCGCGAGAGCGCCGATGCCTCCGGCGAAGCCGATGCCCCAGTCGAGGATCTTCTTGCCCATTGCCGCGAGGGTGACCGGGTTGTAGGGCCGGATCACGCCTGAGCTGGTCATGACCTTGACCATCCGGGCTTGGCGAAGAGCCTGCTTCTGCAGTAGGTGGAACATCGAGGGAGTGCCTCCTGTGCGGTGGGATCAGTTCTTGGGAGCGACGAGGCGCGTGCCCGTCCATTCCTTGCCCACTGCAACGGTCGTCGTCGTGGAAAGTCCCGCGATCGGTGCGGCTTCGGCGACATCGGCAGCGTCCACCGCGCCGGGGCGACCCACCTTGGGGGTGAGCAGCCAGACGGCGCCACCACGTACGAGATCGGTCAGGGAGTCCATCAGCGCATCGACCAGGTCACCGTCGTCGTCGCGCCACCAGAGGATCACGACGTCCACGACGTCGCCGTAGTCGCCGTCCACGAGGTCGGAGTCGATGGCCTCCTCGATCGCCACCCGGACCGAGTCGTCGACGTCGTCGTCCCAGCCGAGCTCCTGCACGACCGTGCCGGGCTTCAACCCCAACCGTTCCCCCAGCCGGACGTCCGCGCGGTCTGCGCTCGGGCTCACCTTGTATGCCTCCAGTCACTCGTTCAAGTCAGTCGTTCGATGCGGGTCACCCACGGTTCATCCGGGGCTCCGGTGACCGTAGTCCACTAGACCTCCGAGTCAGGCGCAACCCCACGAGTCCCGCGGTCACCGTGCGACCAGAGGCTAGCGCCGTTGTGTGGTCTCCGGACGGGAACTGCCAGACGCTGTCCCGGCGGTCCGGGGCGGGCGTACCCATCAGTAAATTCTCTCAGCCCTCGAGAAGTGACACGATGAACCGGTGAGCGACTCCGACGACAACACCCAGCAGCAGGCAGAGACCCGGCGTATCTCGGTGATCCACGAAGGCCTGCCCACCCAGCTGCCCGACATCGACCCGGACGAGACCCAGGACTGGCTAGAGTCCTTCGACGCGCTGGTCGGCGACCGTGGCCGCGACCGCGCTCGATACCTGATGCTCCGACTGCTCGAGCGGGCACGTGAGCAGCAGATTGGTGTGCCGGCGCTGCGCAGCACCGACTACATCAACACCATCCCTCCCGAGCGCGAGCCGTGGTTCCCCGGTGATGAGGAGGTCGAGCGGCGGATCCGCGCGTTCATCCGCTGGAACGCCGCAGTGATGGTCTCCGACGCCAACCGCCCGGGCCTCGAGGTCGGCGGGCACATCGCGACGTACCAGTCCGCAGCCAGCCTCTACGAGGTCGGCTTCAACCACTTCTTCCAAGGCAAGGACGCGCCGGGAGGCGGCGACCAGATCTACATCCAGGGCCATGCCTCGCCGGGCATCTACGCCCGCGCCTACCTCGAGGGCCGGCTGACCGAGGAGCAGCTGCTGCGCTTCCGCCAGGAGGTGCAGCACGGCGTGGGCAAGGGACTGCCGTCGTATCCGCACCCCCGGCTGATGCCCGAGTTCTGGGAGTTCCCCACAGTCTCGATGGGCCTCACCGCGATCAACTCGATCTACCAGGCCCGCTTCAACCGCTACATGATGAACCGCGAGATCAAGGACACCTCGAAGCAGCACGTGTGGGCGTTCCTCGGCGACGGCGAGATGGCCGAGCCGGAGTCGCTCGGTGCCATCGGGGTCGCCGCCCGCGAGGAGCTCGACAACCTCACCTGGGTCATCAACTGCAACCTGCAGCAGCTCGACGGTCCGGTGCGCGGCAACGGCAAGATCATCCAGGAGCTGGAGTCGACCTTCCGCGGCGCCGGCTGGAACGTCATCAAGGTGATCTGGGGCCGCGAGTGGGACGCGCTGCTGGCGCGTGACGTCGACGGCGTCCTGGTCAACCAGATGAACAGCACCCCCGACGGCCAGTTCCAGACCTACTCGGTCGAGGACGGCGCCTACAACCGCGAGCACTTCTTCGGGGCTGACCCGCGGCTGCGCAAGATGGTCGAGCACATGACCGACAAGCAGATCGAGAAGCTGCCTCGCGGTGGTCACGACTACCGCAAGGTGTACGCCGCCTTCGACTCGGCCACCAAGCACGTCGGCCAGCCGACCGTGATCCTGGCGCACACCATCAAGGGTTGGACGATCGAGGCCCTTGAGGGCAAGAACGCCACCCACCAGATGAAGAAGCTCAAGACCGACGACTTCAAGAAGTTCCGCGACCGGCTCTACCTGCCGATGAGCGACAAGGACATCGACGAGGCCTACGAGGATCACGGTGGTGCGCCGTTCTTCCACCCTGGAGCCGACTCCCCCGAGATCGAGTACATGATGGACCGGCGCAAGCAGCTCGGCGGGTCCCTGCCCAAGCGCGTCGTACGTGCCAAGCCGCTGAAGGTTCCCGGCGACGAGCTCTACGCCGAGCTCAAGCAGGGCTCGGGCAAGGCCAAGATCGCCACCACGATGGCGGTCGTGCGGCTGCTGCGCGACTGGATGAAGGACCCGGAGATCGGCCAACGGCTCGTGCCGATCGCGCCGGACGAGTACCGCACCTTCGGCATGGACTCGATGTTCCCGAGTGCCAAGGTCTACAACCCGGCTGGCCAGCGTTACGAGGCAGTCGACCGCAAGCTGCTGCTCAAGTGGCGCGAGGACGTCAAGGGCCAGCTGCTCCACGAGGGGATCTCGGAGGCGGGCGCGATGGCCTCCGCCACGGCGGCCGGGTCGGCGTACTCCACGCACGGCGAGGTCATGATCCCGTTCTACATCTTCTACTCGATGTTCGGCTTCCAGCGGACGGGCGACTCGATCTGGGCGATGGCCGACCAGCTGGCGCGCGGCTTCCTGATCGGTGCCACCGCCGGTCGCACGACCTTGACCGGCGAGGGCCTGCAGCACGCGGACGGCCACTCACCCCTGCTGGCGGCCACCAACCCGGCCGTCGTGCACTACGACCCGGCGTTCGCGCACGAGGTCTCGCACATCATGCAGGAGGGCCTGCGGCGGATGTACACCGTGAACGACGAGCACCCCCAGGGTGAGGACGTCATCTTCTACATCACGGTCTACAACGAGCCGATGCTGATGCCGAAGGAGCCCGACGACATCGACGCCGAGGGTTTGCTCAAGGGCATCTACCACTACGCCGACGCTCCCGAGATCAAGGGGAACGGCGACGCGCCGCGCATTCAGCTGCTCGCGTCCGGCGTCGGGTTCCCGTGGATCCAGAAGGCACAGCAGCTGCTTGCCGACGACTGGGGCGTGGCTGCGGACCTGTGGTCGGTCACGTCTTGGAACGAGCTCGCCCGCGACGCTGTCGACGCCGAGAAGTGGACGCTGAACCACCCGAGCGAGAAGGCCAAGGTCCCCTACGTCACGAGCAAGCTGGCGAACGTCGATGGCCCCGCCGTCGCGGTGAGCGACTACATGCGCGCCGTACCACTGCAGATCGCGCACTGGGTGCCAACCGACTACCACGTCCTCGGCACCGACGGGTTCGGCTTCGCCGACACCCGCCCGGCCGCCCGGCGCTTCTTCCAGGTCGACGCCGAGAGTGTCGTCGTCACTGCGCTCCGTGCCCTCGCCGACCGTGGCGAGGTCAAGCGCGAGGTGATCGCCGAGGCGTTCGAGAAGTACCGCATCGACGACCCGACCGCCGTCGCCGGAGTGAAGCAGGAGGGTGGCGACGCGTGACCTCTGGCACGACCGGCCCGTGGCAGCGCGCCACGCGGCGCGGCATCGTGCCGATCGTGCTCGGGCTCATCTGCTTCGCCCTGTCGTGGCTGGCGATTGAGGACCTCGACCCGCTGTTCAAGGGTGTCGGCGCGATCCTCGTCGTACTGGGCCTGGTGATCGTGGTCGCCACCGCCCGCACGCTGACCGCCGAGGAGAAGCGGATCGTGCCTCACGCATAGTCCCTGACGATCTGGCCGCCCATATCGGACATTGGGGGGGCCAGAAATTCAGGACTATCCGGTTGTGCTGGAGTTGAGAACAGGTGGCCGTGAGGCGCCACCCGGCGGTGGGTTGCGCGCTCCTCTCGCCTTTCGGCAGGTGGTCTCGACTGATCGCTCGCTTCGCTCGCTGCTCGACCACCCAAGGCCACCGGCCCGACGTTTCGACAAGCCGATCAGCGGAGTTTTGTCCTGCACCAGGTGCGTGCTGGACTCCTCTAATCCCGTTGACCGAGCATGAATCTCCCGGTCGGCCGGAGGGGTCCGTCAGCGTTCGGGGCGAACACCCTGCGGTGGCAAGGAGCAGGCTCAGGCGCCGCGCGTTGGCAGCTGCGCCACGGGGGCGAGCGGCGAATCCCCGGCTTCGGCGCGGTTTGCCGGGGTGGCGGGGCCGTTGCGGAGGAGCTGGCGCCAGCGCCCGCGGTGGTACGACGCCGGCTGGGTCGCCCTGATGAAGCTCTGCACGATCTTCACGAAGCGGTCCGGGTGGTCCTTGTGCGGGAAGTGGCCGCTGTTCGGCAGCACCTCGACGACCGCCCCGGGAGCGATCCGGGCCACGCCCTCGGCATGCTTGGCAGGGATCACCATGTCGTCGGCGCCCCAGACCACCAGCATCGGCATCGCCTGGGTGAGGTACGCCCGGTCGACCATCGTGATGATCTGCCCGCGCAGGTCCACGACTGAGCGCACCACGTGGCGGATGGCTGCCCGGGCGCGTGGGTCCCTGAAGGACGCGTAGATCTCGGCGACCTCTGCCAGATCCCGCGTGGCGACCGTCCGCGACCGGGAGAGCGCACGCAGGCTCGCCTTGCCCAGGTGGCGGATCCCGGGCAGCGTCGCCACGCCCATGACCTGGTGGAAGCCGGGCAGGGTGATCGCGCGAATCATCGGCGACACCTCCGGACCAAGGCCGCCCGGCGCGACCATGATCATCCGCTCGGTGCGCTCGGGGAACTGGTAGGCGAACTGCATGGCAATGCCGCCGCCGAAGCTGTGGCCGACCACCGTCACCTTGTCGATGTTGAGCACGGTGAGCAGGTCGCGCATGCCGTTGGCGTAGCCACCGAGCGAGTAGTCGGCCCGCGGCTTGGCGCTGACCCCGTGGCCGAGCAGGTCCGGCGCGATGACCGTGAAGTGGCGGGCGAGGTCGTGGATGACCGGGGACCACGTGGTGTGGTCACAGCCCAAGCCGTGCAGCAGCAGGAGCGCAGGCCCCTGGCCCATCTTGACGTACGCACGCTCGTGTCCGTGGATGGTGATGCGCTGGACTTCGAGGGCCGTACGAGGGGCCTGATCCATGCGCACTCCTGGGCAAGAGGTCGAGGACAACAGAACAAGAGTCAACCAGAACTTGTTTCAATTGTGCCTGCGCGCGCCGGAATGTGAGCAAGACGTTGCCGAGTACGCCGAGTTCCCGACCTCATCTAGAGTCACGCCCATGTCTGTGCGCACAGACGGAGGCGCGATCAGCTCCTCCGACGTACTCGTCCAGCTGGCCGAGATCGTCCGGCTGGTCACCGACCGACCCGTTGACGAGGTCCAGCTCGATCGCCTCTTCGTCGACGAGCTGCGCATCGACTCGCTGTCGATGGTGGAGATCCTCGAAGGAGCCGCCGAGCACTTCGGCGTACGGATCGAGGACGAGGCCGCCAAGGACTTCGTGCGCGTTCGCGACCTGGTCGACTACCTCGTCAACCAGCTCAGTTGATTCAGACCACTTGGTGCAGCCAGCGGACGGCCACGCCGTCGCCTGCGTGTCGGAAGGTCTCCAGCTCGTTGTCCCAGGGCCTGCCGAGCAGCTTGTCGATCTCCAGCTCAAGGGTGGTCTCGCCCAGGGATGCCTTGACCACAGCGGCCTTGAGCCTGTCCTCGGGGATCATGATGTCGCCGTGCAGGCCGGTGACGGCGTGGAAGACGCCGAGGTTGGGGGTCGCACAGAATCGAGCCCCCTCGGTGCTGGAGGTCGGCTCCTCGGTCACCTCGAAGCGCAGGTGGTTCCAGCCACGCAGTGCCGAGGTGATGGCGGCGCCGGCCCCGGGATCGCCCACCCAGGAGTACTCCGCGCGGTAGCTGCCGGCCTGGGCCGGCTGCGGGGTCCACTCCACCTGCGGGGCATGGCCGAGTACGCCGCCCACGGCCCACTCGACGTGCGGGCACAACGCGGACGGCGCCGAGTGGATGTACACGACTCCACGGGCAGCTGTTCGAGTCACGGTGGGACCTCCTCTTGCTTCGGCGTCGAGATACGCCTTCCCCAGCGGTCTCGAAAGATGAAGCAAGCAGCCCGTGTGACTGTTGAGCGTGTGAACTTGTGAGCCCATTGTGACCGATGAGAGCGGCGCAGGCCAGCCGAACGCTCCCAAGCGCCCTGTCGGGCGTGTCTTTTATGTCCGGGATGACCGGACTATCGCGCGTGGTCCCACGGATTCTCGCGCGCGAGCTGGGCAGGTCAGGCGCTGTACGGCATCCGGACCGCGGCGGCATCGACCACGTTGTGCGGGTCACTGGCCGCGCCCACGAGAACGTCGGTCATCACCTCGGGCCCGTCCACGATGGTCGCGAGCAGACAGGTGATGTTGTCGAGACCCCGGGCGGCCAGCGCAGCGTCCAGGAGCGCCTGGACCGCGGCGTCGTCGGGGTAGCGGCCCAGGACTGCCTCGATCTGCGGCTCGGGGACGAGGTCGGTGAGACCGTCGCTGGCGAGCAGCACGCGGTCGCCCACGCCCAGCTGGATCGGGAACACGTCGCCCAGCTCGTCGAGCGTGCCGTTGATGGTGCGCAGCAGCACGTTGCGGTAGGGGTGCTGGGCGAGGTCCTCCTCCCGAAGGGTCCCCTCCTCGACCAGACGTTGTACGTAGGTGTGGTCGGCCGTGACCCTGGTCAGTCGGTCCTCGCGGAACACGTAGCCACGCGAGTCACCGAGGTGAGCGACCGCGAAGGTCTCGCCGTCGGTGGCCAGCGCGGTCAGCGTGGTCGCCATCCCGGCGCGCGTAGCGTCCTGGCGAACGCCTGCTGCGATCTGTGCCTGCGCGAGGGTGACGCCCTCCTGCAGCATGGCGACCGGCTCGGCTCGCCGGTCGGCCGCCCGATCTGTGAGCGCCAGCGCGGAGACGACGTACGCCGCTGTGGCGGAGGCGATCTCGCCTGCTTCGGCGCCTCCGACCCCGTCGGCGACCAGCATGCAGCTCGAGCTCAGGAAACCGGAGTCCTCGTTGTTGGCGCGCACCAGGCCGCGATGGCTCACTGCCGCCCCTGAGAACCTCAGCACCTGGCTCACCCCCTCGTCTCGTCCGTCCAACGTCCACGGACGGTGTCACGGTTCCGTCCATTGTCGCGTGACTGCCAAGCCCCCAACCAAACCACTCTTGGGCGGCCGCCGCCACGTGCCCCGAGGCCGACCCGCCACAATGGGCGCATGGAATGGCTGCTTCTCGGGATCTCGGTGGGCCTTGTGCTCGCGTGCGGAGTCTTCGGGGCTGCCGAGTACTCGTTCGTCGCAATCGACC
Organism: uncultured Actinomycetota bacterium; assembly: GCA_963759525.1. GTDB lineage: Bacteria > Actinomycetota > Actinomycetes > Propionibacteriales > Nocardioidaceae > Marmoricola. Next base: position 14,440 of record CAVWZO010000018.1, on the reverse strand, counting down.
GTTCCCTGGTGGAGAAGGCAGCCAGCGAGGGCGACCGGCAGGCCGAGGGCGTCCGGCAGGCGCTGCGCACGCTCTCCACCCAGCTCTCGGGCGCCCAGGTCGGCGTCACCGTGACCAACCTCGCGATCGGCTTCCTCGCCGAGCCCGCCATCGCCAGCCTGCTCGAGACCCCGCTCACCACCTTCGGGGTGCCCGAAGGCGCCGTGCCTGGCATCTCGCTCACGCTCGGTCTGACCATCGCCACCGTTGTGACCATGCTGATCGGGGAGCTGGTGCCCAAGAAGCTGGGGATCGCGGCGCCGTTCCCGATCGCCCGCCGTACGCAGGCGTTCAACCGGGGATTCACCAGCCTGATGACCTACCCGCTCAAGCTGCTCAACGGGTCAGCCAACGCCATCCTCCGCGCCCTGGGCGTGGAGCCCCAGGAGGAGCTCCGGTCGGCACGCTCCTCCGACGAGCTCGCCTCGCTGGCCGGCCGCTCCGCGAGCGAGGGCACGCTGGACTCCGAGACCGCCCACCTCGTCCAGCGCTCGGTTGCCTTCGGGCCACGCACCGCCGGCGAGATCATGACCCCGCGCGTCCAGATGGCGTGCCTCGACGCCACCGACCCGGTGAGCGGGATCATCGAGCTGTCCAGTACGACGGGCTTCTCCAAGTTCCCGGTCATCAAGGGCACCACCGACAACGTGGTCGGCTCGGTGCACGTCAAACAGGCCGTCGCGGTCCCGCGTGCCGAGCGCGCGCACACGCTCGTGCGCGAGGTGATGGTGGACGCCACGGTCGTCCCGGAGTCGCTGCGCCTGGACCCCCTGCTCTCGCTCCTGCGCGGTGAGGGCTTCCAGATGGCCATCGTCTCCGACGAGTACGGCGGCACGGCCGGTGTGGTCACCCTGGAGGACGTGGTCGAGGAGATCGTCGGCGACATCTCCGACGAGCACGACCGCTACGGCTCGCGACTGCGACAACGGCCCGACGGCTCCTGGATCGTGTCCGGGCTGCTACGCCCCGACGAGGTCGCCGACGCCACCGGTATCCGACTCCCCGAGGACGAGGCGTACGACACCGTCGCCGGCCTGCTCGTGCGCGAGCTCGGCCGGATGCCGGTCAGGGGCGACCGGGTGCTGGTGCCGTTGCCCGTGGTGATCCCCGAGGACGACGACGAGGATCACGTCCAGGAGCACGCCCTGATGCGGGTGGAGCGGATGGACGGGCTCCGGGTCGACCGGATCTCGGTCAAACGGCTGTTGCCCGATTCCGAGGAGCTCGCGTGAGCACCCAGGCTGCCCTGTGGCTCGGGCTGGTGCTGCTGCTCGGCAACTCGTTCTTCGTGGGAGCGGAGTTCGCCCTCGTCTCTGCTCGTCGTACCAAGGTCGAGCCGAAGGCGGCGGCCGGCTCCCGCGTGGCCCGGACCACGCTGCGCGCGATGGAGGGCCTGTCCCAGATGATCGCCGCCTGCCAGTTCGGCATCACCGTCTGCTCCCTGGGCCTGGGCGCCGTGGCCGAACCTGCACTGGCCCATCTGATCGAGCCGGTGGCCCACGCCGTACACCTCCCGGATGCGTGGCTGCACCCGGTGGCGTTCACGGTCGCGATGAGCTGCGTTGTCTACCTGCACGTCGTGCTGGGCGAGATGGTCCCCAAGAACCTCGCCCTCGCCGGTCCCGAGCGCGCTGCGATGGTGCTCGGCCCACCGATGGTGGCGATCGTGACGGTCCTCAAGCCGATCGTCTACGCACTGGACGCCACGGCCAACGCCATCGTGCGGCTGTGCAGGGTCGAGCCTCGCAACGACGTGATCTCCACGTTCACCCTCGAGGAGGTCGAGGCGATGGTCGATGAGTCGCACGACGAGGGGATGCTCGACCACAGCGAGTACGAGCGTCTCGCCGGCGCGCTGGGCTTCACCTCACGCACCGTCGCCGACGTGCTGCTCCCGCTCGACCAGATCGAGACGGTGGAGCGCGGCGCCCGCGCCTCGAACGTCGAGCTCGCCTGCGCCAACACCGGCTACTCGCGCTTTCCGGTGGTCGGGGACGGCGGGGACCTGGTCGGCTACCTGCACATCAAGGACGTGCTACAGGCAGACCCGCATGGACGTGCCCGCATCGTGGAGGACAAGTGGATCCGGGCGTTCGCCTCGGTTGCCACCTCGGACACGCTCGTCACCGCGCTGCAGACGCTGCAGGCCAAGGGGGCGCACATGGCCCGCGTCCTCGATGAGTTGGGGACCGTCGTGGGTGTGGCCACGCTCGAGGACGTCATCGAGGAGCTGGTGGGCGAGATCCGCGACGCAGCCCACGCCGAGGGCCGCTAGCAACAACCGCTCGCGGGCGGTTTCGGGCATGGAGCTGCCCGTCCGGGAGACCAGCGCCGTGGTGTTGGAGGGCCTCCCGGCCGGGACGTGCCACCGCCGTAGGTACGGACAGCGGCGCATCCCAAAGATACACAAACCCGATGATTCTTCGCATTCGGTTCGAGTCTTTTTCGGCTTATACTCTGATATTTGTTGAAATCGGTGTACCACTACTTCCCGTTGCGCACCGCTGGCAGGGTGAACACGATCCGGGAGCCACGGTCCCCCAGGGGCGGTCGCGCGGCGATCCGGCCCCCATGGCGCTCGACGATGCGTTTGCAGACCGAGAGGCCGATGCCGTGTCCGTCATACGCCTGCGCGGTGTGGCCGCGATGGAACGCCTCGAAGATCTCGTCGCGCTGGCTCGGCGGGATGCCGATGCCCTCGTCGGCGACCGTCACCTCGACCAGGTCGCCGACCAGCCTGCCGGTGACGGCCACGCGGGCGGTCTCGCCGGGTACGACGTACTTGACCGCGTTCCCGATCAGGTTGTCGAGGAGCTGCCTGACCAGGACGCCGTCGGCGTACGCGCGGGGCAGCGAGGCGACCGAGATCTCCGGGGGAACGCCGTCAGTGACGAGGGCGCGCTGCTCGGCGACCGAACCTGCTATGGCCTCCAGGTCCACCACGGTGGCCCGCAGGTCCGGGTCGCGAGAGGTTGCCGACTCCAGCAGGTCCTCTATCAGGCGACGCATGCCTACCGCGGCGTCGCGGATCCGCGCCAGCTGCGGCCCCGCCTCGACCCGGGTCGGCCCGGGGCCCTCGTCCGGGCTCTCGTCAAGGGCACTGGAGAGCAGCTCGGTCCAGCCCTCGACCACGGCCAGCGGGCCCAGGAGGTCGTGCGCGACCACCGCGGCGAAGGACTCCAGCTCTGAGCGCTGTGCCCGCTCCTGCGTCACGTCGTGGTAGATGAGGACGGCCTGCCTCGGGCCGTCCCCGTCGAGCGATGGCAGGATTCGGGCGCTGACGGCGACAGTGCGGCTGGGCGAACCGTCGTGGAAGATCAGGACCATGTCCTGGTCGACCACGTTCTCACCGGCGAAGGCCCGCACCCACGGATACTCCTCCGGTGGCATCGGCTGTCCGTCCGTCGCCAGGGCGAACTTTCCGGCCATCACGCCGAGGGCAGAGTCCGTCGTGCTCCGGATGATCTCGGCGCCGGCCGGGTTGCGTTTCAGCACCTGACCGCCCTCCTCGAGGACGGTCACCCCGTCGTGCATCGAGTCGATGATCGTGGACATCAGCCGGGCCTGGTTCTCCGCGCTGGCTCTCGCCTCCGTGATGGTGCGGGTGAGAGTGGCGCGCTCGGTCCTGCTCAGCGCCAGCACGATGCCGAGGCAGAAGACGAGCGCCATGAAGAACTGACAGACCAGTACCTGTCTCGGCCAGCTACCGGCCGCGGCAAACGGGCCGGCACCCACCACTGTGTAGACGACGACCGTGGTGCACACAGCCAGGCTGTGCACCGCTACGACCGCGGGGCTGAAGCGCAGCCCGATCCACACGGTCGGCAGCAGCAGGGGGAAGGCAACGGGCCGCGAGATGTACCAGTCGAACGCGCTCAGGTAGAGGGCCGCCGTTGCTGCGGTGACCAGCACCAACTCGGCTCCGAGCTTCTCGAGTGAGTCGAACAGCTCCGCCCGTCCCCCGGGCTCGCGCAACCGGTGCCACGCCGCCAGCAACAGGACCGCCGTGGTGTACACGACGACACAGCCGACGACGTTGCGCCCGAACCAGACGAGGAGGTCGAGCCACGACCAGTTGTCGAGCAGCACGCCCCGCCCGATGCCCCCCACGACTGCCCCCACGAGCGAGCCGAGAACCGCGGCCGTCAGGATCGGCCAGAAGTCCCGCACCTGCTCCAGCGGCCGGTCCCCTCCCGCCCCGCGCAGCTGCGGCGCGAGGGCTCGCAGGATCAGCACGGCAAAGATCCCCTGGACGATGTTGGAGACGACGAAGATCGCGACCTGCGGCCACGTGGCTCCCGTGAGCAGGTTGAGTACGACGGTCGCGAGTGCGACGAGGGCCGAGACCAACACCCATTGACGCGGCCGGGTGAGCCCGAAGAGCAGCATCGCCGCTCCGGCGGCCGGCCAGACCAGGCTCAGCACCTCACCCTCATGGATGGTGGAGCGGCCGAGCACCCCGAGCAGGAAATACAGCAGGACGCCCAGCACCAGCAAGCCGGCATCCGGCACCCAGTTGGAGGTTCTCCCCTCCGTCCCGATGTCGGATGCCGCAATCGTCATGACCGGGCCAGTCGTGCTGCTGTGGCCATGGCCCCCGCCGAAGATCCAGCCGATGACCCAGCTGCCAGCACCCGGTCGCGGTCGCCGGCCAGGAACAGGTACTCGACGTTGCGCAGCCGCTTCACCTCGCCGACCTTCGCTCCCGTCGGCCCGTGGATGCCGATCTGCGCGCCGACGTACCTTCTGGAGTCGAAGGCGAGCACCTGAACGCAGCCGTGACCGGCTTCGCGCAGCGCCGAGGTCATCTCGTCCGGCGTGATCCACGACTCGTCGTTGTAGGAGACCACCAGCAGGTCGGCGCGTGCCCGGCAGACGAGGTCCGCCATGGCTCCCGGCATCGCCTGCTTGCGGTTGAAGACGCTGCGCGTCTGGTCGTCCCGGGCATCGACCCGCTTGCAGGCAATCCCGTAGTGCTCGGGCTCGTCCCAGCGCACGAGGGTCTCCCAGACGTGGTAGTTCGTGAAGTAGCGATGCTGGTTGTACGGCGGGTCCAGGTACATCAGGTCGACCGCGTCGAGCGCGTCGACTGTCTCCATCGCGTCGCCGCGGACCGTCCGGCCAGGGCCGGGCAGCAGCTCGGGAAGGCGCAGCTCGAGGTCACGGTGCGAGCGCGGTGACCACTGCTTCAGGTACGCCATCTGCAGGCCGGTCGTGGAGTCCACCCGGTCGGCGGCGAGCAGCAGGGCGGTGAGCAGGATCGCCCGGAACGGCCCAGCCGGGTGGTCCTGGTCGATCGCCGCACGGATCGCGTCGATCCGGGCTCCGTTGTGGGGCTGGAAGTAACGCGACGCCTCGCAGAACGTCCGCGTCATGTAGCCGGGCTTACCCGGCAGGGCGTTGAGCCGTTCGATCTCGCACTGCAGGGCGTCGAGGTCGATGGCCGCCGCGTCAGTGGCGACGTAGCAGTCGCTGAGCACCTCGCTGTAGGAGGCCACGTCGGTCGCCGTGACCTCGATCCCCCGGCGCTTGAACTCCTGCGCCACCCGAGTGGTGCCGGTGAACAGGTCGACCGCCGTCTCGGCCCCCGCCGCGGATGCGATGTCACCAAGCACGGGTACGAGGACCCGCTTGGAGCCGAGGTACTTGATCACAGTCGCGATCGTATGGCGCGGTTCTCGCCACTCGGCGCTGGACATTCGGGAGGGGGTGGACTGTACGAGTGGTCATCCAGCGGCCTCCTGACCTGTAGATTGGAGGGGACCGCCCAGGACGCAGCCTTCAGCTAGGAGCCCTTTCGGGGCGGCCGAGAGGCGGACGTCATGGCGACGTCGAACAGTTCCATTCCCCTACCCGCTCGTCAGTCGTTGCGGCTGCGCATGGTCGAGGAGCCCGGCTCCCAACCGCTAGACGGCGGATGGTGGCCACAGAGTCGTGACCTCACCGTCGAGCTTGCTGACCTCGTGGACAACTTCCCGGCCAAGCTGGGCCGGATCGTGCGCGTCCTGTTCTCCCCGCCCGACTGGGATGACGCTCCGAAGCGGGTACCCACCGCGCGCGGTTACGTGAAGGTGGGCTTCGACCCGCACGACGACACCCACGTCGTCGTGCTCACCACCTCGGACCGCCAGGAGCTGTGTGTCCTGGTCGTGCCCCCCGAGATGTCTCGCACCAAGGGTGACGAGGCGTTGCTCGCCTCGGTCACTCCCGGTTATGCCCCCTCGCCCGGTGCCCTGCTCGCTGCAATCCGGGAGCGTCCGGACGTCGACGAGGGCGACCACTGGAACGACAAGGGCGAGTCCTGGTGGGGGTCGGCCACGGCCCCGTCGTACCGTCCCGCCACCTGAGCACCCGCGCGTCCCGGTTTCCGACTGCCCTGAACGGGGCACGATGGTCACGGGACGCGCGTCCCCGCTCATCGAGGAGGGACCATGGGCAAGCTGATCGGTGTCATCGTCGTCGTGTGGCTCGTGATCGGTGCGTTGGCGGCGTACCAGCGCGGCTACTTCGGTGACAACGTCGAGGTGAACTGCAAGACAGCAAGCGACACGACGCTCACCATCGGCGCCGGGCCGCTGAACTACGTCGGCGTGAACCCCAAGGTGAAGTGCAAGGTCCCGCAGCCGTCGACGTAGGCCTGGTCCCTCAGCAATCTGGTCCACACGAGATCAGAGGCCCAGAGACCGGATAGTCCCGATCAAACGGCTCCTTCAAGAGCCCGGATGAGGTGCCGAATGATCGGGACTATCCGGGACTCACATCCTCCCGGCGGGCTCTCCCGCGAGCTCAACCAGGTCCGCGATCGAGTCGACCACGCGTGTCGGGCGGTAGGAGAAGGTCTCCACCTGGTCGGGGCGCGTCGATCCCGTGGTCACGAGCACCGTACGCAGCCCCGCCTCGAGGCCGCTGATGATGTCGGTGTCCATCCGGTCGCCGACCATCACGGTCGTCTCCGAATGTGCCTCCAGCCGGTTGAGCGCGCTGCGCATCATCAGCGGGTTCGGCTTGCCCACGAAGTACGGCGAACGGCCGGTCGCCGTACTGATCAGGGCCGCGACCGAGCCGGTGGCGGGCAGCAGGCCCTGGGCACTCGGTCCGCTGACGTCGGGGTTGGTGGCGATGAACCGCGCTCCGGCCTCGATGAGCCGGATGGCCCGGGTGATCGCCTCGAAGGAGTAGGTCCGGGTCTCCCCCAGTACGACGTAGTCCGGGTCGCGGTCGGTCATCACGTAGCCGATCTCGTGCAACGCGTTGGTCAGGCCCGCCTCCCCCACGACGTACGCACTCCCGTCGGGTCGCTGGTCGGAGAGGAAGTCGGCGGTGGCCAGGGCGGAGGTCCAGATCGCGTTCTCCGGGACGTCGATGCCGCTGCGCAGCAGTCGAGCCCGCAGGTCGCGCGGGGTGAAGATGGAGTTGTTGGTCAGCACCAGGAACTTCTTGCCCGAGGCAATCAGCGCTTCGATGAACTCCTTGGCGCCGGGGATCGGGTCTTCCTCATGGACGAGGACGCCGTCCATGTCGGTCAGCCAGGTCTCGATCGGCCGCACGTTCTCCATGGGGGAATCGTTTCACGTTCGGGAGAGGCCGCTCGCCAAGTCCCGCCCCACTCAAGCAGTGATGGCCGCACCGTCGTCGGATGACGCGGCAGCCCCCAACAGCCGGTCGCGCAGCTGCACCATCTCAGAGACTGCAGCAAGGAATCGCACAGTGCTGTCGCCGACCTGGAGGTCGTCGAAGTAGTGGTGGCGCATGGCCACCCGGGCCAGGTGGTGTTCGTCGTGCTCGAGACGGGCGGAGATGACGTCGGCCAGCCCAGCCACGTTGCCGCCATTGATTACGTCGGCGCAGCGGCTCACCGGCACCTCCCGGCGCAGTCGCTCGGCGTCGTTGTGACTGTCGGTGAGGAAGATCGGGCACTCGTTGCGCAGATAGAGCCAGTCGAGGCCAACGGCGGACACGTCGGTGACCATGGCATCGCAGTCCGGGATGACCGCGAGAATGTCGCCCCGGGTGATCGCCTGGTGACCGACGTCGGGCTCGCGCCTGATGGCTTGCTCCACCAGGTCCAGGATGCGGTGGTTCGCCTCGCGCACAGCCGGACTCAGGCTGGTGACCACCTTGGGATGCGGCTTGTAGACGAGGCGTGCGTCGTCCACGGACAGCACGGCGCGGACGATGTCGACACCGATCGTGTCGACGGAGGTGTAGTCGTTGTACTCCGCGTCGCCCTCCCAGGTCGGCGCGTAGAGGACCGTCCGCCGCGTGCTTGGGACCAGTACCGGCTCCGGGCGGAGGTCCAGCTGTGGCCGCCCGGTCCGCACCAAGCGGCTGGTGTCGAACTCGAGGAGACCGGCAGCGTGACGCTGAACCGCAGCTTCGCCTGCCACGAAGATCCGGTCGTAGGCCTTGGCGTTGTTGCTCGCCATGCTGTGCTTGTCGCTCTCGCCGTGGTTGACGTGGACGTGCAACATCCGACCGTCGATGAGCGACTGAAAGTTGAGCATGGAGTTGTTGCAGTAGAGAACGACCTTGGCGTCGAGCTCGGCGTACAGGTCGGTGAGCTCGGGGAACGAATGAGCCGCGAAGACAGGCAGCGACGTCTTGGCCTGCAGCAGGGTCGCGGACTCCGGGTCGCGCGCGACGATCCCCACTGGGTGCTGCTCGTGCAGCAGGTCAAGGACGGGCAGCCACTGGACGAGCTGGTAGGAGCGCGTGGCGTCGTCCGGGAAGTAGGCGATGACCGAGACGTGGTTCACTCCCTGATTCTAGTCGCCAACTGGGTGCCCAAGCGCCGGACAGTTCACTTCGTGGGCTCAATTTTGCGAGCTCATTTCGCCGCCAGGGAGTGTCCGGCAGCAACCGAGCCGATGATCCGAAACACACGGCCTTCGTAGGGAGGGCGGGGCTCGAACCCGCGACCCAAGGATTATGAGTCCTCTGCTCTAACCAACTGAGCTACCTCCCCCGGAGCCGCCGAGCCTACCGACTGACCTCGAGCCGGGCTCAGCGCACTCCGGCTCGCATCGGTGAGTAGCCGGAGGAGTTGACGGCCCACACCCGAGCCGTCTTCACCCTGCTCGCCACCACGTAGAGGCCGGTGGTCTGCCGGGTGATCCATCGCTTCTTGCGGATCTTGCGGAACTTGACGACGTACTTCGTGGCGAGCGTCGAGCGGGTCCAGCTGACTCCCCGCGCATTGACCACGACGCGGGAGACAGCGGCCGGGCGGGGCAGGGCGGGCGCGGTGACGACAGTGGCCGGACCGAGCGGCGTCACCGCGCGTCCGCGCACGAGAGCAACCCGGAACTCGTAGGCGGTTCGCGGCGCCAGCGCGGAAGTGGTCATCGAGCCGCCGCCGTACACGCCAGTCGGGAAGTACGCCGCGTACCCCGCCCGCCGGATCCAGATCCTGGCGCCGGACAGCGCCTGGGCGTCCCAGGACAGCACCGCCTGCATTCCCTTGAAGGCGACGCGCACCCGAGGTTGGCGGTTCCACGAGGTCCAGCGGTAGAGGTCGATCGGGCCCGGAGGTAGCCGAGCTGGACGATCGCCTCCGCGATCCGCTGCGCGATCAGTGTCTCGCCCGTGGGGTTGGGGTGCAGGTTCTCGGCGGTGTGCGAGATCACCGACCAGCCGTTGGTGGTGTCAGCGACGGTGATGGGTGCCTGCGGGGTGGTCAGCGCTGCGACCAGTTCCCGGGCAAGGCCGTTGTAGGTGGTGACCCGCTCCGAGAGCCAGGCTCGATCAGGGTCGATGGCCTCGAGGACCGGCGAGATCACGATGGGGACTGTCGGCCGCACAGCTCGCACCGCGAGGATCCAGTCACGCAGGCGATCGCGCGTGGTCTGGGGACTGGCCCCGTTGCGCAGGTCGTTGATACCGGCGCAGAGCACGATGAGGTCGGGTTGCTGGGCGGCGACCTCCGCGGTGACCCAGTTGGCGTGATGGTTCAGCGTGCTCCCACCCTGGGCAAAGTGGTACTTGTCGAAGTTCGGGTCGAGGTACTGGGCAGTCGAGTAGCCGGGCTTGACGATGGGGAGCGTGCGCGAGCCGACGAAGTCAACTGGCACCCCCTGGCGCACGAACTCCTTGTACAGGCGGTACCGCCACGTGTAGTCGCCGTGGAAACCTTGCACGATCGAGTCACCGGTCAGCAGTACGCGGAGCGGCGTGGAGTCCGCGGCCTTGCCCGGAGCGACGCCGACGAGGAGCCCCATGAACACGAAGAGCGCGAGGGCGCGGGCGAGGTGGCGCGAAATCCGAGACACCGCCGAATCATAGGTTCGGAAAGGTGTCCATGTCCCCCGAATGTTCACATAGCGGACACCGGGGAAGCGCCCGCAATATCCGTTTCGAGCCGCGCAGTCAGCGCTGCTTGTGCCGCGGCTTCTTGCCCGGCGCGCGGCTGGGACCGCCATCGCTGAACCGCTTCGGCGGTCCGGAGCGCGGAGCTGGCCCCTTGTCGCGCTGAAGATCGATCAGGATCCCCGAGATCCGGGTGTCGGTCAGCTTTCCCAGGGTTTCGGCTGAGAGGTCGGGCGGGAGCTCGACGAGCGAGAAGTTCGGCTTGATGTCGATGCGCCCGAAGTCGGAGCGCTTGAGACCGCCCTCGTTGGCCAGTGCGCCGACTATCTGGCGAGGCTCGACGCGGTGGCGCTTGCCGACCGCGATCCGCCAGCGGACCAGACCCCCCGCGGGCTCGCGCCGCTCACGACGTTCCTGGGCCGGCGGCTCCGGCATGTCCTCGAGGAACAGCGGCTCACCGTCCTGGGCCAGTACGGCGATCGCGGCGGCGATGTCCTCGGCGGGCACGTCGTGTTCCCGCTCGTAGGACTGCACGAGCTCCCGGAACACTCCCAGCTGCGGGTCAGTCAGTGCCTCCCCGATCGCCTCGGTGAACTTCGCGACCCGGAAGGCGTTCACGTCCTCCACCGAGGGCAGGCTCATCTGCTCGAGCGTGGTGCGGTTCGCCTTCTCGATCGAGCGCAGCAGGTAGGTCTCGCGAGGCGTCACGAAGGAGATCGCCTGCCCGCTGCGGCCGGCCCGTCCCGTGCGGCCGATGCGGTGCACGTAGGACTCGGTGTCGGTGGGGATGTCGTGGTTGATCACGTGGCTGATCCGCTCGACATCGAGGCCCCGGGCGGCGACGTCGGTGGCCACCAGGATGTCGAGCTTGCCCTTGCGCAGCTGGTCGATGGTGCGTTCGCGCTGCACCTGGGCCACGTCACCGTTGATCGCGGCAGCGGCGAAGCCCCTGGCACGCAGCCGTTCGGCGAGACCCTCGGTGGCCTGCTTGGTGCGCACGAACACGATCATCCCGTCGAAGTTCTCCACCTCGAGGATGCGCGTCAGGGCGTCGAGCTTCTGGGGGTGCGCGACCTTGAGGTAGCGCTGGGCCACGTTGGTCGCCGTACCCGACTTGGACTTCACCGTGATCTCGGTGGCACCCGGGGCGTACTTCTTGATGATCCGCCTGATCTGCGGGGGGATCGTCGCGCTGAACAGCGCCAGCTGCTTGTCCTCGGGCGTCCCGGCCAGGATCGTCTCGACGTCCTCGGCGAAGCCCATGTTGAGCATCTCGTCGGCCTCGTCGAGTACGACGAACCGCAGTGCGCTCAGGTCGAGAGTGCCCTTCTCCAGGTGGTCCATGACCCGGCCCGGCGTACCCACGACCACGTGCACGCCGCGCCGCAGGGCACTGAGCTGTACGCCGTACCCCTGCCCGCCGTACACCGGGAGCACGTGCAGCCCCTTGAGGTGTGCGGCATAGCGACCGAACGCCTCGGAGACCTGGAGCGCCAGCTCGCGTGTCGGCGCGAGCACCAGCACCTGCGGCGACGTCTGGGACATGTCGATGCGCGAGAGGATCGGAAGCGCGAACGCAGCGGTCTTGCCCGTTCCGGTCTGGGCGAGCCCGACGACGTGTTGCCCTGCGAGCAAGGGCGGGATGGCCTCGGCCTGGATCGGCGAGGGGGTTTCGTAGCCGACGTCCCGCAGGACGCGCACGACTTTGGGATCCAGCCCGAGCTCGTCGAAACGGGGCGTTGTACTGCTCTCATTCACCGGCCAAGCGTAGTGCCGGTGGGGCGCTGCACCTATTCGGGCAGGAAGCGAAACGATGGCGGCCATACCCCTCGCCGGGCCCTGCCATGTCGGGGAAACCCCATAGCATTGCGGGGTGTCCAACGTCGCCGCAGCAGAGGAACGCTGGCGGCTCACGATCGACAACGCCCCGGTCGGCATCGCCCTGGTGAGCCTCACGGGCGAGATCATGCGGGTCAACGAGACGCTGTGCCAGATCCTCGGATACACGGCAGCCGAGCTCCAGGAGCGCACGTTCCAGAGTGTGACCCACCCCGACGACCTCGAGACGATTCTGGATCTCGTGCGGCAGCTGCTGGACGGCGAGATCCCCAGCTACCGCGTGCGCAGGCGTTTCGTGCGCGCCGACGGCCAGGCGATCTGGGGGAACGTGTCGGTCGCACTCGTCCGCAACTCCCGGGGCAAGCCCCTGCACTTCGTCTCGCACGTCGCCGACCTCACCGAGGAGATCGAGGCCAAGGCACGCATCGAGGAGATCAACCGCGAGCTCAGCGAGCAGAAGGCGAGGCTCGAGCGCTCGAACGCCGACCTCGAGGCGTTCGCCATGCTCGCGAGCCACGACCTGCAGGCCCCGCTCGCCACGATCCGCGGCTACATGGAGCTCCTGGGCAGCGAGTACGGCGACAGCCTCGGCCCGAACGCCAGCGACTGGGTCGCCCGGGCAACGCAGGCCGCGGACCGCATGGGCGAGCTGGTGAGCTCCCTGCTGGAGTTCTCCACCGTCACCGGCGCCGGCCCGCTGACCAGGGAGATGGTCTCGGTCACCGACCTGGTCCTCGAGATCCGACATGACCTCGAGAAGCTCATCAGCGAGTCGGGCGCCGAGGTGGAGGTGGCGAACGACCCGCCGCTCGTACTCGCCCAGGGAAGCCTGCTGCGACAGGTCCTCCAGAACCTCATCCAGAACACGATCAAGTACCGCGCGCCGGACCGGCCCCCGCTGGCCAAGGTGGATGTCGAGACCCGGGAGTCGGACTGGCTGGTCACGGTGACCGACAACGCTGCCGGGATCGCGGAGGAGCACCGCGAGTCGGTGTTCTCCCTCTTCAACCGGGTCGACGGGAACGAGCGCGGACACGGGATCGGCCTGGCCGCGTGCCGAAAGATCGTGGAACGACACGGCGGCCGCATCTGGGTGGAGGACAACCCGGCGGCGGCAGCAAGTTCTCCTTCACCCTCCCGCGGTGATCACCGGACAGGGTCTAGGTTCGGTGCATGGAGTCACCTGAACCGTGGGAGCCACTCGACGAGACCTGGCAGCGCGCACTGGCCATCGTGGCGCACCCCGACGACATGGAGTTCGGCGCTGCAGCCGCTGTGGCGCGGTGGACCGCACAGGGCAAGTGGGTCGGCTACACGATGGTCACCAGCGGGGAGGCCGGGATCGACGGCCTGCATCCGGACGAGTGCCGGGCCGTGCGCGAGGCCGAGCAGATCGAGTCTGCGCGCATCGTCGGCGTCGACAACGTCGACTTCCTGCACCAGCCCGACGGAGTGCTGGAGTACGGCGTGCCGATGCGGCGACTGCTCACGGCCGAGATCCGGCGGCACCGACCCGAGATCGTGATCACCGGCAACTTCCGCGATACCTGGGGTGGGTCGAACCTGAACCAGGCCGACCACATCGCCGTCGGCAAGGCCGTCGTCGACGCCGTACGTGACGCCGGCAACCGCTGGGTGTTCCCCGAACAGCTCGATGGTGACCTCGAACCGTGGGGCGGCGTCCGGGCTGTCTGGGCCGCCGGGTCTCCGCAGTCCAGGCACGCTGTCGACACCACCGACACCTTCGACGCCGGCGTCGAGTCGCTGAAGGCTCACTCGGCGTACATCGACGGCCTCGGCTGGGAGAACTGGGATCCCCGGGAGTTCCTGGAGGGGATGGCCCGCCCGACAGGACAGCGGCTGGGAGTGGCCATGGCCGCGCCGTTCGAGGTGTTCCCGCTGGGCTGGGGCGACTAGCTCGGCTCAGCGCTCCTCGGCTACACCAGGAGCGCCACCACGACGGCAAGGGTGAGACCGCCGAGAGCCCCGAGGCAGGCTCCGGTGCCGAGGTCGCGGGTACTGCGGTTGAGCGCTAGCGGGACGCCCACGGCCACGATGGCGAGTACGCCGAGCAGCGCCTCTCCCCAGCCGCCGTCGAACCGGGACAAGCTGAACCGCACCCACGCCAGGACCGCCAGCCCCGACAACCAGGCCGCAGCCGCCATGCGCCTCGGGCTGACCACCCGTTCGCCAATCTCCATGCCGCTCATTGTGCCGTCGGGGCTGCGTGCGGTACGCCGTAGGTCTCGACTGGCCG
>CAVWZO010000017.1:0-101725 GCA_963759525.1 uncultured Actinomycetota bacterium | reverse complement strand
ACCGTCTCGACGAAGCCGATCGTGATGAGGAAGACAGCGCCAAGCCGGCGACGAGACCGATGCGCACCGTGGGGCGAGCCGCAGGCTACTCACGACTCCTTCCTCCCGAGGATGCCGGTGGGCCGGATGATGAGCACGATCACCAGCACGGTGAAAGCGATGGCGTCACGCAGCTGATTGGCGCCGGGAACGCCGTAGCCGGAGAGGAACAGGTTCGGACCGACCTGCTCCATGATCCCGAGCGCGAACCCTCCGATCATGGCTCCCGCGATGTTGCCGATCCCGCCCAGGACGGCCGCCGTGAACGCCTTGATGCCGGGGATGAAGCCCATCGCGAAGAAGACCTGACTGAAGATGAGCGGCAGCAGCACGCCGGCAGCGCCCGCCAGCAGCCGCCGATGGCGAAGGTGCGGACGATCGTCTGGTCCACGTTGATTCCCATCAGCGCCGCCGTCTCCTTGTCCTCGGAGACGGCGCGCATCGCGCGTCCCGTGCGCGTCCGGTTGATGAGGTACCACAGTGCCGCCATGAGCACGATGGCGCTGACGATGACCATGACCTGGGTCGCCCGGAACGGGACGCCCAGGATGGTCAGGGTGCCGTCGAGGGCCGGGACGTTCGGATAGGAGCGCACGCTGCTGCCGTACAGGCCGCGGAAGGCGTACTGGAGGAAGAGCGAGGCGCCGATGGCGGTGATGAGCGGGACGAGGCGTGGCGCGTTGCGCAGCCGGCGGTAGGCGATGCGCTCCAGCAGGATCGCGACTGTCATGGAGACGAGCATCGCGACGGCGAAGACGATCGCGAGCGCGATGATGGGGTTGTTGTCGATGAGCCCGGCCCGATCGAGACCCGCGGCCGCGAAATAGGCGGTGAACGCCCCGGCCATGAACACTTCGCCATGCGCGAAGTTGATCATGAACAGGATGCCGTAGACCAGCGTGTAGCCCAGCGCGATGAGGGCGTAGACGGCACCGAGGGCGACACCGTTGATGATCAGGTCACGCCACTGGGTGACGGTGAAGGCACCCTGCGCGATGGTGAGCACCGAGCCCCACAGCATCGCCCCGAGGACGAGCGCGGCGACGAGCCACAGGGCGACGTTGACGAGGGAGAGGCGGCGGATCATCGGGCGTGTCCAGGGCTCCTTGGTGGGCCTAGTCAGGTTGACGACGGGGCGGGGCCGGAAGCCCCGCCCCGTCGGATCACGTGGCTACGTGACGCGGGCTATTCCTTGATGTCGCCGTTGACCGAGTTCCAGATCGATACGAATGCGTTGGCGGGAACGCCACTGTCGGTTGCGCCCTGCCATTCGGACCTCGCGGACCGTGATGGTCGAGTTGGCACAGTCGCCGTTCTCGTTGCAGGTGAGGCTGCCGGTCAGCCCCGGGTAATCGCTCAGCTCGGCGAGGTAGTCTCGCAGGGCAGTGCGGGGGATGAACAGCGTCCCGTCGTCGCCCTCCAGGGGACCTCCTCGATGGCGTCCGCGATGATGTTGTAGGCGTCATACGCGTGCGCGTGGAACGCGGAGATCGGCGTCTGCTCGCCCGGCACCTTGGTGTACGCGGGCAGGAACTCATCCTGGTAGCGATCTCCGAAGTCTGCCTGCGGCCGGAGAGATACATCCCCTCGACGTTCTCAGGACCGCCGGCCTCGATGAAGGCCGGGCTCAGCAGGCCGTCGGCGGCGGCGAGGATCGTGTCCTCGAGCCCCTCGGTCTGCGGCGCCTGGCGCGCCACCTGTCCGCCTGCCTGGGTGAAGATCGGGAAGAACAGGAACTCCGGCGTTCCGGCGGCAATCGATGTCAGCTGACCGCTGACATCCGTTGCGGTCGGGGCCACGGCCTCGGTGCCGGTGATCTCGCCACCAAGCTCCTCGAAGGAGTCGGCGAAGACCTGCTGCAGCTGCTCCGTGTAGGGGCCGCCATCGTGGATGCGGCCGCGGTGCGCACGCCGAGTTCGTTGTAGGCGAAGTCCGCCATCGCGGCGCCCTGGATCTCGTCATTGTGCGCGGTGCGGAAGAAGAACGGCTGGCGCGCGTCGGGCAGCGTCGAGTCCGGGGGCGGTGGCCGATGGGGAGAACAGCATGCCGCCCGCATCGCTCAGGATCTCGGAGGCCGGCACGCCGGCGCTCGAGCAGCTCGTCCCGATCACCGCCGCGATGGTGGTGTCGGAGGCGAGGTTCTGCGCGACGCGGTACCGCCCTTGGCCGAGCAACCGTCGTCCTCGAAGTTCAGCTCGACCTTGTGGCCGGCGACCTCCGGCCGCTCCACGTTCGCGACCTCGACGCCGGTCTGGGCGTCCAGGCCGAGGTTCGAGTCGGCCCCGCTGATGACGATGCCGTGGCGATTCGGATGGCCTCACCATCGCCGACCTCGACGCAGCCGAACTCGTCTGCCTCGCAGACGGCGGTCGGGTCGTCGCCGCCCATCGGCTGGCTTCCGCCGGCCGAGCTGCTCGCCGACTGGGTCCCTGACCCCGTGTTCGTACAAGCGGCCAGAGCCAGCAGCATGACCGCGAGAATCGCGGTCCATCGGTAGAACTTCATTAAATTCCTTCCTCCAGTTGCTCGGAACGGCGCGAGCATGCGCACCTCGTCAAGAGTGGCGCGCATCATAGCCGTGCCCTCCGGTGAGGTGCAAGAGGCTGCGTGCCTGTTCCGGTGACTACTCGCGTGGATGGCGTCGGGTTCAGTGACGATCGGGCCATTCGGTGGCGGACTCCGGGTCTGGTATCCTCTGTGCGGGAAGTCACGCAGCCGCCATGCGCGCTGCCGTCCCGTCCCGAGGGCCCACTCACTGGAGTTCCACGTCCGCAGCGCCCGCCTGACCGATGTCGACACCGCGGTTCGCGTGCTTGCACGCACCGCCGGTCCGTCGGCCGGTGGCCGCGAAGGCGCAGACCTGCTGCGGAGCCTGCTCTATGTTCCGGCGGCCACGGTCGTGGTCGCCGAGGCCGAGCACCGCGTCATCGGCGTCGGCGTGCTCGCCATGAGGCCATCGGTGAGATCCGGTCCATTCATCGGCTGTATCGATGAGCTGGGCCTGGTGACGGGTACGGACGCTTCGCGCGACGGCGAGCCTGATCCCACGCTCCGCTCGAGCATCGGACGATCGATCATCGATCACCTGGTCTCGTCGGCGCGAAACAAAGGATGCACGCGCGTGGAGGTCACCGACCCCCTTGCCAGCGCAGAGGCGCCGCTGCTGAATGCGGCTGGCTTCGCCGGCACGGGGACGCTCCTGAGCCGCGAGATCGGGTAACGCCGAGGTCGCGCCGGGGCCGGGACACCCGACGCAGCGCATCGGTCATTTCACACCAACAGGAGAACAGCTCACCGTGAGCAAGAACGTGGCGATCTTTGTAGACGTCGCCAACATGTACTACGCCGCGCGCGGGCAGGATGTGGACGTCGATTACGTCGCCCTGCTGAAGCACGCCACCAAGGGGCGCGACCTCATCCGCGCGTATGCCTATTCCGGGCTCGACCCGCAGAACGAGAACCAGCGGAAGTTCCTCGACTTCCTCGCCAAGAACGGCTACAAGGTCGTCCAGCAAGGACATCCGCAAGTTCGGCGACGGGCGGTCAAGGCGAACCTCGACATCGAGCTCGTGGTGGACCTGTTCCGCCTCGCCGACCGGATGGACATCGCGGTCATCGTCTCCGGCGACGGCGACTTCGCCTCCGCCATCCGCGCGCTCCAGGACAAGGGCGTGCGCTGCGAGGTGATCAGCTTCCGGCCCAACACGTCGAGCGACCTGATCGCGGTCGCCGACGAGTTCATGGACATCATGAAGGTCGCCTCGATCGAGCGCGGCAAGGGGATGAAGGTCCCCGGCATGGCCGCCCCCGAGATGCCGGCCAAGGAGGTCAACCCCGAGTTCGGCTTCCGCGAGGCGTCCCGGTCCGTCGCCGCGGCCGCCATCTCCGCGATCCGCGGCGGTGGCGCCTCCGAGACCACCGGCACCGGCCGCGGCCGTGGCCGCACCACCCGACCCGCCCCGGTGGCTGCAAGCGCGACGGCGCCCGCTCCGAGTCCCGATGGGCAGCCCGCCGAGGCTGCCGCGGACCTGCCCGGTGCGCTCGACCGATCCGATACCGATGAGCTCGGCCGCCGTCGTCGTCGCCGTCGTGGCGGTCGCGGACGCGGCCGGCGTCGCGAGGAGGGCGCTCTCGGCGCGGCGCGGTCACGGTCGGTGGTCTCGACTGGCCGCTCGCTGGCGCTCGCTGCTCGACCACCTGGTTGGCCGCTCGCTGGCGCTCGCTGCTCGACCACCTGGTTGGCCGCTCGCCCGCGCTCGCTCTCGACCACCTGGTTGGCCGCTCGCTGGCGCTCGCTGCTCGACCACCTGGTTGGCCGCTCGCTGGCGCTCGCTGCTCGACCACCTGGTTGGCCGCTCGCTGGCGCTCGCTGCTCGACCACCTGGTTGGCCGCTCGCTGGCGCTCGCTGCTCGACCACCTGGTTGGCCGCTCGCCCGCGCTCGCCGCTCGACCACCTGGTTGGCCGCTCGCCCGCGCTCGCCGCTCGACCACCTGGTTGGCCGCTCGCTGGCGCTCGCCGCTCGACCACCTGGTTGGCCGCTCGCTGGCGCTCGCTGCTCGACCACCTACGGACCTCCGGCGGCAGCAGTGCCCGGGTCAGACGTCGAGGTAGACCTTGATCGCGCGCCGCTCGTCCATGGCGGCGTAGCCCTCGGCAACCTTGTCGAGCGGCATCCGGGAATCGAAGACCAGGCCGGGGTCCACGGTGCCGGAGGTGACCAGGTCCAGCAGCTCGGGGAGGTACTTGCGCACCGGTGCCACTCCCCGGCGAGGCCGACGTTCTTGCCGAACATCTTGCGCAACGGGAGTTCGACGCCGTGCGGTACGCCGACGAAGCCCACGGTCGAACCGGGACGCGCCGAGCCGAAGGCCTGCAGCATGGAGTCGTTGGTGCCCACGCACTCGAGCACCGCGTCGGCGCCGATCCCGCCGGTCATCTCCTTGATGCGCTCGGCCCCGGCCTTGCCGCGCTCGGCGACCACGTGCGTGGCACCGAACTGGCGGGCGATCTCCGCACGGTCCTCGTGGCGCGACATCGCGACGACGCGCTCCGCACCCATCTGCGCTGCAGACAGGACTGCACACAGCCCGACAGCACCGTCACCGACCACGACGACCGTGTCGCCTGGCTTCACGCCAGCCGCTACGGCGCAGTGCCATCCGGTGGGGAACACGTCCGAGAGGGTGAGCAGGGACGGGAGCAGTGAGTCCTCGGGGATGCCGTCAGTCTTGACCAGGCTGCCCTCGGCCTGGGTCACCTTCGCGTATTCGCCCTGTCCCCCGGTCGTGACGCCACCGTTCACACACGCGGAGGTGACCCCGGCCTGACAGTTCGGGCAGGTGTTGTCGCTGTGACAGAAGGGCGCGATCACGAAGTCGCCCGCCTTGAAGGCCCGGACCTCGGATCCGACTTCCTCGACGATCCCGATCATCTCGTGACCGATGGTCGCCCCAGGCGTGATGTCGTTCTCGCCGCGATACGGCCAGAGATCCGAGCCGCAGATGCACCCGGCAGAGACTTTGATGATCGCGTCAGTCGGTTTCTCGATCGTGGGCGTGGGCCGCTCCTCGAGCCGAATGTCGCGCGTTCCATGGATTGTTGTGACCCGCATGACACGCATCCTGACAGATGCGGTTTTATCTCATATCTGAGATACAGTCGCCCGATGACTGAGGGCTACTTGGGACGAATCGGCAACCTGATCCGCGATGCGCGCAAGCATCGTGGGTGGACGCAGCAACAGCTGGCGGAGGTGCTCGGCACCAGCCAGAGCGCTGTGAACCGGATCGAGCGCGGCCACCAGAACCTCTCGCTGGACATGCTCGCGCGCATCGGCGAGGCCCTGGACTCCCCACTGGTGAGCATCGGACAGGGACCCACGCACCTGCGGGTCACCGGTCCCACGACGCTGAGCGGTGCCATCGAGGTCAAGACCTCCAAGAACGCAGGGGTTGCCCTGCTGTGCGCCTCGCTGCTCAACCGGGGGCGTACGACGCTACGGCGGGTCGCACGCATCGAGGAGGTGAACCGGCTGCTCGAGGTGCTCGAGAGCATCGGTGTGAAGGCACGCTGGCTCAACGCCGAGAACGACCTCGAGATCACCCCGCCGCCGAACCTCGACCTGAGCGGCATCGACGTCGACGCGGCCCGTCGTACCCGCTCGATCATCATGTTCCTCGGCCCGCTGATGCACCGCTCGAGTGACTTTGAGCTGCCGTACGCCGGCGGCTGTGACCTCGGCACCCGCACCGTGGAACCGCACCTGACCGCGCTCCGCCCCTTCGGCCTCCAGGTGAAGGCGACCGAAGGCAGCTACCACGCCCTGGTCCAGACGGGGATCGTCCCGACCCGGCCGATCGTGCTGATCGAGCGCGGTGACACCGTCACCGAGAACGCGCTGATGGCAGCAGCTCTGTGTGACAGCACCACGGTGATCCGCAACGCCAGCTCCAACTACATGGTCCAGGACCTGTGCTTCTTCCTGCAGAAGCTCGGCGTCCGCATCGAGGGCATCGGCACCACGACCCTTGTCGTCACGGGCTGCACCGACATCTCCGTGGACGTCGACTACGCCCCCAGCGAGGACCCGATCGAGGCGATGTCCCTGCTCGCCGCCGCCATCGTGACCGACTCCGAGATCACCGTGAAGCGGGTGCCGATCGAGTTCATGGAGATCGAGCTCGCCGTGCTCGGGGAGATGGGGTTCCGCTACACGCTCTCCGAGGAGTACCTCGCCGCCAACCAGCGCACCCGCCTCGTCGACGTCACCACGTTGCACTCGATCCTGCGTCCCCCCATCGACAAGATCCACCCGATGCCGTTCCCCGGGCTCAACATCGACAACCTGCCGTTCTTCGCGATCATCGCAGCGACGGCACACGGCCAGACGATGCTGCACGACTGGGTCTACGAGAACCGCGCGATCTACCTCACCGAGCTGAACAAGCTCGGCGGCAAGGTGACCTTGATGGACCCGCACCGGGTGATGATCGAGGGGCCGACGCGCTGGTCAGGCACCGAGGTGGTCTGCCCGCCCGCGCTGCGGCCCGCCGTCGTGATCCTGCTCGCGATGCTCGCCTCGAGGGGTACGTCGGTGCTGCGCTCGACGTACGTCATCCACCGCGGCTACGAAGGACTCGCCGACCGCCTCAACGAGCTCGGTGCCCAGATCGAGACCTTCCACGACCTCTGATCCACGACCTGAGCGGCGCCCGTTAGCCCTGGAACAGCCCGTCGACGTAGGAGCGGGCCTTGGTCGGAGGCGGGGGCGCGGCCATGTCGGCCGTGATGCGGGGCAGCCGCGCAGTGTCCGTGGAGCGGTTGGCGTGCCAGTCGTTCTCGGCCTCGATCAGGCTGCCGAGGTCCGCACGGTCAAGGAACACGCCCTGGCAGGACTCACACTGACGGACCCGTACCCGACCGTGTGACCGCTCAGCCATGGCGCCGTCGCACTTGGGGCAGGTCATCTCGTCCATGCCCCGCACCGTACCCCCCTCGGCCACCTGAGTATCAACGCGGATGGCCCGGGCGGCGATTCTGGCGCACCATCGACACATGCCGGTGAATACTGCTCGCGTGACCCAGGAGCCGAGTCCACTGAGGTCAGCCAGACCGGTGACCGGGTTCAGCTACCTCGACGTGCCGCCCGGCTCGGTGATCGCGATGGCACACCGTGGTGGGGCGCTGCACCCGGAGATCCCCGGCACCGAGAACACCCTGCACGCGTTCCGGCACGCAGTTGCGCTCGGCTACCGCTACCTCGAGACCGACGTGCACGCCACCAGCGACGGTGTGCTGCTGGCGTTCCACGACGCAGCGCTGGACCGCGTCACCGATGGCGTCGGGTTGCTCGCGGACCTCACGGCCGAACAGGTCGCGCTGGCGCGGATCGCCGAGGTGCACGCCGTGCCGACGATGGCGGAGCTGCTCGCGGAGTTCCCGGAGTGCCGGTTCAACATCGACCTGAAGTCGAAGGGTGCGGTCGCACCACTGGCAGAGCTCCTGGACCAGAGCGCCGCCCATGACCGGGTGTGCGTGGGGTCCTTCTCCGCGCAGCGGCTCCAGGCGTTCAGGCGAGCCTCCTCAGGGCGCGTCGCGACCGCCGCCGTCCCCTCTGAAGTCGCCCGCGCGAGGTTCGGCCCCTGGGTCCCACGGCTGCGTGCCGCGGTGCTGCAGGTGCCCTGGCGCCACAAGCGCCGCCGGATCGCCGTCACCACCCCTGAGTTCGTACGCCGGGCACACCGCGCCGGTCTGCACGTGCATGTGTGGACCGGCGATGAGCCCTCGCGCTGGGTCTCGATCGACGACGCCGAGAGCATGCACACGTTGCTCGACATGGGCGTCGACGGGTTGATCACCGACCGCACCGACGTACTCAAGGACGTCCTGATCAGCCGGGGACAATGGATGGGAGCAACACCATGACCACCTCACCACCGGAGACCGGCGGCATCGCCAACCTGGAGCCGGTCGCGCGGCGCAAGGAGCAGCGCGCCTGGTACTTCTACGACTGGGCCAACTCCGCGTTCAGCACGACGATCGCCGGCGTCCTGTTCGGGCCGTACCTCATCGAGATCGCGAAGGAAGCCGCGGTCGACAACCGGATCTCGGTGCTCGGGCTGTCGATCGCCCCTGGGGCGCTCCCCTCCTACACGATCACGGCCTCGACCCTGCTCTCAGCGATTCTCCTGCCGTTGCTCGGTGCCGTGGCCGACCGGACCTCCCGGAAGAAGGACCTCCTGGCGGGGTTCGCCTGGGCAGGTGCGCTCGCTGCTTCGCTGCTGTTCTTCGTCACCGGCGACAACTGGCAGCTCGGCGTCATCTCCTTCATCGTCGCCAACCTGTGCTTCGGTGCAGCCGCCGTGTTCAACGACGCCCTGCTGTGCCTGATCTCGAACGAGGAGGAACGCGACCGGGTGTCCTCGCGGGGATGGGCCTACGGCTACGCCGGCGGTGGTCTGCTGCTGGCGCTGAACTTCCTGCTGGTCACCGTGCTGCCGTTCGGGCTGAGCACGGGCATGGCGGTCAGGATCAGCATGCTGTCAGCCGCCGTGTGGTGGGCAGCGTTCACGTTCATCCCGTTCCTGGGGCTGAAGAACAGGGCGCCGACCCACGTGGTCGCGGAGACCGGCGGCTACGTCTCGCGCAGCTTCGGCCAGCTCTGGGCGACCTTGAAGAACATGAGGCAGTACCCGGTGGCGCTCACCTTCCTGGTCGCCTACCTGTTCTTCAACGACGGCATCCAGACCGTCATCGCCTCCGCGTCGATCTACGGCGTGGAGGAGCTCGAGTTCTCGACGGGCACCGTCCTGGCGACGTACCTCGTCGTCCAGTTCGTCGCCGTGTTCGGCGCGCTGGGGTTCGGGCGTGCTGCGGAGCGCTACGGCGCCAAGTCCGTGATTCTCTCGGGGCTGGTGGCGTGGATGGTCATCGTCACGGTCGCGCTGTTCGTCCCGGAGCGACAGATCCTGCCGTTCATGCTGCTCGCCGTCGCGATCGGCATCGTGCTGGGCGGCACCCAGGCGTTGGCCCGCTCGTACTTCAGCCTCTTGATCCCGAACGGCCGCGAGGCGGAGTACTTCAGCTTCTATCACGCGATGGATCGCGGAACGAGCTGGCTCGGGACGCTGGTCTTCGGCCTCGTCTACCAGATCACGGATTCCTACCGGCCGGCGATCTTCGCGCTGATCGCGTTCTTCGTCGTCGGCGGGGCGCTGCTCATGAGGGTGGACACGGTCAAGGGCATCCGTCAGGCGGGCAACGACGTCCCCTCGGTGGTGTGACGTCAACCACCCATCACGGTGGAACGCCCACGCGGGAATCCTTCGCGCCGTACGCTCGTTGGAGAGGTTGACGGCGCTGCCCAGTTGGCGCCTGAGACAACAATCCATTCGACCGGCGTCAGCGTCGGCTTGCCGATCCGTCTCATGGGCGGTACGCATGAGGGTACGACTCCCGCGACCTGTCCGGTCCTGGGTGCAGAACTTTGGAGGTTCTCATGGGAGAACGAACGCTACGCGGGGCCCGACTCGGCGGTCAGAGCTTTGAGGACGAGCGCGGGATCGAGTTCGCCGCTCGTCAGCAGGTGGGCTACCGCTGCGCCCGCGGTCACGAGTTCGAGATCACGATGTCGGTCGAGGCTGACGTGCCCGCGCTCTGGGAGTGCCCGCGCTGCGGTGCCGAGGGCCGCGCCATGTCAGGCATCGAGCCCGAGGTGAAGGCCGAGAAGCCGGCCCGCACCCACTGGGACATGCTGCTCGAGCGGCGCTCGATCAAGGAGCTCGAGGACATCCTCACCGAGCGCCTCGAACTGCTGCGGGGCGGCGAGATCGGCCCGGCGCACCTGCACCGCGCCAGCGCCCGCAAGAAGAAGGCCGCTGTCGGACGCTGATGCGTCAGTCGGGCGGCTGCCCCCTTCACCTGGCCGCTCGTCGACGACCTCGCCCTGGACCACCCCGTTGTCGGGGGATACCGGTCCGGGGCGTTGTTGTGCCCGGGGGTCCCGGCCGAATCCTGGGCCGAATTCGGGCCGAATTCTGGGCCGGGGCGCTGTCCGGGCGCCCCGTGACCGTTGCCCGAGACGTCCGGGAAGGCCACTCCCACGAGTCGGCGGTTGATCACGCCGGCCAGGACTCGCCGCCCCAGCGGTCGGGTGACGGGCAGCAGGCAGAGGATCCCGACGGCGTCGGTGACGAAGCCCGGGGTCAGCATCAGGGTGCCGCCCACCAGGATCAGTACGCCGTCGGCAAGCTCGCGAGCCGGCATCCGGCCCTGCTGGAGCGCGGCCTGCAGCGCGCGCCAGGCGCGGCGGCCCTCACGCTTGACCAGCCATGAGCCCAGGATGCTGTCGGCGATCAGCAGCAGGATCGTCCACCAGGCGCCGATGACCTGCCCGATCTGGATGATCACGTAGATCTCGACGAGGGGCACCACCACGAAGGCCACCAACAGCAGCCACCACGGGAAACCCCGTCTCCTCGTTTCAGTCATGTCTCGTCAACGTCCGGGACCCGGTGGCCGTTCCGTGACCCTCGACGCACGTCGGTGCAGTGCGGTCCGGATCCGGCGGCCGCGCTCGCGGATCCCCCACCGGGTGATCCGCTTGAGCGACTCGGTTGCGACGTCCCGGCTCATCTTCGAGTCACCGCGCTCGCGTTCGACGAACTCGATCGGCACCTCGACGACCCGCAGACCCTCCTGCACGGTTCGGTAGGCGAGCTCGGCCTGGAACACGTAGCCCAGCGAGACGGTCTCCTCGAGCCGGATCCGTTCGAGCGTCGTACGACGGAACAGCCGGTAGCCGGCGGTCGCGTCCTTCACACCGAGGCCGAGCAGAGCGCGGGTGTAGAAGTTGCCACCGCGGGAGAGCAGCTCGCGGTGCATCGGCCAGTTCACGACCCTGCCCCCACGGACCCAGCGCGAGCCGATGACGAGGTCGGCGTCCTGCAACGCCTCCAGCAACCGGTGCAGCTGCTCGGGCTGGTGGGAGCCGTCGGCATCCATCTCTCCGATCACGTCGTAGCCGCGCTCCAGAGCCACCGTGAAGCCGTGCAGGTACGCCGCCCCCAGGCCCTCCTTGCGCGGCCGGTGCAGCACCGACACCTGCGCGTCGGCGTCAGCGATCTCGTCGGCGATGTCGCCGGTTCCGTCCGGGGACCCGTCGTCGACCACGAGGATGTCCACGTCCGGCTGGGCGGCCCTGACCCGCTCGATGATCAGGGCGAGGTTGAGCGCCTCGTTGTAGGTAGGGACGACCATCACGACCCGGCCCAGCCCATAGTTGAGCCAGGGAACAGGCTCGGGGATGCCGGGGGGCGCCATGCGCGAAACCTACCGGTCAGAGGCGCCGGACTGGTCGGCCGGTGCACCTGGCGAGGTCCCCCGACACGAGGCCGGGGGGGCTCTCACAATCACATGGGAAAGGCAGGGCGGGGGGAGCTGGATGACCTTCGGACCGCACACGCCCTGGCCGGATGCCAGAGCCGTACGCGTTGTCTACTGGTCGCCTCACTCCCCCCGTGTCCTCCCGTCGAGTTCGCAGTGCCCGACCCGCCAAGTGCGACCTCTGACCATCTTGGCGAGATGGCCCGAACCCACATCCGTCGGACGTGCGAGCTGACGTTCTGCCCGGAGTAACCTGCCGACCCTGACCCGCCGGACCGGCGCCTGTCAACACCCTCCCGACCAGCGGCAATAGGACGAAGATGCAGGTCAGCCGGTTAAGCCCAGATGAACAGCAAGTTTCAAATTTTTCACCTTCGCGGCGTGTCGCGCTGGACACGCCGGGGCGGTCCAGACCTAGCGATGACTAGGGAACGACAACGGTGCCAACAGCAGTGGTGGCGAGGATGGGTTCGGCCAGCACGCGAGCCGCCGAGGCCGATCGCTCCCCCGCCTCTCCGCGGGCCACCACGACCAGGGCGAACTCCATCTGCCTCGACCGGCGGCCGACCCGGACGAGGGTGGCGCTTGCCTCCACCACGTCGCCGGCACGGACGGGCGCACGGAACTGCACGTCGGAGTACGACGCGAACAGGCCCTCGTCCCCGTCGGTGCGGATGCACAGCTCGGTGGCGACGTCACCGAACAGACCCAACCCCCAGGCGCCGTCGACGAGGTTGCCGGCGTAGTGGGCGTGGGAGTAGGGCACGTAGCACCGGTGGACCACCTTCTGGCCCACCTCTGGGGTGTTTTCTGCGGTGTTTTCTGGGGTGGAGCTCATGAGGCCCTCCTCTCGGTGACGAGCCGGTGTACGAGGTAGCTGGCGACCTCGCCCGGCGTCGTACCTCTCGTGAAGACGCGGTCGACGCCGAGCTCCTCGGACATCGTCTCGTCGAAGCGTGGACCGCCGACGACCAGCAGCGGGCGTCGGGCCGGTGGGAACGCCTCGCGGAAGGCCGCGGACATCTCGCGGGTGTTGAGCAGGTGGGCGTCTCGCTGGGTGACGACCTGGGAGACCAGGACGGCATCTGCCTTCTCCAAGACCGCTCGCTCGACGAGCTGGGGCACCGAGACCTGCGCGCCGAGGTTCACGACCTTGAGCTCGCGGTAGTACTCCAGCCCCTTCTCCCCCGCGAACCCCTTGATGTTCAGGATCGCGTCGATGCCGACGGTGTGCGCATCCGTGCCGATGCAGCCACCCACGACCACCATCCGCCGCCGGAGCGCCTGCTTCACGGCCGCGTTCACCTCCTTGGGGGTGAGCAGCTCGTAGTCGCGCTCGACGACCTCGACCACCGACGGGTCGACCAGGTGGTTCACCCGTCCGTAGACCACGAAGAAGGTGAAGTCCGGCCCCATCGCCTTCGCGTGCGCGACGAGGGCCGGGTCCATGCCCATCTTGTTGGCCAGCTGTACGGCGGCCCCCTCGGCGACCTTGGAGTGCGGCATCGGCAGGGTGAAGGACAGCTGCACCATCCCGTCGCCGGTCGTGTCGCCGTACGGCCTCAGCAGCCGCTTCTCCCCGTGTTGAGGAGCGAGCGCCAGCGAGCGTCTCGAAACCACTTGGTCCAGTCGACTCGGGCTCGGTCATGACTGCCCCTCCAGGATCTCGGTCGCCGGGTTGAAGTAGGTGTCGGACTTCGCGGCGACACCGTCCAGGCCGCGTCCCGCGTCCGCGGGCCGCTTCATCAGCCCGAAGGTGCCGTCCGCGATCGCGGCGAGCATCGGCGGCCGTCCGGAGCCGTCGGAGTCGCTCGCGATCCGGTCCAGCAGGTCGATGGTCTCGGCGAGCACCTGGCGGGCGCGCTGGGCGATGAACCCGTCGGGGGCCGGACGGAAGTCCTCGTGCAGGGAGCCCGCGGCCTCCATCACGTAGCGCACGTTCTGCAGCGCCAGGTCCCGGTCGCTGATCCACGGCGTGACGACCGCCTCGGTCATCATGCCCACGAGCAGGATCCCCTGCCCGGTGAGCGCCCCGGCCAGGTTGAAGAACCCGTCGAGCAGGTAGCCGCGGAACACGTCGCCGGTCATGTGCCGCGTGGGGGGCATCCACTTCAAGGGTGCGTCCGGGAACAGCTCACGCGCGAGCAGGGCATGGGCGAGCTCCATCCGGAAGGAGTCCGGCAGGTCCGGGTTGATCTCGAAGGCGTGCCCCAGACCGAGCTGCCAGTCCTCGAGGCCCGCCTCCTTGGCGAAGTACTCGTTGAGCAGCTGGCTGGTCGTGACCGTGTGCGCGGCCTCGACCGCATCGGCCGTGGTGAGGTAGTTGTCCTCCCCGGTGTTGATGATGATGCCCGCGCGCGCGTGCACCTGGCGGCTGAACCGCTGGTCGACGAAGGTCCGGACCGGGTTGATGTCGCGGAAGAGGATGCCGTACATCGAGTCGTTGAGCATCATGTCGAGCCGCTCGAGACCGGCGAGTGCGGCGATCTCCGGCATGCACAGCCCGCTGGCGTAGTTGGTCAGCCGGACGTAGCGACCGAGCTCCTTGCTGGACACGTCGAGCGCGGCCCGCATCAGGCGGAAGTTCTCCTGGGTCGCGTAGGTGCCCGCGAAACCCTCGCGGGTGGCTCCCTCGGGGACGTAGTCGAGCAGCGACTGCCCCGTCGAGCGGATCACCGCGATGACGTCGGCGCCCTCGCGAGCGGCCTGCTGCGCCTGCGGGATGTCCTCGTAGATGTCGCCGGTGGCCACGATCAGGTAGATCCACGGCTGTCGAGGGGCGTCCCCGATGCGTTGGACCAGCCGTTCGCGCTCGCGGCGCCGGGCGTCGATGCGGCGTACGCCGGCGGCGACCTGCTTGCGGGAAGCTGCCCGGGCCTTCTGGGCGTCGCGTCCCTCGGGCAGGCGGAAGCGGGCCGAGCCGGCTGAGGCCTTCTGCGCGAGCGTCTCGAGGTCCTCGGCCTCGCCACGCAGCAACGCGTCCCAGACCGGCACCGCGAGGCCGTGCTCGAGGCCGACGTCGGCACGGACGGCATCGGCCAGCCGGTTGACCCAGGGCGTGCCGTCGGGGTCGGCCCCCGCCAGCCCGGCCAGCCGCAGGGTGGCCCGCTCCACCGAGACCGTGGTGTGCGCCTGGGCCATCTTCACGATGGGCTTCCCCACCTTGCGGGCGAGGCTGCGCGCCTTCCGGACGGTCGCCGGGTCGAGGTCGAGCTTCTTCTCCGGCCTGTTTCCCGGCGATTGCTTGGGCGAGCTCACGAGAGCCTCCTCTCGAAGAGTCTGCGCACTGCGGGCTCGGAGCGGACGATGTCCAGCGCGAGCTCCGCATGCCCAGGTACGTATCCGTTTCCGACGATCATGGTCAAGTCGGCGGCGAGCCCCTCGGCGCCGAGAGCTGCTGCGCTGAAGGAGGTGGCCATCGAGAAGAAGATGACGGTGCCGCTGTCGGCGGTCGCCAGGATCGCACCGCCCTCGCAACCGGGTACGTCGACGCACACGATGGTGAGGTCGGCGGGTCCACCGGCTGCTGCGACGGCATCGCGCAGCGCCACCGGGTCCCGGGCGTCGCAGACGAGCACGTGGTCGGCTAGACCAGTGGGCTCGAGGAGGTCTCTCTCAGCCTGGTGGGGTACGACGGCGATGGTGCGCCGGGCGCCGGCCCGACGAGCGGCGGCGAGGCACAGCGAGCCGGACTTGCCGGCGCCCCCGACGACCACGACGACCGGATCGGCGTACCCGGCTACGTGGCGCTCGGTGAGCGCAGGGGCCCCGCAGACGTCCATGACGGCGAGGGCCAGGGGCGCGGGCAGGTCGTCGGGCAGCTTCGCCGCGATGCTGCGACCGAAGAGGATCGCGTAGCCCTCGGCGGGCACCTGCTCACTGCGACCGTCCCACTGCGCCAGGCCGTCCTCGATGACGAGTGGTGTGAGCGTCAGGGAGACGAGCGTGGCGATCCGGTCGCCCGCGACCAGACCCAGTGGGGAGCTCTCCCCCACTTCCTCAACCGTGCCGACGAGCATCCCTCCGGAGCCCGTCACCGGGTTCTGCATCTTGCCGCGGGTCTCGACGATCTCGAGCACCTCCCGGCGTACGGCGTCGCCGTTGCCGCCGTGCTTCTGCTCGAGCTGGCGGAACGAGGCGGCATCGAGGTTGAGCCGTTCGACACGAACCCGCACCTCGTCGTCGCGGATGACCGGGTCGGTGTCGAGCCGCTGGGCGGCTTGGGGCAGCACTCCGAGGGGCTCGAGCACCCGGTGCATGCCGACCGGGTCACCTGTCATTCGTCCCACGTCCGCCACAGACCTTCCTGCCAGATTGATAATATTCGAGAGATTTTGCGGTGTTCGGTTTGGTCGCCCGCAAGATCATGTCCATACTGTCTCAGGTAAGGGACGCGAGACACAAACGTGCGCGCGGCACGTCGCCAGGAGGAACCATGAGCATCGAGACGTCAATCGCCTCCATCGTGGAGGGCCAGACAGGCCAGCCCTATCCCTACCGTCGAATCGCACTGGTCGAGCCCGACTGGACCCGCTTCCCGGGCTGGAAGGACGTCACCGCTGCGGAGTGGGAGAGCGCCCAGTGGCAGCGCTCGCACTGCGTGAAGAACATCCGCCAACTGCGCGAGCTGCTCGGTGACCTCGTCGACGAGCGCTTCTACGCCGACCTCGAGCGTGACCAGGCCGAGCGGGCGACGATGTCGATGCTGGTGACGCCACAGATGATGAACACGATGGCGCCGCACGATCTGCCGGCGGGCCCGGGTTCCCTGACGGAGGCCTTCTACGCCGACCCGGTGCGCCACTACATGATCCCGGTGCTCTCCGACCGTCGTACGGACTGGCCCTCGCACCCACACTCCAGCCGGGACTCCCTGCACGAGCACGACATGTGGGCGGCGGAGGGCCTGACCCACCGCTACCCAACGAAGGTGCTCGCTGAGCTGCTGCCGACCTGCCCGCAGTACTGCGGCCACTGCACCCGGATGGACCTCGTCGGCAACTCGACACCGTCCGTGGACAAGCTGAAGTTCCTGGGCAAGCCCGTCGACCGGTACGCCGACATGCTCGACTACCTCGGCCGCCACCCCGAGGTGCGCGACGTGGTGGTCTCGGGCGGCGACGTCGCCAACATGCCCTGGGCGCGGCTCGAGGACTTCCTGACCCGGGTGCTCGAGGTCGAGAACATCCGCGACATCCGGCTGGCCACCAAGGCGCTGATGGGCCTCCCCCAGCACTGGCTGCAGGACGACGTACGTGAAGGCATGGAGCGGGTCTGCAAGATCGCCCGCTCCCGTGGCGTCGCGATCGCCATCCACACCCACGTCAACCACGCCAACTCCGTGACGCCGCTCGTGGCGAAGGCAGCGGGCGCGATGTTCGAGGCCGGTGTGCGCGACGTACGCAACCAGGGCGTGCTCCTCAACGGCGTGAACGCCGACCCGCACGCGCTGCTCGACCTGTGTTTCCGGCTGCTCGACGGCGCGCAGATCATGCCGTACTACTTCTACATGTGCGACATGATCCCGGCCGCTGAGCACTGGCGGATCTCGGTCGCCGACGCCCAGCGGCTGCAGCACCACATGATGGGCTACCTGCCCGGGTTCGCGACGCCGCGCATCGTGTGCGACGTGCCGTTCGTCGGCAAGCGGTGGGTGCACCAGCTCGCGTCGTACGACGAGGTGCGCGGCATCTCCTACTGGACCAAGAACTACCGCACCTCGATCGAGTCGGCCGACCCGGAGGCGCTGACGCGCACCTACGAGTACTACGACCCGATCCACACCCTCCCCGCCGAGGGTCAGGCGTGGTGGGCCCGGCAGGCCCAGGAGGCCCAGCCCGTCAGTCAATGAGTGACTCAGTCTGACAAAGGATGGGCGATCTCGTCCTGGGGCAGCTTCGCCCAGATGATGGCCACGACGGCGACCACTCCCGGGACGATCCCGGCGATGTAGAACGTCGTACGCAGGCCGAGCAGCTCCGAGATCGGCCCTGCGAGCGCCATCGAGACCGGCATCAGGCTGATCGAGATGAAGAAGTCGAGGGATGCGACGCGACCGAGCATGTGGGGCGGCACGCGGCGCTGCAGCAGCGTCCCCCAGATCACCATCGGCGCGGAGAACATCACGCCCAGGACGAAGCCCGCGACCACGATCATCCAGATCTCGGTGGCGAGGCCCATCACGATCAGCGGCAGACAGCCCACGCCCCACATCAGGTTCATCACCGTCAGGTAGCGCCGAGGCATCGGCACCGACGCCATCGCGAGTGATCCCAGGGCTCCGCCGATGCCGAACGCGGCCATCACCATTGCGTGGTCCCCCGGGCCGCCGCCGAGGCGGTCCTTGATCAGGAACGGGATCAGGACCTCGAACGGTCCCATCATCGCGAGGATCATCAGCGCGGCGAACAGGAGCGTGGCCAGCAGCCACGGGGTCCGCACCATGTAGACGAACCCTTCCCGGATGTCCTTCAGCGCCGACGCGACGGGATGGAGGTTCTCGTCCGTGGCATCAGGGTCACGTCGGACGGGCGTCAGTGGAACGAAGCTCAACGCCAACAGTCCGGCGAGCGCCATGGCGGCAGCGACCGCGACGGCAGCCCCGGAGGAGACAGCGCCCACGACCGCTCCGGCGACGCCGGGACCGATGGCCTGGCCCAGCGTCGGGCGGACCATGCCCTCGAAGCCGTTGACCGCCTGGAGGTCGGACTCGTCCACGAGCGAGGGCAGCCAGGCCGAGTAGGCCGGGTAGTAGAACGCCATGCCCATGCCGGTCGCCAGGGACACCGCTGCGAGGTGCCAGACCCTGGTCACGTCGAGGATCGAGAGGGTCGCCACCAGTGTCATCCCGGCCAGCTCCAGCGCAGCGACGCACAGGAGGATGCGTTTCTGCGGCACGCGGTCGGCCACCACTCCGCCGAGAAGGGCGGGCACGAGGACGCCGATGGCACCGGCGGTCGACACCACGGAAAGCTCGCCCGGGCCGCCGCCGATCCGGATGACCTCCCACACCAGGGCGACCACCCAGACACCCGAGGCGAAGGTCGAGAACGACAGGGCGAGCGCCAGCCGGCGGTAGGCCGAGTGGCGGAAGGGTCGCAGCGCCCGCGGCAGGGCGCGACCACCGCCGCCGGAACCAGCCGGGTCGGGTGTGTCCGAAGGCTTGTCGGTCAGCTGCTCAGTCATGGTCACCTCCCTGCAAGACAGTCTGCACGTAAGGACTGACAACCCGCCCCTGATTAATCGGTCGACCGGACATTGCGGTCAGGTCGTCGATCCGGGTCGCGTGGCGCATACCTACATTGGACTTGCTCAAGTGCAGTTGAGGTCAAGCCGCAATCTGGAACACCCTCTACAGTCGCCCCATGCCGCGGCTGAGGACGGTCTTTCCCACGACCAAGGGCCTCTCGCGTCGACGCGCTGGATCTGGCTTCGTCTTCCTCGACAAGGAAGGCGAGAGGATCACCGATTCCGAGGAGCTCGAGCGCATCCGCTCGCTGGCGATCCCACCCGCGTGGGAGGACGTGTGGATCTCGCCGTACCCGAACGGGCACATCCAGGCGGTCGGCACCGATGACGCGGGACGCAGGCAGTACCTCTACCACCAGGACTGGCGGATCAAGCGCGACCAGATGAAGTTCGACCGCGTCCTGGCCGCCGCCCGCAAGCTGCCGGCGGCACGTCGTGCGATCACCCGCGACCTGGGGCTGGAGGGAATGCCGCTCGAGCGGGCGGACGCCATCGCCGTACGCCTCCTGGACCTCGGCTACTTTCGCGTCGGCAACGACGCCTACGCCGACGCCAACGGTTCCTTCGGGCTCACCACTCTGGAGAAGCGCCACGTGCGCAAGGTCAAGGGCAAGCTGGTCTTCCGCTTCGAGGGCAAGTCAGGCATCGAGCACACCATCGAGGTCGACGACCCCGAGGTGCTCGACGCGCTGGACAGCCTTCGCCGCCGTCGCGGCGGCACCGAGCGGTTGCTCGCCTATCAGGAAGCTCGACGCTGGCGCGACCTGGACTCCTCCGCGGTGAACCTCTACCTCCGAGACCTGCTCGAAGAGCTCACCGCCAAGGACTTCCGCACCTGGCACGCGACGGTGCTCGCCGCAGAGGCCCTGGCCGGCACCGACGAGCCGGGTGACACCAAGGCATCGCGGCGCCGTGCAGTGAAGGCCGCCGTCGACGAGGTGGCGGTGTACCTCGGCAACACCGCCACCATTGCGAAGAACTCCTACATCGACCCAAGGGTGATCGACCTCTACGAGAGCGGCACCACGATCGACCCGTCCATCCTGACGCGGTACCGATCTCCGGCCAGGCGTCAGCACGCGCTGGAGAAGGCTGTGTTGGACCTGCTCAGTTGACCAAGGCGAGCAAGTCCAGGAGGTCGCACGCTGCGCCCCACTCATCACGCACGCTGGAGCTACTCACCTGGCCAGCGCGAACGCGGCGAGCGCGGCCGTGCACAGGACGGCGCGTACGGCGTTCCAACGCACCCATCTCTGCTCGAAGAGAGCTCGTGCCGCCTCAGGTGGCTCGGTGCTCTCGAGCCGGTTGTTCAGCGGCACGTTCACCACGCCGGTGATCACGAGTGTCGCCACGTAGAGCACCAACCCCGTGGTCGCCCACGCGAGCTCGTTCCGGTGGTCATCGCCGAACCGGGTCGCCACTGCCACCAGCCCGAGAGGCAGCGGCCCCATGAACGTCAGGAGGAACAGCGGGTTCAGGATCGCCGAGTTCATCGCCCGCATGGAGTCGACGAAGGTGTTGTCGTCTCGACGCCCCATTCCCGGCAGCACGGACGTGCTGAACGCGAAGTAGAGCCCGGCCATCAGGCCGGACGTGAGCAGGGCGGCGAACAGGCTGACTGCGCGGAGAAGGTCCATCAGGGCCTCTCTGTGGTCCGGGAGCGGGTGGTAAACAGTCAACACGTTGGAGCTGACGTCTCGTCTCATCTCGAGGCGCCGTCAGCGATGAGTCCTGTCGCGCTCGCGGGTCTGTACCTCAGTCGCACCACCACCCAGGAGGAGAAATCATGGACCAGATCACCCCCACCCTCTGGATCAACGACGGCAAGATCGAGGAAGCGGCGGACTTCTACTGTTCGCTGTTCGAGGACGGCAAGGTCACTGGCAGTAACGACTACGGACCCGACGCGGGCCCCTTCTCGGGACAGAAGATGGTGGTCCGCGTCGAGCTGCAGGGGAAGCCCTACATGCTGTTGAACGGTGGCGACACCTCGTTCACGCCGAACGAGTCGGTCTCCTTCGCCGTTGGCTGCGACAGTCAGGACGAGGTCGACCGCCTCTGGGACGCGCTGGTCGAAGGCGGTGAGCCGGGTCCGTGTGGCTGGGTCAAGGACCGCTACGGGTTCAGCTGGCAGGTCACGCCGACCGTGCTCTACAAGATGCTCGACGACTCGGACCCCGAGAAGGTCCAGCGGGTGACCGCGTGCTTCATGCAGGTGGACGGCCGGCAGTTCGACATCGCCGAGCTGGAGGCCGCCTTCGAGGGTCGGAACTAGCCGATGCCCCCAGTCCTCGTGGACATGGCGGTCTCGCTCGACGGGGTGGTCGGAGGTCCGGAGGGCGAGGACGTCGGCCTCTACGACTGGTACTTCGACCCCAACCCGGTCAGCAAGCCGGTTGTCGACGAGCTGGTCGCGACGAGTGGCGCCCTGGTCATCGGCCGGGGCGCCTACGGCACGGGAGACGACGCGGGTGGCTGGGACGACACCCCCTACCAGGTGCCGCACTTCGTGGTCACCCACCGCGAGCTGCCCCCGGCGCCACCCGATCGAACCGTCGAGTTCGTCCCGGTGCCCGAGGGCGTCGAGCGCGCCGTCGACCTCGCCAAGGAGGCTGCGGGTGACCGCTACGTGACTATCGGTGGCGGTGCCGACGTCGCGCGTCAGTGCCTGGATGCGGGACTGGTCGACGAGCTGCAGCTGCACGTCGTACCCGTCGTCATCGGGCGGGGACTGCGGCTGTTCGACGGCTCCACCTCACGATGGCGACTGCGACCCACCCGCGTGGTCGACGCGCCCGTGGTCACACATCTGCGGTACGACGTCCTGCGGGACTGAAGGGTGGGTGGCCTGCTCCGGACTGGTCCTCCAGGTGCATGCATGCAAATCCGGTGGGTACGCCGACCGTGTGACGTGCCCACGTCACCTCGCGCTGGGGAGACGCGAGTAGCTGCACTGGGAGGAAACCAATGACGGCCACAACGGAAAGGCACAGGCTGGTCTCGGCGCTTACCACCGGAGTGAAAGACATGCCCAGGAACGCGTCCTGGCTGATGGGAAAGGCGCTGCGGTTCGGCGAGTCGTCATCGCCGCCGACTGGCAACGGGGCCCCGAGCGCGTTGATGGGTGCTGCCCGCAGCGCCAGCTCCTACGTCAGGGATGCGCTGCCGGGAGGTGACTCCGTGGAGGCGCGCCTGGACCGTGCACGCGTCGCCTCCGACCGGGCGCAGGAGGCCGAGGAGGACGCCCTGCAAGCAGCCCAGCAGGCCGCCGAGCTCAGCGAACGGGCCGACCAGACAGCGCAGCAGGAGCAAGCCCGGATCGCCGAGCTGGAGAAAGAGCAGTCTGACGCCGTACGTCGCCGGGTCGAGGAAGCCCGGGCTCGCGCGGACGAGCTCGTGGCCAAGGAGAAGTACGAGGCAGAGCTGGACGCGCACGACATCCTCTCCCGTGAGCGGGACGCGAGTGACGCGCGGGCGAAGGAAGCGCGCAATGCAGCGGAGGCTGCGCAGCAGGACGCGGAGCAGCGCATCAGCCGAGCCACCGAGCAGCTCGCAGAGGCGCGGTCGCTCGCGGACGAAGCGGCCAAGGCAGCCAACGAGGCAGCAGCGAACGCGCGGGCACAGGCGGAGCAGATCGCCGCCGCCGCACACCGTGACGCCGCCGGAGCCGACGACGCCGTCGGCCGGGCAGTCAAGATGCAGCAGCGAAGCGCGAGGACGGCCGCCCAGGTAGCGCGCGCAGTCGACAACAAAGCGACACCCGGCAACCTCAAGGAGCTCCCGAGGAGGGAGCTGGTCAAGCTCGCCTCGGCGCAAGGGATCTCCGGACGGTCGGGCATGTCCAAGTCGGAGCTGGTCAGTGCACTGAACAAGAACAAGAAGGGAGCGAACCGATGAACCCGTTCAAGAGAGAGTCTCCGTGGGACAAGATCGCCAAGCCCTTGCGGAAAGTTGCAGGCACCAAGGTCGCACGCTCCGGAATGACGGCAGGAGCCGCAGCGGTTGTTCTGTCCGTGGTCAGTGCCGCAACGAGCGCGGCCAGGCGGCGCGGGGATGGACAGCGATGATCGGCAAGCTCTGCCTCGTCGGGGTCGGTTACGTTCTCGGCACACGGGCGGGGAGGGATCGCTATGAGCAGATTCGGGTGGTTGCCGGGCAGGCGGCGAAACGGCTGGAGCGGTACGGCTCCCGAGGAACGCTCGCGTCCCACCTCGCCAGAGGTCCCTCGGACTCGTCCGGTGCTGACGCCCGATCGCGATAGCAGACTCTCCGACGGGGTCGTCATCGAGACCAGGCTGCGTGCACGCCTGTTGGGCGCGACCGTGCTGAAGGTCGACGGCACCGTGCTCGTCTCACCGGCTCGGCTCGTCGCATATTCGCCACCGCCCGTCGTGCGCGGGGACGTGGTGTCTGGCGGGCGCATCGTTTCCGGTGCCGCTCCCAGGAGCCAGGGAGTGGCACCGGGCGCGGCCCTCGCTCAGGCGACCCGACTGCTCGAGGAGAGCAGGAGCCGCCTGCGCGAAGTGGATGTCCGGCGATAGTGGTCATGACCGCAAGGTCGTCGAGGGTAGCCGTGGTCCAGGTGCGTGCAGCGCAAGGCGGAGGAGGGAAGTCGTAGTTGACCTCCTTCGACCGACTCCAACGCAGCGATGTGCGTGCCTGGGCCACGGGGACCCCGACGAACTAAAGGGAATGGCCACTAGTGCATCGGGCGGTTCTCGTACGGCGTGGACAGCACGATCGTGGTCCGTGTGGAGACGTTGGCTGCCGCCCTGACCCGGGCAAGGAGATCCTCGAGCGCAGCAGGGGTGGCCACGCGCACCTTGAGGATGTAGGACTCCTCCCCCGCCACTGACCAGCACGACTCGATCTCGGTGATGTCCTGGAGCCGGTCGGGGTAGTCGTCGGTCTCCGAGGGGTCGAACGGCGTGATCGAGACGAACGCGGTCAGCGGCTTGCCCGCAGCCGCATGGTCGATGGTGGCGCCGTACCCCAGGATCAGGCCGCGCTCCTCGAGCCGCTTCACCCGCTGGTGCACAGCACTGGTCGAGAGGCCAGTCGCCTTGCCCAGATCGGTGTAGGACATGCGGCCGTCGTCGGCGAGCAGTCCCAGGATCTGGCGGTCGGTCTTCTCCACGGGGCTGAGCCTAGACGTGTGACTGGGCCGCGGGCTTGACGCCAGTCCCCTCGGGCGAGATGTTGCGCGAGAGGAGGCTCGATGGGCGACCAACAGGCCGCGGTGACCTGGCCCGAGCTCGTGGCCGCAACGTCCCTGGCGGCGATGCCGCGGTGTTTCCGGGATCCGATGCCGATCCGTCGGAATATCATCGATGGGTGACCGCGCCCGTTGTCTTGCAGCCAGGCCACGGCGAGCCCGTCGCCGCGCCTGCGGGCGAAGTGACGCTCAAGATCACTACCAGGAGCTCACTGTCCTCGAGTTCGTCTGTGCCCCACAGACCGGGCCCGCACTGCACCGTCACAGCAACGAGGACGAGCTCTGGTACGTCGCGGACGGCGATTTCCTCTTTCAGTCCGGCGAAACGCGCATGCAGACCAGCACTGGCGGCGTGGCGCTCGGACCACGCGGCCTGCCACACGCATTCCGCAACATAGGTAGGGGGCCAGGCCGGCTCCTGATCGTCACCACACCGGGTGGCATCGACGCCTTTTTCGGCGACCTCGCACAGGCGCTCGCCGACGGCCCGCTCAAGCCGGACGCGCTGCAGGAAGTGGGCGAGCGGCACGGGATCGAGTTCGTTGGCCCGCCGTTGATCGAGCAGGGTTGACCGAGCTCCCGCCAAGGTCGAGGCGAGCACATGGCGTCGAAGGCGCCTCGAGCTAGCCCAAGACCTTCAAGCACCCCGACCTGCGTGACAGCGATCAGGCAGTTCCGCGAACATGAACCCGCACACCGCCAGAACCCGCTGAGCATGTGCAAGCTCGCGGTGACACCGTCAGAAATCGCGCGAACAGTCATAGGGCGTCCTCAATGCACCCACTGGTGCATGTGAGCTCCTCTGATCGGTCCCGGCGGCTGCCGAGCGGACTCCGCGAGTAACGGTGCACGCTGGACTCGGGCGAGCGCTGGGGCGCTTGGGGTCGAGGAGCTTGTGGTCGAGGAGCCCGGGCTCCCCACAAGCGGGGGCGTGTCGCGGGCGCCGCATCCGGCTGTGAGCATGCCGGTGGCCCCGCCGGGGATGGTTTCGGCGGGGTCCGGGGCGGTGTGGCTACTGGTCGGGTGGGTCGGCGATGCAGGAGCTGTCATTGGGTCCGCGACGGCGTGGATCGGGGGTGACGTCGCGGCTGCCTTGATGGTCGGTGAGGAACTGGTAGCCGTACGGGCTCGACCACAGGAACGTCCCGGGTTCCAGGACCGTGTAGCTCCAGGCGGTGTGGGTCTTGAGGCGATGATGGCGTCGGCACAGGGCGGCGAGGTTGCACGAGCAGGTGGATCCGCCCTGGTCGTAGGGAATGACGTGGTCGCAGTCCGCGGTCCGGGCGGGTCGGGTGCACCAGGGGAACACGCAGGTCCCGGTGCGCAGGATGGTTTGTTCGCGGAGGCGGTCGGGGATCTCGTAGCCCTCGACCCGGTGGTGCTCGTTGAGGTCGATCACCGGTTTCACGATCACTTCGGTGTCGGGGTTGGCGCACCAGGTCCGGACCTGGTCGGCGGTGACGCCTTGGCGGTGGTTCTCCACCCGGGCCAGGTCCACACCACCACCGGTGCCACTAGGGCCGGTGCTGGTGCTGGTGCTGGTGCTGCCGGTGACTGCTGCTTCGGAGAGGTGGACGTAGAGGACCACCTGGCGCGGTTTCACCGGCTTCTGGGGGGCGTCGTCCTGGTGGGTCTCGGGGGTGGTGGTGTTGAGGTCGAGGGCGAGCTGGTGTCGGGCGAGCTCGCCGGCGGCGATCGAGCGGCGTACGTCCAGCGAGTCGGTGGACCCTGCCGGCTTTGAGGGTTTCGGCGCCGCGGGTCAGGGCGGCGTCGAGGTCCAGGGCATCGGCGAGGTCGAGCTCGCCCTCGATGCGGCTGGTGCCGTCGAAGGAGACCTGCTGGTGGTGGATGGTGAAGTGCCGCCTCTCGGCAGCCTGCTCGGCGTTCTGCACGGCGAGGTCGGGCATGTACCGGGCGATGGCCTCGGCGACCAACCGGTCGAGGGCGGCGAGGCCGATCTTGTGGGCGAACCCGGCGACCTGGGCGTCCACGAACCCTGCGGCCTCCATCGACAAGCCGAGAGTGGCTTGGGCGATCCGGCGGGCCCGCCACACCGGCAGCTCACCGGACTGGGTGCGGTCCCAGAGCCGGGTGAGCCGGTACTTCAGCTCCACCGCGTGCGCGATCAGCGCCTTCCCGGAGTCGGTGGAGCGCCCGAGGGCGGCGGCGAACTCGGCAATACAGAACTCCGCCACCAAGGGGGCCCCCGGCCCGGCGAGCGGGAGACCGGTGTCCCCGCCACCACAGACCCAGGTGGCTGCTTCGTCGATCGACTCCGGCGGGTGCTGCTCAGCCCAGGTGACTGCGGCGTACAGCACATCGGCCTCGGCCCGGTCAGCAACGGCACGACGGTCGCGCGCGAACCCGAGCACCGCCGAGGCGGAGTCGAGGTCGGGCCGGGTCGTCGTCATAGGTGAATTCACCCATCGACCACCGACAGTCCTGGGGCCCAGAAGCCCTTCTACACAAGGGAATTCTCACTATTTCGAGCCGCTCGATCAGCACCGGTGCGCAACCACGGTCACCGTGTGTGGTCTCGACTGATCACTCGCTTCGCTCGCTGCTCGACCACCTACGGTCGTCGCCCGCTGTCGGCTTGCGGAGCGTCTCGACTGGCCGCTCGCTTCGCTCGCTGCTCGACCACCTACGGTCGTCGCCCGCTGTCGGCTTGCGGAGCGTCTCGACTGGCCGCTCGCTTCGCTCGCTGCTCGACCACCTACGGTCGTCGCCCGCTGTCGGCTTGCGGAGCGTCTCGACTGGCCGCTCGCTTCGCTCGCTGCTCGACCACCTACGGTCGTCGCCCGCTGTCGGCTTGCGGAGCGTCTCGACTGGCCGCTCGCTTCGCTCGCTGCTCGACCACCTACGGTCGTCGCCCGCTGTCGGCTTGCGGAGCGTCTCGACTGGCCGCTCGCTGGTGCTCGCTGCTCGACCAGCTACCGGTGCGATCCACCAGGGCGGTTGACGGTCGGCCCTGCGGCTCTATGCTGCGGCACATGTCCGGCCGACCCCAGAAGCTGATGCTCCTCGACACCGCCTCGTTGTACTTCCGCGCGTTCTTCGGGGTGCCGGACACCGTGACGGCGCCTGACGGTACGCCGGTCAACGCGGTGCGAGGGCTGCTGGACTTCATCACCAGGCTGGTCGGCGAGTACGAGCCGACCCACCTCGCCTGCTGCTGGGACAACGACTGGCGACCGAAGTGGCGGGTGGACCTGCTGCCGACGTACAAGGCCCATCGGGTGGTGGCGCGGCGACCTGGGGACGTGCCGGACATCGAGGAGGTGCCGGACCCACTCGAGCAGCAGATCCCGATCATCGTCGCCACCCTGAAGGCGTTCGGGATCGCGATCGTCGGCGCCGACCACTACGAGGCCGACGACGTGATCGGCACCCTCGCGACGAACGCAGGGATGCCGGTCGAGATCGTCACAGGCGACCGCGACCTGTTCCAGCTCGTCGACGACGACTTGGAGGTGCGGGTGCTCTACACGGCCCGGGGAGTCGGCAAGCACGAGCGGGTGGACAACGCGTGGGTGCGTGAGCGGTACGGCGTCGACGCCAACCAGTACGCCGCCTTCGCCACCCTGCGCGGCGACTCCTCCGACGGCCTGCCGGGTGTTGCCGGGATCGGTGACAAGACCGCGGCCGTCCTGCTCAACCGGT
Source organism: uncultured Actinomycetota bacterium (assembly GCA_963759525.1). Classification (GTDB taxonomy): domain Bacteria; phylum Actinomycetota; class Actinomycetes; order Propionibacteriales; family Nocardioidaceae; genus Marmoricola. Next base: position 73,675 of record CAVWZO010000017.1, on the reverse strand, counting down.
TCGACGACCTGGACGCGATCATCGCTGCGGCGAACGATCCTGACGGTGACATGGGCCCAGGTCCTCGCGGCAAGATCAAGGTCGCCGCCGACTACCTGAAGGTGGCCCCGACGGTGGTGGCGGTGGCCCGGGACATCGAGCTCGGCTCTCCCGACCTGAAGCTCCCCGACTCCCCCGCTGATCCTGAGATGCTCGAGGCAATCGCCGAGCAGTGGGGCCTGACGAGCCCGGTGTCCAGGTTGCGCGAGATCCTCGAGTGACTATTCGCTGACGCTCGAGTAGGCGACCACTCCACGGCGGAGCCGGGCAGAGGTCTGGCGGGCGACCTTGCGGAGGGCGGAGTCGGGTGATGCGTCGGCGACCTGGTCGGCGAGGTCGAGCAGCTGCTTGACCCAGCGGACGAAGTCGCCCGCGGCGAGGTCGGTGGTGTCCAGGATGTCGTCGAGCTCGTCCCCCTCCGCCCAGCGGTAGGCGGCCCAGGCGAAGCCGAGGTCTGGCTCGTGGAGCTGGTCGAGGTGGTGCTCGCGTTCCAGCTCCGCCAGGTCGGCCCAGATCGACACCATGTCGGCCAGGATCTGCTTGACCTGGCCGCCGGGCAGTCGCGGGGCCGCCGCGTCGTCGGGCCGCCGCGACTCGTAGACCAGGGTGGAGAGCACCGCCGCGAGGCCGGACGGGTCGAGGCCTTCCCACAGGCCCGCACGCAGGGACTCCGCGGTGAGCAGGTCCATCTCGTTGTAGATCCGCATCAGGGTGCGGCCTCGGTCGGTCACCTTCGACTCGCCGCTCTCATCTTCCAGATAACCCAGCGTGGTGAGGACGTCGCACACACGGTCGAAGTGCCGCGCGATCGTGTTGGTGCGCTGCTCGATGCGGCGCTTGAGGGTCTTCGCGTCCCGGTCCAGCTTGAAATAGCGCTCGGACCAGCGAGCGTGGTCCTCGCGGTCGGGGCAGCCGTGGCACGGGTGCGAGCGCAGCTCGCGGCGCAGCTCCTCGATCCGGCGATCCTCGACCGGGTTGTGTACGCCCGGCCCTCGAGGGCCGCGCTTGCTCGGCGGGGGCGGAGTCAGGTTGTGGGTCCGGTTGCGCAGGGTCGATGCCAGGTCCCGCCGGGACTGCGGGTTGCGACCGTTGAAGTTCTTCGGGATCCGCACCCGGGTGAACGAGGCGACCGGCGTCGGAAAGTCGACCAGGCTGAGCCGGCGGGCGTGCTTGTCGGCGGTCAGCACGTAGGGGCGTGGACCCTCCCGGTCGGCGCCCCGGGAAGTCGAGCTGACTCCTGGGTCGAGTACGACGGCCATCCCGGCGAAGCGCCCGCTGGGGACCTCGATGACGTCACCCGGCCGTAGCGACTCGAGCGAGTCGATGACCTCCTGCCGGTGGTCGAAGCGCCGTGACTTCGCGATGTTCTTCTCGGTGTCGGAGAGGCGGTGCCTGAGGGCGGCGTACTCCATGAAGTCGCCGAGGTGGCAGTCCGCCGCATCGGCGTAGCCCTGGAGGGCGTCCTCGCTCTTGCGCAGCTGCCGGGCGAGCCCGACCACCGCCTTGTCAGCCTGGAACTGCGCGAAGGACGACTCCAGCAGCTCACGTGCGCGCTCGCGACCGAACTGGTGCACGAGGTTCACCGCCATGTTGTACGACGGCCGGAACGACGACTTGAGCGGGTACGTGCGCGTCGAAGCGAGACCGGCCACCGCCTTGGGGTCGAACCCCTGTTGCCAGAGGACGACGCCATGGCCCTCGACGTCGATGCCACGCCGTCCGGCGCGACCGGTGAGCTGGGTGTACTCCCCCGGCGTGATGTCGGCGTGCGTCTCGCCGTTCCACTTCGAGAGCTTCTCGATGACGACCGAGCGGGCCGGCATGTTGATCCCGAGGGCAAGGGTCTCGGTTGCGAACACCACGCGGCACAGGCCGCGCAGGAACATCTCCTCGACGCACTCCTTGAAGCTCGGCAGCATCCCGGCGTGGTGCGCGGCGATGCCGCGGGTGAGCCCGTCGAGGAACTCGTGGTAGCCGAGCACCTGCAGGTCCTCGTCAGGGATGTTGGAGCAGCGCTCCTGGACGAAGGCGAAGATCTCCTCGCGCTCCTCCGGGGAGGTCAGCCGGAGGTTGGCGTTCAGGCACTGCTGCACTGCGGCGTCGCACCCGACGCGGCTGAAGATGAACATAATGGCGGGCAGCAGCCCCGCGCGGTCGAGCTGTTCGACCACGTCGCTGCGGCCCGGCGTCCATGCGGCGCGGGTGTTGCCCGGGCCCTTGTTGGGTCTCTTGTTCCCGCGAGCCGGACGACGGTCCTTCATTCGGCCGCGGGCCCAGTCGTCGCGGGCGACCCGCACCAGCTCGGGGTTGACCTGGGCTTCGCGGTTGGCCACCTCGCGCCTTTCCCGGGGATCGGCGCGGAGATCTACAGGGTCGGTCCCGGCCTCGTCGGCGAACAGGTCGAACATCCGGCGGCCCACGACGACGTGCTGGTACAGCGGCACCGGCCGCCGCTCCTCGACGATCGTCGTCGTCACGCCACGCACGGTGCCCAGCCACTCGCCGAACTCCTCGGCGTTGCTGACCGTGGCGGACAGCGACGCCAGCGCGACCGACTCAGGGAGATGGATGATGACCTCCTCCCAGACCGCACCGCGCATCCGGTCGGCGAGGTAGTGCACCTCGTCCATCACCACGAAGCCGAGCCCGGCCAGCGTTCGGGACCCGGCGTACAACATGTTCCGCAGGACCTCGGTGGTCATCACGACCACCGGTGCCTCGCCGTTGATGCTGTTGTCACCGGTTAGCAGGCCGACCTTGTCCGCGCCGTACCGCTTCACCAGGTCGTTGAACTTCTGGTTCGACAGCGCCTTGATCGGCGTGGTGTAGAAGGCCTTGCGTCCGCTTTCCAGCGCGAGGTGTACGGCGAACTCGCCCACGATCGTCTTGCCGGACCCCGTCGGCGCCGCGACGAGCACCGAGCGACCTTCCTCGAGCTCCCGGCACGCACGCAGCTGGAAGTCGTCGAGCTCGAAGTCGAGCCTGGAGGCGAAGTCGGTCAGCCTGGGGTGCTCGCGGCTGCGCCGGAAGCGCGCGTACTGCTCGGCGGGGCTACTCATGGGGTGCGCCTCACGGCACGAGGACGCGCAGCGCGAGCGGCGCGACCTCCACGGTCAGGGGAAGGGCGCCGATGCGCTCACCGTCGGCGTACGCCGTGATGCCGGGCGCGGCGATCGTGATCCTCTTCGCGAGGTGGTGCCGGTAGTCCGGATGATGGATGTGGGTCCCCTTGAACAGCTTCGGGTAGAGGCGGACCAGCTCGAGCCTGCTGATCCGGCCGAAGATGACGACGTCCAGCAGGCCGTCGTCGAGCACGGCTCCCTCCGTGATCCGTAGGCCCCCGCCGAAAGACGGCCCGTTCCCGACCGCGACCGTCATCGCCTCGAAGCGGTGCTGCTCGCCGTCGAGCTCGACCACGTAGGGAATCGGCTTGAACGTCCGCAGCTCCGCGACGGTTGCCACGTTGTAGCGCATCTGGCCCCTGGGCCAGGTCATCTCGTTGGCCCGCTCGTTCACGATGGCGTCGAAGCCGGCGGCGAGAACCGTGCCGAAGTACTTCGAGCCGATGCGCGCGAGGTCGACCCGTCGCTCCTTGCCGCCGATCACGATGTCGGTCGCCGCTCCCGTGTCCCTGCGCGGGATGTCGAAGTAGCGCGCGAAGTCGTTGCCGGTGCCCGCCGGGATCAGGCCCAGCCGCGTCTCGGTGTCGGCAACCGCCTGGAGCGCGAGGTGGACCATGCCGTCCCCACCGACGACGACGAGCGTCTCCACGCCGTCGGCGACGCACTTGCGCGCGAGATCAAGGGCCTCGTCGGCGTCCCGGCCCACGAGGTTGCGTACGACGTACCCCGCGTCCCGCAGCCGCGGCAGTGCCTCGTCGACGGTTCGCGCACCCTTGCCCTTGCCTGCTGTGGGGTTGGTGATGAGGGCGATCTCCTGGGACACGGTGAAACCCTATCTGCCGAGGTGCGTGCGAGTGGGTCCCTACAACGGCGAGGCGGTGTCGTCGTCGAGCGCCTCCGGAGCGGCTCGTCCGCGCCGCCGGTCGATGAGACGAGCGATGATCTCGGAGATGCCGATGAGGATCAGCATCGGGAACGCCAGCATCAGCATCGAGAACGGATCCGTCGACGGCGTCGCCACCGCCGCGAAGATGAAGGTGCCCACGATGATCCACGGGCGATGCCGACCCAGCGCCTTGCCGGAAAGTACGCCGGCCAGGTTGAGGAGTACGACGAACAAGGGGATCTCGAAGGCGATACCGAAGACGAGCAGCATGCGGGTGACGAACGAGAAGAACTGGCCGAACTCGGTGAGCTGGGTCAGGCCACCGGGGGTGAAGCCGATGAGGGCGGCGATGCCCTTCGGCAAGACGTAGTAGCCGACCGCGACTCCGGCAAGGAACAGCGGGCCTGCGGTGGCAGCGAAGATCCGTGACCACATGCGCTCGTTGCGATGGAGTCCGGGGACGATGAAGGCCCATATCTCGTAGAGCCAGAGAGGGGACGTGGCGACGATGCCGGCGATGCCGCAGAGCTTGAGCTGGAGCAGCAACGGTGTGCCGACCCCGGTAATGACGGCCTCGGTGACTGCCTTCTTGCCCAGCAGCTCGCGGGCATCGTTGTAGGGCTCGAAGATCAGGCTGAAGAGGAAGTCGTAGAAGAACAGCGCGACGATGGTGCCGATGACCAGGTAGAGCGTGGCGCGCATGACGCGGGCGCGCAGCTCGCGGAAGTGGTCGCCGAGCGACATCCGCCCGCCCTCGCCCACGGGGTCACGTGGCTGGCCTCGGAACAGCCCAATGACACCGCCGAAGGACACAGCTGTGCTGGTCCGTCCTCAGGAAGTGGTGCCGGGCGTGCCGGGACCGTCGGACCCGGGGCTCGACTCGCGCTCGGCCTCGGCTGCAGCGCGGTTGCGTGCGTCGATCTCGCGTTGCTCCGGGGTCTTGGTCTTGTCGTTGTCGTCGTCCTCGAGCAGACCCTTGGTCTCGGCCTTGAAGATCCGCAGCGCCCGGCCGCTGCCGCGGGCCAGCTCGGGGAGCTTCTTCGCGCCGAACAGCAGCACCAGCACGCCGAGGATGATCAGCAGCTCGGTGGGTCCGAGCCCAGCGATGAGCGGGGTGACGAGCGGGTGAGTCATGTCGGTCATGCTACGCCGTCGTCCTGAGCATCCGCTGGGGCTTCGCTGTACAGGTCCAGTGTGGAGCGGGCGCTGATGGTGACTGCCTCGCGGAGCTCGGGCGGATCGACGACTTGCATTGCGGGCGCGAGACGCAGGGCAAGCCGCACCAGCCACCTCGGGTCCCCGACCCGGAGGGTGGCTGCGAGCCGGCCATCGCCCAGCTCCTCGACCGCGTCGACCGGGTAGTAGCCGGTGACCCAGCGGGCATGTCGTTCGAGGTGCACGACGGCAACCACGTCGTCAGGCCCGGGGGCGAACAGACCCTCGGAGAGGTCGCGGGGGGTCAGGGCGTGCGGCTGGCGAGGTTCGTCGACCACCTCCACGGCGTACATCCGGTCCAGGCGGAACAGCCGCCGTGCCTGCGCCAGGTGGCACCACGCGTCGAGGTAGTCGTGCCCGTCGCCGCTCAGCAGCTCGAGTGGGTCGACCGTGCGCTGGGTGGTCTCGTCCCGCGTCGGGACGTAGTAGTCCAGCCGGGCCTGGCGGTTCGTGTCGATGGCCCCTTGCAGCACGGCCGCGTGGCGCAGACCGGAGTGCGGGTTCGGCAGGACCTCCACCGGCGGCGCTGCGGTGCCGCTCGCGGCCGCGTCCTCCAGCTTGACCAGGCAACGGTCGATCACCTCGTGGGAGGACTCGGGGCTGCCCTCCCGGAGGGCACGCAGCGCCACGATCAGCGCGGAGGCCTCCGAGCTGCCCAGGCGCACGGGCCTGTCGAGGAAGTCGGCGTTGTCGATGCGTACGACGCCTTCGGGATCGTCCTCGATCGCTTCGAAGTCGACCTCGATCATCTTGTCCGGGGTCAGGCCAGGCAGTCCGCACATCCACAGGACCTTGAGGTCCTTCATGATCTGGTCGGGGCTCACGTCGAAATCGGCCGCGACCTGCGCCAGGGACAAGTCGGTGCGGCGTTGCAGATAGGGGACCAGGGCGAGCAGGCGCGAGACCTGCTCGCGCGCGCCGCTCATCTTCCCGCCCTGGTCAGGACAGCTACCAGCCGGTGGCGCACCGACGCCTTCAGCTCGACAGGTGACTCGACGGCCACCGCGTCGGCGTACCCAAGCAGCTCGCCGGCGAAGTCGGATTCCGAAACGTAGGGCACCTGCAGGCGGTCCCACCCCGACGACCCGTCCGGGCCTTCGACCGCGCGCGTTTTCACCTCGGCCCGGCGTCGCAGCCCGATGGCTGCCCCGTCGCGGGCGAGCACCACAGCGCTGCGGTCCGGTTGTCGGGGCGCGAGCGACTGGGACAGGGAGCGCAGGTCGGTCCCCTCTGGAACTGTGAAGGAGCCGGGGTCGCCGGTGGCGGTCACCCGCGAGACGATCCGGCTCAACCGGAACATCCGGGGCTGGCCGCGGTCGGTGTCAAGCCCGGCGACGTACCAGCGGCCGCGGGCCGTGACCACGCCCCAGGGCTGGAGGTGGCGGGTGGTGGCGTCGGTCTGGCCCGGCCGGCTGTAGTCGAACTCGACCGGAGTGCGGTGCACTGTTGCCTGCCACATCGCCTCGAAGGCGGGTTCCTCGGCCGCGAGCGTTGGCTGTACGTGCTCCAGCTGCTCGCGGTCGAAGCTCAGGCCGGCGGCCTTGAGCTTGACCAGGGCGTCCGAGGTCGCGGCCGCGAGCCCCGCGTGGCGCCACACCCGGGCAGCCAGGCCGAGTACGGCCACCTCGTCCGCGGTGAAGTCGATCGACGGCAGCTCGAAGGCGTCTCGCTTGATGCGGTAGCCCTGCTCGTCCTCGAAGAACTTGTCGACGTAGCCGGTCTCCAGCGGGATGCCGAGGGCCCGGAGATCGTCCTTGTCGCGCTCGAACATCCGGTCGAAGGCCTCGTTGGAGCTCGCGCGATAGGGCTCCATCAGCTCCCGGATCTGTTCCTTGGTGGTGTAGTTGCGGGCCACCAGCAACAGGATCACCAGGTTGAGCAGACGCTCGGACTTCGCGGAGGTCATCGACAACTCCTCACTTACCCCACTCCGAGGACGTCGACGACGAAGACCAGGGTGGAGTTGGCCGGGATGTTGGGCTGGGCCCTGGAGCCATAGGCAACGGCGGGTGGAGCGATCACCATGACTCGAGCCCCCTCCTTCTTGCCGACAAGGGCCTCGTCCCAGGCCTTGATCGCTGCCCCGAGCCCGATGGTGAAGGGTGACGGCTCCGTGGTGAAGGTCTCCTCGAACGGCTTCCTGGCGCCCCAGACCTGTCCGACGTAGTCGGCCGTGACCCGCTCCGGGCGCTCCACCACAGGCCCGGTCCCCTCGCGCAGCGTGACGACCGTGAGCTTGCCGGGCTTGCGCGCCTTCGTGAAGTCGAGTTCCGCGGGCAGGCCGTCCTTCTCCTGTACGACGGGCGCTGTGGCCGGTGCTGCCCGCGTCGTGCCGGTCGGTCCGTCGAGCACGGAGGTCGCGTCGGTGGAGAGGATGTCGGCGACCAACACCACCGGGTCGCCGGCGCGGATCCCGATGTCCTCTGACCCTTTGTCGCCGAACGTGTCGTCCGCGGTGGCGGCGACCACCACCCGGCTGTGGGCTGGTTTGCCGGTCAGTGCCTTCGCCAGCACGGGGAAGATCTGGTCGAGCGTCACAGAGAGGGGGTTCTGGCCCGGATCGCCGGTGGAGACCGCGGTCTTGCCGGTGCGGCCGTTGGCCAATGTGAGCTGCAGGATGGCGGTCGCGGCGGCTCCCACCTTGTCGCCCTCGCCTACCTCGCTCGTCCACGAGGTGCTCTCCTCGAACTTCAGTGGGGCGTCGATCTTGACTGTCGGCTTCGCCCCGAACTCGCCGGTGACCTCGATCCGGTCCTTCGGGCCGGCGGTCTCCTTCTTCTCTTCGGAACCCAAGTCCTCGGAACCGCAGGCCGTGGCTGTGAGAGCCAGTGCCACCGCGGCGACGGCAGCTCGATGGCGCAGGGTCACATTCCCTCGATCAGTCGCTCGACCCGCTCGTCGTGGGAGCGGAAAGGGTCCTTGCACAGCACGGTTCGCTGCGCCTGGTCGTTGAGCTTCAGGTGGACCCAGTCCACGGTGAAGTCGCGTCGGCGCTCCTGCGCGCGCTTGATGAAGTTGCCTCGCAGCCGTGCCCTCGTGGTCTGCGGTGGCACGGACTTGGCACGGAAGATCGCGAGGTCGTTGCTCACCCGCTTCACCGCGCCGCGCTTCTCGAGCAGGTAGTACAGCCCGCGCTCACGGTGGATGTCGTGATACGCCAAGTCGAGCTGGGCGACCCGCGGATGTCCCAGCGGCAGCCCGTGCTTGGAGCGGTAGCGGTCGATCAGCTTCCACTTGATCACCCAGTCGATCTCCCGCTCCACCAGCGACAGGTCCCCGGAGTCCACCGCCTTCAGCCCGCGCTCCCACAGATCGAGGGAGCGCTCGATCACGGGCGTGTGCAGCTCGCGGCGGTCGACGAAGTCACGGACCCGGGAGAGGTACTCCCCCTGGATGTCCAGGACGCTTGCCTCGCGGCCGTTCGCCAGGCGCACCTTGCGGCGACCGCTCATGTCGTGGGAGATCTCGCGGATCGCCCGGATGGGGTTCTCCATCGTCAGGTCGCGCATCACGACGCCTTCTTCGATCATCCGCAGCACGAGGTCGCAGCTGGCCACCTTGAGCATCGTGGTGGTCTCGCTCATGTTGGAGTCGCCCACGATGACGTGCAGGCGGCGGAAGCGCTCGGCATCCGCGTGGGGTTCGTCCCGGGTGTTGATGATGGGGCGCGAGCGTGTGGTCGCGCTCGAGACGCCTTCCCAGATGTGCTCGGCGCGCTGGCTCACGCTGTACGACGCACCCCGCGGCGTCTGGGTCACCTTGCCGGCTCCGCAGATGATCTGGCGGGTGACCAGGAACGGGATCAGCACGTCGGCGAGCTTGCTGAACTCCCCGTGCCGGCTGACCAGGTAGTTCTCGTGGCACCCGTAGGAGTTCCCCGCGCTGTCGGTGTTGTTCTTGAACAGGTAGACGTCACCGGAGATGCCCTCGTCCCGCAGCCTTCGCTCGGCATCGACCAGCAGGCCCTCGAGGACCCGCTCCCCTGCCTTGTCGTGCGTCACCAGGTCGACGATGTCGTCGCACTCTGGGGTGGCGTACTCCGGGTGGCTGCCGACGTCCAGGTAGAGCCGGGCACCGTTGGCCAGGAACACGTTGCTGCTGCGGCCCCAGCTCACCACCTTGCGGAACAGGTAGCGGGCGACCTCGTCCGGCGAGAGCCGGCGCTGGCCCTTGAACGTGCACGTGACGCCGTACTCGTTCTCGATGCCGAAGATTCGCCGGTCCACAGGACCACACTATGGTGCGGGCGGGGATTGCGGGTCAGGGCGCGACAGGTGGCTCGTCCTCGGGTGCTTTCGTCTCCGCTGCCGCCTCGGGTGCCGCCTCGGGTGCCGCCTCGGGTGCCTTGGCCTCGCCCTCGCCCTTGACCTCGCCTTTTGACGGCGCGGGCGACACCTCCTCGGGCTCCGGTGCGGCCGGCTCGTCGAGGAGCTCGATCAGCACCTGGCCGTTCACCCGCTTGAACTTGCGCTCCTGGGTCCGGGTCCGGTCCAGGACGGCGACCTCCAGGTCGCCGGCAGGGATGTCCCGGTGGCCGGTGTCGTTGTGACCCAGCGCTGCCGCAGCCAGCTTCAGGGCCTCGTCACGGGACAGCCCCGGGCTGTAGCGCTCCTCGAGGTACGTCGTCACGGACTCGGCCGCGCCACCCATCACCGCGAAGTCGTGCTCCTCGACGACCTGCCCGTCGAAGGTGAGCCGGAAGACCTGGTCGTCATCGGCGGTGTCGCCCACCTCGGCGACGAAGATCTCGATCTCGTAGGGCTTCTCGATACTGCTGGAGAAGATCGTGCCGAGGGTCTGGGCATAGGCGTTCGCGAGGCCGCGGCCGGACACGTCGCGGCGATCGTAGGAGTACCCGCGCATGTCGGCCAGACGCACTCCGGCGATGCGCAGGTTCTCGAACTCGTTGTAGCGCCCAACGGCCGCGAACGCGATCCGGTCATAGATCTCGCTCACCTTGTGCAGGGCCGCGGACGGGTTCTCGGAGACGAACAGCACGCCGTCGACGTAGCGGATCACGGCCACCGAGCGTCCGCGCGCAATGCCCTTGCGCGCGAAGTCCGCCCGGTCCTTCATCTGCTGCTCGGGCGAGACGTAGAACGGCATGCTGGTCATCTGCTGGGTGTGCTCCTCGTCAGATCAGGGGGGCCGCAGGCCCGTCGGGACGCTGGAGTCGGCCGGCAACGATCTGGTCGGCGATCGCAGCCACCTCCTCCTGGGAGAGGCGGACATGGCCGTCGGCGGTGATCGCGCTCACGACCGGGAAGATTCGACGCGACAGGTCAGGACCGCCGGTCGCCGAGTCGTCGTCGGCGGCGTCGTACAGCGCCTGCACCACGGCGGTGACGCACTGGGTCTGGTCGAAGTCGTCGCGGTAGAGCTTCTTCAGCGAACCCCGGGCGAAGACCGAGCCCGACCCGACCGAGTGGAAGGCCGTCTCCTCGTAGCGCCCGCCCGTCACGTCGTAGGAGAAGATCCGGCCGTGCTCGTTGACCAGGTCGAAACCGGCGAACAGCGGCACCACGGCCAGGCCCTGCATCGCCATGCTGAGGTTTCCCCGGATCAGCGCCGAGAGCCGGTTGGCCTTGCCGTCCATCGAGAGCGTGGTGCCCTCGATCTTCTCGTAGTGCTCGAGCTCGGTCTGGAAGAGCCGGACCATCTCGACCGCGAGGCCGGCAGTGCCGGCAATGCCGACGCAGGAGTACTCGTCGGCCGGGAAGACCTTCTCGATGTCGCGCTGGGCGATGATGTTGCCCATCGTGGCGCGGCGGTCACCGGCCATCACCACGCCACCCTGGTAGGTCGCAGCCACGATTGTCGTCGCGTGCGGCGCCAACGACGCGGCGTCACCGGCAGGAAGGACGCGACGCGAGGGCAGCAGGTCGGGCGCGACCGAGCCGATGAACTCCGCGAACGAGGACGTCCCGGGGGTCAGGAACGCGTTGGGCAGACGGGCATCACTCAAGGTTTCACTGCCCGCCCTTCTGGATGAACGACTTCACGAAGTCCTCGGCGTTGGTCTCGAGGACGTCGTCGATGTCCTCGAGGATTGCGTCGATGTCCTCGTCGAGCTGCTCCTTGCGTTCGGAGACGGCTTCGGCCGGCGCTGGTGCGTCAGCCGGCTCCTCCTCCTCATGAGACTTGCGCGGTTGCTTCTGCTCCTGCGCCATGGCGACCTCCTACGTACGTCGTTGTCCCGACCCTATCCAGTCGTCCGAGGCTGGCGGACCCGAACACACGCACCCGGGCCGGAGCGCCGGCGTGGACTGGGCCAGCGGGCGCGTACCCGGCAGGGAACCAGACCATCGGCCCGCCTCCCACAAATCGTGACGAATCCGTGGTGCGATTGCCGGTGACCCGCTACTGACCTTGCGAAGAGGAACTATGTCCCTCCTGCTCAAGGCCTTCCCCCATGGCAGGCCCACATCCCGTCCGCCCGCGCTGGCGGCCGTCCTCGTGACGGTCCTTGCGCTCGTCGCCGTGCTGCTGCCCCTGGCGGGCACCGCCGAGGCGAAGCCCAAACCGCGCCGCCACGCGCGTGCGCACGCGCTGCCCACCGTGATCGGGCAGCCACCCCGTGGGTACGTGATCCCCGCGGGGAGCTACTTCAGCTTCCCCAACCGCAGCAAGCTGGAGCAGCAGTCGATCCGCAAGCGGGTGCTCCTCAACATCCAGAGCACCTGGGGCGGAGCACGCAACTCCCTGGGTGGACCGCTGCCGGCCAACGGCAAGATCCGCATCGCTACCTGGTCCTTCGACGACTGGGCCATCGCGAAGGCGCTCGTTGCTGCCCGCAACCGTGGCGTCAGCGTCCAGGTCGTCGCCGCCAAGAGTGCCAACAGCGGCATCGCGTCCTGGCGGTGGCTGCGCAAGAAGCTCGGCTCGAAGCTGTTCCGCCGCGGCTACCCGATCACCGCCGGGATGCACAGCTTCGCCCGGCAGTGCCGGGGGTCGTGCCGGGGACCAGGCGGGACCCCGCACTCGAAGTTCTTCCTGTTCGACAACGTCGGCGCCACGCACAAGAGAAACGTGGTGGTCCAGACCTCGGCGAACCTCACCGAGATGGCGTTCGAGGGTCAGTGGAACCAGGCACAGGCCATGTACTCGGTTCTCGCCTATCGGGACTTCTACGCGATCTTCCGGCAGATGGCGCTCCGCCGGAAGGTTGCCCAGCCCTATCACGTGAAGCTGATGGGTCCGGTCACGAACTACTTCTTCCCACGTCCCCGGGCCACGGCGGCCCTGGACCCGGTGATGCACAACCTCAACGCAGTCAACTGCCGGGGGGCTACGACCGGCGACGGCAGCGGGCGCACGATGATCCGGATCATCCAGTACGCGATGTACGCGGACCGGGGTGTCTGGCTCGCCAAGAAGCTGCGCTACCTGTGGGAGGCGGGCTGCGACATCGCCATCATCTACTCGGTCAGCAGCCGCCCAGTGCTCAGCATCTTGCGCAAGCGCTCGGGCCGGGGTCCTGTCCCGATGCGGCAGTCGGTGGTCAAGGACCCCTGGGGCAACCTGGTGAAGTACAACCACAGCAAGTGGATGACGATCACCGGCCACTGGCACAAGTCCACCGCGTCCTACATGACCTTCAGCGGGTCGGCCAACTGGGCAGACCCGGCGTTCGGCGGCGACGAGCAGATGCAGCGCATCCTGAACCGGACGATCGCCCTGCGTCACCTGGGCGCATTCGCCAAGACCTGGCGGCAGCAGACCTCCAAGGCCCCCGGGTCTGGTCGCGTGGAGTCGTTCGGCCGCACCGCTGGTGTCCCCACCGCCGACATACCCGAGGACCTGCCGGAGGAGCCGGTCTTCGGCCAGGGCATCTACCGGTACCTCGACGAGGACTAGTGGCCCTGCTCAGCGGCGGGTGAGGGCCTCGAACAGGCCCAGCGCGGTGTCATGGCTGTCGAGCAGTGCGCCCACGTGGGCCTTGCTCCCGCGGAGGGGGTCGATCGTCGGGACGCGCTGCAAGGACTCATGGCCGGGGAGGTCGAAGATCACCGAGTCCCAGGATGCGGCGGCGATGTTGTCGGCGTACTTGCTCAGGCAGCGGCCACGGAAGTAGGCCCGGGTGTCCTCCGGGGGCTCGAGCATGGCGTCCTCGACAGCCTGGTCACTGACGAGCCGCTTCATCCGGCCCAGCTTGAGCAACCGGTGGTAGAGGCCCTTCTCGGGGCGCAGATCGGCGTACTGCAGGTCGATCAGGTGCAGCTTCGCATCGGACCAGGCAAGGCCGTCCCGGTCGCGGTATGAGTTCAGCAGCCTCAGTTTGGCCACCCAGTCGAGCTCGTCGGAGCACTCGAACGGGTCGCGCCCGAGCCTGGTCAATACCGACTCCCAGCGAGCCAGCAGGTCCTTCGTCGGCTGGTCGGCCTCGCCTCCCCTGCGCTCGGCGATGTGGCGCTGCACCAGGTGGAAGTACTCCCACTGCAGCTCGACCGCGGTCATCTTGCGGCCGTCGCCCACCTCGAGCAGGTGGGTAAGACTCCAGTCGTGGGAGACCTGCTTGAGCGAGGCGACCGGGCGGGTCACGCTCAGGTCGGTGGTGATGAACCGGTCCTCGATCATCGTGAGGACCAGCGCCGTGGTGCCCACCTTGAGGTAGGTGGAGATCTCGGAGAGGTTGGCGTCGCCGAGGATCACGTGCAGGCGGCGGTACTTCTCCGGGTCGGCATGCGGCTCGTCGCGCGTGTTGATGATCGGGCGCTTGAGCGTGGTCTCGAGCCCGACCTCGACCTCGAAGTAGTCCGCGCGCTGGCTGATCTGGAACCCGTCACCGTGCCCGTCTTGCCCGAGCCCGACCCGACCGGCTCCGCAGACCACCTGCCGGCTCACGAAGAACGGGGTCAGGTGACGCACGATGTCGCCGAAGGGCGTCGACCGGCGCACCAGGTAGTTCTCGTGGGCGCCGTATGACGCGCCCTTGTTGTCGGTGTTGTTCTTGTAGAGCAGCAGGTCGCCCTCGCCGCTCACCGAGGCGAACCGGCAGGCATCCATCACGATCTGCTCCCCGGCCTTGTCCCAGCGCACGATGTCGAGCGGGGTCGTGCACTCGGGGGTGGAGTACTCCGGGTGCGCGTGGTCGACGTAGAGCCGGGCACCGTTGGTGAGGATCACGTTGGCCAGACCGAGGTCCTCGTCGGTGAGCTGGCTCGGGTCGGCGACCTCGCGGGACATGTCGAACCCCCGGGCGTCGCGCAGCGGGGACTCCTCCTCGAAGTCCCATCGGGCGCGGCGCGCCTTGAGCGTGGCCGTCGCGTAGGCGTTCACCAGTCGGGTGCTCGCGACCATCGGGTTGGCATGTGGGTGTCCCTGGACCGAAATGCCGAACTCCGTCTCGGTGCCCATCACCCGGCGCACGCTCATTCGGGGTCCTCCAAGCGCAAACGGAGTGGCTCAATGTTTCGGGTGGGACTCACGAGGCGAGCGTACGTGCGAGAACCGTCTAGACCGCCCTGCGGGGGCGAAGGGGGTCCGCGTGTTAGATTGCGCGGGCCCTTTAGTGGGCCGTCTCGGTCGCATCCTTCCCCTGGAGAACCCCACATGTTGAACCGCCGAACTGTCGCGTCGATCACTGGACTCATAACCCTGCTGGGAACATTGAGTCTCGTCGGCGCCGCGCCCGCTTCTTCGTCCGTGCCGAGCACAAGCTCGCAGCAGCCCTCGATCGCCGTGCGTACCGCGTGGACACCGGCGCGCAACTACGTGATGGCGCCGGGCAGCTTTTTCGCCTTCCCCAACGCCGGGTACGCCAACAAGTTCGCCATCCGCAACCGGGTCCTGTTCACGATCCAGGGCGTGTGGGGTGGTCCGCGCGACCGGAACCACCTCCCCATCAACGACGGCGCCATCCGGATCGCCAGCTGGTCCTTCAACGACATGGGCATCGCCAAAGCCTTGATCGCCGCGCACAACCGCGGGGTCAGCGTCCAGGTGGTCGCAGCCGCGAGCCGCAACAAGAAGGAGAAGGCGTGGCGGCTGCTGCGCAAGAAGCTCGGCGGCAACTACTACAAGGCCGGCGTCGTGAACTCCTCAGAGAAGGTCAGCTTCGCGCGCCAGTGCCGCGGCGCCTGCCGTGGTCGCGGTGGCACTCCGCACTCGAAGTACTTCATGTTCAACGACGTGGGCAACAACCACGTCGAGAACGTCGTCATGCAGACCTCGATGAACCTCACCAAGATGGGGTACTCGGGTCAGTGGAACCAGGCGCAGGTGTCCTGGACGCCGACGATCTACAACAACTTCCTCGCGATCTTCCGTGAGACCCGCGCCGGCGTCCCCCAGTCGGTTCCCTACCGCCGCTACACCTACGGCAACGTCTCCAACCTGTTCTTCCCCCGGCCAGGAACCTCGGCCACGAGCGACCCGGTGATGCACGTGCTGAACCAGACGCGGTGCACGGGCTCGACTGCTGGCAGCAACGGCAGGACCAAGATCCGGGTGATCAACTACGCCATCTACGACACCCGGGGTGTGTGGCTGGCCAAGAAGCTGCGCAGCCTGTGGAACGCCGGCTGCGACGTCGCGATCATCTACTCCCTCTCGACGCGACCGGTCCTCGGGATCCTGCGCAACGGCTCCGGTCGGGGCGCGATCCCGATGCGGCAGTCGGTGATCACGAACGGCAGGCGCGAGATCGTGAAGTACAACCACAGCAAGTGGATGTCGATCGCCGGGAATTGGGGTGGCTCGACCGCTTCGTACGTCACCTTCTCCGGTGCCTCCAACTGGAGCACCTCGGCCTTCTACAACGACGAGCAGATGCAGGAGATCAATGCGTACACGACCGCCCGGGCGCACTTGCTCAACTTCAACAAGACCTGGGCGCAGAAGACCTCGCACGCCCCGGGCTTCGGCATCAAGGGCTCCGAGGGTCGGCTGCTGCCGCCCGGCAACAGCAACACCATCCCGTGGGGCCAGGGAGCCTTCAAGTACCTGAACCCCAACGGCTGAGCTAGCCGCACCAACGCACGAAGGGCGCCGACCAGGAGGTCGGCGCCCTTCGGCGTTGTGGCGACGGTCGTTGCGGAGCCAGCAACCAGGTAGGTGGTCACCCCCGGGTGTCGCTGGCGACGGTCGTTGCGGAGCTAGCAACCAGGTAGGTGGTCGAGCAGGGAGCGAAGCGAGTGATCAGTCGAGACCACGCTCCGCAACGAAAGTGACCGCGACCCGCTCAAGTTTCGAGACGCAGTGCACGTCTCGGCGCAGCGCTCAGAGGTACTGGCCGGTGTTCGCCACCGTGTCGATCGAGCGGCCGGGCTCGGTGCCCTGCTTGCCGGTGATGAGCGTACGGATGAACACGATCCGCTCGCCCTTCTTGCCCGAGATCCGCGCCCAGTCGTCCGGGTTGGTCGTGTTGGGCAGGTCCTCGTTCTCCTTGAACTCATCGACGCACGCCTGAAGCATGTGCTGGACCCGCAGGCCAGGCATGTCGTGGTCGATGACCTCCTTGATGGCCATCTTCTTGGCGCGGTCGACGATGTTCTGGATCATCGCCCCGGAGTTGAAGTCCTTGAAGTAGAGGACCTCCTTGTCGCCGTTGGCGTAGGTGACCTCGAGGAAGCGGTTGGCCTCCGACTCGGTGTACATCCGCTCGACGGCGGCGGTGATCATGCCGGCCACGGTCGCGTCCCTGTCCCCGCTGAACTCGGCGAGGTCGTCGGCGTTCAGAGGCAGGTTGGCGGTGAGGTACTTGGTGAAGATGTCTCGCGCAGCCTCGGCGTCCGGGCGCTCGATCTTGATCTTCACGTCGAGCCGACCGGGTCGCAGGATGGCCGGGTCGATCATGTCCTCACGGTTCGAGGCGCCGATCACCAAGACGTTCTCGAGTCCCTCGACCCCGTCGATCTCGGAGAGCAGCTGGGGAACGATGGTGTTCTCCACGTCCGAGGAGACCCCCGAGCCACGCGTGCGGAACAAGGAGTCCATCTCGTCGAAGAACACGATGACCGGTGTGCCCTCGCTGGCCTTCTCCCGGGCGCGCTGGAACACCAGCCGGATGTGCCGCTCGGTCTCGCCGACGTACTTGTTCAGCAGCTCGGGACCCTTGATGTTGAGGAAGAACGAACGACCGGACTGGCCGGTCTTCTCGGCGACCTTCTTGGCCAGGGAGTTCGCGACTGCCTTGGCGATCAGGGTCTTGCCGCAACCGGGAGGGCCGTAGAGCAGGACACCCTTCGGCGGCTTGAGCTCGTAGTCCTTGAACAGCTCCGGGTAGAGGTAGGGAAGCTCGACGGCGTCGCGGATCTGCTCGATCTGGCCGGCCAGCCCACCGATCGAGCTGTAGTCGATGTCGGGCACCTCCTCCAGGACGAGCTCCTCGACCTCGGACTTCGGCACCTTCTCGTAGACGTATCCGGACTTCGAATCGAGCAGCAACGAGTCGCCCGCGCGAAGCGTGATCTCGCGCAGTGGCGCGGCGAGGCGTACGACGCGCTCCTCGTCAGCGTTGGCGATCACCAGGACGCGGTCGCCGTCGGCGAGCAGCTCCTTGAACATGACCACTTCGCCGATCTGCTCGAACTCGAGCGCTGCGACGACGTTGAGAGCCTCGTTGAGCATGACTTCCTGGCCCTTGGTCAGGGTGTCGACGTCGACCGATGGGCTCACGTTGACGCGCAGCTTGCGGCCACCGGTGAACACGTCGACCGAGTCGTCCTCGTTGCGCTTGAGGAAGGTGCCGAAACCGGTGGGTGGCTGCGCCAGCCGGTCGACCTCCTCCTTGAGGGTGACGATCTGGTCGCGCGCCTCGCGCAGCGTGGTGGCCAGGCGCTCGTTCTGGGACGTGACCGCGGCGAGCGAACGCTGGGTGTCGAGCAGCCGTTGGTCCAGGGCGCGAGCGCTGCCGGGAGCGTCGGCCAGCCGGCGGCGCAGATCCGCGACCTCGGCCTCCAGGAAAGAGACCTGGTTGAGCAGTTGAGCAGTGGTCGGTCCGTGTTCGTTACCTGAAACGGGCACGTGAACCACCTCCCTGGGCAAGATCTGTGGATTTCGACCCTACTCGGCTAGGCCCACAAGCGAAGGGGTAACGGCCGTGTCTCATCCATCACGTTGCTGATCTGCAACGTCCGGCGCCAACCCGGCGGGTCGCGGGCCGTCGTAGTCGACGCCGTAAGCCCCCGGTGCGGGTCGCCGCTTCTTGACCGGTGCGGCGTGGCCGGGTGCCATCCGGCGAGCGGTCACCAGGAAGCCGGTGTGACCGTTCATCTTGTGCCCCGGACGCACGGCCAGGCCCTCGACGTGCCAGTCACGCACGAGGGTCTCCCATGGCTGTGGCTCGGTGAACTCGCCATGCGCTCTCAGGGTCTCCACCACGCGTGCGAGCTGGGTCGTGGTGGCCACGTAGGCGACGACGACGCCGCCCGCTGTCAGCGCGTCGGCGACCACGTCGACGCACTCCCACGGCGCGAGCATGTCCAGCACCACGCGGTCGACGGTGCCGGGCTCCTCACCGGTGGGCAGGCACTCGACCAGGTCTCCCACTGTGAGGGTCCAGGCAGGGTGGCTCTCCCCGTCGGCGGCGCCGAAGAACTGGCTGACGTTGCGTCGGGCCACGTCGGCGAACTCCTCGCGCCGCTCGTAGGACGAAACCCTGCCGGTGGGGCCTACGGCTCGCAGCAGCGAACAGCTGAGGGCACCGGACCCGGCCCCTGCCTCGACGACGTGGGCACCGGGGAAGATGTCGGCCATCGCCACGATCTGCGCGGCGTCCTTGGGGTAGACCACCGCGGCCCCCCGGGGCATCGAGACGACGAACTCGCTCAGCAGCGGGCGGAAGACGAGGTACTCGCCGCCGGACGTGGAGGTCAGCGTGAACCCCTCCTCGCGGCCGATCATGTCGTCGTGGGAGAGCCCGCCCCGGTTGGTGTGGAAGGACTTCCCCTCCTCCAGGCAGATGTTGTGCCGCCGTCCCTTGGCGTCCACGAGGCGCACCCACTCCCCGGCCCGGAGCGGCCCGCGGCGTACGCCGGACCAGTCGGGCGGCCCCGACGAAGACAATCCAGCGGTCACTTCGCAGCGCCCTCCTCGAAGGCGCGGTCGACATCGACGGTGGCGAGGACCCCGAAGATGGTGCCGTCGGGCTCGACGAGGACGTACTCCTCGACCGGGGTGCTGGCCATGGCCCTGACCAGGTCCTCGCCCGCGATGTCGGCGCCGAGCACCATGCCGTCCTCGATGGTCTTGGCGACCGAGCTGATCGGCACCCAGGCACGGCGGTCCTCCGGTGTTGCCAGCAGGGCGACCTCGTTGACCACGCCGCTGAGCCGGTCGTCGCCGGCATGCACCACGATCGCCCCGGCGCCCACTTCCTGGGCACGTCGTACTGCCTCGGTGATGGGCAGCTCGTGGGGCACCGCGATGACGCGGCGAGCCAGTGGTCGGGCCTTGAGCGCGGGGAGCCGGCGGCGAACCCGTGCGCTGACCATGGCGCGCGACGCACCGGACCACAGGAACGAGGCGATCAGGACCGCGATCAGGTAGTCGAACAGGTCGGGGGAGGTCCCGGACCCGAACCGGGCGACCGCTGGCCAGGCCAGCACGAGCACGGCAGCCACGCGCCCACCCCACGCAGCGACGATCGTGCCGCGGTGGAGGTCGTTGGTGATCTTCCAGACCAGGGCCTTGAGCACGCGGCCGCCGTCGAGGGGCAGCCCCGGAACGAGGTTGAGGACGCCGACGATCAGGTTGGCCCCGGCCAGGAGCTGGACTGCGAGCCGGAGCAGCCCGTCAGGCGTCACGGTGATCAGGGCGAGTGCCAGGAGACCGACGGCGATGGAGGTCAGCGGGCCGACGACAGCGACCTTGAACTCCTGTCCGGGCGTGCGCGTCTCGGAGTCGATCTCGGTCGCTCCGCCGAGGAAGTGCAGGCTGATCGAGCGCACGCCCAGGCCGTAGCGCTGGGCCATCAGCGCGTGAGCGATCTCGTGCAGGAGCACCGACAGGTAGAGCAGCACCGCGAAGACCACGCCCGCGACGTACTTCCACCCCCCGAGCCCGGGCTCGACCTGCTCGACGCGTGGGGCCAGCAGAACCGCGATGAACAGCGCCACGACCAGCCAGGAGAAGCTGACCAGCACGTCGACTCCGGCGACCGAACCGATGCGCAGGGTGCCAGGAGGGTACGACGATGGGCCCGGCTTTCCGCCTGACCCGCTCGTTTCCTCGTCCGTGCTCACCCTGTAACGCTACCTAACCTGTCATACCCTCGACCTACTGTGTGGCCATGGAGGACAGTGTGGTCGTGGGTCCGGGGGCGCAGGTCGCTGGGCCCACCCCTGACGCTGCAGCTAGCTCCGCCCCCGACGGGGACGCGGGCCGCACCCGTATCGGCACCCCGGTCGACGGTGAGCACGTCCTCGGCGCCCTCTCCCCCAGCCGCGCCGGCGATTTCCGGACCTGTCCGCTGATGTACCGGCTGCGCACGATCGACCACCTCCCCCAAGAGCCCTCGCCGCCGGCCGTGCGAGGCACCGTGGTGCACAAGGTGCTGGAGGACCTGTTCGACCTGCCTGCAGCCGACCGCACGCCGGAGCGTGCCGAGGCGATGGTCCAGGACGCCTGGTCGTTCGTGCTCGACGCGGAACCAGAGCTCGCGTCGATGTTCGTCAACGTAGGCGCGACGGACGAAAGCGCGGTTGCAGATGGGTCGGAGATCGCCGCCTGGTTGGCCTCGTGCCGCGAGAGCCTGCGCGCCTACTTCGAGCTCGAGGACCCACGACGGCTCGAGCCGGCAGAGCGCGAGGTCTACGTCGAGGCCCTGCTGGACTCCCGGTTGCTGCTGCGCGGGTTCGTGGACCGGATCGACATCGCTGCGGACGGCGCCGTACGAGTCGTGGACTACAAGACGGGCTACTCCCCCGCGGTCGGTTTCGAGGGCAAGGCGCTGTTCCAGATGCGCTTCTACGCCCTGGTCATCTGGCGCACGCGCGGGGTGGTTCCGAAGCTCCTGCAGCTCATCTACCTCGGAGACGGGCAGGTGCTCAGCTACGAGCCTGACGAGCAGGACCTGCGCGCGACCGAGCGGCTGGTCGAGGCGCTCTGGCACGCGATCAAGGCCGCCCAGGAAGCGCGGGAGTGGCAGCCCAGGCCCAGTGGCTGGTGCCGGTTCTGCAGCTACCAGGAGCACTGTCCGGCGTTCGGCAACGAGCCACCGCCCCTGCCCGAGTCATTCACCTCGTTGGTCCGGCCGGGTGACTACCGGATGCCACCCTGAGTGTCGTGCAACCGGTTGAGGTCGTACGGCTCGAGACCGACGAGGCTCTCCCGCTGCACGCGCCCCTCCCCCGGCGGCACCGCGACGTGGCTGGGCACGACCAGCACCCGGCAGCCTGCGGTCGCGGCTGACGCCGCGCCGGTAGGCGAGTCCTCGATGGCGAGCGTCTCCCCGGGCGAGAATCCGAGCAGCTCCGCCGCCCGCAGGTAGGCCTCGGGGTGCGGCTTGCCATGGGAGACCTCGTCGCCACAGACGAGGGCCGCGAAGGACCCGTCGGGGAGGGCACGGACGACCGGCTCGACGAACCGCCGCCACGACATGGTGACCAGCGCGCAGGGAACCCCGAGCTCCCTGAGCGCGGAGAGCAGCTCACGTGCGCCGGGTCGCCACGGCATCTTCTGCTGGACCAGATCGACCACGCCGTCGAGCAGCTCCTCGACGATCTGGCGCGGCGTGCGGTCGATGCCCATGTGCTCGCGGATGTAGGTCGCTGAGTCGATCAGGTCTCGACCGACGATCGCCAGCCCGTGCTCGTGCGACCACGTGCCGCCGTACTTCTCGGCCAGCGCGAACTCGCACTCCATCCAGTACGGCTCGGTGTCGACCAGGGTGCCGTCCATGTCCATGAGTACTGCCGCGGGCATCACGAGCGCATCGTTTCACGGTCGGCTCGGTCAGCTGCGATCCAGGGTCCTGCACTGAGTCGCGCTTGCGCCCAACCCCAATCAATGCGCTCCTGCTCGAGACGCACCTTGACTCCCAGGACGTCACTGACCAGGTCGCCGTAGAGCTCTGCTTCCTCGGCTCTGAGCCGGGTGAGGGCTGACCGAGCGGGCCGCTCCTCAACCACCCACCGTTCGTGGTGTGCCAGCAGGGTTTCGCGGTCCATCAGCACCGATCGGGTCTGCGGCAACCATGCGCGGAGGCGGTCGAGGATGGCGAAGCCGTGAGTGTCCAGGTCGCCCCAGTAGGTGATCACGACGCCGGCGAGCCACGGAAGGCGGCCGACCCGGTCGACCTCGAAGCCCTTGCCCCAGATGACCACTCCCGCATCCGGGACGTCCACGCTGAGGTAGGTGACTTCGTTCTCGACGACCAACGCGACCCGTGGCTCCAACGTCAGCTCGGCGAGCTCGTCGGAACGCACCGCCAGTTCGCTCAGCGGCTCCGGCAACCCGAGGCTGGGACAGACCCGGAGGCGGACCAGCTCTGGCTTCGAACGCAGGCCGAGACCCGTCAGGAATCCTGCGGCGGTCCCCGACACACCCAGCATCCCTGCGAGCGTTGAGCGGTGCCGCTCCGTGAACTTCGTGTCGACGCCTGGAGCGCTGATCTCGCGTAGATAGCGACCGGAGCCGCGGCTGGCATCAAGCCAGCTGTACGCCGCGAGCAGCTGCCCCCACTCGTCGCCGAGCTCCAAGGCCTGGTGGGGGTGAGCGAGCACCCAGGAGCGGATGCGTGCGACATCGCTCGTGAGACCAAGGATCCGCTCGAACCGACGCACCTCCTGGGTCACCCCGAGCAACGCCCAGGCCTGCTCATAGCTCGACACCACCGCTCGCGCCGGCACCTGATTTCGGCCGAAGTGGCGTCCTCCGATGGGCACCCACTCCAGGGCGTAGCGAGCATCCGCGCACCGGCCGGCATCGAGGCGGGCGACCCAGTGCCGTACCGCGTCGAGGCTGTCGCCGATCTCGGTTGCCTTTGGTCCCCGCAGCGGCACGTCGACCACCGGGAAGGGCTCACCTTCCGCCAGCGAACGCAGCAGAGTCCCGTCGGTCCAGCGCCGCCTCACCTTGAGAGCGACATCGTCGGGCGTGGACCAGGGAGCGCTCATCGAGCACGTCCGTCGCGGCGCTCGCGGTACTCCTCGATCGTCATCGTCTGCAGCCGCGAGGCCGTGCCGGTCGGGTTGTCCACGAACCCGATGGCCGAGACGTACGGCTCTATGACGTGCACCTTCTGCAGCGGTGTGACGATGAGCAGCTGCAGATCGAGCTTCTTGAACAGCGAGAGTGCATAGCGCGTCGAGACATCGGAACCACGCCCGAACGCCTCATCGATCACGGCGAACCGGAAGTCGCGCGACTTTTCCACACCCCACTCCAGACCGAACTGATAGGCCAGTGAGGCGGCCAGGATCGTGTAGGCGAGCTTTTCCTTCTGCCCGCCAGACTTGCCGTCAGAGTCCGAATAGTGCTCCCACTCCACGTCTGTCTCTACGTCGCGCTCGGAAGCGGAGAAGACGAACCAGTTGCGGACGTCCGTGACCCGCCGGGTCCACGCCTTGTCGGAGTCGGCGTAGCCCTCCCTGCCGCGAAAACGTTCGATGAGTCGCTTGACGTCGAGGAACCGCTGCTCGGAGTAGTGGTCGTCGTCGCTCGAGAGGGCGTCGTCGGTGGCGTTGCGCAGGTCCGTGCGGAAGGTTGCTACGTCCTGGTTGTTGGTCGGCTCCTTCTCGAGCCGGATGTAGCGACCCGGGTTGTAGGGAATCGCGCCGAGCGCCTCGTTGATCCGGGCCACCCGGTCGTCGATCTCCTCCGCCTGCCGCCGCAGCCAACTGTTGAACTGCGCCAGTTCCCGGATCGTCTCGGTGTTGAGCTGGCGCTTGAACTCCGCCTCGAAGCGCGGCAGGTCGTCGTCCTTGACCCGCGTGTGCAGGGTCACGAAGTCGCCACGCGCCTCGACGCTGGCGTCCATCTCACTGCGCAGCTCCGGCCAGCACCGCAGGACCTCGCCCATGTACTGCCCCAGGCTCTGGCTGAAGCCCCCTAGTTCCTTGTTGAGCTTGTCGATCCGCTTGTAGAGCTCATCGGCAAGCCTCTCGCCAGCTGGAGCCCAGTCACTCGCCGTGCTCGGAACGGAACTTCCCAGCCTGCCAATGAGGGCGTCGTACGCCTCTCGAGCAGCCGTCAGGTCGTCCTCTGACTGCAGGGCGACCAGCTCGTCGTCGCGTGCCTTGTCGGCCTGGGCGGACTGCACCGAGGCGGCGAGCGTGGCCAGCGTGCCGGTCAGCCGCTCGACCTGGCGCTTCAACTCCTGTTGCGCGGCGTCGTTGCGCTTCAATGCCTCGGCGATCTCCACCAGGCGCTCGGACCCTGCCTCGAGCCGGACCCGCTCCTCGTCGTGCCCGGCCGCCTGTCGCTCCGCATCGGCGACGTCGAGGTCGCCCCACGCTGCGAAGCCCGCCAGTGTCGCGAGGGCGTCTTGGCGGCGCCGCAGCGCCTCGCGTTCGGCGTCGACCTGAGCCAGCTCGGCCTCCTGAGCGGCTTTGGACTCTTCGAGGTCAGCGAGCTGGGCACGCAGCGCGGCGATCTTGCGTTCGTTGGCCCAGCCCAGGACCCACGTGCGAGGGTCGTCGACTCGGCTGCGGTCATCCTTCTCGTGACGGTCACCCGAGCGCACCTGACCTTCACGCGTCACCGCCCGCTTCTCGGCGCGGAACTGCGCCATGGTCTCCACGCACCGGTAGTCGGCGCGCCGGGTCAGCTGGTCGAGGAGGTAGTCGGCGAATGGCCCCTCTTTCGCCTCCATGCAGTCGGCGAGCATCAGGTCCTGGCTGCCGTGGCGCTGCAGCGGGATCCGGCGCGCTGGCACGCGTTCGTAGACCAACTTCGTGCCGACCGCACGGCCAGCTCGCCCACGAAAGGTGAGTCGGCGGCCGTTCACCCAGCGGGCGACGTCCTCGTAGTGGTCCTGCGGCACCAGAAGCGAGAGTGCGAACCCGCGCAGTACGCGCTCGGCGGCACCCCGCCACTGGGTCCGGTCATCGACGACGTCGAGGAGCTCTCCGGCGTATGGCAGGTCCTCAGCGCGGAGCCCCAGGTCGGCGCAGAGTTGTTCGCGCACGTCGGTGTGCGAAGCGGGCAGGTTGCTGGTGCGCTGGGCGAGGCTGGTCAGCTCATCGTTGACCACGGCCAACTCGATGCCGACAGCGTTGATCTCACCGATCAGATCCGCGACCCGGTGGTCGATCCTCCGGCGCTCGGCGTCGATCCGAGGCTTCTGCTCTGCCAGCGTCGCCGTCAGCGAAGCGAACCCCGCTGCGTCAGCCACAGCCGACAGCCCCGCAGTCGAGAGTGCTGAGTCAAACAGCGTACGCCGCTTGCGCCTCGCCTCCGCCTGAGCACGCCCTTCCTGCGCCAGTCGCTCGAGCTCGCCGATCCGGTCCCCACCGGCGCGCTCGCGCTCGGCAATCAAACCGTCACGCTCACCGGCCAGCCGCTGCGCAGCCGACTCTGACTCACCCTTCTCGGCGAGGCGCTGCTCCGCCTCGCCCTCCTTCGCGGCGATCTCGTCGCCAAGCATTCGGGAGCGCGACTCGGCCACGAAGAGCCGCACCGCCTCCCGCTGGCGCTCCTGGGCCGAACGCTCGGCGAGAGCCGCGTCATACCGCTTTGCCGTCACGATGATCGGGTCGAGTGCCTCGAGCTGCTCCCGGGCTCGCGTGACTGCGTGGTGGGCCTTCGTGAGGTCCTCGAAGTGGCCGATGATCTCGCGCACCCGCCCGGTTGCGTCGGACGGCTCGAGCATGTGGTCGCGGACGAATTCGTTGAGGTTGCCCACCGACTTCATCGACACGGTCTGGTGGAAGAGCTCCAGCGCCTGCTCGGAGCGGATCCCGAGAAGGCGGCGGAACGATGAGGAGTACTTCGGGAACTCGTCGAAGAGCTCCGCTCCTCCTGCCCGCAGTCGCTTGCGCAGGTCGCGCAGGTCGGCGCCGAAGTCGGCGAAGTCGACCGCGACCGACAGCTCCTTCTCAGCGGTGACATAGAACCGGTAGGGCTGTCCGGTCTGCTCCCTCTGCTGGAAGACCTGCGCCACCGTGACCGTCTCGTCATAACCCTCGTTGGTGAACACGCCGAGGATCACTGAGTACGTCTTCGCGCCCGTGCGCAGACCGATCGCCCGCGATCGCCCGGATACCTCGATTCGCTCGGACTTGTAGTGTCCCTCGACGTAGGAGCGCAGCGTGCGCTCCTTGGCCTCGGCACCCGCAGCCTTGTTGTAGGAGATCCGGTGGGCGGGCATGAGCAGCGTGGTCAGCGCGTCGACCAGCGTCGACTTGCCCGAGCCGATGTCGCCCGTCAGCAGCGACGTCTCCGCGCCCGGGGTCAGCCGCCATACCTGGCGATCGAAGGTGCCCCAGTTGAAGACCTCGATGTGGTCCAGTCGGTAGCCAGCTCGGCCCGAGCCGGCCAGGTCGACCGCTGAGAACAGCGCCTCACTCATCGGCTGCTCCCCTCCCTGCGTACTGGGTCAGCTTGCCGGCGAAGTCCGACAGCGTCTGGGCGTCGACGTACGCCTTCAGGATCCGCCGCACTTCCCAGTGGTCGGACTGCCCGCGTAAGGGACGCAGGAAGCCGAGCTCGGCCGCCTTGCCGATGGTTCGCTCGGCCTGGTCCACGATTCGCGCCTCGTTGGACGAGTTGGCCTGGAAGACGCGCAGCATCTCGACGATCTGCTCGCGACTGAGCACCAGGCGGCCTTCGCTGCCCGACGTCTCGAACTCCAGCAGCCGCTTGCGCAGTAGCACCAAGAGGAGCGAGACGTTGTACGTCAGCGATCGCCTCCGGACCAATCGGGGCAGCGCCTGCTCGCCCTCGACCTCCAGTCGCGACCGCAGGTAGACGTACCCCTCGGTGTCGTCGACGACGACCTCGACGCCGATCGTGGCGAAATGGTCCCGGACGCCCCCACCGGACCGCTCCAGCGTCAGCCAGGTGTCTTCGTCGGACTCACGGTAGACCACGCCCTGCATCAGCCGGATGATCGCGCTGCCGATCGCGTGCTCGTCGCTCATGTCCGCCTCACCGTCACCTTGGGCAACCGCGCCCGGCGGGTGCGGTCCGAGTCGTCGGGATCGGCATACTCCAGCAGCGTCTCGTCGGTTTCGTCCATCTCGATCGTCAGGTCGTCGTCGGAGAGGGCGAGGTAGCCGACGATCTCGGCCGCGCCCTGCTCGAGGGGGTACATCGCGACGATGTCTGCGAGCAGCGCCGAGCTCCGCTCGGGAAGGACCGCGCGGATGTTGCCGGCCAGCTTCGCCGCGTCGATGAAGGTCTGGTTGAAGAGCAGGGCGGCGTCGAGGTCCTCGTCGTTCGCTGGCGGGATGAGACTCTCCACCTCGGCCGCCGCCGGGGGCTCATAGAGCGGTCGCTCGAAGGGCAGCACGATCTCGATGCCGGGCTCATCGACCTCCAGTCCGAACCCTGGTGGGTCGGAGCGGACTTCCAGCGCAGCGGTCTCCACGGCACGGACCAGGTCGAGGACGCGGCGGTTCTCCAACCAGACCTGGTCGTCGAGAAAGCGGCGCAACTGCTCTGAGATCTGTCGGACGGTGCGCTGGGCCCGTTCGGCCGCCTCCGACCAGTCGTGGTGGATCGACCTGACCCGGCGGTCGGCCTCGATGGCACCGAGCCGGGTCACCTTCGCCAGCAGGTCGGCCAGCTCGTCCTGCCGCGACTCCGAGAGCAGGAAGTCGTAGAACGCCTGGAAGCTGCGCCCTTGGTCCGAGCCGGCGATGTCCGACCGAGACCCCACAAGGTCGGCCAGCAGCTCTCCCTTGCTTCCCTCCCACGCGGCGATCTTCTCCCGCGCCGCCCGGTCGAGTCCGCGAAAGTTCTCCTCCACTTCGCGGAAGTCGCTGAGCAGCTCCCGCGCGGTCGCGGCGAACTGCTGATAACGGTCACGGACACCGGTCTCGTCCATGACCATGACCTCGCCCGCCTCCACCACCGCAATCTCGGCGTCAATCGCGTCCCGCTGTCGGCGCAACTCCGCCAGCCGTACATCCGGATCGGTCTCCGATCCGTGCACGATCTGGCGCAACAGCTCCACGACCGTGTGCAGTCGCGACTCCGTGCCGACGAATGGCCGTGCCTGCAGCGACTCAACCCAGGCGTAAGCCTTCTCGAACGCGGGCGTCACCTCGTAATGCACCTCGTCGACCCCTGCGGGATAGAAGCGACGCAGGAAGCCAGCCTCAGTCGCCGCCCAATCCTCCAGGTATGCCCGCGCGACCTTGGGATAGCGCGGCTGATCCAGGGCGGCGTTGAGCACGTAGAGGTCGTCATCGAGCGCGCTCGCAACCTCTGCAGCCCCGGTCGCACCCCGGGTGCCTTCGACGAAGAAGCGCCCGAGGAAGGACAGGATCAGAGTGGCGTTGGCAGCGCGCAGGAGCCGCCAAGCGGCGTGGCGCTCCCTCAGCACATCGATCGTGACGTAGTCCATCCGGTCCCTCCTCCTCACGGAGCCTAGAGACCGCATCCGACAGAAGTGGGCTGGACACCGTCGGAGCCTGCTGCGGTGGCCTTCAGTGGGGTGGGGAGCTATCCGTGACCCGCACGGTGCAGCAGCGCCGATGAAGCGAGCCCGGCAGCCATCCGGACGGTTGGTGAGCCGGGCCTCGCCCCCTACAGCGTCCTGACTCCATCCACGAGCGGGAGGACGCGGTCCTTCCAGACCCTGCACTTGGCCCAGCACCACGCCACCGCGTCCGGGATCCAGAGCATCGGCTCCCTGCGCGGGCTCAGGTGCTCGTACACCAACTGTTCCTCGACACCGCTCGCGCGGACGGCGCGATACAGCGTCTCCTGGTCACTCCGCAGAAGCGAGTCGTCCTGATCGATCACAAGGCGATGCCCGGGCAGCTCGGCAAGGTCAGCCACGATCTGCTCCAGGCACGCGCGGCGTGCCGCCCTCGGATCCCTGAGGCGACTGGCGTCGTACAAGCTGATGCGAACAGAGAGTTCGGTGACCGGCGAGAGGATCTGCTCCTTGCGGGCATCGCGCTCCTTGACGAAAGTGCAGCCGGCTCTGGCGCGGCAGGAGCAGACTCCGCATGGCCGCTCGTGATGAGGCGAGGTCCCGCGGCTCGAGGACCGCCGCGGCGACCAGCAGACCCCGAACCTTGGTCTCATCGACGAAGGCATGGACGGGCATGGGATTGCGACACTAACCGGCCCCCATGGGCCGTGGCACCATGTGACGTTCCATGCGACGAAGCGCCCGGAATCTCAATGCTTCGCGATCACCGGCAATGCGCGACTGGCGTCTCGAAATGCCTGCTGACCTGCGATAACGTGTAGATCAATGCATCCGGATGCACCGGATTGCGACCGCCTACTCGTCCATGTCCATGAGTACTGCCGCGGGCATCACGAGCGCATCGTTTCACGGTCGGCTCCGTCAGCTGCGATCCAGGGTCCTGCACCGAGTCGCGCTTGCGCCCAGCCCCAAGGCAATGCGCTCCTGCTCGAGTCGAACTTTGACGCCGAGGACGTCGCTGACCAGGTCGAGCACACGGGGAGGGGCGTTCTGCCTGCACTGCTGCCGCGAGCAGGTCGGAACGGCGAGCACCCGTCGGACCGAACGCGACCCACATAGTCGGCTATCTCGGTTCTCGTCGGGCCGCTCACCGTGAGCCCGCGGTGTCGTTTGTGGGGTGGCGGTGGAAGCAATGCCGGGTTTTCACGTTGGAGACGTAGGCGGCTTTCGTGGTGGGCTCGATGTGCTTCCTGGGGAGTCAAGACCGTGGGTCGGTGTCAGTGCCTGTCGGGGTGCGGCGCGGGTGTTCGTAGGCGTCTGGGATCCCGTCGGCGTCAGTGTCTAGTGCTTCTGCCGCCTCGATGCGTCGGTAGGTACGGTCACGCGACTTGACCAGCACCGCGGCGAGCAGCGCCGAGAGCGTCGACCCGACCAGGATCCCGATCTTGACTTGTTGGTCGGTGCTGCTGCCGGCGCCGAACGCGAGGTCGCCGATGAGGAGGGAGACGGTGAACCCGATCCCGCCCAGGAGGGAAACCCCCAGGACGTCGAGCCAGCTGAGCTCGTCATCGAGGTGGGCGTGGGTGAACCGGGCGACCAGCCACGCGGTGCCGAGGATGCCGATGGGCTTGCCGAGCACAAGTCCGGCGATGATCCCCAGCGCGACGGGGTCGGTGAGCGACTCGGTCAATCCTTGGAGACCGCCGATGGCGACTCCGGCGGCGAAAAACGCGAAGATCGGGACCGCAACGCTGGCTGAGATCGGGCGGAGGCGGTGCTCGAAGTGTTCGGCGAGCCCGGGTCCGGCCTTGGGGCCACCGGCGGCCTGGGATCGGATGACTGGAACCGTGAAGCCCAGGAGCACACCGGCGACGGTGGCGTGGATGCCGGACTCGTGGACGAGCACCCAAGTGGCGGCGGCCAACGGGATGAGGAGCCACCAGGAGCGGATCCGGCGCTGTACGGCGAGCCCGAAAAGAGCTAGCGGAACCAGCGCGCCGGCCAGTGGCAGCAGCTTCAGGTCGGAGGTGTAGAGGACAGCGATGATCGTGACGGCGACGAGGTCGTCGACCACAGCAAGGGTGAGCAGAAACGTGCGCAGCGCGGTGGGTAAGTGGGTGCTGACGATCGCCAGGATGGCGAGAGCGAAGGCGATGTCGGTGGCTGTCGGGACCGCCCAGCCCATCAGTGCGCCGCCGCCTGCACTGAGGTTGACTGCCACATAGATGCCGGCGGGTACGACAACACCGCCGAGCGCGGCCAGGATCGGCAAGGCGGCGCGGGCAGGATCTCTGAGGTCGCCGGCCACGAACTCGCGCTTGAGCTCCAGCCCGACGACGAAGAAGAAGATCGCGAGCAGGCCATCCGCGGACCAGGTGCCCAACGACAGGTCCAGGTGCAGCGCCTGAGGACCGAGCCGGTAGTCGCGCAGAGCCGTGTACGAGTTCCCGGCAGGGGAGTTCACCCACACCAGCGCTACCACCGTGGCCAGGAGCAGAAGCGCCCCGCCGACAGTCTCCTTGCGTAGCACCTCGGCGATGCGTGTGGTCTCGTTCCAGGACCCCCGTCCCAGGAACGTGCGCGGAGCATCGGTGTCGGGCATAGGCCGATCCTTCCGGGGTTGACGGAGTCCTTGCCGACCAGACTTCCCGGCGCACCTGCGCTCTACTCTAGTCGCCGGCTGATCCGGGACTGGCATCGGGAGCCGTCGCCACGTGCTCGGGCCGGCCGGCGGTTGCGCAGTTCGATGAACTCGTCGGCCATGGCGAACTGGCGCTCTAGCTTCGCTCGGCGCTCGGTGGACTCGACCAGGATGCTGTCCAGGCGCCCCCGCGCCCCCGTCTCCCGTAGGAGGCAATAGAACAAGTAGCCGAGGAGAGGACGTCGCCAGCTTGGCAGGTCATCGGGGGCGTCGCCGCGGGCGTCGCGATCGGGGTCGTCGCCGCACTCACGGGTGTGGCCGGGGGCGAGCTACTCATTCCAACCATCGTGTTGTTGTACGCGGTCGACATCAAGATCGCCGGGTCGCTCTCGCTCGCTGCCTCGCTGCCGACGATGCTCGTCGCATTTGCCCGGTACAGCCGCGACCAGTCCTTGTCAGTTCTTGCCCCAAGAAGGGTTTTCTGGTCGCAATGGCAGCCGGTTCGGGTGGGGGGCGTCGTGGTCGGTGGGCTCGCTCCCGTTCGAAGCGGTCTTGCCACCAACCAGGGGCCCTCGTCATTTCTGGCTCCCATCAATGATCTACGGGCGGCTGGGAGCGTCGGCCGGTGGCCGAGGTTGAGCATTGCCAGGGGACATTTCCGGCCGGTGCATTCTGGTCGCTGCGGGTCTAGCCTTTGTGAGAGCGAGCAAGGGGGCCTATGTCCACTCAAGCCCATCCGTCCGGGGCGTCCCAGGAGCAGCATGCCCGGGGCGGCTTCACCAGCCGCAAGGTGTTCATCCTGGCGGCGATCGGGTCTGCCGTGGGCCTGGGAAACATCTGGCGGTTCCCGTATGTCGCCTATGAGAACGGCGGCGGCGCGTTCGTGATCCCCTACTTGGTGGCGCTGCTGGTTGCCGGGCTGCCCTTCCTGCTCCTCGACTACGGCATCGGGCACCGCTATCGCGGCTCCGCTCCCCTGTCCTTCCGGCGTCTTGGCGGCGCCACAGCCGAGACTCTGGGTTGGTGGCAGGTCGGGATCTGCGCAGTCATCGCGATCTACTACGCGGTGATCATCGCGTGGGCAGTGCGCTACACGTTCTTCTCGATCGACAAGTCCTGGGGGTCGAAGCCGGACGAGTTCTTCTTCGGCGAGTTCCTGCAGGTGGCCGCACCCGGGATCGGGCTCGACTTCGTCGGCGGAGTGCTGTGGCCCCTGCTGCTGGTATGGGTGGCCGTCATAGCGGTCATGGTCGCCGGGGTCCAGAAGGGCATCGGCGTGCTCTCGGTGGTGTTCATCCCGCTGCTGGTCATCGCCTTCCTCGCGCTCGTGGTTCGGTCGCTCTTCCTGCCAGGAGCCGCGGACGGACTGAATGCGCTCTTCACCCCGGACTGGGGCGCACTCACCGACGCCGGGGTCTGGGCGGCGGCGTTCGGTCAGATCTTCTTCTCGCTGTCGGTCGGCTTCGGGATCATGATCACCTACGCCTCCTACGTGGGTCGCAAGACCGACATGACCGGGTCCGGGCTGGTGGTCGGCCTGGCCAACTCATCCTTCGAGCTGCTTGCCGGGATTGGGGTGTTCGCCGCGCTGGGGTTCATGGCCCAGGCCAACGGGGTCGCGGTCGACGAGGTGGCGACCTCGGGCCTCGGCCTGGCTTTCGTGGCGTTCCCGGCAATTATCTCCGAGGCTCCGGCCGGAGCCCTGATCGGCGTGTTGTTCTTCGGATCGCTCGTGGTGGCAGGGTTGACCTCGCTGGTCAGCGTGATCGAGGTCGTGATCTCCGCCGTCCGCGACAAGCTCGATCTCGGCCGGGCCGCTGCGTCCCTCGTCGTCGGCGTGCCAGCTGCGTCCGCCAGCGTCCTGCTGTTCGGTACCACCACCGGCGTACCGATCCTGGACACCGCCGACCACTTCATCAACCGCTTCGGCATCTTGCTGGTCGCCGTGGTCAGCATGCTCGCCGTGACGTGGGTCTACCGCGACCTCGACCACTTGCGGGACCACCTCAACAGCACGGGGTCGGTGCAGCTGGGCAGCTGGTGGCTCGGTCTGGTGGGCGTGGTCACTCCGGCGGCCCTGGTCTATGTGTTGATCGACGAGCTCAGGGCCGTGCTGGATGAGCCGTACGGCGGCTACCCGGACTGGCTGATCAACTGGATCGGATGGGGTACGGCAGCGTTGGTGATCGTGCTGGCCCTCGTCCTCGCACGACTTCCGTGGCGGCGCACCGTCGACCTCACCGTACCGTCCGAGGAGGTTTCCCGATGACGGCTTCCGCCATCGTGATGATGCTCATCGCCATATCGGTGGTGTGGGGTGGTCTCGCACTGGCCATCCGCAACATCAACCGCACCACCCGCGATGAGCCGGACGAGGTCCACCGCGATCTGTAACCCGCGAAGCTGGTCAACGCCGGCTTCAGGCTCACCTTTTCGGTTGCCTTGGCGGAGCCATCACCCGGATGTGCCCCTCAGGCACGGGCCAGGTAACGAGGAAAAGCATCACTGACTGACGCGGTCCGGTCGTCGATGGCGATTTCGACGCGGCCGTGCCCGTGGTGCCCGCCCGGCGAAGGGTGACCCAACCACCCCTCGAGGTCCATGATGGCTCCAGCGATACCGAGTCCCGCTCAGGTGCCTGCCTGAGTTCCCGGAGCCGAGGAGACCGCCATGACCCTGACCGAGACCGTCGATTCTGCCTCGAAGAGAAACCGGTGGGTCTTCCTCACTGGCGGTCCACCGATCCGCAAGCCGGTCTTCTTCTCAGCTGTGATCGGCGTCCTGGTGATGGCGACCTGGGCGATCTTCGCTCCAGACCAGGCCGAGTCGGTCATCGGAGACGCGGTTGCCAAGGTGGTGGACTGGTTCGGGTGGTTCTACATCCTGCTGACCACGGCGGTGCTGGTGTTCGTGCTCTACCTGGCCGTCTCCCGCTACGGATCCATCAAGCTCGGTCCTGACCACTCCAAGCCGCAGTTCTCCACCTTCGCCTGGGCCTCGATGCTCTTCGCCGCCGGTATCGGCACCGACGTGATGTTCTACGCGGTCGCCGAGCCTGTCAGCCAGTACATGGCGCCACCGACCGGCGACGCAGAGACTATCGCGGCCGCCCGCGAGGCAACGGTGTGGACCTTGTTCCACTACGGGATCTCAGGCTGGGGCCTGTACGCGTTGATGGGGATGGCGCTGGGCTACTTCACCTACCGACTGAACCTCCCGCTCGCAGTCCGCTCGGCGCTGTACCCGATCTTCGGGCGCCGTGTCGACGGCGGGCTCGGTCACGCCGTCGACACGGCCGCGGTGCTCGGCACCATCTTCGGGGTCGCGACGAGTCTCGGCATCGGGGTGGTGTTCCTCAACCAGGGCCTCAACATCCTGTTCGGCGTGCCGGTCGGGCTCGGCGCGCAGATC
Organism: uncultured Actinomycetota bacterium; assembly: GCA_963759525.1. Taxonomy (GTDB): domain Bacteria; phylum Actinomycetota; class Actinomycetes; order Propionibacteriales; family Nocardioidaceae; genus Marmoricola. The sequence goes on along the minus strand of CAVWZO010000017.1, from coordinate 38,870 downwards.
GGCCTGGTCGTCGTGGCCGTGGCGATGGCGGCCATCTCGGCCACCACAGGTGTCGACAAGGGCATCCGGTTCCTGTCCCAGCTCAACGTCATCCTCGCCCTGGGTCTGGCCGCCTACGTCCTGTTGACCGGTCGAACCAGTTTCATCCTCAACGCAGTCGTGATGAACGTCGGCGACTACGTCCAGACCTTCCCGCGCAAGACGATGGAGACCTTCGCGTTCGATGGCGCGACCGACTGGCTGTCCCTGTGGACGCTGTTCTTCTGGGCGTGGTGGATCGCGTGGGCCTCGTTCGTGGGACTGTTCCTGGCCCGGATCTCCCGCGGCCGGACGATCCGGCAGTTCGTCGCCGGGACGATGATCATCCCCTTCACCTACATCGTCATGTGGATCTCGATATTCGGAAACGCAGCCCTCGAGCGGATCCGGGGTGGGGACGACGCGTTCGGGGACGACGCGCTGGCCTCCCCCGAGGCGGGCTTCTACTCGTTGCTCGAGGACTACCCCCTCTCTGGCGTCGTGATCGCCGTCTCGGTCTTCGTCGGGCTTCTGTTCTACGTGACCTCAGCCGACTCGGGTGCCCTGGTGATGGGCAACCTCTCCTCCAAGCTGCGCTCGGTCCAGGACGACGCCGCGCCCTGGCTACGCATCGTGTGGGCCTCAGCGACCGGCCTGCTGACCATCGCAGTGCTGGCGGTGGGGGGCATCTACGCCCTGCAGTACGCCACGGTGATCTTCGGTCTGCCGTTCGCATTCGTCATGGTCCTGGTCATGCTCGGCCTCCTCAAGGCGCTGCGGGTCGAGGACCGACGCGCCGGGGTAGTAATGCGCACGGTGCCGGTGATGCTGTCGCGTCGCGAGGCGGACACCGGCATCGAAGGGCACGACGATTCGTCGTGGAAGGCTCGCCTGGCCCGTGCGGTCAACTTCGTCGACGTCGAGGCCGCGACAGCGTACCTCGACTCCGTGGTGCGCCCCGCTCTCACCGAGGTCGCCCACGAACTGGAGAACCGGGGGGTGCCGACCCAGGTCACCCAGGGTGCCGGCGGCGCGGCTGTCGGCGAGGACGACGAGGACGGCGGGCTGACCTGGGTGGAGCTGCGCGCACTCGGAGGACACGACCCATTCGTCTACCGGGTGCAGGTCCACGAGTCACCGGTGCCGACGTACGGCGGCCGGATGATCGGCGACCGCGACAAGTACGCCCGTCTGGAAGTGCACACCGTCGGCGGCGGGCAGGACTACGACGTGATGGGCTTCTCCGCCACGCAAGTCATCCACGACTGCCTCAACCACTACGAAGGGTACCTCGAATACCTACGCCTCACCTGATCCAGAAGCTCGCGCCCTACAGGGGGCCACACCCAGCACCAAGCGGGCGCCAAGGTCCGAAAGGGACTCAATCGTCCAAACTCGCGGGGATCCTTGAATGAGCGGCCCTGCTCACCCTGTCGCGCCTCGTTCATGAGGCCCGGCTGGAGGCGGATCTCGAGTTGGGGAGCCAAGCGCCGAGCGCCACGACCGCCTCACTGGCGAGCTCCCTGCCCATGAGGGGCAACCCGCGACTGCTGCGGGCCTCTCACCTCATCGACCATCGTCGAGACGATGGTCGATGGAGTCAGGCGAAGGCGAAGTATCGGAGCCAGAAGTAGATCCAGGTGATCGAGATCGTCACGAAGGTCACGACGAGGCCGTACTTCGTGAAGTGCCAGAACGAGATCTTGTGTCCGTTGCGGGCCGCGATGCCGATGACCACCACGTTCGCGCTGGCTCCGACCGCGGTGGCGTTTCCGCCGAGGTCAGAGCCCAGGGCCAGTGCCCACCACTGTGCGTGGGCCTGGTCGGACCCGCCACCGGCTTGGACAAGGTCGTTGACGATGGGGGCCATCGTGGCGACGTAGGGGATGTTGTCGACGATCCCCGAGAGCACCGCGGATCCCCAGAGCAGTCCGGTGCCGGCGAGGAGGTACTGGTCGCCGACGGAGTCGACCACCCAGGTTCCGATGTCGGACATGACGCCGACCTCAACGAGTGCGCCGACCATCACGAAAAGGCCCATGAAGAACACGAGGGTCGGCCACTCCACATCTTCGAGGAACTCATCCGGCTCGGTTCGCGACACCGCAACGAGTGCGCCTGCGCCGAGCAGCGCCACGATCGATGGTTCCAGGTGGAACGCTGAGTGGCCGATGAAGCCGACCATGACCAGGGTGAGCACGACACCGCACTGGACCAGCAGGCGCTTGTCGCTGATCACCTCTCGCTCGTCAAGCTCCATGATGGCCGCCACACGCTCCGGGTCGTAGACGAACGCGGAGCGGAACATCACGCGACAAATCAGCACGAACACCGCGAGCAGCACGACCACGATCGGCGCCAGGTTGAACAGAAAGTCGTTGAAGGTGAGCCCAGACTTGCTGGCGATGATGATGTTCGGCGGGTCGCCGATCAGCGTTGCGGTCCCGCCAATGTTGGAGGCCATCGCCTCAGCGAGGAGGAACGGAATCGGTGGCACCCCGAGCCGGTCACAGACCAGCAGCGTTACCGGTGCGATCAGCAGCACGGTCGTCACGTTGTCGAGCAGGGCCGAGGCCACCGCAGTGATCACGATCAGCATCACCATCACCGCGAACGGCCGGCCCCGGGCTCGCTTGGCAGACCAGATCGCCAGGTACTCAAACACACCGGTCTGCTTGATGACGCTGACGATGATCATCATCCCGAGCAGCAGGAAGATGACGTTCCAGTCGACACCGGTCTCCTCGCTGAAGAATGCGGTGTGGGCGTCGACGACACCGAGGACCACCATCGCCGCCGCACCGGACAGGGCGGCAGCCACCCGGTGGATCCGCTCCGTGGCGATCAGGACGTAGGCCCCGGCGAACGCCGCGATCACCAGCCAGGTAGTCAACGCGTGGTCCCGGGACCCAGCAAGTGCGACAAGAGCACACTCACCGTGATCGCCCCCAGCAACCTCGAGCCGTCCACGACGGCAACAATCGGGCTATGCATGCCGGCCATCACTGCGGCGACCTCGATAGCGGTCGCGTCCGGGGCGACGATCGGCAGATCCAGCACGTCCTTCCGCTTCGGGAGTACGTCCCTCACCTGGCGGCTCACCAGCTTCGCACACAACTCATCGGCCGACTTCTCGTCGTACACACGCGCGAGCGCTGGGTCGTCCTGCACGTAGGTCGGCACGATGAAACGCAGCACCTGCGACCCCGGAAGAACCGTGTAGGGCTGACCGGACTCGTCCAGCACGATCAAGCCGGGGAGACGATGCTCGGCCAGGAGGCGAGCAGCATCCAAAGCACCGGTCTCCAGGGTGACCGTCGGGAACGCCCGCGCCAGATCTCGTGCCAACATCAGGGATCTCCACCGCTCGAGGCCAAGTCAGGCGCCACGCTATCCGGTGGCTCATAGGAGAGATAGCCGACGCCCCACACTGTCACCAGTCGCACACGACGCGTCGGATTGGACTCGAGCTTCTCGCGCAGGCGGCGTACGTCCACCCGATCTCGTCGACGTCGCCTCGCGCTGACAGGCGTGCCACCTCGCCCGTCGCTACCTATAGGGCGGGCTCCTCGTTGGTGCACCGATCACGATCATCGCCATTCCCCTCTTCGGGCGGCAGGCACCCAACCTGAGTCCAAGGCGATCCTGGTGCGCGACTACGCGGCCAACCTCACGCTGCTGGCGGGCATGACCGCCGCAGTCGCAAGTAGTTCCCTTCGACGTGCCTCACGTCGCCAAGTAGAAGCTTCCACTGCTGCGGCGCACCGCCAGGCGACGGATCACTACGGCTTGCCGATCGTCTGGCGCACGAATGCTGCAGCGTGATCCACCCGCCGGACTCCCTATTGGTCGAGCTGCAGTCGGTGCCAGGAACGGGCGGTCATCGCGGCGACCACGAGGGCGATGACTGGGACCAGCATCAGTTGTGCCCAGGTGACATCGCTGGGAAGTACTGCCCACAGCGCCGGTGCTGCCACCGGGAACCAAGCGCCGGTGCCGGCGACCACCATGATCTGGCCGAGCGCGATCATCACGATGGTGGTGGCGATACCGGGCAACAGACCCCGACCCAGAGTTGCTGCCCATGCGGCCGGAACGGCGAGGAGCCCGGTCAGGACGACGACAAGCAGGAGTCGGAGCAAGCCGGCTGTATCTGCACTCAGTGGTAGCCCATAGCCGAAGGTCAGCCCGAGCGCAGTGCATGAGACGGCCAAAGTGACCGCGACGGCCACGACCCAGCACCAGAAAACGACGAGCTTCGCCATCACGATCTGCGCGCGGGTGATCGGAAGCGCGAACAATCCGGAGATCGTCTCGTCGGCGAACTCGCGCCCGATCATCCAGCTCAGCACGACTCCGAAGCCCAGCAGTGCCGCAGGTGCACTGATCATCGCCACCATGCCGTTGAGCTGTTCCCAGCCCTCCTTGTCGGCGAGGGGGCCGAGCTTGGCGCGCGCCTGCTCGTTGCCGTGCGCCGATGCCAGGCTCAGGGACGCCGAGATCGCCACGATGCCGAGGATCAACAGTGCTGTCGCGGAGCGCACTACGACCGATGAGGCGGCCTTGCGGTACTCGACGAAGACAGCGGGGATCATCGGGACCTGCTCTCGTCATGATCAAGCACACGTGCGAAGAATGCACGCTCGATGTCAGGGCTGGTGGGATCGAGCTCCGCGACAACCTCCCCGCCGTTGACGACGGTGATCACGTCGGCGATGCGGGCGACCTCATCGAGGTGGTGGCTCGACACCAGCATGGCCGTCCCGGCACCAACCCGCTTAAGGAGTACCTCGCGCAACAGGACGACCCCGGACGGGTCGAGCGCGGTGGTGGGCTCATCCAGCACGATGACGCCGGGAGAGTGCTGCAACGCAACGGCGAGTCCTACCCTTTGCAGATTGCCCTGCGAAAGCACCCGCACACGCTTACCGGCGTACGGCTCCAGGTAGAGCTCTTCGAGAGCGGTGTCGACCACCGCCCGGATCCGGTCGGGCCGGATGCCGTGCAGTCGAGCCGCCAGTCTCAGGTTCGTGCGCACGTCGAGCTCGGGGTAGGCGAACGGACGACCGACCATATGCCCCACCCGCCGCCAGTCTGCCGACACCAGACGGCTCAACGGTCGGCCGTTCAGGTGCGCGGTGCCCGAGTCGGGTCGCAGCATGTCCAACAGCAGGCGCATCAGGGTGGTCTTTCCCGCGCCGTTGAGCCCGACGAGAGCATGCACGGTCCCCGACTCCACGCGCAGGTCGACGCCGCGCACTCCAGCGCCACCCGGGAACACCCTCGTCAGTCCGGAACACTCTAGCTCAGACATCAGAGCCCTCTACAACGGCGAGCGCGCAGTCGACGGCCTCACCGATAGACCCGGTGTCGCCCTGCGACCACTCCAACAGCGCAGCGGTGATTGCGGCAAGAACAGCGGCCGCGGCTGCCCGGGCGACGAGCCTGCCCGTTCCGTCGGCCACAAGCTGGTCGATGATCAACTGCTCGGTCCTGGCGTTGTTGGCCTGCATCTCACCCCACAGCGAGGCCGTGCCGGCAACCACACGAACTCGCCGGCGCTGGAGGTCGCTGGTCGGCTCGGGCAACGCAGCCCAGGCTTCTCGAACGCCAGCCACTATCCGAACCAGAGGCCGCAGACTCGCGGGCTGACCAGCGATCGAGGCGGCGATCACCGGGTCATAGGGGTCGTCCAGCAGCACCTGCGCCTTGGTCTTGAAATGGCGGAAGAACGTCATCGGGGTGACCCCAGCCGTCTCGGCGATCTGAGCCACCGTCGTCGGGTCGAAGCCTTGGCGCTCGAAGAGCTCCAAGGCACTGCGCTGCAATCTGGCTCGGGTGCGCTCACGCTTCCCGACCGTTGGGTTGTCAGCCATATTTGCATGTTAGTCGATAACATTGCGAGTGCCACGTCTATCGAGACACCGTCGGAGCCGGCTGCGGTGGCCCTCAGCGGGGTGGGGAGCCATCCTTGACCTGCACGGTGCAGTAGCGCCGATGAAGTGAGCCCGGCAGCCTTCCGGACGGTTGGTGAGCCGGGCCTCGCGTTGTCTACAGCGTCCTGACTCCATCCACGAGCGGCAGGACGCGGTCCTTCCAGACCCGCCCTTGGCCCAGCACCACGCCGCCGCGTCCGGGATCCAGAGCAGCGGCTCCATGCGCGGGCTCAGATGCTCGTACACCAGCTGTCCCTCGACGCCGCTGGCGAGGACGGCGCGATACAGCGTCTCCTGGCCACTCCGCAGAGGCGAGTCGTCCTACTCGATCACAAGGCGATGCCCGGGCAGCTCGGCAAGGTCAGCCACGATCTGCTCCAGGCAGACGCGGGGTACCGCCTCGGATCCCTGAGGCGACTGGCGTCGTACAAGTCTGACGCGAACAGAGAGTTCGGTGACCGTCGAGAGGATCTGCCCCTTGCCGGCATCGCGTTCCTTGACGAAGCAGCCGGCTCTGGCGCGGCAGGAGCAGACTCCGCATGGCCGCTCGCGATGGGGCGAGGTCCCGCGGCTCGAGGACCGCCGCGACGACCAGCAGACCCCGACCTTGTCTCATCGACGAAGGCATGGACGGGCATGGGACTGCGACACTAACCGGACCGTGGGCCGTGGCGCCAAGCGACGTTCCATGCGACAAAGCGCCAGGAATCTCAATGGTTCGCGATCACCGGCAATGCGCGACTGGCGTCTCGAAATGCCTGCTGACCTGCGATAACGTGTAGAAAAATGCATCCGGATGCACCGGATTGCGACCGCCTACTCGTCCATGTCCCACAGGACGGCGTTGGGGAGTGGCCTGAAGTCGACCGGTTCTGCCACCACGTCAGTCTTCTGGGTCGTAGCCGAGGTTGGAGGAGAGCCAGCGCTCTGCCTCCTCGAGCGTCCAGCCCTTCCGTTCGGCGTACGACGCCACCTGGTCGCGGCCGAGCCTGCCGACGACGAAGTACTGCGACTGCGGGTGCGAGAAGTACCACCCGCTGACGGAGGCACCCGGCCACATCGCCATCGACTCGGTGAGCTCGATGCCGGCGTTCTGCTCGACGTCGAGCAACTCCCAGAGCGTGCTCTTCTCGGTGTGCTCAGGGCAGGCGGGGTAACCGGGCGCGGGACGGATGCCGGTGTACTTCTCGGCGATCAGGTCCTCGTTGTCCAGCCCGCTGTCGTCGTCGTAGCCCCAGAGCTCGGTACGGACCCGCTGGTGCAGCCGCTCCGCGAACGCCTCGGCCAGCCGGTCGCACAACGACTCCAGCAAGATGGCGCTGTAGTCGTCGAGCGCGTCCTTGAACTCCTTGATCTTGTCCTGGCCGCCCAGCCCCGCGGTCACCGCGAAAGCCCCGACGTGGTCCGCCAGACCGGTCTCCCTGGGTGCGACGAAGTCACCGAGCGAGCGGTTGGGGATGCCCTCGCGGTGCTGGCCCTGCTGGCGCAGGTTGTGCAGCGTCGTGAGCACCTCGGAGCGTTCGGAGTCGCGGTAGACCTCGATGTCGTCGCCGACCGCGTTCGCGGGGAAGAAGCCAATCACGCCGTTGGCGGTGACCCACTTCTCCTTGATCATGTTGTCGAGCATCTCCTGGGCGTCGTCGTACAGCTTGCGCGCGGTCTCGCCGCTCGCCGGGTTGTTCAAGATGTCGGGGAACTTCCCCTTCATCTCCCAGGCGTTGAAGAACGGCATCCAGTCGATGTACTCGCGGAGCTCGGCGAGGTCGTACTCCTCGAAGGCCCGGACGTTCTGCGCGGCGCCCTTCTCGGTGCTCGAGTCTGTCGAGACCATCGCCGGAACCGGCGGGGTGTACGACGACCAGTCGATCGGCGTCCGGTTGGCGCGGGCATCCTCGATCGAGAGCATCGGCCGGTCGTTCTTGGCCGCGTGGCGCTTGCGCAGCGAGTCGTAGTCGGCCTCGGTGTCCGCGAGCAGCTTGCCGCGTTGCTCAGCGGAGAGCAGCGCAGCCGCCACCGGGACCGAGCGGGAGGCGTCCTTGACCCAGAGCACCGGGCCCTTGTAGCGCGGGGTCACCTTGACGGCCGTGTGGGCGCGGGAAGTCGTGGCACCGCCGATCAGCAGCGGGATGTCGAAGCCCTGACGCTCCATCTCGCTGGCGAAGTGGACCATCTCGTCCAGCGACGGCGTGATCAGCCCGGAGAGGCCGATCAGGTCGGCCCCGACCTCCTTGGCCTTGTCGAGGATCTTCTGTGCAGGGACCATCACCCCGAGGTCGATCACCTCGTAGTTGTTGCACTGCAATACGACGCCGACGATGTTCTTTCCGATGTCGTGGACGTCGCCCTTCACGGTGGCCATCACGATGGTGCCGTTGGTGTCCTTGGCGGTGGCGTACTCCGGGTTGTCGAGCTTCTCCTGCTCGATGAACGGGATCAGGTAGGCAACGGCCTTCTTCATCACGCGAGCCGACTTCACCACCTGCGGCAGGAACATCTTGCCGGAGCCGAACAGGTCGCCGACCACGTTCATCCCGTCCATCAGCGGACCCTCGATCACCTCGATCGGACGGCCGCCACGGGCCTCGATCTCGGCGCGCAACTCCTCGGTGTCCTCCGTGACGTGGGCGTCGAGCCCCTTGACCAGCGCGTGGGTGATCCGCTCGCCGATCGGGAGCGAGCGCCACTCGAGGTCACCCAGTTTGTGCTGCTGCTCACCGGAGCCGCGGTGCTGCTCAGCGATCTCGAGAAGGCGCTCGGCAGCGTCCGGACGGCGGTTCAGGACCACGTCCTCGATGCGGTCGCGGAGCTCGGGCTCGATCTCGTCGTACACCACCAGGGCGCCAGCGTTGACGATGCCCATGTCCAGGCCTGCCTGGATCGCGTGGAACAGGAAGACCGAGTGGATCGCCTCGCGCACCGGGTTGTTTCCGCGGAACGAGAAGGACACGTTGGAGATGCCGCCGGAGACCAGTGCGCCGGGCAGGTTCTGCTTGATCCAGCGCGTCGCCTCGATGAAGTCGAGGCCGTAGTTGGAGTGCTCCTCGATCCCGGTCGCGAGGGCGAAGCAGTTCGGGTCGAAGATGATGTCCTCGGCGGGGAAGCCGACCTCGTCCACCAAGATCCGGTAGGCGCGCTCGCAGATCTGCTTGCGGCGTTCGAGGTTGTCGGCCTGGCCCTGCTCGTCGAAGGCCATCACGACGGCGGCCGCGCCGTACTTTCGACACAGGCGGGCCTGTTCGCGGAACTTGTCCTCGCCCTCCTTCATGGAGATCGAGTTCACGATCGGCTTGCCCTGCACGCAGCGCAGGCCGGCCTCGATGACCTCCCACTTGGAGGAGTCGACCATCACGGGGACGCGGCTGATGTCCGGCTCGCCCGCGATCAGCTTGGTGAAGCGGTCCATCGCCGCGACGCCGTCGATCATGCCCTCGTCCATGTTGACGTCGATGATCTGCGCGCCGGCCTCGACCTGCTGGGCGGCAACGGCGAGGCCGGCGTCGTAGTCGCCGGCCTTGATCAGGTTGCGGAACTTCGCCGAGCCGGTGATGTTCGTGCGTTCGCCGATGTTGACGAACAGCGAGTCCTCGTTGATGTTGAGCGGCTCGAGGCCGGAGAGGCGCATCGCGGGCTCCGGCTGCGCGATCTCACGGGGCGCGGCTGCGTCGACGACGTCGGCGATGCGCCGGATGTGGGCGGGCGTCGTGCCACAACAGCCGCCGACGAGGTTGACCAGACCCGCGCCGGTGAACTCCTTGAGCACTGCCGACATCTGGTCCGGCGTCTCGTCGTACTCCCCGAAGGCGTTGGGCAGGCCGGCGTTGGGGTAGCAGGAGACGAAGCAGTCGGCCACGCGGGAGAGCTCGGCCAGGTAGGGGCGGATCTCGGCTGCTCCGAGGGCACAGTTCAGGCCGATGGCCAGGGGGCGCGCGTGCCGCACGGAGTTCCAGAAGGCCTCGGTGACCTGACCCGAGAGGGTGCGCCCCGAGGCGTCGGTGATGGTGCCGGACACGATCACCGGCCAGCGGCGTTCGCGTTCCTCGAAGAGCGTCTCGAGTGCGAAGATCGCGGCCTTGGCGTTGAGCGTGTCGAAGATCGTCTCGACGAGGAGCAGGTCGGCCCCGCCGTCGACCAGGCCCGCGGCCTGTTCGACGTACGCCGAGACGAGCTCCTCGAAGCTGGTGTTGCGGAACCCAGGGTCGTTGACGTCTGGCGAGATCGACGCGGTGCGGTTGGTCGGCCCGAGTCCCCCGGCCACGAAGCGCGGGCGCGAGGGGTCGGTGTCGGTGACGGAGTCGGCTGCCTGGCGCGCCAGCCGTGCCGACTCGTAGTTCAGCTCGTAGGCGAGCTCCTCCATGCCGTAGTCGGCCTGCGAGATCCGTTGCGCGCTGAAGGTGTTGGTCACGACGAAGTCGGCGCCCGACTCGAGGTACTCGCGGTGGATCGACCGGATGATGTCCGGCTGGGTGAGGCTCAGCAGGTCGCTGTTGCCGCGCAGGTCGCTGTCCCAGTCGGCAAAGCGCTCACCGCGGTAGCCGCTCTCGTCCAGCCCGTGCCCCTGGATCATGGTGCCCATGGCCCCGTCGATGACGAGGATGCGCCTTTTCAGCAGATCCGTCAGCGCCTCACTGGCATCCGGGCGTACCAACGAGGGCCGCTCGTTGTTGCTGGCGTTGCTCACAGATGTACTCCGGTGGGTAGACGAACCTCAAGGGTAGGCAGCACGACGAGCGGGGACGGACCATTTTCACATGTTGGCGCCGTCTAGGGTTGGGGTGTGATCGAGATCGACGACGTGCCGCGCCTCGTCAACCCAGTGATGGTCGCGGCTTTCGAGGGCTGGAACGACGCGGCGGGAGCGGCGACGGGTGTGGTCGACCACCTCATCGACGTCTGGGCGGCGCAGGTGGTCGCGGTGGTCGATCCGGAGGAGTTCTACGACTACCAGGTCAACCGTCCAATGATCGGCACCACGGAGGACGGGATGCGCCAGATCACGTGGCCCTCGACCCAGGTGTACGTCGCCCGCCCACCAGGCGCCCACCGTGACGTCGTACTCCTGCGCGGCATCGAGCCCAACATGAAGTGGCGCCAGTTCTGCGCGGAGCTGCTCGCCTGCGCTGATGACCTCGAAGTGGAGCTCGTCGTGACCCTGGGTGCGCTCCTGGCGGAGACCCCGCACACCCGGCCGATCCAGGTCAGCGGTACGGCCACCGAGCTGGACCTCGAGGACCGGCTGAAGCTTGAGCCGGCCACCTACGAGGGTCCGACCGGGATCATCGGGGTGCTCCAGGACGCCTGCTCGAGGCTCGACATACCGGCCGTCTCCTTCTGGGCCGCCGTTCCGCACTACCTCCCGCAGCCACCCTGTCCGAAAGCGACCCTGGCGCTGCTGGGACAGGTCGAGGACCTGCTCGAGACCAGCATCCCGCTGGGTGACCTCCCCGAGGACGCGCGAGCGTGGGAGCGGGGAGTCGCGGAGCTCGCCGAGGAGGACGAGGACGTGGCGGAGTACGTGCGCAACCTCGAGGAGAGCCAGGACACCGCCGAGCTGCCCGAGGCAAGCGGCGAGGCCATCGCCCGAGAGTTCGAGCGCTACCTCAAGCGGCGCAACCCCCCAGCAGACTAGATACAGAGTCGCCAGACGGAAACGAGCCGACGCTCTTTGACGTCGCGGCGGGGCGCCGCGAACGGGACCAGGCTCGCCCCAGGACGTCATACGTTGTGGCAGCTGTTGCGACCAGTCCGTATGACGTCCCGCGGAGCGTCATACGTTGTGGCAGCCGAGGCGACCAGCTCGTATGACGTCCCGCCGCACGTCGAACGCGTCGGGCGACCTACAACTGTCTCGCCGAGGCGTCGCAGATTGCGGAGGGGCCTCGCTTCGCTCGGTGCAATTTCCGACGCCGAGGCTCCTCTAAAGCTCGATGCCGAGCGCTGCGTCCACCAGCGGGCGGATGACGTCGCCCGCACCCGGCTCGGAGTCGTCGCCGAAGTCGGTGGCGTTGGCCCAGTGGTCGAGCAGTCGCAGCGCGAAGGGAGCGTCCAGGTCGGTGGCGAGCGCGGTGAGCACGTCGGTGACGACATGCTTCGTCGGTGCTCCGGCAGGTTTGGCGGTCGCTCCGCGCCACTTGTCCAGACGGGCACCGGCGGCCGAGACATCGGCTTCGTCCCACTGCCAGTCGCTGCGGTAGTGGTGGCCGAGCAGCACGAGCCGGATCACCATCGGGTCGAGCCCGCTCTCGCGCAGCCGCGACACCAGCACCAGGTTTCCCTTGGACTTCGACATCTTCTGGCCGTCGAGCCCGACCATGCCCGCATGCACGTAGGCCTGGGCGAAGCGCGACCCCGGCTCGGCCACCTGCGCCTCGGACGCGCTCATCTCGTGGTGCGGGAACACCAGGTCGCTGCCGCCGCCCTGGACGTCGATCGCTGCGCCGAGGTGGGTACGCGCGATCGCCGAGCACTCGATGTGCCAGCCGGGGCGACCGCGCCCGAACGGTGAGTCCCAGGCGGGCTCGCCGGGACGTTCAGCCGTCCAGAGCAGGCAGTCGAGCGGGTCCTTCTTGCCAGGCCGGTCGGGGTCTCCGCCGCGCTCGCCGAAGATCGCCAGCATCCGCTCGCGGCTCCAGCCGGAGACCTCTCCGAAGGCCGGGTCACGGGTCACCGAGAAATAGAGGTCCCCGTCGACGTCGTACACACTGCCCGCTGCCTGCAGCTTCTCGATCATCTCGACCACGAGGGGAATCGACTCGACGGCCCCCACATAGGCGTCCGGAGGCAGTACGCGCAGCGCCTCCATGTCGGCCCGGAACAGCTCAGTCTCACGCTCAGCGAGAGCAACCCAGTCCTCACCGGTCGCGTCGGCTCGCTCCAGCAAGGGGTCGTCGACGTCGGTGACGTTCTGCACGTAGTGGACGTCGAGACCCGCCGAGCGCCATGCGCGGTTCAGCAGGTCGAAGGCGACGTAGGTGGCGGCATGACCCATGTGCGTGGCGTCATACGGCGTGATGCCGCAGACGTACATCCTGGCCTGGCCATCGGTCGGCTCCACCACGCGAGCGGCGCCGGTGGAGCTGTCGAAGATGCTGACGGCTGGTCCGCTCACTCCCCCCGGAAGGGCACTCGGCCCGGTGTTGACGGCTCCGGGGCCACCGGGTGAGGTCCACGCACGCATGCCGATGAGCCTAACTGCCGTGCTCAGAACGGCGGCCACGGGATCGAGGGCCAGCCGCCACGGGGCACCGGGAACGAGCCGACCCGGAGCAGCCGTTCGCAGCGCCGTGCGACGGCGTCCACCTCGCGCACGGTCACGAGTTCCTCGAGGGACGCACGCAGACCCTGCTCGAGTCCCCGCAGTACCGACTCCACTCCGGCAAGCTCGTCCGCGGCGAGCGGCTCTCCAGCCCAGCCCCACAGGACTGTGCGCAGCTTGTCCTCGGTGTGGAAGCAAACGCCGTGGTCCACGCCGTGTCGGTGTCCCCCGGGCATCGGCAACACGTGCCCGCCCTTGCGGTCGGTGTTGTTGACGATGATGTCGAAGACCGCCATCCGTCGCAGCGGCTGTGAGTCCTCATGGACCAGCTCGACGGGTTCGTCGCGATCGCCGCTGGCGTCGAGTACGTGCAGGAAGCCGGGCGGCACCTCCCCCTGGGGTACGACGTCCACCGGGTCCGGCCGATCGTCCGGGCAGTCCTCGGGCTCCATCCACAGTTGCACCATCCCCGGTCCGGCAGGGCCGTCCCGCAGGACGGTCGGCGGGACGATGTCCCAGCCCAGGTGGTCAGAGACCACCCAGGCGGCGTACTCCCTGCCCGCGAGCGTGCCGTCGGTGAAGTCCCACAAGGGTCGCTCCCCCGAGTTCGGCTTGTAGACGCACTGGGCGCCGGAGTCGCCCAACCGGGTCAGGAACGTGTGGTTCGAGGCTGGCATGATCCGCCCGAGCACCACCAGCTGGGCTTCGAGCAGCTCACCCGGGTCCACGGCCGACACGTCGGTCAGCTTCGCGTCCGCCGGTAGCCGTTGGATCGCGGGCACAGGTGGCCGTCGGGGTCCATCGGCCCACCGCAGAAGGGACATGGGGCCCGCCCGGCCGCAACCACGGACTCGGCCCGGACGGCGAAGGAACGAGCCATGGCCGCAGGCATCCGCACCAGCAGCAGCTCCTCAGGCTCCGGCTCCTCGATGGGCAGGTCGATCAGCTCCTGCTCTGCGGCTTCGACGGGCAGCTCCACCTCGACCTCGACGACCGGGAACACCTCGATGACCACGCGCTCGTCATCGGCGTCCCAGGACAGCGTGATGGTGCCGGCCCGGAACTCTTCCTCGATGGGCTGGTCCAGGGGGTCGTTGTCGACCATCGCGATCGGCGTCACGGCCGGGACCGTGGTCTTGGCCGCATCGGTCTGGATCAGCTCGTCCAGCAGCTCGGCGACCCGCTCGCCGAGGATCTGCACCTGCTGCTTCTCCAGGGCGACCGACGTCACCTGGTTGCCGGCCCGCGCCTGCAGGAAGAACGTCCGCTGTCCGGGCTCACCGACCGTGCCGGGCACGAAGCGCTCGGGCGGGTCGAAACGGTGAACCACTGGCATGGGCCGAGCCTAGTGGTCAGGCCTACGGCGCTGGCCTCGAGGGACCCGCCCCTCCCCCGACGGCGGCGTCGCTGGAGCGCGTACGTCGCCGCGACGGCTTGGCGGCCAGATGGGCGAGGGAGCCGGACCCGGAGTTCATCGTGATCACGTATGCCCGGTGCTGGGTGTAGCGGACCACGGACAGGCTTCCCGGGTCTACCACGATCCTCTGGAAGGCATCGAGATGCATGCCGAGCGCGTCCGCGAGGATCGCCTTGATCACGTCACCGTGTGAGACCGCCACCCAGACGGCATGATCGCCGCTCTCGGCCTCCACGGCCGCGTCCCGGTCGCGAACCGCCGCCACGGCGCGGGCCGACATCTCCTGCAGCGACTCACCACCGGGAAATCGCGCGGCGGACGGCTGTGCCTGCACGGTGCGCCACAGTTTGTCCTTGGCGAGTCGCTTGAGCTCCTGCCCTGTCCAGTCGCCGTAGTCGCACTCGAGCAGGCGGCGGTCGCTCACCGCGCGTGTCCGCGGCACAAGCAGCTTCGCGGTCTCGCGGCATCGCTCCAACGGGCTGGTGGCCACCAGCGCCAGGTCGAGCCCAGCGAGGCGCGCGGCTGCGGCCCGCGCCTGCGCGGTGCCGGTGTCGTCGAGGTGGATCCCCTTGGAACGTCCCGCCAGCACGCCGGTCGCGTTGGCGGCCGTCCGTCCGTGGCGCGCCAGGATCACGGTTGCCATGCCCGGAGCCTAACGGCCGTGAGGCCGCGTCCCTCACACCTGCGCACGCATGCGCGGCCCCGCATCCCGACCGGCTGCGCTGGTGGCACTCGGAGCAGCCCGCTGCGCTCTCGCACCACCGCCTTGCCGGATCGGGCGCGGATGCCACGCCTGCGTTCGCGCATCTGATCGGGACACGGCCTAACCTGCACCTGTGATCGTGGACAACGCGCTGTACCGCAAGGGCGAACGCGTCGACGTTGTGCTGGACATCGAGGACCTTGCCGGCGTGCGTGCCAAGGCGACCGAGGACCATGACTTCGTCTGGGTCGGGCTGCACCAGCCGACCAGCGAGGAGCTGGGGGCTGTCGCGGAGATCTACGACCTGCACGAGCTGGCCGTGGAGGACGCAGTCACGGCGCACCAGCGTCCCAAGGTCGAGCGGTACGACGACACGCTCTTCATCGTGCTGAAGACGCTCTGGTACGTCGACGCAGAGGATGCCGTGGAGACCGGGGAGATCAGCCTCTTCATCGGTCACAAGTTCGTGATCTCGGTGCGGCATGGGTCCGGAGGCGCGTTGCACGAGGCGAGGATGCGGCTCGAGGGAATGAGCAGCGTCCTGGCGCATGGCCCGTCAGCGGTCGTGTATGCGGTCTGTGACCAGGTCGTCGACCGCTACGAGGAGGTTGCGGAGTCGCTCCAGGAGGACGTTGACGAGGTCGAGCAGTCGGTGTTCTCCACGGGGCGCACCAACGACGCGGAGCGCATCTACGTCCTCAAGCGCGAGCTTGCGGAGATGCGCCGAGCCATAATGCCGTTGCGGGAGCCGATGAACAGGTTCGCGGGCGGCGCCCTGCCCTTGATCCACAGTGACGCGGCACCCTACTTTCGCGACGTCGCAGACCACCTCACCCGGGTGGCAGAGGCGATAGACACACTCGAGTCCCTGCTCTCCGCTGCGTTCGACGCGCACATCGCGCAGATCTCGATCCGGCAGAACGACGACATGCGCAAGATCACCGCCGCGGTCGGACTGGTGGCCGCGCCGACCCTCGTCGGAAGCATCTACGGCATGAACTTCGTGCACTTTCCCGAGCTGGAGTGGATGTTCGGCTATCCGATGGCGCTGGGCCTGATGGTGCTCAGCTCGCTGACCGTGTATGTCATCGGCAAGCGCTCCGGCTGGCTCTGAGCCTCTTGGCCCAACGGGTTGTCGGGCCGGGTGCGGCGGTGGTCTCGACTGGCCGCTCGCTGGCGCTCGCTGCTCGACCACCTACATCCGCCGCGGGTTGTCGGGCCGGGTGCGGCGGTGGTCTCGACTCGCCGCTCGCTGGCGCTCGCTGCTCGACCACCTACATCCGCCGCGGGTTGTCGGGCCGGGTGCGGCGGTGGTCTCGACTCGCCGCTCGCTGGCGCTCGCTGCTCGACCACCTACATCCGCCGCGGGTTGTCGGGCCGGGTGCGGCGGTGGTCTCGACTCGCCGCTCGCTGGCGCTCGCTGCTCGACCACCTACATCCGCCGCGGGTTGTCGGGCCGGGTGCGGCGGTGGTCTCGACTGGCCGCTCGCTGGCGCTCGCTGCTCGACCACCTACATCCGCCGCGGGTTGTCGGGCCGGGTGCGGCGGTGGTCTCGACTCGCCGCTCGCTGGCGCTCGCTGCTCGACCACCTACATCCGCCGCTGTGCCGCCGCGATCTCTACGCCGAAAGCACGCCGCCCCACAGCAGCCCGAGGGTGAGCAGGCCGAGCGTTACGCGGTAGACCACGAAGGGCATGTACGAGCGGGTCGCGACGTAGCGAAGCAGCCAGGCGATCGCGGCGTACCCGACGACGAACGACACGATGGTCGCGATGATCGTGGGGCCCCACCCGTAGTCGTTGTGACCGTGCGGGATCTCCTTGAGCTCGTAGAGCCCAGCCCCGACGACAGCCGGGATGGCCAGCAGGAATGCGAAGCGGGTGGCCGCCTCGCGGTTCAGGCCGAGGAAGAGTCCCATCGAGATGGTCGCCCCTGACCTCGAGACGCCTGGCACGAGGGCGGCCGCCTGCGCGGCCCCCATGAGTACGGCGTCGCGGAGACCGGCTTCCTTGAAGCCGCGCTTACCTGACGAAAGTCGGTCGGCGAGACCCAGGACGAGCCCGAGCACGATCAGGGCGCTGGCGATGATCCACAGGTTGCGGAAGTCACGCTCGATGACGTCCTTGAACAGCACTCCAAGGATCACGATCGGCAGCGAGCCCACGATGACGTACCAGCCCATCCGCGCATCCACGTGGCCGCGGTACTCCGGGCTGAACAGCGAGCGCAACCAGGTCGAGCCGATCCGCCAGATGTCGTGCCGAAAGTAGATGACGACGGCGAGCTCCGTGCCGATCTGGATCACCGCCGTGAACGCAGCTCCGGGATCGCCCCACCCGAACAGCTCCGGGAAGATCCGCAGGTGGGCGCTGCTGGAGATCGGGAGGAACTCGGTCAGCCCCTGGATGAGGCCCAGGACAACGGCCTTGAGGAAGTCGAGCACAGCGGTCAGTGTAGGGAGCCCGTCCGCCGTCCCTGGGCGGCCGGGTGTGTACGGCGAGCCGCGCGTCGCCGCTATGGGTGCGCTGGATAGCGTTTGGCCATGCAGCAGCGGTTCCTGGGCGCCACCGGTCTCTCGGTCTCGCGCCTGGGGCTGGGCACCATGACCTGGGGACGCGACACCGACGAGCACGAGGCGCGCGAGCAGCTGGCCGCCTTCGTCGATGCCGGTGGGACGCTCGTGGACACCGCAGCCGGCTACACCGATGGCGACTCCGAGCGGTTGATCGGCTCCTTCATCGGGGACGTGTGCCAGCGCGACGAGATCGTGCTCGCCACCAAGGCCGGCATCAGCCGCCGTGGTCGTGACCGGGTCACCAATGCCTCGCGTGGCCACCTGATCAGCACCCTCGACGCCTCGCTCAAGCGCCTGGCCGTCGACCACGTGGACCTGTGGCAGGTCCACACGTGGGTCGACGACGCACCGCTTGAGGAGACGCTGTCAGCGCTCGACTATGCGGTGAGCACCGGGCGGGCGTCGTACGTCGGCGTCAGCAACTACAGCGGCTGGCAGTCCGCGCAGGCAGCGACCTGGCAGCGTGCTGTGCCGGGCCGGGCCACGCTGGCCTCGCACCAGGTGGAGTACTCCCTGCTCAACCGCACCGTCGAAGCCGAGATCGTCCCCGCCGCGCAGGCACTGGGCCTGGGCGTCCTGCCGTGGTCCCCGTTGGGGCGAGGGGTGCTCACGGGCAAGTACCGCGACGGCACCCCGGCCGACTCGCGCGCCGCCTCACCGCACTTCTCCACCTTTGTCGGCCGCTACCTTGGCGAGCCCTCCCAGCGGGTGGTCGAGGCGGTCGCACGCGCGGCAGAGGGCCTCGGCTGGTCGATGCTCGAGGTATCGCTGGCCTGGGTTCGTGACCGCCCGGGGGTCACCGCCCCGATCATCGGAGCGCGCACCGCTACCCAGCTGCGCGAATCTCTCGGCGTGGAGGAGTGCGAGCTGCCCGTCGAGATCATGCAGGCGCTCGAGGACGTCTCAGCGGACCTGCGGGTGATGGCATGACGTCTGCGAAGCAGCGCCGGATCGAGCAGCGGACGCTGCGCCCTGGCGTCGAGTACGAGTTCGACCGGCTGCTCATCTCACGTGAGGTCTCGCGGGGAGCAGTCACCCGGATGCTGGTGGAGCTGGCGGAACAGGGTGGCTGGGAGCTCGCGCGACTCCGGCTCGGTCCCGACGGCACCCGCAGGGTGCAGCTGCGCCGCCGGATCATCCGGCAGCAGATCGCCTTCCTGATCTAGCTCAGAGCTTGCCCAAGAACCTGTCGAAGACGCGCGCGCCGAACTCCAGCGCGTCCACCGGAACCCGCTCGTCCACACCGTGGAAGAGGGCGGTGAAGTCGAGCTCTGCGGGTAGCCGCAACGGGGCGAACCCGAAGCAGCGCATCCCCAGCTCGTCGAAGTACTTCGCATCGGTGCCGCCGCTCATCAGGTACGGCGCCACGAGGGCATCGGGGTCCTCCTCGAGCAGTGAGGAGGTCATTGCGTCGGCCATCTCGCCGTCGTACGGCGTCTCCAGACCGGGCATCAAGGTGCTGAACTCGATGTCCACGTCGGGGCCGGCCAGCTCGTGGAGGGTGGCCAGGAACTCGTCCTCGAGACCCGGCAAGAAGCGGCCGTCGATCTGCCCGGTCGCGACGCCCGGCACCACGTTCACCTTGTAGCCGGCCTCCAGCATCGTCGGGTTGGTGGTGTGCCGGATCACCGCGCCCAGCATCCGCGCGGCCGAACCGAACTCCTCCACCAGGGCCTCCGCGTTCTCCGGGGTGGCCTCGACTCCGGCGAGCTCCCCCACTGCAGCCAGCAGCACCTTCATGGTGGGCGTCAGCTGCACCGGCCACGGGTGCCGGCCGATCCTGGCAACTGCGTCTGCCAGGGTCGTGACGGCGTTGTCGGGGTGTCGCATCGACCCGTGTCCGGCATTGCCCTTGGCAGTGAGGCGCATCCAGGCCATGCCCTTCTCGGCGGCCTCGATCAGGTAGAGACGGCGGCCCCGGACGGTGGTGGAGAACCCGCCCACCTCCCCCACTGCATAGGTGCAGTCCTCGAACCACTCGCGGTGGGACCGGACCAGCGGACCGGCACCCTTGGTGCCGCCCGCCTCCTCGTCCGCGGTGAAACACAGCACCAGCGGCCGGTCCGGGACGATGCCGGCGCGGGCACGGGCCCGCACCGTGGAGAGAAGCATTGCGTCGAAGTCCTTCATGTCGACAGCGCCGCGTCCCCAGACCTGTCCCTCGTGGATCTCGCCGCTGAAGGGGTGCAGCTGCCAGTCGTTGGCGTCCGCGGGTACGACGTCGAGATGGCCATGGACCAGCACGGGGTCACCGGTCGACCCACCCCAGCGGGCCAGCACATTGGTACGACCGGGCTCGGCCTCCCAGAGCTCGCTCTCGATCCCCACCTCGTCCAGCAGGGTCGCGACGTGCTCGGCCGCCTTGCGCTCGCCGGGTCCTGGCTGGTCGCCGAAGTTGGTGGTGTCGATGCGGATCAGGTCACGACAGATCTCGGTGACCTCGGCGGCGGGGTCGTAGCCAGTCCCGCCCGCCTCTGGACCCTTTCTTGGGGACGCACTCATGCACCCCATAGTGCCCCAGCGCCGGCATGCCCCCGGGAAGGGCCAGGCATCAGAGCAGGTGGCGGGATCCCACGCGCGGGCTCATCGAACGAGGTTCGGTCCAGCGCACGGAGCCGTCGACCACGACGCCGAGCTGGAGGACCTCGGCGATGGGACGGGTCTTGGTCGTCTCCCAGGATCTGGCGTGCTTCCAGCTCTCCTCGAAGACCTGGATCTCCAGGACGGTGGCGCCCTCAGGGGCGCGCTGGACCGTGCGTTCACACCAGGCCCGGGCCGAGATCATGTCAGGCCAGCGGCGCTCGACGAGGACCTCTTCGTGCCCGCCGTCCTCAGGAACACGCATCTGCAGCCGCCCGAGGGCGGTTGTGCCGATTCCCGCGGCCGAGGCGGGGCGCGTTGGTGTGTGGTCCATGGGACGAGGCTAGGCCCGTGCCTGCCCGCGAGCACGATCAGGCGGTCCGCGACCCCCTACCTGTCTAGACGGGTACGGCGACGAGCGTTACCTCTCGAGGGGGCCAGACGTTAGTTCCGCAAGCCCTCCTGCGCGCTGCCGCCGCGTCCTGAGTGGCTCGGGTGTGATGTCGGTCGCCTCCAACGCCGTGCTGAGCGTGGCCGCCACCTGAGTCGTGTGACCGCGCTAACACCTGGCTAGCACTCGGTTTGCACTTCAGGGGCGGTGTATGGCTCACTAGTTACTCGCGTTGCTTGCAAAAGGCAGCGCACCTGCAGAACAGACTCCAGCCCGGTGTGGAAGCGCCCCTGCTCGACCCACCGGTGTGCCCCCTACAGGAACCTCAGACGAGCAGCGAGGCGCGCGGAAGCGCGCCGGGCGACGGGTGAATGACCCCCGCCGTCGTGGCGCCTCGAGGAACTGAACCCATGAACTTTCGAACACGCCGTATCGTCGCGCCCGCGCTGTTGACCGGGTTGCTTCTCGGTACCACCCTGGCCACCGCACCCCAGGCAGCCGCTGCCGTTGCCCCGCTCCCGAACACGTTGCTGCCCATGCGCGTCGTGGAGGGTGTCGAGCTCAAGGCCAAGCCTCCGAAGTGGGTACTCCCCGTGGGCGGGTACCACCTGACCGGCCGCTTCGGCCAGTCCAGCGGACTGTGGTCCAGCACCCACACGGGACTCGACTTCGCCGCTGACGAGGGCGCCGAGATCCGGTCGGTCGGATCCGGCGTCGTCACGGAGGCCGCCAGCGACGGCGCCTTCGGCAACAAGACCGTGGTGCGTCTCGATGACGGCACCGTGCTCTGGTACTGCCACCAGAGCGAGATCGGTGTCCAGCCAGGTCAGCGGCTCGCTGTCGGTGACGTGCTCGGGCGCGTCGGCTCCACTGGCAACGTCACCGGGCCGCACCTGCACCTCGAGGTGCACCCCGCCAACGGCGAGCCCGTCGACCCGGAGAGCTGGCTCTCCGCGCACGGCCTCAGCGCCTAGGAAGAACCTTCTGCGTCGGGGTTCACCTTCCGCCGCGCGCAGTCGATGACGGCGGGAAGCTCCAGACCGTACGTCGGTCCGCTGCTCGCGTCATACCGGAGCAGACGGCCTGCAGCCCGCTCGACCAGGCGACGGGCACCCACGTGGTTGCCGCGCGCATGGTGCGTGAGTCCCACGCACAGCTGGGCAAGGCCCTGCCACAGCTCACGTTCCTCGGCCGGGCCGGTCTTCCAGCGCACCTCGAAGACCTCGTGCGCCGCGAACGGCCGGCCTTCGTCGAGAAGTCGCCGCGCGAACGCCAGCGTCTCCTCAGGTGGCAGTGGTTCCTCGGAGACCGGCTCCACGCCTTCGGCTCCGTACGGGAGGGGACGACCCAATGCGTCGCGGGGCCGGGCCTGCCTGGCCCGACCCTCCTCGTCGCGGTCACGATCCTCACTCACAGCCGGTGCGTCCCGGTTTGTCGGAATGCGTCGACGTCCACCCGACCGATCCTAGGCCGATCCTGGGCCGATCCTGGGCCGATCGAGCATGAGTCGGCCCCGAACTCCGCGTGCTCGACGTTCGGGGCCTGGGAGCCGAGGAAGCCCGCGGACTTCCCAGATCTTGAATTCCCCGTGCCCCGTCGCGCCGTTCCTATGCATGTCAGCGACGGCGGTCCTTGACCAGGGCGGCGATGGGGTCGCTCGGGGTGCTGCTCCGGGACGCTCGCTTGGCAGACGACTTGTCCACGGCCCGCGCGTTGGCGTCCTTGACCATGTCGGCGGCAATGTCTCGGAGCTTGACGTTCGTGACCGAGGAGGTTCGCACGAGCAACCCGAAGGCGGCGTCCTCGTCGAGGGTGTACTCGGTCATCAACATGCCGAGCGCCTGTCCGATCATCTTCCGGGTTCGCAACGCCTCCTGGAGGCTGTCGACCTCCCTGGCGTTGCCGAGTGCGATCGCTGCGTGCGTGGCGAAGAGCTCGGCGATGCACTCCGCGTCTGGGTCGATGTCCTCGCTGGTGGTCGAGTAGATGTTGAGCCCACCAAGGGTTCCTTCGTCATCGAGGTACAGCCTCACCGCGAGCTGGGACTTCAACCCCAGCTCGACGGCGAGAGGAACGAACTGGGGCCAGCGCTGGTCGTCGCGGATGTGAGGGGCGGTCACGACCGATGTGTCGCGGAGGCTGTCGACGCAGGGTCCCTCCCCGAGGCTGTACTGGATGCGGTCGAGCTCCCAGACGAACTCACTCGTCCCGGCCCGGGTGTGGACCGCTCCCTTGTTGTCCATCGTCGAGATCCCCACCTCGTCGAATCCGGGGAGCGAGTTCCTCGCGGTCTCGACGATCGTGGCCAGGGTCTCGTCAAGGGTGGTTCGGCTGCTGATGGTGCGGGCTGCGGACGCCAAGGCGGCACCGATGTCGCGGTCCATGTAGTTCCTCTCCTGGTGCGCGACTCGAACAAGTGCACAGAGAGGCGGTCGTCAAACGGAACGCTGTGGGCCACGGCTACCTACGGTCTGGTACGCCGGGGATGTCCTTGAATCTACACCCGGAGGGACGGCGTACCTTCACAGGCCGGACATACTGGCCACATCAGGGCTTCCGCTCCGGTGGGGCGTCGCGCGGTGAGGAAGCACCGCCGAGACCGGCCTCGCGGGCGATCACCGCGGCCTGCGTCCGGTCGGTGGCCTGGAGCTTCACCAAGATGTTGGACACGTGGTTGCTCACGGTCTTCGGCGTGACGTGAAGCTGACGCGCGATCGCTGCCGTGTTCATCGCCGACGCCAGCAGGTCCAGCACTTCCAGCTCGCGACCGGTCAACGACGGAAACGGGCTGGACGTCGCGACCGTGGACGGTGAGCTCAGCTGATGCAGGACGCGATCGGCGATCCCCGGTCCGAAGATCACCTCGCCCGCGGCGACGGCGCGGACAGCTCTCGCGATCTCGTCCTGTTCCGCGCCCTTCAGCAGGTAGCCCTGCGCACCCGCACGCATCGCGTCGAAGAGTGAGTCGTCGTCGTCGTACATGGTGAGCACGCACACCCGCACCGAGGGCGCGACCCGCGCCAGCTCGCGGATGGCTGCGAACCCGTCCATCTCCGGCATCTGCAGGTCCATCAGGACCACGTCGGGGTGGTTCGCGACGACCTCGCGCACGGCCTCCCGTCCGTTCGCCGCGACCGCCACCACCTCGAACCCGTCGAGGGATGACAGCACTCCGGCCAGGCCGGACCGCACAACCGGGTGGTCGTCTGCCACCACTACGCGGATCATGCGACCACCACCGGCAGGGACAGGCGGACATGTCCCCCGCTGGGCCCGGGGCCGACTTCACAGGTGCCGCCCAGCTCAGCGGCGCGCTCCTGCATCCCGACGATGCCGACTCCCGGCTGCCAGGGGCCGTTGTCGATCCCGTTGTCGAGCACCTCGCAGTGCAGGGCGTCGTCGCAGCCGACACGTAGGACGACGGTCGATGCCGCGGAGTGTCGTACGGCGTTGGTGAGGGCCTCCGTCGCAATCCGGTAGGCAGCGAGCTCCACAGCGGCCGGCAGCGGAGGCAGGTCGGACCCCGCCTCGACGACCGCTGTGAGCGCTGAACCGTCGGACCGCCGAGTGGTCTGCGCGGCCCGGAGGCGCAGCGCCTGCAGCAGGCCGAGCTCGTCGAGCGCCGGCGATCCGAGGTTGTCCACGATCCGGCGTACCTCGAGAATCGCGGACCGGCTGTCCCGCCGAACCGCGGTGAGTCGCTCCTGCAGGGCCTCGGACGGGGGACCGGCCAGGTTGGACGCCGCGTCGGCCGAGAGCGCCACCCCGGTCAGAAGGGGTCCGAGACCGTCGTGGAGCTCGCGCCTGAGCCGGCGACGCTCCTCCTCGCGAGCGACCACCAGCCGCTCCCGCGAGAGCTGCAGGTCCTCGAGGAGGCTGGTCGCACGCACTGCTGTGGACAACGGGCCGGACATCAGGGCGAGCACCCGCCGGTCCGCCGGCGCCAGACGCTTCTCTCCGCTTCGCAGGCCCACCACCAGCGTGGCTCCGTCCAGTGGCATGGACGCCGATGGACCGGCCAGCTCCCCGCCGGAGGCCAGCACCACGTCATCGACGTGCACCCCGACGTAGGGCAGGCGCAACGCCTCCCCGAGCTCGGCGAGCGTGTCGGCCAGGCCGCCCTGCATGGAGCGTCCGACCCGTGACGCCACGGTCAGGGGGCTCCTCCGTTCTCCGTAGAACAGCCTGTCGACCGCAGCCTGCAACCTTGACCGGAGGGGCAGTGCAAGGAGTGCAACAAGGAGCGCGGAAGCGACGCCGGACAGCACGATCACCAGCGCGGCGTACGCCGCCAGCACGAGGCCCGAGAGCAGGGCGAACGTCAGACCACGCGCGATCACCAGCCGGATGTCGAGAAGCTGATGACGCAGTACGGCGACCGCGACCGCCCCCGGCAGCAGGGGGATCGTGAACAGCACCGCCATCGGGGTGCCGGCCACCAGGGCCCAGGGAGTGACTGCGAGGAGGATGACGGCGGCGGCACCGACCAGCCAGAGCAGCTGCCGGCGTACGACCTCGGTGCCGCGCCAGTACCTGTATGCAAGACACGCCACGCCCACGACCACCGACAGCACCAGGCGGACCTCGCTCAGGGTCCAGAGCCAGGCGTACTGGTCGTAGCTGTCGAGGACGAGGTAGGGCGGGGGCAGGCCAGGGATGCCCTCAGGACTCAGACCTATCTCGAGGACGAACAGCAGCGCGGTCACGGCAACCACCCAGGCGACCCAGCGCCATCGGGGCGAAGCGAGCTTTCCGTCGGGAAGGAGCAGCAGGGAGAGCGGTATCGCGATGCCGATGTTGATCGGCCAGGCGTACTGCCAGACCGTCAGGTCGAGACGCACGAGCCAGGTCGGCGCCCCTCGGTCATCGAGCAACTCGGCCATCGGCCCGGCCGCGGCTGTAAGGCTCTGGCACAGGCCACCGACCAGGTAGAGCCATCCCAGCGCGGACCGGGGCTGGTGCCACGCGATCAGGGCCCCGCAGAGCGCGAAGCTGACGCCGATGATGATGTTGCTGACCACGAAGGCTTCAACGGCGTCGGCGAAGGACCAGCCGAGTGTCCACGCGGCCGCGATCGCGACGCACGCCGCGAGAAGCGCCAGCAGTCCGAACGCACCGGCGAGCCACCTCACCCGCACATCTGCCACCACCTGCCGCTTGAGCCTCAAGCCGAAGATACCTGCGAGGAGGGGCAGACGACCCCGGGAAGGCTTCCCGGGTGAACCGGGCGATTGCCTGATCTGGTCGGGAATTCCGCTCTGGCCGGGGGCGGTGGCGAGTCGGATGGTCGACAGCAACATCCGAACCACCGAGGGGAACACATGAACCACCAATCGAGCCGTCGCGCTGGTCTGCTGCTTCTGGGAGTGCTGTCGATCGGCGACATGGCAGCCCTGCTGCTCACCGACGGGCAGTCGCCGCCCTACGAGGTGGCTGCCCTCGTCACGCTGCTAGGGCTGGTCAGCCTCGTTCTCGTCATCCGCGCCCTACGTGACCCGGCTCGCCCGGTCCGCCCGCTGATCGGTCTGCGGGCGCTGTCCGCCGTTACTGCTCTTCCGGCATTCCTGGTCGACGGAGTGCCCGCCGGCGCCCAGGTCGTCGCGGCCGCGGTTGTGGTCCTGACGGCTGTGGGCGTCGTACTCACCAGTGGGGTTGCGCGTCAGGTGGTGACGTCATGACGACAGTTGCTGCGGCGCCGTCGGCGCGGATGCGGATGCCGGTCAGCACGGCTGCCAGCTGGGGGCTGGCTCTGATGCTGCCGCTCGGACCGGCAGCCGTTGCCGTACTCCGTTTCATCCTGCCCTACTACACAGCGGGGTCCTCTGCCGCCGTGGTCGCCGCCGCGGAACGCCAGCCCGGACGCGAGTCTGCTGTCCTCTGGCTAGGCTTCATCGCCGTGCTGACGCTGGTGCCCGGGGTGTACGGCGCCGCCCTCTTGTGTCGCTCGGCCGCACCCCGGCTGACCGCGTGGGCAGTCGGGCTCAGCGTCACGGGCTACCTCTGCCTCGGCGTGTTCCTGGCCACTGACCACGTGCTGTGGAGCGCGTCCCAAGCCGGACTGTCGCCTCGCGAGAGCGCCGCGCTCCTCGACGCCGCGCACCCCACCATTGGGATCTCCATTGGGATCTTCGTCGTCGGCCATGTCATCGGCACGGTTCTCCTTGGACTGGCACTCCTGCGCTCGGGACGCATCCCTGCCTGGGCAGGCTGGGCGATTGCCGTCTCACAACCGCTGCACTTCGTGGCCACGGTGATCCTGGGCAGCCCGCAGGTGGACCTGTTCGCATGGTCCCTGACGGCAGTCGGCATGGCGATGGTGGCCCGGGCCCTGCTGCGCGACTGAACGCGTTCGGCGGATGCCACCGGCTGCACAGCCCCGGGACGTCATATGTTTCGTCAACCCCTTCTCGAGGCTTTGGTGGGTGCTCGAGGAGTCGGTAGAGGTCGCGGATGATGTAGCGCTTGAGGCAGCGGCGGATCTCGCGTTTGGTCTTGCCTTCTGCGGTGCGTCGGGCGGTGTAGGCCTGGGTGGGTTGGTGGCAGCGTTGCCGGGTGAGGGTGATGGTGTGCAGGGCGCGGTTGAGTTGTCGGTCGCCGTAGCGGTTGAGTCGGTAGTGGGTGGTGACCTGGCCGCTGTTGGCGGGGATCGGGGCGGCGCCGGAGAGCATGGCGAAAGCGGCCTCGGAATGGATCCGGCCCGCGTGGGACCAGGCGCACAGCACGGTAGCGGCCACGATCGGGCCGACGCCGACCTCTGGAGCAGGTCGGGGCGCCAACTGCGGACCAGCCGGCCGATCTGTTTGCGGTGGGCGTCGGCTTCCTGGACCAGAGCCAGGGCGCGTTTGGCGAGGGTGCTCAGCGTCTGGGCGATCAGGCGGGTCTCGGCGTCCCAGCTGGGGTGGCCACGCAGCTTGGCGGCTTTGTGGAGCAGCGCGAGCCGCCGCAGGCCACGCAGCCGCTCGCGGATCTGCTCGGGGGCAGCCACCACGTGGGAGAACAGCTGCCGTTGGGCGTCGGCGGCGGCCTGGACCGCGCCAGCGCGGGCCGAGAGCAGCACCGAGAGGACCTGCCGATCCCCGGTGCCGGCGCGCGGGGTGCCCAGCCGGGGCCTGGCGAGCGCCTCGCGGGCGGCTCGCTCGGCGTCCAGCGGGTCGGACTTCTTGCCGTTGCGGCGCTTGGCGCGCTGCGGGCGGTCCATCTCGAAGATGACCTCCCCGCCCCGGTCCAGGACTCGGGTCAGGCCGGCCCCGTGCCCACCGGTGCCCTCAATCGCCCATGCCCGCGGCGCGACCACCGCCGAATCGAGCCCGTCGAGCCCCGTGTCGTTGCTAGGGCCGGGCTGCTCGCCTTGGCGAGCGGAGTCACAGGGTCGGGCGGCGAGCTCGACGCACAGGGCGTCGGCGAACTCGACGAGTTGTTGGTAGCCGACTGGGGTGGTCGGCACCGTGATCTGATCGATCACCGCCCCGGTGTCGCTGCGGATCGCACATGCGCTGTGGGTCTCGACATGGGTGTCGACACCGATCACCACATCGACAAGCTCCGCCAGCGTGGTAACACTGGTCATGCGTTCAACTCCTTGCCTGGAAAGGGACGTGTGGTTCGGTTCAGGCGGAGTCACGGCAAGACTGTGATGGGACACGCCGACGCCATCACGTCGGCGGTCAAGCTCCTGATCAGGCCAGTTGCTCTGCTTGGACCGGGCCAGCAGCCCCGGGCGGACAAGTCGTGTTCAAGGCACGAAGCCAGTCATACGATGGGTCACACCCGGGAGCCACTACGCAACAGCCCACCACCTACCGCGGCTGCAGAGAAAGACTCACGTCATACGGTCTGGCGGCAGTAGCGACCTTCTCGTATGACGTCCTGCGGGGGCGACGCTCTCGCCGCCGCGGGTCAGGCGGCGCGGGTCCGGTACCCCGGGATCAGTTCGTCGACCAGTGCGTCGGTCTGGGGCGAGGCCCCGACTGGTGAACCGTGCTCCGCGATCGCGGCGTACATGCGGTCGGCCACGCGACGCAGGGCCCTGCGCTCCCCCACACCTGCCTCGAGCTGAAGGCGCGAGCGCCACAGGTCCTCGTTGGCAGGCAGCAGTTCCAGGCTGCGGTCGAGGCACGCACGGGCGGCAGGTACGTCGTCACGAGCTGCCGTCAGCTCGGACAGCGCCTGCGTCGTCATGGCGAAGGCGAGGGTGGTGTCCGCCTCCAGGGTGGTGCCGGCCACCCAGGCATAACGGTTGGGCGAAACGCCGTCCAGGAGCGTGCCGCGCACCTGGTCGAGAGCGGCGCGCAGGTTCCGCTCGCGCTGACGCCCGTCGTGGGCCGCACGGTTGAGTGCATCGCGGAAGACGTCCCAGTCCAGGCGCACGGCTCCCGGCGTCACCGCCCACACGCCCGAGCTGTGGGCGAGCACTGGCTTGTCGTCGGAGGTGGTCCCCCACCAGGTGACCAGCTGGTCGAGGGCGGCGTCGCGGACCTCAGGCTCGACGCCCCGCGGCCACATGGCGGCGCTGATTCGGTTGGCGTGCACGCCTGTGGGGTGCAGGGCGATGAAGCAGCCCAGCTCGGTGAGGAAGTCGCGGCGGTCGGCCTCAACGGTGCCCGGAGCATCGACGGTCACAGGCCCGAGGATGCCGAGGTTGACCACTGCTTCGCTCGCCGTCGACCCGGTGCTTTCGAGAGCGTCGACCAGGTCGTCCAGGGTCAGATTCGCGGCGGCGGCCGGGACCTCGTACAGGGCGGCAAGCTCGCGGCCCGCGTCTACGTCGAGCACCTGGGCGGTGACGTCGATGCCCAGCAGCGGCGAGACCAGCCTGCCGTCGCCGCGAGCAGTGAGCCGCACGGCCGCGCTGGGCAGAGAGCCGACTACGACTACGCCCAGGGCAACCTGCGGGTCGGCCGCCAGCGCTGTCAGCTCCGAGACCTCGTCCGGTGACGGCATGCCCGAGCACAGGATGAGGTGGTAGGTCCAGTCCAGCTCAGGGCGCAGGACGCGCGCATCGCGCACGCTGGCGGCCCCGGCGTCGCGGCAGGCGCGCCGCTGGAACGTGGCAAGGTTCTGCAGCCGCTCCAGGACGCGACCCAGGTCAGAGGTACGCCGGATGGACCCCTGGCCCACCGCAGTGACGTCATCTGCGAACCCCACGAGGGTCACCAGCCGGTCGTCCGCCCATGGATGGGTCCCGGTGTCCACCGCCATACTCAGCGCCACTCCACGCGCCTGGCGATCGGCGCCATCGAGCGCCACGATGCCGCCTGCCGACTCGGGATCCACGAAGACCGCTGCGCCGCGATCGTCACGACCGACCGTGACCAGCCCGGGCAGCGGGGCGGGCCCGGTGCCCTCGAGCTTTGCGTCGCGGGTCACGGTCCACACCTTGTCGCTGTGGGCCGACCACCCCCGGGGAACCGCACACCGCGGCTTGTCCTCGAAGTGGACCGCGAGGCCGGGCGCACCGAGCGAGACCGCTGTTGGCGCGGGCAACGGAGTGCTGCCGTTCCACGAGCGCAGCGCTCGGTCCATCCACGCCGCCGCGGAGACTTCCGATTCCTGCCCCAGTCTCGAACCGGCTCCGCCGCCGTCGGGTGTGGGGTTCGTGGGGTCGGGCTGAGACTGGCCAGCGGTCCTGGCGCCCCACAGCTCGCCCAGGGAGTACGACGCCTTCCGGCGGCGCAGGCCCAGGACGGCTCCGGCCAGGGCGAGTCCTCCGGTGACCCCGAAGAACGGCGACCAGGCTCCCCCAGGCAGGGCGAATCCGTGCTCCACGGTCGCGGCACCTGCGCTCGCCTGCTCGGCGGCCTGCTCGGTGGTGAAGCCGCCTGCGGTCTCGTCGGGCGACGGCGAGGTCGGCGTCAGGCCGCTGGCGTGGTCGACCACCTTGAGTCCCGCACCCGTGGCGTCGTTGGGGAGCTTCATCACCCAGCCGGGGTAGATCAGGTCGGCGTTCTTGAGCTGGCGTCCGTCGGGCTGGGTGACGTCCTTGTTCATCTCCCAGATCTCCTTGTAGCGAAGCCCGTCGCCGAGGTACCGCTCGGCGATGTCCCACAAGGTGTCGTAGCGCCGGCCGTTGGGCGGCTTGACGTCGTAGTAGGTGGTCAGCCCTTGAGCGACGTCGGCCTTGGTGGCACGGTCCAGCTGGGCGAGAGTCGGAAGCGCCTTGGCGTGACCCGCTCTCGCCCCCGTCGGCTGGCCGGCCTCGTGGACAGTCCCCGGGACTGCGGGGCCGGAGGTGACGGCGGGGGCCGCGCTGGACCCTTCGTGCACCGGAGCCGCCACGGCGCTCGCGGTGCTCATGCCCACCGCCGACGTGCTGGCGATGAGGAGGATCGTGGCGACCGCGCGTCGCGCGAGCGTCTGGGTCCCGATGCCACCGCCCGGCACGTGCGGCGCGAGGCCGCGGTGACGGCGCTCAGCGACCGCCTCGACGACCAGACAGACGACGAAGTGTGCCCAGGCGAGCCACACGACGCCGGCGAGTACGCCGAGTACGACCTCGCTGGTGGTCGGCTCGGTCAGCCAGTCCAGCCTGGGTGCCTCGTCGGGCCACGGAGTGCCGAACGCGGAGAGCAGCAGGTACGGCAGACCGACGACCACCAGCACGGTGCCGAGGAACGCAATGATCCCCTTGGCCACCTCCACCCGACGGTCGGGCAGCTTGACCGGCGTCGGCAACCGGCCGCGGACGCTCCTTTGTGTGGTGGTCGACAAGTGACTCATCCCATTTTCTTCTCGCGTGCTCAGTAGATGACGGTCGGGGGCTGGTTCGGAACCTGGATCTCCTGCACCGGCAGGACCTGGTGGATGCGCATCGTGAACCCGTTGCCGAGGGCTTCCATGTCGCCGGCACCGCTGCCATAGGTCACCCGCCACTCAACCTCGACGGAGACGTTGAACGCGTCCTTGACGTTCCCGGGGATGGGCTCGGTCGCGTACTTGCGCGCCGAGGCCGAGGAGCGCGGGAAGTTGATGTCGCAGGCCTCGGCGGGCTGGTTGGCCGGGCTGGCGCCTTCGCGGTACGGCGTGGCCGGGCTGCAGTTGACCGACGGGATTCCCTGCTGGTTGGGATCAACGGTGATCCCAGTCGCCTCGGCCCGCATCAGCAGGCCACGGCTGCGAACCTCACGGAAGGGACCACCGTCAGCCTCACCCGCGTAAGGGCCCTCGGCCACGACGTCGTTCGTGGCCGGGTCCAGCCAGCGGAAGGTGAAGAAGGTCGGCACACCGACCACCGGGATGATGTTGGGCCGGGTGCGCATGAACGGCACCGGCAGCTGGGCACCGTCCTCGAACTGGTCCCAGAGGTAGTCGCTGATGCCGTTGTGGACGTCTGAGGTGTCAGTGCCGTTCGGGACCCACACCGGCGACATGTCCAGAGTGCGGTCGGGGCCACCGGTGATGGTGTCGAAGTCGATGTTGCCCAGGCAGGTCAGCATCATGTAGCGCCCGTCGCCTCGACGGCTGTTGAACGGGATCTCGATCCCCGCGGGAATCGGGCTGTAGCGGCAGCGCTGCAGAGTCTGCCCGGGGAACCGCTCCCGCAGGCTCTTGACCTCACCGGTGCCACCAACCGTGACGCAGACCGAACCCATTCCGCCGCCGTTGGCGTAGACGGAGCAGCTGACGGCGGGCTGGGACGCGCTGGAGGGAGTCGAGCCGTAGTGCTCGTACTGCGTCGCCGAGCTCGATGAGCCGGACGAGCCACTTGCTCCTGTACCGCCCGAGCCCCCACACCCGTCCCAAGTGCAAACGTCCGCGGCGGCAGGCGCGGCCAGCATGAGGGGCATGCCGAGCAGGCCGAGCAGACCCAGCCCGACGCCCAGCACGCGAGCGAATATGACGTGATGCTGCTTCATGGTCGTGGAACTCCCTTGCAGGCCTGGCCTTTGACGCTGACGTTCGAGACGCGCCAACGGTTTCCGGACTTGTTCACGGTCGCGATGTGGCGGTCCCATTCCTGGTCGACCTTGTCAGCACCAACCGGCGTGCCGTCTTTCTCGAAGAGGCTCGTAGTGGGGCTCCACAGGCACAGCCGCAGCGTGGCCTTGTTGCCCTTGGTCTTCGAGGACTCGACGTGGACCTGCGCGACACGCTTGACCGTCCAGCCGTCGTCGAGAGCGTTCTCCACCTGGAGGCGAGCCCCGGAACATCTCGTCGGTCGTGTACTTGCGCACGTCGGGCTGGAGCTTGCCGCGGAGCAGCGATCCGGACATCGCCTCGATCGCCTTCTTCCAGGCCAGGACCGCCGGGTCGTCGGCGTACTCCGACCAGTTGAGGATGTCGTAGGTCGCGCCCCTGGAACTGCGCGGCTGCGGCTTGGCCGTCGGGGACGCGCTGGCGGTCGCGGAGGCGGTCGCGGGCGGTCGCAGAGGAAGACGGCGCGCTCGGCTCAGGATCGGCCGAAGCCTTCTTCTCGCCCCCACAGCCGGTCGCCGCCAACGCCAGGCCGGCGACAGCCGCGGCGCAGCGAATCCACGGCATCCTCAGGCCCCCGTTGTTCCTCACAGGGTGGGGTCCTTGCACACCGGCGGTTGCGGAGGCGGCGGCTTCGGTGGCTTCGGTGGTTTCGGTGGCTTCGGCTGTCCCGGCTTCGGG
Organism: uncultured Actinomycetota bacterium; assembly: GCA_963759525.1. GTDB lineage: Bacteria > Actinomycetota > Actinomycetes > Propionibacteriales > Nocardioidaceae > Marmoricola. The sequence goes on along the minus strand of CAVWZO010000017.1, from coordinate 5,406 downwards.
GTTTCGGCTTCGGAGGCTTGGGGGTCGGCCTGATGCTCTCCTTGGGCGTGCACGGGGCGATCGTCACGCCCGGGATCGTCGGAGGCGCCGTGGACGGGTCACCCCCGTCGGGGGGTGCCACGCTGGGCGGACCGACCTCGGAGACCTTGCCGCTGTCGGCCTCGGTGATGCCGCTGACCGGACGAGCGACTGCCTGGCCCGTCGACCGCAGCTCGGAGCGACCGATGATGCCGAGCAGGATCGCCTCGACCTGGATCCTGGTGGTCACCCGCACCGCCTTGAACGTGCCGGCCGCATCGGTGACAGAGGTGATGCTCGGGTCGCAGGAGACCAGCTGCGCGTCCTTGGCCATGGCCTGGCTGCAGTAGGTGCTGGCCGCCTTCAGGGCGTCACCGGAATCCAGGTCCAGCCTCGGGTCGGCCACGTCGACGGCCTGGGACCCGGCGCGCGCCGCTTCCTGGGCGTACGCCGTGGCCCGTCCGCGCGCGTTGAGCTGACGTCCTCCGTCGAGGACCAGGGCAGCAAGCATCAAGATGGCCAGGGAGATGATCACCACGAACGGGGTGATCGACCCTCGCTCGTCGCGCGCGCGCCTCACAGGTAGCCCCGGTAGCGGTCGAGCGGGCTGGTGAACGTGCGGCTGATCTCCACCGAGCTCAACGGCAGGCCGGCGAGGTCGCTCATGTCGAGCGTGCAACGGACGGTCACCGTCACCGAGTCGATGGCCAACGGGTTCTCGGGGTCCGGCAGGCCGAACGCCGTAGGTGTCATCGACGTCGTCTGGCTCGCAGAGGAACGGCACGAGGACGGTGCGTCGTCCATGGACTCCTTGACCACCTTGGCAACCAGACCCGGCACCTCTCCCCGCGTGTTCTGGGCAGTGGCAGCGCGAGCGGCGTCGCGGGACGCCTGGTCGACGATGTTCTCGGTCTGCGCGTAGCGACCGAAGGCCATGATCAGCATCAGCAGCGGGAGCACGAACGGCGCCACGATCACCACCTCGAGGCTGGCCGTGCCCTGCTCCGTACGCCGGGTCATGGCCCGTCCCGTGTGTCGCCCCGGAACTGCTCCAGGGTGGCTTCGGCGGTCTGCTGCACCTGGACGGAACCACCCAGTGGCAACACCACCTCGCCGACGACCAGCATGTCGACGCGGCCGGTCTTGGTGTCGATGCGACCGACCGCAGTGACGTTCTGGAGACGTCCCACGTCGGACGCGAACCCCTCGGTGACCTGCTCGGCGCCGGCAATGAACGCGCCGGGGTCGGAGTTGTTGCCCGCGAGCCGCAGGTAGGAGACGCCCTCGCGAGCGGCGGACTGCGCGGTGTTGCGCGCCTGGAAGTAGAGACCGCCCTCGATGACGGTGAAGATCAGCAGCAGGAAGATCGGCGCGACGATGGCGAACTCGACGGCGCTGGTGCCGCGCTCCCCAGCACGGCGGGATCGAGTGCGGCGGGCCGAGGGGATCCGCGAGGGGTTAGTTCGAACCCTGCTCGATCTTCTTGGCATTGCTCTCGACCACGTTCTGGATGACCCGGGCGACGAGCAGGGCAAGCAGGACCACGACAGCCGAGATGATCGCCCACTCGATGGCGGAGGCGCCGAGCTCGTTGTGTCCTTCGCGTCGGGCTCGGGCCGCCCGGCCGCGCACGACCGTGATGACGGCCCAGGCGTGGAAGAACACTTCTGGCACGGTGGATCTCCTTGGAAGAGTGGGGACATTTTTAGCCAAGACGACTAACGGCCGGAAACGCCAAGAATACCAAGAACGCGATGCACATGAGCAATTGCGCCATGAGCATGGACTGGGAGTTCTCACCCGCAGCGCCCTCGATGTCGACCATCTCGCGACGGCGCATGCTTTCGGCGCGGGCCATCAGGGACAACCGGATCCGGGCGCCCTCGTCACCGGCCAGAGCAAGCGCCGAGGCCAGGTCGCGCAGCTCGTCGACGCCCAGCTCGCGGCCAAGACGGGCGATCCCCTCCCAGGGCGTCCAGCCCATGATGCGGGCGTTCGACAGCGCCTGACGAAGGCGCACCATGGCCCAGTGGTCGCCGAAGACGAGGCCGCGACGAGCGCCTCGGGAAGGCCGCGCCCACCGGCCAGGTTCATCGCCACCAGGTCGAGGAAGCTGCCCGTGACGTGCCGGAAGTCCCGGCGGCGTCTCTCAGCCTCGCGGTGCAGCTGCAGGTCGGGCAGGACGAAGCCGAACAGGCCCGCGATGACGGCCGCGATGATCGGTACGCCGAACCCGCCTCCGAAGCCGGTCACCCACACCATGGCGGGAAGCCAGATGACGCGCCCAGTCCCAGCAGCACCTTGGTGCCCATGTGAGTGGTCAGCTGGCGTCTCGTCGCCGCGAGGTCCTCCCGGGTGCGGGTCATCTGCCATCCGCGAGTGGATGCCTCCATGACCACGCGGTCGCCCACCCCGTCGCGGATCCGACCGAGGCGGCTGTCGGCCCTCTCGGCGGCCGAGCTCGAGGTTGCTGAGCGCTGAGCCTGCCGTGAGTCGTCGATGCGCTGCAGTGTCGCCGCGATCCCCGGAACCGGACGGCGGAGTACGACGACCAGGAGCAGGAAGCCTGCGCCGACGCTCGCCCCGGCCAGCAGTTGCACGATCACGTCTCGCTCCTCGCCCGCCCACGGGTGACCAGGAAGCGCTCCGGCTCAACCACCCCGGAGAGCTGACGCAACCAGAACGCCCACTCCGAACACCGCGAGGACGCCGGCGAGCACCGCCTGCCCGAGCGACGTTGCGTACGGCTCGACGTACTCCTGGTTGAAGACCGCCAGCAGTCCGGCCACCAGGACGATCACGCCGACCACGATCTGGACGCTGCGTCAGGTACTTCGTCGGCTCTCTCCACACGACGACGTACGTCAAGCTCGTCTCGGGCGGAGACGGCCGGCGCGGAGAGGACGTCCGCAGGCCCGGGCCGCGCAGGCGGGCGTTCAGGATGAGCGCAGCGACGACAAGGTCGAGCCGAGGGGTCGTCGAGGTCGTCGCTGAACTTCATCAGGGCATCCGGGAATCGTTCGCGCACACGCAGTCGGTCGACCAGCAGGTTCAGCGCCGGCGTACGGACGGGGCCGCGTTGGTCGCCGTCGCGGGGATGGCCTGCTCCAGCCCCACTGCGCCGGCGATCGTGTCGCGGAGCGCTCGATCCAGGCTGCCAGGCCCTCGACCCGCACGATTGCCTCGCGCTCGTTCCGTGCTCCCCCGAAGGCGCGGTCCCAGAAGGCGACCACGAGGGCCACGACGATGGCCAGGACCACCCACTTCGTGAGGGCAAGGGTGAGAAGACCGAGGAAAATTCCCGCGACGAGGAACTTCGAGCGTCGTCGCGCAGCGGCCGCGGTGACTCGACGACGGCCTGGCGCCGTGGCGTTCTTGCGCGCTGGCCGCTTGCGGATGGCGACCAGCAGCACGGTGAGCCCGACCCCGAAGAGGGCGCCGGCCGTCACGGCGAGGGGCAGGCGGAATCCTCGAGCATCAGGTCCACTCACCATGCACGAGAGGCCGGTAGCCGTGCTCCTCGAGCTCGTCGAAGCAGGAGATCGGCGCGTCGGCGGCGGCACGCCCGTCCGGGCCGGGCGCGAAGACCTCACTGGAGAGCACCTGGCCGTCATGTCCGTTGACTTCGCGCACGCTCTCCACGACGCGCCTCTGGCCGCCGCCCTGGAGGTAGTCGTTGCGCTTGCGCAGGAAGACGACGAAGTCGAGCGCACCGGCGATCAGCAGGTTCGTGGCCTCCAGCGGCAGCCGCTCGCGGCTCTGCATCGCGTAGGTACCGATGCGGTTGAACACCTCCACCGAGGAGTTCGCGTGGATCGTCGACAGCGAGCCGTCGTTGCCCTGGCTCATCGCGTTGAGCATCGTCACGATCTCGTCGCCGAGCACCTCACCGACGATCACGCGCGAGGGGTTCATCCGCAGCGAGCGTCGGACCAGCTCCGCCATCGAGACCCCGCCCAGCCCCTCGGAGTTGGGCAGCCGTTCCTCGAAGGAGACGACGTTGGGGTGCAGGTCGGCGTACTCACCGAGGCCGAGCTCGAGAGCTCGCTCGACCGTGACGAGCCGCTCCTCCTCCGGGATCTCGTTGGCGAGCGCTCGCAGCATGGTGGTCTTGCCGGCGTTCGTGGCCCCGGCGATCATGATGTTCTTGCGCGCCCCGATGGCCGCCTTGAGGAAGTCACCGACATCGGCCGACATGGTGCCGTTCTCGATCAGCTCGTCGATGAAGACCCGGCCCATGCGCGCCTTGCGGACCGAGATCGCCGGGCGTGAACACACGTTCATCACGGCCGAGAGCCGGGACCCGTCAGGCAGACGCAGGTCGAGCTGTGGGTTCGCGGAGTCGAACGGTCGGCTGGAGAGTCCGCTGTGGGCAGCCAGCACCTGGATCAGCTCCACGAGCTCCTCGTCGGACTCGGCAACCGGAGGGTGCCTCTCCTCGCGGCCGTCGTGGTACTGCACGAAGACGGCGTCGCACCCGTTGATGTCCACGTTCTCGACGTCGGGGTCCTCCAGCAGCGGCTGCAGCCGGCCAACGCCGAACAGCGCCGAGTGGACCGCGGTGGCCACCTCGGCCTCCTCCTCGGGGTCCGTCGGTGTCCTGCCCTCCGCCACCTCCTGCCGGGCGTGGTCCTCCAGCACCTGGACGATGGGGGAGCGGGCGTACTCGCGTTCGTCCTCGACGCTCATCGCGGTCACCCCGCTGAGCTGGTCGCGACGCCGCTGCTCGGTGAGCCGGTCGGCCACCTGCACTCGTAGTCGACGTACGAGGTCGTGGTCGATCATGTGGTCTCGTGCCTCGTCTCGGACGGTGTCGTCTGGGGTTCAGCGGGGCCTCGGGTCGGGACGAACGCCGTGGCCGTGCGTTCGTCCAGCTGCGCGACGAGCGGCCTCGCCGAGCGCACCAGCTGGGTGCGGGTGGGATTGCCCCGCACCTGGCCGAGGAAGAACGCCGCGCCGGCCCGGTCCTTCGCAATGTGGTGTACGCCGGCCACGGGTGTGGACGACCGTTCGATCGCCTCGCGCACCTCGCGGACGGCTCGGCCGCGCTTGGGCCCAGCGACCACGGCGACGTAGATCGGTGGAGCGAGAGGGCCACCGGACTGGTGCACCCGGGCCAGGCGCTCACGGAGGTGCACGACGCTGCTGGGGACCGTGTCCACGACGAAGAGGACTGCAGCCGCCGACCGCAGCAGGGCGTTCTGGGCGTGGTGGCACAATTTGACCCAGGTCCGCGACGACGTCCATGCCAGGGATCTCGGCGAAGAGCAGCGCTAGCTGGTCCCACTGGTTGACGCCGGCCGCCTGCTCGGGCGAGGAGACGCCGACCACCACCTCCAGCCCGCCGACGATCTTCTGGCTGGATGCCGTCGCGAGTCCCGGGTGGAA
>CAVWZO010000016.1:0-323670 GCA_963759525.1 uncultured Actinomycetota bacterium | reverse complement strand
GCTCGGTCAGGTGCGACAGCTTGAACTGCATCTAGCCACTCGCTCTTGCCGGTCAGGTCGACCGTCGTCTGCAGCCGCTTGTAGGCCGAGTTGCCCGGCCTGCGAGTACGCGTACCAGCTGCCCGTCGGCGGGTCGTACGCCGGCGGGCCCTTCGACCTTGATCGCCACGTTCGACTGGAACTGCGGGTACGTGGCCGGCGGCAGGATGTCCGACGTCGTCAGGAACCGGTACAGGTTCTGCTGGTTCTGCTTCGAGTCGGCGCCGTTCAGCGTGAACGTCGAGGTGCCGATCGGCGGCAGCTCCTGGCAGCGCCGCCGACCCGGGGTCGCCGCCGTCGAGCGTCGTGTACGCCCCCAGCCAGTACTGCTGGAAGTCGTCGGCCACGAAGTTGCACGGCGTGGCCTGCCCCTCGCGGGCTGTTCTCGAAGCCGTTGCCGAGCGACGTGCTCGCCGGGCAGAACGGCCGCGGCGGCGTGGCGCCGAGCGGGTTGTAAGGTCTGCTGCTCCCACGCGCCCTCGAGCGCGAACTGACCGGCCACGAGCAGCTTGCCGCCCTCGTTCATGTAGTCGCGTGCGTTGAGCACCTCCTGGTCGAACAGCAGCTCCGTGCCGGTGCCGCCGCCCGACTCGGGCCGTCCGGAGCGTGCTGCTCCGGGCCGCGGACGATCACGTCGTCGCCGGTCTCCCAGATGACGGCCTTGTAGTGCGACAGCACGCCGAGGTGCGTCGCGCGCGGTGCGGCCGTTGGCGTCGACGTCGTACGTGTCGAAGCGGATGCCCGCCGCTCGCAGCGCGTCCTCGTAGTCGTGGCGGTACAGCGGCGCCGTGGCGTACGGGGTCGGCGCTGCAGCGAGCTGCGGCCGCGTGTAGTCCTCGGCCACCATCAGCAGCACCGGCGTCGCCGGTGTCGCTCTTCACCCTGTACTGTGAACGGCTGGCTCCGACTCCGCGTGCCGCCGCGGCCGCCGTGAACCACACCTTCACCTTGTCGCCCGGCCTCATGCCCGGCGATCCGCGCGCGCAGGCGGTGGTAGTAGACGCCCGGCTCGCCGTAGCGCTCGCCGCCGCGCGAACTCGCTGACGTCCGTGCCGTCGCGCTCCCGGCGTCCGTTGATCGTCCAGTGCACCGTGACCGCGCCGAGCGACCGCTTGGCGTTCACCTCGACCGTCTGCGGCGAGCCGTTCGACGTCGGGAACGTCGTCGGCACGAGGTCCGGCGCCGTCGTTGCCGAGGTGCGACTCGGGCTCGTCCGGGCGTGCCGCCGAGCGCGCGAGGTCGAGCGCGAACGGCAGGTTCCTCTGCGAACACCGCCTGCACGGCCGCCTCGTTGTCCTGGAACACGAAGCCGCCCGGCGTGTAGTTCGGGTCGCTGCCGTCGGTGCCGCCGACGGGGCCGCCCGTCGCCGCCGTCGAGCTCGACCGTGTAGGCCAGGATGCCGAAGTCGTGGTAGGAGTCGTCGGTGATGTCGCCGTTGGTCGTGTAGAGCTGCGGCCGACACCTCGGGGTCGAAGCCCGGCACGGCCGGGTTGTCGGAGTCGCCGCCGAGCGCCCGTGAAGATCGGCGCGTCGGTGGACGGCGTCTCGACCTGCCAGCCCTCCGGGTAGAGGATCAGCTGGGCGAACGAGTGGTAGTCGATCTGGAACGCTCGGCCGGATGCGCTGACTCGAGGCCGCGCATCGCCTTGACCTCGGGCTCGGACGCCGGCGGACGGCGCCGTGGAAGGTCTCGTCGGCGGGGTCGTCGGACGCGCCCTCGAGGTCCCAGTTCCACTTGTACGGGAAGTTGCGGTTGGTGTCGACGCCGTCGCCGTCGGCGATCTGCGCCGTCGCCGTCGTTGTCGCGCAGGTTCTTGCGCCACAGGCGGGTGGCCGGCGACGTGAACGTGTAGTCGTAGCCGTCCGGGTTCACGACCGGGACGAACCACAGCTCGCGGGTGCCGAGGAGGCGCTTGATGCTCGCGGTCGCTGCGGTTGCGCGACGAACGTAGGCGAACAGGCGGCGCTCGACCTCGGTCGCGATCCACTCGCGCGCGTGCTGCGTCGAGTCGTAGAGCACCGCGGGACGGCGGCCGTCCCGCGCGTTGCGCGCGTCCGCGGTGACCTTGTAGGCCATGATCGACTGGCCCTGACGCGAGTGCCCGATCACCGTCTCCTTGACGAGCCGCGGGTACTGCGCGGCGAGGTCGTGGTACCAGTCCTTGAGCGGCATGTTGGGGGTCGAGCAGGTGCCCGGGCAGGGCGCCGGCTGCAGGCTCCAGGGCCGGAAGACGTCGTAGCCGTGCGTCGGGTTCGCGGCGAGCGCGGCCGCGGCTCGCCGCGGCGCCTGGGTGCGGGCCTTGCTCACGCCGTGCAGCGGCTTCGACGGTCGCGCCCTTGCCGCGCAGCGAGTCGGCCTGGGCGGGCGTGGCCACCACGAGGTACGCGCCGGGCTGGCCGGGAATCCCGCCTCCGTCGCGGTCGAATCCGCCTTCCGCGAGCACCTTCGGATTCACGTCCGTGACCACGTACTGGTTGAGCGGAGACGCGGCGGCCGCGGTCGCGGCGGCTACGAGTGCGAACAGGAACGCGCACAGCAACGCGAGCGGTGCGCAGGCGGCAACCTTCTTCATCTCGACCCTCCCAGGACGATCTACAGCCGTCGCTCCCGTGACGGCGAACCGGAAGTGATGACACATCCCGGCGGATTTCTCAAACGGTCGTCTGAAAGGTGACTCAGCGGGTGGCCACCGCCGGTGTGGGACGTGCCGGGTCTGCAAGCAAATCCCGCGGGAGCGCAGCCGGATCGGCGGCCAGACCACGGAGGAGACGCAGCACGCGCTCGGCGGAGACGACGGGATCGTGCCGCGTGCGCACGCTCTCCAGGCCCCTGCGCGCCACGGCGGCGAGCATGCGGGCATCCATGCTGAGCACGCGGTCGAGACCGGCTGCAAGGCTCGCGGCATCGCCCACCTCGCACAGGAAGCCGTTGACCCCGTCCTCGATCAGCTCGGGCACTCCGAAGGTGCGGGTCGAGAGCACCGGCGTTCCGAAGGCCATGGCCTCGGTGATCGAACGCGGCAGCGACTCGATGTCCGACGCGCAGACGAGCACGTCGGCCACGGCGTGCCAGCTCCACGGGTCGGCCGTCGCGGGCTCCACGCGGACCCCCTCGCCCATGCCGGTACGCGCGAGGAATTCCGCGAGCGCCGCCCGATAGTCGGCGGAATATGCGTCCGTCGTCGCGCCGACGAGGACGAGCTGGGCGTCGGAGTGGCGGCCGGCGACCTCGTGGAACGCCTGGCGAGCATCGCCTGCGACTTGCGCGGCTCGATCGACCCGAGGCACAGCACGATGCGAGCACTCTCGTCGAGCCCGAGGCGCCGGCGCGTGGCGGCGCGCTCGAGCGAGCGCCGCTGGGCGGCGATCTCGCCGAGCTCGACCCCTAGGGCAGCGTGACAAGGCGCTCGGGATCGGCGTCACGGGTGAAGAGCTGCCGCGTCGCGTCGGCCACGAAGAGCGACGCGTCGAGGCGCTCCGGAACGCTTCCTCGGCTCGCGCGCGCACATGTGGATCGAGGGTCGACGGCGGGTAGGCGGTGAACCAGAACATCGGCAGCGGGAAGCTCTCGTGGACCGCCCAGACCGCGGGTATGCCGAGGCGCGCCGCCACGTCCGACGCCCGCGAAGGACCCGAGGGTGTTGGCCAGCACGGCGTCGAACCCGCGCTCGCGCGCCCAGGCGGCACAGCTCGGCGATGTGGCTCTCGTAGCGCAGCGCCGATGCCGCCGAGTGGCGGATCGGTGAGGTGCACCGGAATCGCCGCGTCCTCGAGCAGTCGCGCAGCGGGCCGTCCGCGAGCGTCACCACCTCGCACTCGACCTCGTGGCGCAGACGGCGAAGCAGTTCGAGCAGGTAAGCGGACCGCCGCCGTAGCCGAGCGTGTGCGTGAACGCGAGCACGCGGCGCAAGGGCCGCCCGTTGCGTGGCGAGACAGCAGCTCGGATGCCGGCGGCGCGCTCGTCGGGCCGCGGAGAGGGAGTAGGTCACGGGCTCGAGCGCGAGGCGCCGCCCGTCGAGCGAGTGGGCTACGGCCGCGATGCGAACGGTCCCTTGGTCCGGCGCCAGCAGCGCGAAGTCCAGCTTGTGCTCGAAGCCGCAGATCGGGGCGCCGAGCTGCCCACCGTCGGGCGCGCCGGCGGGCCGCTCGACCGCCACCCGTGCGAGCTCCGACGGGCCGCCGTCGACGGCCACCTCCACGCGCGCGACGCCGGACTCGGGGAACAGGCACCACCCGTGCACGTCGACCGGCGCACGCGCCCGTTCCGCGCCGTCCGGCGGCCATTCGATGCGCCCGAGTGGCTGCTCGCCCGCCGCCTCGGACGCCGGGCGGGCTCAGCCGTTCCGCGCTTCGAGACGGCGTTGCCGACCCCGCGTGACCGAACGTTTCACGGCCCGGAGCGGAGCCGTCGCGCGCCAGCTGAGCGACGCGTTCGACGCTTCCAGCCACTGCCTGTGGCGCTCGAGCTCGGCGAGCGCGCGGTCGCGCTCCACCACCAGGCTCTTGGCGCTCGAGCTCGACGGCGGCGAAGCGCTCGCGCAGCGCCGCGCCGATCGCGCCGCGAGCCGAGCGCGCCGGGTCGCCGTCCCGGCCGGCGTAGGCCGCGTCGACCCGCTCGATGAACGAGTGCCACTCGACCTGCTCGCGAGCGCTTCGCATCGCCACGGCCGACAGCTGCTCGAGCCGGCTGCCGTCTTCGAGCAGACCCACGACCGCGTCCGCCATCTCGGCTGCCGTCCCGACCGCCACGGCACCACCCGACTCGTCCAGCCCGACTGCGAAGCGATTGGAGCCGAGCACGACCGGAACCGCTCCCATGGCCCGCGCCTCGCAACCGATCCGCGAGTGTCCCTCGATCCGGATCGGGTGCAGCAGGATCCGCGCGCGCCCGAACAGCTCGAGGAGCTCGGCGTGGCCGGCGGGACCCACCGGAACGCAGTCGATGCCCCGTTCCGCGAGGTGGCGGACCGCGGGGCGAGCCAGAGGCGCCCAGCGGTTCTCGCGCAGCCAGACAACGTCCAGGTCGCGCTCGGGCGAGGGAGCCGGATAGCCACCGGGAACGCCGTTGCCCATGAAGCGGCATGGCACTCCGGCGGCCTCGGCAGCGGCCCTCATGGCCGGGGTCTGCGTCCACAGCTCGTACCCCAGGGCGGCGGCCGCGCGGAAGTGCTCGGGCCGTGCGACGGCGTCCAGGTCGACCGTGAGCGGATCGGGCCGCGACCAGCCCGCGGCGAACGGCCACCCGAAGAGGCCCGGCGGCCCCAGGGCCAGCAGGACCACACGGGCCGGCGAGGCCACGAGTCGGGCATGAAGCTCGGGATCCTCGATGCCCTCGGGGATGATCACCGTGTCGGCTGCCGAGGGCGCCCGCGGCTCGTCCGGAAGATGCGGGCGTGCCCCAGCCCTGTCGCAGATCTCGTCGAGGTCCGGGAGCGAGACGACCCCTCGCAGCTCCACGTCGTGGCCGGCGGCGGCGAGGGCGGTGGCGGTCTCGTACAGCGTCCTGATGCCTCCACCGATCGAGCGAGCCTCGTAGGGCCGGGCCGCCTCCAGATCCCAGCCGGGCTCCCCGGAGGGAACCCACACGACGATCCGCGGAGCCTCGCTCATCGCCGCAGTATCACGTAGGCCCCGCCAGCGCCCGCGTCTGCGCGGCATGCCAGTCGAGCCCCAGGGTGTCGAAACGGGACGCCGCCCGTGCGATGAGCGCTCCGTCGTCCCGGACGAGCCCCAGGGCACGCTGCGCGAACGGCTCGGCATACGTGCCGGGTCGAAGCACGCTGGGCGCCATCTCCTCGACGCCCGCACGATCGCCGAGAGCCGCAAGGCCGTCGAGCTTGGTCACCAGCGTCGCGAAGCTCGAATCGACGCCGCGCGCGTACCAGCCACCCTCTCCCACCAGGACGGCGAGCAGCTCCTCCGCCCGCGCGCGGTCGCCGCGGAGCAGCGCGAGCCGAAACCGCGGGGCGTCGAGCGTGTGGCGCCCCCACAGGCCGAGCAGTTCCGCGCTCTCCTCGAGCTCGCGCGCTCGCGACTCGTCCCCGAGGTGGGCGTCCGCGAGCGCACAGATGAGCAACGAGCGCGCATTGCGGGTGCAGGGCGTCTTGTGGTTGGCGGCGACCACCTCACGCCCCTCTCCTCGAGTGCCCGAATGGCGTCCCACCCCCCGAGCAGCTCCTCGACCTCGACGCGCGCCGCGACTCCGTGTACCCGGTGATGTGGCGTGAGCGTGCTGGCGGCCTCGTCCGTACCCCGCGCCATCTCCCGGGCCTCGTCGAAACGACAGGTTGCGATGCAAGCGGGGATGGCCGCCTGCAAGGTGTCCGCCCGGAGGTCGGCATCGCCCACCTCATCCATCAGCGCGAGACGCTGCCTGTTGAGCTTCCAGGCCTCCTCGTACTCCCGTGCGTCCATGGCCACCCGCTGCTGCGCGTCGAGTGCGACCGACCGCAGCATGGGATCGCCCAGGCGCTCCGCGATCGCGTACGCCTCTGATGCCGTCGGCGCCCCATCGCCGATATGGAGGTAGGCGCTCGCGACGAGCGCCATCGCGCGAGCCCTGGTATCCGGCCCCGCGAGGTCGAGCGCCTCCTCGATGCGCGCCGTGACCAGCTCCGTGACCGGACGAGTCCACATGCCACCTCGCATGTAGGCCTCGAACGCCAGCTCGGCGCACAACTCGGCGCGCATCGCCCGGTCCCGACAGCCCTCGATCGCATCCTCCATGGCCGCGAGGAATGTCTCCGCGTCGTAGTTCAACGCGCTCGCCCGACCGCAAGCATGCGACAGCTCGACGCGCTTCCGCGGGTCCTGCTCGAGGTCGAGGGCCCGCTGAAAGAGCGCGACCGCGTCGTCGAGCTCATAGCGCGCGGTGGCCAGCTCCCCGGCGCGGCGCAGCCACTGGACCGCTTTCTCGCAGACCCCCGACGCGACCGCCTCCGTGTAGTGGTGCGCAAGCGATGCGGCGTCCTCGTCGCGGCCGCCGCCGGCACGCTCGAGCCAGGCGGCGAAAGCGCCGTGGAGGCGCGCGCGCTGCTCGTTGGCGAGCGACCCGTATGCGACGTCGCGCGTGAGCGCGTGCTTGAAGACGAACTCGCGCTCGTCGGCGAAAGCCGTCGCCGGGGCGTGCCGCACGAAGTCGCGCGCTTCCAGCACGCCGACATCTGGCTCGGAGCCCAGCATCTCCCGCACCGCGCCTGCCCAGAACGAGCGACCGATCACGGACGCCGCCTGGACGGCCGCCTTGTCGCCTGGCGACAGCAGATCGATGCGCGCGGCGAGCACCGCCTGCACCGAGTCCGGGATCGGTTGCTCGAGCTCGTCCGGGCCGCGCTCGACCAGGCCCGCGAGCAGCTCTTCGAGGAAGAACGGATTGCCCTCGGCGCGCTCGAGCAGCAGTTCGCGGACGTCCGCCGCCAGGTCCCCGGTCAGAGAGTCCAGCATCGCCGCCGCGTCGGCGGGGGCGAGCGGCTCGAGCCACGCCGTCTCGGCATTTGCCAGGCGGCCCCATGACGGCCGGCGCTCGAGGAGTTCGGGTCGCGCGGTGGCCACCACCGCGAGCGGGGCATCGACCTCCTCAAGCAGCCGCTCCAGAAGGTCGAGCAGGCCGTCCTGCGCCCAATGGAGGTCCTCGACGAGGAGCGCCAGCGGCCGGGCGGATGCAACCTCGGAGAGAAACGCGACCCAGGCGCTGTGGAGAGCCTCGCGCACGGCCAGCGGCGAGAGCTCGCCGGCGACGTCGATGCCCAGCGTGAGCGCCAGCACACCGCGCTCGCCAAGACGGGCGCGAACCGCTTCCGACGGGTCGGTCTCCTGGAGCTCGAGCTGTTCGCGCAGGACCGGTGCAAGTGGCAGGTACGCCGTGCCACGCCCGTACGGCACGCACCGGCCCGACCGGCGCAGCGGCGGCGGCGCCTCACGGCCGAGGCGGTGCCGCAGCTCGCCCACGAGACGGGACTTGCCTACGCCCGCGTCGCCCAGCACCGTCGCGAGCTGGGGGCGCCCCGTAACGGCCGCGCGCCGGAAGCTTGCGTAGAGCACGTCGAGCTCCCGCTGCCGCCCGACGAACGGCGAGCTTGGCGCGCGTCGAGCGATCGCCGCCGTCCGCTCACCCACCTCGACGCTCCCATCCTTGGCCACGCGACACAGCCGGGCCGCGGCATCCATTGCGCCGTGCGTCGCGTCGGCTCCGACGCCGACCACCACCTCACCCGTCTCGACGCCTATGCGGGCCTTGATCGCCCATCCGTCAGGCTCTCCACGCGGGCGAGGAGCGAACGCGCGGAGCGGAGCGCGCGCTCGGCGTGGTCCTCCTGCGCCACGGGCGCGCCGAACGTGGCCGCGAACGGCTCGCCGGGGAACGTGACGACAGTGCCGCCGGCCTCCTCTATCGCCGCCGCCATCACCTCGTAGAGGCGCTCGCCCGGCTCACCGCCCACATCCGCGACCAGGACCGTCGCCAGCTTGCGCTCCTCACCCGGGCCGGCCGCCGGCGGTCGCCCCTGGACGACCGCGCTGTGGAGCGCCGGGTCGTGCCGCAGCATGGCCCGCTCGAGCTCCTGCAACGACGGGCTCGGCTCGATGCCGAGCTCGTGCGTGAGAGTGCGCCGAGCGTCGCGGTAGGCGGCGAGCGCATCCGCCTGGCGCCCGGAGCGGTAGAGGGCGACCATGAGCTGTCCGCGCAGGCGCTCGCGGAGGGGCTCGGCCGCGACCAGAGCCTCGAGTTCTCCGACCAGCTCGGCATCGCGGCCCAGGGCGAGCGCTGCGTCGACCCGTTCCTCGAGAGCGTCGAGACGCAGTTCCTCCAGCCTGGCGATTTCCGGCTGAGCGAACTGCTCGTATGCGAGGTCGGCCAGCGCCGGCCCGCGCCAGAGCACGAGCCCCTCGCTCAGGGCTGAGAGGGCCTCGGCCGGACGGCCCTGGCGCATCGCCTGCCTACCCTCGCCGAGCAGGCGCTCGAAGCGGCGGGCGTCCACCTGCTCCGGCGCCGCCTCCAGCGCGTACCCGGAGCCGCGCGTGACGATCGCAGCACCGGCATCGCCCTCCGGGGAGCCCGCTGCGAGCGCCTTCCGTAGCTGAGAGACCCTCACGCGCAGCGCAGTACCGCCGCTCGCCGGCTGGTCCTCGCCCCAGAGGTCCTCGAGCAGACGATCGTCGGGCACCGCTTCGCCGAGGTGGAGCACGAGCTTGGCGAGCAGCGCCCGCTGCCGCCGACCCCGGACCTCGACGGGGCGTCCACGGTGGTGAACCTCGAGCGGGCCGAGGACCCGGAATTCCATGGCCGGGCGCACCGTACCACCGCGTTACGCACTCGTTACGGCCCCGGGCCATCCTCGCCGCCATGAACCGATACGCGAAGGAAGTCCTGGTGGAAACCGAGTGGGTCGAGGCCCATCTGAGCGACGACGCAATCCGCATCGTCGAGGTCGACGAGAACCCGGCCCTGTATGCGGATGCGCATATCCCGGGCGCGATCGGGTTCGACTGGCAGCGGGACCTCCAGGACCAGGTGGAGCGCGACTTCCTCGGCCCGCGCGCGTTCGGGGACCTGCTTGGTAGCCGGGGCATCTCGAACGACACGAGATCGTGCTCTACGGCGACCGGAACAACTGGTTCGCCGGCTACAGGTACTGGTTCCTACGCTACTACGGCCACGAGACGGCGCGGATCATGAACGGCCCGCGCGAGAAGTGGATCGCCGAGGGGCGGCGGTGAGCACGGAAGTCCCCACCCACGCCCCGCAGAGCTTCTCACGGCGAGACGGCGACGACAGATCAGCGCACTGCCGTGACGAGGTCCGGGACACGCTCGACACGAGCACCCGGCTCGTGGACGTGCGCTCGCCCGCCGAGTACAGCGGCGAGATGATCGCGATGGCGGGCTACGAGCAGGAGGGCGCGCAGCGGGCGGCCACATCCCGGGCGCGGCATCCGTGCCGTGGGCACAGGCCGTGAACGAGGACGGCACCTTCAAGCCGCCGAAGAGCTGCGCGATCTGTACACGTCAAGGGTGTCACCGACGACAAGCCGGTCATCGCGTACTGCCGCATCGGCGAGCGCTCGGCGCACACCTGGTTCGTGCTCCACGACTGCTCGGTACCCGGACGTCCGAACTACGACGGCTCCTGGACCGAGTGGGGGAGCATGGTCGGGGCACCGATCGAGAAGGACGCCTGAGGCGCCGATGAACCCACGCCGCCAAGGGTCGAGTGCGTCAACGAGCGGCTGAAGGGTCGCGAGGCTCGCGCCGATGCCGTTGCACAGCAGCAGCGGCGGTTCGGTCGCCATCTCTCCGCGGGCGCGGCGTACCGAGACCCGAACCGGGAGCCCCCTACCCTGACCATGCGCATCGAATTGGGGCGGCAGTCCCCTCGAATGAACACTCCTCCAGGGCCGCCACTCGCTCGGCCTACCCGCCGGTAGCACCTGGGAGTTCGGCAACGCGCAGGCGAAGGACTTCTCGGTGTGGCGCAGAACACCCTGCTAGTGCTTGTTATACCAAGCACTTGCATGGTGTGATGATCGTACGAGCCACCCAGTACCCACCCACGAACAAGGGAGCACCACCATGACGTACACCATCGAAACCGCCACCAAGATCCACGACCGCCAGGTTGCCGCTGTCAACACTCTTCAGTCGCTTTGCTGAAGGCCGTCGAGACCCTGTCCGGACTGACCGACAAGGCCCCCAAGGCGCCCGAGAAGCTGACCAGCACGCTGGACGAGGTTACCGCGCCGTGACCAAGATCGTCGGCACGCCGAGCGAGGTGCAGGCCTACGCGGTTGCCAGCTCCCGCGAGTGGATCGAGGTCCAGCACAAGTTCCAGACGGCGCTCCTGGACGCGGTTTACCCCGCGGCCGTGACCGTCCAGGTGCCGAAGAAGACCACTGCTGCCAAGAAGAGCTGACCGACTCAAACCTCATTGTGCTCCGGGACCAGGCGTTACGACTGGGACCGGAGCAGTTTGGTGTCAAGATGTGCTTCGAGGCGTTGCGGACGAAAAGAGCAGGGATGTGACCGAGCCAGGTGGACCGCTGGGCAGGTTCCTGCGGGAGCAACGCGCCCTGGCCCGGCTGTCGGTCAGAGAGATGGCCCGGATGGCGCAGGTCTCCAACGCGTACCTGAGCCAGGTCGAGCGTGGCATGCACTCACCGTCCTTACGCGTGATGCGGGCGTTGGCCGACGTCCTCGAGGTGCCGGTCGAGGATCTGGTGCATCTCAGCGACAGCGACGAGAAGCGAGCCTCCACCCCGACGCCGTCGAATGACGTGGAGTCAGCGATCAAGCGTGACCCGCGGCTGACCGAAGCGCACAAGCAGGCTCTGCTCGCGGTGTATCGCAGCTACGTCGACACGCCACCGGGCGAATGACTCACAGTTCCGAGCCCCACCTCGACGCCACGCCTCGGGTCAGGCTTGTCGCGAGGCTTACCGTGTAGGCATGAGCGGGACTCCGGAGGTGACGGATCCGCACTGTCCCACCTGTGGGCAGCCCCTTCGACACGGCGGCCACCTGTCGCCCGTGAACGCTGCGTTCCTCATCGCCACCGGCAACCCAGGCGTTTCCTTCGAGACGCAGGGAAGATGCGAGAACGAAGCCTGTCTGGACTACGGACGTGAGTTCGCTCCAGGCGAGTGGCTCCAGCCCGAGGACGGGCAGGACTGACTCGGATCGGCTTGCGGCGCCGACGACGGTCTGGTTGTTCAGCGAAGGTTTCGATGACGCGAGAGCCACGCGAGCAACGCCTCATTCGTGCGTTCGGGCTGGTCGGTGAAGAACAGGTGGTTCGCGTCGGGGACCATCACCAGTTCGGCCCCCGGTATCTCCGCCGCGATGCGGCGGCCATTCTCGGCAGGGACCAGCCGGTCGCCCTCACCATGCAGGACGAGTGTCGGCACGCGCACGGATGGCAGCCGCTCGAGGCCCGACCAGGTCGCGGTGCCCTGTGCCTGTGCGAGGTAACCGGCCGGCGTACAGGCGAGGGGCAGGCGCACAGCCCAGTCCTCCTCGATGCGCTCCCGCGGCGTTCCCTCGGCGTAGTTGAACGGGATGGAAGCCTCGGCCGCCTGCTGCGCTGTCAAGTTCGCGCGCTCAGTCACGAACGCGAGGGCCTCTGGGTCCCACACGGCGTGGGCGACACCTGGGTGGGTGCATGCCAGCACCGCCGTGCGCACCTTGTCGGGCATCGTGATCGCGAGCTCCTGTGCGACCAGACCGCCCATCGACGCGCCGACCACATGAGCTGACGACTCCTCGGCGGCGTCGAGAACCGCGGCGACGTCATCCGCCATCATCTCGACGGTGTACGGCGCGCCCGGCACATCTCCGGTCCGCCCGGCTCCCCGGTTGTCCAGGAGCAGCACCCGGTAGCGCTTCGCGAGCACTGGGGTGGTCCTGAACCACATGTCGCTGGGGTACCCAGGCCCATCACGAGGATCACCGGCTCACCCTCGCCCACGCTGTTCCACCAGATTCGCGCTCCGTCGGAAGCCGTCAAGAAAGTCACGCGCCGATACTCCTCTCCCGGTGACTGGTTCTGGCCGTCAGGGTCTGCTTGGGCGGCCCAACAGGCACATCTGCGCACCGGCAAATCTGCACAGGGGCATTGGCTTTGATTGGCAGTCCCGGCCATGCCCTCCCGGTCGCGGGCCGATTACGCTCGCTTCTGTGACCGAGATATCCGAGGGGCAATGACCCCGCCAAGTCCTGGCCCAACTCCCCAGCAGACGCGGCGGGCGGTGGCCCGCGCCGAGCGTGGTGCGGCCCTCGACGTGGGTGAGGCGGCGGTGTTGTTGGCCGCGCGTGGTGTGGATCTGGAACGCGTGTGTGGGGTGGCTGCTCGGGTTCGTGATGCTGGGTTGGAGGCTGCGGGTCGGGCGGGGGTGGTGACGTTCTCGCCGAAGGTGTTCATCGCGGTGACGCGGTTGTGTCGTGACCGGTGCCATTACTGCACGTTCGTGACCACCCCGGGACATCTCGAACGCACCGGCCAGGCGCCGTACCTGTCTCCGGACGAGGTCGTTGAGCTGGCCCGTCAGGGCGCCGGGCTGGGTTGCACGGAGGCGCTGTTCACGTTGGGGGATCGGCCTGAGGAGCGGTGGCCCGAGGCGCGGGCGTGGCTGGAGGCGCGGGGCTATGACTCGACGTTGGCCTATGTGCGGGCGATGGCGATCCGGGTGTTGGAGGAGACCGGGTTGTTGCCGCACCTGAACCCCGGGGTGATGAGCTGGGAGGAGCTGAACCGGCTCAAGCCGGTGGCCCCCTCGATGGGGATGATGCTGGAGACGACCTCGCGGCGGCTCTTCGAGGAGCGTGGTCTGGCGCACTACGGTTCCCCGGACAAGGACCCCGCGGTGCGGGTGCGGGTGCTCGAGGATGCCGGGCGGCTGGCGGTGCCGTTCACGACCGGTCTGCTGGTCGGGATCGGTGAGGACCTGACCGAGCGGGCGGAGTCGATGTTCGCGCTGCGCCGGGTGGCGCGTCAGTTCGGGCATGTCCAGGAAGTGATCATCCAGAACTTCCGCGCCAAGCCGGAGACCGCGATGCGCCACGTCGACGACCTGGGGTTGGAGGAGTATGTGGCGGCGATCGCGGTGGCCCGGATCGTGCTCGGCCCCACGGTGCGCCTCCAGGCGCCGCCGAACCTGGTCGACCTCGCCGAATGCACAGCGTTGCTGGGGGCGGGGGTCGATGACTGGGGTGGGGTCTCCCCGTTGACCCCGGACCATGTCAACCCCGAACGACCCTGGCCCTCCCTGGAGCGGCTGCGGGCGGTCACCGCGGCGGCGGGGTTCACGCTGCGCGCCCGGCTCACGGTGCACCCGCAGTACGTGCTGGCCGGTGAACCCTGGATCGACCCGCGGATCTCTGGCCATGTCGCCGCCCTGGCCGGGCCCGACGGGCTGCTCCGCCCAGAGGTCGAGCATGGAGACCTCAGGCCGACCGGTCTGCCCTGGCAGGAACCCGACGGCGGCTTCACCGTGGCCGGGTCCGGTACCGGCCGTACCGACCTGCACACGGGCGTGGACACCGAGGGCCGCACCGAGGACCGCCGCAGCGACTTCGACAGTGTCTACGGCGACTGGGAGGCCCTGAAATCGGTGGTTGAGGAGGCCGAGGACTCAGGCACCATGTTGGGGGCCCGTCTCGCTGGCGCTCGCTCCTCAACCACCGAGATGGCAGCTCTGAGGGCGGCCGAGCGTGACCCGGGGAACCTGTCTGATGAGCATGCGTTGACGTTGATGAGCGCGCAGGGTGGCCTGCTCGACCAGGTGTGCCGGCTCGCTGATGAGCTGCGCCGGGAGACGGTGGGGGAGGAGGTCACCTATGTGGTCAACCGCAACATCAACTTCACCAACGTCTGCTACGTGGGCTGCCGGTTCTGTGCCTTCGCCCAACGCCGTACCGACGCTGATGCCTACTCGCTGTCGTTGGGCCAGGTCGCGGACCGCGCCCAGGAGGCCTGGGCGTTGGGGGCGACCGAGGTGTGCATGCAGGGCGGTATCGACCCCGAGCTGCCCGGCACCGCCTACTTCGACCTCGCCGCCGCCGTCAAAGCGCGGGTCCCGCAGATGCACGTGCATGCGTTCTCCCCGATGGAGATCCTCAACGGCTCCGCACGCACCGGCCTGTCCTTCGAGGACTTCTTGATCAAGGCCCGCGAAGCCGGCCTGGACACCATCCCCGGCACCGCCGCGGAGATCCTCGACGACGAGGTCCGCTGGGTGCTGACCAAGGGCAAGCTCCCCACCGCCACCTGGATCCAGATCATCACCACCGCACACCGCGTCGGCCTACGCTCCAGCTCCACCATGATGTACGGCCACGTCGACAACCCCCGCCACTGGGTCCACCACCTCAAGGTCCTGCGCCGCATCCAGGACACTGCCCTGGATGCTGGGGCGCAAGGGTTCACCGAGTTCGTCCCACTGCCCTTCGTGCACAACTCCTCACCCATCTACCTCGCCGGCATCGCCCGACCCGGACCCACCCTGCGCGAGAACCTCGCCGTGCACGCCATGGCCCGCATCCTGCTCCACGGACGCATCCACAACATCCAGACCAGCTGGGTCAAACTCGGCGTCAAAGGCACCCAGGCCATGCTCCAAGCCGGAGCCAACGACCTCGGCGGCACCCTGATGGAAGAAACCATCTCCCGCATGGCCGGCTCCACCCACGGCTCAGCCAAGACCGTCGAAGAACTCACCACCATCGCCACCGCAATCAGCCGACCCGTCAAACAACGATCCACCACCTACGACGCGGTCAATCGTCGAGGTGTCCCGGTGCAGTCATGACCGGGGAAGTGGCCGCGCGTGAGTGGGCGGAGCTGACTTGTCGTCGACTGATTCGAACCGGACATGCGTTACGAGAGCGAAGACCTGCTCGTGCACCTCGAGCTCATCGAGAAGGGTCGAGCCGCGGGTCTGCTGCCGGCGCTGCTGTTGGCCCGGGGTGCGCAGGGGCTCGAGCGCACCCCGACCGGCTCGGCCCGGATGTTGCTCACCCTGACCAGAGCGGGCAGTGAGCACAGCCCCACCATCCGCGCCGTCCGTGACTCGCTGCTGACGGCATTGCGCAGTGTCGACCCGGCACGCATGATGCCGAGTCGTCCGCATTGACTCGTCCTGTTCAGATCCCCGGGGGCGGGTCATACTCGCACCGGGACGAGTCCCTATCGTGACCGTGCCGGACGTCGAGAGGAGAACAGGCATGCCTCGGGTAGCGCTCACGACCGACATCGGCGAGGGGTACGGCCGCTGGTCGATCGCTGACGACGAGGCACTGCTCGACGTCGTCACCGCAGCGAACATCGCGTGCGGTTTTCACGCCGGGGACCCGGCCATCATGCGGCGAACCTGCAAGCGCTCGGTCGAGAACGGCGTCTCGATCGGTGCCCAGGTCAGCTACCGCGACCTGCACGGGTTCGGCCGCCGGTTCATCGCCTATGCCCGCCAGGAGCTGACCGACGACCTCCTCTACCAAATGGGTGCCCTCGAGGTCTTCGCCCGACTGGGTGGCGGCCGGATCGACTTCGTACGGGCGCATGGCGCGCTCTACAACGCATCCGCGACGGTCACGGAGCACGCGCAGGCGATCGTGGACGCGACGAAGGAGTACGACCCCGACCTGCCGCTGCTCTGCCAGGTCGGCACGGAGACCTGGCGACTCGGGCAGGAGGCCGGCCTCCGTGTGGTCGCTGAGGCGTTCGTGGACCGGGCCTACACCCCTGAAGGCTTGCTCGTGCCGCGCACGGAGGCGAACGCGATGCTCGCCGATCCGGCAGCAGCGGCTGCGCGTGCGGTGGAGATGGTGACCGAGGGTGAGATCACTGCCGTCGACGGAAGCCGCATCCCGATCAAGGCCGAAGCCATCCTGGTGCACTGCGACACCGCCGGTGCGGTGGAGATCGCCCGGGACACCCGGAAGGCGCTGGACGCAGCGGGCGTCGAGCTGGCGCCGATCCGCTGATCGGGCGGGGGAATGGTCGTGGCTACGGAGCTGACCGCGCACCGGTGTGGTGACACCGGGCTGCTGGTCGAGCTCGGCGACAACGACCGGGTGCACGCGTTGGCCGCTGCCGTCCGGGGCGGTGACATCGAGGGCATCAGCGACCTGGTGCCGGCGCTGAACACGCTTCTCCTGGTCCTCGACCCTGAGGTCACTTCTCCGGCCGACGTCGAGGCCCGACTGCGCGATCTGGACGTCGTTCCCCTGCCTGCCGGCGATCGCCGCACGGTCGAGATCCCGGTGGTCTACGACGGCGAGGACCTGGCGTGGGTCGCCAGGCACTGCGGGCTGGAGGAGCGCGAGATCGTTCGCGCGCACACCGAGCAACCGTGGCGGGTCGCGTTCTGCGGCTTCGCCCCTGGGTTCTCCTACCTCGTCGGCGGCGATCCGAGGCTGAACGTCCCCCGTCGAGGCGAGTCCCGGGTCGCCGTACCCGCGGGTGCCGTGGGGATCGCCGGCGAGTTCTCGGCCGTCTACCCGCGCCGCTCGCCCGGCGGGTGGCAACTGCTCGGGCACACCGACGAGCCGATGTGGGACACGGAGTCTGACCCGCCGGCGCTGCTCGTCCCGGGCTACGAGGTGCGGTTCCGGGAGACGGCCGCATGACGACGCTCACCGTGGTGGATCCCGGGCTGCGTTCGCTGGTTGAGGACTCGGGCAGACATGGCTGGGCGCACCTGGGCGTAGGTCGGTCCGGGGCCGTGGACCGGGTCGCCATGGCCCTGGCCAACCGGCTCGTGGGGAACGAGCAGGGTGCCGCAGTTATCGAGGTCACCAACGGTGGACTGGAGCTGCGCTTCGACGCGCCGACCTGGGTGGCCGTGACCGGCGCACCCCTGCCCGTCCGCGTGGGCACCCGGGCGCGATGGACGCACGAGGCGATCGCGGTCAGTGCCGGTGAGGACGTGCGCCTCGGGATGCCTGATCGGGGACTGAGGAGCTACGTCGCTGTCCCCGGCGGACTCCTGGTCGATCCCGTCCTGGGGTCGAGGTCGACCGACCTGATGTCCGGTCTGGGGCCGGCGCCACTGAGTCCAGGTGATGCCCTGCCCGTGGGTCCGCCCCACGGGCCGGTGCCGGTGGCCGACGTGGTCGCACTTGCGATGCCGGCTGCGGCGGACGAGGACGTCGTACTCCCGGTCCAGCTCGGTCCACGCGCGGACTGGTTCGAGCCAGCGGCGATCGACCTGCTGCTCGGCGAGCGCTTCGAGGTCACGGCTGACTCCGACCGGATCGGTATCCGGCTGGCTGGTCCGGCACTGCCCCGGCGTATCGAGGACGAGCTGGTCAGCGAGGGCATGGTCGAGGGCTCCCTACAGGCACCGCCGGATGGTCGGCTGACGTTGTTCGGTCCGGACCATCCCGTCACAGGCGGCTACCCGGTGATCGGTGTAGTTCCTTCGCGTGCCCTTCCCCCGGTGGCACAGCTGCGCCCCGGGCAGGGTGTCCGCTTCCTGCGCACCTGAAGGAGACCGCGGCCTCCTCACCAGTCGTGAGCACCGCGAGGTCGGCCAGCGGGGCATGTCGCGGGCCCGCCACAGAGACCGCGACGCGCCGTACTCCGCCGCCGACCTCGCCGCTGGCAGCGAGATCAAGCTGACTCACCTCGGGGTCAGCGTGCTGCGGCAGCGCCTGGCAGACCTGTTCCAGCGCTGGAGCGAGAAGCTGCGACCTTGAGCTCCGCCCCGGCCTCCGAGTCGCCGTCGTACAGTCAGCGCATGCCGAGCCTCCAGCACACCGTCACCATCGCGGCCCCGCCCGAGCGGGTCTGGGCGGTGATCATCGACGTCGAGCGCTGGCCCGAGCTGATCCCGACCGTCGACGCCGTGGAGCGTCTCGATGACGGACCGCTGGCCGTCGGCTCCCGAACCCGGTTGCAGCAGCCCCGGCTGCCCACAGCGGTGTGGACGGTCACCGATCTGGCCGACGGGTCGTCGTACACCTGGGAGTCGAGCTCGCCCGGCGTCAACATCACCGCCACACACGTCGTCGAGCCGCACCCCGACGGGAGCCGGCTCACCCTCGCCGTGACCGTGTCCGGTCCGCTGTCCGGGATCGGCTGGCTGATGACGCGGTCGCTGACCAAGCAGTACGTCAACACGGAGGCCGCCTCGATCAAGAAGGCCGCCGAGACCTCGACCGCGTAGACAACTTGTGGCGCGAGCCCAAGGACGGGCGTGGGGTACGGACCCGGCGGCCCGCGCCGTAGGTGGTCGAGCAGCCTTGCGTTGAGGAGCGAGCGCCAGCGAGCGTCTCGAAACGAGCGAAGCGAGTGGCCAGCCGAGACCACACTCCGCAAGCCGAGCAGCATCCACGACCCCGAGGTGGTCGATGGTGAACGAAAACCCCGATCAGCGGAGTACAGCACGGACCACGAGCAGGACAGACTCCACAGATCGGGCTGTGGGGTCGTGGGCGGTACGCCACCCGCTCATCTCCCAGAGAGCCTGTGCAAACTCCAGATGGTGTGGACCTTGAGTCACCTGGTGACCCAAGGTCCACACCATCTTGCTCCGGGCCACTTGATCAGTGCCCATTGAGCTGATTGAGAACCTCGAGGTCGTGACGGTCGACGTCACGAAGCTCATAGCCGGTGTGGAAGAGGCGCTGCGCTTCGACCGAGACGCACGAAACGCTGCTCCCCCCGATTCGACCCAGGGTAAAGAAGGAACGCGGAAACTCGTGCCAGCCTCCACCGAGGGCGGCCTGACGGGCATTGCCGTTGCCGTCGATGACCAGCGGGTGCAGGTCAACCCAGCCACGACCGGGGGCCACGAGCTCCACCCGGTTTGGCCTCCAATCGGTCTCGATGACGTACCGCAGCTCATGGAGCGCGTCGAGAACCTCTTGCTCATGGGCTGCGTCGACGTCGAGGTCGACGTCCCGGTGCGGTCGGGTCTGGCGGCCAGCCAGCGCATCGACGCCCCAACCTCCCTCGAGCCAGAACCGGCATCCGACCGAGCGCACGGTGTCGAGAACGACATGCACTTCGTCAACCGTCATGCATGGCGCGTCCTGCACAGACTCATCGTGACATCGACGAGCATTGCGACACGCTCGCTCATCGGCATGGGCGCGCGGAACGCTGATCAGCGAGCGGGCGGCAGCAGGCGGGAGTGGAGGACGCAGGGGTAGCACGCGACTTGTTGGCAGGAGGATCCGCGTGCCCAAGCAGAGCCCCTCATCCTCCGGGGGTCGGTCGTCGAAACGTATTGGCAGCGGCCTGGATCCGGCGGACTAAGTCGGGGCCGGCCGCGTCGGCCGCCGTTCGACCGTCGACCATCTCCCGGACGATGTCGCAGTGACCGGCGTGCTGGGCGGTCTCCGTGAGTACGCAGGCGACGAGATGGCCGAACGTCGTGTTTCTCCGCTTCTCGGTCCACCAGGGCACGGATGCGGGCGCATCGAGCGGGACGGCGGCCAGCGACTCGTCGCTGTGCTGCCATGCCCGACGGTAGAGGCCCAAGAGGTACTCCCGCGACTGGTCGGGTGTGGCCCACATGTCGGCCGACTCCCACACCGAGCCGTCGTCCACCCAGGGGATGGCCACCGGAGAGGGTCGGGCGACGCACGCGCCGAGGTAGCCCAGCTCGATGCCGGTGAGGTGCTTGACCAGCCCGAGCAGGTTGGTGCCGGAGGGCACCAGCGGTCGGCGTACGTCGTACTCCGACAGGCCGTCGAGCGAGTCAACGACCACGTCACGGGACTCCTGCAGGTAGCCGCGCAGGTCGTCGACAAGGCTGGAGCCCTCGCTGTGCGTCATCGTCGGGTGCCGTCTTGGGAGTCGGGGTGGCGGCGCAGCCAGGCGTTGAAGGTGGTCACTTCGTCGTCCGGCCGATCGACATGCCAACAAGGTAGCCATCCGAGGTGACCGACTAGACGTCGTGCAGGCCGCGTCGCTGCAGCTAGGTCCCCGGGCCGATACTGCGGGTCATGCGTAACCGGACCCTCGCCTGCGTCGTCGCGCACCCAGACGACGACGCGTACGGGGTCGCCGGCAGCGTCGCGCTGCACGCGGATGAGCAAGACTTTCGATTTGTTCTGGTTCACGCCACGTTCGGCGAGCACGGCGACATCCGAGACGGGTTCCCGGCGACTCGCGAAACGCTTGGGTCCATCCGACAGGGCGAAGATGAAGCCGCGTGGCGAGCGCTCGGTCGCGTTCCTGACCGTCACGAGTGGCTAGGTCTGCCGGACGGAGGCGTCGCCGACGTTCCCTTCGATGACCTTGTCTCAGCGGTGGCGGGGATCCTTGAGGAGGAGGATCCCGCCGTTGTCGTCACGTTCGGCCCCGACGGCATCTTCGGCCATCCCGACCACATCGCGATCGGTGCTGCCACCGACGAAGCCTTCGCGCGACTGCGCTCCGACAACGGGTCTGGGTTCCTGCGCCTCGCGCATGGCGCGGTCCCGCAGTCAGTCTTCGACCGGTGGAACCGCCAGCGGGCCGAGCTCGGGCTCTACACCTTCGACCCGACGCAGACGTACAACATGCGCGGCATCCCAGACGAGCAGATCCGGATAACCGTCGACTGTCGAGAAGTCACCGGTCGCATCGTGGCCGGCCTTCGTGAGCACAAGAGCCAGCTCCACGTCATGTCCGATGACCCCACGAACACCGATCAGTGGGAGCGGCGCGTTCGGCGGGAGTGGTACACGATTGCGTGGCCTGGGTACGAACGAGATGCACCGATGCTGACTGACCTCTTCGACGGCCTCGCCTGACTACCCCTGTCCGCCTCACCCAGCCACTCCGCGCGTCAGATCAGTGCCCCAGCGGCTCGTGCCCTAGCAGGATCTGACTGATGTCCCACAGATGGTGTTGGGCGTCATGACAGTTGTTCCGGGCCACATCCTCGGCGCGCTGCGTTCCGCGAGTCTCGTGTTCAAGGACGATCCCTTCCGAGACCGCGGCGGGAAGCACGCTCACCCAGGCGTCGATCGCCTGACCGGTCGACCAGAGCG
Organism: uncultured Actinomycetota bacterium; assembly: GCA_963759525.1. Classification (GTDB taxonomy): domain Bacteria; phylum Actinomycetota; class Actinomycetes; order Propionibacteriales; family Nocardioidaceae; genus Marmoricola. The sequence goes on along the minus strand of CAVWZO010000016.1, from coordinate 302,156 downwards.
CTGCTGCCAAGGGGAGCGTTTCGTAACGTCGCGCGAGCGCTAGGTCATCGGGGTCGTAGCCGGACACCGCTTCTCTGCCTGCCAGCCGGGCGCCTTGGACACGTTCTGCCCACTGACGGAGGTTGTCGCCGCCGACGTGGCAGACGTACTGAAATGACTGACCATCCTCCAGTCTCTCGGCGCTCTGAACCCTCGGCTGACGCGGTCAGCCCTGACCTGCCTGCGGTCTGGTCGGATGTTCGTCGAGCTCCCGCATGACCGCGGTATGGGCCGCCTGCATGGCGAGGTAGATGCCGCCGACCACGCTTGCGCGGTCTGCGAGTTCTGACCTGATGACGACCGGTGGGTACAACGCCATGCCGGCGGCCAGCTCGCTCGAGCGCTGCATCAGCCGCTCGTTGGCGCCGACGCCGCCGGTGAGGATGACGGCCTCGGGGTCGACGACGGCGCACAGCGACGCGATCACTGACGCCACGCGGGCGCACTCCTCCTCGACGAGCGCGGCGGCCGGCTCCTCCCCGGTGGCCGCACGCTCGAACAGCTCCTCCACCGTGCTCGGCGGCGGCCGGGTCCAGTCCGGGTGCCGTTGAGCTGTGGTGAGGAGGTTCAGCCCTCCGGCCGCGTCGTGGGCTCGTAGGTCGAGCGGTCGGTGGGCGCCCAGGGATGGCAGGAAGGCAATCTCGCCCGAGGCCCCGTGTGCCCCGCGCATCACTCCGCCGTCGTTGACCAGCCCGGCCCCGATGCCGGCCCCCACGGCCACGATCACGAAGGTGCGGAGCTCTCGACCCACGCCACGCCAGCGCTCTCCGAGAGCAGCCAGGTTGACGTTGTTCTCGAGAACCACTGGGGCGCCCAGCGCCTCGGCGATCGGCGTACGGAAGTCGAAGGGGTCGGGTTGGTCGATGTTGGTGGCGAAGTGCACGGTGCTGCCGTCGGTGTCCACCACGCCCGGGACCGAGACAGTGACCGCCGACAGCCTCGGTGGGGGAGTGCCCGCAGCGCGGAGTGCCTTGCGGGCCAGATCACCTGCCTGCGCGACGATGGCCGCGCCACCAGGTCGCGCCGTCGGCTCACGCAGCTCCGCCAGGGGACGGCCGCGGACGTCGGCCACGGCGACGCGGAGGTTGCTGCCGCCGATATCGAGCGCGAGGACGGTGCCGGCGGCGGGTGATACCTCGAACAGGGCCGCCGACCGCCCGGGGGAGCCGCTGCGCTGCCCAGTCTCGTGCACCAGGCCCTCCCGCTCGAGGTGCCGCACGGCGCTGAAGACGGTGGGTCGGGACAGGTCGCAGGCGGCGGCGACTTCGGGGCGGGTCACGGCCCCGCTCTGCCTGAGCAGGAAGTCCAGGACTCGGTGCCGACTCGACGGACGGGGTTCCAACTCGATTCCCTCCCTCCCTCTTGACGCACGGGATTTCGCGTGAATATATTCCAAGATCCATTCGAAAAGCAGATTGCCTAATAAATGGGAGCGCGCTGATGACCGAGACTCCCGCACGCCCGGGGCACCTCCAGATCACCCTGTCCCGTCGCGGTTTGCTCGCACTTGGCGGCGCGGTCGGCGTGGGCGGACTCCTCTCCGCCTGCGGCGGAGGGGGCACCGAGGGCTCGGCCGGCAAGGGCAGCGGCACCATTCGCGCCCTGTTCATGAAGCAGGCCGGTTACTCCGAGGAGAACATCAACGAGATGATCTCCTCGTTCCAGGCCGCGAACAAGGGCCTCAAGGTCAAGGCCGACTTCGTCGCGTTCGAGGCGCTGCACGACAAGATCGTCGCCGCGGCACCGGCCGGAACGTACGACGTCGTACTGGTCGACGTGATCTGGCCGGCCGAGTTCGGCTCCAAGAAGATCGTGGACGACGTCACGGGCCGCTGGCCCGACGCGTGGAAGCAGGAAATGCTCGGCGGCGCGGTCGCTACTCCCCAGCACGACGGCAAGTTCTACGGCGTGCCGTGGATCCTGGACACCAAGTACCTCTTCGCCAACACCGCGCACCTGAAGAAGGCGAAGGTCGACGCGGCGTCCCTCGAGAGCTGGGACGGTGTGCTCGACGCTGCCAAGGCCCTCAAAGCTGCCCAGGTCGTGAAGTACCCGCTGGTGTGGTCCTGGCAGCAGGCGGAGGCGTTGATCTGTGACTACGCCCAGCTGGTCGGCGCCTTCGGCGGCACCTTCCTCGACGACTCCGGCCAGCCGGCCTTCAACCGGGAGGGCGGCGTCACGGCACTCGAGTTCATGCGCAAGACGATCGTCGACGGGTTGAGCAACCCGGCTTCCACCCAGTCTCTGGAAGAGGACGTGCGCCGCGTGTTCTCCTCCGGGCAGGCCAGCCTCGCGCTCAACTGGACCTACATGTACGGCCTGGCCAACGACCCGGCCGAAAGCCAGATCGCGGGCAACGTCGGGGTGTTCCGCACCCCGGCCGGATCCGGGAGCGGGCCTGGTGTGAACGGCAGCATGGCTCTCGCCCTGGCCGCCGGCAGTGAGAACCAGGACGCCGGCTGGAAGTTCATCGAGTACCTGACCAGCAAGTCCGTCCAGGAGAAGTACGCGCTCAGCTCCCTCCCGGTCTGGGAGGCGTCGTACGACAGCCCGCAGGTCATCAAGACCAACCCGGCCGTGGTCCCGGTGGCCAAGGAGCAGCTGGGTGACCTCATCCTGCGACCCCAGGTGGAGAACTACAACGCCATCTCCCAGGCGCTGCAGGCCGAGCTGCAGAGCGCCCTGCTGGGGGACAAGGATCCGCAGAAGGCGCTGGACGCCGCGGCTTCACAGGCTTCGTCGCTACTGGGCGGGTGAGGTTCCTGCCGGTGGCCCTGCGCCGCCAGGCCGGCCCCCGCCCTTCCCGGCGGACTTCCGGTGAGGGCTGGTTCGCCCTGTTGCTCCTGCTGCCGGCGGTGCTCGTCGTTTTCGGCGTGGTGCTCTACCCCGTGGTGCGGACCCTCGTGGTGTCGTTGTACGACGTCACCAGCTCCATGCCCGGCGACTACCCCTTCGTCGGGCTGGACAACTACACCCGCGTCTTCGGGGACAGCGTGTTCTACAGCGCGCTGCGTCACACGATGTACTTCACCCTGGTCTCGACGTCCTTGGAACTGGTGCTGGGAATCGCGGTGGCACTGCTGCTGAACACGCCGCTGCGTGCCCGGTGGCTGTGGCGCAGCATCGTGGTCCTGCCGTGGGCCCTGCCCACGATCGTCAACGGCTCGATGTGGCGCTGGATCTACAACGGTCAGTACGGCGCACTGAACGGCCTGCTGGACACGCTGGGGATCTCAGAGACGCCGACCCAATGGCTCGGCTCGCCATTCCTGGCGCTGAACATGGTGATCGCCGCCGATGTCTGGAAGAACACCTCCATCGTGGTGTTCTTCATCCTGGCCGGTCTGCAGACCATCCCGGACGAGCTGTACGAGGCGGCTCGCATCGACGGCGCCGGGCGGTGGCAGACCTTCTGGCATCTCACTCTGCGACTGCTCGCTCCGGCCATCGCCGTGGTGCTCATCCTCCGCACGATCGAGGCGTTCAAGGTCTTCGACATCATCTACGTGATGACCGGCGGCGGGCCCGCCAGTGGCACCCAGACCGTGGCGTTCTACACCTACCTCCAAGCCTTCAGTAACCAGCTCTTCGGCTACGGCTCTGCGTTGGCCTACCTGATCGTGCTGGCCGTCTTCGCCCTCGCGATGGGATACCTGAAGCTTCTGCGCCAGGGCCAGATGGCGGGTGTCGAATGAGGCCCGGCAAGGCATACCTCGTCAGCATCCACCTGGCTGCGGTTCTCATGGCGGTCGTGGTGCTCGCGCCGTTCGCGTGGTTGTTGATCTCGAGCATCTCCCCGCCACGTGAGCTGCTCGCGCCGGACCCGCACTGGTGGCCGGACGCCCCGACGCTCGAGCGGTACCGCGCCATCTTCGCCACCTCAGACGGCAACGGCACGAACGTCGCCGCCAGCTTCCGGCAGGCCATGGTCAACAGCTTCATCGTCGCCACGCTCACGACCGCGATCTCGCTTGTGGTGGGGGTGCTGGGCGGCTACGCATTCGCCCGCCTGCGGTTCCGGATGCGACGTACGACGCTCTTCGTGTTCGTGGCCGTCTACATGCTGCCGCCCATCGCACTGGTGATCCCGCTGTATCTCGGGCTGGCCTCGCTGGGCCTCCTCGACACCAAGACCGGCCTGGTCCTCACCTACTGCTCGATCGTCACCCCGTTCTGCCTGTGGACGATGTCGAACTACTACCTGAGCCTGCCGCCGGACCTGGAAGAGGCGGCACGTGTGGACGGGTGCACCCGACTGGGCGCCCTGGTCCGGGTGATCCTGCCGTTGTCGCGGCCCGGTGTCCTGACCACGGGCATGTTCGGGTTCCTGTTGGCGTGGGATGAGTTCCTGTTCTCGCTGATCTTCACCTCCTCGACCAACGCGAAGACGATCCCGGTCGCGATCGCGGAGTTCACCGGCAAGTACTCCTCCGACTTCGGTCTGATCGCGGCCGGTGGCGTGCTCGCAACCCTGCCGCCCCTTGTCCTCGCGCTGGTGTTCCAGCGCTACATCGCTGGCGGACTCATCTCCGGCGCGGTGAAGGGCTGAGCATCCAGATGGAGTTCGTCGAGGGCATCGCCCTCCAGCCGCAATCCCTGGCCGAGAGCGCCCAGAGCGTACGCCGCGCCCTGGGCGAGGTGGCGCCGCTCGAGCCGAATGCACTCGTGGCGCTGATCGGGATCGGGGCCAGCGAGCACGTCGCCAACAGTGCGGCCCCCGTGTGGCGCGGGCTGGGCATCCGGACGGTCGCCGTGTCCGCTGCTGAGCTGAAGGGCTCGGAGTTGCCGCTGGCCGAGGTCTACGTGGCGATGAGCGAGTCCGGTCGGAGTGCCGAGACGGTGGCCGCTCTCCGCGGAGCACCTGGTCGCAGGATCGGCATCACGAACGACCCGCAGGCGCCGCTGACCGAGGTGGTGGACCAGGTGATTCCGCTCGGTAGTGGCCCGGACAGCCGGATCTATACCACCGGCTACACCGCCACGCTCCAGGCGATCGGGCTGCTCGGCGAGCACTGGGCCGGCACTGGCAGCGACTGGGCCGCGCTCCCCGAGCAGGTAGCCCACGTGACCGAGGAGTGCAGGGACCTCGTTGCCGGGCTCGCGGACGCCTTCCACCGCGCCCGGATCATCGATGTGGTCTCGAGCGGTTCTTCCCGCGCAACGGCGGGCGAGGGGGCCCTGATGATGCGTGAGTCCGCGCGGCTTCACACTGCGAGCCACGAGACCTTCAACTACCTGCACGGGTCGATGGAGGCGGTTGACGCGGACGCCGCGTGCGTGGTCATCGGGGCCGGTCGCGAGCTCAGGCTGGCCCGCGAGCTGGCCGGGCTCGGCTGCCCGACGCTGTTGATCACCGCGAGCAAGGACGTCGAGGATGCCGAACACCTCACCGTGCTGCGTCTCCCTGAACCGCCGTCGCCCCTGGCCGGAGCGGTCCTGGAGATCGTGCCGTTGCAGCTCCTGGCCGCGGAGCTCGTACTGCGGAGGGGACTGCGTGCCGACGGGTTCCGCTACGCGCAGGACGACATCAAGCTGGACGGCCGATGACACAGGCTCTGCACATTGTCGGCAACGTCCAGCTCGACGTCCTGGCGAGCCCAGTCGACCGGCTGCCGAGGCCGGGTGGTGACCACGTCATCGACCACATCGCCGTACGGCCCGCCGGGGCCGCCGGCAACGTCTCGCTGACCCTTGCCGCGCTGGGGGTCGACCACCGGCTCTTCGGCGCCGTCGGCGACGACCAGGCTGGCCGCTGGGTCGCCCAGGAGTTCCGGAACCTGGGCCTGGGCGGTGACCTGGACGTGGTCGTCGGCGAGGAAACCGGCATCTCGATCGCGCTCGAGGCACCGGGGCGGGAGCGTGCGTTCATCACCGCGCACGGGGCGCTGAGCCAGTACGGGGTGGACTCGCTGCCGGCGGACGTGGTTGCGGCCGACTTCGTGCTCCTCACCGGCTACTTCTCGCTGCCCGGCTTCCGGGAGCACGGGGCCGAGGAGCTGCTGCGGCGGGCCGGCGACACGGGAGCATTCGTCGCGCTCGACACCGGCTGGGACCCCGACGACTGGAGCGGTTCTGGAGCCGCAGAGGTGCTGGACCTGCTGCCCCTCCTCGACCTCTTCCTTCCGAACGAGCCGGAGGCCCTCGCGCTCACGGGGGCGTCCACCGTGGAAGAGGCGATCGAGAGGCTCGCACAGCGGTGCGCCGGCTGGGTCGTCGTGAAGCTCGGGGAGCGCGGCGTTGCCGCCCGCGGCCCCGCCGGCGAGAACTTTCTGCTGAGCGCGCCGATGGTGACTCCCAGGGACACGACGGGTGCTGGCGACAGCCTGGCCGCGGGCCTGCTGGCCGAGCTCGTCCGCGGCGTACCCATGAGTGACGCCCTGTTCACGGGAGTGCGCGTGGCTTCGACGGTGGTGGCCCGAGACTCCCTGAACCGCTACCCCTCGTGGGACGAGCTGGTCCCGATGGAGCTCGCTTGACTCGGCCGGCGGTCAGGGCTGACCTACTCGCGGAACAGGTTGCTCATCGTGTTGGGCCGGAGTGCGATCGTCGAAGATCATGGAGCCGCCGGTCTCGGCCCGGTTGAGCGACCACAGCCCGATCAGGTCTGCGAGCGCGATCAGAACGATCGCGATCACCAGGCCCAGCCGCTTGCGGCGCCGCTGACGGCGCACCCACTCGGCACGAACCTCGTGGTAGGCGTCCGGGGACACCGAGACCTGAGATGCCAGGGTTTCTAGGACATCGCGGAGCAGCTCGTCCGAGGCGGTACCGCCCTGGCGCGGGGACTCGCTCATCGGACCCCTCCAACGGCTCGGGTAAGGGCAGACATCGCGCGCGCCGTGTGCGACTTGACCGCACCGCAGGAGATTCCCATGGCGGCCGCGATCTCGGCCTCCTTGAGGTCCATCCAGTAGCGCAACACGATGGCCTCGCGCTGCCGGGGGGCAAGCTCCTCCAAGGCGTTCACGACGGCCCGTTGGTCCTCGCGGTCGAGGGCCACGCTCTCCGCCGACACGGTGTCGTTCGGCCTCAGCGCGCGGTCGTCGTGACGCCGTACGACCTGCAGGTGCCGCAACCGCATGCGCACCAGGTTCACGACCGCGCCCCGCACATAGGCAGGCGCCGCGTCCGGTGAACGCAGCTTGGGCCATCGCCGGTAGAGCTGGCAGAACGCCTCCGCCACGATGTCCTCGGCGTCGGGCCCGGCCCCGAGGAGTACGGCGAGCCGCACCAGCCGAGTGTGGGACTGGTCGAACACCCGGGCGATCGCGGCTTCGCGTTCGGCGTCCCGCAGATCCAGCGTCGCAGCCAGGACGGAGGGCGAGGCGTCGGCCCGGCCGACGCTGGCCCGTGGCCTCGCGACGGAGGCTCCCGACCGGGCGACGATCCTTCCCGTGCTCTGCTCGATCTCTGTCATGCAGTTCTCCCTTGCCGCCCCGGACCGAGACGGTTTGGTCCGTGGATCGCACGTGAGGTGGCATCCACACCACGGGAGACCCCGAGCCGGTCGAGCAGTGGGCTGAGCACAACCGCGACCGCCAGGTTGGCGAAGAGCGCGACGACCGCGGCGTACACCTGAGTGTGGGTTCCGCCCACACCAACGTCAACCAGGGCGGAGAACCCGCCCTCGGCAACGAGGTAGGTGCCCACGGCCATGCCGGTGGCCCATCCGGCCAGGATCCCACCACGGTGCAGCCAGCGCGTGCACAGGCCCAGCGCGACGGCTGGGAAAGTCTGGAGGATCCAGACCCCGCCCAGGAGTTGCAGGTTGATGGCGTCCTGCCCACGGAGTCCGAACACGAAGAACAGTGCGCCGACCTTCACCACCAGCGACGTCACCCGGGCGACCCTGGTCTGGGCCCGCGGCGTCGCCTCCGGATGGAGGTACTCGCTGTAGACGTTGCGGGCGAACAGTGTCCCCGCAGCAACCGACATCACCGCCGCGGGCACCAATGCCCCGACAGCGAGGGCACCGAATACGAGCCCGGTCAGCAACGCCGGCAGCAGGTCTGCCACGAACATCGGCAGGGCTGCCTCGGCGTTGCCCAGCGGAGCCTCCACCCCCGCGCTGCGCGCGGCCAGCCCCAACAAGCCGAACAGCGCGAGCACGGCTGTCCACAGCGGCATGGCGACCACGCAACGACGCAACGCCCCCGCCGAGCTGGCACTGAACGCGGCGGTGAGCACGTGCGGGTAGACCAGCAGCGCCATCGCCGAACCCAGCGCCAGGGTCGCGTACGCCATGTGCAACGACGGGTCCAGCGACGCGGCAAAGGATGCTGGCGTCGCGGCTCCGGCCTGGCCAACAGCGAAGACCGCACCCGGCCCTCCGAGCCGGTCCAGAGCAGCAAGGCTCACGCCAACGGCGACCGCCACCACGAGAGTGCACTTGACGACCGCGATGAGTGCCGGCGCGCGCAGCCCGCTGCGGTATGTCGCTACGGCCAGCACCCCGAACACCACCGCGAGCAGTGCGTCTCCTGCGGCTCCGTCCGGATAGATGCCACCGACCTGCAGCACCGCTCGAATCCCAAGCAGCTGTAAGGCGACGTACGGCATCGTCGCCAGCAGCCCGGTCAGGGCGATTGCTAGGGCGAGTGGATGGGAGCCCCAGCGCCCGCGCACGTAGTCGGCGACAGTGATGAATCCGTGCTCGGCCGAGACCGACCACAGCTTGGGCAACATCCAGAACGCGAGTGGGTAGACGACGATCGTGTAGGGAAGCGCGAAGAAGCCGATTGCTCCAGCCCCGTAAACCAGTCCGGGTACGGCCGCGAAGGTGTAGGCCGTGTAGATCGTGCCGCCCAGCAGCAGCCACACAGCAAAGGCGCCGTACCGCCGGTCGGCCAGGGCCCACGCCTCGAGCGTCGGGACGCCGTCATCGCCGCGCGTCCGACCCGCCGCGAACGCAAGGAAGGAGGTGCCGCCGAGCACAGCCGCGAAGCCGAGGAGTGTGACGTCCACGCCCACACCACCCTGACTGTCGACTCGGACACTTGGGTGACCTGGTCCCACGCCAATGGGACACAGGCCACTCTGCCTTCAAGTTGCCCAAGCGGCCGGATGGTTTACGCGTCGTTCATCGATATGTCGCGATCGACTTTTATTTGCGACGCCGGTGTCAACCAGAACACTGCCGATGGCAACTGACCTTGTGGAACGACTCACACGGGCAGTTGACGAGCACGCAGCCGAAGAGGAGGGCGGGTTTCTTGCGGACGACCTTGCCAGCGACCCGGACCGGCATCGGGCGCTTCCGGCGCTGGTCGGGCGCCTCACTGCTGCTGCTTCCGGTTGTGGGGCTCGCCTGGGTCCCGTGGTACGCCCGCGAGGAGCCGCGACTGTTCGACGTGCCCTTCTTCTACTGGTACCAGCTTGCCTGGGTCGGCCTCTGCATGGCTTGCATGGCCGGCGCCGCCCTGATGTTCCGTTCACCCGACCGATCACCTGACCCTGGAGGATCACCGTGACGACGACCACTTCAAACCAGCCACCCCCCAAGTCCCCGAAACAGCGACCTGGGCGCGATCCGCGTCAGATCGCCATCTGGACGGCCATCTCTGTCGTCAGTGCGATCTGCTGGGGCGTCATCGCGCTGATACGCGACGAGCAGATCTCGGCGCTATGGCTGCTCGGGGCTGCCCTCGGATCCTACGCGATCGGCTACCGCTTCTACTCGAAGTTCATCGTGAAGCACGTTCTCGAGGTGGACGACACCCGAGCGACCCCGGCTGAGCGCAAGAACAACGGCCTCGACTTCGAGCCGACCGACCGGCGGGTGCTGTTCGGTCACCACTTCGCCGCGATCGCCGGCGCAGGTCCGCTCGTGGGGCCGGTTCTTGCCGCGCAGATGGGTTACCTCCCGGGGACGATCTGGATCATCGTCGGCGTCATCGCGGCCGGCGCCGTACAGGACATGGTCATCTTGTTCTTCTCGATGCGGCGCGACGGCAAGAGCCTGGGCCAGATGGCCCGCGAGGAGATCGGCCCGATCGGCGGGGCTGCCGCGCTGATCGGGGTTTTCGCGATCATGATCATCCTGCTGGCGGTGCTCGCCATGGTCGTGGTCAACGCGATGGCGGTGTCGCCGTGGGCGACATTCTCGATCGCGATGACGATCCCGATTGCTTTGTTCATGGGCTTTTACCTGCGCACGATCCGTCCCGGCCGCGTGATGGAGACAACTGTGATCGGCGTCGGCCTGCTCCTGCTCGCGCTGATCGGTGGAGGATGGGTGGAGGGCTCGGCCCTCGGCGACACGTTCACGTTGTCGAAGGAAACCCTCGTCTTCTGCCTGATCGCCTACGGCTTCGTGGCCTCGGTCCTGCCCGTGTGGATGCTCCTCACCCCGCGTGACTACCTGTCCACTTTCATGAAGATCGGCACGATCGCACTGCTCGCGTTCGGGCTCCTGCTCGCCCGGCCGATCCTGGAGAACAAGGCGGTCACCGACTTCGCCCTCGAGGGCACCGGCCCTGTCTTCGCTGGCTCGCTGTTCCCGTTCGTCTTCATCACGATCGCCTGCGGCGCCCTGTCCGGGTTCCACGCGCTGATCGCGTCGGGCACCACCCCGAAGATGATCGAGAAGGAGTCGCAGATCCGGGTGATCGGGTACGGCGGCATGCTCGCCGAGAGCTTCGTCGCAATCAGCGCGATCATCTGTGCGTCGATCATCGACCCCGGCCTCTACTACGCGATGAACTCGCCCGCCGGACTGATGGGCCCCACGCTGCAATCCGCCGCAGAGGCGGTAGCCAGCCTGGGGTTCACCATCACACCCGACCAGCTCTCCTCCGCGGCCGCTGCTGTCGAGGAGCAGACCCTCGTCTCGCGAACCGGTGGAGCACCGACGCTCGCGGTGGGCATGTCGCAGGTATTCTCCGCAGCGTTCGGCGGTGGGCTTCAGGCCTTCTGGTACCACTTCGCGATCATGTTCGAGGCCCTGTTCATCCTCACCACCGTCGACGCCGGCACTCGCGTTGGCCGGTTCATGCTTCAGGACACCCTGGGCAACGTCTACAAGCCGTTGCGTGACGTGTCGTGGAAGCCGGGTCTCGTCGCAACAAGTGCCGTCGTGGTCGGCGGCTGGGGCTACTTCCTCTACGCCGGTGTCACCGACCCGCTCGGTGGTATCAACCAGCTGTTCCCGCTGTTCGGCATCGCCAACCAACTACTCGCCGCGATCGCACTCACCGTCGCCACCACCCTGCTGATCAAGCACGGCAAGCTGAAGTGGGCGTGGGTGACCGGTGTCCCCCTCGTCTGGGACGCCACGGTCACGCTGACGGCGAGCTATCAGAAGGTGTTCTCGGACAATCCCAAGCTCGGCTTCTTCGCCCAGCGTTCAGCGTTCTCCGACGCCCTCGACGACGGCGAGGTGCTTGCGCCGGCGACGAGCATCGAGGACATGCAACAGGTCGTCACCAACACCACGATCGATGGCATCCTCGCCGCGTTCTTCGCGATTATCGTGATCGTCATCATCGCCGATGCCGCCCGGGTCTGCATCCGGTCCCTGAGGTTCCCGGAGACCGTGACGACCATGGAGGCGCCGTACGTGCGCTCGACACTGTTCGCGCCGGCTGGACTGATCCCCACGAAGGAGGAGAAGTACGCCATGGCTGCGAGCGCGGCAGGTGACCACGACAACTCGGGGGAGCGGCCATGACCCCCGCGTCGGCTTTGGTGCACGCCTGCCGCAGCGTGCGCTGGTACGTGCGCGAGGTAACCGGCGAGTCCGCCTACGACCGGTACCTCGAGGAGCGGTGCCGCAATCACCCAGACGAGGTCGTCCTGGATCGACGGTCCTTCGAGCGCCATCGGCAGGATCTCGCGGGTCAGCAGCCTCAGCAGCGCTGCTGCTGACGCGGAACTAAAGGGGCGCTGGCCACCTGTTCCTGACACTCAGGAGCAGGTGGGCCGACGTACCCGACGGCACGCCTTTCGTGGTCCGTCCTAGGGTGTTGTCCCATGCCCGACAACTGGCTGTCCGAGACGCGCACCTCCTACGACACCGACGCCTCCGGCTACGCCGATGAGGTGCGTGGCTTGCTGGACGGGAGTCCCTACCTACGCGCGAGCCTGGCGTTGTTCGCAGAGCTGGTGCGCGATGCCGGGGGCGGGCCCGTCGCAGACGTCGGCTGCGGTCCGGGCTACGTCACCCGCCACCTCCATGACCTCGGCGTGGACGCGTTCGGCATCGACCTCTCGCCCGAGATGGTCGCCATCGCGAGACGCGACTACCCCGACCTTCGGTTCGAGGTGGGGACGATGACCGACCTCGACCTGGCGGACGACTCGGTCACAGCCGTACTCGCCTTCTGGTCCGTGATCCACGTGCCCGATCACTCTGTGCCCGGGGTGTTCGGGCAGTTCCGTCGAGTGCTGCGCCCGGGAGGTCCGCTGCTGGTGGGCTTCCATGTCGGTGACGAGGCACGCCATACGTCTGAGGGCTACTCGGGTCGTTCGATCAACGTCGACTATTACCGGCGCACGCCGGACCAGGTTGCCCGCTGGCTGCGGGAGGCAGGGTTCACGATCGAGGCCACCCTGGTCATGCGACCGGATGAGGAGTTCCCGGGCGCGATCATCCTCGCTCGAGGTCACGTGTGACCGCCCGCGCCGGATGTCCCGTGTCCCATCGCTAGCCCGGCGTCGCGTCGCGTTCGTCTCTTTCGGCGACGCTCTGGGCTTGCCCGGCGTGGATATCGCTTACCCATTCCCAGCCGGGCTTGGCCGATGGGCCGATCCGCGGGTCGTCGGGATCACGGCGGTCGCGTAGCGCTTGCACGTACGCGCGGTCCTGTTCGATCCGTGCGTGTGCCTGACCGGCTCCGCCGACGGACCCGTGACCAGGGATGATGACATCGACGTCGTCCGCCACGGCTTCCAGCAGCCGCAGCCCAGTGAGGTACTCCTCGATCGGGTCATTGGTGCGGGTCCAGTCGTCGAGCATCGGGATGAAGAGATCAGAGAGCATGTCGCCGGCCACGAGAACCCCGCGTTCCTCGACCAACAGTGCTGCATGGCCGGGGGAATGCGCCGGATGCTCGATGATCCGGACTGGAGGACCATCCCAGGGAACGTGCGCGGTTTCGGCGGGCAGACCGGTGATGATGCCGAAAAGGTCCAGCGGTGTGTCCTCGGCGATTTCTGGCGGTAACCCCTCGGCGACGCGGGCCTTCCAGTCCGCGTTCGACCGCAGATCTCGCATCTGAGCGGCGCAGCGGGCCGTGCCGTAACGGGGCGCTTCGCCGAGCTCGGGGTGCCAGAGCACGTGATCCCAGTCAGGATGCGTCGAGAAGCCTGCCACGACTGGCTGGCCCAACTCGCGAACGTCGTTCGCCAGGCAGGCCATTTCGGAGCCTGTTATCCCGGCGTCGACGAGCAACACGCCGGCCCGGCCTTGTACGACAACGGCGTTGTTCTGGAGTAGCTCGCTCTGGTGGACCAGCACACCTTCCGCGACCTGCGTCAGCATGGGGCACCTTCCGTTTGTCGTTTGTCGTGTCGCGTCTGTCATCTGGAACTCCTTTTCGTATGGGCTCCCGCGATGCCCCGAGAGTTCTAGGGTCTCGTTGCTCGATCGACGGGGGCAAGGTGCGCGAATATGGGCGGGTGCTTCTCCGATCGCGTGTTCGGTCAACCCATGGCCACCAGTCCGATCGATGCGCCGCAGACCAGCAGGCCGAGGCCTTGGCTGAGCCGGAACGGTTCGCGCAGCACGGTGGCGGCGAGGAGCACGGTCACGGCTGGGTACAGCGAGGCCAGGACGCCGGTGACGGCCAGGTCGGCGCTGTGGCTGGCCAGGAGGAACGCTGCGGTGCCCGCGGTACCGAGCAGTCCGCCGAGTGCGCCCCAGCCGGTCGCGCGGCGCTCGGTCTGGTCCCGGGGGACCCACGGCTGCCGCAGCAGCGTGGCGGCGATCAGGGTGAACACCGCTCCGATGCCCTGGTTGGCGGCCAGTGGCAAGACGCCGGCCGAGGCGGGGACCTGGGCGAGCGCCACGAACAACAGGCCGAACCCGAGGCCGGCGAGGGCTCCGTCGGCGATCCCGCCGCGCGAGGGTCCGGTGTTGTCCGAGACTTCGCGGGAGACGAAGTAGATGCCGGGCAGCGCCACCAGGACGCCGATCCAGGTGAGCATGCCGAGGCGTTCGCCCAGCGCGACGCCAACGAAGACCGGTACCAGTGCGGCGCCGACGCCGGAGACGGGGGCGACCACGCCCATCCGGCCCCGGGCCAGGCCGCGGTACAAGAAGACGGTGCCGGCCGCGCTGCCCAGGCCGGCAAGCAGTGCCCACGCGAAGTCGGTGGGACGGGGCTGGCCTGGCAGCGACAGGCCGACGGCCAGCATCGCGAGCGCTCCGGCGAGCTGACCGGCGAGGGCGACGGCCCACGGGGAGACGCGGCGCGCGGTGAGGCCTCCGACGAAGTCGGCTGCGCCGTAGCCGACCGCGGCCATCAGGGCCAAGACGATTCCGATGCTCATGGGTTCATCGTGGGCCGGGTACGGTCCACTCTGAAGGTCCAATTCGGCCTCGCCGCATCGGACCACTTCGGGTGGGGGGTCAGATGAGCGTCAGCTGGTCGGGGGAGGGGCCAGCCCTGCTCCTGGCCTTGGACCGGGCCGACGCAACGCCGTTGGGACACCAGCTCCAGGACCAGCTGCGCGCGGCGGTGCGCGGCGGCCGGCTGCGCGCGGGCGAGCGGCTGCCATCCTCGCGCCGTCTCTGCGAGGAGCTGCGGGTCTCCCGGGGCATGGTGGTCGCCTGCTATGAGCAGCTCATCGCCGAGGGCTACCTGGTCGGGTCGGCAGGCTCGGGCACGCGGGTGGCCACCGGGGTGCGCGAGCCGGCCGCCCGGTCACGACCTGCGGGAACCACCACCAGCGCGTCGGCGACCACAAGGCACCGGGTCGAGATCGACTTCGAGTACGGCGTGCCCGACCTGAAGAGCGCGCCACTGCCTGACTGGCTGTGGGCCCTGCACGAGGCCGCACGTACCGCGCCGACCGCGATGATGGGCGACGAAAGCGATGCCGGCGCGATGAGACTGCGACAGGTGGTGGCGGCCTACCACCGCCGCGTCCGCGCCGGCACCGCCGACGCGGAACACGCAGTGATCGTCAGCGGCTTCCGCCAAGGACTCGTGCTGGCTCTGGCCGCCCTCGCGCGCTCTGGCGTCGAGCGGGTCGGCCTCGAGGATCCCGGGCCGCGCGAGCACGACGAGCTGGTTCGGCGTGCAGGGATGCATCCCGTTGCCGTGCCCGTCGGCGGTGATGGCCTCGACGTCGACGCGCTCCATCGATCCGGCGCCCGCGCCGTCCTCGTCACCCCGGCGCACCAGTGCCCGACCGGGGTGGTGCTGGCACCCGAGCGGCGCCATGCCCTGGTCGCGTGGGCGGCCGAAGTCGACGGAACCATCCTGGAGGACGACTACGACGCTGAGTTCCGCTATGACCGCCAACCCGTTGGCTCACTGCAGGGACTCGCCCCCGACCGGGTCCTGGCCCTGGGCTCGCTGAGCAAGACCCTGGCCCCCGGGATCCGCCTCGGCTGGCTGCTGGTGCCGCCGGCCCTGGTCGGTGCGGTGGTCCGGGAGAAGCTCCTGACCAGTCGTGGCGCCCCCGCCCTCGACCAACTGGCCCTAGCCACGTTGATGGAGTCGGGGCGCTATGACCGGCACGTACGGCGGATGCGTGAGGTCTACCGCCAGCGCCGCGACACCTTGACCCGGGCCGTGACCGAGCACACCCCGGGCCTGCGCCTGGTCGGTCTCGAGGCCGGATGCCACGCACTCCTCGAACTGCCGCAGGGCGTGGCGGAGGACGAGGTCGTGCACTCAGCACTGCGCCGCGCCGTCCGCGTGTACGGCCTGTCGCGCTACCGGGTCGATGCCCCGAGGGCAGGGGAGGCGGACCTGCCTCCGGCCCTGGTTCTCGGTTTCGGGAACGTCAACGAGGAACGGATCGTGCGCGGCGTCGAGGTGCTCGGAGAGGTCTTGTCGGGCCAGCTCCCCGCGCCGTAGGTGGTCGAGCAGCGAGCGAAGCGAGCGATCAGTCGAGACCACTCTCCGCAAGCCGACGCGACAAACCTTGCCCACATGCTGCAGCCCGTCAGGGCCGATGTTGCGCCACGGTCGGTGGTCTCGACTGGCCGCTCGCTGGCGCTCGCTGCTCGACCACCTACGCGTTGGTCGCCACCGCGTGTTCGCCGCCCCTGGTGGCGAGGAGCGAGCGATCAGTCGAGACCACTCTCCGCAAGCCGACGCGACAAACCTTGCCCATGCTGCAGCCCGTCAGGGCCGATGTTGCGCCACGGTCGGTGGTCTCGACTGGCCGCTCGCTGGCGCTCGCTGCTCGACCACCTACGCGTTGGTCGCCACCGCGTGTTCGCCGCCCCTGGTGGCGAGGAGCGAGCGATCAGTCGAGACCACTCTCCGCAAGCCGACGCGACAAACCTTGCCCATGCTGCAGCCCGTCAGGGCCTATGTTGCGCCACGGTCGGTGGTCTCGACTGCCCGCTCGCTGGCGCTCGCTGCTCAACCACCTACGCGTTGGTCGCCACCGCGTGTTCGCCGCCCCTGGTAGCGAGGAGCGAGCGATCAGTCGAGACCACCGCCGTAAGCCGACGAGCAGCCGGGACCAGCAGGGGTCAAGTCCACGGTCGTGGTGGATGAAGGGGCCACCGCGTGATCCGGTGGCTGGATTCTAGGCAGTGAGTGCTGCGGGTGTCAGGTCCCCAGTCACGGGATATCGGATCCGGGCGCTGCGCATGAGCTCGACCGGCACCGTTCTCGCCACTACCACCTCCACGGTGCAATCGGCGACTGCGAGATCGTTGTCCATGACGTTGCCGCAGACAGGCAACTACCGGTTCACGGCCGAGACAATCAACGCGGCGGGCAGCAGCGCTCAGTCCGCGCGCTCGAACCTAGTGGCGGGCCGGTGACGGCGCGGCTGTGAAGCATGGCCGCTGTTGCACGCTCGGCGAGCAGTTCCCTCAGGTCCCGGTAGGACAACCTGCTGCGGCACATGATGGTGCCGTCCGCGACCAGCATCGGATCCCCGTGGTCGGCCTCCCCTAACGCTCGCCCGATGATGCTGTGTCGCGCAGGTGCCTCTTGGGGGGAGGACAAAACGGCGTGCGTCGGACGGCGCTGGATGCCGCCGACAACCACCGTTTGCCTTCCCGCCGCGCCCCACCGCGCTGCCCGTCGGCGGCGTCCGCGACCACGAGAAGCGATGCTGTCCGGCCACGCCCGCACGCCGATGCCGCCGCCGAGTAGCGTTCGGTACGTGATCGTAACCGTTGAGCTGGACATAGCCCGCACACGCGACGAGGTATTCGACCTGATGGCCGATGCCCGCAACGAACGGGTATGGAACTCCAAGGTCAGCAGCTCCGAGCTGATCTCCGACCCGCCGATCGGCGAGGGGACGGAGTTCAAGACCACCAACCGCGGCCAGCAATACGTTGCCTTCATCACGACCTACGATCGTCCCGCCCAGGTCGGCTTCAACGTCGTCGGGAACGCCTTGGAGATCAAGGCGATGATGCGGTTCGCTGACTCGCCGGGCGGCACCCGAATGATCGTTCAGTTCGACCTGTTGCCCAAGAGCTTCATGAAACTCATGTTGCCCTTGATCGCTGGCTCGGTCCGCAAGGACTTTCCGAAGGAGCTGGCGTCGTTCAAGGAGTTCTGCGAGTCCTCGTGAGGCATCTGAATCGCTCATTCGTCGCTCCACCACGGCGGTGACTCGAGGCGACGCAGGTCCTCGCGGAGGTCACTGTGGACCCGTGACCGTTGGTCTCAGCTTTCCGAATCGATCGGTCGGTCGTCGCGTCCTGGTCGTGCCCCAGACGAGATTCTCATGGAACGCATTGCACCGGCTTACGCTCCCGTCAGCGCCCGTTGGAACGACTACCTCGCGACCCTCGAGGACGACGAGATCGCACTGGTGACCGACGCCATCCGGCACGCCACCACGATCAATCGCGAGGAGATCGACGCGCTTCGCGGGATGGCCACCGCGCCTCGCCCCAAGGTGGAAGACCCAGGGGAGCAGCCGACGGCCTGAGGAGACAGAGATGGTGTGGACCTTGGGTCACCAGGTGACTCAAAGCCCACACCATCTTGCTCCGGAACCGATCGCTTCCTAGGGCGTGAGCACGTAGAACCGGAAGAGGTCGTGCTCGATCGGCACCACCTCGGAGCCGGCGTACCCGGCCTGGGCGGCGTAGTGACGCACCATGTGCGGGCGGAACAGCGCGCCGGTCGCGGCCGAGTCCGCCTGCGACCGGCCGACGGGCAGGCAGTGGAGCACGCTGGAAGTCGCGAGGAGCCGCTCGATCGGTGACCCGTTCGGCGCGAACTCCTCCTCCGCGCGCTCGTCCATGACCACCACGCGTCCACCCGGGCGTAGTGAGCTGCGGGCAGCGACCAAGGCCTCGACCGGGTGGGCCATGTCGTGCAGTGCCTCGAAGAAGAAGGCCACGTCGTAGCCGTCTTCGCCGAGGTCGGCGTCGGCATCGTTGACCTCGAACCTGACTCGGCCCTCCAGACCGGCCTCGGCCGCGTTCGTGCGGGCGTCCATGATCGAGGCGTCGTCGCTGTCCACGCCGAGCACCGTGAGGCCGGGGAAGGCCCTGGCCAGCGCGATGCTCGACCAGCCCACCCCGCAGCCCAGATCCAGGGCGGAGGCGCCGTCGCGCCCGAGCAACGCCGCGACGTCGGGCATGGCCGGCACCCACTCCTGGGTCAGCTGCTCGAGGAAGGCTCCGCGGTTGAACAGCCCCTGGCCAAGGCGTACGTCGTCGCCGTACTCACCGAAGCTGATGCCTGTCCCGTCCCGGTATGCCTGCGGTAGGCGGGGAAGCACGGATGCGACTCCGCCCAGCAGCAGGGCCATCGAGGCGGCGTACACGGGGGACTGGCTCTCTGCCAGCGCAAGCCGCTGGCCCGGGCTGGTGACGTAGCGACGGGTGTGCGTGTCACCGGGTTCCGCGACCTCGACGAGACCGCTGATGGCCTGCTGCTCGAGCCACTCGCGGGCGTAGCGCTCGTCGATGGAGGAACCCGACGCGAGCTCGGCGGCGGTTCGTGGCTGGGCGAGCGCTGTGTACAGACCGAGCTGCGCACCGAGGTGCACGGTCGCCAGCTCCAGGGAACCCAGGAGCGCCTCGAAGAGTCGCTCCATGACGGCGCCACCCTCCTCGATCGCCAGATCCGGCGGTGCCGTCGTGATGTTGTCGACCGCGGTCATGACCGGCTCCCGACCAGCTCACCGGTGGACTCTCGGACCTGTCGCTGCGTCTCGGCATCCCAGTTGCCACCGCACGTGATGAACAGGCGTGCGATGCGGCCCTCGTGCACTGTGACGACGACTGAGCCGACGGCGAGGCTGTCGGCATCGTCGAGCGTGCGGTAGGCGAACTCGGCCACGAAGCCGGTCGGCGTCGGCTGCGGCTTCCAGACCTCGAGGCTGCGGGAAGGAGCCTCCTCGCGGAGGCTACTGGCGACCGCGTCGACGCCGCGGACGACCACGCGACCGTACGGGACGATCATGTCGAGCACGACGTCGTCGGCGAACGACTGGGGGACCAGCTCGCTGGTCTCGAGCGCCTGGCGGAGCTCGGCCTCACCCTGGATGAACACCTCCATGGCGGGCTCGAGGTTGTGGAACACCACCTCACCCGAACTGAGAGCCCTCGCCTGCTCGGCGAACGCGGAGGTGGCGGGCAGGTGCGAGTTCACCATCGCCGAGTCGTAGTCGGTGAACCAGTCGAGGGCCACGTAGTGCCCTGGGTGGTCGCGGTCGGCGTAGAGCTGACCGCCGGTAGAGGTGCGCTCGCTGGCGCTGTCCACCTCCCAGCGGCGCTCGAGGGCGATGAACTCCTCGACGCGGTCGGTGTGGAAGTCGATGATCTGCAGGAAGCCCATGAGAAGGCCTTTCCGTGAGGGGTTGGTGTCACCCCTCAGGCGTGGGATCGGGCCTCACGTCGTGGGACGGGTCTCCCACGTCGTCGGGGTCTCCGGTGCGTAGACGCAGTAGGTCCCGGTCCGGACCGACGACCTCAGGTGACGACCCAGCTCGGGCAGTTCCGCGTCGATGCGAGCGATGGCGTCGCGCATTCGTGAGGTGACCGTCGTGCGCGCGCGTTCTGCCGGGTCGCCGGCTCGGCGGGCACGGCCACCCAGGCCGTACGCCGCCCCCAGCTCCGCGAGCAAGAACTCCCGCTCGCTCGCCGCCTTCTCGGACGCGTCAGGGT
This sequence comes from uncultured Actinomycetota bacterium, assembly GCA_963759525.1. GTDB lineage: Bacteria > Actinomycetota > Actinomycetes > Propionibacteriales > Nocardioidaceae > Marmoricola. The sequence goes on along the minus strand of CAVWZO010000016.1, from coordinate 281,845 downwards.
CACAGGTGGCCTCGGCCTCTGCCAGCTGCTCGTCCAGCTCGGCCAGTCTCGACCGGTAGGCCTCCCGTGCAGGCGCGTCGATGATCGCGCCGAGGTCGGCCCGGGGTGCGTTGGTGGCCCCCACCAGGTCGAGCACGTGGGCCTCGCGGTCAGGCTGTGCGAGCAGTACGGCGAGGTCAGTCATCCCCTTTACCGCGGGCAGTGTCGCCTCGGATCCATGCCAGCCGACCGTCCAGAAAGGTCCGGACCGGCGGAAGACGCCGGTGGCCGGCTCGGTCGCGCGTGCTTCCTGGGGATCCGAGCCCAGCAACGCCTCGACCTCGACGACCCGCTCGGCGACACCGACCCGCCGGTAGAACGCGAGCGCCTCGTCGAGCAGGCTCCGGCGCAGCCGTTGGTCGTCGGGGCGCCCTCGTCGCTCGAGCATGCGGGCGTAGACCCGCTGAGTGTTGGCCACGGCCAGCACCGCTCCGACCGCGGCATTGACCTCGAGAGCACGGTCGAGGTGGCCAGCCGCCACGTCGTACTCCTCGCGGAGGGTGGCGAGCTCACCGAGCAACAGTTCCACCGACCCGATGCAGGCTGCGCCGATGCCGTCCACGACGAAGAGCCCGGCCCACGGCACCAGGGTGTCGTAGAGCAGCTGGGCTGGTTCGCCGCCGACGCCGTCCTCCCACACTCCCGAGACGACCCCGGCGAGGTTGGGTATCCACTCCTTGTCGACCGCGAGATGCTCCAGCATCTGAGCGAGTAGCGGCAGTGCCGCCGACCGGACCTCCGAAGGCTGCCCGTGGTAGAGCCGGATCAGTGACCCGTCGCCCGTCAGTTCCGGCAGCTCGCCAAGCGCGGCCTGGAGGTGGGCGATCGCCTCGGTGGCACGGCCACGCTCGAAGAGCGGCCAGGCGCTCTGCACCGTGCTGAGCACGCTGGCGTTGCGGCTCCCGCCCAGCTCCGCGAGTCGACCCACTTCCTCAGCGCAGGCGGCCATCTCGTCCAGGTCGCCGGCCAGGTGGGCGTCGAGACCGCGCCACAGCACTGCGTACCAGGAGAAGAAGGGCTGACGAAGACGTGTCACCAACCGCTCGAACTCGGCGACGTCGAGCCTCGCCGCGGCGAGCGCACCGCGCTCCAGGCGGGCGATGACGCGCAGCCTGAGCCCGAGCAGCTCGAGCCCGACGTCCGGCACCTGCCGGGCCAACGCCACGATCTCGCCTGCCTGTTGCTCGCGGAGGTCGACGTACGCCGGACCGGCCACCGCGTCGCAGTGCGCGGCGAGCGCGCCGGCCAACGCGGCCGGGTCTGCGAGCCTTCGGGCCATGTCGACTGCTTCCTCCGCCAGCTCGCGGCGTCGAGTGTCCGAGGCCTTGAAGGACAGGGCGACCGAGAGTCGAGCCAGCACCTGGGCCCGGCGGACCGCGTCGTCGGGACCGAGTCGCCTCAGCCCCTCCTCGAGCAGGTCCGTCTGGACCCGGTCCCACAGCCGCACCTCGAAGCCCGACAGCCCCGAGGCGAACCCGAGCGCGGCACGCGCGAACAGGTCGGCATCGTCCCTGCGTCGCCCTATCTCAGCGCCCTCGAGGAACGCCTCACGGGCACGCTCGAGGTCCCCGGCAACCAGGCGTGCCTCACCCGCGAACAGCAGTAGGTCCTGGTATCGCGCCGACGCCGCATCGACGAGCTCGAGGGCGCGGTCGCACCACCGCACGGACTCCTCGTAGGCAAGCATCGAGGCGGCGGCACGGGCGGCGTCGTGCGCCGCGGCGGCGACTTTGTCGACCGGGACCAGGGGCAAGGCCCGGATCAGGTGGTGGGCGCGCTCGGCAGCGTGTGCACCGGTGCTGGCGAAGGCAGCGTCGATGAGCTCTGCTGCGCCGAGGTGGAGCTCGCGACGCCGGGCGAGGGGGAGAGCGTCGTACACCGCATCGCGGACGAGGGCGTGCGTGAAGGCGAGCCGGTCACCCTCTTGCGTGACCAGTCCGGCGTCGACGAGCTGGTCGACGAGCGATGCGAGCTCGCCCGGTGTCGCGCCGACCAGCGCGCCGAGGCGCGTCACCGACAGGGACACGCCGAGGACTGCGGCCGCCTCCAGCGCCGACTCCGCCGGCTGCTCCAGTCGCGCGACCCGGCGGCGGATCGTGGCCTGAGCGGACGTGGGGAGGATTGAAGCAACAGAGCGTGCGCCGCGTGCCTTCGCGAGGCGCGCCATCTCGGAGACGAAGAGTGGGTTGCCCCCGGTGCGTTCGTGGACGAGGGCGGTCTCTTCGTCGTCGGGGGCGCGGCCGGTCGTGGACTCCAGCAGGGTTCGTACGTCGCGCTCGGGCAGCCCGTCCAGCAACCACGACTCGCCACGTGCGGCAATCTGGCCAGCGAGCTCGCTCTGCTGCGATCCGACGAGATCGTCGTGGTCGCGCCATCCGCACACGACCAACACAGCGCGCGAGGCCAGGTCGGTGGTCAGGAACTGCAGCAGTCGCAGGGAGCCCTCGTCGACCCAGTGGACGTCATCGAGGAGCACCACGACGGGCTGCCGCTGGGCCAGGTCGTCGATCACACCCGTCACCGCGTCGAAGAGTGGGAACCTCCCGGGTACGTCCGAGGGTGTCCCGGCGTTGCCGTCGAGCAAGGGCCTCGCGAGCCGGCCACGCTCGCCCCACTCGTCGGATGGGTACGCCGACGCGACGCCGCGAAGGACCTGGGACCAGACCCAGAACGACGGTGTGCTGGGGTCCTCCCAACCGGTTCCGCGGAGTACGACGGCCCCTCGTGAACGGGCCGCCACCTCCAGGAGCACCCGCGTCTTGCCGATGCCCGCATCTCCATGGATCCAGAGCAGGCTGCCGTGACCATCGCGGCAGCCCGCGAGCATCGACTCCGCTCGGGCGAGCACATCGTGGCGACCGAGAAGGGGCGGGTCTGCGGCCGGCGGGGCCCGGTCGGCATCGGATCTCACGATGGGTCCTCGCGAACAGGAGGGAACGGACACAGGTTAGTGGCCAACTCAGTGATCGCGCCGCAGCCTTCCGTTGATGACTAGTGTCGTCCCGTGGGCCTGACGGTGCGGCTGCTGGGGGAGTTCCGGCTCGACGGCGTCAACTTGAAGGAGCTGCGGAGCCGGAAGGCGCGGCAGCTGCTCAAGCGGCTCGCGCTGGAGGGCGGTGCCCCGGTGCACCCTGACCGGCTGGTGGTCGACCTCTGGGAGGACGCGCCTCCGGCTGACCCGGCCGCTGATCTTGCCGTGCTGGTGACCCGCGCACGGAAGGTCGTCGGCACCGGCAACCTCGTGCGCTCCGACGGAGGCTACGCGCTGAAGGCCGACCGGTGCGATCGCGATGAGGTCACGGCGCTTGCGCGGGAGGCGTCTGCGCGGCTCCGCGAGGGCGACGCAGAGGGTGCGCACACGCGCGCCGAGGCAGCCCTCGGGCTCGTCCCGGGTCGGCTGTTGGTCGACGAGCCCGACGCGTCCTGGGCGGTGGCGCCGCGTGCGGCGATGGACGATCAGGTCGCGCTCGCGCGGCAGGTGGCCTGCGAGTCGGCGTACCTCACCGGGAGGCTGGACGACGCCGTGACCCATGCGAACGCGGCCCTGGCGGCCGGGCCGTACGACGAGGTGTCGCTGCGGTGGCTGATGCAGGCGCACCAGGCGGCCGGGCGCGCCGGGGCCGCACTGGCGGCGTACGCCCGGATGCAGGCTCGCCTTCGCGAGGACCTCGGTGCCGACCCCGATCCCGAGACGCTGCGGCTTCATGCCGCACTGCTGGCGGGGCGACGCGACGATGACCAGCACCCAGCCCCTGCGCGGGGTTCGGTCCTGGTCGGGCGCGACCGGGAGTACGCCGCACTGGACGACGCCCTGGCACGCAGCCGCAACAAAGCGGTCGTCGTGCTCGTCACCGGCGAACCGGGCATCGGCAAGACGCAGCTGGCCGGTTCATGGGCCGGCCGCACCAGGGAACGCGGAGGCGTCGTACTCAGTACCCGGGCCGTGAGTGGTGCCGGCCTCCAGCCGCTGGCCGATGCGGTGGCCGCCGCGGCCACCGAGCTCGCCCCGGATGCCGACGCTGCCCTCGTCCGCCAGCTGTTCGGGCCGGCTGTCAACGACACCTCAGCAGGCTGGCCGGACCTGCCCGGGCCTGGCGCCAGCGTCGAGACCGTGCGGCATCGGCTGTACGGCGCCATGGCGCGGTTGCTCGACCGGGTGGCCTCACCCATCGGCGTGGCCGTGATCCTGGACGACGTGGATGCCGCAGACGAGACGGTCCGCGGGTGGTTCCAGTACGTCAGGGACCACGCCGAACAGCACCGCTTCGTCGTACTCGGACTCTGGCGCGGTGTCGGGACACCGCCGCTCCCGACGACCGTCCGCATCGAGGTGCCGCCACTCGACGAAGCTGCTGTAGCGGCACTGGTGGGTGCTGAGCGGGCCAGGCGGTTGTGGGAGCGGTCGGGCGGGAACCCGTTGTTGCTCTCGGAGCTTGCCGCCGCCGCCGACGACAGCGTGCCGCTTCCGCTGCGCGCGCTGGTGGCCCGACGGATGGACGAGGCGGACGTCGCCGCGTCGACGCTTCGTACCGCCGCCGTGCTCGGTGCCGACATCGACCTCGACCTGCTCGCCCGGATCGTCGAACGCTCCCCGTCCGAGGTGATCGACCACCTCGAGCAGGGCATCCGCCTCGCCCTGCTCGTCGAGGACCTGGACGGGATGCGCTTTCGGCATGCGATCCTGCGAGAGGCGATCGAGGCCGAGACGACCGTCGCCAGGCGTTCCTGGATCCATGCCCGGGCGGCCGAACTGCTGGCCGATCGTCCCGACGCCAACCCGTTCGAGCTGGCCCGGCACGCCCGCCTGGGCGGCAACACGCGGCTCGTGGCGCGCGGCCTGCTGGAGGCGGCCGAGCTCGCTCGCCGCCGCTTCGACCTGACCGGGGCCGAAGCACTGCTGGGCGAAGCACTCGCCGCGGAGGAGAACGGCGACTCGCGGATCCGGCGGAGCCGGGTCCGCATGGCCCGCGGGGACTTCGCCGGTGCGGACGAGGACGCGGTAGCCGCCCTGGGCGCCGGGGCCGGCGCCGATGCTCTGGAGCTGCGAGCGTGGGCTGCGCGCAACAGGCACGACATGGACGCCGCGATTCTCCTGGGCCGGGCCGGCGCGGATCTGGCCGAGGACCCCGCGAAGAAGGCCAGCTGTTTGCTGGCCGTGGCCTTCGCACACCGTGGCACCGGAGACCTGCGCGCCGCCGATCGGGTGCTGGAGGAGGCGCTGGCGCTGCCAGCACCCTCGACCGGCGGCGTCGCCGCCTGGTTCGGGGTCCTCAGGACCCACCAAGGGCGCCCGCAGGAAGCGTTGGCCACCCTGGAGCCGCTGCTCGGAGCTGACGCCGGCGGACTGCACTCGTTCTGGGTGGAACACATGCTGCAGATGACGGCGCACGCCTACGGAATGGTGGGCCGCGCTGCCGACGCGCTGTCGGTGCTGGACCGCCTCGACCGGGAGCTGGAGCGCCGCGGAAGTGACAGCCGCTACGGCGGGATGCCCGACGCCTACCGGACGTGGGTGCTCAGGAACCTCGGCGTACGCCGGGCCGTCGACCTGGCCCGGTCGACCATCGATCGCGCGCCGATCCTCGAGATCCAAGCGCAGTCCCGCCTGGACCTGGTCGACTCACTCCTGATGGCGGGGGAGGTGGATGCCGCAGGCGAGGCGTTCGAGGCGACGACACCCCTCCTTACGCAGCCTGGTCTGTCCAACCGATGGCGGTGTGAGCAGCGAAGCGGGATCCTTGCCGCCCGGCTCCACCTGCTGGCCGGAGGCGCCAGCGACGCGCTCGCCCGGGCCGGCGAGGTGGCCGACGTCGCGACCGGCCGCGGCGACGTCAGGTACGCCACGATCGCCCGGCTCATGTACGCGCGAGCCCAGGCGCGGATGGGCGATGCGGTCGACGAGCAGCAGGTGCACGCGGACCTCGATCGCCTGCCTGAGTTGGCGGCGATCGAGGCATGGTGGTTTGCGGCCGAGGTGGCAGCTGACACGGGGTTGCAGCACGGGTTGACGGTGGCGAGGGCAGCGGCGGTCCGGCTGCGCGAACACGCCGGAGCACATCGTGTGGACTTCGAGAGGGCAGCGGCCGGCGTACTCACCTGACCGTGGCCACCAGCTCGAGCACCACCGGCCGGAACGGCTCGTGCGTCGCAGCGACCGCCGCGACGGCCTCCCGCACCAGAGCCCTCCGTTCGTCGTCGGGCAACCCGGCGACGAACTCCCGCGAGTGAGCCATCGCCAGCCGGTACCGCACGACCAGCTCAGGAGTGTCCAGTCCGACGTCGACCGCCGCGGACCGCACGCTGCCATCCAGTCCTGCCTCCCGGGCGCGGGCCTCGAACAGCTCGGTGGTACCGACGGCCTCCGACCGCTCGCGGACGGCGGTGTACCACCCCGGCGGTGACCAGCCGAAGGCCTGCAGCCGCTCGTCGACCACCTCCTTCAAGGCAGACCGTTCGTTGCCGAAAACCGAGGCGAGGACCACACCGCCGGGCCGGGTCACGCGACCCAGCTCGCGCAGGGCCGCCACGTGCTCGGCCACGTGGTTGAGCACGAACCCGGCCACCACTAAGTCGAACTGGCGCGATCGCAGGGGGAGGCGTACGACGTCGCCCACGACCGCGTGTCCCCGCGACCCGAGCCGATGCCGGAGCATGTCCGGCTCCAGGTCCACCGACACCACCTCTGCGCCGAGCTCCCGCAGCAGGTCACCGACCGCGCCCGTGCCGGCTCCCGCGTCCAGAGCATGCCGGCCCGGAAGCCTCCCCCCGAGCTGGGCTACCAGGTGCCGGGCGAGCGGGACATAGGCCAGCGACGCGTCGTCGGCCCACGAGCGGGCAGCGCCTCGGTAGGCGCCACGCACCACGTCGGGGCTTACTCCAGCCACCGGGCACCTGTCAGCGCAGCCGAGGTCCACCAAGCCAGCTCGTCCTCGTCGCCGACGGCTTTCTCCCACGCGAACGTCGCCATGATGCCCACCAGGCACAGCCCGAGCTGGCGGTCCCACCAGTCACCGGTCTCGACCCCGCGCCGCTCCAGCGCACCGCGGTACCGCTCGATGGTGGCCTCCTTCGCCTCGGGGAGCCGGCTGCGGTTGAGCGCGAGGTACCACGCAAGCTCCCAGCACGGCGGTGCCTGGCCGGGGTAGGCCCAGTCGAGGACGATCGTCCGGCCGTCGGGTCGGGAGCCGAGGTTCCCCAGCTTCCAGTCTCCGGCCACGAACGTGGACGGAGTCGTGCGCAATGCCTCGGCCAGGCCTCGCGGGTCCGCGTGGATCCCGCGGACCAGCGCGTCGAGGTCGGGCGCGCGGCTTGGCAGCAGCGCCCAGCCCTCGTCCGCGACCCGCACCGGTCCTGGCACGTCGGGTACGTCGAGCTCAGGTGCGATGGTCTCGGGCGCGAAGAAGAGGAAGCGCCGTGCGAGATCCTGCAGCCCGAGCGTGTCGGTCCAGCCGAGCTTCGCGGAGTGCATGGCCGCGAGGTGATCGATGAAGCGCGCGTGCTGGTCGGCGGGGAGCACCGCGTCGCCGGGCGGCACGAGGTCGTCGGTGCAGTCGCTCATCAGCATCGCGAGCCGGGTCTCCGGTCCGGTCCGGTCCAGCGCCATCGCCACCATCGTGTGGTCAATCTCGACCGGCGCTTCGTCGTACAGCCCCGCCTCCCAGACGATCAGCTCCCAATGGGTGGTGTTGCCGGTAACCCGCATGATCCAGTCGGCCTCGGCCGAGAGCACCTTGAGGAAGTATCCGCGGCCGTCGATGCGCAGACGCTCGAACGTGGCACCGGACCGGGCGTCGGCCGGGCGCAGCAGTTCCCGATCGGTGGCGCCTGCTACGAGCTCGTCCAGCGAAGGCGCCAATCGGGGGATGTCCACGGCCATGACTCTGCTCCTCGTCTCGCTGGAGTGCCAGCATGGCGACGCGACCTTGCAACCCGATTGCGACGGCGGTGCAGGGTGTTGGCAACCGCCCTGACGGAGCCTTCGTTCGGTGGGCCGCCACGAGAGCGGCCCCAGACGAAGGAGTACAGAATGACGCAGCAGCAGACCGTCGACGAGCAGGTACTCGGCGACCTTGTGGGCCGTGCTCTCGGCGACTTCGGCGCCACGCTCGGCGCCGCCCTGGTCGTCATCGGGGACCGGCTCGGTCTCTTCCGTGGCCTGGCCGACCTCGGACCGACTGACTCAGAGACGCTGTCGGCACACACAGGCACGGTGGAGCGCAACGTTCGTGAGTGGCTCTCGGCTCAGGCGGCGGCGGGCTACGTGACGTACGACGGCCCAGACGACCGGGGCATCGACCAGTGGTCGCTCTCGGCAGAGCAGCGCGAGGCGTTCACCGTCGAGACCAGCCCGGCGTTCGTGGTCGGCGGGTTCGAGGTCGTGCTCGCCGCGGCCAGGAGCGAGACCGCGATCACCGAGGCGTTCCGGCACGGGCGGGGCTTCGGCTGGCACGAGCACGACGCGGGCCTCTTCCGCGGGACCGAGCGGTTCTTCCGGCCGGGGTACGCCGCCTCACTGGTCGACGAGTGGCTACCCGCGCTGACCGGCACCTTCGAGAAGCTGACCAGGGGCGGTGCCAAGGTCGCCGACGTGGGCTGCGGCCACGGGGCGTCGACCATCCTGATGGCCGAGGCCTTCCCGGCATCGACGTTCCACGGCTTCGACTACCACCGCGGGTCGATCGAGAAGGCGCAGGCCGCGGCACAGGACGCCGGCGTCTCTGACGTGGCGACGTTCGAGGTCGCGCGTGCGGACGGGTACCCGGGGGCGTCGTACGACCTGGTGTGCTTCTTCGACTGCCTCCACGACATGGGGGACCCGGTCGGCGCGCTGCGGCACGCGCGTTCCACGCTGTCGCCCGACGGCGTGGTGATGCTCGTCGAGCCGATGGCGGGGGACACCGTGGCGGAGAACCTCAACCCGGTAGGACGTGTGTTCTACGGCGCCTCCACCCTCGTCTGCACGCCGCACTCCCAGTCGCAGCCGGTCGCGCGCGCCCTCGGCGCCCAGGCCGGCCAGCAGCGGCTGACGGAGGTCGCGCTGGAGGCCGGCTTCACCCAGGTTCGGGTGGCCGCACAGACGCCGTTCAACCTGATTCTCGAGCTGGCCGGCTGAGCTGGGGCCCCACCTCTGGTCGGCCCGGGTCACGCCATTTTGCAACGGCGATCGCGGGCCCGGGGCGGCCAGCGGGCGCTCCGATGCAGGCCGCGGGTGCTCGGTACTCTCGACGAATGCACAAGCGCGCGCTCGTACGCCGTCCGGGTCCCCGCCTGGCCGAGGGGCTGGTCACGCACATCGAGCGTTCGAGCATCGACCTCGACCTGGCGCAACGTCAGTGGGACGGGTACGTCGCCGCCCTGCACGACGAGGGCTGGGAGACGATCGAGGTCCCTTCTGTCGATGACTGTCCTGACGCGGTGTTTGTCGAGGACACCGTGGTCGTGTACGGCGACCTGGCGGTCATCTCGCGTCCAGGTGCCGACGAACGCAAGCCTGAGACCGCCGCTGTCGAGGAAGTGCTCGCCGGGCTGGGCTATCGGATCACGGGCGTCGAGGATCCCGGGACCCTTGACGGCGGCGACGTGCTCAAGCACGGCGGCACCGTGTGGGTCGGTCTGGGTGGGCGCACGAACCGGTCCGGCCTCGACCAGCTCGGTGCAGCACTGGAGCCGCTCGGTGCCCGGGTGGTGGGCGTACCGCTCACCAAGGTGCTGCACCTGAAGTCCGCCGTCACCGCGTTGCCGGACGGCACCGTCGTGGGCTACCCGCCGCTGGTGGACGACCCGGGCGCATGGGAGAGCTTTCTCGAGGTGCCGGAGGAGCCGGGATCGCATGTGGTGCTGCTCGACGACAAGACCGTGCTGATGTCCACGAGCGCACCACGCACGGCAGAGCTGTTCGCCGCCCGCGGGCTGCGGGTCGTGGCCGTCGACCTGACGGAGTACGAGAAGCTCGAGGGCTGTGTCACCTGCCTGTCGGTGCGGCTGCGGGGCTGACCGCTCGCCACACACCCACCAGTTGGAAACGACCACCTGCGCGGTGGGGAGTGGTGACCTCGTCTGAGTGGCAATAGTCTGCCGCGCATGCGCATGCTGCACCTCGGGCTCCGCGTCACCGATCTGGAGCGCTCGCTCGAGTTCTACACCGCGCTCGGGTACGCCGAGCTCGGCAACGTCCCTGAGACGGATTTCGGCAGCCTGACCATGCTCAAGCTGCCCGACGATCCGTTCGTCAGCCTGGAGCTCGTGCACGACCCCGCGCGACCGGTTGAGGACGCCGGCGCCGTCAACCACCTAGTCGTACAGGTCGACGATCTCGATGCGACGATCGCCGATCTCGCAGCCAGGGGCGTCGCGGCCGAGCCGCCGGCGGAACCGGGGCCGGGGCTCCGGACGTCATGGCTGAGCGACCCGGACGGCTATCGGATCGAGCTCGTGCAGTGGCCTCCCGGCCATCCTGTTGGCATGACTGCGGCGGACTTTGTCTGACCGGTCGGGTCGGACCTGGGTTCGGGCGTGGGGTCGGCGGATGCCGTGTTAGCAGGTCTAGATCAATTCACGGGACTCGTTGCCTTGGCCCGCAAGACGTGCCAACGATGGGGCCCAAACCTCTGCCGAACCTCGGCTCGTCGACTCCAGGAGGCCGTCATGCACGGAGGATCAGGACGAGGCAGTCTCAGCCCAACCGCCTGCACGTCCGCCGCTCCCATCGAGGCCTCGTTCGATTTCGGAGCCTGCTGGCTCTGCTGAGCCTCGCCCTCATACCCGCGACCACACTGAACGCGGCACCGGCCTCGGGTCATGCTCCCGCCGACCGGGCAGCGGCCCTTTCGACGCTGCTCGACTGGCAGCGGATCGCCCTCGACACGATCTTCGTGGACGGCCGCATCGTGCTGCCACCGGTCCCCGATCCTGCTCCCCTTCCGGCGCCGGTTCCGGTCCCGTGGGCACGCTGTTCCTCGGTTACACCGCGCTGGCCGTGAACGACGCCGTTCAGCGATCCGGCGACCGAAGCCGGGCAACCAGCTCTGCGGCGATCGCAACGGCTGCGCACGACGTACTCGCGAACTACCTGCCCAACACCCAGTCCATGCTGGACGACGCGCTCGAGGACACGCTGGGTGCCATCCCCGACTCCCGCGCAGAGCGCAAGGGCATCCGCATCGGACAACGCGCGGCGGCCGAGTTGATCGCCAGCCGGGCTGACGACGGTTTCGGCGACCCGCAGTACGTCTATGCACTGGATGGAACCCAGCCTGGCATCTTCAAGCCCGTTGGCCCTTCCTCGCGCGGGTGGCATGCTCGCGCCGTGGCTTGGTCACGTCGACCCCCTCGTCCTTCGTCGTCACGTCCGGGTCGACGGCCCGCCCGCCCTGACCAGCAGGGAGTGGGTCAGGGACTTCAACGAAGTCAAGAGGGTCGGGTCGCTGACGGCCACAGGTCCTGGCACCGCCCGGCACCAGGCGGTCGCCGACTTCTTCTACGCCAACTCCGTCGTTTCGACTGAGCGAGCCCTCGTCGACTACCTGCGCACGCATCCCATGGGCCTCAAGCGCGCGGCTCGCATGTTCGCGGTCATGAACGCCTCGATGGCGGACGCGATCAGGAACATCTGGAAGCTCAAGCTCGAGGTCGGCTTCTGGCGGCCGGCTGAGGCAATCGTGCGGGCTGATGAGGATGGCCTCGACGAGACCGTCGCAGACCCGAACTGGAAGCCATACCGCGCCACGCCGCCGTACTCCGAATACGCCAGCGGTCACGCGGTCGTCACCGGCACCTTCGCCGAGACAACCCGGATGCTCCTGGGCAACCACGTCCCGCTCACGCTCGAGTCCGTACCGGTCGCGGCGCCAGGAGTCACGCCCCCGACCGCCACTACGTCACGTTCTCGCAGCTGGAACGCGACGCGTTCATGGCCCGCATCTGGGCCGGCATCCACTACCCCGACGCCATGGACGACGGGTACTACATCGCTCACAAGACAGTCCAGCGCGTGGCGTGGATCCTGGGCCGCCGCTGAGTAGCTGCCAGCTGGCTCAGGCAGGCGCCGTCGGCCTCAGCTCGTGGACTTCGTACGACGGGATCTTGACCGTGACGCTCGTGCCCACGTCCGGGGGCCTGATTGCGGTTTACGTGGTTGATCCCACGCATCACGTGGAGGCGATCAACCACACAAGCACTTTCGGCTCAGTGAAGGTCCCGTCACGGGGGGGTGAGGACACCGTCGACCCGACGGAGCAGACCCCACGGGTTGGCGTCCTGGACCGGCTCGGGCAGCAGCCCGTCGGGCACATCCTGGTAGCAGACCGGGCGCTGGAAGCGCTCGATCGCCAAGCTACCGACGGACGTCGTGCGTGAGTCGCTGGTGGCCGGGTGCGGGCCGCCGTGGACCATCGCGTGGCCCACCTCGACCCCGGTCGGCCAGCCGTTGAACAGGACGCGTCCAGCCTTCTCCTCGAGCAGGGGCAGCAAGGCCCTCGCGTCCTCGGTGTCGGCGGCAGTGCAGTGCACCGTGGCGGTGAGCTGCCCCTCCAGCGCCGTCAGGTGTACGACGAGCTCGTCGACCGACTGGTAGCGAACCACGACACCGGAGGCGCCGAAGACCTCCTGCACGACCACCGAGTCGGGAGCACCCAGCGCGGCTGCGTCAGCCTCGACCAGCCGCGGAGCCGGCGCAACCTGGCCGTCGCCCGGAGTGCCCTCGGCGAGCACGCGCGTCCCGGCGGACTCCGCCAGCCGATCGCTGCCGTTGGCGTAGGCAGCGGCGATGCCGGTCGTGAGCATGGTCTGTCCGATGCTGGCGCGAACGGCAGTGGCGGCCTCCTCGAGGAAGGCGTCGCCTTCAGGTCCTGTGGGCAGGAAGAGCAGGCCGGGGTTGGTGCAGAACTGGCCCGAGCCCAGGGTCAACGAGCCGACGTAGGCGCTCGCGAGGTCGGCCACGTCCTCGCCCAGCGCGCCAGGCAGCACCACGACCGGGTTGATCGAGGACATCTCGGCGTACACCGGGATCGGCACCTCACGGGTAGCGGCGGCCGCGACCAGGGCGAGCCCTCCTTGACGGGAGCCGGTGAAGCCGACGGCCTTGATCCGGGGGTCGCGGACCAGTGCCTGGCCGGTCTCGTTGCCCTCACCGAGGACGAACGAGAACACTCCGGGCGGGAGGTCGCATGCGGCGACAGCGCGCGAGACCGCTCGGGCCACGAGCGCTCCGGTCTCGGGGTGTGCGGGGTGCCCCTTCACTACGACGGGGCAACCGGCGGCGAGGGCGGAGGCCGTGTCACCACCCGCGGTCGAGAAGGCGAGCGGGAAGTTGCTGGCACCGAAGACGGCCACGGGTCCGAGCGGCACCTGGCGCTGGCGGATGTCGGCGCGGGGGAGTGGCTGCCGGTTTGGCTGCGCCGGGTCGATCCGGGCGCCGAGGTGTTCGCCGCGGCGTACGACCTCGGCGAACATCCGCAGCTGCCCGGTCGTACGCCCGAGCTCGCCGGTGATGCGTCCCTCGGGCAGGCCGCTCTCCGCGACGGCGTGCTTGATGATCTCGTCACCGTCGGCCTCGACCTCGTCGGCGACGGTGGCCAGGAAGTCGGCACGCTGCTGAGGGCTGGTGCTGCGGTACGCCGGGTACGCCTGCTCGGCGGCCATCGTCGCGGACGTGAGGTGCTCGGTGGTGAGAGTCATGTGGCGGGTTCTCCTCCTGGCAGGGGAAGTGGGTGGTCGTGACATCGTTGGTCGTCGGGTGACCATTCCGAACGTAGGTCCCGAACAGGTGCAGGTCCAATGCTGATGGGGCCTCCCGGACGGAGGACAGATGGGTCTGCTGAACGGTTTCCTCACCGTCGGCCTCGTCATCGGACTAGTGCCCACGCGCGAAGTTCGCGGCATAACTCGCGCCCCCCGCACGCACCTCGCTGCGTTGGCGACGGCTCGATGGTGACGACGCTGCTCTCAGCGCCGGCGATCGTGGTCGTCGTTCTGTAGTTGAGCTAGCGAGGCTGCTACCAAGGGACCTTGACTTCCGCGATACGGAAGATAACATCCGGGATGCGAATGTTTAGGAGAGGTCGACCATGACAGACGAGGCCCGAGGGTCGGTCCAGCCGGCCGATGAGCTGGCAAGAGCACTGACTACCGAGCTCGACGATCGCCTTGCCGCAGCGGATGCAGCACTGGCTGAGGGGTTCCCCGGTGATACTCCCGATCGCCAGCCGGTGCACACGGTCTACGTCCCCGCCGATCGCTTCGCCGACGATCTCGTGGACACCTGGGGCCGGGCTGCCATCGACGTGGTCGACCAGCACACGGAGCTGTTCAGAGAGCTGGTTGCCGGTGAGGACCAGGTGGCCCTGGTCCGCGCGAAGCTGACCGCTGAACCGATCGAGGATCTCCGGATCGACTTCGAGGACGGCTATGGGGATCGCGGCGACGAGGTGGAGGACGCCGACACGCTACGGGCGGCCGCCGCGTTGGCCCGCGCGACCCAGACGGGGACCGCACCCCCGTTCCACGGAATCCGGTTCAAGAGCCTCGAGGCGCCCACCCGGCGCCGGGGGATCCGGACCCTGACGCTCTTCGTCTCGAAGCTCCTCGAGGATGGCGGTCTGCTCGACGGCTTCGTGGTGACCCTGCCGAAGATCACCAGCGTCGAACAGGTCGAGGCGATGGTTGAGCTGACTTTTCGGCTCGAGCACTCCTTGGGACTGGCTCCTCACAGCTTGCGCTTCGAGCTCCAGATCGAGACACCTCAGTCGATCCTCGGGCCGGACGGCACCGCTCTGGTTGCCCGGATGATCCACGCCGGTGAGCACCGCGTCACCGCGCTGCACTACGGGACCTACGACTACTCGGCCTTCTGTGGGATTCCCGCCGCCTACCAGAGCATGGAACACCCTGTCGCCGACCACGCGAAGCTGGTGATGCAGGCCGCCGCGGCCGGAACCGGCGTTCGCCTTTCCGACGGGTCGACGAACGTGCTTCCGGTGGGTGACGAGGCGGCTGTACGACGTGGCTGGGAGCTCCACGCGAGGTTGGTACGCCGCTCCCTCGAGCGCGGGTTCAACCAGGGATGGGACCTGCACCCAGCTCAGCTGCCGACGCGGTTCGCTGCGACGTACGCCTTCTTCCGGTCGGGTTTCGACGAGGCTGCAGAGCGCCTGCGCAACTACGTGGAGCAGACCGGCTCCAGCGTCATGGACGAGCCTGCGACCGCTCGGGCGCTCTCCGACTTCATCGCCCGTGGAATCGACTGCGGTGCCCTCACCGCCGCGGAGGTCGAGTCGGGCACGGGTCTGGACGTGGGCACGCTCGACGGCACTGGCACGGCCCCGACGCGCGTGAGCCAGATCAGTCCAGACCGTTGACGTGTCCCATGAATCGGCCTAGTGTTTCCACATCACGGTAAATCTTTTCCGTCTGTCGGAATGAATCAACCCAAACCGTGACCGGCCAGGCCGGAGAGACAAATGGAGAAGGGGCCGCAGATGAGCATCGTGCTCGGAGCCAACCAGTACGGCAAAGCCGAAAACCGGGTCGTCCGCATCTACCGCGACACCGAGCGCCACGAGATCCGGGACCTCAATGTGTCCACTTCGCTGCGTGGCGACTTCGAGGCCGCACACACCGTGGGCGACCAGATCAAGGTGCTGCCGACCGACACCCAGAAGAACACCTCCTTCGCCTATGCGAAGGAGCACGGGATCAGCTCGACCGAGGACTACGCGGTCGCGCTCGGCCGGCACTTTCTTGATGCTGCGCCGCCGGCGACCAGCGCCCAGATCAGGGTCGAGGAGTACGCCTGGGACCGGATACAGGTCGACGGCGAGGGGCACGCCCACTCGTTCGTACGCCGCGGCACCGAGACGCGCACCTGCGTCGTCACCGTCGATGGCCGCGGCGAAGATCAGCAGGTCTGGGTCGTCTCCGGCTTCCAGGACCTCACCGTGCTGAAGTCCACCGGTTCGGAGTTCAAGGGCTTCCTGGTGGACAAGTACACGACGCTCCAGGAGACCGACGACCGGGTGATGGCCACCTCGCTGACCGCGCGCTGGCGCTACGAGGGCACCTCGCCGACGCGAGAGACCGACTGGAACGCGACGTACGAGGACATCAGGCAGATCATGCTGTCGGCGTACGCCACGACGTACAGCCGAGCGCTGCAGGAGACGCTCCACGCGATGGGGGGCGCCGTACTGGACGCCCACCCCGAGGTGGCCGAAGTCCGCTTCTCTGCTCCGAACAAGCACCACTTCCTGGTCGACCTGGCTCCGTTCGACCTGGAGAACAACGGCGAGGTGTTCATCGCCGCGGACCGACCCTACGGCCTGATCGAGGCGAGCGTCTCCCGCGACGACTCCTCGGCCGCCGGCCTCGCCTGGGAGGCGGTGCCTGGATTTGTCTGACCACGCAGCCCGTCACTGGCCGTACGTGCGGCCCCTGGCACAGATTTGCCCAGCCCGACCCCGAACGTGGGGCGAGAACAACATGTACCGATTGGTGCCACGAGGAGAAGAGGCGACATGAGCACTGCCACCACGACGGCGAAGAAGCGCTCGAAACACCCTGTCGACGAGGTCCTGCCCCCGCAGAAGCTCGCGGTCTACGGCTTGCAGCACGTGATGGCGTTCTACGCCGGTGCTGTGATCGTCCCGATCCTGCTCGCCGGAGCGATCGGGCTGAACGAGGAGCAGCTGATCCACCTGATCAATGCGGACCTCTTCACCTGCGGTATCGCCTCGATCCTGCAGTCCGTGGGCGTCTGGAAGATCGGTGTGCGGCTGCCCCTGCTGCAAGGTGTCACGTTCACGGCGGTGACGCCGATGATCATCATCGGCCTCGACAGGGGGTCGGGCACCGAGGGGCTCGTCTACATCTACGGCGCGGTCATCGTCGCGGGAATCTTCACCCTGCTGGTCGCCCCGTTCTTCTCCCAGCTGGTCAGGTTCTTCCCGCCAGTTGTGACCGGAACCGTCATCACCATCATCGGCATCACGTTGATCCCGGTGGCGGCCTTCGACGCGGGTGGTGGTCAGTTCGCCTTGTTCAACCCGGAGCTGGTCCCTGCACACCTGAAGTTCGGCAGCTACACCAACCTCGCACTCGCGACGTTCACGATCCTGATGATCCTGGCCATCACGCGGTTCGCACGCGGGTTTCTCGCCACAGTGGCAGTGCTCGCGGGTCTCGTCATCGGAACCGCCGTCGCGGCGTTGGTGAGTGACGGATCAGGGGGCAAGGTTGCCAAGTTCGGCTCGGTGTCGGGTGCGGACTGGGTCGGGTTCACCGGTCCGTTCCACTTCGGTGCGCCGAAGTTCGCTCTCGTCCCGATCCTGCTGATGATCGTGGTCATGTTGATCACTGCCGTCGAGACCATCGGAGACGTCTACGCGACCGGGCAGATCGTGGAGAAGCCGATCGCGAAGAAGGACATCGCGGCGGCACTGCGCGCAGACGGGCTCGCGACGTTCCTCGGTGGGGTGATGAACTCGTTCCCCTACACCTGCTTCGCCGAGAATGTGGGGCTGGTGCGGCTGACTCGCGTGAAGAGTCGATGGGTTGTGGCCACGGCCGGCGGCATCATGATCGTGCTCGGCCTGCTGCCGAAGGCGGGCGCGATCGTGGCAAGCATCCCGCCTTCGGTGCTCGGTGGCGCCGCCCTGGTGATGTTCGGAACGGTGGCCGCGGTCGGGATCCAGACGCTGGGGCGGGTGGACTTCAACAACCACCGCAACGTCGTCGTGGTCGCGGTCAGCATTGCCATCGCGATGATTCCCGTCGGCCTGCCGCAGGTCGACGGCACCTCGGCCTTCCTCGTTCAGTTCCCCCCGAACGTCCAGGCGTTCCTGAACTCCGGCATCACGACGGGCAGCATCGCCGCGATCCTGCTGAACCTGCTGCTGAACTACTTCGGCGGCCGCCAGCATGACGGTTCCGCCGCTCGCGAGCGGTTCACGGTCCAGCAGCTCAACGCCATGGAGAAGGACAAGTTCGTGGAGACGGTGGCCCCGGCGTACCAGGGCGATGTCGGCATCGCCGCGGCCGTGGCCGGGCGACGTCCGTTCGCCGACGGCAACGCGGTGCGCGCCACGCTGCAGGACGAGCTCTTCGCACTGCCTGCGGACCGCCAGTCCGAGCTGATGCGGGGCTACCCCTCATTGGCTGGCGAGGCGCTGCTTGCGGGGGACCTGGATGACTACTCCATGGTCGACCAGGCCTCCGCCGGCCTGACCTTCCTCAGTGAGGACGAGCAGGACGCGTTCAATGAAGTCACGCGTGCCTACCAGGAGAAGTTCGGGTTCCCGCTCATCATCGCCGCCCGCGAGCTCACCTCGGAGCAGGTGCTCGAGCAGGCCTGGCAGCGGCTGGACAACTCACCGACGCAGGAGCACGTCGCCGCGCTGCTGGAGATCGCGAAGATCGCCAACCACCGGCTCGAGGACGCCGTCGAGGGCACCACCCCGATGGGTTCCGTGCGAGCGGCGAGCATGGCGCGCCTTCACTAGCGACGGGGGCCGAACGCGCATCGCGCGCGTTCGGCCCCGCTGTCTCATGCTGTAGGTAGGTAGTTCCATCACCGCACCGAAGGACCATCGTGTCAGAGCTCTCAGACTTCAACCAGGCGCCTGTGGACACCCTGCGACCCCGCCTGCTCTCTCTCACCGCGGTGGAGGCATGGGCCGACGGGCTGCTCGCCGCCCGGCCGTACGACGACCTCGACTCCGTCCTGGCAACGTCGGACGCACTTGTGGCCGGGCTCGACGAGACGCAGATCGACGCCGCCCTGGCCGGCCACCCGCGGATCGGCGAGCGGGCGGAGGGCCTGGACGAGGAGTCGGCTGCCCGGTCGGCCAGGGAGCAGTCGGCGATGTCGGAGGCCGACCCCGGCGTCCAGGAGGCCATCACTCGCGGGAACGTCGACTACGAGGAGAGGTTCGGGCGGATCTACCTGGTCGCAGCCGCTGGGCGCAGCGCGGACCAGCTGCTGGGCCTGCTACGCGAGCGACTCCGCAATGACCCGGCAACCGAGCTCGAGGTCGTGCGCGGGGAGCTCGCCCGGATCTCCAGAATCCGCCTCACCAACGAACTACGTCCGGAGGACAGATGAGCATCTCCACCCACGTCCTGGATGCCGTCGCGGGGGGTCCTGCAGAGGGCATGCCGCTGAGGCTCGAGCGAGCCGACGGTGTCCTCGTCGGATCGGGGCAGACCAACGCCGACGGGCGCTGCCCCGAGCTGACCGAGGGACTCGCGCTCGAGGCGGGGATCTATCGGCTGCGCTTCGAGACCGGCGCCTGGTTCGCGAACAAGGACACCGCCACCTTCTACCCCACGGTGGAGCTCTCCTTCGATGTCACCGACCCGGACGCTCACTATCACGTGCCGTTGTTGCTGAGCCCGTTTGCCTACTCCACCTACCGAGGGAGCTGATCGGCGATGACCTCGCCCGACCTGACCCTCATCGAGGGCGGAACCGTCGCCACGATGGATGGGCGGGACGGCGGGACAGGAGCCGAGCACGCTCCGGGCCACGTGCTGGTGCGCAATGGCCGCATCGAGACCGTCGGACCCGGCCCAGCACGCGGGCTCTCCGATGCCGATCGTGCGATTGCCCGACGCGTCGACGCGAGCGGCTGCCTGGTCACGCCGGGGTTGGTCAACACCCACCACCACCTCTACCAGTGGGTGACCCGCGGGCTCGCGGTCGACGCCGGGCTCTTCGAGTGGCTGACGCGGCTCTACCCCGTCTGGAGTCGCATCGACGAGGACATCACTGAGGCTGCCGCCGCGGCCGCACTCGGGTGGCTGGCACGCACTGGCTGCACCACCACGATGGATCATCACTATGTCTTCCCGACGGACGGTGGTGACCTGCTGGGGGCCGAGATCGAGGCTGCCCGGGCGGTCGGGCTGCGCTTCCTGCCCACCCGCGGCTCGATGGATCTCGGCCAGTCCCGGGGTGGGCTCCCGCCCGACAACGTGGTGCAGGATCTCGACACCATTCTCGAGGAGACCGCGTCCGCGGTCGCCACCCACCACGATCCCGGGCCAGACTCGATGCTTCGCATCGGCATCGCTCCGTGCTCGCCGTTCTCCGTCAGCGCCGAGCTCCTGGTGGAGTCGGCAGCGCTGGCCCGCGAGCTGGGGGTGCGCCTGCACACCCACCTGGCTGAGACCCAGGACGAGGAGGCCTACTGCCGCGAGCGGGTCTCGATGTCGCCGGTCGACTACCTCGCCTCGTTGGGCTGGCTCGGTGACGATGTCTGGTTCGCGCACGGAATCCACTTCGACGATGCCGGCATCGCGGCGCTCGCCTCGAGCGGCACGGGCGTGGCGCACTGCCCTTCCTCCAACGCGCGGTTGGGAGCGGGGGTGTGCCGGCTGAGTGACCTGCGCCAGGCAGGAGTCCCCGTTGGCCTAGGCGTCGACGGTGCCGCCAGCAACGAGTCGTCGTCGCTGGTCGAGGAGGTACGGCGCGCGCTGTTGTTCGCCCGCGCGCGTGGTGGTCCGGAGTCGCTCACGGTTCGCGACGCGCTGCAAGCCGCCACCATCGGTGGTGCTCGCGTGCTCGGCTGGGACGACCAGATCGGTTCACTGGAGGCAGGCAAGCTGGCCGACATCTCCGTATGGCGGATCGATACCCTGCCGCACGCCGACGTCGTCGACCCTGTTGCCGCCCTCGTGCTCGGCAGTCCTTCACCACTCGAGCTGTTGCTCGTCGCCGGACGTGCGGTGGTGGAGCGGGACCGGCTGGTCAGTGCCGATGAGGAGTCCTTGCGCGTCAACGCCGTACGCCAGCACGAGCGTCTGATGACCCGCGCAGGCTTGATCAGCGGATAGGCCGGTCGACTTGACCAAGGCCGGATGCCCAGAGTAATCTTTCGCGAAGTGAAAAAAGTTTTCCACATCATGGAAGTGAGCACATGCAAGACCATGGCCTGCGCTATCTCGCGAACTGTTCGATGCTGTTCACCGAGCAGCCGCTGCTCCAGCGACCACAGGCGGCGAAGGACGCCGGGTTCGACGCAGTCGAGTTCTGGTGGCCCTGGCCGGATCAGCCGGACCCAGGTGATGCCGAGGTGGCCGCTTTCGTCGCCGCGGTGCGTGACGCGGGCGTTCAGCTGGTCGGGCTGAACTTCTTCGCAGGGGACCTGGCGGGACCGGACTGTGGAGTCCTCTCCGTCCCGGACCGCGCTGCGCAGTTCCGCGCGAACATCGACGTCGCGGTCGGGATCGGCGAGCAGCTCGACGTCTCGGCCTTCAACGCGCTCTACGGCAACCGGGTCGAGGGCGTCACGCATGAGGAGCAGGACGTGATCGGCCGCGAGATGCTCGGACTGGCCGCAGACGCGGCGAACGCGATCGGGGCAACCGTGCTGGTGGAGTCGGTCAGCGGACCGAAGCCCTACCCGCTGCGCACAGCTGCAGACGCCGCGGCCGTGGTGCTGGCGGTGCGCGAGGACGGTCACGCCAACGTGGGATTCCTCTGCGACTTGTTCCACCTCGCCAACAACGGCGACGACGTCGTCGCAGCGATCGCCGCCTACGCCGACATCACGGCGCACGTGCAGATCGCCGACTGCCCAGGTCGTGGTGAACCCGGCAGCGGCGAGCTCGACCTCGACAGCCTGCTCGGAGACCTCGCCACTCGCGGGTACGACGGCTGGGTTGGGCTCGAGTACAAGCCGACCTCCACAACCGATGCCGGGCTTTCCTGGCTACCCCGAGCCCGTCGGTCCGCGAACCAACCGGCCTGACCGAACAACCCTGACTCAGCACACCTGAAACACCACTAGGAGCACAGATGACCACCATCGCCTTCATCGGCCTCGGCGTCATGGGACAGCCCATGTCGGTTCACCTGCAGAGCGCGGGCTACGACGTCTGCGGAGTGAACCTCTCGCCCGAGCGCACCAAGCCACTCGTCGATGCCGGCGGTCGTGCCGCGACCACGATCGCCGAAGCGGTCAAGGGAGCCGACGTCGTGGCCGTGATGGTGCCGGACTCTCCAGACGTCGAACAGGTCCTTGCAGGCGAGGGCGGTGTCTTCGACAACGCACCGGACGGGGCGCTGATCATCGACTTCTCCAGCATTCGGCCCGATGTGGCCGCGTCCCTGGCGCAGCGTGCGCGCGAGAAGGGTTTCCGGATGCTGGATGCCCCGGTCTCGGGGGGCGAAGCAGGGGCCCTCGCTGCGGGACTGTCCATCATGGTCGGTGGCGAGGCAGCGGACTTCGCCGAGGCCGAGCCGATCTTCGACGCGGTCGGCAAGACCATCGTGCACGTCGGACCGTGGGGCTCCGGGCAGACCGTGAAGGCCGCCAACCAGCTGATCGTCGCGGTCAACATCGAGGTTCTTGCCGAGGCGTTGGTCTTCCTGGAGGCCTATGGGGTCGACACGGAGGCTGCCCTGGAGGTGCTCGGCGGCGGACTTGCCGGCTCCAAGGTCCTGGAGCAGAAGAAGCCGAACATGCTCGGACGGACGTTCGACCCGGGGTTCCGGATCGATCTGCACCACAAGGACATGGGCATCGTCACCTCTGCAGCCAGGGAGGCCGGCGTCGTGATTCCCCTCGGCGCCGTAGCGGCCCAGCTGATGGCCTCCGCGCGCGCCAACGGCGACGGCGGGCTCGACCACTCGGCGCTGTTGCGCGGCGTGGAGCGACTCTCCGGCCGCACCCCCAACTGACTTGACCAGACCACACGAGCAGGAGAACCCAGATGGCACGCATGACAGCCGCCGAGGCGGCAGTGGAGATCTTGAAGAAGGAAGGTGTCACCAACGTCTTCGGTCTGCCGGGAGCGGCGATCAACCCGTTCTACAAGGCGATGGAGACCCTGGGCGGGCTGCACCACACCCTGGCGCGCCACGTCGAGGGCGCCTCGCACATGGCCGAGGGCTACACCCGGGCGCGGGCAGGAAACATCGGCGTGTGCGTCGGCACCAGCGGCCCGGCCGGGACAGACATGGTCACCGGTCTCTACTCCGCCAGCGCTGACTCGATCCCGATCCTCTGCATCACCGGGCAGGCTCCGGTGGCCAAGCTGCACAAGGAGGATTTCCAGGCCGTCGACATCGCGTCCATCGCGGGCTCGCTGACCAAGATGGCGGTCACGGTCCTGGAGCCGGCCCAGGTGCCAGGAACCTTTCAGAAGGCGTTCCACCTGATGCGCTCGGGCAGGCCCGGGCCGGTGCTGATCGACCTGCCGATCGACGTCCAGATGGCCGAGATCGAGTTCGACGTCGAGACCTACGCGCCGCTGTCGGCGTACAAGCCCGCCGCCACGCGTGCCCAGGTCGAGAAGGCGTTCGACATGCTCGTCGAGGCTGAGAGGCCGCTGCTGGTCTCGGGCGGCGGCGTGGTGAACGCGGACGCTGCCGACCTGCTGGTGGAATTCGCCGAGCTGACCGGGGTCCCAGTGGTCCCCACCCTGATGGGCTGGGGCACGATCCCCGACGACCACCCGCTCTACGCGGGCATGGTCGGACTGCAGACGTCGCACCGCTACGGCAACGCGACCATGCTCGCCGCCGACTTCGTGCTCGGCATCGGCAACCGGTGGGCCAACCGACACACCGGGGGAGTCGAGACGTACACCCGGGGCCGCAAGTTCGTGCACGTGGACATCGAGCCGACGCAGATCGGACGGGTGTTCGCACCCGACTTCGGGATCGTCTCCGACGCTAAGGCAGCACTCGAGCTCTTCGTCGAGGTCGCGCGGGAGCGCGGGGCTGCCGGTTCGCTGCCTGACCGAAGCACCTGGGCGCAGGACTGCCAGGAGCGCAAGCAGACGATGTGGCGCAAGACCAGCTTCGACAACGCGCCCATCAAGCCACAGCGCGTCTACCAGGAGATGAACCGAGCTTTCGGCAAGGAGGCGCGCTATGTCAGCACCATCGGCCTCTCGCAGATCCAGGCCGCCCAGCTGCTGCACGTCTTCGAGCCGCGGCACTGGATCAACGCGGGCCAGGCCGGACCGCTCGGGTGGACGGTCCCCGCAGCACTCGGCGTCGCCACGGCCGACCCGGAAGGAACGGTGGTCGCCCTGTCGGGCGACTACGACTTCCAGTTCATGATCGAGGAGCTTGCGGTCGGGGCGCAGTTCAACATCCCCTACATCCACGTGCTCGTGAACAACGCCTACCTCGGGCTGATCCGGCAGTCACAACGCGGCTTCAAGATGGACTACTGCGTGCAGCTGTCCTTCGACAACATCAACGCGCCCGAGATCAATGGCTACGGCGTGGACCACGTCAAGGTGGTCGAGGGACTGGGGTGCAAGGCGATCAGGGTCTTCGACCCCGACGAGATCTTGCCCGCGCTGGAGCAGGCCAAGAAGATGCTGGTCGAGCACCGGGTCCCCGTCGTCGTCGAGGTGATCCTGGAGCGAGTCACGAACGTCTCGATGGGGCTGGAGATCGACAACATCACCGAGTTCGAGGAACTCGCGGAGTCCGGCGTGGATGCCCCGACCGCCCTCTACGCCAACCTCGACTGACCAGTCGTCGAAACCGTGCCGATGCCTCGCGTCCTCCTGGCCCCCGACAAGTTCAAGGGCACCCTCACCGCTGCCGCGGTTGCCGAGCACCTGGTCGCCGGCATCCGCTCGGTTCGGCCGGAGGTCGAGATTGTCGTCGTCCCCGTCTCCGACGGTGGTGACGGCTTGCTCGAGGCGTTGGGGCGAGCCGGGTTCACTCTGGTGCCGGTCCGGGCTTCGGGACCGACGGGTGTGCTTGGCGACGCGTCGTACGTGCGGCGGGGCAACGAGGCAGTGATCGAGATGGCCGAGGTGTGTGGCCTGGGCCGGCTTCCGGGCGGAGAGCTCGCTCCGGCGACGGCCACGAGCCGTGGGGTCGGCGAGGTGGTCGTCGCGGCGCTCGACGCAGGCTGCACCGAGATCCTGATCGGCGTAGGTGGGAGTGCCTCCACCGACGGGGGAGCCGGCATGGTGCGGGCGCTAGGGGCGGGCATTCGGGACGCGAGCGGCGACGAGCTCGAAGAGGGTGGTGAGGCCCTCGGCAGAGTCGCTCGGCTGGACCTCAGCGAACTCGATCCGCGACTCGGGGAGGCGAGCATCTCGCTTGCTTGCGACGTGGACAACCCACTCACGGGTCCGACGGGTGCGGCCGCGGTCTATGGACCGCAGAAGGGAGCGGGCCCCGACCTGGTCGCCACCCTCGACCTGGCGCTGACGGTGTGGGCAGACCTGGTGGCCACCACCACCGGTCACGACCTGCGCGAGACGCCGGGAGCCGGTGCTGCAGGAGGGATCGGGTTCGGCGCCGTGGCCGTGCTGGGCGCGCAGCTGCGTCCTGGAGCCGCGCTGGTCCAGCAGCTCACCGGTCTCGAGGACGCACTTGTCGGTGTCGACCTGGTGATCACCGGGGAAGGCTCCCTCGATGCCCAGACCCTGAACGGCAAGGCGCCCGCCGGAGTGGCCGAGGCTGCGGGTCGAGCCGGAGTGCCGGTGGTCGCCGTAGCGGGCCAGTGCCTGCTCGACGCCGACGCCCTCGCCGGTGCCGGGTTCCGTGCGGCGTACGCCCTGGTCGACGAGGCGAGCGGTCCCCAGGAAGCCTTCGATGCACCGGGGCCACTGCTGGAACGGCTCGGGGCCCGGATCGCGACGCAGGAGCTGGAGCGATGAGTCCGTCGACCTCGACGATGATCGAGGGCATGAGGACCACCATGGACCTGACCATCCGGGCCCGGCGAGCGGTCGTCGACGGGACCGAGACCGCCTGCACGGTCGCCGTGGCCGGCGGTCGGATCGCAGCCGTGGCGGCGTACGACGCCAGCATCGACTCGGCCGAGACCATCGAGCTGGCCGACGACGAGGTGCTCCTGCCGGGGCTGGTCGACACCCACGTGCACGTCAACGAGCCGGGCCGCACCGAGTGGGAGGGGTTCGCGTCCGCCACGCGGGCCGCTGCGGCCGGAGGTGTCACGACGATCATCGACATGCCGCTGAACTCGGTTCCGCCGACGACCACTCTGGACGCCCTGCGCGTCAAGCAGGCCGTGGCGCGCGACCAGATTGCGGTTGACGTCGGCTTCTGGGGCGGTGCCGTTCCGGGGAACCTGCCCGAGCTGGCCGCGCTGCACGAGGCCGGGGTGTTCGGTTTCAAGTGCTTCCTGATCCACTCCGGGGTCGACGAGTTTCGGCACCTCGTCGATGAGGAGTTCGCGGAAGCCATGGACGAGGTCGCCCGGCTGGGGGCTTTGATGCTGGTGCACGCCGAGGACGGGCGTCTCATCGAGGACCGGCTGGCGGCCGGACCGTCGTACGCCGGATTCCTGGCCTCGCGACCTCCCGCGGCCGAGTCCGCCGCGATCGACCAGGTGATCGAGCATGCGAGTCGCACCGGGGCAAGGACGCACCTGCTCCACCTCAGCAGCGCCCAGGCCCTTCCGGCCCTGCGGGCCGCGCGGACATCCGGGGTCGACCTGACGATCGAGACGTGCCCGCACTACCTCGTGTTCAGTGCCGAGGAGGTGGGAGACGGGGCGACGGAGTTCAAGTGCTGCCCGCCCATCCGGGAAGCCGGCAACAGGGAAGCGCTGTGGTCGGGGCTGGCCGCCGGTGACATCGACCTCGTGGTCTCCGACCACTCGCCCAGCACGACCGAGCTCAAGTGGGCACCCGGCGGCGCTGCAGGTGGTGACTTCGGTCTGGCGTGGGGCGGAATCGCCTCGATCCAGGTCTCGCTTCCGGCCGTGTGGACCGCCGCACGCGCCCACGGGCTCAGGCTCCCGGACGTCGTGAAGTGGATGGCTCTCGCACCCGCCGACCGGGTGGGGCTGACCCACAAGGGCCGCATCGAGACGGGTGCCGACGCCGATCTGACGGTACTGGCGCCCGACGAGGAGTTCGTCGTCGACGTCCACACGCTGTCGCACAAGAACCCGGTGTCGGCGTACGCAGGTAGACGACTGGCGGGCGTGGTACGACGAACGTGGCTCCGCGGCACACCCGTCGAACCAGACGGGCCAACGCACGGCAGGTTCCTGGAGAGAGGACGGCGATGAGCAACTACTACGCACCACAGGGTGGTCTCCCGCCCCAGACTCGGCTCACCACCGATCGCTCGCGATTCAACGAGGCATACGTGGTGCTGCCCAGGGGTTCGCTGACCGACATCGTTACCAGCTGGCTGCCGTTCTGGACGGAGACCAGGCTCTGGGTACTGGCCCGTCCGCTCTCGGGGTTCGCGGAGACCTTCAGCCAGTACCTGATGGAGGTGTCCGCGGGCGGCGGCAGTGACCGACCGGAGACCGACCCCGAGGCCGAGGCGGTGCTCTTCGTGCTGGAGGGCGCCGTGCGACTGACCGTCGACGGCGATGAGCACGTCCTGGAGGCGGGTGGCTACGCGTACCTCCCACCCGGGTGCACGTGGACTGCTCACCAGACCGGGTCCGGTGCTGCGCGGTTCCACTGGCTGCGCAAGACCTACCAGCGGGTCGAGGGGATCGAGTTGCCTGGGGCGTTCGTGACGAACGAGCGTGACGTCGAGCCGGTCGAGATGCCGGGGACCGGCGGTGCCTGGACCACCACTCGCTTCGTGGACATGGCCGACCTGCGCCACGACATGCACGTCAACATCGTCAACTTCGAGCCGGGTGGGAGCATCCCCTTCCCCGAGACGCATGTGATGGAGCACGGCATCTACATCCTCGAGGGCAAGGCGATGTACCTCCTCAACGAGGACTGGGTCGAGGTCGAGGCTGGCGACTTCTTGTGGCTGCGCGCCTTCTGCCCACAGGCCTGCTACGCGGGAGGTCCTGGCAAGTTCCGCTACCTGCTCTACAAGGACGTCAACCGGCACATGCCGCTCCATGGCGGGCGATAGTTCCCGGATCGTGGAAAAAGATTTCCGAAAAGGTCTTCCGAATCGGTGACCTCGCTGCCTAAGATCGAGCCAAGACGACAATCAGTGACGAGGGTCACGACGGGAGGGTGAAGACCGATGAGCACACCTGAGGTGCAGGTCAACGGGCAGAGCGAGAGCCTGGGCGTCACCCCGCACGTGTCGGCCCTCGACTGGCTCCGGAGCCAGGGCCTGACCGGCGCCAAGGAGGGCTGCGCGGAGGGTGAGTGCGGCGCCTGCGCCATCATGGTCGCTCGTCCATCCACGACCGGGGACGGCACCACCGAGTGGGTCTCGATCAATGCCTGCCTGATCCCCGCTGCCGGTCTGGCCGGCCAGGAGGTCGTCACCGCAGAAGGGCTCGGCAGCACCGCGACGTTGCACCCGGTGCAGTACGAGATGGCGACGCGGGGCGGTTCGCAGTGCGGCTACTGCACCCCGGGCTTCATCTGCAGCATGGCGGCGGAGTACTACCGGGCGGGGCGAGGCCACGAGCGCCACCCAGCAGGTACGTCGATCGACGGCCGGGCCGCCTTACCCGATGCCAGCCGGCCGAGTGCCGACTCGGAGGCCGAGCACGGGGCCAACGGTTTCGACCTGCACGCGCTGAGCGGCAACCTCTGCCGCTGCACCGGCTACCGGCCGATCAAGGACGCTGCCTTCGCGCTCGGCGAGCCGGCCCCCGGTGACCACTTCGCGACCCGACGTGACCAGTCACCGCCTGTCCTGCCTGCGACCAGGATCACCGGCGATGCCGCCGAGTTCGTGCGCCCGGGAGACCTGGCCGCGGCCCTACAGCTTCTGACTGAGCGCCCCGAAGCACTCGTGGTGGCCGGGTCGACGGACTGGGGCGTGGAGGTCAACATCCGCGGCGTCCGGGCGCCGCTGGTGGTGGCGATCGACCAGCTCCCCGAACTGCGTGGACTGACCATCTCCGACGACGAGATCAGGCTCGGCGCCGCCCTGACGCTGACAGAGATCGAGCGGCAGGTCGGAGGCCAGATCCCGCTGCTGGCGGAGATGCTCCCGCAGTTCGCCTCACGACTGATCCGCAACGGCGCAACGCTCGGGGGAAACCTCGGCACCGGCTCGCCGATCGGGGACGCGCCACCGGCGCTGCTCGCGCTGGATGCAGAGCTGGTGCTGGCCTCGACGACAGGAGAACGGGTCGTCGGGCTGGCCGACTACTACACCGGCTACCGGGAGAGCGTCCGCGCCGCCGACGAGCTGATCAAGGAGATCCGGATCCCGCTTCCGCTGGCCGGTTTGACCGCGTTCCACAAGATCGCGAAGCGCCGGTTCGACGACATCTCCAGCGTGGCGGTGGCCTTCGCGCTCGACGTGTCCGACGGCGTCGTACGCCGCGCGCGGATCGGGCTCGGTGGCGTCGCAGCGACGCCGGTCCGCGCCCGGGAGACCGAGGCCGCCCTGGTCAACCAACCCTGGTCGGCCGACGTCATACGGGAAGCGGCGAGTGTGATGAGCGCGGAAGGCACCCCTATCGACGACCACCGCGCCAGCGCGTCGTACCGCGCCGCGATGCTCGGTCAGTCCTTGCTCAAGCTGCACGCCCAGCACCCCAGCCCCCAGAGTCCTTCCAACGAGGGAGTTCCGGCATGAGCCACCTCTCGCAGCGTCCCGACGTCGGCGAGGTGGGCAAGGCGATCGAGCACGAG
The DNA here is from genome assembly GCA_963759525.1 of uncultured Actinomycetota bacterium. Classification (GTDB taxonomy): domain Bacteria; phylum Actinomycetota; class Actinomycetes; order Propionibacteriales; family Nocardioidaceae; genus Marmoricola. The sequence goes on along the minus strand of CAVWZO010000016.1, from coordinate 252,277 downwards.
TCCGCCGCGCTCCACGTCACCGGGCAGGCGCTCTACACCGACGACCTGATCATGCGCACAAAGGACGTCCTGCACGCGTGGCCGGTGCAGGCGCCCCATGCCAAGGCACGGATCACCAGGATGGATGTCGAGCAGGCGTACTCCGTCCCCGGAGTGGTGCGGGTCCTCACCGCGGCCGACGTGCCCGGGGTCAACGACGCCGGGGTGAAGCATGACGAGCCGCTCTTCCCCGACCAGGTGTGCTTCTTCGGCCACGCCATCTGTTGGGTCCTGGGGGAGACGCTCGAGTCTGCCCGACTGGGTGCAGTCGCCGTCGAGGTGGACTACGAGCCGTTGCCTGCATTGATCAACGTCAAGGAGGCAATCGCGGCCCACGAGTTCCAGGGTGCTCAACCAACCGTCGAGCGCGGCGACCTCGCGGCGGGACTCGAGGCCGCGGCCCACGTCTTCAGCGGTGAGTTGGAGTTCGCGGGTCAGGAGCACTTCTACCTCGAGACCATGTGCGCCCTGGCGCATGTCGACGAGGGCGGCCAGGTGTTCGTGCAGAGCAGCACCCAGCACCCCTCCGAGACCCAGGAGATCGTGGCCCACGTCCTGGGGCTGCGCAGCCACGAGGTGACTGTGCAGTGCCTGCGGATGGGTGGGGGCTTCGGGGGGAAGGAGATGCAGCCCCACGGCTTCGCCGCGATCGCCGCGCTCGGCAGCATCCTGACCGGGCGGCCGGTCCGGCTGCGGCTCAACCGCACCCAGGACCTCACGATGACCGGCAAGCGGCACGGTTTCCACGCTCGGTGGCGCGTGGGCTTCGACGACGACGGGCTGCTCACGGCCCTGGAGGCGACCCTGACCGCAGATGGTGGCTGGAGCCTGGACCTGTCCGAACCGGTGCTGGCCCGGGCCTTGTGTCACATCGACAACGCCTACTGGATTCCGAACATCCGCGTGAACGGCCGGATCGCGAGGACCAACAAGACCTCGCAGACCGCCTTTCGGGGGTTCGGTGGACCGCAGGGGATGATCGTGATCGAGGACATCCTGGGTCGATGTGCCCCGTTGCTCGGGATCGACCCGGCCGAGCTTCGCCGTCGCAACTTCTATGCGGCGCTCGGTGAGGTGCAGACCACGCCGTACGGCCAGCCGGTGCGGCACCCCGACCGGATCCATGCCGTCTGGGAACAGGTGCGGGAGTCGGCCGACATGCAACGGCGAAGTGAGGAGATCGCCCGTTTCAACGCCGCGAGTGAGCACACCAAGCGCGGGTTGGCGATCACGCCCGTGAAGTTCGGCATCTCGTTCAACCTGACTGCTTTCAACCAGGCCGGTGCACTCGTGCACGTCTACAAGGACGGCTCGGTGCTGATCAACCACGGCGGTACCGAGATGGGCCAGGGGCTGCACACGAAGATGCTGCAGGTCGCCGCGACAACGCTCGGCGTACCCCTCGACAAGGTCCGGCTCGCGCCGACGAGGACCGACAAGGTGCCCAACACCTCGGCGACGGCCGCGTCCTCGGGAGCTGACCTAAACGGTGGTGCAGTCAAGAACGCGTGCGAGCAGATCCGCGGCCGGCTCGAGCAGGTTGCGGCGACTGGTCTGGGGGTCCCTGCCGACGAAGTCCGGTTCGTGAACGGTGTGGTGGTGGGGCTGGGCAAGTCCGGCCCGGGCCTCAGCTGGGAGCAGGTCGTGCACACGGCGTACTTCCAGCGCGTGCAGCTGTTCGCGGCCGGCTACTACCGCACGGAGGGACTGCACTGGGACTCCTCGGTGATGAAGGGCTCGCCGTTCAAGTACTTCGCCTACGGCGCCGCCGCCAGCGAGGTTGAGGTGGACGGGTTCACCGGGGCCTACACCCTCCGCCGGGTCGACATCGTGCACGACGTCGGCGACAGCCTCTCGCCGCTGATCGACCTCGGTCAGATCGAGGGCGGCTTCGTCCAGGGCGCCGGCTGGTTGACCCTGGAGGACCTGCGGTGGGACGAGGGTGATGGTCCGTCCCGCGGCCGGCTCGCTACCCAGGCGGCCAGCACCTACAAGCTGCCCAGCTTCTCCGAGATGCCCGCCGACTTCCGGGTGACGCTGCTCGATCGCGCCCACGAGGAGGGGGCGGTCTACGGGTCCAAGGCAGTAGGTGAGCCGCCACTGATGCTGGCGTTCTCGGTGCGCGAGGCACTGCGCCAGGCTGCTGCTGCGTTCGGTCCTGAAGGCACCAGCGTCGACCTGGACTCACCGGCCACCCCCGAGGCGGTCTGGTGGGCGTTGACCGAGGCTCGTCGCGGTCACGACGAGGGACACCTGGTCGAGGGGTTCCCAGGCGCGCAGCCGGACCAGCCAGATCCAGACGCTCCGATCCGCCGGCCCGAGTCCGAGGTCGCCGGCCTCGCCACGTTGCTCACGGACGTCTAGTGGGATCGGGTATGGACTGGGTGGCGGCCGTCGAGCGGCTGCGTTCCCGCGGTGAGGCGGGAGTTCTGGTGACGATTGCGGAGGTGCGCGGGCACTCGCCGCGGGAGGCGGGCGCCAAGATGGTCGTGGCTGCCCACGACACCTGGGGCTCGGTCGGTGGCGGCAACCTCGAGGCGACCGCGATCGAGCGGGCTCGCGAGCTGCTCGATGATCCGGCCGCCGAGCCGACGATGTTCACCTGCAACCTGTCCGACAAGGCGCCCGTGTCTCACGGCGTCCAGTGCTGCGGGGGCGAGGTGACCCTCCTGCTCGAACCGCTTGCAGTGTTGCCCGCGGTGGCGATCTTCGGGGTCGGGCATGTCGGTCTCGAGCTGGCTCGGATCTTGGCGCGGCACGACTTGGAACTGCACCTCGTCGACTCACGGCCCGACCAGCTTTCGGCCGAGGCGCTGGCTGTACTCGATGACGCCGTCGCCCGGATCCACACGCACCACGTACCGGTGTTGCCCGAGCTGGTCCTTGCCGAGTTGCCCGTTGGCACCCATGTGCTCGTGATGACGCACGACCACGCCGAAGATGCCGCGCTCATCGACGCTGCGCTGCGCACGAGTCACCTCGGCTCGATCGGTCTGATCGGGTCCTCGGCAAAGTGGAGCCGGTTCCGCGCGAAGCTCGCCGACGAGGGCGGCCATGATGAGCAGACGATCGCCCGGGTCACTACGCCCATCGGGATCCCGGACGTGACCGGCAAGCAGCCGGCCACGATCGCGGTCAGCGTTGCCGCGTCTTTGCTGCAGGAGTTCGAGCGAGCGGCTCAGCGTCGTGCGACGACGACGCCTGAACGCGATCCCGCCCCTGGCCGTGAGAGATGACGCTCTTCCGTGGCACGTTCCTGGACACCCCCGACAATCCGTTCGCAGGCGGAACCCTGCGCACCGAGGTCGACGGAGCCGTGCTGGTTCGGGACGGGGTGATCCTCGAGCGGGGCAGCTTCGCCGCGCTGCGCCGTACCCATCCCGACGAGGCCGTGGTCGACCTGACGGACGGCCTGGTCCTCCCCGGGTTCGTCGACACGCACGTGCACTTCCCCCAGGTCCGCATGATCGGTGCCCTGGGGATGCCGCTGCTGGACTGGCTCGAGGCTCACGCACTTCCAGAGGAGGCCCTGCTGGTCGACCCCGACTATGCGAGCGGGGTCGCCGGCGAGTTTCTCGACGGGCTGGCGGCGGTCGGCACCACCACCGCGCTGGTGTTCGGCGCCCACTTCGCGCCCGCGGTGGAGATCCTCTTCACGCAGGCTGCGCGGAGAGGGCTGCGGATCACCAGCGGACTCGTGGTGAGCGACCGGAACCTGCCGCCCGAGCTCCTCACCTCGGCTCAGAAGGGCTATGACGAGGGGCGCGCGCTTGCGGAGCGCTGGCATGGTCAAGGGCGTAGCCGGTACGCCGTGACCCCGCGCTTCTCGCTTTCGTGCACCGAGGAGATGCTGGCGTCGTGCGCGGCGCTCCAGGCCGATGTCGACGGCTCGTTGTTCACCTCTCACATCAACGAGAACCTCGCGGAGGTGGCTGCCGTCTGCGACCTTTTCGAGGATTGCGACGACTACCTCACGAGCTACTCGAGGTACGGCCTGGTCGGCAGTCGCAGCGTCTTCGCACACAATGTCCATGCGACCCACGGTGAGCTCGAGGTCCTTGCCGATCACGGTGCCAGCGTCGCGCACTGTCCTACGAGCAATTCCGCGCTCGGCAGCGGTCTGTTCCCGCTTCGCGAGCACGTGGAGCACGGTGTACGGGTTGCCCTTGGCTCCGACGTCGGCGCCGGGACTGGTTTCTCGCTGTTCAAGGAGGGACTGCAGGCGTACTTCATGCAGCAGTTGCTGGGAGTCCGCGGTCTGCATCTGACCTCCGCGCACCTGCTCCACCTGGCAACCGCCGCCGGGGCTGAAGCGCTGGGCATGTCCGAGGAAGTCGGGATGTTCTCGGTGGGCAAGCAGTTCGATGCACTCTGGCTGCGGCCAGCGCCCGGTACGACTTTGGCTGTCGGACTGCGGCACGCAGCGGGACCGGAGGAAGCTCTGGCAAGGACCTTTGCGCTCGGCACGAGCGCCGACATCAAGGCCGTGTACGTCGCCGGGGAACCCCTCGCGTCGCCCCTCGTGGTGCCGGGTCCGCGGCGGGCGGTGTGACCGGAAACTCTCCGATCACGGTGTTCGTACCCAGCCACAGCGAGCGCTAGACTTCCGTCAGGCGGAACGAACTTACCACCGAAGGAGCGCAATGACCGTAGAGGTCAGCGACGACCCCGTTGCTCGAAACTCCGGCGGCGTCCAGTCACTCGATCGGGCTTTCGCGATCCTGGAGGCCATGGCTGATGCCGGTGGTGTCATCGGCCTGTCGCAGCTTGCAGAGAAGGCGGACCTGCCGTTGGCCACCATCCACCGACTGGTCCGCACCCTGGTCAACCTCGGCTACGTCCGGCAGGAGGACTCGCGACAGTACTCTCTCGGCGCCCAGTTGCTGCGGCTCTCCGACACCGCCTCGAAACGCGTGGGTGTCTGGACCCGTCCGGCGATGAGCGCCGCAGTGGCCGAGCTCGGAGAGTCGGTGAACCTGGCCATCCTCGATGCCGACGAGATCGTCTACGTGGCCCAGGTCCAGCCGTCGACGAACTTCATGCGGATGTTCACCGAGGTTGGGTTCCGTACGGCGCCGCACGCAACCGCCGTCGGCAAGGTAATCCTGGCCGGCTACCCGGATGACGAGGTGGTCGCCTTGCTGGGGCGCACCGGGATGCAGCGGCACACCGACCGCACCCTGGTGACGCCGGAGGACTTCCTGGCCGAGCTGGCCGACGTACGTCGTCTTGGTTACGCAGTCGATGAGGGAGAGCAGGAGATCGGCGTACGCTGCGTCGGTGTCGCGGTGCCGGGTGCCCCTCAGCCCATGGCGTTGTCCATGTCCGGGCCGTTGGCCAGGGTGAGCGACGAGGTCGTCGAGCGTGCTTACCAGGTGCTGCGCGAGGCAGCAGCCGAGGTCCGCGCGGTGTTGAGCAGAACCGGTTCCGACGCCTGACTCGACCGACCCGGGTGGCGCAGCCGCGGATCGCTGTCGCGGAATCACAACACCATTCACCACATGTGGTGATCCCTGGTCACCACGTCCGTTCCTACCTTCAGTCCAACGCGGAAGCACGGACTCGAAGGGAGCAGGGCAATGGCCAGCACGAGGATCGTCGAGGTAGAGCGTGGGACCTACACGGGACGTCTCGTCCACCCGCACAACGGCTACTACGCGGGAGACTTCCACGCCGCGAATGAGGTCGGTAGTCCCGGCCCTGCGATGCCCAACGGCCGCGTCAGGTGATGTCGCGGGTCCTTGACCGAACGTGGTCCTCAAAGCCGGTACGAGCTCAGGACCATGTGGCGTGATTGGCCCGACGTACCGCAAGCTCGGCGTCCGCACGGGTGCAGAGCGGGGGCCGTGGGTAGCCAAGCACGCGACATGGCCCAACCGACTCGCCCGTCTATGGATGTGGCGTTGACAAACGCGCCTCCAGGGCAGTTGCCCGCGCGGCGAGGGTGACGATCGACTGCGCCAGACCTTGCACATCCGTAGCGTGCTGGGACGACAGTGCAGCGACCTGCCCCTGGCGGTGGTTCAGGGCCCCTTGCAGGTTGGCGAGCTGCATGGGGACGCTCGTCACCTGACTGGTCAGGGAAGTGATCTGGTCGCGTAGCGAGTAGATGTCGGTCAACAGATCGCGTCCACCGCAGGTCACCCGTCCCGTGGCGGTGACGTTCCCTTCGAAGAGGGCGGCAATGCCCGAGCTCTTGCCGTAGACGGCAACTCCGCCGGCCTCGTTGAAGGGAGCGACCCCACTGTGCGCGGCCGTCTTGGACACGCCGCGCACGCCTTCGTACTCGGCGCTCTCCCCGTAGACGCCGATCCACTTGGTTGACTGGCCCACGACGCCGGCGCCGCTGACGGACTCACCGAAAGTGCCGAAGCCGCTGTCGCTCTTCCCGGCGACCCCGTGCCAAGTCGTGGACTCGCCCGAAACGCCCGACGCGGACCTCGACAGACCGCCGACCCCGAAGCCGCTCGTGCTGGAGCCCCACACCCCGTGCCAGTTCTCACTGCTGCCGATGACGCCGGCGCCGTGGCTGGCTTCACCCTGCACGCCGACACCCTCACCGTCTGCCGTGCTCACTCCCCAAACCCCCGGGACCCCGTGTTCGTCAGAATTGACCTGAATGGCGTCCATCTCCGTGTCCTTTCACCTGCCGCGCACCAGGTCGGTCGCGATTCCTGTACGACAGGTTGGTTCTGGACACGCTGCCCGGGCATCGGGTGTTTCCCTACGAGTCACGAACAACGGGGCTCTGAGCGGATCGGATCATACAGCCGCCGGGTTGGTAGAGCACTCAGAGCAGCGAGGTACCGAACGTATCGACGGCATCGACCCATCCGGTCGGGTGGTCGAGGTGCACGTGATGACTACCCGGAATCTCGGTGACCCGCGCTGGCGGCAGCAACCGAAGCACTTCGCTGCGATCCGGATCGACCAGCGCCGAGTACCCACCAATGGCCGCTACCAGAGCCACCGGCACCGGGCAGGCCGAGACCAGCGCGGGCAGGTCCCAGTTGAGTTTGCCCGGCGGCAGCTGTGCTATCTGAGGATCCGTCAGCAGTCGACCTTCGAGGATGCTCCGGGCGTCGCGACGGTTCCAGGTCGGCTGGCCCTGCAGAATCGAGGCGATCTCGCCGGACGGGTCGGTGTGTGCGCGGGTCACCTCACGCCCGATGTCTGCGTCAGGGTCCTCCGCAGCGCGGTTCCGGCTCCGGCCGGGCGGGTCCTCGAGCAGCACGCCACGGGCGTACGTCGGCACCGCGGCGACGAGCTCGAGGGCCACGATCGCACCCAGCGAATGCCCGACGACCAGCGTCTCGCCGGCGGGGTGTTGGGCCACCACGTCCTCGGCCAGAGCTGCCACGGATCGCGCCGCACAGATCGGTCGGCCCCCGTGCCCGGCCAGGTCAACCCTGTCGACGTCCCAGCCCCGAGCCTCGAGCTCCGGCCCCACGCGCCACCAGGTTGTTCGGCTCGACCACATGCCGTGGATGAGCAGCGCACTCCCCTTCGCCGTCACCCTTCGAAGTTACCGCCTTTGGGGGTGAACGCGCGCCTGTTGAGCGACACATCGTCACTGGCTCTCCGGGCTCAGGCCGAGGCCAGCCACTGGTCTGGCCCGAAGATCTCGTAGTGGATGTCTGCCTCGGGGATCTGCTGCTCGAGCAGCGTGCCGCGCACGGACTCCATGAAGGGCAGCGGACCGCACAAGTAGACCTGGGCGTTGGCCGGGATCTCCACGGCCCCGAGGTCGACCCGGCCGGCGCGCAGGACGTCGCGGGTCGGCCGGACGCCGAGGTCCTCGTACCAACGGTGGAGTGTCCCTTCGGGCAACGCCCCCACGAGCTCCTTCAGCTCCTGGCGGTGGGCGTGCCTGGCCCGCGAACGGTCGGCGTGCAGCACCAGCACCTCACGGGTCGAGCTGGTGCCCGTGAGGTAGTGGAGGATGCCGATGATCGGGGTGATGCCGATGCCGGCGGAGATCAGCACGAGCGGGGACCGGGAGTCCTGGAGGACCAGCTCGCCGAAGGGAGCCGACACCCTGATCTCGTCGCCCTCGAAGAGATTGTTGTGCAGGAAGTTCGACACCTCACCCGCCGGGACGATCGCACCGTCGTCGGTGCGGCTTGCCGGGACCGCCTTGACCGAGATCCCCCACTCGCTGACCTCCGGGGCGTGGGTGAGGCTGTACTGGCGGATCTGGCGCGCCCCATCGGGTAGCTCCACCTGCACCGACACGTACTGGCCCGGACGGGAGCTCGGCAGCGGGCTACCGTCGGCCGTGCCGAGCACGAAGGACACGGTGTCGGGCGACTCCTGCAGTCGACGGCGCAGGACCAGGGTGCGCCACACGTCGCCGTCCGCCACGTCGGTCTCGGCGTACAACCGCTTCTCGATCGTGACCAGTGCCTTGGCCATGTGCCAGTAGACCTCGTCCCACGCGGAGGCGATCTCGGGCGTGACTGCGTCGCCCAGAACCTCGACGATGGCGGCGAACAGGTGTTCGTGGACGATCGGGTACTGGTCCTCGGTGATGCCGAGCGAGGCGTGCTTGTGGGCGATGCGGGCGAGCACCTCGAGCGGGTCGGGTCCGTCCTCGGCCACCAGGAGTGTGGCGTACGCAGCTATCGCGCCGGCGAGGGCGCTCTGCTGGTCACCCTGGGCCTGGTTGCCTCGATTGAACAGGTCGCGCTCGAGCTCGGGGTGCGCGGTGAACATCCGCTTGTAGAACACCGGGGTGATGTCACCGATGGCAGCACCGATGACGGGCAGCGTGGCCTTGACGACCTGGGCGGACTTGGTGGACAGCATGGGGGCTCCGTGGGGTTGTCGGGGATGTGAACTGCTGGGCGATCGGTGAGCATGAGCCGATCGTTGGTGGATGGTCGGCGACGCGGCGTGTGTCTGGGCCGCGAGAAACAGCTACTGCGCGCGCACGGGTTGTCCCACCTACTGGAGCACGAGGCGTCTCGCCGGGGCAGTGCCAAAGGTCCCATCGGGCCCGCGATAGGCTCCGAATGCGATCAGCTGGCTCCCTGGGGTTGCTTGCCGGTGGAGGCCAGGCAGAGAGTGGTCGGCATGGAGAAACGCAGGCTCGGGCGTCTCGAGCACGACAGTTCGGTCCTCATCTATGGCGCGGCGGCCCTGAGCGATGTGTCGCAGGAAGTGGCGGACCGCTCCATTCAGGAGGCCCTTGACGGGGGCATCAACCACTTCGATGTGGCGGCGGACTACGGGGAGGCCGAGCTGCGGCTGGGCCCGTGGATGTCACAGATCCGTGACCGGATCTTCCTGGCGACGAAGACGGGTCAGCGGGACGAGGAGTCGGCCTGGCGACAGATCAACGATTCGCTGACACGGCTGCAGACTGACCGCGTTGACCTGTTGCAGCTGCACGCGATCGGCGACCGGGCTGAGCTCGATGCGGCGACTCGGCCCGACGGCGCACTCTCGGCCGCGATCAGGGCGCAGGAGGAGGGCCTGGTCGGGGCAGTCGGCATCACCGGCCATGGTGATCAGGCTCCCGCGACGCACCTCGAGGCGCTGCGCCGCCATCCGTTCGCGACGGTTCTCACGCCGCTCAACCCCGTGTTGTGGCGCCAGGAGTCGTACCGCGCCGACTACGAGGCTCTCGTCGACGAGGTGCAGCGCCAAGACGTTGGCCTGATGACCATCAAGACCGTGTCGCGTCGCAACTGGCCCGCAGGGGCGGAGCATTCACACACCACGTGGTACGAGCCGTACGCCGACCAGGCCCGAATCACTGCTGCCGTCTCGTGGGTTCTGTCCCACCCCGAGGTCACCGGCATCCCCACCGCCGGAGACGTCGGGCTCCTGGGCATGCAGCTTCACGCCGAGCAGAACCGGACCTCCGTTGCCGGGGCCGAGGAACAACTGGCCATCGACGGTGAGTACTCCTCGCCGTTCATTGCCATGCCCTTCTAGCCCGGCTGTGGCCCTTGACATGGCGCGGGGGGTCGATCTTGGGCGCACTCCACGGCAGGGTGTGCCTATGACAGCTCATGTGGCTCATGTGGAGACGTACGACATCCCGTTTGACGGCGGTCACCTGCACGCGCAACTGGTCTCGCTTCCAATTGGCGCAGAGGTGGTTGACGCCTACATGGATCTGAACGGGACGGTGGTTCTGACCGTGTCGCCAGTGCGAAGCTCGCTGGAAACCGAGCAGGTCATCTACCTGCTGGGCGAGCGGAGCACTGTGGGCACGGGCTCGCGCTTCGTCCGGACCGTGTTCAACCACAGCATCCCTGCGGTCCTGCATGTCTACGTCGCGCCCGCCAACGAGCACACGCGCCACGACGTCGAACACGCAGTCAGGCACTGAGCGAGTCGCTGGGCCCCGCGCCAGCTGCGGCCGTCGAGCGCCGCCGAGGTGGTCGACGAGAGCGCTCGCTGAGCGCTCGCTCCTCAAGCGGGCACCGTGCCCATCAGGCTGGGCGGATTCGCGCGCAACACCGCCTTGTCACACCAGGGTCGCCGCGCGGCCACAGGGGGCCCACACGTGACAAGAGCAACGACCCAGGGAGGGGCGGGAACAAGGTCCCGAAACGGCGTGCCCCTTGACTCTGCTACGAGCACGTGGCCCGGAGAGAGTGTGGAGCCAATACAGCGAGAGGACCATGTGATGACACACCTCGCCCCTGTCCTTCACGGTCAGCCGGCGCGCGTCCTCCATCGGACGGCGCGATGCCGCCCAAACCCAAGGAGAACCCATGCTGAACATCGAACCGCACAAGGTCATGGTGTGCGTGAGCCCCGGCGAGGACTGCGAGGCAGCCCTGGAACTCGCAGTCGCGCAGGCCCGCAGTCGCGAGTGCGACCTACACCTCGTCATGGTCTTGCGACCTATCTTGGTCGGCCTGACGGAAGTGGCCGACGTGCGCCTCGACGACGGAACTTTGCGCAACTACGGAACCAACTTCCTCATCGAGTGTGAGCAGAAGGTCCACAAGCTCAGCGACGGTGCTGTGTCGGTCAGCACCGAAATCACCCACGGCGCCGTCGTCCCTGCCTTGATCGAGGAGAGCAAGCAAGCAGGCCTGGTGGTGCTGCAACACCACCGGATGCACCGCAAGCACCACCTGCCAACCCTGTCGGTCACGAACGGTGTCGCAGCCCGCGCTCACGCACCGGTCATCGCTGTCCCCGACGACTGGCGCGAAGCAGACGAGCACCCTGAGGTGATCGCGGTCGGGGTCGAGGACGCCGTCAGCTCTCACAAGTTGGTCCGGGCGGCTTTCGAGGAGGCGCAGCGCATCGGCGCGGAAGTGCACCTGGTGAGGGCGTGGTTCTTCTCCGCGGCCTTCGACGGCGAGGTCTTCGCCGGAGACGCCGGCCGAGTGCAGAACGCCGCGGTCAAGGAGGAGGTGCGGCGTGCCTTTGCTTCCATCGCGGGCGAGTTCCCCGACGTCCAGTACCGGGTCGTGGCCATTCATGGCCGGGCACCTGACGTACTCGTTGCGAAGTCTGAGCTTGTCAGGTTGCTCGTGGTGGGACGACACGACCCGTTGCTGCCACTGGGTTCGCACCTGGGACCGGTGACCCGCACCGTCCTGAACCACTCCGCCTGCCCGGTCCTGGTCATCGACCCGCGTCCCTGAGAATGGCCGCTGGCATCCGTCCAGCAGCGTCCGTGCGCTGGTGGCCTTGGCGCCCGGGGGTCTGAGAGTGTGTGCAGCAGCCGTCGAGAGCCTGGCGGCCAAACCCCACAGACTTCGTTGACCGGGAGAGAGATTTGACCATCAAGGACGTCGGACCAGAACCTCAGAGCTTCGACCTCGAGAGCGCGACACTCGCGAACACGAACTACCGCGCGGTCGCGTGGTCCGGGAGCTACCTCCAGCTGACGCTGATGTCGATCCCCGTCGGCGAGGACATCGGTCTTGAGGCGCACCCTGAGACCGACCAGTTCCTGCGACTCGACGCCGGCCGCGGCCGCGTGCAGATGGGCCCCACTCAGGAGCAGCTCGACTTCGACCGGGAGGTCGAGGACGGCTGGGCGATCTTCGTACCCGCGGGCACCTGGCACAACGTCACAAACATCGGTGACGAGCCCATGCAGCTCTACGCCGTCTACGCGCCGGTCCACCACGCCGCGGGCAAGGTTCACGCGACCGCGGCCGACGCGGAGCAGGACGAGGCGTCGGGCACGGACCAGCCGCCGCGCTGGTCGGTTCAGCCTGCCCAGCAACCCTCCGACGAGCACGCCTGAACAGCAAGGGCCAGCTCGACCTGCGTACGCCGGGGTTCGATGACCGTGGCGTCGGCTCAGTGCGATCGGAGCTCGGCTCCTGCGGTGGCATTCGGCAGCTTGTGCTCAGGGGCGCCCGGTGTCTTCCGTGGCTCCCCACTGAGAGCCGTTGACTCACCGTGCGGCGCCAGCTCCTGCCCACAGGCGAGAGCGCGCTCGACCTCTCCGTCGTTGAGTGGACCTTTGTATGTCCTGGACCAGGAACGGCTCCGGTCGCTGGACCAGGGTGAACCCGGAGAGCGCTTGAGCAGGTGCGCTCCTCGGGGTGCCAGCCGCCTTGGGGAGCCTCCTAACCTTGGGTGACCCTTGTGTCGAACACGGCTGCCAGGTCAGCGTTTGCTGGGTGCGAGGGTGCTGCGGCGAGCCACTCGCGCACTCCGGTGCGGGCATGCTCGGCGAGGGCTCCCTGGCGTACGGCTTCCTCGCGGGTGCTGGGACGGCTCAGGGAGAACGCGTGTGTGGGTGCACCGATGACGAGCAGGTCGACGTCGACCGTCTCCAGTGGTGGCGCGTCGGCGACGTCAACGCTCGTGACGCTCATGCCTTCCGCAGTCAGGCCCTCCGCGATGACCTCAGCGATGGTTGCGGTGTTGTGGAACATCGACTCGTGGACCACGAGTGCAGTTAGTTCGCGAGTGTTCATGGCTGGTACTCCTCGTTGGGACCACGGAGGTTCTTCCTTCGATGGCACCCGTCTCTAGTTGTGTGTAGGTCATGGGTGGCTGAGATCCTGCGGGCTGACACGTTTCTGCCCCATTTCTTGCTACGTGACCCACAGCCCAGGCCAGCACATAGCCTGCTCTGGTCAGGTGTGAGGCCCCGCAGCCACCGGCCAACCAGCGCCACGCTGACCAGGAAGAACAGGACCGCGCTGGGGCCGGCGTTGGCTGCCAGAGTCACGTGCCCGTCCTCGAGGAACCCCACGAGCACACCGGCCCACAGCGCTGCGGAAGAAGGGTGACGAATCTTGATCAGGGCAACAGCGGCCAGCGGCCCAGCAACTGTGTCGTCCCTGCAACAGCATCACTCCGACGGTCGCGATAGCCGGCAGGACGACGGCAAGGTCGAGGATGAACACCGGGTAGGCGACGCCGCCGGTGTCGCTCAGGCGAGGGCGTGGACCCCACCCAACGCGAACGGCAGCAAGGCGGTGAGCCAGATGCCGGCGAAGAGCACCGCGACGACGACCAGCATCCAGCCGGTCCCGCGCTCGAGACCTCTGCTGGTGACACGTGGCCACGCGGATAGGCGCAGTCGCAGCAGGCCATGCAGAAACGCTGCGGCCGAGACTGAGACCAGCACGACGTAGACGAGGAAGATCCGGTTCATCGGGAGTCCGGTGAGGTAGATCGCGTAGCTGTACGCGACGTATGCAAGTAGTCCGAGCCTCACCAGGTGGGCCTGGGCGGACGTGCGGCGGGCCAGTAGCACCAGCAGGAAGGCGACGACGATGCTGCATACGTCCTGGGCGCGAGCGGCGACGATCGTCTCGTGTGGCAGGCCACGGTACGGATGGGCCGCCATCAGCCCGTACAACGACGCCGCGACGATTCCTGTGGCGGTGATGAGGCTCGAGGCCACGCTCCACGGCGGTACAGCTTGTGCTGCGAGGCCCAGTCGGGGATGCAGGGTTCGATCTGGGTGGTCATGGTTTCTCCAGCCCTTCCACAGGTCGAACATGTCGTCATGTCCAGCCTTGTTCGGTGCCGGCCCTTTGGTTAGGGCGGAAGGGACGGTGATGACAGGACCAAAGGCCCGGTGGCAAGTTTTGCGTCGCCTCGGGCCACGCGCGCCGAACCGCTCAACGTGGTTGATCCCACGCACCTGATGGAGGAGATCAACCATGTAGGCGAAGGACTAGCGCAGATAGGGGTAGGGGCTCCAGCCCCTGATGCCTGAACCCTTGGTCCCTGACCACGGCGTTCCTGTGATCCCATAATCATTCGGTGAGGCAGTCACCGTCACCACCAGTAGCGGCGCTCACCATGCCTATGGATCCCCCGAGTGTTGTGGAAGTGCTGGGTCGCTCCCTGGTCTCCCTCGGGGAGTTTGCCGGGTTCAGTGTCCCAGCGCTCAGTTCGTTTTCTAGGCAGAACGCTATGTCGGATGGTGCCCAGGTTGACGTCTTCGTGGCCGCTGGGATCGTTGAGGGTGCAACCTTGGGCGCCGCTCAGGCCGTGGTTCTGCGTCGAGTCCTGCCCAGGATTCAGGAGCGTTGCGTGGGTCGTCGCCACCGGCGTCGCCGCTGCACTGGCGTGGCTGCTCGGGATGTTGCCGTCAGCTACCCACGCGACCTGGTCGACCTGGCCGGTGGTGTTGGTTACCGTGGCCGCCGCGGCTCTGGGGACCCTCCTGCTGCTGAGCATCGGGACGATGCAGGCGCTGGTGATGCCCGCACGCACCCCCAAGCGACACACGTGGGTCGGATGGACCGCACTCGCGTGGTGCGCAGGGCTTGCGGCCTTCGGATTGGTGGCACCGCCCCTGTGGCACGAGGGTCAGGCAGCGGCTGGAGGTCGTCCTCATCGGGCTCGTGGGGGCATCGGCCATGGCCGTCGTAATGGCGGCCGTCACCGGGATCGGCGTGGTGCGACTGAGTGCCCGCGCTGCCGGCGCCGGGGAGCCTCGGACGATCTTGCCGGGCCCAGGACGCTGGCATCGATTCTGGGCACTCCGGTGCTCAGCAAGGACGGCCACCGCTTCGGGTCGGGTGCGCGACCTCGTCATCGATCTGGCAGCAGACCTCGACCGGGTTCCGGTGACCGGCGTGCTGATCAGTGGTACCCGCCGAGCCGGAGGTTGTCGTGCCGTGGGAGGACCTCGTCGGCCACCCGAGCGCATCCGCAACTTGTGCTCGCTGGGCCAGCCCCGACAGCCGAGGTTGCTCTCGAGCCCACCGAGGTACTCGTGCGCCGCGATCTCCTGGACGCCCCGGTGGTGCTTGCTGACCCACCGCGGCGAGCCAGAGTCAGCGATGTGGTGCTGGACGTACAGGACGGTGGCGCATGGGTGGTCGGCCTGGACCTCAGCACTGGCAGGGCGTTGCGGCGCCTCGTGGGAACTGCCACCACGGCACCTACCGACGAGCAGGTTCGGCTCTCCCAGGTCCACCTCGTCTCGTCGAAGGCCCACGCAGCTCAGCTCGAACTGCCTGACGCCATGGTCTTCGGCCTGGAGCCACAGGCGATGGCCGAGCTCCTGACCCGCCTCCCGGTGACCCACGCCCGCGACATTCTCCGCGTCGCCGACGCGCGCGTGCTCGAGAAGGCCTTGCCTCTCCTGCACCCCCATGTGCTCTCTCGGGTGACCCGAGTCTGGCCCGGCGCCACGCCGTGCTCGCCGAATGGCCGGCTGGCTGCTGCGCCGTCCCGGCCAGGGTCCGGGCTCGGGCCAGGAGCCGGCCGAGTGACCGCTCCCGCCCCGGTCAAGCAGAGCACGGCGAGACGTCGGATGCGTCGCCGAGCAATTCCGCTGCTGGCGGTTCTCGGTCCGGGCTTGTTGGCAGGGCTCTCAGATGACGACCCGGCTGGGATCACGACGTACTCCTCCTGGGGACTGAGCACGGCTACCGGCTGCTTTGGGTATTGCTCCTCTCAACCCTTGCCTATGATGGTCTTCCACGATCTCGGAGCCCGCCTTGGCGTCGTGACCGGTCAGGGGCTCATCGGTCTGATTCGGCACCGGTACGGCGTCGGCGTGTCCGGGGCCGCGCTGGTGGTGCTGGTGACCGCCAACCTGGGAACCGCAACGGCAGAGTTCGCCGGGATTGCGGCCGGCTCAGAGCTGCTCGGCATCAGCCGCTACGTCGCTGTACCCCTGAGCGCGGTGCTGGTGAGCTGGCTGGTCCTGGCAGGCAGCTTCCACCGTGTCGAGCACGTCCTGATGGCCCTTGCCGCCGTCTTCGTGGCCTACATCGGAGCGGGCCTGCTCGCGCACCCGGACTGGTCCGCCGCGCTCGGCGGACTGGTCACCCCCAGGATGTCGTTCGGCCACGAGGAGACGCTCATCGTGGCTGCGACGGTCGGCACGACGCTCGCGCCGTGGGGGCTGAGCTTCATCCAGTCCTATGCCGTGGACAAGAAGCTCACCACCAAGGACCTGGCCTACGAGCGGACCGACGTTGTCCTGGGTGCTGCCTTGACCGGGGTGATCGGGTTCTTCGTCGTCGTGGCGTGTGCGGCGACACTGAACAGGCGCGGGTTGCACATCGAGAGCGCAGAGGACGCGGCCGTCGCGCTGACGCCGATCGCAGGCGACCTGGCCAGTACCTTGTTCGCGGTGGGGCTCATCGGCGCCGCGTTGCTCGCCGCGGCAGTGTTGCCGCTGTCGACGGCCTACTCGATCTGTGACTTCACGGGGTCCGAGGCGGCACTTGACTCGACGTTCTCCGAAGCACGCACGTTCTACCTCAGCAACATGGCCATCACAGCGATCGCGGCGAGTGTGGTCCTCATCCCCGGAGTGCCGCTGGTCACGCTTCTCGTATCGACCCAGACGCTCAACGCGATACTGCTGCTGCCGCTGCTGATCTTGATGCAGCGTCTGGCTCGAGACCACATCGTTCTGGGTGCCCACGTGGTCTCGAGGGGCTGGGCCATGGTGCAAGGGGTCGTCGTGGTCGCGGTCTTCGCGTGTGTGGGCCTGCTCCTGCTGTGAGCGCCTTGGGCCTTGGGGCTACCCGGTTGCGGCGCGGGCGAGCGCTGCCCTGCCGGCCTCGAGGCGGGCAACGGGGATTCTGAACGGTGAGCAGGAGACGTAGTCCAGGCCGACCGTCTCGAAGAAGTGGATCGACTCTGGGTCACCGCCATGCTCGCCGCAGACGCCAAGTTGCAGGCCGGGGCGCGCCGTACGACCGCGTTCCGCGGCCAGGGCGACAAGCTCTCCGACACCTGCGATGTCCAGCGTCTCGAACGGAGACCTCCTGAAGATGCCTTGTTCCAGGTAGGCAGGGAAGAAGGCTGCTTCGACGTCGTCGCGGGAGAAGCCCCATGTCATCTGGGTGAGGTCATTGGTTCCGAACGAGAAGAAGTCCGCCTCAGCTGCGATCTGGCCGGCGGTCAGCGCAGCGCGGGGTACCTCGATCATGGTTCCGACGAGATGTGGCACCGCGAAACCGCGCTCGGACTCAACCTGGCTGCTCACCTCCGCCAGGCGGCGACGCATCAGCGCCAGCTCGTTCACGCTGGCCACCAGGGGGACCATGATCTCTGGTCGAGGGTCGCCGCCGGCAGCGATCAGGTCGGCTGCAGCTTCCAGAACCGCTCGCGCCTGCATGGCGACCAGTCCGGGAACCACGACGCCCGAGCCGCACGCCCCGCAAGCCCAGCATGGGGTTCTGCTCGTGCAGCGCGTGGACGGCATCCAGCAGCCGGTGACCTTTGGCGTCAGGGTGACCGCGTTCGTCCTCGAGTGCCGTACGTGACGGACAGTCCCGTCAGGTCGGGCAGGAACTCGTGAAGGGGCGGGTCTATCAGTCGGATGGTCACTGGCTTTCCGTCCATCTCAGCCAGGATCTCGGCGAAGTCCTCGCGCTGAAGGGGAAGCATGGCCGCGAGCGCGGCCTCACGTGCCGAATCGCCCTTTGGCCAGGACGAGGTCCTCGACGAGCTCTCGGCGTTCGCCGAGGAACATGTGTTCGGTGCGGCACAGCCCGATCCCGCGCGCACCGAAGCGCTTCGCGCGTGCGGCGTCCTGCGGAGTGTCCGCGTTGGCTCGAACCTCGAGTCGGCTGACCCGGTCGGCATGCGAGAGGAGGGCGGTGACCGCCTCAACCACGGGGTCGTCCACCTTCACGCCCTCGAAGTGACGGACCACGTTGGAGTCCACTACCGGCACCTCACCGGCGAAGACCTTTCCGCTTGTCCCGTCCAGAGAGATGACGTCGCCCTCCTTCAGGACGCGACCGTCTGAGAGGCTGGATCTCGCGAGCAGTGAGATCCACGACCAGGGCATCAGCGCCGCACACGCACGGTCGACCCATGCCTCGGGCAACAACGGCCGCGTGCGAGGTCTTGCCGCCTCGGCTGGTCAATGTCCCCCGGGCGGCGATCATGCCCGGAAGGTCGGACGGGTTGGTCTCTTCGCGGACAAGGATGACTGCTTCGCCGCGGCCGGCCCACGACACCGCAGTCGCCGAGTCGAGCACCACGCGACCGACTGCGGCTCCCGGGGAGGCGTTGACCCCGACGGTGAGCAGGTCCCTCGTGGCTGTGGCGTCGAAGCTCGGGAACATCAGGAACGCCAGCTGATCACCGGTGACCCTTCTCAGGGCTTCGTCGGGGGTGATGAGGCCTTCCTGTGGTCATTGCATGAGCGACGCGGAACGCTGCCTGTGCTGTTCGTTTCCCCACCCGGGTCTGCAGCATCCACAGCTTGGCGTCCTCGATGGTGAACTCGATGTCGCACATGTCGCGGTAGTGCATCTCGAGGATGCGCATGAATCCCGAGAAGCTCGTCGTAGGCGACCTTGTCGATCTGAGCCAGGTCGGTCAACGGGACGGTGTTGCGGATCCCGGCGACGACGTCCTCACCTTGAGCGTGGGGAAGGTAGTCGCCGTACACCCCTTCGGCACCAGTGGCGGGGTCGCGGGTGAAACACACCCCGGAGCCTGAGTCTGGCCCCCGGTTGCCGAAGACCATGGCCTGGACGTTCACCGCAGTACCGAGATTCTCATCGATGCCTTCATGACGGCGGTAGAACTGGGCGCGAGGTGTATGCCAGGAGTCGAACACGGCCCTGATGGCGAGGTCCAGCTGTTCTCGAGGGTCCTGAGGGAACGAGCGACCGCTCTGCTCGGCAACGATCTCCTTGTAGTCGCTCACCAGGCCTCGCAGGTCTTCGACCCCCAGAGACGTGTCGTCGTGGCACCCTCGGTCGGCTTTGAGTTTTGCGAGTGCGTCACCGAAGACCTCGCTGTCGATCCCGAGAACGGTGCTACCGAACATCTGGATCAGGCGGCGGTAGGAGTCCAGGGCGAACCGCTCGCCGCCGTGGCGGGCGAGACCGCGGACGGACTCGTCGTTGAGACCGACATCGAGAACGGTCTCCATCATTCCGGGCATGGAGAACTTCGAACCCGAACGGACGGAGACCAACAACGGGTCGGTCCCATCGCCGAGAGTTCGTCCCATGGCGGACTCGAGCCGGACCAGGTGCTCGGAGATCTCTTGCGCAAGCGGGGGCGGTGGGGAGCCGGTGCGTAGGTGGACGCGGCAGGCTTCCGTGGTGATTGTGAACCCTGGTGGCACGGGCAGGCCCATCCGCGTCATCTCGGCGAGGTTGGCTCCCTTGCCTCCCAACAGGTCGGCCTGGGTCATGTCGCCATCGGCGAAGCTGCGCACATAGTTGCTCACCCTTGGATGCTCGCCGCTCTTGGCGGCGGCGGGCAGGGACCAAGGTCGGTATCCGGTCGGGATTCTTCTGCCGCAGCGACCACCGGACCCTCTCGCACGCTCAGGGAAGCAGTACGTCGCTGAGAGGTCGTCGCGGCGTGGGGGAGAGGCTCGCTCGCCCGATCTCCTGCCAGCCGATGCGCAGGAGGATCTGCGGGCGCGCCATGCCCGCGAAGATTTCCTGGTGCAGCGCCTTTCGGGTCTCCGGCACCTCGATCGCCTGGCTCAGTGGGACCATGGACAACCCGTTTTGTGTGGCGCGCAGCCACAACGCGCTGAGAACCTGTCCCGTATCGAGCCAGGACCGCTGGTCGTCGAGGGCCGTGCAGATTGCCATCAGACCGTCCGAGCTCTCCAGCGGCGCTGTGGAGTCCTGATGTTCGGCTTCGAACCGGTTGGGCCGCCCAGCTGTGTGGACCCGCGAGGGAGGTACCGCGTTCGGCAGCGGGACCCCGTCAACGGGGCTGTGTTCGGTCCACATCCGTTGTTCCTGCGCGAATCGCAGGGTCGGACTCCTGTGCTGTCAGGGCACTGCTGAGGAGGGCTTCGGCCCGATAGCGGGCAGTCACGTCCACGATCGGAATCGCGTACGCGCCCCATCCGTTGCAGGCCTGGGCCAGATGCACCAGACGCGATTCGGGGACGGGCCAAGAGGTGAAGCGTCGCCGATCAGTGCACCGGCGCTCAATCGCCTCGATCGTCTCGGCGGCATCATTCGCTGGTAGTCCGCCGGCGAGGCTGACCCTCGCGAGCAGGTCCCCTTGGGCAGCGGAGGGCAACATCTCCACCGTCGGAGCGACACCTATCGCGAGTCCGGCAACTGTGAGGTGGTGCAGGGCGGCGCCGCAGCTGATCGTCAGGTTGCGACCGTCGGGATCGGCGACCGACAGCTGGCGTTCGCGGTCTGCCCAGAGCTCGATCACGCCCTCGCTGCGGATGTGCCAGCGCCAGGGTTGCGTGTTGTGCACACTTGGCGCTCGGCATGCCAGCTCGATCATGCGTCGCGCGACCGCGGTGGTGGGGGTGGTGTTCATGACGGGACTCCTTGGGGTTGAGCGTGCGTGGTTCGGACGTGGCTCCACCGTGTGGTGTTGTCGCGTCGCGCGAGATAGACAAGTGCGGCCAGGGCGGGAAGACACCACACCCAGATCCCGAAGCCGAAAAGCATCAGCAAGAGGTGGAAGGCGATGACACCCGCCCACCCGAACGTCGTGGCACGGCTGCCGCGCAGGAGCAGGATGCCGAGCATGGTTTCGCCGGCCACGAGAAGGAGTCCGAACACCGCAGGATGAGCCATGAAGATGTCCTGCCATCCGTCGCGGACGAACCCGAACAGACCTGCGTCGGCGAAGTGTCGATAGGTCTCGGGATCGGCAGCGACGATGCCGAGGTGGACACCGCCCATGGACAGGTAGAAGCCACCCACGACTGGTCCGCCCCAGTGCCGGCGTACCGACGGTGCGGTCGCGCTCGCAGGGAGTTCACGCGTCAGCACAGCTCGCTCGAGCATCTCGTCCTCCCGCTGGGTGGTCATGGAACTTCACTACAAGAGTGACTTGGTGGACGGGTTAAGAGCAGGGACAAAGGTCCCCTTCAGTCGGGCCATAGTGCATCGACTCGTCGTTCGGCGGCGGGCTAGATTTCAGTCATGCAAGCGGAGCCCGAGGACGCCGGCGTCACCAAGCCCATCCGCGTCTACCTGCTCGATGACCACGAGATTGTGCGTCGTGGCCTCAGGGAGCTGCTGGAGAGCGAGGGCGACATCGTCGTTGTGGGTGAGTCCGGGTTGGCAGCCGAAGCGGCTCGGCGAATACCCGCGCTACGTCCGGACGTCGCCATCCTGGACGGCCGCATTCCCGATGGTTCCGGCATTGACGTGTGCCGCGAGATCCGGTCTCGTGATCCCGGCGATCACGGCACTGATCCTGACCTCGTACGACGATGACGATGCACTCTTCGCGGCGATCATGGCCGGCGCTTCCGGCTACATCCTCAAGCAGGTCGGCGGCAACGACCTGGTCGAGACCGTACGCCGGGCGGCGGCCGGGCAGTCCACACTGGACCCGGCGGTCACGGCAGCGGTGCTCGACCGTGTACGCAACGGTGCACGAACCGACCCGGCCCTGGAAGCCCTCACCACCCAGGAGCTGCGCATCCTGCAGCTGATCGGCGAGGGCATGACGAACCGTCAGATGGCAGAGAGCATGATTCTGGCGGAGAAGACCATCAAGAACTACGTCTCCTCGCTCCTTTCCAAGCTGGGCCTCGAAAGCAGGACCCAGGCAGCGATCTTCTCCCTCAGGCACCCACAGGAGTAGCGTCCGAGGGTCATGACCGATCGCGCCGGCATCACCGATGTGGAGTTCGAGGAACTGTTACGGGAGGTCCTGAACCGCGTCAACGGCGCCCTGGACGAGCAGGAGAGGCTGCGTCTCCTTCTCGATGCGGTTGTCTCCATGGCAGGCGACCTCAGCCTGGATGGCGTTCTGGCGCGCATTGTCGAGATCGCCGCGAGCTCACCGGCGCCAACTACGCGGCTCTGGGTGTGCTGAACTCCGCCCGCAGAAGGGCCTGCGCACCTTCGTCCACCACGGGATGGACCCGACACAGGTTGCCGAGATCGGCGCACTGCCCACCGGACACGGGCTGCTCGGCCTGCTCATCGACAAGCCCGAACCGCTGCGGCTGCATGAGATCGCACAGCATCCGCAGTCCTACGGCTTCCCGCCAGGTCACCCTCCGATGAAGTCGTTCCTGGGCGTTCCCGTGCGTATTCGCGACCAGGTCTTCGGGAACCTGTACCTGACCGAGAGGGTGGGAGGTGGCGACTTCTCACAAGAGGACGAGCACGTCGTGATCGCCCTTGCCGCGGCAGCCGGCGTCGTCATCGAGAACGCCCGCCTCTACGAGGAAGCCGGACGCAGGGAGCAGTGGCTTTCGGCCACCGCCGAGATCACCGGCTTGCTCTCGCGTCAGGGTGCAGGCGAGGAGGCGCTACAGCTGATAGCCGACCGTGCGCGACAGGTCGCCGCCGCCGACGTGGCCCGGATCGTCACGGGAAAGGAAGAAGACCTGGCTGTTCGGACGGTCTCCGGTCCGCAGGTGAACATGGCCGATCTCAGCGCCGTGCGCCTCGAGAACTCCATCGCCCGAGAGGTTCTCAAGGTGGGGAGCCTCGACCGTTGAGAACATGCAGGAGGACCCCGTGCGGTCGCGATGTCGGACATCCGGGGCTGGCCCAAGGTGGGCCCCGCGATCTTCGTGCCCCTGCGCACCGATGACGGGGTCGTAGGCGCACTGGCGCTGGGCTGGGAGCTCGACCACGTCGACAGGTTCCACGAGGTCGATGCTCGACTGCCCGCAAGCTTCGCAGAACAGGCTGCCCTTGCTCTGCAGGTGCTGTGTTCGCGCGCCTCGGAGCAACGCCTGGCCGTCTTCGAGGATCGTGACCGCATCGGCCGCGACCTTCACGACCTGGTCATCCAGCGACTGTTTGCCGTCGGTTTGAGCTTGCAGAGCGTCAGCCGGATCAGCGACGTCCCCGAGGTCACCAAGCGCATCGAGTCTGCGGTGACGACCTTGACGCGACAATCAAGGACATCCGGCGCTCGATCTTCGCCCTTGGAGCCTCCGAAGGCAGCGCAGACCTCCAGACCGAACTGACCCAGATGGTCGAGCGCGCGGCGGCAACGCTGAAGTTCCGTCCCACCCTGCAGCTCGACGGGCCGCGTGCGCACCCTGGTGACGGAGGACACGGCGCCGCATCTGCTCGCCGTCCTCGGGGAAGCACTTCGAATGCATCGCGACACGCGAACGCCACTCGGATAGCCGTCAGCGTGTACGCCGGAGACGTACTCAGACTCGTCGTCACTGACGACGGCAGCGGTCTGCCGGAAGACCTGAAGGAGAGCGGTCTGCGCAACATTCGTGAGCGCGCCGAGAAACTGGGGGGCTCGTGCACCGTCGAGTCCCCGGACGGCAGTGGCACGACGGTTCCTGGACCGTGCCCCTGCGCTGACGCCGTCAAGCGAATGAGGCGGGTGGTCGGGAGCACGCGGGTGCTGTACAACGGAGTCATGTCGGCCACCACCTCCGGTAGGCGCGTCAACGTTTACCTGCTGGATGACCACGACATTGTTCGGCAAGGGATTCGTGACCTCCTGGCCCCGGCACGAGACGTCCATGTCGTGGGGGACTCCGGATCGGCACAGAGCGCACCTGCCGCCATCCTCCGCCTGGGAACCGAAATCATGGTTCTGGACTTGCAGCTGCAAGACGGCACCGGCGTTCAGGTGTGTCGACAGGTCCGTTCGGTGAGCCCGAGCATCCGTGGACTTCTCGTGACGTCAGCGGACGACGATGACGCCCTGGCGGCGGCGGTCCTGGCGGGCGCTTCAGGGTTCGTTGTGAAGCTTGCGCGAAGGAGCAACATCCTCGGTGCCATTCGAGACCTCGGCGCTGGACGCACTCTCATCGACGAGGCCTTGGCGGGCAGGCGTAAGAATCCTGAACGCTCGCGCGGAGGCACTCCACCCTCCTCTCGACGGTCAGGAGCTCGAGGTCCTCGAACGCGTCCTGGGCGGTCAGACAGACAAGGAGATAGCCGAGGGCATGAGGGTCGACCTGTCTGTGACCCAGCGCGAGGTAGCCGCCCTGGCCGACCGACTGATGTCTCCCGCGCGCGGGGCATCTCAGTTCGGGGATCCCACACTCACCGGTGGAAAGCACCGACGAGTCATCTGATTCGCTCGGCTCTGGTCGCGTTGTATCGCCGTAGCGGCCGTTACTCCGGTGTGGGAACCGGCACGACCGCCACTGGGCAGGTCGCGTGTTCCACCACAGCAACGGACACCGAGGCGAACACCATCTGCGCGGCGCGGCTGGCCTGGTGGGCGCCGACCACGATCAGGTCCATCTGCATGCCCACCTTGACGAGTACCTCCTGCGGACGACCGTGCGCCATCTCAACGGACGTGCGGACGTCCGGGTACTTCTCCGACAGGCCAGCCACGGACTTGGCGACCCCGACCCGTTCGTTCTCCTGTGCCGTGGTCGGCTCAGTGTCGGGGTACGCCCCCATGGTGCCGCCCTGGATGTCCCAGTAGGAGTACAGGACTGTGAGGGAAGTTTGCGCAGTGATGCCTCCCTGTAGGCGAACTCCAGAACCGGCAATGACTCCTCGGTCGCGTCGGCACCGACGACGATGCCGTCGCGAACGGTGCCCGCGTGCCCGGGACGGTGTACGACGACTGGGCAGCGAGCGTGCCGGACCAACGCGACACCAACTGAGCCCAGGAGCAGGCTGCGGAGCTGGCCTCGACCCCGCGAGCCCAGCACCAGCAAGGAGGCGTCCCGGGACAGCTGGAGGAGCACGTCGCGTGGGTCGGCGTACTCGAAAACCTGATGGACCTCGAGGGCCGGTGCCGTTGACCCTCAGCGTGCAAACGGGTAGGCCGCGGTCATCAGGGCGCAACGTCCTCTGCTCCGGGACCAATTGCCGAGCTTTCGTCCGGAATCGGCGCAGCTGACGCCTTGGGCCGGGACTTCGTCCCGACAGCCGGTGACGCACGGCCCTGATGAAGACTCCTGTATCTCGAGAGCCTTGAGGTGCATGGAAATCGAGTTACTGACCAAGGAGGTCACCGCCATGAGCACCATCCACGAGCACCCAAGCTCGACCACTACCGGAGGCCCCGGCGGCCCGACCGCCTCGCCCTCCGTTGACACCACCCAGAACCGCCTCACCACGCCGACCCGCCGGGTCCTCGCGTGCTTTGGATGGCGTTCGGGTTCACGTTCCTCTGGGCGTTCTTCGACAAGCTGTTCGCTCTGGGGTTCCACACCGGCTACAGCCCGGACGGCAAGCTGGACCGCTTCGGTGACGCTGGCTGGATCAACGGTGGCAGCCCGACGGAGGGTTTCTCAAGTTCGGTGCGACGGTCCCTTCAAGGAGTTCTACAACTCGATCGGCGGCACCGTTTGGGCTGACTGGGGCTTCATGCTCGGCCTGCTCGCGATCGGCGTGGCCCTCACCTTCGGTGCTGGTATGCGTCTTGCCGCCGCCGCGGAGCGCCTGATGTACGTCCTGATGTGGACCGTCGTCCTGCCCCCGGAGAACAACCCGGTGCTCGACGACCACATCCTGGGCGCGATCACGGTCGTGGCGCTGGCACTGCTCAACACGGGCAACACCTGGGGCGTGGGCCAATGGTGGTCCAAGACCGAGGTGGTCCAGCGCTACCCCGTCCTGAAGTAGTCCAACCAAGCAAGGGCCGGTCATCCGATCAAGGGGCGACCGGCCCTCTGGTTCGTCGGACCGTCGGCGATCCCGGCTACTTCTGCTCGGCCTGCCATTCTCGGAAGGCTGCGACGGCCGTCGGCAGCGTCGGGAAGATGTGCTCCTCGCCGATCCGCTGCACCAGGCCGGTCCGCTCGAGGTCCGATCGCAGGTCCTGCTTCATCCGCGCCATCGCGAAGACGATGCCCCGGTCCGATCAGCTCTCGATGCAGGCCTCAAGAGCGTCCACCGCCGTGATGTCGACGTCCACGATCGCCTCGACGTTGAGCAGGAACCACTGGACCGTGTTCGCGGCGCTCGCGACCGCCGCGAGCGCCCGCCGGCGGAAGTCCTCGGTGTTGGCGAAGAACAGCGGGGAGTCGTAGCGGTAGACCATCAGCCCCGGGCACCACGGGGCGTCGGGGTAGTCGTCGATGTCGTGCATCCCGGCCAGCTCGGGGACGAAGCCCTCGATCGCGTCGTGCGGCCGGGCCACCCGCCTCAGCAGGTCGAGCACCGACAGCCCGACGGCGACGAGTACCCCTGGGAGCACCCCGACGAGCAGCACCGCCGACCGTGGTGGCGAGGGCGACAGCAGGACTCGGTCCGCCGGAACCCGCCAGCCGACCGGAACTCGGCGATGTCGACCAGCCGCAGCGCCGGCATACACGACGACCGCTCCGAGGGCTGCGGTGGGAACGACGCGAGCAGCGGCCGAGGCTGAAGACGGCCGAGGACGGTCGTGCCCGCACGGTGACAACGCTGGTGAGTTGGGTTCGCCCGCCGACGGCGTCGCCCGATCGCCGTCCGGCTGCCACTGCTGCTGACCGGGAAGCCGTGCATCAGGCCCGGACGCCAGGTTCGCGGCACCGAGCGCCAGCAGCTCTCGCTTGGCGTCGATGCGCTCGTCCCGTCGGTGCGGCGAACGCCCGACCGGTCAGGATGTTGTCGGTGTAGCCGACGAAGGCCACCCCCAGCGCCGCTGGCGAGCAGGGACAGCACGCCGTCGAGGCGACACGTCCGGCAGTCGCCGGGACCGGCAGGCCAGCAGGGATCGTGCCGATGACGGTGATGCCGCGTTCGCTGCAGGTCCAGCAGCGCCCCCGCGGCGGCAGCGCCCAGCATGCCGATCAGGGCCATCGGGGCGCGCGGGGCCATCAGCGCGGCCGAGCAGCATCGCGGACGAGCGTGACCAGCCCGAGCACCAGCGTCGGGACGTGCGCACCGGCGAGATGGCGCAGCGACGTAGGCCATCTCGCGCGAGGAAGCCGTCCGCCCTTCACGTCGATGCCGGGCAGCTTGCCGAGCTGGGAGACCACCATGATGCACGCGATGCCGGTCATGTAGCCGACGAGCACGGGCCGCGACAGCAGCTCGGCGAGGCAGCAAGCCGCCGATCCAGCCCAGCACGCAGAATCCGGCCACGACGAGGCGAGCGCCGCAGCCAATCGGCGTGTCGGGCTCCGTGGTGGCGGACGTGACCGAGCCGAGCGCAGCGGCCGTCATCAGTGCCGTCGTCGACTCCGGGCCCACCGACAGCTGTCGCGAGGAGCCCACCACGGCGTAGGCCACCAGTGCGCCGATGGGGACCACAACCCTGCGACCGCCGGCAGCCCGGCCACCTCGGCATAGGCCATCACCTGGGGGATCAGGTACGCCGTGACGGTGATGCCGGCCAGCAGGTCACCGCGCAACCAGCCGCGCTGGTAGCCCATGGTCCACGCCGGACTCGGAACCCGCAAGGCCATGGGCCCAACCTAGGGGAGCACCGACTACGAGGTGTACTGCCGATGCGGTCAGGGTCGAGTCCCGTTGCCCGCTGCCGAAGGTGCGCGAGGAGCGCCGTCGCCGCTGGCGACAGGGGACGGTGTGCGGATCGGAGACCCCGACTGACCGGCGGATCGACTCGAGGGGGGTGTCGATGAGGGCCAGCCTGTCGTCGTGCTTTGCGATGAGCATCGGCAGTGCCGCCAGTACGTCGGTCGAGAGCAGAAGCTCGCGCAGGGTGAGGATCGACGTGCACTCAACCCGGTTCGCCGGGATCGCAAGGCCTTCGTGGCTGAACAGCTCCTCCAGCTCCGAGCGCAGGGTGGTCTCCTCGATGGGGAAGATCCACGGGAAGTCGACCAGCTGGCTGAGGCTCGGCCGTTTCAGTGCATGGACCGGGTGGTCGAGGCGGGCAACGAGGCGGATCGGCTCCCGGTACAGCATGTGCTGGACCAGTGCGGCTGGCGTCTTCGCGCTGAGGCGGCCGACAGTCAGATCACACTGTCCGGACAACAGCGCTGTCTGCAGTACGTCGGGACTGCCCTCGCGCACAACAACCGTGAGCCTCGGGTGCTCGGCCTTCAGCGCTGCGATGGCCCGGGGGAGCAGCAGGTTCGACCCGGCAAGGTGAGTGCCGACGGTGACCGTTCCCAGCTCGGCGTTCGTCAGCAGGTCGATCTGCTTCTCGGCCTGCCGCAGCTGAGCCAGCACCGCCCGGGCGTGCTCGACGAAGGTGTCGCCGTACAGCGTCGGGGTCACCCCGCGGGGACCGCGGTCGAAGAGCGCAACGCCGAGGATCTCCTCGACCTCCTGCAACCCGCGCGTCACGACTGGCTGGGTGATGTGCATCGCCTCGGCGGCCCTGACGATGCTCCCGTTGTCGGCGATGGCCGCAACCAGGCCAAGGTGGCGCAGCTTCAGCCTGCCGTCGAGGAGGCGGTGCGTCGCCATGGGCAACACTCTATGTCCCCTGGGGCATGATTCACCCACAAGACGGCATTGGACGGGCATGGCGCGCGAACGTAGCCTCGACGATGCCGGGCGGGCGCCCGGCCCAGGCCTGGGAGGCGCATGCACACCGATATCCACTCTCGCGTTAGACCGACCGAGGACAAGGCCCTCGAGCTCGAGGCCGCCGACTCCTTCGTGCCGCTGCGCGATGAGTACCTGGTTCCGCCGTACGACGGGAAGTACGGCGAGGTCGCCTACCTCGCCGGCAACTCCCTGGGCCTGCAGCCCGCCGCGCTGTCAGCACGACTCGCCGAAGAGCTCGCGGACTGGGCCAGGCTCGGCGTGCATGGTCACGGGGAGGCGCGCCGCCCCTGGGTGGACTACCACGAGCTGCTCCGTGAGCCCGCTGCCCGGCTGGTCGGTGCGCTGCCTGGGGAGGTGGTCATGATGAACTCGCTGACCGTCAACCTGCACCTGCTGATGGCCTCGTTCTACAGGCCGTCGGGCGAGCGGACCCAGATCCTGATCGAGGACAAGGCGTTCCCCAGCGACAGCTACGCGGTCCGCAGCCAAGCGGTCTGGCACGGGCTCGATCCGGACCAGACCGTGGTCAGGCTGCGACCCCGGGACGGGGAAGACGGGCTGCGCAGCGAGGACGTCGTCGACTTCCTCGGCGAGCACGGAGGGCGCATCGCTCTCGTGCTCCTGGGGGCGGTGAACTACTACTCCGGTCAGCTGCTCGACATGGAGGCCATCACCAAGGCAGGCCACGCGGCAGGCGCGGTCGTTGGCTTCGATCTCGCCCATGCGGCGGGCAACACCGAGCTCCAGCTGCACCAGTGGGGTGTGGGCTGGGCCGCCTGGTGCACCTACAAGTACCTCAACAGCGCCCCGGGTGCAGTCGCCGGCGCCTTCGTGCACGAGAGGCACCTCGGCGACCGCGGTCTTCGGAAGCTGCACGGATGGTGGAGCACGGATCCGGGCACGCGGTTCGAGATGCGTCCCGAGCTCGATGAGCCGTCGACGGCGGACGCATGGTCCTTGTCGAATCCTCCGATCCTGGCCATGGCCCCGGTTCTGCTGAGTCTGGAGATGTTCGACCGGGTGGGGATGCCGAGCCTCCGGGCGCGGAGCATCCGCCTCACGGCGTACCTCGAGCAGCTGCTCGACAAGCTCGACCCTGACCAGGCACGCGTCATCACGCCCCGTGATCCCGCCTGGCGCGGCGCCCAGCTCTCACTGCGGTGCTCAGGAATCTCTGCGGATGACCTCGAACACCGGCTCCGGCACGAGTACGGCGTCGTGGCGGATGCCCGTCGGCCAGACGTGGTCCGGTTCGCCCCGGTCCCCATGTACTCGACGTACCACGACTGCTGGCGTGTCTTCGACGCACTCGAGTCGATCCTCACCGAACCAGGACTCCTCCCGCCCGCCAGGCCGTAGAGCCCACGCGCCATCTCGGTGGTTGAGGAGCGAGCGTCAGCGAGCGTCTCGAAACCACCCTGCCCGCCCTCCTCAACCACCTACTTATCCGCGACATGCTCCTTGGGGCATACCAGATCCGAGAAGAGCATTGGACGGGCATAACGGCACTTCGTAGCGTGGAGGTGTGTCCAACCCACCCGCCACGCTGCGCAACTTCGTCGGCGGTGCGTTCGTCGACGGGCATCGACTCTTCGACAAGATCGACCCAGTCGACGACAGCCTTGCAGCCACCGTCCACGAGGCAGGATCCGACGTGGTCGATGCGGCCGTGGCGGCTGCGCGCCGGGCTCTTGCCGGTCCTTGGGGTCAGTGTTCGGTCACGGAACGCGCCAGGCTGCTCCGCAGGATCGCGGACCGGCTCGAGGACCGCTTCGAGGACTTCGTCAAGGCAGAGGTGCGCGACACCGGCAAGCCGGTCACACAGGCCCGTCAGGTCGACGTGGCCCGGGCGATCGCCAACTTCCGCTCGTACGCCGACACAGTCAGCGCCAGAGGACTCGACTCGTTCCTGACCGAGCTTCCCGACGGGCGCAGGGCCCTGAACTACGCCGTCGCCAAGCCCCTCGGCGTGGTTGCGGTCATCGTGCCGTGGAACCTCCCGCTGCTGCTGCTCACGTGGAAGGTCGCACCAGCGCTCGCATGCGGCAACGCAGTCGTGGTCAAGCCATCGGAGGAGACTCCTTCGACGGCGACTCTGCTGGGCGAGGTGATGGCCGAGGCCGGTGTGCCGGCCGGTGTCTACAACGTCGTTCATGGCTTCGGGCCGGGTTCGGCGGGCGAGTTCCTCACCACCCATCCCGATGTCGACGGCGTCACGTTCACAGGTGAGTCCGGCACCGGCTCGGCCATCATGCGGGCCGTGGCGCCGACGATGAAGCCGGTTTCGTTCGAGCTCGGCGGAAAGAACGCCGCCCTGGTGTTCGCCGACGCCGACCTCGGCAAGGCGATCGACGGGCTGGCCACTTCAATTTTCACCAACACGGGCCAGGTGTGCCTGTGCACCGAGCGGGTGTACGTCGAGCGTGCGGTCTACGACGAGGTCGCCACGGGCTTGGTGGCGCAGGCCCGGGCCCTATGCCTGGGTCGGCCCGAGGATCCGTTGACGACCACGGGACCCCTGATCTCGCTGGCACATCGCGACAAGGTCCAGTCCTTTCTCAAGCTCGCCCAGGACGAGGGTGCCGACGTGCTCGTGGGAGGCGGAGTCCCCAACCTGGGTGAAGAACTTTCCGGAGGGGCGTGGATCGAGCCGACGTTGTGGGCCGGACTCGACAACACGGCGCGCGTCGTCCGCCAGGAGGTCTTCGGGCCGGTGGCTGCTCTCATCCCGTTCGACACCGAGGACGAGGCGGTCCGGCTGGCGAACGACACGAAGTACGGCCTTGCGGCCGCGGTGTGGACCCAGAACCTCGAGAGGGGTCATCGTGTCGCCCAGCAGATGCGCGTGGGGATGTCCTGGGTCAACACGTGGTACCTGCGCGACCTGCGCTCGCCGTTCGGCGGTGTCGGGCTCTCCGGCATCGGCCGCGAGGGCGGCGAGCACTCGATGCACTTCTACACCGAGCCGACGAACGTGTGCGTGCAGCTGTGAGGTCCCGGGAGCTCGCGGCCGCGGTGGTTGCGACCGTCACTACGCTTGGTCGCGTCTCGGTCACCCTAGGGGGCCTGCATGGCTGAGTCGTTCGTGGTCGAAGGTGTGGCCACCCCGCGAGGCCGGTTCCCGCATGCGAAGGTCGTCGGCGACCTCATCTTCGTATCGGGCACGAGCAGCCGTCGTTCCGACAACACCTTCGAGGGCGTCCTGGTCGACGACCTGGGTGTCACCAATCTCGACATCAAGCTGCAGACACGCGCGGTGCTCGAGAACCTGCGCGACATCCTCGCGGCAGGCGGTGCCTCCTTGCAGGACCTCGTCCAGGTGACGACGTACCTGGTCAACATGAACGACTTCGCTGGGTACAACGACGTGTACGCCGAGTACTTCGATGAGACCGGCCCTACTCGCACAACCGTCGCCGTGCACCAGCTGCCGCACCCGCACCTGCTCATCGAGATCCAGGCAGTCGCCAGTCGCTCAACCGCAACCGACCAGGAGGTAGACCAATGATCGTTCCACCCGTCGTGAACTTCGAGAAGTGGCTCATCGACAACGAACACCTGCTCAAGCCGCCGGTGAACAACAAGCAGATGTGGGAGCCGATGGGCGACTTCATCGTGCAGGTCGTCGGCGGTCCCAACCAGCGCACCGACTACCACCTGGATCCCTACGAGGAGTGGTTCTACCAGGTTCGCGGCAGCATGCACGTGAACCTGATGACCGACGAGGGCCGCCAGCAGGTCGAGATCCGTGAGGGTGACATGTGGATGCTGCCGCGCAACGTGCACCACTCGCCACAACGCCCTGAGATCGGGTCCATCGGGATCGTGATCGAACGGATCCGTGAAGAGGGCACCCTGGAGAAGTTCGTGTGGTTCTGCCTCGAGTGCGACCAGCAGGTCCATGAGGTCGAGCTCCAGGTGCGCGACATCGTCGCCGACCTCCCGCCGGTCTTCGAGCAGTTCTACAGCTCGGAGGAGGCACGTACCTGTCGCAACTGCGGCACGCTTCACCCGGGCAAGGGTTGACCGTGCCGGCCGACGGTGGAGCGATCGACATCCACACGCACTTCGTGCCCCGCGGCTGGCCGGAGCTCGGCGCGGGACAGCCGTGGCTGCGTGTCGACTCCGAACGCGATGCCACGATCATGGTCGGCTCGGCTGAGTTCCGGCGAGTCGACTCGACCTGCTGGGATGCCGAAGCACGTCTCGCGGACATGGACGCCGACGGCGTCGACATACAAGTCGTCTCACCGACTCCCATGTTCTTCTCCTACGAGACCTCCAGCAGGCAGGCGGAAAGGGCCGCCCGCATCTTCAACGACCTTGCCCTCGAGATCTGCGCCCCGGGCGGGGGCCGCCTGCTGCCGTTCTGCCAGGTTCCACTCCAGGACCCGGACGCGGCGTGCCGAGAGCTCGACCGCGCGATCGCGGCCGGACACTTCGGGGTGGAGATCGGCAACCACGTCGGCGACCGGGACCTCGACGACGCGGGAGTCGTGACCTTCCTGCAGCACGCCTCAGACCTGGGCGTCCCCGTGTTCGTACACCCCTGGGACATGCCGTCCTCTCCACGGCTGGACCGGTGGATGGCGCGCTGGCTGACAGGCATGCCCGCGGAGACCCACCTGTCCATCACCGCGATGATCCTTGGCGGCGTCTTCGACAAGATCCCCGACTCGCTGCGCATCTGCTTCGCCCACGGCGGAGGCTCGTTCGCCTTCTGGCTCGGCCGGTTCGAGAACGCGTGGCACAACCGAGCAGACCTCATTGCGACATCACAGGAACCCCCCTTGGCCTACCTGAACCGCTTCAGTGTCGACTCGGTCGTCTTCGAGCCCGCGGCACTTCGAACTCTGGTCGACACGCTGGGGGCTACCCAGGTGATGGTCGGCAGCGACTACCCCTACCCGTTGGGGGAACGGCCGGCGGCTGACCTCGTACGCCGCTCGAGCTTCCTCGACCAGGAGCAGCGCGAGCTGATCCTGGCCGGGAACGCTCGCACCTTCCTCGGAATCTGAGTCCCTCAGGCGAGTGCGCAGCACATCCGGGCCGGCAGCGGCAGGCTTTCAGTCCGCAGCAGGTGCGCAATGGTCCCGCGCACGGCGCCGACGACCACCAGGCAAGCCTCAACGCGCACCGGTGCGTGTCAGCGGTGCTGACCGCGCTGGCGTGGAACCGGTGACCTTGCGGGGGATTGGGTACACGCCGAGTGTGCGTTCCATCGAGCTGTTGCGTCACACCGAGAACGACGGGGACAGGTTGACTCCGGAAGGGATCGCGGCCGCGGAGGTGATCGGTCGGGAGCTGTTGACCCCGGGGTACGCGCTGTTCGGTTCGACGGGTGCGGGTCGGGCCACGGAGATGGTGGAGATCCTGCGTCGCAGCGTCGGCCAGGAGGATGTGCCAGTTACCGAGTTCGAGGGGCTGCGCTCCTCGGTCGAGGACCGCTGGCGCGCGGCGGCCAAGGTTGCAGGCAAGGGCGCCGACTTGGAGGCGATCCGCACGCGAGACCCCGACCTCGTGGAAAGGGAGTCGATCCTGCTCGGTGCTGCGCTCCGTGGCGTCTTTGACATGTTGCCCGACGGGGGCCGGGGGCTCGTCGTCGGTCACAGCCCCACGAACGAAGCGGCCGTGCTCGGCCTGACTGGGAAGTCCGTTGGTCCTCTGGGTAAGGGCGAAGGAGTGCTGGTCGTCGAAGACGATGGTCGTTTCCAGGTCCGCCTGATGGGGGAGGGCCGCTAGCTCTCGCTTTCGGCCGAGGTGTCGCGGTCGAGACGGTGGTAGCTCGCAGTCATGTCGCCGTCAGGGTCCAGCCGGCCGAGGATCGCTTCGGCGATGGCGTTCAGCTGGCTGACTTGCTTGGGAGTCAGAGCGTCGATGACGTGGTGGCGGACGTTGGCGACGTGTCCGGGTGCGGTCTCGCTCACCTTGGTCCAGCCGGCGGAGGTCAGCCGGACGTTGGTGGCCCGGCCATCTTCCGGGCAGGGGAACCGTTCGACCAGGTCGCGTCCCTCCAGCCGTCGTACGACGTGGGACAGGCGAGGCAAAGTGGCGTTGGTCCGCATCGCCAGCTCGGTCATGCGCAGGGTTCGCTGGGGGGTCTCCGAGAGCATCGCCAGGACCCAGTACTCGAAGTGAGTCAGCTCCGCATCGCGGCGTAGCTGGGAGTCGAGCACACCAGGCAGGAGCTCCAGCACAGCAGCAGTGCGCACCCACGCTGCGAGTTCCTCGTCGGTAAGCCAGTTCGTGTCCATACCGACAAGTGTGGCAGGGATTACTTGTCGCTACAACTTTTAAGGTGTAGGGTAATAGTTAAAGCAACAACTAACTCAACTCAACCCCCAGGAGCACTGCATGACACACGTGAGCATCATCGGGACCGGCAACATGGGCCAGGCCATCTCCAGCATCGTGACGACAGGTGGCCACACCGTCGAGGCGTTGAACCGGTCGGACGCGGACAAGCCGATCACCGGCGACATCGTGGTTCTCGCAGTTCCCTACCCCGCCGTCGCCGACGTGATCGCCGAGCGCGGCGACCAGCTCGCCGGCAAGGTCGTCGTCGACATCACCAACCCGCTGAACTTCGAGACCTTCGACTCCCTCGTGGTCCCGGCCGACAGCTCCGCGGCCGCCGAGATCGCCGCCGCGCTTCCGCAGGCCAGGGTCCTGAAGGCGTTCAACACCAACTTCGCGGCCACGCTTGCGGCCGGCACCGTCGGAGCCGTCCCTACCACCGTCCTCATCGCCGGCGACGACACGGACGCGAAGTCGCTGTTGGCCGACGTGGTCACCGCAGGTGGCCTGCGTGCCATCGACGCCGGCTCGCTGCGTCGTGCCCGCGAGCTCGAGGCCCTCGGCTTCCAGCAGCTGACTCTCGCCGCAAGCGAGAAGATCTCCTGGACCGGTGGCTTCGGCATCGTCGCCTGACCCGTGCCGCTAGGCGAGGCGTTGGTTCCTGAGGACGCCGTAGGTGGTCGAGCAGCGAGCGAAGCGAGCGATCAGTCGAGACCACTCTCCGCAAGCCGAACGCCAGCCGAGACCGTCGGTGCTGGACAGACTCCTCTGATCGGGCCGTAGGTTGTGCGGCACGCCACCGGGGAGGACCGCCGAGACGGCGCGTGTGTCCCGGAAACAACCGCCCAGACGGCGCGTGTGTCCCGGAAACAACCGCCCAGACGGCTGCAATGTTCATGCACCCCGTGCATCCCAGACGTCTCGGCGGGTATGGGTGGGACACAAGCGCCGTCGCGGCGGGTCTGGTCAGCGCCGGCAGCCCGGACCGTAGGTGGTCGAGCAGCGAGCGAAGCGAGCGATCAGTCGAGACCACTCTCCGCAAGCCGAAGACCAGCCCCGACCATCAGGTCGTCGACAGACTCCTCTGATCGAGCTGCAGGTGGTGCGGCACGCTCCCGGAAACAACCGCCCAGACGGCGCGTGTGTCCCGGAAACAACCGCCCAGACAGCTGCAATGTTAGGCACCCCGTGCATCCCAGCCGTCTCGGCGGGTCTCGGCGGGTCTGGGCGGGTCACAAGCGCCGTCTCGGCGGGTCTGGGTGGGACACAAGCGCCGTCTCGGCGGACGATCAGCGCAGTCCAGCACGCAGGCAGGTGCAGGACAGACGCCTCTCTTCGACAGCCCGGGCCGGCTGCTCTGCAGGCCGGGAGAGGCGCCGGCAGAAGAATCTTCGGTGAGACCCTATTGACTTGTGACAGAGGTCACACGATCGTGTATGGGCCCCATCCTCCCTGACACCCGAGGCCGAATAATGCGTTCTGTCCCCGCAGCACTCGCAGTCACCGCCCTGACGGCCGGACTGCTCGTCGCCAGTCCATCCGTGAGCAGCAGTCCCAGCAGGGTCGATCGGGGCGGCGGAGACCTCGAGGTCTACGTCGTGGAGTCCAGCCCGGCGGAGCTCGAGAAGCTCACGGAGGTCGGTGTCGACGCCGAACACGCGACGCAGTCGAAGGCCGCGGGGGGCGAGATTCGCCTCGAAGCTGTCATCACCGAGGACCAGGCTGAAACGCTGCGTTCCGAGGGCCTCAAGGTCCGCGTCAAGAAGGTCAATGGCCGCAACGCCTCAGACGAGGCGCAACGCCAGAACCTCGCCGGCTACGGCACCTTCCGCTCCTACAGCGAGGACGGCGGCATCGCCGATGAGCTGCGCGAGACTGCGGCGGCTTACCCCTCGCTCACCAAGCTCGTCAGCCTCGGGCGGACCGTGAACGGCAAGCACATCCTCGCTCTCAAGGTCACGAAGAACGCGAAGTCGCTCAGGGACGGCAAGCGGCCCTCGGTCCTGTACGGCGGCGCGCAGCACGCGCGCGAGTGGATCACCCCCGAGATGGTCACCCGCCTCATGCACCACTACCTCGAGGGTTACGGCACGAACGCCGAGCTGACCGGAATCGTGAACACCACGGAGCTGTGGTTCCTGCCGGTCGCCAACCCCGACGGCTACGACTACACGTTCTCCACCGAGCGGCTGTGGCGCAAGAACCTCCGCGACAACAACGGTGACGGCGTAATCACCGCGGGAGACGGCGTGGACCCGAACCGCAACTACGCAGTCAAGTGGGGCTGGGACAACGAGGGTTCCTCTCCCGAGCCGGACAGCGAGACCTACCGTGGTACCGGCCCGAACTCCGAGCCGGAGACACGGGCCCTCGACCGGCTCTTCGACCGGATCGGTTTCGAGTTCTTCATCAACTACCACTCCGCCGCCGAGCTACTGCTGTACGGCATCGGCTGGCAGGTGAGCACGCCTTCCCCCGACGACGTGATCTACGAGGCGATGGTCGGCGACGACGAGAACCCGGCGGTCCCCGGCTACGACCCGGACATCTCCGCCGAGCTCTACACGACGAACGGCGACACTGACACGCACGCCACTGTCGAGAACGGCACTCTCGGGTTCACCCCCGAGATGACCACGTGCCAGACGGTGTCGGACTCGATCCCCGATGACGAGTGGGAGGCTGCGGACTGCCTCAGCGGGTTCAACTTCCCCGACGACGAGGAGCTGATCCAGGCCGAGTTCGAGAAGAACATCCCGTTCGCACTGTCCGTCGCCAAGTCGACCCACGACCCGGACGACCCGGTCTCATCGGTTGGTCTTACGGCGGCCGACCTGGTGTCCGACCCGTTCGCGGTCTCGCACGGTCGCACTCAGCCCGTTGCGGTCACCGCGAAGAAGGCGATCAGGAACCTGCGCCTGAAGTACTCCGTGAACGGTGGCCGGACCAAGTCGGTCAAAACGAGGCAGTGGCGGGGCGGTGAGCGCTACGGCGACACCCACCACGACTACTACGCCGAGTTCCGCGGCAAGGTGACCGGCACCCGCCCTGGTGACGACGTCAAGGTCTGGTTCACCGGGGTCAAGACCGGGACGGGCCCGGTCAGCAGTGCTCCCTTCACCTACCGGGTCGCGACCGACATCGGCGGCGACGTGCTCATCCTGGCCGCGGAGGACGTCACCGGCGTCAGCCCGGCCCAGGGCGTGACCTCAGCGAAGTACGCCGACGACTACGCCGCCGCGCTCTCCGCGGCCGGCCACAGCTCGGACGTGTACGACGTCGACGTCAACGGCCGCGTGGCACCACACCACCTCGGCGTGCTGTCCCACTACGACGCGATCGTGTGGGAATCGGGCGATGACATCATCACGCGTGCCACCGGACAGCCCGCTGGCACCGCGGCAAAGCTCTCGCTTGATCTCGAGCTCGCCGTGCGTGACTACCTCAACGAGGGTGGCAAAGCGCTGGTGACGGGACAGTTCAACCAGTTCGCCCAGTCTGCCAACGGCGTCTACGACTACAACCCGTTCCAGCCGCCGGAGTGCACGACGGTCGACACGTACCCCTGCCTGCCGCTGTTCAACGACTTCCAGCAGTACTGGCTGGGCGCCTACAACTATGTGAGCGACGGTGCCACCGGGCCTGACGGACCGTACGGCGTGAGCGGCACAGCGGGTGAGTTCGACGGGTTCGCCGGCACCTTCAACGGTGGCGACTCGGCCGACAACCAGGCCCACACGGGGTCGCTGCTGGCGACGTCGAGCTTCCTGCCCCCGGCAGAATTCCCGCAGTTCGCGAGCTCGGTGCCGGTGCAGTGGGACCGGCCCGGCGCCGCGCCGTACGACCCGTTCACGGGCGAGTGGTACGCCTACAGCCAGCTGGCCGACCAGGGCTGGAAGCGGCTGTCCCGCACGGTCGACCTCACCGGCGCGACGTCCGGAGAGCTGAGCTTCCAGATCTCGCACGACACCGAGCTCGACTGGGACTACGTGATCGTCGAGGCGCACCAGGTCGGCACCGACGCCTGGACCACACTCCCGGACGCCAACGGCCACACGTCGCAGGCGACCGGCGAGTCGTGTGCCGCGGGCTGGGCGGCGCTCCACCCGTTCGTGGCCCAGTACCAGGGTGCGGACTGTTCCCCCACCGGTGACTCGGGAGCGTGGCATGCGGCCAGCGGGAACAGCTCTGGCTGGCAGGAGTGGAGCGTCGACCTGACGGCGTACGCCGGCCAGCAGGTCGAGCTGTCGATCAGCTACCTGACCGACTGGGGCACGCAGGGCCTGGGCGTCTTCGTGGACGACACCACCGTCTCTCTCGATGGGGTGGCCACCGCAGAGACCTCCTTCGAGGACGGCCTCGGCGGCTGGACGCCGGCACCAGCGCCAGAGGGCACGCGGGTGACGAACAACTGGACCCGCACCCAGAAGGCGTTCGAGGAGGGCGCCGCCACCGCGACCGAGGACACCGTGTTCACGGGCTTCGGGGCGGAGGGACTGACGACGGCGGAGATGCGCGGCGACTTCGTCGCCCGAGCCATGGAACACCTCCTCGACTGAGTGCTCTGGGGAGACTGAGGACAGCGGGTCCCGGCAACGCGTCGGGACCCACTGCCTCGGGAATGCCCGCCACCTTCTGGGCAACAGCCCTTCACAATCCTGGGGTGACAGGACAGGCTGGTCCTTGAGTTCGGAGGTCAGTGCCCTGCGTCAGGGAGGTAGGCAATGACTGCAACCGCCAGCCGCTTCGAGGCAAGACTCGCACCTTGTGGACGCCAGTCCGACGGGGAGCAGTACCTGACTGAGGACCAGCAGGGGTTGTTCACCGAACAACTGCTGTTCACCTGTGGATGCCGGAGCGCCAAGGAAGAGTTCCACGACGGGAGCGTTCACCACATGGTCGTGAACCATCACGGAAAAGTTCTCGTCGACGAGGAGTTCCGAGGTGAGTGAAGGCCTCATACGAGCCGCCCACGACGTACTGATCGTGGGCGGCGGCGGTGCCGGGCTGCGCGCCGCGATCGCGATCGCGGAGACCAACCCGAAACTCGACGTGGCGGTCGTGTCCAAGGTCTATCCGATGCGCAGCCACACGGTGTCTGCAGAGGGGGGTGCGGCCGGTGTCATCGCCGACGACGACTCGCTCGAAGAACATTGCTACGACACGATCTCGGGCAGTGACTGGCTCGGCGACCAGGACGCCATCGAGGCGTTCGTCAACGAGGCTCCGCGCGAGCTCCTGCAGCTCGAGCACTGGGGCTGCCCCTGGAGCCGCCAGCCGGACGGCCACATCGCGGTTCGTGCGTTCGGCGGCATGAAGAAGAAGCGCACCTGGTTCGCAGCCGACAAGACCGGCTTCCACATGCTGCACACGCTGTTCCAGACCACCCTGAAGTACAAGGAGGTCACGCGGTACGACGAGGTGTTCGTCACGCGGCTTCTCGTCGACGAAGGCCGGGTGCACGGCGTCGTGGCTGTCGGCCTGCTCACCGGCAAGATCCAGGCGGTCACCGCGAAGTCGGTCATCTTGTGCACGGGGGGTTGCGGCAAAGTCTTCCCGTTCACCACGAACGCCAACATCAACACCGGGGACGGCATGTCGCTCGCCTATCGCGCGGGCGCGCCGCTCAAGGACATGGAGTTCGTCCAGTACCACCCGA
This sequence comes from uncultured Actinomycetota bacterium, assembly GCA_963759525.1. GTDB lineage: Bacteria > Actinomycetota > Actinomycetes > Propionibacteriales > Nocardioidaceae > Marmoricola. The sequence continues at coordinate 211,543 of CAVWZO010000016.1, read as the reverse complement.
CCGGCCTTCCGTTCACCGGCATCCTGATCACCGAGGCGACGCGCGCAGAGGGCGGGTGGCTGCTGAACAAGGACGGCTACCGCTACCTCCAGGACTACGACCTCGGCCAACCGACCCCGACTCCGGAGCTGCGCAGCATGGAGCTCGGTCCTCGCGATCGGCTCTCACAGGCGTTCGTCCACGAGGTCGAGAAAGGTCGTACGACGGACTCGCCCTGGGGGCCGATCGTCCACCTCGACCTGCGCCATCTCGGCGCGGAGCTCATCGACACCAAGCTTCCCTTCGTTCGGGAGCTGTGCCTGAAGTACGAGCGCATCGACCCCGTGACCGAGCTGATCCCGGTCCGCCCGGTCGTGCACTACATGATGGGCGGGGTCCACACCGACATCAACGGGGCGTCCCCGCTCGAGGGGCTGTACGCCGCGGGGGAGACCGCCTGCGTCAGCATCAACGGCGCCAACCGGCTCGGCTCGAACTCGCTGCCGGAGCTGCTGGTATTCGGCGCTCGGGCCGGGAAGGCTGCGGCCGAGTTCGCGTCGTCCGCGGGTCCGGCGCCGGCTTCCATCGAAGCCCAGGCAGCCGACGAGGTACGCCGCATCGAGCGCGACCTCCTTGGCAAGGGACCGGGGACGGAGAGCGTCTCGGCCATCCGCGAGGCGATGCAGCACACGATGGAGGGTTCGGCCGGCATCTACCGGACGGGACCCGAGATGACCAAGGGAATCGACTCCCTCCGCGAGCTGCAGGGCCGAGTCGGGAACGTCGGGGTCGCGGACACCAGCCGGTCGTTCAACACCGAGCTGCTCACCGCCCTGGAGCTGGCCAACATGCTCGACATCGGCGAGTGCATGCTCGAGTCCGGACTACGACGCGAGGAGTCGCGAGGAGCTCACCAGCGCACCGACTTCCCCGACCGCGACGACGACCGCTTTCTCACCCACCAGCTGGTGCATCGAAACGCCGACGGAACACCGCGGGTCGAGAGCCTGCCGGTGACGATCACCCGCTGGCCTCCGGGCGAGAGGGTCTACGGAAGGTAGAGATGGCGGACAGCATCAAGCTCCAGGTCACGAGGTACCGGCCCGACACAGACTCCGAGCCGAAGTTCCAGGAGTACGACGTCCCTCTCCGGAAGGAGTGGACTGTCCTCGACGGGCTCATCCACGTCAAGGACGAGGTGGACACCACCTTGTCCTTCCGCTGGTCGTGCCGGATGGGCATCTGCGGCAGCTGCGGGATGAACGTGGAGGGGGAGCCCAAGCTCACCTGCGCGACGTTCCTCAGTGACTATGCGCCCGGCCCGATCCGGGTCGAGCCGCTGGCCAACTTCCCGGTTGTCCGTGACCTCGTCGTGGACATCAACGACTTCATGGAGAAGCTGCCGCGCGTCAAGCCGTGGATCATCCGCAAGAACGTGACCGTCATCGACGGGGAGTACATCCAGACTCCAGAGGAGCTCGACGCCTACAAGCAGTTCAGCATGTGCATCAACTGCATGCTCTGCTACGCGGCCTGCCCGGTGTACGGCCTAGACCCCACCTTCATCGGCCCGGCGGCCATCGCCCTGGCCGAGAGATACGACCTCGACTCCCGCGACCGCGGCGCCCGGGAGCGGCTCGACGTACTCATCGAGCACGAAGGGGTCTGGGGCTGCACGTTCGTCGGTGAGTGCACGACGGTCTGCCCGAAGCACGTCGACCCCGCGGGCGCCATCCAGCGCTACAAGCTGAAAGCCGCGCAGGAGAACGTGAAGGCGTTCCTGCTGCCGAAGTGGGCGCAATGACCGAGGTGAAGATGTACCACCGCCCGATCTCGACCTGGTGGTGGGTCAGGAAGCGGTCGTACTTCGTGTTTGTGATGCGCGAGCTGAGCAGCATCTTCGTGGGCTGGTTCGTGTTCTACCTGCTGACGCTCGTGGCCGCCGTCGGCCGCAGCGAGGCCGCCTACAACGACTTCCTCGACTGGGCGTCGACTCCGTGGGTCGTTGTGCTCAATGTCGTGGCGCTGGCCTTCCTCGTACTCCACGTGATCACGTGGTTCAGCCTCACCCCGAAGGCGATGGCAGTCCAGCTCCGCGGCAAGCCGGTGCCGGCATCGGTGGTGATCGCCTCGCAGTACGTCGGCCTGGCGGTGGTCTCCGCGTTCGTGTTCTGGCTGGTGACCCGATGAAGCGACACGTCGAGCCGCTCGTCTGGCTGATGTTCAGCGGTGGTGGAGTCATGGCCTCCGTGTTCCTGCCGAGCCTGGTCTTCCTGTTCGCGCTGGCATTTCCTCTGGGTTGGGTCGCGAGGCCAGACCACGAGCATCTGCTCGCCGTCCTTGGCAACCCGCTGACTTTCCTTTTTCTTCTGGGCATGTTCGTGGTCTTGCTGGTGCACAGCGCACACCGCTTCCGTTACACGCTGTACGACGGTCTTCAGGTCAAGATGGTGCGGACCACTGCAGCGCTGTGCTACGGCGTCGCTGCCATCGGGTCTGTCGCCGCGCTTGCGATTCTGTGGTCGGTCGCCTGAAGCCCCGACGCTTGGAATTCGCTGAAGCTGCTACTCCGTGGACTCGTACTTGAACGAGACGCGAAGCTTCGTCCGATACGTGATTTCGCCGCCCTCCGCGAGGTGAATGTCCTGCGACACGACCTCGGCCACCCGCAGATCGCGAATCGTGCCGCTCGCCGTCTTGATCGCAGTGGACGCCGCGTCCTCCCAGGACTCGGTGCTCGTTCCGATCAGGTCTGTAACTCTGTAAACGCTCACGCGATCCTCCTGGACGCCGGATGGGTGTCTCCCTCCATCAGTCCTACCGGACCGCGGCTGCCGCGGACAAGATGTGGGTACGACCTCGCTCGGCAGCACCTCAGGAGAGCACATGACGGACGCCAACGACGCCGGGAACGCGACCGGGCGGAACAGGGACCAGCAGCAACGAGAGGACGAGCTCACCGATCTCGTCCTGGCCTCGTTCGCGGGCGCCTCCCCAGCGCGGCTACGAGAGCTCATGGAGGGGATCACACACCATCTCCACGCCTTCATCCGCGACGTCCGCCTCACCGAGCAGGAGCTGGCCGCGGGAGTCGAGTTCCTCACCGCAGCGGGGCACATCACTGACGACAAGCGACAGGAGTTCATCCTGCTCTCCGACGTTCTCGGGGCCTCCATGCAGACCATCGCGGTCAACGATCCGGCTCAGGGAAACGCAACCGAGTCCACTGTTCTCGGCCCCTTCTTTCGCAAGGACGCGCCAGAAATCCCTCTCGGAGGAGACATCTCCGGGGGAGCTGCCGGACAGCCGTGCTGGGTGGAGGGCGCCGTCACCGACACTCTCGGCAATCCCGTTCCGCAGGCCCGGATCGAGGTGTGGGAGGCCGACGAGGACGGCTTCTACGACGTCCAGTACGCCGACGAGCGGCTCGCGGGGCGTGCCAGCATCCGCGCTGACACGGACGGTGGCTACCGGTTCTGGTGCCTTACGCCGACGCCGTACCCGATCCCGGACGACGGCCCTGTGGGTGCGCTGCTGAAGGCGGTCGGACGTTCGCCGATGCGCGCCGCGCACCTGCACTTCCTGGTCGAGTCGCCCGGATTCCGCACGTTGGTCACCCACGTCTTCGTGGAGGGTGACCCGCAGCTGGAGATCGGTGACTCCGTCTTCGGCGTCATCGACTCACTCATCAAGCGGTTCGACGAGCAGCCAGCTGGCACACCTACCCCTGACGGGCGCGACCTCAACAACCGCTCATGGGCCCGCGCCACCTTCGACATCGTGCTGACCGCGGAACGGCCGCATGCCACACAACGAGAAAAAGCCGCACCGACAGGTGTCGGTGCGGCTCTCGATCAAGCAGGAGTTACGTCTGCGGCTGATGCCACCAGCGATCCTTAGCTGACGGACTCGGTGATGGTCGCGGAGTAGACAGCGGCTGCCATGCCACCGGGAACCGCAACCGTGATTGTCGGGTTCCACGTCGCGGAGTTGTCGCCGGTGATGCCAGTCGCGGTGACGACGGGGTTGACGGCGGTCATGTTCCCAGGGTTGTTCGCGGCGTAGGTCGCGGTGCCCACCTTCGTGATCGTGCCTGCGGAGTAGCTGACGGCACTCGCGGGAATGGCCGGTCCCGCGGGAGGCGTGAAGGCTGTGGAGATGCCCGTGGCCACCCATCCTGAACCTGCGGCAGCGCTGCGTGCGTCGTTGACCTGCACCTGTCCCAACAGGCCGCTGACGGTACCGCCTCCGACGGTGTTGGCTCGGGTGCCCAGGTTCCCGGCGTCAGTGGGAACGGTGATCGACAGACTGCCACCCGTAAGGGTGATCGTTGCGTCGGTGGGGTCTGCCGACGCCGGGAGCGTGGCAGCTGGAATGAGCAGCACGGCTGAGATGGGGATGAGCAGATAGCGGAGCTTCATCATGTGGCCTTTGGCTTGATGGGTTTGTAGAGCGGGCACTGCTTCGAGCGGCCAGCTGCTGGACTGCTCGCGAGACTCTTCGTTGGGGCCGGACCGCTAGGTCACGACCTTCTCGAGTAGATGGGTTGGCGGTGCCTTGAGAGCACCTCGTTCGCGGGATCGTCGCCGTGGGGTGCGCGTTCGTCGGGCCAGCATCCAGCCGACGAGGAGGAGCAGGAGGAGAACGAGAGCTGCAATGCCGACCCACAGCCAGACCCGGGAGCCGTCGGAGGTCGCAACGGCCTCCGCAGTACCGGATTCGGGGAAGGTGATCGTTGCCTGCGCGGTCTCGGTGAGGAGTCCGCTGGTGACCTTGAGGTGGGCCTTCCACGGTCCGTTGGGCAGCTGCTTGTCGAGCTTGAAGCCGACCGGCTCGGTCTCGCCGATGCCAAGCGTCGTTCCGAGGACGAGGGGGAAAGGTCCGGCCGAGAGCCCACCCGGCCCGTCTGTCAGTTGCAGGGTGCCGCTCAGGTCGAGCGCGCGACCACCTGTGTTGCGAAATCGTCCCCCGGACCAAGGGGGCGCCGGCTTCATCGCGCGCCGCCGTGACCGATTCGATCTCGAACTTCGAAGCTGGCTCGCCACCCGGTCCCACTGAGAGGTACACGCGGATCCCGACGTGGCTGACCCGCGTGACCCCGCCTTTGTCCTTGGCTGATGTCGCCTGCGCCCAGATGACTGCGTACTGCTCGCCCGGCGCTGCATCGGCAGGTACGTCGATCTGGACTTCCACCATGTCCTTGGCCCCGTCGGCCAGCCCGACCTTCGGGCGGTCGACGTTCGTCCAGGTGGACAGCTCGTTCTTCGCGCGGTCTGCAAGTCCCACGAACGAACCGTGTGAGGTGTCCGCGGCTGCTGCGTAGACCTCGATCTGCGCTGGCCTGCCAGTGTTGTTGGAGATCTCGACGCGCCGCTTGACCAGGGTGCCCGGAGCCACGTGGTCGACGATGTAGACGCGGGCGCGGGGGTTGTCGCTGCTGGCGAGCGGAACATCGGCCAGGCGGATCCCGACTCCGACATTCGTGTCTGCGTTGGCCACTGAGGGCATCCCCAAGGTGGCTGCGACCGGGATCAACATCCAGGCCACCCGCCCGAGCAGCGACATCACCTGGCGTCGGGCCGGCGCGGCTGCACGCTAGTCGCTCCCTGCAACCTTCGCCCCATGGGAATCACGAGGCACGAATGTCCAATATGCAGCACTTATACTTATTTGGAGGACTTGATAATGGTTCGTCGTCGGCGACCTTTCCAGCAGACACCACCGTGGCGGGCGCCGGTGGTTGTATCAACGCTCCGCGCCGAGGCCTCTGATTCTTACAAGGCAAAGACATTGCCCGGGCCAACGAGCAGGAATCGAACCCGGGCGGCGCTTCGTGGGAGGACGTCATCGTGTGCGACAACCGGTCTTGCGGCAGAGACGAAACACCAATCTGCCGCCCGTGTTTCAAGAAAGTCTCACGCCAGCTGGAGCTGCTGCCCGCGCTGTACGCCGAGTGCGAGCACATGCTGGTCGCCCGTCCCAAGCGAGAGGTGGAGCGGGTGCGCGGGGGACTGCCCGGCTCGGCCACCATCAACGAGGCCGCTGTCTCGGCCAGGTCCGCCATCATGTCCACGCTGGCGTCTCTGGCAGGACTCGTGCGCGACGAGCGCCCGGTGGCGGTGTCGTTGCGGCGCGAGGTCACTCCGCTGGCGGCATTTCTGCGCGTCCACCTCGACTGGCTGGCGGATCATCCCGCGGCCCGCGAGCTGTGCGACGAGATCGATGACGCCGTAGGCATGGCGCAGCGCGTGGTGCACCCCGAGGTGGGCAAGAAGCTGGAAGTGGGGAAGTGCGAGAACCACGGGTGCAGCAGCACCGTGTACGCGACGTTCCGTGCAGAGCACGGCAATGCGCCCACTCTGGTGAGCTGCGACGTCGGTCATGTCATCGGCCCGCGCGAGTGGTTGCTCCTGCACCACGCTGCGCAGGCAGCGCGGCGTGGGGTGGACGACTCTCGCGGTCGGTCCTCCGAGCACGCGGCATGACGGCGCACGGCATGACACCGAGTACGAGCGAACTGCGCCTGGTGCCGACCGAGCTGGCGGCGCTGGCCGCGGGGGTGACCACGGCGACCATCAGGCAGTGGGCCAGGCGGGGGAAGCTCACCCGCTATGGCAAGCCGAGCCGAGCCGAGTACGACCTCGGCGAGATCTTAGGGATCATCGCGCAGCAGCAACAGCACGCCCAGGCCAGCTGACCAGCTCGTCGACCAGCCCCCCAGAAAACCGGATAGTCCCGATCAAACGGCATCCGACAGAGCCCGAAACGCGTGCCGAATGATCGGGACTATCCGGGAATGCCGGAGGGGAGGTGGCCGTGTCGACGCAGCCAGGAACCGAATGCGGTCCGCCGGCGTTGGCTCGAGGCGCGACACGGCCCTCCCCCCGTTCCCCCCGTTGTCTCCGAGGCCTGCTCAGGCCGCCCGTCCGCCGACGACGCCCGGTGGGGCGCTCCTGTCGGCGGTTCGGTCGACAGATCCGTCGACCGTTCCCTCTACCGGGGGAGCGGGCGTCAACGCAAGGAACTCGGTGACTCCGAGCCGCCTGAGGATGAAGCGGAGGATCCTCGGGATGTCCGCCTCCCCCTGATCGGAGTACACCCTGGGCTCGACGAGGCGGATTCTGGTGCCCCGAATCTCGAGCTCGCAGGCACCGGCGGCCAGGACGTTGCGGGCCCAGTCGCACGTGGCGCCGTACGGCAGCGAGATGACGTAGTCGTCCTCGCGACGGAACACCTTGACCGGAGTCCCGTACTCTCGCCCGGACTTCCGGCCGCGGTGGTGGATCACGCCGAAGGCGCTGAAGCGCGTCATCACCGGACCGAAGAAGTGGTTGGCGACCTGGCGGTTGAAAACGGCCAGTGACCTGCGTGCTGACATCACGTTCCTTCTTTCGTGAGCTGGGCTCGGCAGCTACGCGACGCAGACACCTTCGACCGCGACCTTCTGGAACAGGTGCGGGTAGGCGATCGTGCCGTCCGGCCAGCCGTCGTGCTTGCCCTGGAACTCGGGGCTGGAGAACGCGGCGACGAGCGTCTCGGTGGACTCCCAGACCGCAATGTTCACGAGCAGGTGGCTCTCGCCCGTGCCGCGGTGGAGCTGGGCGGAGATGTAGCCCGGCTGGTGCTTCATGAACTCCGCGTCCTCCTGCCACTTGGCCACGGCCTGCTCGACCGTGCCTTCAGGAACGCTGAACATGTTGACGAGGACCACAGGTCCCGCCTCCTGCTGCAGTTGTGCCTGGAACGTGGTGGACGGGTCCAGACCTTCGAGCTTGACCATGGTCGTGCCTTTCATGTGATGGGTTGATGCATGGACAGCCGGGACGGCGCCCACGAAATGGGCAGCCGGGACGGCGCCCACGAAAATGGGCAGCCGGAACGGCGCCCACGGATTGGGTGGAGCTGAGCGGCCCTTGAGTCAGGGCCGACGCAGGAGCGGGACGAGCTCGTCGCGGACATAGCCGCGGACGTCGCGATTCCCGAGAGCCCCTTGGATCACGGTGACTCCGGCCGCCTTGGCAGCACGCTTGAGAGCGTGCCGCGACCGGCGTTCCACACCGCCCCCGATCACGAGGGCAGTAGCGCTGCCGGCTTCGAGGCGAGCCGTCGCATCGCCGTCGTCAGTGACGCCCACGGACTCGATGGAGTGCTCGTGCAGTGCCTGTACGACGGAGGCGACGACCTGCGGTCCTCGACCGATGATCAGAACCGTCATGGTCGTCCCTTCGTCCGCGACCCGGTGGGCCGCACCTTGATCTGATGTGGCTGGAACTTCTCTGGAGGCACGTCTGGGTCTACCAGTGGCTGACCTGGTCGTACCTGGGCTTCCACACCCGCCGGTAGATGAGCCTGGCGGGCGCGGGCAGGATGCTGAGGATCCTCTTGGTCTCGGTCTCCGACGTCTGGTCGGTCAGCCAGGGCATGAACTCCGCCGCGGACGAGATGGGAGTCGCCTTGCGAATCGAGGACACGACCTGACGCCACTCCTTGTCCGAGATCGACTCGGTGATCAACGGCATTGCTTCTCGCTCCTCGTGGCCGAGGTGGAACCCGAGCTTGGTGCCGAGCTCGTCGATGATCCCGGCGACATCGTGGTCATCGGGGTGGTCGAAGGCACCCTCCGCCGCGGCGAGCAGCGGGTCGATCAGCTCGTGCTCCGCCTCCATCTCGTCGAGCGTCGAGATCGCGGCCTCGCTCCTCGCGAGCCGCTCGCGCATCCTCGGCCAGAGGAAGTCGTCCTCGTGTTGGTGGTGGATGAGCAGCTGGTTCTTGAAGATCTGCCAGCCGGCCAGGATCGACGCATGACGCGCCGGGTTTCTCAGGTTGGCCGGCGTTGCCACCTTGGCCATTGCTTCGAGGTCGCGACGAAACGCCGCATGTGCGGCGCTCATGGCGACGAAGCGGTCTTCGCCGCCGTCGCTTGACTTGTCAGTGCTGCGCCGTGCGTCCAGGGACATGATTCGCTCCTTCGGTCAATGTGCTGATTGAGAGACAAGCTCCCCGTGCGGGGCGTGCGGGACCATGGCTTCGGCCTCTTCGGCAATCCCGTTCTCGGCGGCATCTCCGTCGCCCATGAGCTCGGCGTCCGGGTCGCGGGGTTTCGCACTGCGCGGCAGCCCGAACATCCCGACGAAGACCAGCAAGAGGGCGCCGACGGCGTACAGCATGGTGAGGCCGAAGGAACGCTCGAAGTTGTACGCGTTGGCCTTTGTGCCGGCGCTGGCCAGGATCTTCTGCAGCTCGGGCGACGCGGGCTGCGCCGCGCCGGACTCGCAGCTGGCAGGTACGACGGTCGGGTCCGAACCTGCGGACCGGTCCTGGACGCAGGCTCTGAAGCTCGAGACCACGACGTCCTGCTGGTTCGGCGGTACGCCGACGGCACTCAGATCCTGCCGAAGCTGCGGGGTGACCTGGTCGACGCCGTAGTCGGAGCCGTTGTCGAGGTGGGTGAAGAAGAGCACGCCCACCAGTGCAACCCCCAGCGCCATGCCGACCTGCTGGGTGGTGTTCAGCAGCCCCGATGCAGACCCGGCGTCCTCGACGGGTACGTCGGTGAGGATCAGGTCGATCATCGGTGCGACCACCAGCCCGAAGCCGATCCCAGCGACGACAAGAGGGCCAGCCATCTGCCAGGAGCTGATGGAGAGGCCGTAGTGCCAGGAGACCCAGACGTACGACGCGAAGCCGACGGCGTTGAGCAATGCGCCGGCCATCAGCACCCGCCGCCCGAACTTCGGGGTCAGCAGCTCCACGGATATCCCGGCAGCCGGTGCCGCACCGAGCGCGAAGGACACGGCGGTGAGCCCCGCGTGCAGCGCAGTCCACCCGAGCCCAACCTGCATGTAGAGCGTCCAAACGAGGAAGAAGCCACCCAGCGCGGTCATGAAGATCAGCCACACCGACATGCCCGAGGTGAAGCTCCGGGCCCGGAAGAGACTCAGCTCGACGAGTGGAGAGCCGATGGTCCGGGCTCGCCACTGCTCGTACCTGACGAAAATCACCAGCACCGCGCCTGAACCAGCCATCATCAGGAAGCACCAGAGCGGCCAGTCAAGCCGGCGGCCCTCGGTGAGCGGGTAGACGAGCATCAGGATTGCCGTGATGGCGAGCGCCATGCCGACCAGGTCGAGCTTGGGCGCTGTCGGCGACTTCGACTCCTTGATGACTGCCGACGCCGCGAACATCGCCGCGATGCCGACCGGGATGTTGACCAGGAAGATCGGGCGCCAGCCCAGCCCGGCAACGTCCCACTCGACCAGCAGCCCGCCGATGATCGGGCCGGCCACGGACGCGGAGCCGACGACGCCCCCGAACATTCCGAAGACCTTGCCCCGCTCTTCGGCGGGGAAGGTCACGTGGATGATCGCGAGGATCTGCGGAACCATCAGGCCGGCCGTCGCGCCCTGGGTGAACCGCGCCGCGATGAGCATGTCCGGCCCTGTCGCGAGCCCGCACCACGCCGAAGCGAGGGTGAACCCACCCATGCCGACGATGAAGAGTCGCTTGCGTCCGTAGATGTCACCGAGCCTGCCGCCGGTGATCAGCACGGCGGCGAAGGCGAGCACGTAGCTCGCGACGATCCACTCGAGCTGTGCGTACTCCGCCCCGAGGTCGGTCTGAATGCTGGGGACCGCGACGTTCACGATGGTCGCGTCGAGCAGGTCCATGAAGCCCGCGACCAGGACGACCGCCAGGGCTAGCCAGCGACGACTGTCGAGACCGCTTTCGGTCTCGACCGCGGGCTTCCGCTTCTCTGCGCGGTGAGCGCCTCCACGAACCCGGCCTCCCCGGCGAGCACCACGATGGGTTCCGGCAACCATGCGCTGAGCCTCCTGCTATCATTCGCGAGTAGTTCAGGGACTAAATAGTTTAGCAACTAAGAGATCCGAGCGTAGAAAGGTTCACCTGCCAATGTCAAGGGCTTCACGCCGTTCGGGCGATCAGACCGATCAGGCAACAGCGGCCGGCGGCCAGGGCGCCTCCGAGCTGATGTCCGCCAACCTCGACGTGGCTCTGGCCGCGGTCGCTCTGACCTCGGCTGGTGCTGCGGTCAAGGGCATGCACACCACCGACTGGTTCTGCCTGTGGCACGTCGCCGAGGCCGCAGGGGTCCAGCCCGTCGCGCTCGGCCAGCTGGCGGAGCTGACCGGGTTGACCGCGGGTGCCATAACCGGGGTCGCCGACCGGCTGGAAGCCGCAGGTTTCGTACGACGCGAACGCGACCCCGACGATCGGCGACGCTGGCTGGTCCAGATCGAACCGGCCAGGCAGGCGGAGATCTACGAGCTCTACGCACCACTCCTGGCGGGATTCCAGAGCGTGGAGCGGCGCTACGACGCACAGCAGCGCGCTGCGATCCTCGACTTTCTCCGCAACACCTCGGCCCTCATGCGCGGACAGGTCCGGACCCTCCGTGAGGCCAGACAGGGCCGGTCGTCCTAGCCCCTAGGTGGTCGAGCAGCGAGCGAAGCGAGTGATCAGTCGAGACCACACACCGTCACCGTAGGTGGGAGTGATCAGTGGAGACCACACACCGCGACCGTAGGTGGTCGAGCAGCGAGCGAAGCGAGTGATCAGTCGAGACCACACGCCCCGTCACCGTAGGTGGTCGAGCAGCGAGCGAAGCGAGTGATCAGTCGAGACCACACACCGCGACCGTAGGTGGTCGAGCAGCGAGCGAAGCGAGTGATCAGTCGAGACCACACGCCCCCGTCACCGTAGGTGGTCGAGCAGCGAGCGAAGCGAGTGATCAGTCGAGACCACACACCGCGACCGTAGGTGGTCGAGCAGCGAGCGAAGCGAGTGATCAGTCGAGACCACACGCCGTAACCGGCGCCGGTGGCCTTGACCCGCTGCCACCTGCGATCGCGGCCGCCCGCCGTTTGCCGTTCGCCGTACCTCAAGAGCAACAGCTTCCCGGACGAAACATGAGCTTCCCGCGCCTTGCAAAGGACGGGAAGCTGGCGTTTCCCACGGGACCGTGGGAAACCTGAGCCTCCCGGGGCAAGCTCAGCCGTCCCAGAACGGATGAGTGATCGGGTCGTCCTCGAGCACGCTCATGGCCCCGCGGAAGAAGATCAGCGGCTCCTTGAGACGACGGGGGACCCCGAGCTCGATCACCTCACCCAGAAGGATTAGGTGATCGCCGCCGTCGTACTCCCTGACCAGCGAGCATGCCAGGAAGCCCGCCGCCTCACTGAGGACGGGAACGCCCTCCTCAGAGCGGTGATGCGCCACCTGCCCGAGCTCGGCGGTGTGCCGTCGAGAGGCGAACGCCCACGCGAGCCGCTCCTGCCGACCTGCCAGGAAGTTCACACCGAACTTGCCGGACTCGCGCAGTACGTCGAGCAGCCGGGAGTCCCGGTGCAGGCAGAACAGTACGAGCGGCGGGTCGAGCGAGACCGATGCGAACGAGTTCACCGTCGTGCCGGTCATGATGCCGTCCGCCTCGCACGTGATCACGGTGACACCGGTGACGAAGTGACCGCACACCTTGCGCAGCAGCTGGTCGTCGATCGGCCGCGCCTGTTGCTCGATCCGTTGTGAGATGGTCATCGGTTCCCCTTCCTTCGCATGGACGGACACGTGCTTCTACAGGACTTTCCTGGCCTTCACGCCGGCCTTGACGATGCCCTTGAGGAACTCTCGACCGAGCTGGTTCCACTCGGGTGCGCCCTTCCTCGACGCCCAGTACATGAACTTGGCCATGTCCAGCGTGCTGGGTGCGACGAAGCGGTGGTCGAGGTCCTTCCAGCCGAAGACCGGGTTGACGATGTCGGACTCCTGCATCATCTGGTTGATGATCGCTGCTGCTTCGGAAGCAGTCATCTCGCCGATCTCGTACTTCTCGCAGGTCTCGGCGGTGGTCTCGATGATGTGCTTGAGCTTGTCGCTCTCCGGCCACCACAGCCCCGTGTGCGGCGCCTGCTCGAGCTCGCGGAAGTGACGGTCGTCGCCGTCCTTCACGAAGCGCAGCCGGGCCCGGGTCAGCCGCATGGTGCCAGGCGTGATGAAGGCACCCCACACCCGGAAGACCGCGTTCCACAGCTCGAAGTCCGAGAACGCGATGAACGAGCTGTTGACGAGGTCGTCGTTGTACTGGAGCAGCCCCTGCTCGAGCTTTTCGACGTACTCGAAGCGCTCCTCGGAGAAGTCGCCGTCCTTAAGTGCACCGATGAGACGGGACGCCAGCGCGTCGACGACCTCGAAGGTGTTCGACAGCCCGCGCGAGAACAACGGGTCCAGGAACCCGGCAGCGTGGGACATCAGGCACCAGCGGTTGCCGATCGTCTGCTTCGAGGAGTACTGGATGCGGTCGGTCGACACCCACTCGCGGACCTTGCGAGCGCCCTCGAACTGCCGCTTCACGGCGGGGTACTGGTCGAGGTAGTAGTTGAACTCCTCGTCGGGAGTCATGTCCTTCGGCCTCGGGTAGAGCCGCTCGTCGAAGGTCAGTCCGACACTGCACAGCGGGTTCTTCGAGCGCTTGTGGCTGTCGAACGGGATGATCCAGAACCAACCGCGTTCGATCATGTGGTGCATCGTGCCCTGGTGCCAGTCCACCGGCGGCCGGAGATCCTTCGGGTGTCCGCTCACGTCGTCGAACGGCTTGACGCCGATGTAGTGGGTGAACAGTGACCGGGAGTGGTGCTTGAAGCGGGTCGGCGAGTCGCGAAGCTCGAGCTGCTCGGCGATCAGCGAACGGAACCCGCTCGCGTCGATGAGGTACTTCGCCTGAATGACCTCGCCGTTCTGACCAGTCACGGTGACCTGGTCCTCGCCGAGGTCCACCTCGGCCGCGCGCCAGTTCTGGCGGGTGTCGGAGCCGTACTTGACGGCGACCTGGAACATGAACGAGTCACTGTCCTGGCGGAACAGGTGGCTCGCCTGGGTGAGGATCTTCGGGATCGCGAGCTGGGTCGCCTCCCGTGGGTCCGGCTCCTCGTGCGGGCGGTGCAGCATGAAGCCGAAGTGGGCCTTGGTCCCGAAGACCGGCCCGATGTCCCGGGTGCTCGCCTCGACACTCACGAGACTCTTGATCTCGGGGACGTCGTAGCGCTCGGCCAGGATGTGCAGCCATTCGACCAGCTGCGGCGTCATCGACTCGCCGACTGCGAACCGCGGGTGCGAGGCCGCGTCCACGAGCATGACCTTGGCGCCATGCCTGGCCAGGATCGAAGCGGTCACCGACCCTGCGAGTCCGGAGCCGAGGATCACGACGTCGCAGGTCTGGACCCTGGTCTCGTTCGTGGTCGGTGCGCTTGTCGCTGTCTTTGTGGGCATGACTAGCCCCTCTCTTTCTTGATGCTTGTCGTGTGTCGGATCTGTGCTGTCGCTCGGGGTGGTGCGCTGCCCTTCTGTACGGCGTGCGAAGGGCAAAACCAGGTTTGAAGTGCTGAGCTGAGCTCCATGGGGCCGCCGTCCACCCACGCCACGTGGCCGTCCGGCCGGACCAGAGTTCGCCGTAAGCCGGCCAGAGGTCCGTCCGAGATGCACTTTGCGCTGACCCGCTCAACCGAAGCCGATAGCGCGTCGTCGAGCGCCGATGGTGTCCCACCCGAGAGGTCGAGCAGCAAGCCGCGGCCGGTGCGGAGCAGCTCGGCCACCTTGGTACTGCCGGACTCCGTCTCGATCTCCACCGGCGGCAGGCGCTTGCCGACCAACGGGTGGTCGCCTGGACACGCCTGCCCGTAGCGGACGTCCAGACCACTGATCGTGGCGGCCAGGTTGTCCCGGACGGACGGGAGGGCGATGAGCTCGGCCATCGTGCGCCGAGCGGCATCGACCTCCCGTCCACCGAGCAGGAGGAGTGTCTGTGCCTCGATGTTGTCGAGAGTGTGGCGACCGGCCGCGTGCCGTTCGTCGTGATAGCTGTCGAGAAGCCCGAGTGGAGCGCAGTCGGTGACCTCGGCTGCCAGCTTCCAACCGAGGTTGACCGCGTCGTGGAGACCGAGGTTGATCGCCTGGCCGCCCGCCGGCAGCTGCTGGTGTGCCGCGTCGCCGGCAAGGAGGACACGGCCAAGTCGGTACCGGTCCGCCTGCATGCTCACGTTGTCGAAGGCGTTCACCCAGACCGGCGTACCGCCGGTGATGTCCTCGCCGGTGACCTTCAGCCAGGCCCTCGCGAGGTTCTCGAACGTCGCCTCGGGTGCGACCACCCCGTACTCGTGAAGCATGATCCGAGTGACGTCGTCAGGACCTCTGGATGCGATCGCGAGACCACCCGGCAGCCGCTCGAAGCGCCGGTCTGGCACGTCGATCCCGCGGATGTCGGCCCGGAGCAGGCCCTTCTCCGCCGTTCGGCCGGAAGAGCCGATGTCGGCCAGTTGTCGTACTGCGCTCTGCTCGCCGTCGCAGCCGACCACGTACGCCGATCGCACGCACGCACCGTCGGGCCCACGCACCTCGACGTGGTCCGCGGACACTGCCATGTCCTGCACCTCGTAGCCGCGGAGAATCCTTGCCCCGAGCTCGACAGCCCAGCCCTCGAGCAGGTGCTCGACGCGGGCCTGGGGCACCTTCCACTGACCCGGGTACGGCGTGTCCGCCTGGCTCAGGTCGAGGGTCAGGCCACCGAAGTGGCCCTTCCCTGCGTTCGCTGGTGTGCCCAGCCGCTCGAGCAGACCGCGCTGGTCGAGGATCTCCATGGTGCGGGCATGCAGTGTGGAGGCCCGTGACTCGGTCATCGGCTTCGCGAGGCGTTCCACCACGAGTACGTCGGCACCACCGAGCCGGAGCTCGGCAGCGAGCATCAGCCCCACAGGCCCGGCACCGACGACGATGACCTGGGCGTCCATGCCGCTCCTCGGATGGTTGGGTGGCTAACGGCTCTCGGCGTACGCCTTGGCGTGGCCGAGCGTGGCGAGGCTGTTGGTGCTCAACGCCGTACGCACGAAGCTGCTCGCCCGCGCCACGTCGGCCTCCGGCCCCAGCACCGCGGAGATGTTCTCCTCGTTGATGACGACGGTGTGCTCGGAGGTCACCCGCACCTCGTCGGGAGTCTCCTGGATCCGCCACTGGCCGAGATGGGCCGTCATCAGTGCCGGCAGCCCGATCTGCTTGTACGCGATGAGCCGATGCGGGAAGCAGACGCGGACGGACTTGGTGGTGTGTGTCGAGCCGTCCTTGGTCTGGGTGTCCATCTCCAGCAGCTGTACGCCGGGCGACTCCTCCTCGAGTGAGGCGCGAGCAACGTGGGGGAGACGCTCCGACCAGAGCTGCGCTTCGTTGAGGAAGTCGTAGACGTCGGCTGCAGACCCCTTGATCGCGACGGTGTCCTCGAACGTCATCACCAGGTCCGCCGAGCCCGTTGCCAGCTCCACGTTCGCCTTCAACGCGGCAAGCTCGGACCTGCTGTTGCGGTCAACCGCTTCCTCGATCCAGGCCAGCGACTCGGGGTCGTCGTCTACGGCCCGGAAGTCGTGAAGGAGCCGGACTCGCGACTGGTCCGCGGTGATCTCCTCAACGATCCAGGTGCCGCCCATCGACGCGACGGGTGCACTGGAGACCTCCTGCCGGAAGCTGATCTGCATCGATTCGGGATCGAGCACCCGACGGGAGTTCCAGCTCTTGATCTCGCCGTTGGCCGTTGCCCAGATGCGGATTCGCTCCTCCGAGCCCGTGACGTCCAGTCGTTGCACGTGGACGCTCGGAGGAAAGAGCCGTGGCCAGTTTTCGACGTCCGCGATGAGCTCGTACGCCGCTCGGGCCGGTGCGTTCACCGTGATCTGGTGTTCCACCTCACGGGGTGCTGTCTTCGACATGTGCGAGCCTTCCCTAGAAGTTGCCAAGACCGCCGCAGACGTTCATTGCCTGCGCGGTGACTGATGCGGCGGAGTCCGAAGCCAGGTAGCCGACCATGCCGGCGACCTCGTCGGGGGTGGAGTAGCGGCCGAGCGGGATCTTCTCCACGAACTTGTCGAGGATCACGTCCTCGGTGGTGTTCCAGGCCGCGGCGTAGCCCTGTCGAACGCGTTGTGCCATCGGCGTCTCGACGTACCCGGGGCAGACGGCGTTCACGGTGACACCGGTAGGAGCGAGCTCCTTGCCGAGCGCCTTGGTGAAGCCGACGACGCCGTGCTTCGAGGCCGAGTACGGCGCGCCCAGCACGACACCCTGCTTGCCGGCGGTCGAGGCGATGTTGATGATCCGACCGTGCCCACGCTGCTGCATGCCACCCGCGTTCAGCACCTCCCGAGTGACGAGGAAGACGCTGTTAAGGTTGGTGTTGATCACCTCGTGCCAGAGCTCGTCCGTGAGCTGGGCCGTGACCCCTCCACCGCTGCGTCCGGCGTTGTTGACCAGGACGTCGATCCGGCCGAAATGCTCCACCGCGGCTGCGACGAAGTTGCGGACGTCCTCAGTCGAGGTGACGTCGCAGGCAGTGCCGTGGACGTCGAGTCCGTCCTCGCGCAGCTCCTTGCTCGTGTGCTCCACGTCATCGCCGGACCGTGCGCAGATGAACACGCCGTATCCCTGCTCGGCAAGGGTCCTGGTGACAGCGAGTCCGATTCCGCTGGTGGCGCCGGTGACCAGCGCGACCCGCTTTCCGTTCTGTGACATGTCGTCTCCTGGGTGGCTCATTGGTCTTGGGGGACCAGCTGTGAGTTGACGACCTCGATGAGCGCCTTCGGCGTCGCGGCGTCCCTGAACGTCGGGTCGTCGAGGTTGACGCCGAACGTGCGCTCGATGTTCGTGCTGGCCTCGAGCAGCGCAAGCGAGTCGTAGCCGAGCTCTTCGAACGTGACGTCGATGATGTCGCCTTCGAGGTCGACCCCCTCCGCGACGCCACCGGAGACACGGAGGATCGACCGGAGTTCGTCGAGGGTGAGTTGTGTGACAGACATGTTGCTTTCCTTTCGTAGGTTCACGTCGTGCGAAGGTCTGGCTGTTGGCGTACGACCATCGCGGAGTTGAATCCGCCGTAGCCGCGAGCGAGCACGAGAGCGGCCCGCACGGTCGCGGGCCTTGGCTCGCCGAGGACAAGGTCGAGGCCGTAACCCGGATCAGGTGCCGTGTTGACGGTCGGCGGGATGACCGAGTCCCGGATGGACAGCAGTGCTGTCGCAACGTCGAGTGACGCGGCTCCGGAGAGCATCCGCCCGGTCATCGTCTTCGGAGCAGTCACCGGAACTCCTCGTGGCCCGAAGACCCCGTTGATGGCGTCCGCTTCAATGCGGTCGAGCTCAGGGAGAGCGGCCGCGTCGGCGAAGACCACGTCGATCTCATCGGGAGCCAGGCCGGCGTCTTCAAGCGCCAGCATGATGGCCCGTCGGAGACCGGGCTCGCGTCCGCTGTCAGGGCCGGGGTCGAACGTCGCCCCGTAGCCGGCGATCTCGCCGTACACCCTTGCGCCACGCTCGTACGCCGCCTCCGCGTCCTCGAGGACCAGGAGCGCGCCGCCTTCTCCGGGCACGTGCCCAGCTGCCTCGGCGTCGAAGGGTTGGTACGCCCGAGCCGGGTCAGCGACCGTGCTCATTCGGCCACCAGCAAGCTGCGCCACCCAGCCCCACGAGCAGATCGAGGCATCGACGCCACCGGACAGGATGACCCTGCTGCCCTTGCGGATGCGCCTCCTCGCGTCGGCCAGCGCGTCGAGTCCGCCGGCCTGCTCCGAGACGAGGACCCCACTGGGTCCGCGCATGCCGTGGCGGATCGAGATCTGACCCGAGTTGACCGCGTAGAACCACGCGAACGACTGGTAGGCGCTGACGTAGGAGCCGCCCTTGCTCCAGAGGTTGCGCAGCTCGCCCTCGCCGAACTCGAAGCCCCCCGAGGAGCTGGCCGTGATCACTCCGGCGTCGTACTGCGCGACCGTTTCCTTCTCGTGCCCGGCGTCGTGCAACGCCCACTCAGCAGCGATCAGCGCGAGACGTGTGACCCGGTCCGTCTGCGGGATGAGCCGGCTGGGCAGGTGCTCCTCGACCTGGAACTCGGGGACCTCGCCGGCGAGGCCGGCCGGGTAGCCGCTCGCGTCGAAACGCGTGACCGGGCCGATGCTGCTGTGGCCGTCGAGGACCGATGCCCAGAACTCCGCGAGACCGAAGCCACCTGGAGCCGTCACGCCGATGCCTGTCACGACCACCGCGCCAGTCATGTTGCCCTCCGTAGGATCATCGCGCTCTGGAAGCCGCCGAACCCACTGCCGACGGTCAGGACCGCGTCGGTGGCGTGCTCCCTGGCGACGAGCGGCACGTAGTCGAGATCGCACTCCGGATCCGCCTCGTGCAGGTTGGCGGTCGGCGGTACGACGTTGTTCTCGATCGCCAGTGCGCTGGCGGCGATCTCGATCGAACCGATGGCACCGAGGGAGTGCCCGACCATGGACTTGATGGAGCTCACTGGCGTCCGGTAGGCGTGGTCGCCCAGACTGCGCTTGAACGCTGCCGTCTCGTGCCGGTCGTTCTGCTTGGTGCCGGAACCGTGGGCGTTGATGTAGTCGATCGCCTCGGGGTTCATCCGTGCCTCGTGCAGGGCGACGCGGATCGCCTCCGCCATCTCGAGCCCGTCCGGCTTCAGGCCCGTCATGTGGAACGCGTTGCTTCGGGTGGCGAAACCCGCGATCTCGGCGTACGCATGGGCACCGCGCTTCCTTGCGCGCTCGTACTCCTCGAGGACGAAGATCGCGGCACCCTCACCGAGTACGAAGCCGTCGCGGTTCAGGTCGAACGGCCGCGAGGCGTGCTCCGGGTCGTCGTTGCGAGAGGTCGTTGCCCGGATCGCGTCGAAGCAGGCCACGGTGATGGGGGAGATGGGTGCGTCTGAGGAGCCGGCGATCATGACGTCCGCACTTCCCTCGCGGATCAGCTCCGTGGCGTACCCGACGGAGTCGAGGCCGGAGGTGCAGCCGGTGGAGATCACCGTGGCCGGCCCCTCTGCGCCTACTGTCCAGGCGACGTCCCTGGCGAAGGAGCTGGGGACGAAGTAGTCGTACAGGTGCCGGACCGCGTAGTCGTGGTCGACGAGCTCGAGTCGCCCGCCGTCGCTGACGATGCGGTACTCGCTGTCCAGCCCCATCGTCGCGCCGACTGCACTGCCGACGGTGACGCCGACGCGGTGCGGGTCCAGCGACCCAGCGTCGAGGCCGCTGTCTGCCTGGGCGGCCGCTGCCGCAACGACGGCGAACTGGGATGCCCTGTCCATGCGGCGTACCTGCTGCGGACTCAGGCCGTGTGATGCAGGGTCGAAGTCGACCTCCGCTGCGACCTGGGAGCGGAACGGACTCGGATCGAAGAACGAGATCCGTCTCGTCGCGGTGCGCCCCTCGCTGAGGAGGTCCCAGAACTCCTTGGTGCCTGTCCCGCCAGGCGCCAGCACGCCGATGCCGGTGATCACTACTCGTCGATGCATGCTGATCCCCTTTGGGAAAGAGCTCCTCAAGGAGCCTTGGTCCAGTGATAGAAAGCCGTCGCCATTGCGTCAGCAGGTGACCGCCAGGTGGCGGGGTCGTAGGCGCCGATGTACGGCGCAAGGTCGGCACTGACCTTCACGAAGAGCGGATGGCTCTTCGCCTCCATGATCGCGGCCCCACCGTCGTCGGACTCGAAGTCCTGGAGGTGGAAGTACAACCCGCGGTAGAAGAAGAGCTGGCGCCTCGTCGTACCCATCAGGTCGGGCATCGCCGTGCGGTCGAACTCCTCGAAGGTCGTGGCCACCTGGTCGCGCGAGTCAGGATTCATGCGCGCGACGATCAATGTGCTGTGCATGGGGTCTCCAGCGTGAGTGTGCGGTGCCTGCGCTGTGCCGTGGGCGCACGCCTGAGCGCTCACTCGGGGAGGAGTGATGAGCGCTCAGGCGCACGCTTGAGCACCACTCGCGAGGAGCGGTGAGCGGCGGGACAGCAGCCGGGCATGAAGAAACCGACGGACCCTGAGTGGGCACACGTCGGCTGTGGGAAGAGTGTGACAGTGGCTCTATCGCGATGTCAACCCCGAGTTTTCAGAGACTTTCGCAGCCGCCGCGGTTCGTCTCGAGTTCCAGCTCAGGAGCGGCCCTGTCATGGCCGTCGTGGCCAGGGCCATCAGGACCATGAGCGTGAACAGCTCGGTGGAGAGCAGTCCCAGCTCGAGTCCGACGAGCAGGATGACCAGCTCCGTGAGCCCACGCGTGTTGACCAGCACTGCCAGGTCGCGCGCCATGGCATGCGGGACACCCGCGGACCTGGCTCCGCCGTACGCGCCGATGAACTTGCCACCGACGGCGACGAGCATGATGGCGCCGAGCACCGGAAGGTCGGACGGGTCCAACGAGCGCAGGTCAACGCCGAGCCCCGCAACAAGGAAGAAGACCGGCAGCAACAACGTCACCGGCGCGGAGAGCCAGTCCCGGGTCTCCTCCCGAAGCAGGTCCGAACGGGGCATCACGGCGCCGAACAGGAACGCCCCGAACACCAGATGAAGGCCGACCAGCTCGGCGGCTGCGGCGAACACCATGAGCCCGCCGAGCACGCCAGCGGGTGAGGCGGCGACCCTGCGCATCAGCGGTCGGGCCAGCATCGCGACAGTGACGAGCGGGACCGCGAGCAGCACTGTCCAGCCCCCGACGGACGCACCCACGGCCGCTGTCACACCAGCAAGCAGCGTCCACGCGAGCACGTCGTCGACGGCAGCAGTGGTGATCGCCAGACCCCCGAGCGGGGTCCTGGTGAGGTTGTGGTCCTCGAGGATGCGTGCGAGCACCGGAAACGCCGTCACCGCCATCGCCGCGCCGAGGAACAACGCGAACGGCCACCCACCCTTGGCGCCCACTACGCCGACGTCGAGCAGGACCCAACCGAGGCCGGCTCCGAGCGCGAACGGCAGCGCCACCGACGCAACCGACGCCGATGCGGCGGCTCTGCCGCGCGTGCGCAGTCCATCCAGATCCAGCTCCAGGCCGACGAGGTACATGAACAGGGCGAGCCCAACCGCGGCGAGGAGCTTCAGGGCACCGATCGACTCCGGCGGGAACAACCATGCGGAGACTTCCGGTCCCAGCAGCGATGGCCCCAGCAGTACGCCGGCGAGGATCTCGCCGACGACGGGCGGTTGCCCTATCCGGGCGGCGACCCAGCCGAATGTCCGGGCGAGGACCAGGATCAGGGCCAGCTGCATGAGCATCGTCGCGACGGGTGACATGTTGCCTCCAGAGTTGGGACGGAAAGGCCGGGGCGGGGGTGCCGAAGGGCATGCCAAGGAGGCCCGCAGGGGGCGTCAGTCATGCAGGGAGAGCGCTAGTTGCCTAGAGGGTCAGCTGCTCGGCATCCACGGCCAATCGGCCGGGCGGCGCACCGGAAATGGGCGCACGGAGATGTGGGCGAAACTGTGACAGCCGTTTCCCGGGTTGTCAATGCCCCAATGAACTTCCGGGTGAATTCCCAGTCCACATTGGCGAATCTCGGCGCTCACCCTCCGAGCGCGATAAACGACTCGGCGGCGGTTCGCGCCGCGGAGTTGTCCTGCACGGAACGGCGGGCACCTACGAGGGCCTCACCGAGGCCCTCGTGCCGCAGCCTTTCGTGCAGCGCGAGCACGAACGGCACAGTGGCCGGGTCGTCGACCGGCACGACGCTGGCTACGACGCCTGCGGAGCCGAGGCTCATCAGCGCACTGACGACACCGAGCAGCTCGTCGGCGCCGGATGGTGCGCCGAGCGCGGAGTTGCAGCTCGACAGCACGATCCGGTGTGGCGCGCGGCCGAGCCGCTCGAGGTCATAGACGGTCAAGGGCCCGTCGTCGAGCTCAAGGGCCGACAGCAGCGGGCTGTCGGATCGGAACGTGCCGTGGGCCGCGACGTGGACCAGCCAGGCGCCGTCCATCGCCTCGAGGACCCGCGCGCTGGTCGCGTCCCCGTTGGTGAGAACCACGGCATCGGGGTAGCGCTCGGCCAGGCGGCGTACCTCGAGGTCTCCGGTCGACAAGTGAGGTCCGCCCACGAGGACAACACGCCGTTCGTCCGGTGGTTCTGCTCGACGGCCACGAAGCCACATGGCCGCGGAGGGACTCACCGTGACCGCGCGGTCCTCGAGGACCGGCAGCAGTGCCCAGGGGACCGCATGCAGTCCACCGGTGGGTACGACGACCACGGATGGCGCGGTGAGTCTTTCGACGGCCGGACCCAGCAGGGACCGTTGCAGCCGCTCTCCGATCGGTTGCTTTCCTAACGCAGTCGCCCTGCGTCCGATCGCCTCGCGGCGCAGGGCAAACAGCGCCTGGGCCACGGCCCTCTCCGCGGCTGCGGTCTCGCCGACGTGCAGCATCTCGGGGGGTCTGTCGCCGGAGAGCACGATCGCGAACAGCTCGCCGTCAACGTCGGTGAGCTCCACCAGGTTCGTGTCGCGGAGCTCGGGCCTCAGGTCGGCGACCCGGATCGGCTTCGTCTTGCCCGAGCCGGTCCCTTGGCGGTGCATCGCCCGCCGGCGGACGGCGTCCTCCAGCCGCCGTTGCTCCCGCTGCAGTGCAGGAGTGCCGACGCCGGTCGGGTCTTCGGCCAGGCGTTGCGACAACACCCGCAACGCGGCGAGGTCCCCGGTCATCGCAGGGTCGAGGTCCAGTCGAACCGGAGGGACGGCGAGCGCCGTGGCCCGCCATCGCTCACTCCACACGAGGAGGCGACCGGCATCCTCGCCGCGAACCGCATGCCGGAGTGCGAGGCTTGCGAAGTCGGAGCCCAGGGCAGTGGCCTGTGCGCGAAGCTCGGTAGCCCCGAGGGTGCCGAGATGCAGGTCGATGAGCTCCAGCCCGCGAGAGCAAGCCGCGAGCATGGCGCTGTGCCGCCCTTCGGCCTCTGCGAGGACCGCGCGAGCGAGCCAGCCGGTCGACCGGGCCTGGATGTCGCGCGGGCGGTGTGCGGTCGCGGCTCGGAGGTGCCTGACGCCGTCGGCCGTCCGCCCCCGCTCCAGCGCGAGACGTCCGGCGAGCAGGCGTGCGGCCGGGATGCTGGCGATGTCGATCGATTCCAGCCGCCTCGCCAGCGTGGTCGCCGCCCGGAGAAGGGCTGCCGACCTGTCGCCGCCGTCGTACCGACTCTGGAGCAGGACGAGCTCCGCCCGCACCGCCCACCAGGCTCGCTGCTGACGGCGGAACATCTTCAGCGCCTGGCCGCTGCGGTCGGCGGCCGTGGCGTGATCCTTGCCGGCAGAGGCGGCCAGGGAAGCTGCCAACAGGAGTTCGGCGCGGCGGGCATGAGCTCCACGAAGCGCCATGCTGCGAGCAACCCCCTCGTCCGCGACACCTAGAGCGTCGCGATGCAGTCCTGCGGCCAGGAGCACCTGCACCCGGGTGACGAACAGGTCCGCCTCAAAGACGTCGAGATCGTCGACCTCCTGCTGAGCGGTGTCGAGGAGAGCCAGCGCGCGGGGCACATCACCTCGCGCGAACGCGATCGTCGCGCGGTCATGAAGGACCGTTGCGTACTCGAGCCGGTGACCAGCTGCGACGACAAGCTCCTGCGCTCGCGCGTAGTCCTCATCCGCGCGGTCGACAGCGCCGTGAGCGAGTGCGGCTACGGCCCGGTAGCCGAAGGCCCTGGCCTGCCAGGCAGGCTCATCCACGCCGCCCAGCAGGTCGACGGCGCGTTGGGACGCTCGAAGCATCTCTGGGTAGCGTCCGAGTACCAACAATGCTTTCGCCAGTCGGATCTGGATGCGCCCCCTCGCAGTTCCCCCAGCTCCCTCTGCTGCCTCCCGGATGGCGGTAAGCCCGGGGCGCGGGTGGCCCGCCATGACGAGAGCCACGCCGTACGCGGCGCGTACGTCGTTGGCACGCTCCATGTCGCCCGCACGCTTGGCACAGCGGATGGATGCCCGGAACTCATGGAGTGCCTGCTCGATGTCCCCGTGATCGCGCAGCACGATCGCTACTGCCTGGTGAGCAACGGCGGCGACCGCGGCGGGCGCTCCGTCGGCCAGGATCGAGCGAGCCTCGGCGAGCGCTTGTTGCGGCATTGACAGTGCGAACGTGAGCAACTGCTCCGGGTCTGCGACGACTGGGGGGCTCTGCCGGTCCTGCGCGGTGGGCACCACGGACAGCGCCCGGTGTGGGTCAGGGGCCGGGTCGAACGCAGGGGACTGCAGCGCATTCGCCGCCGACGCCCGCAGGTCGCTCATACGGTCAACGAGGGGCGTGTGGATCCCCAGATACGGTCAGCGCCCATCCTCACTGAGACGCGTCTGGCGATGGGTGCATCAGTTGTCGTCGTAGTCGTGGGTTGCGTAGTACTCGTAGCTCATCGCTCCGCTCCCTTCGTCTCGCCACCAGAACTGATCGGTTAGAGGGCCCCGGGATACGCGGGCTTTTCGTGTATCGACCGGCACGCGGTCGAGTCCGTATGGCAACTGTCATTGCCGAAAGGACCTTCATATGCCACGCAACACGGTGCTGCTCTTCCCTGGTCAGGGGGCCTACGTTCCTGGGGCCGTCCCTGACCTGAGCCGGGGAGTTCCGGAGTTCAGGCTCACCTTCGAGGAGGTGGACACGGTGGCCGAGGACGCCGGGCTCGCGCCGGTCTCCGACGTTCTCGCCTCGTCCCCACGGATGGACCGGCTCCTGCTCGACGAGCCGTCGCACATCCTCCAGCTCGCCCTCTACGCAAGTGCGGTCGGCATGCATCGCGCGTTGGTCGCCCAGGGGCTGCGCCCGGCGACGATGGTGGGCCACAGCTTGGGAGAGATTGCCGCCCTGGTCTGCGGCGGCGCATTCAGCTTCGCCGACGGGGCCCAGATCGTGCTCCATCGGACGGCCGTGGTCGAGGGGGAGAACCCCGGCGGCGCCATGCTCGCCGTTGGCCAGACGCGAAGGCACGTACAGCGGCTGCTCGACGTCGTTGGTGACCGGCACGCAGTCGTCGCAGTGGAGAACGGACCGCGCCAGACTGTGGTGTCCGGGTCCGACAAGGCCGTGGAGGCAGTTGAGGCGGTTGCCAAGACCCTGCGCATCCCGGTCGTGCGGCTTCGCTCTCCGTTCCCGTTCCACAGCCCGGTGCTGGCCAAGGCGTCTCGTGTGCTCGCGGGCCGGCTCGCCCACCTGGAGCAGCGGCCCCTCACGGCGCCGGTGTACTCGCCCATTCTTGGCCGTCACTACACCGACGGCGACCGGCTGACCGACGCCCTGGCAGCGCATCTGACCCAGCCCGTGCGGTTCACCACCGCCCTGTCGGCGCTGAGGGCGTCGGGTGCCGGCCTGTTCGTGGAAGCGGGCATCGGTGACGCCCTCACCAAGCTGGTGAGAACCTCCAGTCCCGGTACGGACGCGGTCGCCTGCGTCGAGGGACGCGGCGACCACCTTGCCTCCTTCCGGCTCGCCCTCGATCGGTTGGCAGACCTTGGAGGGGTGGCCACCAGCGTCATCCCGGACGAGACCGAGCCGCCGGTGCCCGACGTACTGACCGAGTGGTCCACGATGGGAAAGGTCGCCGACTACGTGCTCGCCTGTCTCGCGACCGGCACCACCCATGTCCTGGCGAACGGGCAGGCCAATGTCTGAGCCCTCACGTGGACCAGCGCGGCTGACCCTGGCCGTTTCCCCCGACCATGCGTCAGAACCAGAGCCGCCCGCGCCCGTGTCCCTCCGTGAGGCCACCACGGCGCTGAGGGGCCGCAAGAAGCTCGCGGAGACCGGCGGCAACCCCGCAGGGACGCACCGGCAGCGGGCTCTGGGAAAGCTGACCGCGCGTGAGCGGATCGACCTGCTGCTCGACGAGGACTCGTTCGTCGAGCTCGACGGGCTGGCCCGGCACCGTGCCAGCGGGTTTGGCCTGGAGCGAAACCGCCCGGACACTGACGGCGTCGTGACGGGCTGGGGCACCGTGGAAGGTCGGAAGGTGTTCGTCTTCGCCCACGACTTCCGGATCTTCGGAGGCTCCCTCGGCGAGGTGTTCGCCAACAAGGTGCACAAGCTGCTGGACCTCGCCGAAGCCACGGGCGCCCCGGTGGTGGGGATCAACGACGGGGGAGGAGCCCGCATCCAGGAGGGCATCACGGCGCTGGCCGGGTTCGGTGGCATCTTCTCCCGGAACGTCGCGCTCTCCGGGGTGGTGCCGCAGCTCTCGGTGGTCCTCGGTCCGTGCGCCGGCGGGGCGGCGTACTCCCCGGCCCTGACCGACTTCGTCTTCACCGTCCGTGACCAGACCAACCTCTTCATCACCGGGCCAGACGTGGTGGAGGCCGTCACCGGCGAGAAGGTGAGCCGCGAGGAGCTCGGTGGAGCGCTCACCCACTCGACCCGCACTGGTGTGGCCACCTTCCTCGACGAGGACGAGCCGAGCTGTCTGGAGGAGGTTCGGGCGCTCCTGTCCTACCTGCCGTCGAACAACCACGAGGATCCGCCGTACATCCCCCCGTCTGACGATCCGGAGCGACGTTGCGACGAGCTGCTCGACATCGTGCCGGGGGAGTCGAACCGGTCCTACGACGTACGCGATGTCATGGAGGTACTGGTCGACGATGGCGAGCTGATGGAGCTGCACCCGCACTGGGCTCGCAACATCGTGTGTGCGCTGGCGCGCCTCGACGGTCACGTCGTGGGGCTGGTTGCGAACCAGCCGCTGGTGCTCGCTGGCGCGCTGGACATCGACGCCGCGGAGAAGGCGGCGCGCTTCGTCCGTACCTGCGACGCGTTCAACATCCCGCTCGTCACGCTGGTCGACGTACCCGGGTTCCTGCCCGGGACCGAGCAGGAGCATGGCGGGATCATCCGACGGGGCGCCAAGCTCCTCTACGCCTACTGCGAGGCCACCGTGCCGCGGGTCCAGGTCGTGCTCCGCAAGGCCTATGGGGGCGCCTACATCGTCATGGACTCCAAGTCCCTCGGGTCCGACCTGGCCTTCGCATGGCCATCGAACGAGATCGCAGTGATGGGGGCCGAGGGTGCGGCGCGGATCATCTTCCGCAAGGAGCTTGACCAGGCCGAGAACCCGGTCGTCCGCAAGCAGGAGCTCCTCCAGGAGTACGCCGAGCGGCTGATGAACCCCTACCACGCCGCCGAGAGGGGAATGGTTGACGACGTCATTGACCCCGGCGAGACCCGCCAGCTGCTGATCCGCTCGTTGGAGCTGCTGCGGTCCAAGCGCCGGGCCACTCCGCGCCGCAAGCACGGCAACATGCCGATCTGAAGGAGGTGTCATGAGAATCGTGCGCGGCAACCCGACACCGGAGGAGCTCGCCGCCCTGGTGGTGGTGCTCTCCCTCGTCCAGCAGGCCCAGTCCGGAACCCCACCGGGTCACTCGTCGAGCCACGCGGCCACGGACGCCTGGCGCAGGGGAGAACCTGAGGTCGGCGTACGGCACTGGCGCGAGTTGTCCTCCGGATGGCGGGACGTCACCTCGCGCACCGGTCGTCCGGTGACCCGCATCGACCGGTCCTGGACCCGCCTGGTGGGCTGAGCGGCCAAGGACCCCACGGAAACGGGCTTGCACGCGCGCGTATCTCCGCAGCCCCAGTCGACTCCTCCCCTACATAGGGCGACCACTCGACAGGAGCTCCCACGGTGTCCAAGAACCCTCAGTCCGCAGAATCAGTCCGAGGGCGTCACCGCCGGCCACGGCGCCGTTCCGTGCTCGTCGCGTCCTCCCTGGCCCTGGCTGCGGCCGTGGGTTTCGTCTCGACCACGTCTGACCGCGGCGACAGCAGCAGCAGCGCCGCCTCCGGCTGTGCGAAGCCCCGGACCCTGTCCGTCGTGGCGCCGGCCGAGCTCCTTCCGGTCGTCGAGAACATGTCTCTGGAGTGCGTTCGCGTGCAGGTGACCGCGGGTGACCCGAGTGCCGTGGCGAGCAAGGTGGCCGCTGGGGATGCTCCTTCGGACGTTTGGATCTCTGACTCCTCCCGGTGGGTCACCGGTCTTGAGTCGACATCAATCGCATCGTCCCCCGTTGTCCTGGAGACCTCTGCCGACGCGCTCCGTGAATGGCGCGTTCCGGCCACCTTCGAGGGGCTCGCGCGGGCCGCCGCAGCCGGTCGCCCGCTCAAGTTCACTGCGGATGAGGCGAGTCGCTCGGCCACGACCCAGGCCGCAGTCGTGGAACTTGCCGAGGCACTCAGCACCACCCCAACCCTGCGTGGAAACCTGGCCGCGCTGGTGCGCGGAATGGGAACTGCGGCGGCTGCCCAGGCCAGTGGTGCCGCCGTCTCGGTCACGGCGTCCACCGAGCAGGCAGTGTGGGCGCAGAACGCTGAGTCCGCAGCTGCGCAGCTCCGAGCGGTTTACCCGCCGGCCCGAGGTCTGGCGCTGGACTACCCGTTCGTGGTCACGGCCACCGAAGCCGCCGTACGACGCGATGCCGAGGCTCTCCTGGGAGCGTTGAGGAAGCCCGCCGGGGTTGCGGCCATCGAAGAGCTCGGATTCCGGTCACCGACCGGCCACGCCAACTCACTGCTGACGCCTGCCACCGGAGTCAACTCGGTCAGGAGCGGTGACGCCTTGCCGCTCAGCCGCGAGCAGGCGGCTTCGGCTCTGCGCCTGCTGGCGACGCTGGGCAAGCCGACCCGGGTGCTGGCGCTCGTCGATGTCTCCGGCTCGATGGCCGCGCTGGTTCCTGGCCTGGGGCCGGTCAGCCGGATCGACCTGGTCCGCACCGTCGTACGAGGCTCCCTGAGTCTCTTCCCCGAAGGCACGGTGGCGGGACTGTGGCGGTTCTCCTCTGACCTGACGCCCAGCACCAACTACAAGCAGATGATGCCGCTCACAACGCTCACGGCGAGGACCCGCCGCGACTTCGCCGCATCCATAGACCGTCTGGCAGCTGTGCCGAACGGCGGCACCGGACTCTACGACTCGGTTCTCGCAGCCGTGCGGTACGTCCGGTCCGGGTACGACCCGAGTCGGATCAACAGTGTCGTCGTACTTTCCGACGGAAAGAACGAGTACGCCTCCGCCCACGGCATCACCAAGACCCAGCTGCTCACCGCGCTGCGGAAGGAAGCGGACCCCGACCGCCCAGTCCGGGTCATCTCCGTCGCCTACGGCCCGGACAGCGACATCGCCGCCCTGCGCTCCATCAGCACTGTGACTGGCGGCATGGTCTACACGTCCAAGGACCCACGCGACCTGCCGGTGATCTTCCGCGACGCGATCGGGAATCGCGTTTGTGGCAACAGCTGCTAGGCGCGAGCCGGGCTGCCGGCCAGCGTGCCTCCGACCTAGGTGGTCGAGCAGCGAACGCAGTGAGCGAATAGTCGAGACCACGTGCCGCAAGGGATCAAGCAACCGCAAGCGCAGGGGGCGGACGGGCGAGGCTGGCGGTCCACTCACGGTGCGTTGGTCTCGACTGATCACTCGCTGCGCTCGCTGCTCCACCACCTACGGCGTACCGCCCCGTTGGAATGGAGCCGCGGACCGAGCTCGCCCGCAGGTCTAGGACGGAGCCGGATCGAGCGGCTCGAAATCATTGAGAATTCCCTTGTGTACAAGGGCTTCTGGGACTCGGGACTGTCGGTGGTCGATGGTTGGATTCAGGTATGACGACGACCCGGCCCGACCTCGACTCCGCCTCGGCGGTGCTCGGGTTCGCGCGTGACCGTCGTGCCGTTGCTGATCGGGCCGAGGCCGATGTGCTGTACGCGGCGGTCACCTGGGCTGAGCAGCACCCGCCGGAGTCGATCGACGAAGCGGCGACCTGGGTCTGTGGTGGTGGGGACACCGGTCTCCCGCTGGCCGGACCGGGCGCACCGCTGGTCGCGGAGTTCTGTATTGCCGAGTTCGCCGCCGCCCTCGGGCGCTCCACCGACTCCGGGACGGGCGCTGATCGCGGACGCGGTGGAGCTGAAGTACCGGCTCACCCGGCTCTGGGACCGCACCCAGTCCGGTGAGCTGCCGGTGTGGCGGGCCCGCCGGATCGCCCAAGCCACTCTCGGGCTGTCGATGCAGGCAGCAGGGTTCGTGGACGCCCAGGTCGCCGGGTTCGCCCACAAGATCGGCCTCGCCGCACTCGACCGGTTGGTCGCCGAGGCGGTGGCCCGGTACATGCCCGACCTCGCCGTGCAGAACGCCGAGCAGGCTGCCGAGAGGCGGCACTTCACCATTGACCACCAGCAGGTCTCTTTCGAGGGCACCAGCCGGATCGAGGGCGAGCTCGACCTCGCCGATGCCCTGGACCTCGACGCCGCCCTGACCCGCGGAGCCGAGACCCTCAAAGCAGGCGGGTCCACCGAGTCGCCTGGACGTACGCCGCTCGATCGCCGCCGGCGAGCTCGCCCGACACCAGCTCGCCCTCGACCTCAACACCACCACCCCCGAGAACCACCGGCCCGGCAAGACGGTGAAGCCGCGTCAGGTCGTGCTTTACGTGCACCTGTCCGAAGCAGCCGTCCGAGGCACCGCAGCGGGGGACGTGGACCTGGCCCGGGTGGAGAACCACCGTCAAGGCGTCACCGCCGACCAGGTCCGGACCTGGTGCGCCAACCCCGACACAGAGGTGGTCGTGAAACCGGTCATCGACCTCAACGAGCACCACAGTGTCGAGGGCTATGAGATCCCCGACCGGCTCCGCGAGCAGACCATCCTGCGCACCGGGACCTGTGTGTTCCCCTGGTGCACCCGCCCCGCACGGACCGCCGACTGCGACCACGTCATTCCCTACGAGCAGGGCGGATCCACCTGCTCGTGCAACCTCGCCGCCCTGTGCCGACGGCATCATCGACTCAAAACCCACACCGCCTGGAGCTACACGGTCCTGGAACCCGGGTCGTTCTTGTGGTCCAGCCCGTATGGCTACCAGTTCCTCACCGACCATCAAGGCACCCGCGACGTCACCGATCAGCGCCCGCCGCCACGCAGAGCCGGAGACACCTCCTGCATCGCCGACCCACCCGACCAGTAGCCACACCGCCCCGGACCCCGCCGAAACCATCCCCGGCGGGGCCACCGGCATGCTCATCAGCCGGATGCGGCACCCTCGCGGGGCCTGACCACCCTCGGCACTCAACGGGCTCGATAACGTGGAGAACAGAGTCGAAGGCCAGAACGGCGGCCACGACGGTCGAGTGAAGCAACCGCAAGGGGCAAGAGCCGACAGGGAACACCAGCGCAACCAGAGCGGACAGCAACCACACCTCCCGAAAACACACAGTGAGAACAGGTGGCCGTGAGGCGCCACGCGGCGGTGGGTTGCGGCTGCCTCTCGCCTCCTGGCACGTGGTCTCGACTGATCGCTCGCTCCGCTCGCTGCTCGACCACCTACGGGTCGCGCGCTCCGCAACCCCCGTGGCCAGCAACAGACAGGGGATCAACTCCTTGGGTGGTCGAGCAGCGAGCGCCAGCGAGCGGCCAGTCGAGACCACCGCAACCCCCCGTGGCCAGCAACAGACAGGGGATCAGCTCCTTAGGTGGTCGAGCAGCGAGCGCCAGCGAGCGGCCAGTCGAGACCACCGCAACCCCCCGTGGCCAGCAACAGACAGGGGATCAACTCCTTAGGTGGTCGAGCAGCGAGCGCCAGCGAGCGGCCAGTCGAGACCACCGACGAGCAGGATCAGCGGAGTCTGGCACGCACCTGGGGGCTGCTCCTCGGCTTGCGGATTGTGGTCTCGACTGATCGCTCGCTTCGCTCGCTGCTCGACCACCTACGGCGCGGGGCGCACAGGGGCACGCCACCCCGATCAGGCGGTGGGGTGACGACACCTATGCTGCGGGCCATGCCGCACGACACCACCCGGGTGCTCGTCACTGACCTGGACGGCGTTGTCCGCACATGGCCACGCGAGTTTTCCGCTGACATCGAGCGACGCTGGGCATTGCCAGAGGGATCACTGTTCCAGGCGGCTTTCGGTGACAAGGTGCTCCTTGGGGAAGCCATCACCGGGCGGATCACTGATGAGGCCTGGCGGCAAACCATCGCCGACCGGCTCTCCTCCGAGCACATGCGCGATCTGCGCGAGGCCGTTGGCGAGTGGGCGCGCTCACCGGGAATGGTCGACCCCGCAGCCCTGTCCGCGATCCGCCGGATCGGGGAGGTCACTGATGTCGTCCTGCACACGAACGCGACGACACGACTGCCGGCAGACCTCGCCGCGCTCGGCCTGCACGACTGCTTTGCGGCAGTGATCAACAGTGCCACCGTGGGTGTCGCGAAGCCCGAGCGCGCTGCATTCGAGGCGGTGCTGGAGATCACTGGGCAGCCCCCGGAACAGCTGGTGTTCGTGGACGATTCGACGCCAACGTGTCCGCGGCGCTGGCCCTGGGCCTCGAGGCGCACCTCTTCGATCGGGCGGGGTACTGGCCCAAGCTGCTTGCCCTCTTCGAGTGACGTTCATCTGAACCGGCTGAGCGCTGCGCACGTATGCCCGTGTATCTGATCGCTCAGCCGAGGTTCCTTCATTTAGAGGAAGATCCCTCGCCCCAGGGAGGCACGATGTCGTACTCACAGGTCGCATCCGTCGACAGGAACCTTCGTCGTGCCCACGCCGTCCTGACGGAGGCTTGGTGCAACGCCTCCACCGCCGCCAGGGTGCTGCGCCGTCAGGGACAGGCTCGAGTCGCAGGAGCTGATCGCGAACTTCGGCTCGGCGGCGGGTCCCAGCACCCGGTCATGCTGGTGCACGGCCTTGGTGCTGACAAGTCATGCTTCAGCGAGATGGAGAGTCGGCTCCACGACGCGGGTTACACCGTCTACAGCGTCAGCTACTCGTGCCTGGGTTCCGATGTCGAGACCTGCGCACGCAATCTCGAGCGTGAAGCTGCCTGGCTGCTCGAAGAGACCGGATCTGACCAAGTCCATGTGGTGGCGCACAGCCTCGGGGGAGTGGTACTCCGCTGGGCCGCGGCAAACACTCGCTTGCGCGACTGGCTCAGTGTCGGCATCACCCTGGGCAGCCCGCAC
The DNA here is from genome assembly GCA_963759525.1 of uncultured Actinomycetota bacterium. Classification (GTDB taxonomy): domain Bacteria; phylum Actinomycetota; class Actinomycetes; order Propionibacteriales; family Nocardioidaceae; genus Marmoricola. The sequence continues at coordinate 177,780 of CAVWZO010000016.1, read as the reverse complement.
CGCGGCACCCCCACCGCACACCTCGCGCCGTCGCGCCTGCCGGGCTTCGGAAAGATCGTCAGCCAGCTCAGGCCCGGAGCCCTCACGATCGACGAGGTCAGCCTCGCCCGCGCGGCTCACGCACGGTGGGTGGCCATCGCCGGGGAGAATGACGTGGTCGTCCCCCCGAAGTACGCGCGCCTGCCTCAGTCCAGGAACGTGCGCAACGCCGTGGTGCCCTGGGCCGGACACATGACGCTGACGCGCAACAGTGAAACGCTCGCCATCATCCTCGAGGAGCTGGCAGCAGCCAGCGCGCTCGTCGCGCAGTCGCGATCCCCCCGAGTGGAATCAGCCGACACACATCCTGCGTCCCTCTGTGCCTAGAGCCTGATCAAGGACGAGCGAGTCAGTCGAGCTCCTGCCCTGGAAACAGGACCGGACCCACGCCGGGGATTGCCTGCCGCTCCGCGAGATCGAACAGGGACTCCCAGGCACGGCGGCTGCTCTGCCCGGTGCTCGACATGCGTGAGGCGACCAGCCCGGCGACCAGAGGAGTCGAGAAGGAGGTTCCACTCCACAGCGCCATCCCGTCGAAGGACCGCTCGTCGTGGGGCTCGTCGTCCCACTTGCAGACGTAGTCGCCCCTCGCGAAGGCGTTGACCAGCCGGTCTCCGGGCGCGTACACGTCCACAGTGCGTGCGAAGTTGCTCCACGGGGCGCGGTCACTCTGGTTCTCGGCCAGGGCGCCGACGGAGACAACCCAGCTGAACGACGCCGGCCAGTTCTTCCGGTCGTCCGGATCATTGCCAGCCGGAGCGAGGATCAGCACCTCCTTCAAGTGCTGGATCACGCTGTCGTAGAGCGCTGCCAGGGCCACTGGCGGGCGGTCGTCCGGCGTCCTCCCGGCAAAGTTGAGGAGCACGATGTCGGGCACCCGAACGGGTGGCTCACCCGCGGAGGCGACAAGTTGGCTGCGCAGCAGGTTGGCGAGCTCGCTCTCGAAGACCGCACCGATCTCGTCCGCACTTTCCTGGACCGGGATGAGACTGGCGGCATTCAGCACGCGTACGCCCGCTTCCGGCGCGGTCACCCGCACGCAACCCGCGGTGAAGGTCCCGTGGCCCCCGTCCTGGCGGATCGTCCCATCGGGTCCAAGGGGGTTGTCCTCTTCCCCAGTGACACCTGCCAGCCAGGCGTGGTCGGTCGCGGCGTCCTGCACGAGGCCGGTATCCAGTACCAGCACCTCGACCCCTCGTCCGTGCTGACTCTTGGGGTTGGCCTCCTGATCGCGCTTTGGGACTGGTTCTGAGTCTGCGGCGACCTCCTCCGGCTCGATTGCGGCGCAGCAGCGGGGGCACACGTAGTAGAGGTGGTCGAGACCTCCCGAATCCAGACCCTCCTGGGCCCAGATTCGCGCGAGCTCGGTGCGGACCGAACGCTCATCGTCCTCCTCGTTCGTGTCCGCCAGGGTCAGCCTGGTGGCGCCGGGGAGCGGGAACTCGCGGTCGATCTCGAACCGCACTCCCCGCTCCTGGAGACCCCGGACGATGCTGTCCAGGTTCGCGGCGCGCACGATGATCTTGTTTTTTCGGTAGAGGAACTGGCAGCCGCCTTGCGCTGTTCGCCAGTTCTGGGGAAAGGGCGCTGCTTCGGGGAAGGACTTCAGCACCAGTTCAATCTGGCGCTGCTCGATCAGTGAAGCCCCGCCTTCTGAACCCCCGCCTTCTGAACCCCCGCCTTTGACCTGCTCCGACATGTCTCACCCTCCATGTGCATCGGCTCGCTCCCGACGCCACCCTAGTGGCGTGTCGCCGCTAAGTCTCGTGTGAGTTGGTGCAGTTTGGGTCTGGCAGATCCTTCCCCCTTCCCTCTGCCAGTCAGGATTGCTGTCGTGGGCTCGCGCGAGAGGTATCCGGTCGTGTTGACCGTGCAGGACCGTGAGGCGTTGGAACGTGTGGCCAGGACCGGTGTTCACCCGGCGTCGATGATTCGGCGTGCGCGGGTGCTACTGGCACTTGATGGAGCGACGGGTGAGGAGTCACGCGAGGTCATCGGTGCCCGGGTTGGGGTCTCGCGTGACTCGGTGCGGCTGATCGCGATGCGTTACGCCGAGACCGGTGGTGATGTGTGGGCCACCGTGGAGCGCAAACAGCGCGAGTTGCCGCCGGTGCCGTCGCCGGTGACCGGTGACGTCGAGGCCAGGCTGATCGCGTTGGCCTGCTCGACTCCACCGGCGGGTTACTCCCGGTGGTCGCTGCGGCTGCTGGAGAAGCACGTTGCGCTGGTCGAGGACATCCCGGATCTGGACCACTCGACCATCGGACGGGTTTTAAAAAAACTGAACTTCGTCCTCATCTGAAGAAGTGCTGGACGATCCCCCCGTCGGGCAACGCGGAGTTCGCGGCGCGGATGGAAGACGTCTTGAGCGTGTACGCCCGGATCTATGACCCGATGCGTCCGGTGGTGTGTATGGACGAGAAGCCCTATCAGCTGCTGGCTCACGCCCGCGACCCGATCGCGGCCAGACCCGGACAGGACCTACGCGAGGACTCCGAGTACGTGCGCCACGGGACCTGCTCGATCTTCGTGTGGGTCGAGCCTGTGCGAGGTTGGCGCCGCGTCGAGGCCCTCCAGCGACGGACCAGGCTCGACTGGGCAGGCCAGGTCAAGCAGATGCTGACTGTGGACTACCCCGACGCACCGTGCGTGGTGTTGGTGATGGACAACCTCAACACCCACGGCATCGCTTCGCTGTACGAGGCCTTCGAGCCTGCCGAGGCCCACGCACTCGCCCAGCGCCTCGAGATCCACCACACCCCCAAACACGGGTCGTGGCTCAACATCGCCGAGATCGAGCTCTCCGCACTGACGCGCCAGTGCCTGGACCGCCGGGTCAGCGACCTTGACGTCCTCAACACCGAGCTCGCTGCCTGGCAGCAGGCCACCAACGCTGACCAGCGCCAAGTCGAGTGGCACTTCACCACCCACGACGCTCGCACCAAGCTGCGACACCTCTACCCCAACACTAAACGAGGATAAGCAGCGACACTCTACTAGTGGCCATTCCCTTAAGTTCGTCGGGGTCCCCGCGGCCCAGGCACGCACATCGCTGCGTTGGAGTCGGTCGAAGGAGGTCAACTACGACTTCCCTCCTCCGCCTTGCGCTGCACGCACCCGGACCACGGCTACCCACGACGAACTTGCGGTCATGGCCACTAGCGAGATCAGTCCGGTGGGCGCTTGGCGTCACGGCCGCGATTCTCCGCGAGACGGGACGGGGCAACCGGTCGCGAAGGCGAGTCTGAAGTTTTTTCTCTGGTTGTTGTATCTGCGCCTGGGGCGAGAGCTCAGTAGATAAAAGAACCCGACATGTCGACTCATCCGGACGGAGACGCAGACATGGCGAAGCGGATGTGCTGGACATGAATGACCAGACGACATTGACCGAGATGGTCGAGGCTGCCACCTCGGGCGATCGAGCGGCGTGGAACTGGCTGGTGAAGCGGTATGCGCCACTCGTGATCGGCGTTGCTGCCCGATACCGGCTCGGGCCTGATGACGCGGCCGACGTGAGCCAGGCGGTGTGGCTGAAGCTGGTCGAGCACCTCGATGACATTCGTGAGCCTCGTGCGCTTCCTGGCTGGATCGTCACGACGACCAGGAACGAGGCTCTGCGCTTGCTGAAGACCCGTCAACGCGCGGTCCCGGTGGACCCGCAGTTCGCCTTCGCAGTCGACGAAGCGGTCGACGCCCGCAGCCTGGATGACGAGATGTTGCGCGACGAAAAGCACCATGCGCTTCGGGAAGGTCTCCGTGAGCTACGTCCTCAGCACCGGGACCTGCTTGCCCTGCTGCTGGCGGACCCTCCGATGTCGTACGACGAGATCAGCCGGCGACTCAACATGCCGATAGGAAGCATCGGACCAACTCGCGCGCGCTGTCTCGAAGCGCTGCGCAACACGGCGGCGCTGAGGGCGCTGCTTCCGACAAGCAGCGCGGCCATGAGGAGATGAGCACGGTGGACGACATGTGGCACGACAGTGATGACGCGTTGATGCAGGAGCTGAAGGACGCAGTTGCCCGGGAAAGGGCCGTCCCGGAGCACGTCGTGGAGGCCGCGATGGCCGCCTACGACTGGCGAGGGCTGGATGCGGAGCTGGAGCTCTTGAGCCTCTCCTTCGACTCGCTGCTGGCCGACGCTGTCGGTGTCCGCAGCCACGCGCAGGTCAGCCCGCGCATGTTGGTCTTCGACGGTCAGGAACTCACCATCGAGCTCGAGCTCGGTGCCGAAGTGCTCATGGGCCAGGTCGTGCCAGCGAGGTCAGACCGGGTCGTCCTCGAGTGCGCGGATGGTCGGGTGGACGAGGCCGACGCAGACGATGCCGGGTTCTTCCTGCTACGCCGTCCCGCTGAGGGACCGATCCGGCTGAAGTGGCGACCTGGCGAGTCAGCGGGCGTCGTCACGGAATGGATCTCGATCTGAGACTGCCTTGCGTTAGGTTAGCCTTACCTAATGATCGAGGACCTGATTGAGCTGGCCCACGCCAAGGACCTCGTGCATGGCACGTGGCTTGAGCCCGACGCGTGTGACGCCTACCGGCTGCGCGCCCTACCGCGACCGATCACGTTCTGGGTCCGCCCCGACGGGCGGTTCTCGCGCGCGATGGCCGACGACGAGCTCCTCACGCTGGGTCAGGTGATGAGAGGTCTGCTCGCGGTCGTCCAGGACGACGGGCTCGACCTCCCAGACCCAGGCTTGCCAACTGGGCGTCTTCGGCGGTCTCGACCCGGCGTACCTGCTCGTCGGTGAGCCTGTCGCAGATCCAGTCCCAGTGCAGGGCAACGGCGTCGCCGGGAGACGGTTCCTCGAGCAGCGAAGAGCCGCCCACCGACCACCTTGCCCATTCCTCCCGGGGATCGGTCCGCGTCAGATGTCGGCCGTCCCACTCCAAGCCACGTGACTCCACCAACGCCTGCTCGCCCCGGACCTCGCGGACGCGGCCGGTCCGGATCCGGCAACGGTCCAGCACCTTTGCCGCGACCCGGTTCCCGGAATGCTTCTGGTCAGGCGTGAGTCGCTCGGCCCACGGATAGACCTCGAACACCTGGAAGCTGTGATGGGGACGTGCCCGGGCGGATGCGTCGCGCCAGGTCCCGCCGATCTGGCCACGGAACAGGTCGGAGAGACGCGCGACCAGCCGTGCCGGGTCCACGCGGTCGAGCAGGTCGTTGCCGACCCAGTACGCCTCGACCGCGCGCTCGTCCATCGGGTCGGAGATGCCCGTGCTCTCGGCGATCACCAGGAGGTAGGCCCATGCACCCTCGAAGCGGCGTGCCCGCCGCTCGATCTCCTCGGTCGCGTTCGGAGACAGCATCTGCTCGGCACCGGCGGGTCCGCAGTAGCCCAGCGCATTGGGCGGGTACGCGTAACGCGCGAACAAGAGGGCACCGCGCTCACTCAAGCTCGGGTCTTCCTGGGCAGGTCCAACGGGCCGAGGATCCACGGCAGCTCGGAACCTGGCCGGTGATGATCGTCCTGCTCCGGGCGAGGGGCGGCTTCCCGTCTCGGGGGGCCGGGTCATCGGGCTCCCAGCGGGCGGGGGTGTCGGTGAGCCCCACGAGGTAGGTGATCGTGCACTCCAACGCGCTGGCGATCTCGGGCAGCTTGGCCAGATCGAGGCCGGCGCCGCGCTCGAGGCTGGACACCGTCTTGTTGCTGGTGTTGACCCCGAGGCCCTGCAGTCGGCCCACCACCTCCATCTGCGTGAGCCCCAGCTCCCGGCGGCGCCTGCGAAGTCGCTCGCTCACCACCAGGTGGCGCCGCGCGCTCCAACCGTCGCCGGAAGCCAACTCACGTGTCGACTCAGGTGACATCGTCTGCTCCGGTCATGCCTGCACCTGCCATTCCTGCACCCGTCATGCCCGCACTCGTCATGTCTGCCAGCGGATGGATCGTGTACCGCGAGAAGTTGAAGACCGGCGCCACGGCGAGCAGTCGCTCGAACTCCTCGTGTGAGTCGACGTCGTAGATCCAGGCACCGCCGTGCGCTCCCACGATGTGGTAGCGCATCAGCACCTTCTCCTGCTCCTCCAGGCGGGCGCCGTACTCCGGCATGCGCGCGATTGCACGCACCATGGCGTCGGAGAGCAGCGACTGCTCGAGGCTCCAGATGACGAGGAACTTCATGTCGCTCAGCAGATCCGCGGCAGCTGCTCGCCGATGGGCAGGTCGACGATCCTCGAGGCTCCGAAACCAGTCGTGGTGGACACCATGCCGGGATGCTTGTCCACGCACTCCCCGATCACGCAGGCGCCGGCTCCCGCCGGGTGTGCCCGCATCGCCTCGAGCACCTCGTCGGCATCCTCCCTGGCAACGAACGCGACCAGCTTCCCCTCGTTGGCGACCTGGAGTGGGTCCAGGCCGAGGAACGAGCAGGCGTTTGCGACGACCTCCGGGATCGGCAGCTGGCGCTCGATCAGCGCCACACCGACATTCGATGCCCTCGCGATCTCGTTGAGCGAGCTGGCCAGGCCACCCCGCGTCGGGTCACGCAGCACGTGGATGTCCTTGCCGAGAGCGAGCATGCGCTCGACAAGCCCGTTCAGAGGCTGGCAGTCGCTCTCCACCTCCGTGCCGAACTGCAGGCCCTCCCGGACGCTCATGATCGCCACGCCGTGTACGCCGATCTCACCGCTGACAATCACCACGTCGCCGGGCCGCGCGCGGTCCGGACGGATCTCCACCCCGTCCGGCACAACCCCGACACCGGCCGTGTTGATGTACACGCCGTCACCGTGCCCGGACTCCACCACCTTGGTGTCACCGGTCACGATGCGTACGCCGGCTCGCACCGCTGCCTCGCCCAGGCGCTTGGAGATCGCGCCGATCGTGGTGATGTCCGTCCCTTCCTCGAGGATGAACGCGGTCGAGAGGAAGAGCGGGCTCGCACCACTCATCGCCAGGTCGTTGACGGTCCCGTTCACCGCGAGGTCCCCGATGCTTCCTCCCGGGAAGAACAGGGGGCGTACGACGAACGAGTCGGTCGAGAACGCCAGGCGACCGCCCGCGAAGGGGAGCACCGCGGAGTCACCGAGCTGGTCCAGGGCCGCGTCCTTGAAGCTCGGCCGGAACACGTGGTCGACCAGCTCCGCCGACATCGCGCCTCCTCCGCCGTGTCCCATCTGCACGGTCGGGCTGTCCCGCAGCGGGAGCGGGCAGGTCCAGCCCTCGAAGCTCGGTGCCTCCTCGTAGGGAGTCAGCGTCAGTGGCTCAGCCAATGGAACTCACCTCCTGCTGTCGATCGGCCGGGACCGGCTGCTCGTTCGTCTGCAGCCGCCGGTAGAGGTAGTACGCCGCACACGCGCCCTCACTGGAGACCATGGTTGCGCCGAGCGGCTTGCGCGGCGTACACAGCGTGCCGAAGGCCGAGCACTCGTGGGGCTTGATCAGGCCCTGCAGCACCTCGCCGCTGCGGCAGACCGACGACTCCTCGGTGTGCATGGCGGTCACCTCGAAGCGGTGCTCCGCGTCGAACGACCGGTACCGCTCCGAGAGCCGCCACCCGCTCTGCGGGATCATCCCGATGCCACGCCAGGACCTGTCGACGACCTCGAAGACGTCCTCGAGCATCTTCCTTGCAACCGGGTTGCCGTCGGCCGCGACTGCGCGTGGGTAGGCGTTCTCCACCTCGTGCCGACCCTCCTCGAGCTGGTGCACGGTGCGCCGAATCCCTTCGAGGATGTCGAGGGGTTCGAAGCCGGTCACCACGATCGGCACCTTGAACCGGGCCGCCAGGTCCGGGTACTCGCTCGTGCCCATCACCGTGCACACATGGCCGGCCGCCAGGAACGCCCGCACCCGGCACACCGGCGAGGTCATGATCGCCTCGATCGCCGGTGGCACCCGCACGTGGCTGACCAGGAGGCTGAAGTTCTCGATGCCGAGCTTCTTCGCCTGGTAGACCGTCATGGCGTTGGGAGGTGCGGTGGTCTCGAAGCCGATGCCGAAGAACACCACCTGGCGGTCGGGGTTCTTCTGGGCGATCGTGAGCGCGTCGAGCGGGGAGTAGACCACGCGTACGTCGCCCCCCGCGCTCTTGATCCGGAACAGGTCCTGAGTGCTCCCAGGCACGCGCAGCATGTCGCCGAACGAGCAGAAGATGACGTCCGGCCTGGCCGCGATCTCCAACGCCTTGTCGATGATCTCGAGCGGGGTGACGCAGACCGGGCATCCAGGCCCATGGATCAGCTCGATGCCCTCGGGCAGCAGCTGGTCGAGGCCGTGCCGGATGATCGAGTGGGTCTGTCCGCCGCAGACCTCCATCATCGCCCAGGGGTTCTGCGCCGTCGCGTGGATGTCTTCGAGGATCCGCTCGGCAAGGGCCGGGTCCGAGAACTCTTCGAGGTACTTCATGACACTCCTTCTCCCTGTGCGTTGGGTTCTCCCTGTGCGTTGGGTCTGGGCATTCCGGCCTGCTCGGCCGCCCTGCCCCAGTGGTCGCCGAACTCCGCTTCGAGCTCTCCCATCTGACGGAAGACCTCGAGGGTGTCGAGAGCCGACTGCTCGTCGAGTCGCTGCAGTGCGAACCCCACGTGCACGATGGTGTACTCGCCAACCTGTACGTCAGGGACGTACTCCAGACACACCTCCTTGGTCACTCCGCCGAAGTCGACCTGGGCCATGAGCGTCCCGTCGCGTTCGGCGATCGAGAGAACCTGTCCAGGAACCGCTAGGCACATGGCGTCTCCATTTCCGACGGCTACGGCCGCCTGCTGGTGGTGCTAGTTGGTTGGTGGTTGTGAGCGAGTACGGCCACCTGACCCAGGGCGATCCCCGCGTCACTGGCCGGAACCCGGTGGTGCTGCAGTGCTTCGAAACCGTCCGCCTCCAGGGCGATGGAGCATCGGGAGGTCAGGAAGCTGTTGAGGAAGACGCCGCCGCTGAGCGTGGCGTGCTTCAGACCGGTCTGGTCGCGCAACCGGCGGAGTACGGCGAGGACCATGTCGACGACGCCCTGCTGGAACCTTGCGGCGACCAGCGCAGGGGCGGTCCCGCGCAGTACGTCGGAGGACGCCTGCCGGATCACCGGACCGGGATCCACAGGCGCGGTCGAGGACTCGCCGAGGCCGAACCGGTACCCGTCCACCTCGCCGACGGAACGGGCAAGCGCCTCGAGCTCCATGGCGGCCTGTGCGTCGTACCCGGCCCGATGGCAGATGCCGGCGATCGACGCGACCGCGTCGAAGAGGCGACCCATGCTCGAGGTGGGCGCGCAGCCGAATCCGGTGTCGAGCTGCCGGTCCAGGAGCGCGAGCTCGTCTGGGTCGGTCGCACGCACACACGGCAGGGCTGGGTCCCAGTCGACTCCCGCGCTCCGAAGGTGTGAGAGCGCCATCCGGTTCGGGTTGCGTACGCCGGCATCTCCGCCCGGGAGTGCGACGTACGCAAGATGCGTGGCGCGCCCGAACGAGCGGTAGTCGGCGACCAGGAACTCCCCGCCCCACACGGCGCCGTCCTCGCCGTACCCCGTTCCGTCGAAGGCGACGCCGAGAACCTGGATGCCGTCGGGGACGTGGTTGTCCGCCATCGTGGCGGCGACGTGCGCGTGATGGTGTTGTACGCCGAGGACCGGTCGGGCGGCCGCGTGGTCGAGCGCCCATCGACGCGACCGGTACGCCGGGTGCCGGTCGGCGGCCAGGACAGTCGGGCTGACGCCGGTCAGCATCTCCAGGTGCTGCTCGGCGGGTCCATAGGCGAGGAGGGTCGACACGTCGTCCATGTCGCCGACGTGCGCCGACATCCAGGCCAGCCGTCCCTCGGCGAGGCAGAAGGTGTTCTTCAGATCGGCACCCGCACCGAGAGCGGCCGGCGACTCGAAGGGCAGGTCCAGAGGCAACGGGGCCTGGCCGCGCGACCGACGAATCGGGGACTCCTGGCCGTCGATGGCGCGCGTGACCGAGTCGTCGCACGGGACATGGATCGGTCGGTCGTGGGTCAACCAAGCATCGGCCAGGTCGGCGAGGCGGTGCAGCGCCTCGGTGTCGTCGATGACGATGGGCTCACCCGACAGGTTGCCGCTTGTCATCACCAGCACCTCCGGGCCCGGGAAATCTCCCGGCAGGCCGAGCAAGAGGTGGTGAAGGGGCGTGTAGGCCAGCATCACGCCGACGTCGGCGCTGCCGGGTGCAACCGCACTGCTGAGCGGCGCGTCGCCGATGCGGGGCGCGAGCACGACCGGGTGGCTACGTCCGGTCAACAGGTCAGCGTCACCCTCGGAGAGCTCGACGAAGAGCTCGGCGACGCTCCAGGCGGCCACCATCACCGCGAACGGCTTGTCGCCGCGTTGCTTGCGTTTCCGCAGCATCCGAACCGCGGCGTCGTTGGTGGCGTCGCAGGCGAGGTGGTAGCCGCCCAGCCCCTTGACCGCCACGACCGCGCCCTCGACGAGCAACCTGCGCGCCTCGGCGATGGCGTCCTCACCGTGGGCGGTCGCCCGGTCACGGCCGACCAGCGACACCCTCGGCCCACAGGCGGGACAGCAGATCGTCTGGGCGTGGAAGCGACGGTCACTCGGGTCGACGTACTCGACCGCGCAGTCCGTGCACATGGGGAACCCGGCCATGGTCGTGGTTGGCCGGTCGTAGGGGAGCGCGGTGGTGATCGTGAAGCGCGGTCCGCAGTTGGTACAGGTGACGAACGGGTGACGGTACCTGCGGTTGCCCGGGTCGCGGAGATCATCGAGACAGGCCTCGCAGATCGTCACGTCGGGCGAGACGAACGTACGGCCGGGACCTGCCTCTGAGGCACGAATCGCGAACTCAGTGCCGCCCCGGCACTCCGTCGACGTCCAGGAGACCTCAGCGACGGACGCCAGCGGAGGCGCCTCGGTTTCAACGCGCCCGCCGAAGGAGTCGAGCGCGGCTGGGTCGCCCTCGACCTCGGCGACGACGCCGTTGCCGTCGTTCCACACACCGCCCGACAGGTCGAGCGATCTCGCGAGTGCGTAGACGTGGGGACGAAAACCCACGCCTTGCACGACGCCGCGGATGATGAACCGCCGACGTTGTCGCCCAGCCACAGCTACCACCGTTGAACCCCAATGAGTCCGCACAGTCCGACTGGTAAACATGGCCGGCGGGCGAGAGCTCGGTCCTGGGCTCAGGTCCGGAGGCCGACCCTGTCTACCGGTCGGCAATGCCTAATTCCCGCAATCTACGACTGACGGAGTCCGGGCGCTAGTAGTGGAGCTGAGTCGGCCCGGTTTGACCAGACCTGACCGGTTTCAGCGGCGGCGGGCGAGTGTCACGCCGTCGGCCAGCGGGAGCAGGGAGAGCGTGATCCGTTCGTCGTCGGCGAGCTTCGCGTTGAGTGCCTGGAGCGCCCGGGTGGTCTCGTCCTCAGCGTCGAGGTCGGCCACCTTGCCGCTCCACAAGGTGTTGTCGAACGCGATCAGCCCGCCGGGCCGCACCAGTCGCAGCAACTGCTCGTAGTACCCGTCGTAGCCAGTCTTGTCGGCGTCGATGAACGCGAAGTCGTACGCATCCTCCTGGCCGTCTGCGATCAGTTGGTCGAGTGTCTCGGTGGCGGGTGCGATGCGTAGGTCGACCTTCTCCGCAACGCCTGCCTCGTCCCAGTACTTGCGCGCCAGCGCGGTCCACTCCTCAGACACATCGCAGCAGACGAGTTGACCGTCCTGGGGGAGCACCAGTGCGACGGCGATGGAGGAGTACCCCGTGAAGGTGCCCACCTCGATGCAACGGCGCGCCCCGATCAGCTCGGCCAACAGGGCGAGGAATGCTCCCTGTTCCGGCGCGATCTGCATGTCGTGCTGCGGAAGCAGTGCGGTTTCCTCTCGCAGCCGGGCCAGGACTTCAGGTTCCCGCGCGCCGAACTTGACGACGTAGGCCGCGAGTTCGTCGGATATGCCCATCGTCTTGTTCGCCATGGTTCGACACTCTAGGTGCCAAAGACTGGTGGCACGATGCGGGTGTGGACAGCTCGGTGCTCGTTGGTGGCGTCCTTCTCGCCGGACTCGTGATCTTCCTGGTGGGTGCCGTCGCGTGGCGCCTGGACTACCAGCGCCCCATGCAGGAGTCGCTGCCCCTCATCCACCGCGACAGCCGGCGCAGGGCGTGGATCCACACCTGGATGATCGCGGCGATGGTCGTGACTCCTGCCGGTCTGGCCGGCCTGGCCGTGACGCTGGAGGAGCCCACCGCCACAGTCCTCGCGGCGATGGCAACCGCCGTCTACCTGTCCGGCGCCGTCTGCTGGATCGTCTCCTTGTCCTTCCGCCTCAGTGTGGTGCCCTGGGCCGCGGAGCGGACGGCCACGCTTGACCAAGTGCCCGACGGCTTCGCGGCGTACGACCTCTGGGCCGGCGTGCTGTACGGCGTGCACATGCTGACCGCCTACCTCGGCTCCGCCGTGGTCGGGACCGCGATCCTGGCCTCGAACGCGCTGCCCGGGTGGCTCGGCTGGGCCGGTGTCGTGTGGGGTCTCGCCTTCGCAGCGGGGTTCGTGGCCACTCGCTTTGCCGGACCCTTCAACCCGCCGTTCATGGCCCACCTCTACACGGGAGCCGTGGGAGTGGCGCTCATCCTCAGCTGACGCCGCCGGGTGACCAACGCCCGTCAGACCGGGCGAGACTCGTCGTACGCAGGATGGTGGCTCGCTACCTTGCGGGCCTCCGTGAGGTGCCCGCCCAGGTAGGCGGCGACTCCGGTGACGGCCATCCCGGCAAGGGCTAGCCGGCCACCGGCGCGCTGGTTGCCACGTCGCCGGGCAATCCACGACGCCGCGTAGGTGCCGACTGCGACGCCGTTGGACACGGCGTGGACGAGCCCTACGCGCTTGTCTCGCGGACCGGCTGCCGACCACTCGGCCCACCCAGTCCACGCTGTCGGCACGAAGACGAGCACACCGGTGCCGATGAGCCTCTGCGCCGAAGCAGACGCGTCACGCCCGCCGAAAAGGTCAAGCAGGCTGGCGGAGGTCCAGGTGCCGAGCACGACGTCGGTCAGCACTGGATGGACCGCGTGGCCGAGCCACTCGCCGCGCAGCACGGACGCCCGCCTCCCGGTACCGAACAACGCCTTGACCTTCGGCTCGAACGCACGCACCCCACGGTCGAGCGCACTGGCCTCCTCCAGCCGCAGGGTCCCTCGCACGATCATGGGGGGCCGTTCGGCGGAGGTCATTCGCGTCTCCTCGGCGGTGTCCATGTCAAACCCGTTCCCCTGTTCTCCCACGAACAAACGCCCAGCGGCCGGCAGCGCTTCTATGATCCGATGGTGGTGTCGAGTCCGGTTCTCGCTACCAAGCTGTTCGTGCCGGCCCCGCGTCCCCAGCTCGTGGCGCGCCCAAGGCTTGCCGAGCAGCTCGACACCACCCTCGCTGCGGGCCACCGGCTCACGCTCGTGTCCGCGCCTGCTGGGTTCGGGAAGACCACGGTGCTCAGCGACTGGCTCACCACCCTCGAGCAACGACAGACTCACACCCGATTCGGCTGGGTCTCCCTCGATGACGGCGACAACGACCTGACACGCCTCCTGACGCACGTGGTGGCCGCCCTTCAACGAGTGGGCCTCGATGCCGACCATGCGCTCCTTGAGTCGTTGCACGCCGCCTCGACCACCTCCGTGCTGACCGCGATCGTCAACGACGCCGCCCGCGCCAGTGAGGACGCGCCGGGGGAGCAGTGGATCCTGGTGCTCGACGACTACCACGTCATCGGTGCACCCGACGTGCATGAGGCGGTCACCTTCCTGCTCGACCACCTTCCCGGTCAGCTGCACCTCGTGATCGCGACCCGCTCCGACCCACCGCTGCCCCTGGCTCGGCTGCGCAGCCGCGGGCAGCTCACCGAGGTGCGCGCGGCAGACCTCCGCTTCACCACTGATGAGGCGCGGGAGTTCCTCAACCGGGTGATGGGGTTGGCGCTCACCGCCGCTGACGTGGACGCGCTCGATGACCGCACGGAAGGTTGGATCGCCGGCCTTCAGCTGGCCGCGCTCTCTCTTCGCGGGGTCGCTGAGCGCGCTGAGGTCGCTGGCTTCATCGAGGCGTTCACCGGCAGCCATCGGTTCGTCATCGACTACCTCGCCGACGAGGTGCTTGCCCGGCAACCGGCGCAGGTCCGCGACTTCCTGCTCCGCACAGCCGTTCTCGACCTGCTCACCGGCCCACTGTGCGACGCCGTCACCGGGCGCGACGACGGCGCCCGCACGCTGGAGGACCTCGAACGCGGCAACCTGTTTCTCGTCCCGCTAGACACCCAGCGCTCGTGGTACCGCTACCACCACCTGTTCGGCGACGTACTCCGCGCCCGCCTCCTCGCCGAGCACTCCGACGAGGTCCCGGGTCTGCACAAGCGCGCGAGCGCCTGGTACGCCTCCCACGGCCTTGTCCCGGACGCCGTTCGGCACGCGCTCGCCGCCGAGGACTTCAACCGTGCCGCCTTCCTGATGGAGGAAGGTCTGGGGGAGCTGCGCCGTACCCGGCAGGACGCTGTGCAGCTGGGCTGGATCCGGGCGTTGCCGGACTCCGTCGTACGCCGAAGCCCGGTCCTCAGCATCGTCTCCGCCTGGTCGATGCTGATGGCCGGTGACCTCGACGCGGTCGAGCCCCGGCTCGACGACGCCGAAGCGGCGCTGGCCGCAGGCGCCCAGGACCTTGACCTCGCAGCAACGTGGGCGGAGACCGAGGACCTGCGCACCGCGCCGGCGACAGTCTCGGTGTTCCGTGCGTCGCTGGCCCAGGCACGCGGCGATGTCGCCGGCACCGCGAGACATGCCCGGCGCGCGCTGGACCTGGCCGGACCCGAGGACCATGTGGTGCGGGGTGGCGGAGGGGGCTTCCTCGGTCTGGCCGCCTGGGCAGCCGGGGACGTCCAGAAGGCCCTTGTCACCTTCTCCCAAGCCGCCCGCAGCCTGCACGCCGCTGGGAACCTGGTCGACGAGCTGGACAGCACGGTGGTGCTCGCCGACATGTGGGTGGCGTCGGGCCGACCTGGCCGTGCCCGCCAGCTGTACGAGCAGGCGTTGCAAACCGCCACCGCAGGAGGCGAGCCATTCCCGCGGGCAACCGCTGACCTGCACGTCGGCCTGGCCGAGCTCGACCGTGAGCTCGACGACTTCGCGAGCGCTGAGGGACACCTCGAAACCGCGCGTGTGCTCGGGGAACGGGGCTCCATCACCGAGAACCGGCACCGGTGGTTCGTCGCCATGGCGCAGGTGCGCGCCGGCCGCGGCGACTACGACGCCGCGACACAGCTGCTCGATCAGGCTGACGCCCTGTACCGGTCCGGGTTCTACGTCGACATCCGTCCGATCGCCGCAATGAAGGCCCGTCTCCAGATCGCCAGGGGCGACCTGTCGTCACCGGCCGGATGGGTGGCTGACCGGGGCCTCACCGTCGATGACGACCCGGACTACCTGCGCGAGTACGAGCACCTGACCCTGGCGCGACTCCTCCTGGCCGAGAACGCCGACGCCCCGGTGCTCGGCCTTCTCGACCGTCTGCACGCCGCGGCGACTGACATGGAGCGGGGCGGCAGCGTGCTCGAGGTCCGTGTGCTGCAGGCCCTCGCACACCATGCCCACGGCGACCTGCCAGCGGCGCTGGCTGCACTGGGCCCGGCGCTTGTCGAGCCGCCGGAGCCGGAGAGCTACGTCCGGCTGTACCTCGACGAGGGTGCCCCGATGCTGACCCTCCTGAACCACGCCGCGCGTGCCGCCGACACCGGTGACGAGTACGGCGAAGCGGTGCAACGACGGGCGCACAGACTTCTCGAGCGCGCGACCCAGCCGCGAGTGGCCATGCCACACGCTTCCGGACGCGGCGACGACGCTGAGCCGGCGCAGTCCCTCGTCGACCCGTTGAGCCAGCGCGAGCTGGAGGTGCTCCGACTTCTCGACAGCGAGCTCACCGGGCCCGAGATCGCCCGCGAGCTCTACGTCACGCTCAACACGCTGCGCACCCACACCAAGCGCATCTTCACCAAGCTCGACGCCAAGACCCGGGCAGCCGCCGTACGACGCGCCCACGAACGCGGGCTCCTCTAGTACCTCTAGGCCGCTGGTGTCACCACGTGAATCACATGATGTGGTGACGTCGGGCCACACCGCCCCGACCTAGGTTCCAGGCATCCCGTGGCACCCGCCACGGATAGACAGAACGGGAACCGACATGGCCCTCACCACCGCAAACCTGATCCGATTGGCTGGCGCCGCCGCCGTCGCAGCCGGGCTGATCTTCATCGGCGTGCAGATCAACCACCCGCACGCCGACGTCGCCGCCGTCACCACGACCGAATGGGCCGTGCGTGGCTCATTCAAGGTGCTCATGGCCGCACTGGCCCTGGTCGGCCTCACGGGCATGTACCTGCGTCAGGTGAAGCAGGTCGGTCTGCTGGGCCTCATCGGGTACGTCGTCTTCAGCGCCGGCTACCTCACCATCATGAGCGTCGCCTTCGCCAGCGCGTACGTCCTTCCCTCCATCGCTCAGGCCGACCCCAGCTACGTCAACGACGTCCTCGCTGCAGCCACCAATGGCAGCGCTACCGGTGACATCGGCCTGATGCAGGCCGCGCTCAATGTCTCAGGCATCACCTTCCTCGGTGGCGGCCTCATCTTCGGCATCGCGCTGTACCGCGCACGCGTCCTCGCCCGATGGGCGGCCGCACTGCTCGCCCTCGCCAGCGTCCTCACCGCCTCGCTCGCCGTCCTGCCCGACGCCTTCTACCGGTTCCTGGCCTTCCCCAACTCCATCGCGATGATCGGTCTCGGCTACTGCCTCTGGCTGACCGCGCGTACCGACGCCACGACGCCGGCAACGTCTGCCCGCAGCCCGCGCGTCGCCACGGCCGGTGTCGAGTGAGCCTGCGCACCGGCGCTTCGCGCCACGACCCCGGCACCGGCGTTGCGCCGGTCCGGGGTCGTGGGCGTCGTGCCGCCCGATGGGTGCCGGCCAGCCTGGTCGCGCTCGCCGTGATCCCGGTGCTGGGCGGCACCGGGCGCCTCGTCGAGATGCTGGGCGGGCCCGAGGTGCTGCCGACGGACGCCCGCTTCGCTGCGTCACCGGTCCCGCTCGTCGTACACATCGTGGCCGCCATCGGCTACGCCCTCCTCGGCGCGTTCCAGTTCTCCGCCGGGATCCGCCGCCGCCGACCCGGGTGGCACCGTCGAGCCGGTCGTGTCCTGGTGGCACTCGGGCTGGCGATCGCGCTGACAGGCTTGTGGATGACGCTGTTGTACCCGCACAAGGAGGGCACCGGTGACCTCCTCTACGTGTTCCGGCTGCTCGCCAGCTCAGGGATGGGAGTCAGCATCGTCCTCGGCCTGGCCGCCATTCGGAGGCGTGAGATTGCCCGCCACCGAGCGTGGATGACCCGCGCGTACGCTCTCGCGATGGGCGCAGGCACCCAGGCCTTCACCGTCGGGTTCGGCGAGGCCGCGTTCGGTTCCGGTGTCGTGCGCACTGACCTGATGATGGGAGCGGCCTGGGTCATCAACCTCGCCGTGGCCGAGTGGTTCATCCGCCGCCCCTCCGCCCGTCGGACACGCAGAGCTCGTACCCGCGCAGCGCTGGCCGGGTCGCGATGAACCGGCGTCGCGGACGCGACACCGCCGCCTGCTACGAACTGCGGGTCGAGGGCCACCTGGACGAGCACTGGTCGACCTGGTTCGGCGGTCTGACCCTGACCCGCGAGGACGACGGCACGACCACCCTTCGCGGAGAAGTGACCGACCAGGCCGAGCTGCACGGCATGCTCGCCAAGGTGCGCGACATCGGAGCCGCCCTGATCTTGGTCAGGACCATCGACGGCTCCGACACAACCTCCTGACCACTCCGGGCGTCAAGTCAGCAGAGGGGAGTGGTGTCAGATGATGTACGCCGTGACCAGCAGCGCGGACCAGTCCACGTTCGAGGAGTTCGCCGGCACCGCCTGGCCGTCGCTGTACCGCTACGCCTACCTCCTCGCCGGCAACCACGCAGATGCGGAGGACATCGCCCAGCAGACCTTGCTGAAGGCGCACCGATCCTGGGCTCGCGTCAAGGTCGCGGAGTCGCCGACGGCCTATCTCCGCCGGATGATCACCAACACCTACCTGTCGCAGTGGCGACCGAAGGGGCGACGGCTCGAGGTACTCACGAACGCGCCCCCTGAGCCAGGTCACAAGCCTGACAGGGGCCCCGAGGATCGGATGGTGCTGTGGCCGCACGTGAAGTCCCTGCCGCCACGTCAGCGCACGGTGATCGTGCTGCGCTACTACGAGGACCTGAGCGAGCAGGAGATCGCGGATGCGCTCGGCTGCTCGACGGGCAACGTGAAATCCACCGCACACCACGCACTCAAGGCGTTGAGAGCTGTGCTCGGCTCGGACGACAAAGACGGGATGGAGAGCTGACATGCGCGACGTCGAAGAGACCTTGAGCCGTGAGTTGCGCGAAGTGGCAGACGGTCTGCACATCCCAGCGATGCCTTCGCTGGACCAAGCCGCGCCGCCCCGCACCAAGGGGCACTGGCAGCCGCCGCTGGTCGCCGCGGCGGTCGTCGCGATCGTCACCGGCGCGGTCGCCGTGGGCGCGGTGACCCGGGACGGTAAGGAGCGGGAGCCTGAAAGGCCATCGGCCAGCCAGACGGCGCCAGTCGTGACGATCCCGACGACGCCACCGTCTGTCCCGTACGTCCTCGACAAGCGGTTGTACGTCGACGGCGAGCGGCTTCCCGGCACCTGGTGGTACGTGTACGTCGGCGACGCCGGGTGGCTCGCTGGCCGCCCGGACGGCACCTGGTGGTGGGGCCGGGGACCGAAGCCGAACGAGATCCCCGGGTACCACGCCATACCACCCGTCATCTCACCGAACGGGCGGTATATCGCAGAAGTCCACACCGAGAACGGCGAGGGCGTGCTGACCGCCATCGACACCAGGGCCGGCGGTGAGGGGCTGGGTCGCCTCCCCGTTGACATTCGCGACGGCACGGACGGCACCACTGTCCACATCCGCGCTGTCACGAACGACGGCAAGGTGATTGTCCAGGGTTCGAAGACCAGCCTCCTGTGGCTGCCCCTCGCCGGCAACGACACCGTCGACCTGACGGTGACGGCACCGGGACAGTGGATCCTGGGCGACTCCCCGGCCGGCCTGATCGTGACCGCAGGCGTGGGCGACGAGAACGACGGCCAGGTGGGCGAGCCCTACCTGGCGCAGATCTCTGATGCCGGTGAGCTCGCGCGGATCGGTCCGGTCCCGGCCCACAACGACATCGTGGTCAGCCCGGGTGCCGAGTGGCTGGCCTGGGTCACACCAGGGTCCTTGGGCGGCGAGGTCGAAGCGGTCGGCAGCCTCGAGGTGGAGAGGGTTGACGGCAGCCAGCAGTCGACGCTGACCCCCCCGGACGGATGGTCCTTCAGCGTCCATGCCTGGGTGTGGGAGGACGACGACCACCTGGTCTCCGTGGTGATTCGCGAAGGCGGCGAGCGAGGCGAGCGAATGGCGCGGTGCAGCCCCCAGCTGGCCCGCTGCGTGCTGATCAAGACACACTGAGCCGCTCGTTCCTCGCTCCTCAACCACCGAGTGGTTGCTGATCAATTCTTAGGTGGTCGAGCAGCGAGCGTCAGCGAGCGGCCAGTCGAGACCACCGACGGTGGCGCAACGTCGGCCCCGTCGTGATGCCTCTTGGGGTCGCGGTTTGTCTCGTCGGTGCGGAGGGGGTCTCGGCTAGTCGCTCACTTCGTTCGCTGCTCGACCACCGAGTGGTTGCTGATCAATTCTTAGGTGGTCGAGCAGCGAGCGTCAGCGAGCGGCCAGTCGAGACCACCGACGGTGGCGCAACGTCGGCCCCGTCGTGATGCTCTTGGGGTCGCGGTCTGTCTCGTCGGTGCGGAGGGGGTCTCGGCTAGTCGCTCACTTCGTTCGCTGCTCGACCACCGAGTGGTTGCTGATCAGTTCTTAGGTGTCGAGCAGCGAGCGTCAGCGAGCGGCCAGTCGAGACCACCGACGGTGGCGCAACGTCGGCCCCGTCGTGATGCCTCTTGGGGTCGCGGTTTGTCTCGTCGGTGCGGAGGGTGGTCGGCTAGTCGCTCACTTCGTTCGCTGCTCGACCACCGAGTGGTTGCTGATCAGTTCTTAGGTGTCGAGCAGCGAGCGTCAGCGAGCGGCCAGTCGAGACCACCGACGGTGGCGCAACGTCGGCCCCGTCGTGATGCCTCTTGGGGTCGCGGTTTGTCTCGTCGGTGCGGAGGGTGGTCTCGGCTAGTCGCTCACTTCGTTCGCTGCTCGACCACCGAGTGGTTGCTGATCAATTCTTAGGTGGTCGAGCAGCGAGCGTCAGCGAGCGGCCAGTCGAGACCACCGACGGGGGGGTGGCGTCAACCACTCTCGAGAATGACCTGCGGCTTCACATCGCTCGGCAGCGCCTGCGCCGGTATCGTCTGCGATCCGTCCCACGCCCCGTTGGCGACCCACTTCCGTACGTCGTGGATCGCGGCCTTGAACGCCGTCTTGCGGAGCTCGCCGGTGATGTCCATCGGCTGCACGTTGAAGAACTTGATGTTGGTGAGACCGACGAACCCGAAGATGCTCCGGAGATAGCTCTCGACGAAGTCGAACGAGGCAAGCGGTCCCTGGGAGTAGTCGCCTCCTCGCGACGTCACGCACACCATCTTCTTGTCGAGGACCAGTCCCTCGGGTTGCCCTAGCTCGTCGTACCGGAACAGGTACCCCGGCTGCACGATCGCGTCGATGTAGTACTTGAGCGCGTACGGAATCCCGAAGTTCCACATTGGCACGGTCAACAGGTAGAGGTCGGCGTCCAGAAACCCCTCGATGGTCTTCTCGATCTCCCTCCACGAGCTGCGTGCGGCGTCATCGAGGGGCTGCCCGGTCATCAAGGCGTACTTGGACTTGATGTTGACGCCTGCCACCGCTGGGAGATCGGCACTGAACAGATCCAGCGTCTTGACGTCCAGGTCGCCGTACTTGTCGTCGAGCTCCTCGAGCAACAGGCTGGAGATCCGTCCGGTGTTGGACGCCAGTCCGCGAGGGGTGGCGATGATGTGGAGAAGCCGCTCGCTCACAGTGATCCCTCTGCCCTCTGCACCGAAGCGCCATCGAGAAGCTGCGGGGGGAGCAACTGTTCCACCGCGCTGGACACGTTGACGATAGCCCTCGGCAATACGAGACGTACAGGCTCCGGATCGCCCGACTTTCGGAGCTTTTTCCCATGAAAACGCCGAAATAGCCGCACTTCTCGAGCCTGCCGCCAGCCGTCGTTGTGGCCCTTTCGGGAACGCTGGGTGTTGGTATGGTCGCATCCAATTGACGTCGATTCGGCGCGGTTGGAATGGGAGTCCGGTCATGAGAAACCTGACGATGTGCGACATCCGGCTGCGCCCCTCCACGGTGGTCGACACCTTCGAGAAGGCAATGGTCGAGGACGTCTTGCCCCACGCGGGTGACGAGCTGCAGCATCCCGAGAGCCTGTTCGTCCGCAGTCTCTACTCCGCGGGTGACGAGTCGTTTCCTCCGGCGTACCGGTGCATCGTGGATTCGACCTGGGTCACCGACAGCGGCTTCTTCCGCATGCGCGACAAGGTGCGCGACCTCGGCGCCGACGCGAGCGAGAGCCGGTTCCGACTGCTGACGGGCAGCCTGCCCGACGATGAACAGGCATTGGAGGTCCTGCGCTCCGGCCGCGGACGCGGTTTGGTCATGCTCGCGATTCACCTGCCGTTCGGCACGGGCGAGCAGGCCTTCGAAGAGGAGCTCGTCTCCGCACTGAACGACGAAGTGGGCGTCGCGACTCGGGTGAACAATGTCTACGCCGCGTTCTGGACCCGGGACGACAGCATCATTCCCGGGAACACCGAGTACCTCGTCGCCGCGATCGGCGACTTCATGCAGCCGCAGCTGCGCAAGGACACGCTGGCGCAGATAGAGGCGGCAGGCGGCGAGGTCGCGGAGTCGCAGGCGTACGGCCTCGTCGTCACCGTGCCGGGCCCCGACCCAGCTCCGGTCGCGAGCTGACTGCACGCCCCTGACTGCACCCCTCTGACCGGGGCAACACGCGTATCACGAGCGCCCGCCAGGGCTCTTACTAGATGTGACACGGAGATCTGGTCGAGCTCGGTAGCCGATTGGCAAATCCGTGTCGGCATCGGCTCCGAACAACTACGCAGCCAGTGAGTTCGTACGACGACCAGGAGGTGCGCGATGGCAGGCACAGCGACCGCTGACGTCATCTGGGCCACCCGTCCGATGCGTGAGCTGACCGACACCCTGCTGCGGCGAAGTGTTGCGAGGCGACCGGTTGTCGCTGTCGAGCCGACCTGCGCCTGTGGACAAGCACTGGACTGCTACCACGCGGCCCACTGCCCTCGGTGTGGCGTGACCCTCCGCGCGTAGTCCGATCAACTCTCTTGGCCAGTTCTTAATCGGGGCGTATTTATCTCAAGCCTGGTGGCTCTCCTGCTGGTAATCACGGCCGTGCGTCGTGCCAACACAGGAGGAAACCGAATGCGTAATTCGAAGAAGTCCGCAATCCTGCTCGCCACGGCCGTCGCCGTTTCGGGCCTGGTCGCAGTCAGCGGACCGGCGGTAGCCGGGCCCGGGGACAAGGGGAAGGACAAGGGCGCGGTGTCGCAGCCCTTGTCGCACTCCAAGCGCCCAGACGTCGCCACAGCCCCGGCGACCACCGCCGCCACGAAGGATGCTCTTGCGTCGATCAACGCGCAGGTCCGCAGCTACGTCGCCAAGCATGCCGGGAAGTACACCTTCGGCACCTACACGGACGCCAGGACCGGCCAGATCGTGATCGACACCAACGCTCCGGCAGACGTGGTTGCCTCGCTCACCTCCACCGCGACCAGCAAGGCCGCCACGACCGAGAGGGGCGCAGCCAGCCTCAAGGTGAAGGTCAACAAGAACAAGACCTCCGACCTGTTCCACCGCCGCGACGACTCGCCGTCGTTCTACGGTGGCGGCGGCCTGCTTGCGAACAACGCCCTGTGTTCTGCCGGCTACACCGTCACGAACTCCACCGGTAACCGCTGGATGGTCAGTGCCGGCCACTGCTACGCCATCGGAACCCGCGTGAACACGGAGTCCAACCTGCGCTACTTCGGCACGGTGACGAACCGGGCGCTGGCGTCTCTCGGCCAGCCGGGACTCGACATGGAGCTCCTGAACGGCCAGTCCTACGCCGGTCGGATCTTCACCGGTGGGGTCACCAGCAGCACCAGCATCCCGGTGAAGGCTGCAGGGTCCGCGTCGGTCGGCTACAACAACTACTGCCACAGCGGTCGCACGACCGGTGAGAACTGCGGCCACACCGCAGTCAGCACCACCGCCCAGGTCTGCACGCAGACCGGCTGCAAGTCGCCTGTCATCGCCTTCACCGGCGGGGTTCTCTCGCAGGGCGGCGACTCCGGTTCACCGTTCTACGCAAAGGACTCGACTGGCGCCTGGATCCGTGGCCACGTGATCGCCGGCAATGGCTCGACGTCCTACGCCGAGACGTGGAACAAGGTGGCCGCTCGGTACGGCGTCAGCGTCGTCACCGGCTGATTGACCAGCACGAACAACACCGCAACACCCGGCACGACGCACGACGCACGACGCACGACGCAGGACGCCCAGGGCCACCGGCCCTGGGCGTTCCGCCGTCAGTGGAGCACGAACGTCCACGGTCCGGCGAGCGAGTCCGCGCGCGAGCCGTCGTCGTAGTTGAGCACCACGCGCACCCAGAGGTCGTAGCTGCCCATCGCCAGTGCACCTCCAGCGCACGGGACCAGGGTCGCCGCGGCCGGCAGCTGCGAGACCTCGTCGTCGGTGAGGTCCAGCCTCTGCCCGATGGAGTCCTGGGGCATCGGCAGGGTGACGATGCGACCGTCACGGACCAGGAACGCCTCTGCCTGGTGAGTCACCACGCCACGGGCTTCGCTGAACGCCGAGATCACTGACACAGTCCCGGTCACCATGTGCTCGGTGGCCGAGACCCTGGTGGGAAAGTCTCCGTTCATCGTGAGCGGCCCACTTCTTGTCTGCTTGAACGGCGCGCCACATTCCAGGACCGCAGGCGTCGGGGAGGTCGGCAGGTCTGTCATCACGGTTTCCTCCGGACTAGGCGGCTTCTGCGTTCCCGGCCCCGGCCCGGACGCGTCGCCGCATCCGCCCAGCAACAGCACCAGCATGAGCAACAACGCGATGCCGGTCCAGCGATCAGCATGCATCAGGCGGTGTCTCATGGCGGGCCCTCCCAAAGGTACCGAGGATTCACGTTCCCCACTGGGACGCACCAGCCCCCCGGACCGTTCCCATACGTGGTCGAGCAGCGAGCGAAGCGAGTGATCAGTCGAGACCACCCACCAGTACGACGTGATCGGGCGTCGACCCGTAGGTGGTCGAGCAGCGAGCGAAGCGAGTGATCAGTCGAGACCACCCACCAGTACGACGTGATCGGGCGTCGACCCGTAGGTGGTCGAGCAGCGAGCGAAGCGAGTGATCAGTCGAGACCACCCACCAGTACGACGTGATCGGGCGTCGAGACGGGGCCGGGCCTTGCGTCTCGCCACGACGTCGATGGTGTCAGCGCAGGAAGATGCCGGCGTAGGGCTTCGGGTCGAAGTACGTCGTCTTCGGCGGCATCACCTCACCGCGGTCGGCGATGTCGGTGAGCTGCTCGAGGCCGGGTGGCCGCAGCGCGAAGAGCGCACCGCCGTCCTCGTCGCAGGCCTTTGTGAGTTCGACCAGGGGAGTCAGCGCAGAGGCGATCTCCACTCGAGGGGTCGAGTCGAGGCCGAGCAACGGCTCGAGCACCTGGTCGTTCAGGATCGCGATGTCCAGGCCCGCGGCACCAGGTGAACGCGCGCCTGTGTAGGCGGCGTCGTACCAGCGGCCGTCGACGTACAGGGCGAAGCAGCCGGTTGCCTCGTCCGGGTGGGAGATGCCGGAGACATCGAAGGCATCGGACACCATCGTGCGAAGAGTGTCGGCATCAACGGGGCCGGTGACCCTGCGATGGAATGCCAACAGCCGCAGCCCGTCGAATGGAAACATGACGCACATCAGGCCGGTGTCGGCCGGGCGCCCTTCCTGGTTCCACACGCTGAGGCTGGCGGCAACGCGGTGGTGACCGTCAGCGATGTAGTGCACGGCGGAGCTCAGCTCCTCAGCAAGCACCTTGCTCGCTGGCTCGGGTACTCGCCATACGGTCTGCTCCCAGTCGGCAGGTCCCGTGAACTGGAGCAGCGGTTGGTTGCGAAGGCCTTCGGCAATCGCAGCGCTCGCTTCCGGTCCGGATCGATGCAGCAGCGCCACCAGCTCTGACCGCACCGCTGCCGAGGCATAGTGATCCACGAGGCCCTCTACCCGGTCCGGTTGCACCGCCTCGTGACCCCGAACCCGGCCGTCCACGAACGCCTCGACGCTCACGTCACCCACGACACCGACGTGCTGCTCGTGGCCACGCTGCAACCTGTAGATGTATAGGGCCGCCTCCGACTCCTCGTAGGCGTCTGTGTCGATCGACCGCGGCTGGGGCTCCGACGCGGGATGCGCATCGATCATCTGGGAGACGTTCTGCGCAGCGCACTCCTGACGGACGACCAGTGCCCGGAAGGGTCGTACGACGCCCGTCACGCGCTTGCGTCCTGTGGCCAGATCATGTGGTGCTCAGTCACTCCGCGTCGGCAAACGGGGTCGCTGACACTCCCAGGACGTTGGGAACTCCGCCGATCTGGGCGAGCAGGCCCTCCGGGAGGGATCCATCGACGTCGATGGATGCCACTGCGGCCTCGCCCCCGCTGAACACGCGGTTCTCCATGTGCTCGACGTTGAGCTTGCACTGACTCAACAGGTCGAGAACGCCTGCGAGCACGCCAGGCCGATCAAGGTGGCGGACCGTCAATGTCACGGACCCGAGGCGGCTGGGTGCGAGGTTCACGCAGTTACGTGCCTCACCCGCGAGGAACGCGTCCACGATCTCGACAACTCCGGAGGCGGTGGCGAGCTGGGACTGCTTGGTGGAGGCGCCGATGTGGTGAGTGCCCACGACGTTCGGGTGCTGCGCCAGCTCAGACCTCCATTCAGCAGTGCCGGAGCCGGGTTCGTCCTCGTAGACGTCGAGACCGGCGCGGACCCAACCGGCGTCCAGCGCCTCGAGCAGCGCAGCTTGGTCGATGACATCTCCTCGTGAGGTGTTGAGCAGGATCGAGCCCTTCTGCATGCTGCCGAGGAAGGACTTGTCGACCAGGTGCCGGGTGTCCGAGGCGGACGGCACGTGCAGGGAGACGATGTTCGACGTGGAGAGCAGCTCCGGAAGTGAACCGCACATGGCGATCCCGATCTCGGCTGCTTGTGCGTCGACGTACGCCGCACGTCGCTTTGCGACGGCCTGCACCTTGATACCGAACGACGCTGCTCGCTCAGCTACACGCAGCCCGATCGAGCCGAGTCCCACGATGCCGAGCGTCGACCCGAGCAGACCGGCGGCCTTGCTGTAGCCCGCCTTGTTCCACCGCCCGGCGCGCAGGTCGGCGACTGCGTCGGGGATCCTCCGGTCGATCGCGAGCAGCAGACCCATGGTCAGCTCCGCAACTGCGGCGGAGTTCCGACCTGGCACGTTGGCGACCAGGACCCCCCGAGCCGCTGCGGCGTCCGTCGCGATGGTGTTGGTTCCAGCCCCGGCACGAATGACGAGGGCCAACCGGTCGGCAACCTCGAAGACAGCGCTGGTCACCTTGGTGCTGCGTACGACGAGAATGTCGAACCCGAGGATGCGCTCTGCGAGATCCGACTTGCCCAGACTGGGGTCGACCACACACTCGTGGCCACGCGACTCCAGTTCGTCGATGGCCGCCTTGGGGAGTGAGTCGGCCACGAGAATGCGAAGTCCTGCCGTTGTTCGCACCTCATCGTCGTGTCCCTGCATCCGCGACCTCCAGCGAATGACCCACCCATACCGGCGGTCTTCCACCCGAGGCTAGTGGCTGCGTGGGGATCAGGTGCAGCCAGGTGGGCCCGCCTGTCATGTGGCCGGCGAGGTATCACGCACGCCAGCAAAGGCTCTTATCTGGAAAGGAGTTCGTACGACGACCGGGAGGTGCGCGATGTCCAGCACAGCAACCGCTCGTGTCACCTGGAGTCCTCCTCCGGTGCCGCAGCTGACCGGCACCCTCCTCAACCGAGGCGCTGCCCTGAAGCCATGCGTGGCCTACGAGCCCACGTGCACCTGCGGTCAAGCCCTGGACTGCTCCCACTCGGCCCACTGCCCGCGCTGCGGCGTGACGCTTCGCCGCTAGCCGTGGACGACGCGGTCTCCAAACTCACTGGGTACCAGCCCATCGGGCACGCGAGCAAAGCGCGGCGTAGACCGGTGACCCCCGTGCCTTGCGATGGCCGTACGGCGGGAGCACGGTCGATCTCTTACTTCTCACGCTTTCGGGGGTAGGTCATGCCGGTGATCGAGGGCGCGGTCCGTCTCGCCAAGACAGTTCCTGTCAGCAGGGTGAGGACGGGCGCGGCATACGTTTGTGCGGGTCTGGCCCTGCTTTTCGTTGCGTCATTCGTGTACGCGATCGTGGCGTTCATCTACTTCAGGTTCACCGGAGAACTTCTGGGAGATTTTTCGGCCAGGGACATGGAGTGGGCGCAGATCGGATACGGCCTTCTGGGCACGTTGGTCTTGGCCGTCTTGTTGGGGGGTGCTGCGATGTTCCTGCTTCCATATGAGCCAGAAGATGTCGTTGAAGCCGCGTCTGCTGGCCCAACAGGGCGCCATGCGACACGCCCCGAAGCAGTAGGGACAACGACGGAGTCGGCGCCGTCCACGTCTAGCGCGTCCCCTGCTGAGTCCAACGGCTCGGCGCCTGCCCCGAGCACAAGGGTGGCGGCGCAGGATGTTCGCCGGGAACAGGCGCGCGAGCGCCAGCAAGACGACGAAATGCTCAGCATTGTGCGATCAGATCCCCAACTTGCGGCAGTGGCGTACCTGCTTGAAGAACTGTTGCTCGAGCAGGAGCGGCGAACCCAGGTCCAGGCGACAGAGATGGAGCGACGCGGCAAACGTCGCGACTCCGTCTTCCTGGGAGTTGGCATCGTGGCCGGTGTCGTTTCACCGGTCATCAGCACGCCGCTGTACGGGCTCGCGCCGTTCTGAGCGCAATGGCGGCTGGTCAGACCGGCACCGGCGCGGGGCGCGGGTTCTGCACCCGGAACAGCACGGCTGCCACGGCGAG
Organism: uncultured Actinomycetota bacterium; assembly: GCA_963759525.1. Taxonomy (GTDB): domain Bacteria; phylum Actinomycetota; class Actinomycetes; order Propionibacteriales; family Nocardioidaceae; genus Marmoricola. Next base: position 149,556 of record CAVWZO010000016.1, on the reverse strand, counting down.
GAGCCAGGCGCACCAGGCGACGTAGCCTGCGAAGTTGGTCAGGCTGGCCACCTCGATCAAGGGAATCACCACGCCGGTGGCGATCAGGGCCGCAGCGGCGTACCCGATCACACCGAGCCAACCGGGGAGCACCGAGCGACGCAGCGCGACCACGACGAGCACCGTGAAGGTCGCGGTCAGCGCGTAGCCGAGGGTCTCGCCGATGGCCTTGCCGAGCAGGGTGTGCCAGAACTCGAAGCGATCCTCTGCGGCGGCGCGACGTGAGGGGTCGAGTGCGTCGTTGCTGATCGCCGGAACGATGGTGACCCAGCGCTGCAGGCCGATGACCTGCACCGTTGCCGCGGCGATACCGACCCCGGCGATCCACCGTCCGAGCGTGCCGCCGGTGAGGCGGCCCAGCCAGATTCCGGCGGGAGCCATCAGTGCGGCACTCACGACGAGGACGAAGAACCAGCCCTTGACCGCGCCTTGGTGCTCGCGAAAGAGGGCCAGGATGTCGGAGGTCGGCTCCTCAAGGATCTGGGGGTACTCGAAGACGGACCCGAGCACCGAGAAGCCGGCGATGGCGAGTGCGGAGGCGAGGGCCAGGGCGGCGCCGGCGCGACGGGCCATGACGCGGTCGAGGGTCGACCCGTTGATGTTGTGGGTGTTCATGTTTTTTGCTCCTTCGGTGCGGGGTGGGGTTTTGGTCAGTGAGTGGATACGGCGGCGGCGTCGCGGTACCACGCCAGGGTGGTGGCGAGCGCTTCGTCGAGCGGGGTCGCCCGGTCACCGAACGTCGCGCGGAACTTGCCGTCGTCGACGACCCAGGGGTCGGTGAACTGGTAGAGCGTGTGCAGGTACTCACGCATCGCCGGCTTGAACAGGCCGATCGCGCGCAGGGTCATCCGGCCGGCGGCCATGATGCGCGGCCTGTGACCGGCCAGCTCGTAGACGGCGTCGATCACCTGCCGGGTGGTGCGGGACTTGGCGACCGGGAGGTGCCAGACCTGTCCGGTCACGTCCAGTGTCGTGCCGAGCATGATGAGAGCCGCAGCCACGTCCGGGGTGTAGGAGTAGCTGTGCGACTGGTCAGGGTCGCCCATGACCTGTGCCGTCTTGCCGGCTAGCGCCTTACCGAACACCGTCTCCCCGAGTGCCGACCGCGTCGCGCCGGGACCGAAGTAGTCCGAGGCGCGGCCGATGACGACCTCGACCTGGCCGGACGCGTGGCCGGCGAGCAGTTCGGCCGTCATTGCGGCCCGGGTTGCGGACTTCGCCGAGGTCGGGTTCGCGGCCATCGTCTCGACCAGGTGCTGACCGTCGGGCGGCCCGTACGCATACAGGTTGTCGAGTACGACGAGCCTGGCGCCGGCACTCGCGGCACCGGCCACGACGCCACGCTGCAGCGGCGGGAACTCCTCGGACCACCGTTCGTAGTTCATCGCGTTGAGGCAGAAGTAGACGACGTCGGCGCCTATACAGACGGTCGTCGTGAACGCGGTGTCAGTGGCGTCACCGCCGACAACCTGCGCGCCGGGGAAGTCGCCCCGGCCGTCGCGGTTGACGGCGACGACGTCGTATCCCTGGGCCACGAGCTGCTCGACGAGGGGGTGGCCGATCTGGCCGGTTCCGAAGACGACGTGGCGGTTCATGAGCTGCTCTTCTCTGTGTTGGTGGCGAAGAAGACGGGGAGGACGGAGGTGAGGAGGGCGACGGTCAGGGCGCCGTACGAGCCGAAGGTGGTGAACTGCTCCTCGACGCTGATCCCTCCGGCGGTGGTGACCACCCATCCGAGCGCCCACACCCCTGCGAGATAGAGCGGCCAGACGAAGGCGACCAGCCCGGTCCGGGGTCGGAGTACGACCGCCTGGGAGAGACCGACGACAGCACCAGTGACGGCACCCTGCACGGCCAGGTCGCCCATGCCCGTTCCGAAGCCGACGAGCGAGGCGCCGAGGGCAAGTCCCGCAGCCAGGCCCAGGGCAGTGGCCAGCGTCCACGCCATGAGCTGGCGGCGGTCGGAGCGCAGCGCCCAGGACTGGACTGCCCCCAGCACCGCACCCGTGATGAGACCGCCCGCCACGGCCTTGCCGATGCTGTCGACCGGACCGGTCAGGATCAGGGCCGCCAGGCCGCCGAGCGGGAAGCCGGTGAAGGAGACCATCCAGCGGACGACCGTGCGAGTGGTTGTGGTGGTCGGTGCTGCGGGTGGGGCGGGGATGACGTGGGACATGGCTTTCTCCTTTGTGGGTTGGGCTTCTAGTTGGCCTGCGGCCGGCCGGCCGGCGATCCAGGCGGCGAGCAGGTGGTCCGGGTGCTCCGCGAGGTGGTCGCGGACGAGTACGTCGAGCAGGTCGTTGTTGCCGTGCAGGTGCGCGTCGGCGAGCACGACCAGCTGTCGCTCTCGTGCGCTGGTGGCCAACGCGGTGGCACGGGTGAGGTGGTGCAGATCGCGGGAAAGCATCGCCGCCGCGACCAGGACGGAGGCCGAGTCGGTGGTTGCGGCCTGCGAAAGCACGGCGTCGGCGGCGTCGAAGTCGCCACCGACGAGGCGGTGGAGGAGGAGGGTCTGGGCATCGGTCACAGGACGAAGGTGTCGCGAGACGCTGACGACGCGCTGACGGCGGGCTGACGGCGGGCTGACGGTGGTACGGACCGAGGCCTTCGGTCCCTGACGCGCGGGTTGAGGGACGCCTAGTCTCTGGGGGTGCTCACAGTCGCCGTGCTCGGCACAGTCGAGGTCCGCAGGGACGGCGTACGCCTGGACCTGCCGGCAGGCAAGACCACCGAGCTGCTCGCCCGACTCGCTCTTGATGCGGGCTCGCGGGTGCGTGCCGATGCGCTGATCGAGGACCTCTGGGCCGAGCCCACGGGTCGAAACACCTTGCAGTCGAAGGTCTCGCAGCTACGCCGTGCCCTCGGCGACAAGGACTTCGTCGTGGGGACCGGCGACGGTTACACCCTGGCTGTCGACGCGAGCTCCGTCGACGCATCCCGGGCGACCGAGCTGGCCGCGCAGGCCGCGGACGCCCGAGGTGCGGACGATGCAGCAACCGCGCTCGACCGCGCACGTGAAGGCCTGGCGCTCTTCCGGGGCGAGGTGCTCGTGGACGCCGGTGACTGGGCAGCCGCTCACCGGACACGGCTGGAGGAGGTACGGCTGGAGCTGGTCGAGGACGCCATGGCGGCGCGGGTGGTGCTGGGTGCCGGCGGTGAGGCCGTGGCTGAGCTGGAGGCGCTGGTCGAGCAGTACCCGTTGCGCGAAGGGTTGTGGGCGTCGCTGATCACCGCGCTGTACCGCGCGGGCAGGCAGGCCGACGCGCTGTCGGCGTACGGGCGCGTACGGCGGATCCTGGTCGACGAGCTAGGCATCGAGCCGGGCGCGGCGCTCCGGTCGCTGGAGCAGCAGGTACTGCAGCAGAGCGCGGAGCTCGATTCCGTGTCGTCGTCGCGTCCGGCCCAGGTTCCCGGCAACCTGCCTGCTCCCTCGACGAGTCTGGTCGGCCGGGCCCACGATCTGGAACACCTCGTCAGTGCGGTGGCCCAAGCACAGGATCACCACGGCCTGGTGACTGTCGTCGGTCTCGCCGGCGTGGGCAAGACCCGGCTGGCCATCGAGGTCGGTCGGCACCTGGAGGCGCCGGGTGGTGTCTGGCTGGTGCGTCTGGACGCGGTCGACGCCACCGCCCCACTGACGCAGGTCGTGGCCGAGACGCTGCACGTCTCCGGGGGCGATCAGGGGCTCCGCGAGCGGCTGTCCGGCGCCGGGACCGTGCTGCTGCTCGACAACTGCGAGCACGTCGTCGGCGAGGCGGCCCGGCTCGTCCAGTGGCTCCTCGACGCCGTGCCCCAGGTGCGGATCCTCGCGACCAGCCAGGTGCCCCTCGGCATCGAGGACGAGAGCGTCCACCACCTGGACCCGCTCACCCAGGACGACTCCGTCGCCCTGTTCACGCGGCGGGCGCAGGAGACGCGACGTCAGTTCGTGCTGGATTCCGACGTGACCGCCGCCGTCGAGGAGGTCTGCCGCTCCCTGGATGGTCTGCCGCTTGCCATCGAGCTCGCGGCGTCACGGGTGCGGTCGCTGTCGGTGCGCGACATCGCCAGGCGGCTCGACGATCGCTTCGTGCTGCTGCGCGATCCCAACAGCCAGCGCCCGGAACGGCGCCGAGCGCTGGCGGGTGCGATCGCGTGGAGCTACGAGCTGTTGTTTCCCGACGACCAGCGTGGGCTCTGGTCCCTGGCGTGCTTCGCAGGCAGCGCCTCGCTGGACGCGACCGAGCACGTGTTGTCGGCCCTGGGTGTTCCGGCGGGGTCGGTGCTCGACGCGATCAGCCGTCTGGTCGACCGGTCGCTGGTCAACGTCGAGAGTGCCGAGGGCGGTGCGGTCCGCTACCGGCTGCTCGACAGCATCAAGGCCTACGCCGCCGAGCGGTTGCGCGAGTCAGGTCAGGCTGACGTGGCCGCCGCCGCGCACGCCGAGTGGTACGCCGATTCGGCCGCGTGGTGCGACCAGCACGTGCGCAGCGCTCGCCAGCCGGAGTGTCTGGCGATCGCCCGAGAGGAGCGCGCCAACGTCGACGCTGCGCTGGCCTGGTGCGCGTTGAACGATCCGCTGCTCGGCGTACACATCGCGAACGGGTTCGGCTGGACCTGGGCCGTGCTCGGGGACGGCACGGCCGGCGCCGCCCGCGTGCGGAACGCTCTTGTGCCCGAGGCGCCGGGGCACGACCGGGCGACCGGGTGCTTGCTCGCCGGCTGGCTCGAGGCGTCTGCCGGCGACGTGGCCCTGGCACAGGCCGACCTCGACACTGCCGGGGAGCTGGCCGCTGAGCTGGCGGACGAGGTGCTGACCGCGGACGTCCAGCGGCACCAGGCGTTCCTCTCCATCCAGCATGGTCGTCCCGACATGGTGCTTGCCAGCGCGGCGACCAGCCTGTCGACGTACCGCCGGCTGGAGCTCGAGTGGCGCGCCGCCGGCAGCCTGCTCCTCTCCGCGTTCGGCTCGCTCATGACCGGCGACACCGAAACCGCGACCCGCGACGGGAACCAGGCCGTCGTCATCCTCGCGTCGATCGGCGACTCGTGGGGGATGGTTCATGCCGAGGCGATGCTCGGCGGGGTCGCGCAGGCCGAGCACCGCTTCCACGACGCCGCCCGCGCGCTTGAACGTGCGGCCGACGAGTCCGCGGCAATGGGGTTCCTCGGTCAGGCTGCCCTGCATCGAGCCACGCTCGCTCGCGTGCAGCAGCGTCTCGGCGATGCCGGTGCGGTCGCCTCGTTCGGGCAGGCGATCGGCGACGCCATGGCCGTCGGTGACGGTCGGCTGGCAGCCACTGCCCGGCTCAACCTGGCCCGGCTCCTTCGCAGTGCGGGTGACGGCACGGCTGCGGCGTGGCTGCTGGAGGAGAACGAGCGGTGGTACCACTCCGCTGGTGGCGGAGACTTCGCCCTGCTCAACAGATGCATCCTGTGCGCCGAGCACAACGAAGCACCCTCGCTGCGCGAGATCCTGGAGGAGGCGCGGGCGAGTGGGAACCTCGAGGTGCAGGTCTTTGCGCTCGACGCGCTGGCCCGGGTCTCGGCCGAGTCGTTCGACCGCGACGCCGCACGCGCCCTGCTCGCCGAGTCCGACGGACTGGCTGCGCAGGTGGCTCACGTCGTCGACGACCGCGACCGCTTCGATGCCGTGTCGGCACGGCAGCTCAGTGGTTAGGCCTGCTGAAGAGAGAGCCGGAACACCGGATGGGTGGCGGCCTCACGGATGAACTCGTCGTCAGTCGAGCGCGGCGTGACGTTCCAGTACGCGTGAGTGATCGGCACGGTCTCGACGTAGCGACGGATCACCGGCCCGGCCTCCGCGGCATCGACCTCGTCCGCTGCGTAGGAGGCCGCCCGCTTCCCCCGGCTGAGCCGGAGACTCCCGGCGGCGCGCACGTTCTTGACCCAGTTCACCTCGCCGTACGGCGCGACCACCCATGGCGAGCCGTCCACGTGCATCACGTCGACTGGGGTGGAGCGGACCTCACCGCTCCTCCGGCCGGGCACCGAGAGCATGTGTCGGTAGTGGGCTCCGCGGCCGTGCCGGGTCAGGCTGGCGTACACCGCGTTCACCAGGCGCTTGCCCGGCCCGAGCCGGTATCGCTTGCTCACGGCAACGCCAGGATTGCCGTTGATCTCTCGCAGTTCACCATGTCTCCATCATGGGGTGGCCTGGAGCCGGTGGTCAGGGTCGAAGGTCCCGAGCGTGTCCGTGATCGACCGAAGCCTTGGGCGCACGATTTTGGGGCGCCGCAACTCTGGCGGCACTGTGACCGATGTTATAGGTTGGACGGCTTCTAGGGGGCCCGGCCCGGGACTCCTGATTCGCAGGGTATTGGGATAATGAGTCGAAATCGGTTCGTATCGCGCAAGAGCGCGGTGCGCCTCGCGGCCATAGGCGCCGCCACGGTGCTTGCAACGGCTTTGCTGCCGGCGCAGGCGGCCAACGCACGGCATGGCGGGTCGTGCGACCACCGCAGCAACAACACGTACCAGAAGCTGCTGGAGTGCGTGACGCTGCGGGGTGTCCGCAAGCACCAGGCGGTCTTCCAGAAGATTGCCGACAACAGCTCCGACCCGGTTTACCCGGGAACGAGAGCCGCGGGCACCGACGGCTACGACGACAGCGTCGCCTACGTTTCGCGGCTTCTCAGGAAGGCCGGGTACCGGGTGACGCTGGACCCGGTTGACATCACGTTCAACTTCCCGGCGCAGCTGCGCCAGCTCACGCCGATTGCAGCCGACTACGAGACCGGAGTGTTCACCGGCAGCGGCAGCGGGACGGTCCAGGGCCAGGTCATCCCGATCGACATCAACCTCGTCGGCGACCGGGCCTCGACGAGTGGCTGCGAAGAGGCGGACTTCGCCGGCATCGACTTCAGCGGCCCGGCCGACATCGCCCTGGTACAGCGCGGCACGTGCTTCTTCGGTACCAAGGCGTACTGGGCCGAGCAGGCCGGCGCCGAAGGCGTGATCGTGTTCAACCAGGGCAACACTCCTGACCGTGAGGGGCTCATCGTGGCCGACGGCACGAGCGTGGACCCGCCGATCCCGGGTGCCCCTGGACCCGTAACGCACAACATCCCCATGGTCGGCGCGAGCTTTGCCGACGGAGTCGCGTTGGCCCAGCCTGGCTCCACTGCGTTCATCGAGGTGCTCCCTGCTGAGACCCGGAGCGACTTCAACGTCCTCGCCGAGCTACCGGGCAAGAACAGGAACAACGTCGTGATGGCCGGCTCCCACCTCGACAGCGTGATCGAGGGCCCGGGGATCAACGACAACGGGTCCGGTTCGGCGGCGCTTCTCGAGACAGCGCTGAAGATGGCCAAGTCGAAGCCGGAGAACACCCTGCGGTTCGGCTGGTGGGCCGCTGAGGAACAGGGCCTCGTCGGCTCGGCCGACTACGTCGCAGGCCTCTCGCAGCCGGAGCGCGACCGGATCGCGCTGTACATGAACTACGACATGGTCGGTTCGCCGAACTACATCTTCATGGTGTACGACGCGGACGAGTCCACGTTCCCTGCGCCCGTTCCGATCCCCGAAGGCTCGGCGGCCATCGAGGACGTGTACGAGTCGTTCTACACCAAGGTCGGCGAGCCGTACGACGACACCGAGTTCTCCGGGCGCAGTGACTACGAGGCCTTCATCCTCGCCGGCATCCCGGCGAGTGGTCTGTTCACCGGTGCTGAGGGGATCAAGACCGACGAGCAGCAGGCGATCTGGGGTGGCACTGCCGGCGAGCAGTACGACCCCTGCTACCACCTCGCGTGCGACACGCTCGGGAACGTCGACGACCGCGCGCTCAGGGTCAACAGCGACCTCATCGCCTTCGCGATGCTGAAGTTCGCGTACTCGACCGAGTCGGTGAACGGAGTGAAGGGCAAGAAGGTACCTGGCCCGCCCTTCCCGCTCCCGGCCCCCGCGGGTCCGGAGGGCACTTTCGGTACTGAAGGAGGCGGCAGCATCCAGCACGGCTCATCGTCGTAGCGCGCTGAGTAGGTCTCGAGGGGTGCGGTCCGATGGACCGCACCCCTTGATCTGTCCGTGCGGAGCCGCCGTCATCGAGGCGAACGGGATGGGTTCGGCGGCCGGCGCCGTTCTCACCACACCGTTGGCCCAGCCGGGGCCATCCCCCGAAGGGCGCGTTCATGACCGACCTCGCCGAGACGCTGCGTGATCGATGGAGCCCCACTGCCTGGGACAGCGAGCACGTTCTCGCGCCGGCTGACGTGGAACGCCTCGTGGAGGCGGCCCGGTGGTCGCCGTCCGCCGGGAACTCGCAGCCGTGGTCGTTCGTCACGGCTCGTCGTGGCGAAGCACTGCACCAACGGCTGGTGCCGTTGCTCGCCGCGAGCTCGCGACGGTGGGCGCCGTACGCCGCGCTGCTGGTCGTGAACGTCTGCCACCGCTATGTCGAGGGCACTGACTGGGACTCCTCTGAGTTCGCGGAGTACGACCTGGGCCAGTCGGTGGCACACATGACCCTGCAGGCGCTGTCCATGGACCTCTCGAGTCGCCAGTTCCGTGCCTTCGACCGCGACGCCGTACAGCGAGAGCTCGGCCTGCCCAGCCATTGGGTCGCGATGACCATGACGGCGATCGGCCGACCCGCCGAGCAGCCGCCTGCCGAGGGCCGGGTACGCCGCTCGCTCTCCGACGTGTGGTTGCAACCCGGCCCAGTGTCCAGCGGCTGACGCCCGTCGTAGTCGCCGTTGTCACACCAGCGTCGACAGGGGCCTGACGTCGCAGCCCTCCTGTGACAACGAGCAGGGATCCCCGGCCGGCCGGGGAAACCGCCGCCGCGAACGGCGGGCCGAGCGGTCTGTGGTTTCCCACGGTCCCGTGGGAAACCACAGCTTCCCGTCCTTTGCGAGGCGCGGGAAGCTCATGTTTCGCGCGGGAAGCTGATGCCCCTGGGTTACGGCGAACGGCGGGCCGGCGTGCGCGCGATCTGGACGCCGACCCCGGCATACTCGGCGTGTGAGCCTGCCTACGACGGTCGACGAGGTCATCGCCCGGATGCGTGAGATCGAGACCGAGCTTTCCGATGACGACGGGGCCGCGGTGTTCAACCGGGTCTACCTCACCGTCACCGAACGCATCGCCGAGATCCTTGCCCAGCCCAGCAGCCACTCGGTCACCTTCGGCGACGCGGAGACCATGGCCGAGCTCGACGTGCGCTTCGCCAACCTCTGGTTGAGCGCGTACGACGCAGACGCGGCGCGGCGTACCGTCCCGCCCGCGTGGCGCCCGCTGTTCGAGGCGAGGGACGGCGGGCGCGTGCCTGTGCAGTTCGCTATTGCCGGGATGAACAGCCATATTGAGCACGACCTGCCCATCGCAGTCGTCGACACCTGCAGTGCCCGTGGCATCCGGCCTCGGGATGTCCAGGCGGACTATCACGCAGTCAACGAGGTTCTCGCCCAGGTTGAGTCCGAGGTCCGGCGATCATTCCTCGATGACATCGGACGCGAGGTGGACAACCGACTCGGCCCGGTCGTCCACCTGATCAGCAGCTGGAAGATCGAGAAGGCGCGCGACCTCTCCTGGGTGACGGCGGAGACCCTCTGGGCGCTGCGGCGGACGAAGTTCCTGCGCGGCCGCTTCCTGGACAGCCTGGCTCACACCGTCGGCATGACCTCGAGGGCACTACTCACTCCTAACCTGTGACCAAGCACGCCCATCAGGGATCGCAGGTGGGACAGACCAAGGGTGCGCGGAGCCGTCGATGGGGCCATGCTGGGGGTCTGGAGGGGCCACAGGGAAGAAGCGCTGGCCGATCGAGGGAGCGCCGTGCTGGGACGAGACATTGCGGAGACCCTGCTCGAGGTTGCCGAGCACGAGCCGTCGGTCGAGGTGAAGTTGCCGATCGTCCGAAGCCTGGTTCAGTTCCAGCTGGGCGACCAGTGCTGGCGAGATGTCGGGTCTCGCGTCGTCGAGCTGCTCGACGTACCACCCGGAGCAACGAAGCGTGCGGACTGCCTGTCCCTCCTCCGTGATGTTCCTGTACCGGATGCCGAGGAGCGACTGCGCCGGATCGCTGCCGATGTCAGCGACCCGGAGTCGCTCCTGGCCGCGCGGCTCGCGACGCCGGCCAAAGGGCCGGGGCCGGACGCAATGGCCGCCCACGTCGCCAGGCTGGTCGGGCTCCTGGAGCAGACCGGCGAGGACGCCGGGAGCATGCGCGCGCTCGCCTGCCTCAGGATCGAGCAGTACGACGTGAAGCCCGCACTCTTCGAGGCCGGCCTGCGTTCCCAATCTGTCGATACCCGGTTGTGGGCCGCTGTCGCGCTGGCGAAGCTCGGGCGGCTCAACCCGTTGGTCGCGATCGTTACCGAGATAGAGGACAACCCGCCGACGTTCCTGTGGGGCGACCCGTGGAGCGGATACGCCGTCCTCAGCGAGGCGGCGCCTGTCCCGCAGAAATTGCATGACGAACTGGTCCGCATGTACGGCGACGTCCGGGGGCGCAACCAGAGGCTCCTCATTGGTGCCCTTACGGGCGAATGGGACGCCGAAGGCAGCCCCCTCGGCACGAGCAGCGACACGGAGCACCACGAGACTGAACTGCCACGACAGGTCGAACGGACCGAGTCCGACAAGGACGAGCTCTACGAGAGCATCATGTCGGCCGTCCGTGATCGCAACCTGGACGCGGTTCGAAGCGCGAACGTCGAAGACGTGCGCGGCCTCGACGCATCACGGGCCGGCCTCATCCTCAGCGAGCTCGTCGACGCGAGCATGGACTACGCCGGCACGGGACGTGGGATGCTGTGGGGGAACACGACCATGGACGTGGTCCAGAACCTCGGTCATGTCGTGCTGCCCGTGCGCGACATCGTGTCCAGATACGTCAACGCAGCGGGGCCAAGCATGCACCCGGGGCAGCTCGGTGCGGTGCTCGGCCGCGTCGACGAAGACGCCGTAGCGTCGGTCGTCGTGGATGCGCTCAACTCCGCATCCGAGCACGAACGGCGCGGGCTCGCCGAGCTGCTCCAGGCAGCGTCGTGGAGTGCCAGCACGGGCTTCACACCGTACGTCGGCTCAGGCGGCCCGCAGGCAGGCGCCGCAGCGCCCAGCCCGGCGCCCGCGGCGGTCGCGGCCGCCCAGAGCGTCACTCGACCGTCCACACCGGGGAGCGCTGCGCCGGGGAACCTGCCCCCGCTGCAACCCCTTCCGGAACCATCCGCTCCGCCGCCGCCCGGTGGCGCCAGGAGAGGCTCCTGGCTGCCGCGCCTGCCTCGGTTCCGACGCCGACGCGGACCGCGATCGGCGCCGCCTCCCGACCTCGAACTCGTCTTTGACGGCCTCAAGGTGGAAGTGGCCACCAGCACCGGTTCGAGCGTCGCGGAGCCCTATGAGGCATATCCGCTGCTGAAGGCGCCCCCTGTGGTCGTCGCCCGGGTGCCGTTCGACGTCTCCGTCGGGCTCGACCAGTACTTCGACCAGCGCACTGGCGTGACGGGCCTCATCCGCGTGGAGATGCCGCCGCTGGTGTTCAGCTTCGAGGTGGAGGTCGTCGTCGACCCAAAGTCGCTGGAGATCCAGGGCGACGCTGTCGTCAAGCTCGTGGTCACAAGGGATACGCCGTACCCATCGACGACGGTGAGGCTCACGGCACTCACCGACCCCATGCTGAGCGGGGAGCGCACCATCAGGCTGTTGTTCCGCCGGGAGGGCCGGATCGTCGGCATGGCCAAGCGCCATCTCAAGGTGGTCGACTCCGCCGACCAGGTGGCGACCACCTCGCCGCCGGCGGCTCCGGGCAGGCACATGCTCGACCTGGCGCCACTCCTCGACGACGAGCCGCCCGACCTCGTGGTCGGCCTCTACCGGGCGGACGAGCCGGGGGACATGTACGTCTGGGACGTCTACCCGCTGCACGGGAGCTTCTCGCTGGCCGACGAGGACCGGCGCACCCGGATCGACCAGAGTGCGCACGACCTGGCCACCTACACCGGCCGCAAGATGGCCGCCGACAGCTTCAGAGGGCCTCCGGGCTATCGCGAGCTCGTCGGGTACGGCGACCTGATCCAGAAGAACATTCCGACCTCGGTGCGCGCCGCTCTTCGCAAGGTCGTTGCCGGCCGCGACGACGCGCCCGCCGTCCTGTTCCTCACCGAGGAGGCGTCCGTCCCGTGGGAGCTCGCGGTCCTGCGCAACCCACCCCTGGAGACGAAGTACGCCGGCAGCGCGCCGTTCCTGGGAGCCCACCTGTCCATCTCGCGGTGGCCGTCCGACGACGCTGACCCTGCTCCTGCCCCGGCACCCCGGTTGGGCGTCTCACGACAGGCAGTGGTCACCGCAGAGTACGACGGCGTCAAGAACTGGAAGCGCTTGCCGGCAGCCGAAGCGGAGGCCAAGGAGTTCGCGGAGACCTACAAGCCGGCGACTCCGATCCCGCCGCGGCGGGCTGACGTGGAAGCGTGCCTCGAGGGACGTACTCCGGTGGACCTCCTGCACGTGGCCCTGCACGGCCAGGCCGACCCGACCACCCAGGAGGACGGGCTCGTTCTCCTCGAACCAGACGGCGACGGCTGGAAGGCTGCGTTCCTGACGTCCTTCGGCGTTCGTGGGCTCGCCGAGAACCAGTCGACGACGCCCTTCGTCTTCCTCAACGCGTGTCAGGTCGGCGCGGGCGACATGCTGATGGGCAGCTTCTCCGGGTTCGCCGCCGCGGTCCTTCGAACCAGGGCCTCGGGCGTGGTGGCGCCGCTGTGGAACATCGACGACACCGTGGCCGCGAAGCTGTCGGCCCGGTTCTACAAGGCGGCGTACGGCAAGCCCGCGGTGCCGGTGGCGGAGATCCTGCGCAGGTTCCGCGCGGAGTACACCCGCGAGGCGGTCGAGAAGGACCCGACCGGGGTGACCCCGACGTACGTGGCCTACCAGTTCTTCGGCCACCCCCGCTTCACAATCCAGCGAACGCCAGGACCGGAGGAATGAACCAGTGCCTGACAGCGTCGACCTCAACGAGAGCGGACTCCCGGTCACCGTCCACCCGCGCGTCACGCTTCGCACTCCTGGCCTGACGGGCCGGGTGCGAGTTCACGAGTCGTCCTCGGAAGGCACGCGCGGGGCTGACGACGCACGGGAGGCGTTTGTCGAGGCGATGCGACGCAACGACGTCGACGAGGACCTGACCGTCGAGATCGACGAGCATCGCGAACGGACCGAGAGCCTGGGCACTCGGGCCCGCGGCGGGCAGGACGACATCGTCATGGAAGTTCGAGATCCGGGTGAGGCCTTTGGCCAAGTGGTGCTCTACGAGTCCGAGGACGGCGTGCTGTCCTGGCATCTCCCAGCAGAGGGAGGCGTGGAGGAGCGGCGTACCCGCGGCTCGGACACGCTGACCTACCGGATCCCTCGAGAGGTCGCACTCGTCGATCCCGCCACGGATGGCGAACAGCGGGGCATCCTCGGGGCAGCGGGCAAGAAGGTCCTCAAAGTACTCACCTTCCGGCTGATCAAGGAGGGATCTGCCTGGGTCGGCGCACGCTTCGCCGAGCGGGTCGAAGCGCAGCGGAAGCCGCACCGGCTGCGCACCCTCGAGCCCGGGAGTCACGCCCGCCCGGTCGAGGCTGAGCTCACCACCGACGAGATCAGGCGGCTCGGCCAGGGCCGGTCACTGCTGTTCGTCCACGGCACGTTCAGCTCCGCGCACGGCGGCTTCGGCCGCCTCCCCGTCGAGACCCTGCAGGAGCTGCACACACGGTACGGCGGCCGGGTCTTCGCCTTCGATCACCCGACCGTCTCCAAGGCGCCTCAGGAGAACGTCGCCTGGCTCGCTGAACATCTCCGGTCGGTGGACGTGCGGCTCGACGTCGACGTGGTCAGCCACTCACGAGGCGGTCTCGTCAGTCGGGTCATGGCTGAACGTCCCGAGCTGGGGCACAGCAACGAAGTGATCAAGGTCAACCGGCTCGTGATGGTCGGGACGCCCAACGCCGGAACCCCGCTTGCCGACGTCGACCACCTCGACCAGCTGCTGGACCGATACCTGAACCTGCTCCAGTTCGTGCCGGACAACGCAGTGACCGACTTCCTCGACGTCCTGCTCTCGGTACTGAAGCAGGTCGCGGTGGGAGTGGCCTCGGGGCTCGAGGGGCTGATGTCCATGAACCCCCAGGGGCGATACCTGACGGAGGCGATGAACCGGCCCGGCCAGACAAGCGCCACCTACTTCGCCGCGGCCGCCAACTACGCACCTCCAGAGGGCACCAAGCTCGTACGGATCGCCCGTGATGTCGGGACCGACCTGGTGTTCGGCAAGGAGCACAACGACCTCGTCGTACCCACCGAGGGCGTGTTCACGGTGCCCGGAGCCAGCGCTTTCCCGGTCCTCGACCCGCTGGTGTTCGACGCCGCAACGGCGGTGGACCACAGCGGCTACTGGGTCCGCCCGGAGCTCAACGACCGGCTCCTGGACTGGCTGCCCGGCTGACCGCGGCGTGGTCGTCAGCAGGGAGGCTTGGAACAGAGATGGTGTGGACTTTGGGTCACCCGGTGACCCAAAGTCCACATCTTCTTGTTTCCGGGCGTGCCCGGTGCTCAGAGCACCCGGAGGTCGAGGATCTCGGTCTGGTTCGAGTTGCTCATCCGCGACGCAGCCCGGGGACGGCAACCAGGATGAGCTCGTTGTCGTCGGGCCGCGCTGGATTCCGGCCGGAGTTCGGCAGGTTGTTGTCGCAGCCGACGAGCAACCGCTGCCCAGCAACGAGGTGGACGGCTTCGACAGACTCACACATGACCCAGAACGGGTCGCCGAGTCCGAGGTCGCCGGGGTGGATGGCGGGAAGGGAAACGAGGTGGCGGTCGGGAATGGCCGTGAGGTCCACGAGCTGGGTCTTGGGTAGCGTGTCGATCGGTTCGGTGTGCCGGAGATCGACCCGGTAGAGCCTGCGGAACAGCGCTGCCACGCCCGACCCGCCGTCTCGTTCGATCACGACCACGTTGCGCCCACTCAGGACCGACATGTCGGCGATCAGGTTGCCCGGTGACTCTGTTCGGTAGTGCTGCTGGCGGCCGGTGAACGCCTGACGCCGGATGCTGAACTCGTAGATGTTGCGGCGGTTCTGGTCGGCATCGGCCAGGGTGGCTCCCTCGAGGGCGGCATGAAGGAACTTTCCATTCCGGCTGATCGCCATTGCTTCGAAACCCCGGCTGTTCGGCTGGGTGGCTGCCGCACCGTTGAGCGTCGGGTTGTTCGGCGACTTGATACCTGCCACCTCGTAGGGCGCGTCGAGCAGCCTGCCGCGTGCGTCGAAGTGCAGGATCCAAGGGCCGAACTCGTCGCCCACCCATAGGTCTCCGTGGGGCCCGCGCTGCAGGGACTCGGGGTCGATGTCCGCGCCGGTGAGAAGTCGACTGCTGGTGCCCTCGTTCACGATCGGGAAGGCCAGCTTGTGGTCGGGATCGCGGAAGGAGATGAAGTCTCCGACAGTGACCGTTCCGGAGCCTCCGTCGGCGGTCTTGAAGTGGGGCCGGAGGTAGTAGGCCCGGATCAAGAAGTCCCTGGAGTTCGCCTTGCTGCCGAAGCCGTTGTCCTCCATCGCGAGGTACTCACCGGGGCGGTGACCGTCGATGATCGCGGAGAAGCCCTCGACCGGCTGCTCGGGCAGCGGGAACGTCACACCGTTTTGTGTGCTCGGCACCACGAATGCTCCGGCCGGTGGCCCGCCGGCGAACGTGTCGAACGGCAGCACGGCGCGACCGACCAGGCTCGGATCGCGCGTGGACCAGCCTGAAGACCCAGCCGAGTTCGCGTGACTCGCTGAGCTAGCCTGACTCAGCGCACCGACGGCGGCTGAGAGCGTGAGCAGAACTGCTGCTCGCTTTGTGAACGACCAGCGTTGTGACGCCGGCCGGAACTGACCTGTAGCCATGACTTTCTCCTTGACGATGGCGGATTGGTGGGTTGCCACCGACGCTATGAAGCCGGGGACCGCGCTCGTCTCGGGCGAATGCCTAGGATCGGCGACCAGGACACTTCGGACGCCGTGGGGTCATCCGGGTTCCAGCGGGCGGGATCTGCCGGACGGTTGAGCTAGACCTGAGCCGGTTCGAGAACGGCCACCGGAATCGTGCGCCCTGCCTTTTTGCTCGTATCTGCTCGGACCTGACCATCGGGCGGTACATCAGGCAAGGCCCTGACGCGGCGAAGTGATGGAGGCCGCGGGGCCCGAGATGGCGAGACTCGTCGCGATTGGCGAGCGCCCGAAGGGACATCTATGCGTCTCGGGCCAGTGCAGGTAGGGGCGGCTGATGCCAGGCCTCCGTGCCGGCTGCGAAGTAGCCTGAGGCGTGGTCACCTCGAGTCAGCCGAGCATCGTCACTCAGGAGGTGCGGTTCTGCCGTGCGGACGACGGTGTGCGGCTCGGGTGGGCGCGCCACGGCTCAGGTCCGCCGTTGCTGATCGTCTCGTGCTGGCTCAGTCATCTTCAGCATGACTGGCAGAGCCCGGTGTGGCGGCACTTCCTCGACGACCTCGGCGAGGTCGCGACAGTCGTGCGGTACGACGAGCGCGGGTTCGGGCTCTCTGAGTGGGCCGTGGACGACTTCTCGCTGGACCGGCGGGTCGCCGATCTGGAGACGCTGGTGGAGGCCGCGGGACTGGACCGGTTCGCGGTGCTCGGCATGTCCGGTGGCGCGCCGGTTGCGCTGGCCTACACCGACGCGCATCCCGAGCGGGTGACCCGGCTGTTGCTGTACGGCGGCATGGCAGGTGAAGGTCTCGCGCAGGAGGACCAGGCGGCTGAGGATGCCCTGCTGGCGATGATCCGGGCGGGATGGGCGCGACCGGACCCGCTGTTCCGCCGACTCTTCACCACGGCGTTCATCCCGGACGCCACTGAGGAGCAGATGCAGTGGATGGATGAGCTGCAGCGCACGTCCACGAACACCGAGAACGCCGTGCGCAGCCGCATCGCCCGCGGCCAGATCGATGTCACCCGCCTGCTGCCGAGCATCGGCGTACCGACCCTGGTCCTGCATGCGGTCGGCGACCGGATGGCGGCGGGCTGGGGGCCGCGGCTGGCGGCCGGGATCCCGGGCGCCCGCCTGATGATGCTCGACTCGCGCAACCACGTGCTGCTGGCGGACGAGCCGGCTTGGGAGGTCTTCGTTCGCGAGGTGGCCGGCTTCCTGGCCAAGGACCACGCGGACCCCTCCGTGGCCAACCTTTCGGAACGCGAGCGGCAGATCCTGCTGCTCGCCGCCGAGGGCCTCGACAACGCCGAGATCGCCGAGCGGCTCACGTTGAGCGTGCGCACCGTCGAGCGACATTTTCAGAACGTCTACCTCAAGCTCGGTCTATCTGGCCGAACCGCCCGCGCCGCCGCGGTCGCTCGGTTGCTCGCCTGACACGCATACGCGTTCACCGCCACAAGCCCCTCCGGCGGTCGCGCGGGTTACGCGTCCGCGCGGATGCGCGCCGGGCTCTCCCCTTCCTACCTTCGTCACACGCGACGGAACACCCGTCCACGACGAAGGAGAAGCGATGTCGAACAAGGCATTCATCAGCCTGGCCACCGGCCTGGAGGACCCCGAGAAGGTCATGATCGCATTCCTTGTGGCGCTCGGCGCGGCCGAGCAGGGCCGTCCGACGCTCATGTTCCTCACCAAGGAGGCCGTCCGCCTGGCACAGCCAGGCGTCGCGGTCGGCACCGCTTGCGAGGGGTGCCCACCGCTGCCCGAGCTGTTCGCGCGGTACGCCGCGGCCGGCGGCCGCACCCTGGTCTGTCCGATCTGCTTCAACGCCAAAGCACTCGACCCCGAGAACCTGCTCGAGAACGCCGAGCTCGGCGGCACGATCCCGATGTGGCAGTGGATCGGCGACGAGGGCGCCACCAGCTTCAGCTACTGACGAGCTGGACCGGGGCTGTGACGCGCTCGAGCCGAAAGTCGTCGAGCCGCAATGACGCGCTGCCTCGCTGCCGACCGTGGCGTCGGATTCGGCCGCTGAGGACAACGCGGGAGGTACTCGACGCCTGCTCGAGCCGCACAAGGGGTCCGTTGGGGAGTGTGGACGGACTTTCCGCTCGCTGCTCGACGCAAGGCTGCTCAACCACCCGTCGACTGGCTTAGACCGGCCAATGAAGCGCTTGCCGGTGCACCGGAATGGGAGGAGGGTCAAACGAGGTATTTGCTGGCTTCTCACGCTTTCGGGGGTAGGTCATGCCAGAGGTCACGGGCGGCGTCCGTCTTGCGAACGGGCTCCCTGCGAGCGGTCTGAGGTTCCAGCTTCAGCGCGAGGTGTTCGGCAAGGAACCCGAGGTCGTCGCCGACGTCACGACGGACGAGGCGGGGAACTTCACCCTTCCAGACCTCGACGTCGACGAGCGCACGTCGCTGGTGGCCAAGGTCGCCGGTGCCGGCGGGGAACCGAGCCTGCTGGCTCCGTTGTCGGGAAGGCAGGACGCTGCGTCGCTCAACTTCGTGGCTCCCGTCGGTGCAGCACCGACGCAGTCGGAGTTCGCCCGGCTCCGGGCGGCCCTGCGGCCAGTGGTGGGCGACGAGGACATTGTCGCCCTGGCTGCGGCGGTCGAGGACGGCACCCGCTCCGACATCAGCGTCGCGCACCGCCGGACTGGTTGGGACGCCCGGCTGATCGCCGTCTCCTCTCTTGCTGCCCAGCTCGCGGAGGGGCGTGGGGAGCTTCCGGGGATCGGGGTGGGCGCGGAGGAGGCGTACGCCATGCTGCGCGCCGGCCTGCCCTCGGACCGTGACCTTCTCGCTCGCGTGCCGCGCAAGACCGTGGAGGACGTCCTCACCAAAGCAGCAGCGTCCGGGATCGTCGAGCTCGACGCCGACGCGATCACCGTGGCGGGGGAGCGGTTCGAGGAGTTCTCGGTCGAGCGCCGGCTCGAGGCGCGGCCCGGCGGGGGACTCTCGTCGGTGCGTGAGCTACTCGACGCCAGCGGGCTTCCCGACAACGGGCAGGACTCGGCACGCAAGAAGTTCCAGTCCGTACTCCTCGAACACGGGGACGGCCCCCTGTGGAAACGGGCCAAGGACGCCGGACTCGACGCCAATCAGGTCACGGCGCTGCAGTCGCAGGCCAAGCTTGCCTTCCTGACGACGAACAACCTGCTCCTGATGAAGCACGTACAGGAGCAGTCCGGGGACGGGGGAGTCGCGGCGAGCATCGAGTCACGCAAGTGGGATCTCCCCGCGACCTGGAAGTCGGCCCTCGAGGAGGTCGGCGGCAGGGACGCAGTGCCTGCGACGTACGGCGACGCCGAGGATGCAGTTGAGACGTACGCCGAGGAGCTGGCGCGGCGCGTTCGAGTGGCCTACCCCACTCAGGTTGTGGCGGCGCTTGTGTCACGCGGGGATCTCGACCTGCCCGGGGTGGGTGCTGCCCCGATGGCCAAGACGCTGGAGGCCGCAGCCGACGAGGGCTTCCGGCTCGGGGAACAGTCTCCGGCTGTGTTCCTCGACGAGCACGCCGATGTCATCCAGGGCCTGGATGCAGACGCCAAGTTCAAGGTGACGTCGGCGCTGGAGACGCTGCACCGCGTACACCAGATCACGCCGAGCAACGAAGCGATGAGGGTCCTGCTCGAGAAGGGCCTGAACTCGGCGTACGACGTGGTTGCGACGTCCCAGAACGAGTTCCTCGACAGGTACGGCTCGTTCTTCCCCTCGCGCCACCAGGCACTGCTGGTCTACCGGAAGTCGGAGCAGGTCACCGCCGTGCTCTACAACTTCCACGCGATGACCAAGCAGGCCGTGTCCTCCTCGGTCCTCGGCGCGGTCCAGGGCAGCGAGGAGAACCGCTCCGCTGCGGTCGAGCGGATCAGGAAGGCGATGCCGTCACCAACCATGGAGTCGCTGTTCGGCTCCATGGACTACTGCGAGTGCGACCATTGCGGTTCGGTGCTCGGGCCGGCGGCGTACTTCGTCGACCTCCTGAAGTTCCTCGATCCCGACGCCTCGGAGTGGAACGGCTTCAAGGCCGTGTGGAAGCTGCGCCACCAGGGCGATGACTACCCGTTCGCGACGCCGTACGACGAGCTGATGGCCCGCCGGCCCGACCTCGCCCACCTCACGTTGACCTGCGACAACACGAGCAGCGTGCTGCCGACGATCGACATCGTGAACGAGATCCTCGAGTTCATCCTCGCCGAGGGCAAGCTCACCGCGGACACCGTCCACGACAGCGGAATGCTGTCCTCCGCGGAGGTCCTCGCCGAGCCGGAGTTCATCGAGTCGACGGTCTACGACAAGGTGCTGCGCACGACGAAGTCCCCGCACGTGCTGCCCTTCGACCTGTGGCACGAGACGACCCGTGAGTTCGCGAGCAAGCTGGGCACCCCGCTCGTCGAGATCCTGGCCGCCTTCGCCGGCAACGAGGAGGACGAGCTCGCAGTCGAACGTCTCGGGCTCACCGAGGTCGAGTACGCAACGATCACGGCGGACGACCCGATGACCGACTGGTGGACGCGCTTCGGGTTTGGCGCCGCAGCCGGCGAGGAGGCCAAGGCGCTCAAGGAGCTCGGGCGCGCCAAGCCGCTGTCTCGTGCGCTGGGGGTCAGCTACCAGGAGCTCGTCGACCTGCTCGGCACCCGCTGGGTCAACCCGACTCTGGCCGAGCTCGGCGTGCTGACCACGGCGAGGCTGAGCGTTGCCGACGCGGTCACCTGGCGGAACAACAAGAGCCTGGTCGGGACGGACCAGCCGACCGACCCGGAGAAGAAGCTGACATGGACGACCGTCCAGTCGACGCAGCGACGCCTGGACACGGTCACAAGCACCTACGGCCTGACCGGCGCGAGGAAGGCCGACGCCTGGCTGTCGTCGCGCGAGGAGGATCTGCTGAACCCGGTCGTCGTGCTTGCCGACCCGGACAGCTCCTGCAACTTCGAGCTCACCTTCCTCGCTACCGCCGGCGCGGGCAAGGCGCTCACCGGGAAGGCCCTCGCGCAGGTGCTCGTCAGGCTCGACCTGTTCCTCAGGCTGCAGCGTCGCCTCGGGTGGACCAGGGACGAGCTCGACGCGGCCCTTGCGGCGTACCTGCCCGACGCGACGCCGTTCGGTGCTCCGCTCCGCCTTGCCGTCCGCCGCCTCGGCCGCCAGCACGAGCTGGCCGACCTCCTTGAGTACGAGGGCCCGCGCAACGTCCTCACCGCGTTGTGGTCATCGATGGACCAGTCCCTGTACGACGGCCTGTTCGTCGCGGGGCCGGCTCGCGACCGCGACCCCGTCTTCGTCGCGCCGCTCGGTGACCCGTTGTCGTCCCTTCCCGCCGGCACCACCGTCGGTAAGCACGTGCCGGCGCTCCAGTCGGCGCTCGGGCTGACGGCCGCGGACCTGGCTGCCGTCCTTGAGGCGGAGGGCCATGACAACGACACGCCCCTGTCGATCGACATCGTCGACGTGTTGCACCGGCACGCTGTGCTGGCCGCTGCACTCGGGATCGAGATGCCCGACCTGCTCACACTGCGCCGACTCACGGGCCTCGCGCCGCTCGACGGTGACCCGGACGCAGAAGTCGTCGACTTCGTCCAGACCTGCCTGTCCGTGCTGCGGAGCCCAATCAGCGTGGCAGAGCTCGACCTCCTCGCCGCGTCTAGCTTCGACCCGGAAGGTGAGCTGCGGCCCGACCTCGTGGCTATCAAGGAGGCGCTCAGCGCCGTCGCCCAGGGCATCGCCGGCATCCAGGTCGTGACGGCCGAGGAACAGACCGAGGCGACGGCCAAGCTGGTCAAAGCCGTCGCGGCTGCCTTCGGCCGTCCCGTGGGGATACTCCTGGACCTGCTCGCGTTCGACACACCGATGTCCGCGGACTACCGGAAGCTGTCGGACGCGGTCGACCACGAGGACGCAGTGTCGGCGCACATGCTGCTCGGCCGGGTGCTCCTGCTCGTCGACCGGCTCGGGCTCGACGCCGACGAGGTCGCAGAGTTCCGCCTCACCGACCTCCCGGTGGCGAAGGTCGAGGGTGCCGCACCGGCGACCGCGGAGCTGCTGCGCCTGCTCGACTACGTCGCCGTACGAGACGTGGCGGCGGGTGGGTCCTCGGAGCTCCTGGGCGTCCTCACCGCGGCGCGCACCGGCGGCTCGGCAGCGGAGCGCCTCGAGGCAGCCGTCGCCAGACTCGCAAGCCTGACGCGCCGCAAGCCGGAGGACGTGACCGAGGTCGCCAGCACCCTGGCCCTCACCGCCGCTGCCCTCGGCACCGTCGACGGCGTTGCCCGGCTGTGGAGCGCCCTGAGGCTGGTCGGCAAGGCCGGCGTGCCGGCCAGCACGTTGTCCGGCTGGGCGAAGATCGCGGCGACGGCGACAAGCGATGACGACCGGCACCGGATCGCCCGCGAGGCCAGGGACGCCCTGCGCGCCATGGGCGGGATCGCGATCTGGCAGCGATTGGCCGCACCCGTCAACGACCGGCTGCGGCAGCGCCGTCGCGACGCCCTGGTTGCAGCAGCCCTGGTTCAGCTCGGCATCGGCACCCGCGAGGAGCTCTACCAGCACCTGCTCCTCGACCCCGGATCGGAACCCGTGCTGCGCACGTCACGCATCCGGCAGGCGATCTCGTCCGTGCAGATGTTCGTCCAGCGTTGCCTGCTCGGCGTCGAGCCGCGGGTCCACCCCAGCACGCTCGATGCCGACCACTGGTCGTGGATGCGCCGCTACCGGGTGTGGGAGGCGAACCGCAAGATCTTCCTGTTCCCGGAAAACTGGCTCGAGCCGGAGTTCAGGGACGACAAGTCGCACCTGTTCCAGGAGCTGGAGAGCACCCTGGTGCAGAGTGACGTGACGGCGGACCTGGTCGAGGACGCGTTCCTGACCTACCTGCGCAAGCTCGACGAGATCGCCCGCCTGGAGATGTGCGGGATGTTCTGGGACCAGGACCCGGGCAAACCAGGGAACAACACCCTGCACGTGATCGGCCGTACGCACGGTCTGCCGCGGCAGTACTTCTACCGCCGGCAGCAGCACGGTGCCTGGACACCATGGGAGCCCATGGGCGTCGAGATCGAGGGCGACCACATCGTGCCAGTGGTGTGGCGCAACCGGCTGCACGTGTTCTGGGTGACGTTCCTCGAGCAGCCCGACTCCGCGGACGCCTCGGCCGCGGGCGACGACGGCATGATGCTGAAGCTCGAGAAGGACAGCGCGGTGCTCGGTGCCATGGGTGGAGTCATGGCCGGCGGCGGGGGATCGGGAGCCGCCGTGTCCATCGGTGGAACCTCTTCCGACCCGCCCAAGCCGCTCGCCCAGGCCAACGTCTCCGACGTCAAGAAGACCGCGCGCGGCGAGGGCGTGAAGCGATGGATCTCGGTCGCGCTGCACTGGAGCGAGTACGTCGCCGGCAAGTGGTCCGCGCCGACCTCGACGGGGTTCGGTGCAGTCGGCGGCTTCTCCAGCCGCACGGCGTTCGATCCGGGGTCGGTGTTCGTGCACTCCTCGAACGTGTACGACGGTCAGGGGCAGGAGGCCGGCGTACAGATCCACCTCACTGGGGGAGCGGTGCAGACGTTCCTGCTGCGTGGCCGCAACAGCCCCGCGGAGTCGGGCAGCAACGTGCCGCGGCCACCGGTGCCGTTCAAGGGCACGAGGGCCCGGGTGAACCACTACGACGGGAGCGGCGCCTTCACGGTCGCCTTCAACCAGCGACTGACCGTCAAAGACGGTGGCGCTGCCGTGGCGACGCCGTTGACGCTCACGGTGCTCGGCAGCCTCAACAGCTTCTCGCTGCTGCCGTCCTCGAACGCCGTGACCCTGGGCGGGAGCGAGATCGGGTCGCTGGTCAGCCCGTTCTTCCTTTCCGACTCCCGGCGGACCTTTTTCGTGGAGCCGGAGCTCGTCGAGACCAAGATCGAGACGTTCGAGTCCTGGCTGGTCCCCGACCCGGGGCCCGCGGTCGTCCTCCCACCGCACATCGTCGAGAACATCACGCTGCGTCCGTTCGTCCCGGAGCTGGTCAAGCCTGACTTCGGGTTGCCGGTCCCTCCGAAGGACAACCCGTGGCCGGAGGTCTTCCGCAACCTCCCTGACGACGTCCTCACCGGTCCCTCGACCGGCCTGCTGTTCGGCGACCGGGTCCTCGGGCCGCGGGGAACCGTTGACGTCACCACGCTGACCGCACGGAAGGGCCTGTTCGCGGGCCCTGGCGTCGTCCATGAGGGGTCCCCGTTGCTGGGCGGCGGCGACGTCCAGATCAGCAACCACGAGCTGATGCACGAAGTGAGACCCGGTGAAGGGCTCGAGCCCGCGACCGTTGCGGTGATCCGTACCGAGGCTCTCGAGAACGCCGGGCTGAGGACTGACCTCACCGAGCTCAACGTGGTCGGAGGCTTCGGTCTCGCCACGCACCTGCTCGAAGCGATACCTCGGCAGCGGCTCGGTTCCGGACCATTCGGCTGAGGAGAGGGCCATGAGCAACTTTGTGACGACGACCGGCTTCCATGCGTACGCCGACGGCGTGTTCGCCACGGTCGCGAAGGAAGCGTTCGAACCGCTGAAGCCGCTGATTCCGCTCCAACCGCGCCCGCCGCGACTGGCGTCCCACCACATCGTGGTGCGCGAGCGCAACCTCACGCACTCGTTCGCGCCGCACTATCACCCCTACGTCGGCGAGCTGACCCGTCGCCTGCTGACCGGCTCGACGCGGGGACTTCAGGCGGTCGACACCGAGTACCGCACGCGGGTGAAGGTGACCGCAGAGGCGAAGGCCATCGATGATGAGAACCAGGTGACGATCGCCGTGGGCGAGCAGGTGTTCCTGCCCGACGGGATCGGTCTGACGGTGTCGGGAGCGCCGGCCCGGCTCGCCGGCCGGCACATCGTGACCGCCGACGACCAGCGTTTCCGGAGCAAGGTCGGCAACGAGGTCGTCGTACCGGCCGAGGTGGACGTCGTCCGTGCAAACGGCAGCACCGCGACCCTGTCGCAGAAGCTGCAAGCGACGCTGGCGGACTCGGGCCCGTTGCCCACGCTGTACCGCTCGTTCTTCAGCGACTACTCCCCGAACAGCACCGCTGTCCCCGGCGGTGGCCTGGCGCCGCACCCGGTCGACGAGCTGGACTTCAGCAGCTCGGGTGCCTACTCCGGCTACAACTGGGAGCTGTTCTTCCACGTGCCGATGCTGATCGCGGTCAACCTCTCGCGCAGCGGACGCCACGAGGAGTCCATGAGGTGGTTCCACTACCTCTTCGACCCGACCGACACCTCGAGCCAGCTCAGTCCGGAGCGCTACTGGCGGGTGAAGCCGTTCCAGTCGACGGACGTGGAGCGGATCGAGGAGATCCTCGTGAACCTGTCGACCGGTGACGACCCGGTCCTCAAGGACGACACGATCAATGCCATCGGGCAGTGGAAGGACTCGCCGTTCCGGCCGCACGTGGTCGCCCGGTTCCGCCACTCGGCGTACATGGTCAAGACGGTGATGGCCTACCTCGACAACCTGGTCGCTTGGGGCGACTCGTTGTTCCGTCAGGACACCGGCGAGGCGATCGACGAGGCGATGCAGCTCTACGTGCTCGCGGCGAACATCCTCGGTCCTCGCCCGCAGGCCGTGCCCTCCAAGGGCTCGACCCGGCCACAGACCTACGCCGACCTGCGCAAGGACCTGGACGAGTTCGGCAACGCGATGCGGTACGTCGAGAGCTCGCTACTGCTCGACCTTGCGCCCGCACCGGGTGAACCTGCCGTCGACGGCCGCCTGGTCAGCGTGCGCAACATGGGTCGGGTGCTCTATTTCGGAGTTCCCCGCAACGACAACCTGATGAGGTACTGGGACGTCGTCGCAGACCGACTCTTCAAGATCCGCAACAGCCTGAACCTGCAGGGCGTCTTCCGACAGCTGCCCCTGTTCGAGCCGCCGATCGACCCCGCCATGCTGGCGCGCGCCGCAGCCGCCGGGCTGTCGGTGGACGCCATCGTCGCTGGTCTGGGCCAACCGCCGTCGCACATACGTTTCGCGGTGCTTCACCAGCACGCAGTCGAGGCCGCACAGTCCGCCATCTCGCTCGGCGCTGCGCTTCTCGGGCACACGGAGAAGGAGGACGGCGAGGCCCTGTCGCTGCTGCGGGCTCGCCACGAGCGCCAGCTGTTCCAGCTCAGCGAGCAGGTGCGCTACGCCCAGCTGCAGGAGTCGGTGAAGTCGCGCGAGGCCGTCGTCGCCTCGATGCACAGCGCCATCACCCGTTACGCCTTCTACGAACGACAGCTCGGCCGCAGTATCGAGGACATCAAGGTGCCCGAGCTAGACGAGCTCGACGTCGCAGCCCTGGCGAAGTTCGCACTCAAGACCGAGGAGCCTGTGCTCACCCAGCGCGACGTCCCCATGGACATCGCCACCGATGTCGTGGCGGAGGCGGGTGGCCGGATCCTGTCGCGCTTCGAGGCGGAGGAGCTGGACAAGAACACCACGGCTCGGACGATCACCGACCTGCTCAAGATGGCCCAGCTGGCCGGTCAGGGTGTCTCGCTCATCCCGGACTTCGGGGTCAAGTTCCACTTCTGGGGACTCGGCGGGGACTTCGGCTTCGGCGGGTCGCAGCTGGGCCAGGTGGCGCGCTTCGTGGCCGACAACCTGCTCGCCGTCGCAGACCGGCTCAACTACGAGGCCGGCGTCGCCGCAAAGGTCGGCGGCTTCTGGCGTCGCGAGCAGGACTGGGCGCAGCAGAGCAGTCAAACCACCGCGGAGATCAACCAGATCTTCAAGCAGCTGCGCGCCGCGCAGCTGCGGGAGGCGATCAGCGAGCGCGAGTTCCGCAACCAGCAGCTGCAGACCGAGCAGGCCGGTGAGGTAGAGCAGTTCCTCAACGCCGAGGGAGAGAACGCCAAGGGCAAGGCCGGCAACAAGGCCCTGTACGCCTGGCAGAAACGCGAGACCCGCGGTCTCTACACACGCACGCTCGCGCTCGCCCAGGATCTCGCGCGCAAGGCCGAGAAGGCGATGCAGCACGAGCTCGTGCTCAGCGCCACGGCGCCGTCGTACATCAAGCCCAGCTACGAGGGCGGCAAGGACGGTCTGCTCGGCGGGGAGAGCCTGGTGCTCGACCTGCAGCGCATGCGTGCGGCGTACGACGAGTCCGACGTCCGGGAGCTGGTGCTCACCAAGCACATCAGCCTCTCCCAGCTCGACCCGATGGCGCTGCTAACGCTCCGCGCCACGGGAAGCTGCACGTTCGAGGTGCCGGAGGAGTGGTTCGACCTCGACGGGCCGGGTTACTACCTGCGCCGCATCCGGTCGGTTGCGGTGAGCATCCCGAGCGTGACCGGCCCGTACACGAGCATCAACTGCAAGGTCAGCATGACGAAGAGCCTGGTCCGGATGGAACCGACCGTGGTGGGAGACATGTCCAAGGACCAGCTCCTCGAGCGCAAGGGTGCTGTCACCGAGATGGTGGCGAGCACCGCCACCGAGGATGCCGGTGTCTTCGACCCCGCTGGTCGGGACAGTCGCGTCCTTCCCTTCGAGCTGGCCGGCGCGATCAGCACGTGGAGCCTGAACCTTCCGGGCCAGGGGCCCGACGGCTTCCGCATCTTCGACTACGACTCGATCAGCGACGTCGTGCTGCACCTTCGCTTCACCGCCAAACACGACGCCGGACTGGCCGAGGCCGCGGTGAAGAGGCTCCAGAAGCTCGTGAAGGGCGATGGCACGGCGGGTCGGGTCCGGCTCTTCTCGCTGCGCCATGAGTTCCCGTCCGAGTGGGCGGCATTCGTTGCGTCCGGAGGCAATGACGCCCCGTTCACGCTGACGCTGACAGCCCAACACTTCCCCTACTGGGCCGGGACGAAGTTGAAGGTCGACTCGGTCGGGCTCTTCGTCCCGCCGGCCAAGGTGGGCAACGACGTCGAGCCGGTCGTGCTTCCCGCGAACACCCCCGCACCCAAGCTCGGAACCCCGTGGACGATCGAGATGGACGCCTCTGCCCGCGACGTCTGGTTGCTGGCCACCTGGAAGGTCTGACGTGGTCGATCCGAACGCTCGGGCAGCCGGATCCCGCGCCCTGTCCCAGGCGGACCAGGGCTCGGACGAGCGCGCCGGGCCGGCTGGTCAGCTCCCGACGATCTCGCTGCCGAGGGGAGGTGGCGCCATCCGCGGCATGGGGGAGAAGTTCGCCGCAAACCCCGTCAAGGGCACTGGATCGATGAGTGTGCCCATCCTCACGAGCCCGGGTCGCTCCGGGTTCGGTCCTCAGCTGTCGTTGTCATACGACTCGGGTGCTGGCAACGGCCCGTTCGGCTTCGGCTGGAGCGTGTCCCTCCCTTCGATCACCCGAAAGACGGACCAGGGCCTCCCGCGGTACTTCGACGGTGAGGAGTCCGACGTCTTCACACTGTCGGGGGCAGAGGACCTGGTGCCGACGCTCGTCCAGAGTGCGCAGGGAGAGTGGGTGCGCGAGGAACTGCCCCGGCGCACGGTGGACGGCCTGGAGTACGACGTACGCCGCTACCGCCCCCGCGTCGAGGGCCTCTTCGCCCTCATCGAGCGCTGGACCAACGCGACCGACGCGGCGGACGTGTTCTGGCGGTCCATCTCCAAGGACAACCTCACAACGTGGTACGGCAAGACTGCGGAGAGCCGCATCGCGGACCCCGCGGACGCCCGTCGCATCTTCAGCTGGCTGATCTGCCAGAGCCATGACGACAAGGGCAACGTCGTCGTCTACGGCTATCGGTCCGAGGACTCGGCGCTCGTGCTCGAGGATGCGAGCGGAAACAGCACGGCGAAGGCCAGCGAGCGCAACCGCACACCCCGGTCTCGTTCGGCCCAGCGCTATCTCAAGCGGGTCCGCTACGGCAACCGCGACCCCTACTTCCCCACGCTGAGCGACAACGCCCCGTGGCCTGTGCCCGAGGACGCGCAAGCCGTCGACGGAAGCAACGCCTGGCACTTCGAGGTCGTCGTGGACTACGGGGAGCATGATCGCGACGCGCCAACGCCCAACGACACCGGCGTCTGGCCCGTACGCCCGGACACGTTCTCGTCCTACCGTGCCGGTTTCGAGGTCCGCAGCTACCGCATCTGCCAGCGGGTCCTGATGTTCCACCACTTCCCGGGCGAGGCAGGGGTGGAGCGCAACTGCCTCGTCCGCTCGACGGACTTCACCTACTCCGACGAGGTCGATCCCGGCGACGCGCGCAACCCGGTCTACACGTTCCTGCGCTCGGTCAACGTCAACGGCTACCGGCGCAACGATGGCGGCTACGACCGGCGCGCCATGCCACCCGTCGAGTTCGGGTACTCCGAGCCCGTGGTGCAGGACCAGGTCGAAGAGGTCGATCCGCGCTATCTCGCAAACCTGCCGGTCGGCCTGGACGGTCGCGCCTACCGCTGGACCGACCTGCACGGCGTTGGTGTTCCCGGCATCCTGAGCGAGCAGGCAGATGCGTGGTTCTATGCCGACAACACGAGCCCGCTACCCGAGAGGATGCCCGACGGCAGCGAGGTGGTCCGGGCGAGGTTCGGCGAGCTCTCGGCTGTTGCGCTCAAGCCCAACGTCAGCTTGCGCGGAGGCGCGGAGATCATGGACCTCGCCGGAGACGGCCGGCCCGACGTCGTCGTCCTGCGGGGGTCGGTGCCCGGCCTGTACGAGCACGACGAGGCCGAAGGATGGGAGCCGTTCCGCCCTTTCACGTCCCGGCTCAACCGTGACCTCCAGGACCCGAACGTCAAGTTCGTCGACCTCGACGGTGACGGCCACACCGACGTGCTCATCACCGAGGACGACGCCTTCGTGTGGCACCAGTCGCTCGCCGAGGCGGGCTTCGGCCCATCGCGGCGAGTCGCCCAGGCGCTCGACGAGGAGGAGGGTCCGCGCCTCGTGCTCGCCGACCGTACGCAGTCCATCTACCTCGCGGACCTCTCAGGCGACGGGTTGACCGACCTGGTTCGCATCCGCAACGGCGAGGTCTGCTACTGGCCCAATCTGGGGCATGGCCGGTTCGGCGCCAAGGTCACGATGGACCGTGCCCCCTGGTTCGACCAACCGGACCAGTTCGACCACAAGCGCATCCGCCTCGCCGACATCGACGGCAGTGGCACCACGGACATCATCTACCTGCACCGCGGCGGCGTACGCCTCTACTTCAACCAGTCGGGGAACGGCTGGAGCGAGCCCCACCTGCTGAACGTGTTCCCCCGCGTCGACGACTTGGTCAGCATCGTTCCCACAGACCTGCTCGGGAACGGCACTGCCTGTCTGGTGTGGTCATCGCCGTTACCGGGCGATACCCGGCGTCCGATGCGCTACGTCGCCCTGATGGGCGACCGCAAACCGCATCTGCTGGTCCACACGACGAACAGCCTCGGTGCCGAGACGCGCATCGAGTACGCACCGTCCACCAGGTTCTACGTGCAGGACAAGCTGGCCGGCAGACCGTGGATCACTCGGCTTCCCTACCCGGTGCACGTGGTCGAGCGTGTGGTGACCTACGACCACGTCAGCCGCAGCCGCTTCGTCACCCGAAACGCCTACCACCACGGCTACTTCGACGCCGACGAGCGTGAGTTCCGCGGTTTCGGCATGGTCGAGCAGTGGGACTCAGAGGAGTTCGCAGCTCTCGCCGGGGGCGACCTGCCGGCGGAGAACATCGCTGCCGCATCGCAGGTGCCGCCGGTGCACACGAAGACCTGGTTCCACACTGGTGCTCCCAGCGACCGGGTGCGCACTTCGCGCGAGTTCGAACAGGAGTACTTCCGTGAGCCCGGACTGAGCGATGACGAAGCCCGGGCCTTGCTGCTACCGGACACGGTCCTCCCCGCAGGTTTGAGCGCGCAAGAGAGACGTGAAGCGAGCCGAGCACTCAAGGGCTCGACGCTGCGCCAGGAGGTGTACGCGGACGATGCCGGACCCGATGCCGGTGCCGAGAGCCTGCGCCGCGCGCAGACGCCGTACACCGTGACAGAACAGAACCTCAGTGTCCGCACCTTGCAGTCCAGGGGCCCCAATCAGCACGCCGTCCTGTTCACTCATCCACGCGAGACGATCAGCTACCACTACGAGCGAAGCCCGGCCGACCCCCGCATCCAGCACGTACTGACGCTGGAGGTGGATGCGTTCGGGAACGTGCTCAAGCAGGCTGTCATCGGGTACGGGCGACGTACGCAGATTCGCGTCGCCGATGGCCAGGGGAACCTGCAGCTGGTCCCCAACCCCGCCCTGGCCGATCTCCAGGCCGCCGATCAGGCAAAGCAAGTCACTTCGCTGCTCACCTACACCGAGAACCGGGTCACCAACCCGATCGAGACTCCCGACGCGCACCGCAACCCGCTGCCGTGCGAGGCGATCACGTTCGAGCTGACCGGCTACCCGGCCACCGGGCTTGCCGGGCGACACGACCCCTCTGACCTCGTCGAACCCGATCCCGCGATGTCGGGTCGCGTCCGGCACAAGTTCAATGCCCCGGAGGTCGACTACGAGGCCGCGGCGTCGGGTGCCCAGCGACGCCGGCCCATCGAATGCCTGCGCACTCTCTACCGGCGCGACGACCTCAGTGCTCTGTTGCCACTCGGTCAGCTGCAACCGCTTGCCCTGCCTGGAGAGACATACAAGCTGGCGCTCACGCCAGGGCTGATCGCGCAGGCCTTCCGGCGTCAGCGTCAAGGGCAGGCACCGGAGTCGTTGCTGCCCGACCCCGCCGCCGTTCTCGGGGCGCAGGACGGAAACGGCGGCGGATATCTGCAGAGCCAGGTGGCCAAGGGGGACGGCCGGTTCCCGGCGAGCGACCCGGACGACCATTGGTGGGTCGGATCAGGGCAGTCGTTCCACAGCACGAATCCTGCTGACGACGCAGGCACCGAGCTGGCAGAGGCACTGAAGGGCTTCTTCGTCCCGCGACGATTTCGAAACGCCTTCGGCCACGACGCCTTCGCCGCTCTCGACGACTACAGCCTCCTCCTGGTCGAGACCCGTGATGCGCTCGGGAACCGGACGACGGCGGACGCCAATGACTATCGGGTGCTGCAGCCACGCCTTGTCAGCGACCCGAACCACAACCAGACCGAGGTCGCCTACGACACGCTCGGGATGGTTGTTGCTGCCGCGACCATGGGCAAGCCGCTGCCCGCGGACGTCGAGGGCGACACGCTGACCGAGTTCGTCTCCGACCTCACGCAGGCTCAGCTCGACGGCTTCCTTGACGCCGTCGGCCCGCAAGCTGTTGCGGCGACGCTGCTCAAGGACGCTTCGACGCGCACTGTCTACGACTACGACAGGTTCCGCCGCACCCGGGAGGCCAATCCGAACGACCCGACCCGCTGGCAGCCTGTCTGCTCGGTGGCGCTCGCCCGCGAGACCCATGTCAGCTCCCCGGTCGCGCCGCAGGGGGTGCGGATCCAGCTCAGTTTCAGCTACTCGGACGGCTTCGGTCGCGAGGTTCAGAAGAAGGTCCAGGCTGAGCCGGGACCCCTCGATCTCAGCGACCCAGGGTCCCCAAGGGCTGACCCGCGCTGGGTCGGTAGTGGCTGGACCATCTTCAACAGCAAGGGGAAACCGGTCCGTCAGTACGAGCCGTTCTTCAGCGCCACGCATCAGTTCGAGTTCGGGGTCGAGGTCGGCGTCAGCCCCGTGCAGTTCTACGACCCCGCAGAACGAAGCATCGCCGTCCTGCACCCGAACCACACCTACGAGAAGGTGGTCTTCGACCCGTGGCATCAGACCACCTACGACGTCAATGACACCTGCGCACCGAGAAATGCCCAGACCGGTGACCCACGCACCGATCCGGACATCGCGGGCTACGTCGAGGAGTACTTCAAGACACAACCGGCCACCTGGCAGACCTGGCACTCAGAACGCGTCGACGGTGCCCTCGGCCTGGCCGAGCGCGACGCTGCGGAGCGCGCGGAGTCGCATGCGGACACACCGACCACCGAGCACTCCGACACCCTGGGACGACCATTCCTGACCTTGGCGCGCAATCGTGTCGTCGCCGTCGATCACGACCTCGATGGGGTGGAGGAGGATGTCGCGACCCGCGTCGAGATCGACATCGAGGGCAACCACCGCGAAGTGCGCGACGCGATCGTGCAGTCCGGTGATCCGCTGGGCCGCGTCGTCATGCGCTACGCCTTCGACATGCTGGGCAGTGGCATCCACCAGGTCAGCATGGAGGCCGGTGCGCGCTGGACACTGAAGAACGTTGCAGGCAAGCCCATCCGCACCTGGGACAGCCGGGGTCACAACTTCACCATCACGTACGACGCGCTGGGCCGCCCACTCGAGCAGACCGTCGGTGGTACGACCGCGGATTCCGACCCCCGCACGCTGAATCGCGAGATCCTCGTCGAGAGGATCGAGTACGGCGAGCCTGCCGCCAATGCAACAGCTGCAGAGGAAGCGGAAGCGACGCGTCTCAACCTGCGTACCCGCGTGCTTCGGCACTTCGACTCAGCGGGCCTCGTCACCATGTCGCGGCTCGATGACAACGGCCAGGCGGCCGCGGCGTACGACTTCAAGGGCAACCTGCTGACCAGCACGCGCCGACTGGTCAGCGACTACACGTCGATACCGGACTGGCGGCTGAACCCTCAGCTCAGCGCAGAGTCCTTCGAGAGTCGCACCAGCTACGACGCGTTCAATCGGCCGATCCAGTCCATCGCACCGCGCAGCAGCCTTGCGCACGCGAAGAGAAACGTCATCCAGCCAGTGTTCAACGAGGCCAACCTGCTGGAGCGCGTCGACGTGTGGCTGGAGCGAGCCACGGAGCCGGCCACGCTGCTCGACCCGACTACCGAGGCCCCGTCGCCGGTCGGCGTCGCCGGCATCGACTACGACGCCATGGGTCAGCGGCAACGCATCGACTACAAGAACGGCGCCAGCACCCTCTACACCTACGACCCGCTTACCTTCAGGGTGACCCAGCTGCTCACGCTGCGCGACACGGCCTCCCACCCGGGTGACGACCCACAGCCACCCATCGCAGGCTGGCCCGGAAAGCAGGTGCAGAACCTGCGCTACACCTATGACCCCGCCGGGAACATCACCCACATCCAGGACGACGCGCAACAGGCCGTCTACTTCAAGAACAAGCGGGTCGAACCGAGCAACGACTACATCTACGACGCGCTCTATCGCCTGATCCAGGCGACTGGGCGCGAACACCTGGGGCAGGCGGGAGCGCCGATGGCGCATTCGCACAACGACGCCGGCCGCGTGGATCTGCTCTCCGTCGACGGTGCCGGGCGGTTCGCTCCCAACGACGGCAACGCTATGGGCACCTACACCGAGCGCTACGTGTACGACGTGGTCGGCAACTTCGTGCAGATGCAGCACCGTGGGGACGACCCGGCACAGCCGAGATGGACACGCGCCTACGACTACCTCGAACCCAGTCTCGTCGAAGACGGCAGCGGCGGCGCGCCGAGCAAGTCCAGCAACCGCCTGAGCCGTACGAGACTCGACCCGAATGGTGCCGACCCCACCAAGGTCGAACCCTATGAGCACGACGTGCACGGGAACCTCGTGCGGATGCCGCATCTCGCTGGCGGCGCAGCCGGGCCCAACATGCACTGGGACCACAACGACCACCTGCGGCAGGCCGATCTCGGCGGAGGGGGCGCGTCCTTCTACGTGTACGACGCATCGGGCCAGCGGGTACGCATGGTGTGGGAGAAGGCCCCGGGACTCATCGAGGAACGCATCTACCTCGGTGGTGCGGAGATCTATCGCAGGCACAACGGCCCGATCGACGCCGACAGCGTCACGTTGGAGCGCGAGACGTTCCATGTCATGGACGACGAGCAGCGCATCGCCTTTGTGGAGACGCGCACGCTCGACGTACCGGCCAACGACCCAGCACCGCGACAACAGATCCGCTATCAGCTGGGCAACCACCTCGGCTCCTCCAGCCTCGAGCTGGACATGGAGGCACACGTCATCTCCTACGAGGAGTACGCGCCGTACGGCAGCTCGACCTACCAGGCTGTGCGCAGTCAGACCGAGACGCCCAAGCGGTACCGATACTCGGGAAAGGCGCGGGACGAGGAGACCGGGCTCTACTACCACGGTGCGCGCTACTACGCGCCCTGGCTGGGGAGATGGACAGGCTGCGACCCGGCAGGGATCGGCGCGGGTCTGGATCTCTACAGCTATGCGATGAACAGGCCCCTCAGCATGGTGGACCCAGACGGCCAGTGGCCGGAGTGGGTGGACAAACAGGTTGGCGCTGCGAAGGAATCGCTGCGTGCCGCAGCCAGTAGCGCCCACGCTGTCGCCGAAGGAGCAATCTGGAATCCTACGGTTGCCGGCGCGATCACCAGGGCTGAGCGGTTGGCCATCGACACAGCCAGAGGCAAGACCATTGAGAAGTTCCTTGGGAACGTGAAGGGCCTGCCTGGCGCCCTGGGCGCGACTGCGAAAGACGCTGACCGGGCCTTGCGGACCACGGTCGAGCAGATCAAGACCACGTACGCGCGTGATGTGGGCAAAGTCGTGCGCGGCGCCACGACGCAGGCGGCGAGATTCATCGCGAACAACGCGGAACATGCGGGCAAGGAGGCGCGCGCCGTCGTCAACATGGCCACCGGGACCGCCAAGTCCGTCGTCACCAGGGCAGAGAACGCCGTAGCCGCTGTCCCAGGATCCGTTGCGGCTCCCAAGGTGTCAGTTGGTCTGCCCGGGCCACTAGGGACCGCTCTGAAGGTTCTCGCACCCGTCGGCGCAGCCCTCTCCGCCGCGTCGCTTCCGGAGAACATCGAGAAAGGGGACTTCGGCGCGGCCCTGGCCGATGCAGCCGGCTTCGCCGCTGGGGCCATGGAGACCGGGGCAATTGCCCTCAGCTACTTCGGCGGTGGCGCGGGAGCGGCCGGTGGTGCTGCGACCCCGCTGATCGGGACCGGCGGTGTCGCTGGTGCAGGCTTGGCCACCGGTGGCGCAGTCGTGGGTGCGTTTGCGGCTGGAGCGGCCATCGGTGTGGGGCTCGAGAAGGCACTGGATGTCAGTGAGTACTCGTCCGAGGTCGGGTTGTTCGCCTACGAGAAGTTGAAGGAGGCCGGACTGAACGACACGGCGAGCCTCGTAGCCGGGGGAGTGGTCACGGTGGCGGCAACACCGACGGCGCTCGTCTACGCCACCCTTGCCAAGGGCTCGGAGATGATGGACGAGCACATGGCCTTCATCTGGTAGGGGTTTGCGCGATCTCCCCCCGAATTCCGCGCGGCGACGGCAGGAGCCCTACTCCTCGCCGAGCGGTTCCTTGAGGTAGTCGTCATCAGAAACCACCCCGAGCCAGCTGGTCCCGCCCGAGGCAGTCACGGCGAGGTGGACGAACTCGCTGTCCGGGGTGGCGCCGTGCCAGTGCGCTACATCCGGTACGACGTGCACCCAGTCACCAGCGCGCAGTCGGCGCGGGGCCTCCAGCCCTTCCCACTGCACCAGGCCCTCACCGCCCGTGACGATCAGCGCCTGCTCTCCTTCGTGCACGTGCCAGTTGGATCTGGCGCCCGGCTCGTAGGCGAAGACGTTCCCCCGCAGACCGGTCGGCCTCATCCCCTCCAGCACGTCACTCCTGGTCACCGGGCCGGTGAAGCTCTCGGGGTCAGCCGGGCCTTGGCTGGCGGAGTCTTGCGCGACGACACGAAAGGCGGGCTCACGCTCTGATGCAGACATGCCACCAACTCTGTCGCCTGCTGGGCCCGGCGGCCACCCGACCCCACAAATGTTGGATCCGGACGTTCAGCTCACCGGTCTCGACGTCCCGATCCAACAAATGTGTGGCTCGGGGGCCCGCCTGCCGCCTGCCGCCTCCCGCCTGCCAGACGTCAGCGTCTCGCCGACCTCTCTCGCCATACGCTCGGCGCCTGGCCCTGCATGCGTTTGAAGGCACGGCTGAATGCTTCCTCCGAGTCGTAGCCGACCCGTCGGGCAATGCCGGCGACGCTCAGGTCGGTGGAGCGGAGAAGGTCCTCGGCGATGTGCATCCGCCAGCCGGTCAGGTAGCGGATCGGCGCCAGACCGAGCACCTCGCGGAACCGCTCGTCCAGCAACGAGATCGAGACGCTGGCCTCAGCGGCGAGGGTCGCCACGCTCCACTTGTGTTCGGGAGAGCCGTGGATCGCAGCAAGCGCGGGCGCGAGCACGGGGTCCCGGATCGCTTTCGTCCAGCCATGGTCGGTGGCGGGAGCGTTCGCCAGGTGCAGCTTGAGGATCTCGACGAGGAGCAGCTCGGGTACCTGTGACGGGGCCTCGAAGCGGTCGACCCCCACCTTGGTTGTCTGTTGTGCGGCGTACTCGATGCTGGCCTTCACCCACTCGCGGGCCGGGCCGGGCGGCGGGCTGACCACGAAGACCGGAGGGAACATCCGCAGCCTCGGGTCGAACAACGGGTCTTCACAGGTCAGGTAGCCACAGATGACGCTCGTCGGGTCGCCGCCCTCGCCGTGCTGGATCACCGGCATCCGTTCCCAGGGCGGGGGGCTGATGAGTGTCGCGATCGGGACCACGGTCGCGTCCGTCGTACCGCCCATCCGGTGCTGGTCGTTGTAGGGCAGCACGATCACGTCGCCTGCGTCCGCCCACACCCGTTCACCGCTGGGTACGTCGACCCAGCAGCGCCCCGATGCGACCACGTGGAAGAGCAGCACCCGGCCGGCGTTCGGGGCGAGGACCGCCGCCGCGTCGGCTGACGGCAGTGACTCGTACGCCCATCCCTCGGTGTAGTCGCCGCGCAGGAAGATCGCGCCCTGCAGTCGAAGGCGGGACAGCGCGTCGGCGAGCGCCGCCGTGGGTTCCCGGTCAGGTACGGCGGCTGGGCGATCATTCTCGGCCAGAGACCCCAGCATGACACTGAGTGTGTCAGACCAACCACCCAGTCAAGGAGCATCCGATGCCACTCTTCATGGACGTACACGAGCAGCTTCCCGACGGCGCAACCGCCACCGACGTGGCCGCCGCACACAAGGCCGATCTGGAGACCCAGGGCCAGTACGGCGTCTCGTACAAGCAGTACTGGGTCGACGAGAACAACGGCAAGGTCTTCTGCCTCGTCGAAGCCGACAGCGCCGAAGCCGCGATCACCGTGCACCGTGAGGCCCACGGGCTGGTGGCCGACCAGATCTACGAGGTCGT
Organism: uncultured Actinomycetota bacterium; assembly: GCA_963759525.1. Taxonomy (GTDB): domain Bacteria; phylum Actinomycetota; class Actinomycetes; order Propionibacteriales; family Nocardioidaceae; genus Marmoricola. The sequence goes on along the minus strand of CAVWZO010000016.1, from coordinate 111,502 downwards.
CGAGGGCAGCTGATCGACGGGGTGCTCGGGCCAGAGGGAGCGCGTGCGGCTCCGGCGGATGCCGGAGCCGTGCGCACAGGTCTGGACCGGGCGAGCAACAACCCCGCCGCATCCACCGTCAGTGGGCGTTTGTCTGCGACGCTGCTGTTACTCGGCGCAAGACCATCTCGAGGACGGGGCAGTCTCCATGACCTCGCAGACCCAGCCGTCGGGCGCGCAGGACCTCCACACGGGCCTACCTGAGCAATCGTCGCCAGCGACGACCACACCACCTCCCATCCAGCCACCGCGACTGGCGAAGTTCCACACGCCGGGCGCCGTGGTGGCTGCTCTCGCGGCCCTGGCTCTGGCCATGCACGAGCTCAGCACCCTGTGTGCCGGGTTCGTCACGGGCGTCGGCGACAACACCTCGCCCGGGATGCTCGGCAGTCCATGGGCGCGCAAAGCGTCGACCCATTGGAACGACGCGTTGAGTGGTGACCTGATCGATGGCCTGGAGCCGCAAGTCGTCTGGTCGCGGATGGTGTTGTTCTACCAACTCCTCGACCTGTGCTTCATCGTCATCTACACGATCGCGCTGCTGGCCGTGGTCCGCGCCGTACAGAAGAAGCTCCAAGATGGACCTCAGGGCGAGGAGTACCGCGGGAAGTGGCCGGTGACGGTGCGCGGCCAAACGATCTCCGGGGCGTCATGGCTCGTGGTAGCCCTTGCTGCTGCGGACCTGCTCGAGAATGTTCTGCACACACTCATGGCCATCCAGCGGTGCCCGGACCCCCGGGGATGTGTGCCGGATTCGCTGATCGATGGCTCGGTGGTCGTGACCTTGGTCAAGTGGGGGCTCCTCGCAGTGGTGATCGTGGCCGGCGCGCTGGCGGCCCGCCGGGCCTGGGAACCGTTCTGGGCTCGGACCCGGGAGCTCGTCGTCGCGACGTGGGAACAACGGTTCAGTCTCCTGGCGTTCCTCCCGATAGCCGCGCTGTCCGTGCTGCCGCTGGGCAGCGTCGTGAGCGACCTGTTCGACCAGCTGCCGGACGTGCAACGCAGATGGCTCGACGGATGGTCTGACCTGTTCGACCTGGGCTGGGCCGCCTTGATCTTCGTCTTCGCCGTGTGGCTCCCGATACTTTTCCTGTGCCGCATCCGCGCCGACTGGGCGGTTCGCCGCCAACATCGCGGTGACTGGTGGCCGAACTATGACTCCCCGCAGGCCAACCCGGACAACCCGGACGAGACCTCCGCGCGCAGGCTCCACGCCGCGTTCTGGTTCAGCGGCCCGGCGCTGCTGCTCGTAGCTGCAGGGATCGGCTCCTTGTCGGGTGGGCACGTGTACTGGCCGCGCCTGGTCGCGTTCTGCAGCGTCCCGGTGGTGGTAGGCATCGCCTCATTGGCCCTTCTGCGCATGGAGCGCAAGGCGCGCCAGGCGGGCAAGGCCCCCCGGCTGCTGCCACCGCAACAACGCCGAGACCGGGAGCCTGATGAGCGACAGCATGCGCGCGAGGACACCTTCGGCAGCGACGTGATGGCGGTCGGCGACGTCATCGTCGCCGCGGCGGCGTCCCTGATCGGACTGGCTGCGGTTCGCGCGTTCGCCGGCCCTGTCGTGATGAGCTGGTGGGGGCTGCTCGACCTCGGCAACCTGCGCGCAGTGGGCCAGTGGGTCCTGCTCCTGCTCGGTTTCGCAGGTGCGATCGCTGCCTGGCCGTTCACCAGGGCGCTGTTGTCCTCGCTGGGTGATGGCCCTCCCTCCGCCGCCCTCTCCCGGATCGCCGACGGGAGCGTCGCGGGCACCGGCGCACGCGACCCGAGTCAGCGCAAGTCCCTGCCCGGGAGGTTGGCGGACCGGGCCGCGAGCGCGGTCAGGAGCAGCCTGGACGAACAGACCGACCCCGTCGGGCTACGAGCGCTGGTGGTCCCGGGCTTCGACCCCCCGCGCGAGAAAGGGGACTCGCCGAGGATCACGGAGCGTGTCGAGTTCCTCCTCGGCAGCCTCACCCTTTCCAGCGGCGTGTTCATCTTGTTGTGCGTCTTCCCGAGAGGCACCGCTGAGAGGATCGGCGCGCTGGCCGCAGCGACCCTGACGGTCGGAACACTGATCATCATGCTGGGGCTGCTGGTGGCCTACGCCCAGGAGCATCAGCCACCTGAGCTGTTCCAGGTCCGCTGGCCGTGGCGGAACCGGGCAAAGGACCGGGACAGACGCGTTCGCACCACGCCGGTCACAGCCATGTTCATCGTCGCCGTCGGGTTGGCCGCGTTTGCCGGAGGCAGCACCGACGTCCACGCGGTCGAGAACGACAGCGCCACGCTCCCCGAACGCCCAACGATGGCCGACGCGTTCACCGCTTGGGTCAATGCGCCCGGCGCCTGCACGGTCCCGTACGAGAAGGACAACCGGTTCCGGGTTCGACCGATGCTGATGTACGCAGCCGAAGGCGGCGGTATTCGCGCTGCGTACTGGACTGCATCGGCCCTCGACCGGATCGCCTACCCCGGCGAGGGCGACCGCGAGGACTCTCCCACGTGTGGGCGCCACGCAGCATTCTTCTCCACTGGCGCGAGTGGCGGCGCCGTCGGGCTGGCCGTCAGCAGGTTCAGCGACGCCCCGAGGCACGCGACAGAACGAATGGCCGGCCCCGATGCGCTCGGCGCCGCCGCCATCTCACTGGTCGCGGGCGACCTGCTGACCAGCTCCGCCGGGATCCGGTTCGGCTCCAGGGCCGAGCACCGCAACCCGGACCGCCAAGGCCTGGACCGGGCGGGCTTGATGGAGACGACTTGGGAGGACATCCCGGGGCTCAGCGAGCTCCAGACCGCGTTCGTGACCGACGACGTCAAGGACGCCACCGACTCCGACGGGTCGGTGACCGGGCAGTTGGTCCTGGTGAGCTCGATCCCACTCGACGGGTGCCGAGCCCTACTGAGCCAGATGAAGCTCGCCGGGCCCGCGAAGTCCCTCGACGGGTGGCCCGAGTGTGGCGGAGATGAAGCAGGCAAGAACGGGTTCGACCTGTTCAGCACGTATGGGGTACCTCAAGGCGAGCAACCAGAGGACGCCGGCAACAAACACTGCCTGGGAAACGTGCGCACGCTCACTGCAGGCCTACTCGCAAGCAGGTTCCCCTACGTCACCCCGTCCGGGGTGGTCGGGCCGTGCGGCGACCGGAAGCCCCTGCAGGCGATCGACGGCGGCTACACCGACAACTCCGGACTCGGCACCATCGTCGACCTCGCTGACCAGTGGACCGACCTGGTTCGTGACCACAACGACGCGGTCCTGTCCCAGAGGACTGGCGACCTCGTCGTTCCCATGGTCGTGTTCCTGGAGAACGGCGCAGGCGAGGACTACACGGTTCCTGACGCAGAAGCGGAAGGCGTCACCCCCGCGGAAGTCAAGGCACAGAAGACGGCCGAGAAGACCAAGGGCGGCAACTCCTGGAACTGGCCACGCACACTCGACATCCCCGAAGTGCTCATCCCGCCGATCGGCTACTACAACGCTCCGAACCACAAGGCAAAGGCACTGGCCGCCCTCGAGCTTGCCGAGGCCGAGGTAGCCGACTCCCTGTGCTCGGGGTCGGGGGCGGCGTGCGAGGCACTCAAGCACAACAAGCACACGCGCATTCACTCCTACGTCGTTCACCAGACCCGGCAGCCGTCGATGGCAGCCCCACTGGGCTGGGTGTTGTCCAAGGCGAGTGTCGCCGAGATGGACGACGACCTGTGTGTGCAGGAGAAGAACCCCAGCGGGCTTCTCGATGGGGACGGCCAGAAGGACACCAAGGACCACGAGAAGTACGGCACCCTGCACGACGTGCTGACGGCCCTCGGCCTGCCCTCTGGGTCACGACGGTGCTGACTTCTGGGCTGACTTCTGGGCTGACTTCTGGGCTGACTACTGGTTGCGCTTCGAACCCCGCTCGCCGAGACCAGCGTCCCGAGCTTGGGCGATGGCCTCTCCTCGGCTCTGAATCTGGAGCTTGCTGTAGATGCTGTGCACATGGTTCCGGACAGTCTTGGAGCTGAGCGTCAGCTCCCGGGCGATAGCGTCGTTGTTGAGGCCGCGGGCAACACGGGTCAAGATGTCGCGCTCGCGGGTGGTGAGCTCGGGGAACGGCGTCTCCGCCTCGGGGTCGCGGGGGGCGAATCGACTCAACACCCGTTTGGCGACGCCAGGTCCGAAGATGACGCTGCCGTCAGTGGCCGCCTCGATGGCCCGCACGATCTCGGCACGCGCTGCACCCTTCAAGATGTAGCCTCTCGCACCAGCACGCATCGCAGCCAGGACTGACTCGTCGTCCTCGAACATGGTCAGCATGAGCACTGCGACGTGTGGGCTGCTCCCGGCGATGGCCCTCGTTGCCTCGATGCCATTGACCAGCGGCATGTTCAGGTCCATCAGCACGAGGTCGGGCTGGAACTCAGCCACGCGCTCAACTGCCTCGGCGCCGGTGGCGGCTTCACTGACCACGCTGACCCGCTCGACCGTACGCAGAAGGGCCAGCAGCCCCTGCCGGAAATCGGTGTCGTCGTCGGCGACGAGGATCCGGATGGGATCACTGCTCATGCTCTGACTCCTTCGGCTGGAGGGGGATGGTGGCCGTGACGAGGGTTCCGCCACTGGGCGCCTGTCGTACGGCGGCTGTTCCGCCCAGCTCGTGGGCGCGCTCCGCGATGGATGCCAGACCTGTTCCAGGAACGGCACCAGGAGGAATGCCCTTCCCGTCGTCGCGGACTGAGATTGTCAGCCGGCCGTCGACCTGGATCTGAACATTGCAGCAGGTGGCTTGAGCATGTCTGCTCGCGTTGTTCACTGCCTCGCTGATGATTCGGTATGCAGCCACTTCCACGGCTGCCGACAGCTGTCCGAGGCAGCCGGCCGGCGTGGCCTCGAGGGTGACGTCGAACGGCCCGGCCCTGTCGTGCCGGTGAGCGTCGGAGGTCTGCTCGGTGAGGATGCTCAACGCCCCCTCGAGACCTAGCTCGTCCAGAACGGCCGGTCGCAGGTTGCTGACCACCTGGCGGATTTCGCTGATCGCTTCGTGTGTCCGGGAGCCTGCGTCATCGAGAAGCCGCTCTGCAGAGTCCGGATCCCGCTTGATCAAGTCCTTGATGACCTCGAGGTTCATAGCGAGTAGTGCGAGCTTCGGTCCAACCCCGTCGTGCAGGTCACGACGGATACGTCTACGTTCTTCTTCTCGACGGGTGACGAGGCGAGCGCGGGACTCCTGCAGGTCGCGGTTGAGCGTGGTCGCGGACACAGCGGCTGCTGCGTGGGTGGCGATCGCGGCGAGCAGTCTCTGGTCGGCCTGACCGAACGGTTCTCGACCATGGCCCACATCGAGCTCGAGGTATCCCACGTCCTCGGTCCCACGGACCAGCCGGACACGGTGGGGGACTCCCTCGCTGGTGCCGTATGACGCCCGCAGCGTGCCTCCGGGTTCGTTCAGCGAGATCGCGGCGAACCGCAGATGCAGGGCTTCGCTGAGGGTTCGCGCGAGACGCTGGAGCAACAGCTCCGGATCGCTGCCGGGATCGAGGCTCACGATCTGTTCGACGAGCTCATACGGATCGTCGCGGGCACCGTAGATGCTGTGGGTCAGCGCCGTGCGCAGCCATCGATACAGACGGGGCAGGATCAGCGCGGCCGCCGTACCGATCAGGAAGTACGGCAGCTCCGCACGCGTCGGGTGTCCGAGAAGCAGGAGGCAGATGACGTAGACGCCGCCAACCACGGCGGCCAACCCTGCCGCGAGCAGGGATCGTCGCAGCACGACAGTGATGTCGAAGAGCTGATGTCTCAAGATTGCCACCGCGATGGCGACCGGAACGATGATGAAGACCCACGCCCAGACCGGCCGCGGAATCACAGACGTGCCGACGATGAGGTTAGGAAGCTGCACACCGAGGAGGTTGATCGTGAAGGCCGTCAACAGACTCGCAGCAACCAGTGCCACCCGGTGACGGTCCTGGGATCCACGGGTGCGCACGTAGGACCAGGCCATCAGCGCTATCACTGCCACCGCGGCGTACCTCTGGGTCACCAGCCAGGTCGCGGACACCCGCTCCAGCGCCTCGAGGCGGTTGGCGGCCAGCGGCAAGGTTGCCGCGAGGTAGGCGGCGTAGACCAGGAACGGCGACGCGTAGAGAGCAGGCAGCAGCCACCTGCGCCGGGCAAGGATCGGTGGGGGGCTTGGGAAGACGAGCGCGAAGTGCGGGATCATCGCCCCCCACACGAGCGCCCAAACGGCGCCAGCGACGAGTTGCGGCCACATGGGCCAAGGGGACAGCGCCAGGCCCAGCACCTGTCCTCTGAACGGCCAGTCGGGGAACCCGAACGGTGCCACTGAGGCAATCGCAAACAGCACCCGGGCCGCAGGGACCCCGGGGCGCGCCACCACCACTCCGAGCGCGACAACGAAGAGACACAACACAACAGCGAGCGTCGGGGCGCTGTACCCGATTGCCCTGCCCCAGTCGTACGGCCGCAGCGTCACCTCGAACGTCTCCGGGTGCCCCTCGCGGATCACGCCGTAGCTGAGGCGGTCGCCGACCTCGAACTCTTCGGCGCGGTGAGCGACGATCCAGTCCCCGAGGGGGGTTCCGTCGATCGCGACGACTATGTCGCCGTGCCTCAGCGGACTGTTCGTGGGGTCGAGCGGGTTGTGCAGTTCCACGCCCTCTCGCCATTCACTCTCCTGGTAGAGCGCCGCGCCGATCCGGGTGCCGTCCCAGGGGGCACTGGTCTGGGCCAGCATCAACCACGAGAGCCAGGCCAAGGGCAAGGCGACCAGGAAGAGGACGGCGCCGGCCACCCGCGGGGGAGACACAGAGCCAGCTCGCCAGGAGCGGTGGTTCTGGTGTCCTGCACGGAGCTCGACGGCCATGCGTTCATGATGCGCTTGCTCTGCGCCCAAGGGCATGGGACACACGGCTCATCTAGCTGGGACAGGCGACCTGGTCCATCGGCGCGTAAGTCTCAGCAGACCGCTGGCGCGGCTTCGCAATGGGGCCCCGCATCGCGGAGAAATGTGACAACGAGCCCATGTGAACGGGCCACTTCCGCCGCAAGAGTCAAGGCACGGCAGCGGAACCAAGAGTGTTCCAGCCGGCGGCCCCACCGGCGTCCGGTCTGCCACGACACACGAAGTAGGTAGTCACGATGCGTACCGCAGACAAGGAACCTCCCGGGAACCAGCCAGCCGCTCAAGGGACCGACCCAGAGGCGCTCAAGGCGATCGCACTGAGCATTTCCAACCTGGTGGCGAGTCGATCGAAGAACCCGCGCGTGCGGTCGGCTGCCCAGCTGATCTCGGCAAGCCTCGGCCGACGCTGACGTCCGGATCCGACGAGACCGGCTCACACCTCGAGCCCCCGCGCGACCCGACGCGAGGGCACCACGCAACAAGGAGAACTGGAAGTGAATGCAATGAAGACCGAGAAGACCGACAATCGGCAACACCTGCAGACCCAGGCCTGGCACTACGAGCGCGTGATGTTCGCCCGCGGCAGGCCAGGTTCGTTGGCTCTGCGAGGCGGACGGCTGAAGTTCGTAGCAGCCCCCGCCGGGACCGCCTTCAGCAGTTGGTACGAGAAGGAGGACGCGGCCGGCAAGACCATCTTCGATCTCGTTCTCGCCGATGTCGACGCGATCTCCTACAACTGGCTCACCATGGGACTGACCCTCACCGTGGGAACACAGCGACACCGGATCTCCTTTACGGGTCCGCCGACCGGCAGCCACGTCGAGGATGCGCGCATGCTGGTCAACGCGGTGGCGAGTCTCCACCGCTGGCGCACCGTCTTGCAGGAGCACGATCGGGGCACTCCCAGTGCCGCGTCCAGTGCCGCGTCCGTCCGCGGCGCCCGTCACCCGGGACGCATGCCTCCAGAGGTGCGACGTCATGAGCCGCCCTGGCGTGATGGCCGCAGTTCGCCAGGCCCTTGCGGAGATGGTCGTCAGCGCCTTGGACTCTGGCCGCGGGGGCGCCGGCGCTGGTTCGAACCCCACTGTGACGGCGCCTTCCTACGCCACCCCACCGAGTGGAAGCGGATCGGAGGACTCGCCCGCACAAAATTCCCTCTCGGTCACGTTGCGCGGAGCCGACACTGCCAACTGCGGCCCTGTCCGGTTCTATCTGTACACAAACGAGCTTAACGCCGTGACAGACCGACACGGCCGCACCTGTGGCGGATCCTTCGACGTCTCGCGCATGCCGATCAGGACACCAGTTCGCCTCCTCGACCGAGATGGCGATCGCATGCAGGTGGTCGCTACCAGGCTCGTCGACGGCGTCCACTGTCAGGTGGACGACGGCGGCCCTGACGGACTTCCGACCATCCAGCCCTACCGCTGAAAACCCCGCACAACCTCCCGAAAGGAACTCCCATGCTTGAGGTCACTTGCCCCATCTGCCGTTCCCACATGAAGGCGCGTCACCCCGACGAGCTCGTCCGACAGGTCCAGGCGCACAGCGCGAAGGCACACGGCGGTATCCCCACCGCCGAACTGGTCCTGGCGGCCGCGACAAGACGTCCGGATGGGCTTGGACCTCGGCTGCTCAGAGCCGCTGCGAAGGAGATCATCGGTGCGGTCGAAGAGCCAACTGCTGGCGGCAAATCACAGTTCGTCGCCGGGCTCATTCGTCAGGCGTTGGGCACCTCTGTGACCCCGGAGCCTCAGCCCCCAGCCGCTCCGCACGGAAACGCTCCCGCGCCTCAGGCTCCGCGACCTGCTGGCCCTTCCAACCAAACACTCTCGACCGCGCACCCCCAGGGTCAGCCGAACCGTCCCCGCACTGGTAGTGCCGGTCAGCCGGCAGCCCCTCCCCCTCAGCAGCGGGGGAAGCTCACCAAAGGCGAGATGGAGCTGGAGATTCTCAAGATAAAGCGACGTGAGGCGGAACGTCACATGCAAGCGGCGCTCGAGAGCAAAGAACTTGCGAAGACCCAGCAGGCGATTCAGCTGCAGGTCGAAGACGTGCAGGCCGCCACCCAGATGCAGAACATCATCCATCAGATGCGCATGGGCATCATCCGGAACATTCGCAGCTGAGCTACTCATCTGAGATGTAAGGGCGCCTGGACCGATGAGCGAGTACAACTCCGAACCCCACCCGATGGACTTCGAGCCGCATGTGGACCCGTCCTACGGGGTGGATGTGTTCGACCCGAGTCATCCTGACTTTGTGGATCCGGTTCATGGCGAGCCGGTGCATATGGACCCGTCCTACGGGGTCGATGTGTTCGACCCGAGTCATCCTGACTTTGTGGATCCGGTCCATGACGAGCTGCGCCATGAGGAGCCGGTGCACTGTGGACCCGTCCTACGGGGTCGGATGTGTTCGACCCGAGTCATCCTGACTTTGTGGATCCGGTTCATGAGCGAGCCGGTGCACTTGGACCCGTCCTACGGGGTCGATGTGTTCGACCCGAGTCATCCTGACTATGTGGATCCGGTCCATGACGAGCTGCGCCATGAGGAGCCGGTGCACGTGGAGCTGTGGGATCTGGACCCGACGCACCCGAGTCATCCTGACTATGTGGATCCGGTCCATGACGAGCTGCGCCATGAGGAGCCGGTGCACGTGGAGCTGTGGGATCTGGACCCGACGCACCCGAGTCATCCTGACTATGTGGATCCGGTCCATGACGAGCTGCGCCATGAGGAGCCGGTGCACGTGGAGCTGTGGGATCTGGACCCGACGCACCCGAGTCATCCTGACTATGTGGATCCGGTCCATGACGAGCTGCGCCATGAGGAGCCGGTGCACGTGGAGCTGTGGGATCTGGACCCGACGCACCCGAGTCATCCTGACTATGTGGATCCGGTCCATGACGAGCTGCGCCATGAGGAGCCGGTGCACGTGGAGCTGTGGGATCTGGACCCGACGCACCCGAGTCATCCTGACTATGTGGATCCGGTCCATGACGAGCTGCGCCATGAGGAGCCGGTGCACGTGGAGCTGTGGGATCTGGACCCGACGCACCCGAGTCATCCTGACTATGTGGATCCGGTCCATGACGAGCTGCGCCATGAGGAGCCGGTGCACGTGGAGCTGTGGGATCTGGACCCGACGCACCCGAGTCATCCTGACTATGTGGATCCGGTCCATGACGAGCTGCGCCATGAGGAGCCGGTGCACGTGGAGCTGTGGGATCTGGACCCGACGCACCCGAGTCATCCTGACTATGTGGATCCGGTCCATGACGAGCTGCGCCATGAGGAGCCGGTGCACGTGGAGCTGTGGGATCTGGACCCGACGCACCCGAGTCATCCTGACTACGTGGATCCGGTCCATGACGAGCTGCGCCATGAGGAGCCGGTGCACGTGGAGCTGTGGGATCTGGACCCGACGCACCCGAGTCATCCTGACTACGTGGATCCGGTCCATGACGAGCTGCGCCATGAGGAGCCGGTGCACGTGGAGCTGTGGGATCTGGACCCGACGCACCCGAGTCATCCCGACTACATCGAATGCGTCCACGTCGAACCAGTACACCCGGAACCGGTGTACCTGGACGCGACCTGGGACCTCGACATCAACGACCCCAACCACCCCGACTACAGCGGGCCGGTTCATGTGGAGCCGGTGCACCCGGAGCCGGCGCATGTCGACCCGATCTGGGGTCTGGAGCCCATCCCGCGCCTGCGCTCCTCAGCTGAGGATGGAAAGGGGGCTACGACATCTGTGAGCGCGGCGGAGATTGAGGCTGATGCCCTGGCACGCAAGGGAGCAGGGTCCGCAGCGAAGGGAATAGTGGCGCTCGACACGAACGCGCTCGTAGCCGCCATTCAGCAGGGTAAGTCCAAAGACATCTTGGCTGGCCGTGCTCCCATCGTCCCGATCACGGTCGCGAAGGAGTTCTTGAAGAAAGGGACAACCAGTTCGCTTCGCGAGTTCCTCACGGAGAATGGGGGGCGGTTAGCGGCCGCCGGGACAGAAACATCCGCCACAGAGCTCCGGGCGCTCGCCCATAGCCTGGGCCGATCACTGCATCTCAAAGATTCAAGAGTTGCGGCGAGCGTGGCCCGTGAGGGCGTTCCCGTCGTAACGAATGACCGGAAGTTCTTCAGATTCCTCCGAGCGGTTGGATTCATCGTCGAGGGGATCAAGTGAGGGCTGATCAAGCTGCGAGGCGCGGGCCTCAAGGCCAAATGTGCCGGACACGGTCGTCGCCCTCTTTGTCACACCAGGGTTGCGGCCCGGCCCCCAGGGCAGCCCTCCCGTGACAAAGAGCAGGCTTCCCCGGCCGGCCGGGGAAACCTGCGCAGCTGGAGCACGAAGTGACCGGTAACGTGCCCGTGGCCAGCACCGCGCCCCGGGAGGAACCGATGAGCGACCACCTTGTTCTCGTGGGCATGTCGGTGCGCGAGGTCCAGGAGCGCGACCGGCTGACGGCACTCGCGAGGGAGTACGACGGCACGGTCGCGTTCCTCCAGCTGGGGGATCCGTCGCTGTCACGGGAGCTCACCCGTCTGGCCGACCTCGGTGCCGACCGCATCACGCTGGTCGGGGTCAGCCTCGGCACGCTGGCACCGGAGAACTCGTGGCTGCGTCGGATCGCCGGTCACTGGTGGCGGGAGCGACCCGGCGTACAACTGGGCGACCGACCCGTCGTACACACCGCCACCGCGCTTCTCAGCGACGACTCCGACCTGCCCGCCCTGCTCACCAGGACGCAACCGGTCACCGGCACCCAGGCCCCGCTCTCCTCGGCCGCCTGGGAGGACGTACCCGCCCACCGTCACCAGGTCCTGATCTGTCGCGGGCCCAGGTGCACCGCGCTCGGGTCGGACCGTACGGCGGAAGCGCTGATCCTGGCCCTGATGGCCCACGGGCAGGGCGATGACGACGTCCTCGTCACGCACACCGGCTGCCAGTTCCCGTGCAACCACGCGCCGGTCGTCAGCATCCAGCCCGACGACGTCTGGTACGGCGATGTGGATCCGGACGCGGCGAGGGTGATCGTGGAGGAGCATCTCGTCGGCGGTCGTCCGGTGCCGGACCGCCGCCTGCCCCGCAACCGCCGGCCCTGATCCATCGCCTACGCTGGCCCCCGATGTCTTGTGGGACAGGAACCCGGTGCGAGTCCGGGGCGGTTCCGCCACTGTGACGCCGCGGGCCTGATTGCGGCGCAGCCAGACACTGGCCGCGAGACCTCCGACGACGAGGGGCGAGAAACCCCGAGGAGGAACGATGCGCATCGCGCTGCTGTCGACATCCGACACCGACCTGCTCTCGGCCCGCGCCTCGGGCGCCGACTACGTGTTTGCGAACCCCGGTCGCCCAGGCCACCAGTCGATGGCCGAGACGATCGAGGGCGCCGACCTCGTCGTCGGTCGGATCCTCGGTTCGCCGCAGGACCTGTGCTCCGGCTTCTCCCGCATCCGCGCCTCGGGTATGCCGATGGTGATGCTCGGCGGGGAGCAGCAGCCGAACGCCGAGCTGATGGAGATGTCGACGGTCCCGATCGGCGTCGCGGCCGAGGCACACCGCTACCTGGCCGAGGGGGGCCCGGCCAACCTGGCGCAGCTGCACGCCTTCCTCTCGGACACGGTGTTGCTGACCGGCGAGGGTTTCGAGCCGCCGGCGGAGATCCCCGCCTGGGGAGTCCTCGAGCGGCCGACCGTCGAGAACGCGGCAGCGAAGGCCAGGGTCGGCGTCCTCTTCTACCGGGCCCACGAGGCCAGCGGGAACAACGCGTTCGCGCACGCACTGGCCGACGCGATCGACGCCACCGGCGATGCGGTCGGCGTACCCATCTTCAGTGCCTCGCTGCGCTCCGCGCCTGATTCCCTGTACGACGAGCTCGGCAATCTCGACGCCCTGGTGGTCACCGTCCTCGCGGCAGGGGGTACGACGCCCAGCGGCGCGAGCGCGGGAGGTGACGACGAAGCCTGGGACGTGGCCCGCATGGCCGCCCTCGACATCCCCGTGATCCAGGGACTCTGCCTGACCAGCAGCCGAGCCGACTGGGAGGCATCCGGCGAGGGCACCACCCCGCTGGACTCCGCCAACCAGATCGCGATCCCGGAGTTCGACGGACGCATCATCACCGCACCCTTCTCCTTCAAGGAGATCGACGAGGACGGGCTGCCGCGCTACGTCGCCGACGCCGAGCGTTGCTCCCGGGTTGCCGGCATCGCCGTCAACCACGCCCGGCTCCGACACATCCCCGCCAAGGAGCGCAAGGTCGCGCTGATGCTCTCGGCTTACCCCACCAAGCACTCGCGGGTGGGCAACGCCGTCGGCCTGGACACGCCGGTCTCCACGATCCGTCTGCTCCGACGGATGCGGGACGCCGGCTACGACCTCGGCGCACCCGGCGCCATCCCGGGTCTCGACGAGGCCGATGACACGGTCGCCGGTGACACCCTGATCCACGCCCTGATCGCCGCCGGCGGCCAGGACGAGGAGTGGCTGACCCAGGCGCAGCTGACCGACGCGCATGTCCGGATCCCGGTGGCGGCCTACCGTCGCTGGACCGCCGACCTGCCGGCCGCGTTGATGGACCAGGTCACCGAGACGTGGGGCGCGGCGCCCGGCAGCCTGTTCGTCAACGACTCCGGCGAGATCGTGCTGGCCACGATCCACGCCGGCAACGTGGTGCTGCTGATCCAGCCGCCGCGCGGTTTCGGCGAGAACCCGATCGCGATCTACCACGACCCCGACATGGCGCCGTCCCACCACTACCTGGCGGCGTACCGCTGGCTGGGCAGTGCCGTCGAGGCCGGTGGTTTCGGAGCCCATGCCGTCGTACACCTCGGCAAGCACGGGTCGATGGAATGGCTGCCGGGCAAGAACGCCGCGCTGTCCGCGTCGTGCGCGACCGACGCAGCGATTGCGAACATGCCGCTGATCTACCCGTTCCTGGTCAACGACCCCGGCGAGGGCGCGCAGGCCAAGCGACGCGCGCACGCCACGATCGTTGACCACCTGATCCCGCCGATGGCCCGCGCGGAGACGTACGGCGACATCGCCAAGCTCGAGCAGCTGCTCGACGAGCACGCCAACATCGCCGCCATGGACCCGGCCAAGCTGCCGGCGATCAGGGCCGAGATCTGGACCCTGATCCACGCCGCGGAGATGCACCGCGACCTGGGTCTGGAGGAACGTCCCGGGGACGAGGAGTTCGACGACTTCGTCCTGCATGTCGACGGCTGGCTCTGCGAGATCAAGGACGCCCAGATCCGCGACGGGCTGCACGTACTCGGCGCCGCGCCCGAGGGTGAGGCCCGGGTCAACCTGGTCCTCGCCATCCTCCGGGCCGCACAGGTCTGGGGCGGCGAGACCGCCGCCGTACCCGGCCTCCGCGCCGCCCTCGGGCTCAAGGAGGGAGCCGAGCAGACCGGAGCCGTGGACGCGATCGAGGCCCAGGCCCGCGACCTCGTGGAGCGGATGGAGCACGCCGGATGGGATCCCGCTGCCGCGGCCGGAGTGCACGACGATCCCGTGGTGCAGCAGGTCCTCCGCTTCGCCGCCGAGCAGGTCGTACCCCGGCTGGGTCGTACGACGGACGAGCTCGACGCGGTCCTGCACGCCCTCGACGGCGGCTTCATCCCGGCCGGCCCGTCGGGATCACCCCTGCGCGGACTGGTCAACGTGCTGCCGACCGGTCGCAACTTCTACACCGTCGACCCGCGGGCCGTGCCTTCCCGGCTGGCCTGGGAGACGGGCCAGGCGATGGCCGACTCGCTGCTCCAGCGCTACCTCGCGGACACCGGCCAGTACCCCGAGTCCGTAGGACTCTCGGTCTGGGGGACCTCCGCGATGCGCACCTCGGGTGACGACGTCGCCGAGGTGCTGGCCCTGCTCGGCGTACGACCCAGCTGGGACATGGCGTCGCGCCGGGTGGACGACCTCGAGGTGATCCCGCTCGAGGAGCTGGGACGCCCGCGCATCGACGTCACGGTGCGGATCTCCGGCTTCTTCCGTGACGCCTTCCCGCACGTGCTTGCCATGCTCGACGACGCGGTCCAGAAGGTGGCGGGTCTCGACGAACCGCCGGAGCAGAACTACGTGCGCGCCCACGCCCGGGCCGACCTCGCCGAGCACGGTGACGAGCGCCGGTCCACGACCCGGATCTTCGGCTCCAAGCCGGGGTCGTACGGCGCGGGCATCCTGCAGGTGATGGAGTCCGGGACCTGGCGCAGCGACGCCGACCTGGCGGAGGTCTACACGGCATGGGGCGGGTTCGCGTACGGCCGCGACCTCGACGGCGCACCCGCTGCCGACGACATGCGGACCAACTACCGGCGGATCAAGGTTGCGGCGAAGAACATCGACTCCCGCGAGCACGACATCGCCGACTCCGACGACTACTACCAGTACCACGGCGGCATGGTCGCCACCGTCCGTGCGCTGACAGGTTCCGACCCGCAGGCGTACGTTGGGGACTCGACCTCACCTGACGCCGTACGCACCCGGACGCTGCAGGAGGAGACCAACCGGGTGTTCCGGGCGCGGGTCGTGAACCCCCGCTGGATCGGCGCCATGCAGCGCCACGGCTACAAGGGCGCGTTCGAGCTCGCCGCGACCGTCGACTACCTCTTCGGGTTCGACGCCACCACTGGTGTGGTGCACGACTGGATGTACGACACGCTGGCCAAGGAGTACGTGCTCGACGAGACCAACCAGGCGTTCATGCGGCAGTCGAACCCGTGGGCCCTGCGCGGGATCGTGGAGAAGCTGCACGAGGCGGCCGACCGTGGTCTCTGGGCCGAGCCGGACGCCGACGTCCTGGCGGAGATGCAGCAGGTCTACCTCGACCTCGAGGGTGACCTGGAGGATCGATGAAACACGTCCGGGTGATCGGCGTCGGGCCGGGGGATCCTGACCAGGTCACGCTGGAGGCCGTCCGCGCGATGCGCGAGGTCGCGTTCTTCGTAGTCGCCGACAAGTCCTCCCCGGATGGCAAGCCGGACCCTCTGGTGGCCGCGAGGGAGCGGCTGCTCGACCGGCATCTCGACACGACACCGGTGATCGTGAGAGTCCAGGATCCGGAGCGCGAGCGGCGCCCGGACCGGACGTCAACGGTGGGGGAGTACGAGGCTGCCGTGGCGAAGTGGCACGACGCACGCGCGACGGCCTACGAGGAGGCACTGCTGTCCTACGACGGAGACGCGGGCTTCCTTGTGTGGGGCGATCCGGCCTTCTACGACTCCACGATCCGGGTGCTGGAGAAGGTGCGTGCCCGCCGGCGCCTCGACCTCGAGATCGAGGTCATCCCCGGCATCTCCAGCCTCCAGCTGCTCGCCGCCCGACATGGAATCGTGCTCCACGATGTCGGCCAGGCGTTGCACGTGACCACGGGCCGAAGGCTCCGCGAGGCCGTGGAGTCGGGCCAGGACAACATCGCGGTGATGCTCAACCAGGCCCTCGACCTCGCCGGGCTCGACGACTGGCGGATCTGGTGGGGCGCCAACCTCGGGACGGCCCACGAGGTGCTGGTGGCCGGCCGGGTCGGTGACGTCGTCGTGGACATCGAGTCGATCCGTGACCGGACCAGGGACGCAGCGGGCTGGGTGATGGACATCTACCTGCTCAGGCGCTGAGCCACCGTCTCTCTCTCCGGCTGGCCGACCTCCACCGTCACGCTCGTGACCGACCCGTTGCCGGGACGGTGCCGAGCATCCTCCAGCTGGCCGAGCCAGGTCAGCGCTGCCCGGATGGTGTCACCGTGAGTCACCATCGCGATCCCTTCGAGACCCAGGCGGGCCGCCTCGCCGACGCACTCGTCGAACAGCTCACCCACGCGTCGTACGACGGCGTCGAAGCTCTCGCCTCCCGGCGGCAGACCGTCGTTGCGACCGACCATCGGCACCTTGTGGTTGGGTCTGCCCTCGAGCCTCCCGTAGCTCCGCTCCCGGAGCCGTACGTCGGGCCGCGCGTACACTCCGATCGCGTTCGCGACGTGCTCGGCGGTCTGCGCGGCGCGCACCAGGTCGCTGGTGTAGAGCCGCTGGATCGGCACCGTCGCGAGGCGGGCCGCGACGTCCCGGGCCTGGGTCACGCCGAGGTGCGTCAGGGGCACGTGCAGGGTCTGGCCCTGGACCCTGCCCTCGACGTTCCAGGTGGACTCGCCGTGCCGCAGCAGGTGGATCCGTAGCACGCGGCGCGGGCTCATCCCCCGCGCCTGACCCAGGCGTGGGCAGCTGACACATCGGCGACGACCTGAAGGCCAGGCGGAGGTTCGGGCCGACGTACCACCACGACCGGAGTCCCGAGCATCGACGCGGCCTCGAGCTTCGGCCAGGTGTAGCTGCCGCCCGAGTCCTTCGTGACCAGGACGTCGACGCGATGCTCACGCATCAGGTTGAGCTCACCGGCCAGGTCGTAGGGCCCCCGGCTCAGGAGGCACGTCCAGCCGACTGGCAGGGTCACGTCGGGCTGGTCGACCACGCGGACGAGGGCATCGTGTCCTCCCAGCGCGGGGACGTACTGGTCCAGCCGCTGCCGGCCGACGGTGAGGAAGGGACGCGCACCAAGATCTGCAGCCTCCGCGGCGGCGCTGGCGTCGTCGGCGACCCAGTGCCAGGCGGCTGCGTCCGGTGCCTGTGACCAGCCCGGTCGTTCGAGCCTGAGCAGGTCGACGGACTCGGCTCGGCACGCCTGCTCGGCGTGCCGGCTCATCTGCTCGGAGAACGGGTGGGTGGCGTCGACGACCAGGTCGACCGCCTCGTCGCGCAGGTGGGCGCGGAGCCCCTCGACACCGCCGAAGCCCCCGACACGGACCGCGCCGAGAGGCATCCGCGGGCGCTGGACCCGGCCGGCGAGCGAGCTGGTGACGTCGATGCCGTCGGCAGTGAGCAGCGCCGCCAGCTCGCGAGCCTCGGCGGTCCCGCCCAGCAGCAGGATCCTCATCGGACCGGCCCCGAGGCGAGCCCCGAAGTCAGCACCGGCCAGCTTCGGCCGGAGCCGCCCGTCATCAGGTCCTGCAGCGCGGCCACGTCGAGGTGCGTCTCCACCAGGTCACCTAGCACGTCGAGCCGGGCCTCGCGCTGCACGGCGAAGCTGGTCCCGCTGCCGGTCCGCTCGACACCTGCCTGTTCGGCCACGCACGCGAGGAACGCCTCCCGGAACGAGTCGCTCTCCAGGCTGCCGTGCCACATGGTCCCGAAGACCGAGCCGCGGCGCGCGCCGCCGATGAACTCCTCGTCCTCGGCGCGGGTGATCCGGCCGTGGTGGATCTCGTAGCCGGTCACGGGCTGGCCGAGAGCCTCGCCGCTCGAGAGCCGCAGCACCTTCTCGGGGCCGAAGTCGGTGGCGACGTCGAGCAGCCCGAGCCCGTCGACCGCGGTCCCGTTGGCCCCTTCGACGCCGGCGGGGTCGCTGATGGACCGGCCGAGCATCTGGAACCCACCGCAGACTCCCAGCACCGAGCCGCCCGCCTCCGCGTGCCGCACGATCGCCCGGTCCAGTCCCTGCTCCCGCAACCACGCGAGGTCCGCGACTGTGGCCCGGGTGCCGGGGAGCACCACGAGGTCCGCGTCGGCCAGTGCACGGGGATGGGAGGCGAAGACGACGTCGACGTCCGGCTCGATCCCGAGGGCGTCCACGTCGGTGAAGTTGCTGATCCGCGGGAGCCGTATGACGGCGACGCGAAGCGTCCGATCGCCCGAGGTGGCCCGACGGCCCGCCAGATCCAGGGCATCCTCGGAGTCCAGCCACAGGTCGGCCCGCCACGGCAGTACGCCGTACACCGGTCGGCCGGTCAGCTCCGTCAGGTGCTCCAACGCCGGAGCCAGCAGCGAGTCGTCGCCCCTGAACTTGTTCACGATGAAACCGGCCACCAGCGCCTGGTCGGCGGGGTCGAGCAGTGCCACGGTGCCGTACATGGCCGCGAACACGCCACCGCGGTCGATGTCGCCGACGACGACGGTCGGGATCTGTGCGTGTCGGGCGAGCCCCATGTTGACGTAGTCGCCCCTGCGCAGGTTGGTCTCCGCCGGACTGCCCGCGCCTTCCACGACGACTGCCTCGTAGCGGGAGCTCAGGTCGTCGAACGCGTCGTACGCCGCCCGCGCGAGGTGGGCGCGGCCGTCGATGAAGTCGCTCGAGGAGAGGTGGCCCGCAGGTTGGCCGTGTACGACGACGTGGCTGCGCCGGTCACCGCCCGGCTTGAGCAGTACCGGGTTCATCGCGGTCTCTGGCTCTGCTCGTGCCGCCAGCGCCTGCACCCACTGGGCCCGGCCGATCTCACCGCCGCTGGCGCACACCATCGAGTTGTTCGACATGTTCTGTGCCTTGAAGGGCGCCACCCGCACACCCCGTCGCGAAAGGGCCCGGCACAGACCGGTGGTCACGATCGTCTTGCCGGCATCGGACGTCGTACCCGCAACGAGGAGCGCGTTCGTTTTCATGGCTTCCCCGCCCGACGGGTGGCGACGAGCGCGACCGTGACCAGCAGGGCGGCGATGTCGACCCGGCGTGCCAGCGCGCGGGCGGGCCCGATGTCGGCCGCACGCGGAGCCCTGCCTGTGCCGAGCTGCACCCGTTGCTCCATGCGTCCTTCGTAGTCGTTGGTCCCGCCGAGCCGGACTCCAAGAGCTCCCGCGAACGCCGCCTCCACCGGTCCCGCGTTGGGACTCGGGTGACCGGGGGAGTCGCGCAGCCAGGCGCGCACCGCCTCCTTCGACGAGCCCTGCACTGTGGGTGCGAGGGCTGCCGCCAGGACGGCCGTGAGCCGTGACCCGGGGAGGTTCAATACGTCGTCCAGCCGCGCGGCGGCCCAGCCGAAGCGCTCGTAGCGGGGGCTGCGGTGGCCGAACATGGCATCGAGCGTGTTGGCGGCCCGGTAGCCCAGCAGTGCGCCGACTCCACCGAAGGCACCGAGCACCAACGGGGCCACCACGGCGTCGCTGGTGTTCTCGGCCAACGACTCGATGGTCGCGCGGGCCACCTCACCCTGGTCGAGCTGCTGGGTGTCACGTCCGACGAGGTGCGTGAGCTGGTCGCGGGCTGCAGGCAGGTCACCGGCGGCGAGGAGCCCGTCGACACGGCCGGCCTCACGGTCCAGGGACGTGCCGCCGAGGACGGTCCACGTGGCGATCGAGGTGACCAGGGTGTGCAGGACCGGCCGGCTCCGGGTCACCCGGTCGAGGACCACGCCGCCCAGCACTGTCGTCGCGACGAGCCCACCGGTCACGAGGCTCCCGCGGAGGCGCGAGTCGGCGTACGCACGGGACTCCACCGCGGCCGCGACCTGGCCGAAGGCGGCGACCGGGTGTGCCCGCGCGGGGTCGCCGAGGATCCGGTCGGCGAGGAACCCGAGCGCGAGCCCCGTGGCCCGGGACCGGCTCATGGCATTCCCCTTGACCCTGGCCGTGCCCGGTACGCTGCCGACCGATGAAGACCCTGGTGACCGGTGGCGTCCGCTCCGGCAAGTCCGCTCACGCTGAACGCCTGCTCTCGTCCGAACCGGTCGTGACGTACGTCGCGCCCGGCCCGACCACCGACGAGGACGCCGACCCGGAGTGGGCCGCCCGGATCGCCGCCCACCGCGCGCGCCGACCGAAGGGCTGGGTCACCCTGGAGACGCGCGACCTTGCTCGGGCAGTCCGCGAGAGCGAGGCTCCGGTGCTGGTCGACTGCCTCGGCACCTGGCTCTCGGCCATCCTCGACGAATCGGGCGGATGGGCCGTTCCGGCCGACGAGGCGGCCCGACCTGTGGAAGCCGCTCTCGACCAGTTCGTCGACGCCCTCCGTGCCAGCACCGTGGACGTGGTGACCGTGACCAACGAGGTGGGCATGGGGATCGTGCCGGAGCATCGTTCGGGCCGGCTCTTCCGCGACCTGCTCGGCCGGGTCAACCAGCGGGTGGCGGGGGAGTGCGACGAGGTGCTGCTCGTCGTCGCCGGCCGGACGCTGAGACTCTGAGGTGGTCATGCCGCGCTCAGCAGGAGTGCGGCCAGGCTGAGCTCCACGCCCGCGCCGAATACGTCCCCGGTCACGCCGCCGAGTCGTCGTACGGCGTGGGCGACCAGCAGGCCGACGACGGCCGCGGCGACGCAGACACCCACGACCCCGTGCCACCAGGGCAGTCCCGCCCACGCGAACGCCGCACCGGCAACCGCTGCCATCGCCAGCCACTGGAGCCCGGCGGCGAACGGGGCCACGGACCCGGCGTGGTGCACGCCCAACCCGTCCTGCCGGGCGGCAGGGACACCCCGCAGGCAGGCGAGGGAGAGGCTTGCGCGCGAGAGGCAGACGAGGACCAACGCGAGGATCGGACCCCGGGGCAGGAACATCAGGCCCACCAGGGAGCCCGCCTGCACCCCGAGGACGACGACCAGCGCGACCACCCCGGCGGGACCTGCCGTGCCGGAGCGCATCACCTCGAGCGACCGCTCGGCCTGGTGGGAGGCGGTGAGCCCGTCGACCGTGTCCGAGAGGCCGTCGAGGTGAAGCGCCCGGCTACCGAGCGCGACTACCCCGATCGCCGCCGCCGCGACGGCAAACACTGACAGGCCGAGCTCGCGCCCACCCCACGTCACGAGGGCGACAGCGGCGCCGAGCGGAAGGACTGCGAGCGGCGCCAGCAGCATCGCGCGTCCGGCGACAGTCAGGTCCACGCGGCCGGGCGGCTTGACCGGTACGACGGTCAGCGTGCCCAGAGCCAGCCGCCAGGCATCACGCATCCGGCAGGAGATCGGCGAGCAGCGCGACGTCGCGCATGACGGCCACCGCCGACCTGAGCACCGGAACCGCAGCCACGGCACCGCTGCCCTCACCCAGGCGCATGTCCAGGTCCAGGATCGGCTGCAGGCCGAGCTTCTCCAGGGCCAGCGACTGCGCCGGCTCGGTCGAGCGATGACCGGCGGCGAACCAGCCGACGCACCCGGGAGCCAGTCGTTCAGCGGTCAGGGCGCAGGCCACCGAGATCACCCCGTCGAGCAGGACGGGTACGCCGGCGCGCGCGGCCGCCACCATGAAGCCGGTGGCTGCCGCCAGGTCAGCACTGCCGAGGGCGACCAGGGTCTCGAACGGGTCCAGCGCGCGTTCACCGGCCCGGTCCAGCGCCTGCTGCACGATGCCCTGCTTGTGTACGACGGCCTGGTCGCTGATGCCGGTGCCACGACCCGTGACCTCCGTGGCAGGCAGCCCGAGCCCGGCGGCGATCAGGGCGGCCGCGGGAGTCGTGTTGCCGATTCCCATGTCCCCGCAGAGGAGCAGCTGCGCGCCCTTGGCGATCTCCTCGGCCGCCACGGTTGCGCCAGCCTCGAGCGCTTGGCGGGTCTCGTCTGCGGTGAGCGCGTCCTCCAGGTGGATCGCGCCGCTGCCCCGTCGTACCTTGTGCCTGCCGTACGTCGGGGTCCACCCCGTCGAGGTCGTCGTCCACGCCGAGGTCGAGCACGCGCACCTTGACGTCGTGCGACGCGGCCAGAGCGGACACCGTGGCCTTGCCCATCACGAAGGTGCGGACCATCGCTGCGGTGATCTCGGCCGGGTACGCCGAGACGCCGTGCGCCGAGACGCCGTGGTCCCCGGCGAAGATCACGAGGCGTACGTCGGTCAGCTCGCGCGGTGGGACCTCACCCTGCGTGGCGCAGACCCACACCCCGAGGTCGCCGAGCCGGCCGAGTGCGCCCACGGGGATGGCGAGAGCGCCGAGCCGCGCGGCAGCACTCGCGGCCACCTCGGCCGAGGGCGGTACGACGGGACTCACAGGCTGGCACTCACAGACTGGCCGCGAGCCTGCGCCGCTCGGTGGTCGCCGACGCGTCCCGGTGCAGCTTGCCGACCATGCCGACCAGCAGCACGCCGATCCCGGCCCACATCGTTGCCTGGGTGATGATCGCGGCCCGGCGGAAGTACCAGAGGATGTCGGCCGGGAAGTCACCGAGCTCGTTGACCGTCGGCATCAGCAGGCCGGCCACCACGACGACCGCGAGGTAGAGCGCGATGCCCGAGACGACCGCGACGTACGTGCCGCGTTCGCGCCACAGGCGCTGCGCCACGACGGTGGCTAGCACCGCGGCCAGTACCGAGATCACCAGGTAGGCGAAGTACTCGAAGGTCCGGCTGCCGATGGTCTCCCCGTTGCCGACCGCCGGTGGCGACGCGGGGTACTTGAGGAAGGGCACCAGCCCCACTGCCACGAAGCCCGCCAGCGCCACGAAGGCCGTTGACTGTCCCGGAGTCCAGCGACCGATGCGGCCGACGGCTCCGGCGGCGAGCAGTGCGACGATCCCGCCCAGCGCCGTACCGACCCCGACGCTGGCTGTCAGCAGGCCCCAGGTGCGCTGGGTGCCACGTGAGACGACGGCGCCCTCATCCTCGTGGCTGTGCGCCTCTTCGGACTCGTGGCTGTGTCCCGCTTCGGACTCCTCGGCCGGCGCCTCGGCTGCGGAGTTGGCCTCTTCGATGTCGATGGCGGCCTGTACCTGTGGCTCACCGACGGTGAAGGCGACGATGAAGACGGCGATCCCTGCGAGCAGGCCCGCCAGCAGTCCACGAATGAGAAATGCGCGTGCGGTCATGGATGAATCCGTTTCTTAAGGTCAGTCGACGGAGCCGGGCCGAAGCCTCGGCTCACATACGCCGGCTCAGTGGCAGGGGTAGCCGAGCAGGTGTCGACCGTCGTGGACGAACTCGTGGATCAACGTGCCTGACGGGATCGAGATGGCGCCCTGGTCTGCGCTGATGAAGAAGATCGCCAGAACAGCGATCAGGCCGTAGAAGAGCGCCCACGGGGCGATCTGACCGAGGGGAATCGAGGGGACCTCGATCTCGGGAACGGCGGTGGTCTGAGCCATGGTTCCTCCTGAGGGATGGGGCGTCCCTGTTGGTGCGAATGGATTCGCGCGGGCCCTCGGGTCTGACTCCACCGCATCCGAAACGCTCTCGGAGGCGGCGTCACAGTAGCGCGACTGTGCCGGAGTCCCACCGGCTTCCTCGTGCCCGCGGCCTCAGCCTAGGGCAAGATCCCCGAGACCACACCAACCCATCCGCGGTCGAGCCGCGAGCAACCCGTAGGTGGGCGAGCAGCCAGCGAAACGAGCGTCTCGAAACGAGCGAAGCTAGGTGGTCGAGCAGCGAGCGAAGCGAGCGATCAGTCGAGACCACACCCCGTACGGCGACATGGGGCCTCGACCCGTAGGTGGTCGAGCAGCGAGCGAAGCGAGCGATCAGTCGAGACCACACCCCGTACGGCGACAAGCGGGCCTCGACCCGTAGGTGGTCGAGCAGCGAGCGAAGCGAGCGATCAGTCGAGACCACACCCCGTACGCGACAAGCGGGCCTCGACCCGTAGGTGGTCGAGCAGCGAGCGAAGCGAGCGATCAGTCGAGACCACACCCCGTACGACGACAAGCGGGCCTCGACCCGTAGGTGGTCGAGCAGCGAGCGATCAGTCGAGACCACACTCCGCGAGCCGACGAGCAGCCGAGACCAAACGGGTGGTCGACCGTGAACGGAGAACCCGATTAGCGGAGTCCAGCACGGACCAGATGCAGGACAGACTCCTCTGATCGGGCTGTGGGTCGCGTGCGGTACGCCGCCCAGGAGGATCGCCGAGACGGCGCTTGTGTCCCGGAAACAACCGCCGAGACGGCTGCAATGTTCATCCGCCCCGTTGCACAAGCGCCGTCTCGGCGGGTCTGGGTGAGGCGCCGTCTCGGCGGTGGTCTCGACTGGCCGCTCGCTGGCGCTCGCTGCTCGACCACCTACGGGTTGATGCCGGCTGTGGTCGTGCGGGCGGTGGTCTCGACTGGCCGCTCGCTGGCGCTCGCTGCTCGACCACCTACGGGTTGATGCCGGCTGTGGTCGTGCGGGCGGTGGTCTCGACTGGCCGCTCGCTGGCGCTCGCTGCTCGACCACCTACGGGTTGATGCCGGCTGTGGTCGTGCGGGCGGTGGTCTCGACTGGCCGCTCGCTGGCGCTCGCTGCTCGACCACCTACGGGTTGATGCCGGCTGTGGTCGTGCGGGTGGTGGTCTCGACTGGCCGCTCGCTGGCGCTCGCTGCTCGACCACCTACGGTCGGTGGTCTCGACTGGCCGCTCGCTGGCGCTCGCTGCTCGACCACCTACGGTCGGTGGTCTCGACTGGCCGCTCGCTGGCGCTCGCTGCTCGACCACCTACGGTCGGTGGTCTCGACTGGCCGCTCGCTGGCGCTCGCTGCTCGACCACCTACGGTCGGTGGTCTCGACTGGCCGCTCGCTGGCGCTCGCTGCTCGACCACCTACGGGGCTCGGCTAGCCGCTCGCTGCTCGACCACCGACGGTCGGGGGCCTGCTGTCGACGTCCTTCAGGGCGGCCAGGAGGAGGGTGGTCCGGTCGGGGGGGCGGGCTGCGATCCGGACCCATTCCGGGCCGAGTCCGGGGAACGTGTCGCAGCGTCGTACGGCGAAACCGAGGCTCCGAAGGGCCGCGTGGGCACCGGCACCGACCCGTGCGAGGACGTACGACGCTACCGACGGCTGATGGGGGATCCCGAGCTCGGTCAGACCCTGTTCCAGGGCAATTCTCCAACCGGCCAGCGCGTCCGCGCGCTCAGCGGCGTCGGCCTGTGCTTGCGGCAAAGCGCAGGCAACCATGGCTGCCGCCGCCGGCCCTGAGACCGACCACGGCACCTGGATCGCCCTGAGCTGGTCCCGCGCCTCCGGCTCGGCGAGCACGTAGCCCGCGCGCACACCGGGAATGCCCCAGTGCTTGGTCAGGCTGCGGACGACGACCAGGCCGGGCAGTGGCATTTCCGCAAGCGACTCCTCCTGACCAGGTACGGCGTCCATGAACGCCTCGTCGACGACCACGACCCTGCCCGGGCGCACCAGCTCCTTCAGTACCGAAGCCGGGTGGAGTACGCCGGTCGGGTTGGTCGGATTGCCCACCAGCACCAGGTCAGCACCCTCCGGCACCGCGTCCGGGTCGAGCACGAACGCGGACTCCGGCAGGCAGATCACCTCATGGACGGTGTGGCCCTCCCGGAGCAGGGCGGCATGTGGCTCCGTGAACTGCGGATGCACCACCACGGGCATCCGCCACCGCCGCAGCCGGGCGAGCAGCGAGAACGCCTCGGCAGCGCCCGCGGTTGCGAGCACCTCCTCCGGCGCCCGGCCGTGACGATCGGCCAAGGCCTGCTCGGCCGCCGCCGTGGTCGGGTAGCTGCCCACCTCGGACAGGCTCTCTGTCAGTGCTCGGTCGAGCCACGGCGGCCGCGGTCCCGGGTAGACGTTGACCGCGAAGTCGAGCAGCCCGGGGCTGACCTCGACGTCCCCGTGGTGCTCGAGGGGACGCGCCAGAGCTTCCGGCGCGGGCGTCCCGTGCTCGAGGGGCTGGACCGCGATGTGCGGAGAAGCGGCGTGGACCGCATCGGCGAACCGCTGCGCGAGCTGCGGGAACCCGGCCCAGTGCGTGTGCAGGTACGACGCGTGCAGGCTGTCCGACGTGAACCCCTGGTCCCGGCCTTCAACGGTCCAGGCTGGTCCCTCTCCGGCGGGTGGCTCTACGACCGTTCGATGGAACTCATGGCCGGTGACCTGCTCACCGGACCTGGTCAGCAAGGAGTCCGAGGCCGCGGTGACCGTGGGATAGGCGAGCGTCAGACGAGGAGTCATCGTGGCGGTCGCGGGCAAGTTGCCGACCATGGGGGCGCCGTCGACGCTCTCGCACAGGTACAGCAGCCCGGCGCACTCGGCCACGGTCGGTACGCCCGACGCGACCGCCGCCCGCAGATCCGCGCGCAGCCGGCCGTTGGCGCTGAGCTCGATCGCGTGTACCTCCGGGAACCCGCCACCGAGGTAGATCCCGCTGGTCCCCTCAGGCAGTGAGTGGTCCCTGAGCGGGTCGAAGGTGACGACCTCGCAGCCGGCGGCACGAAGCAGCTCCTCGGTCTCGGTATAGCGGAACGTGAACGCCCGGCCGCCGGCCATCGCGACCACCGGCCGGCGTTCGCTCGCGGCCGTGACCTCGTTCGTGGGGTCCCACGGCTCCGTCTCCAGGTCCGGAGCACTAGCAGCGATCTCGACGAGCCGGTCGAGGTCGACCAGCTCGGCGATGAGCGCGGCCAGCCGGTCCAGCTCGTGCTCGGCCGCGTCGCGTTCGGCAGCGGGCACGAGCCCGAGGTGGCGAGAGGGGACCGAGATGGCCTCGTCGCGGCCGATCGTGCCCAGCACCGGAAGGTCGATGCTGTCGGCCACCTCGGCTGCATGCCGGGGCGAGCCCGCCTTGTTCAGGATCACGCCGTGGATGCCGGGGAACCCGGTTCCCATGGAGCGTGACCCACGTAGCCATCCCGTGTACGACGGCCCCGATGGAGCGCGAGGACCGGGAGATGTCCACGACGAGTACGACGGGCGTGCGGGTCAGCGCTGCGACGTGCGCAGTGGACGCGAAGCCGTCCCCGCCGACGCGGCCGTCGTACAGACCCATGACGCCTTCGATGACCGCGATGTCGGCGCCCGCGGCTCCGTGCAGCAGCAGCGGGACGATGCGTTCCTCACCGACCAGGTGCGGGTCGAGGTTCCTCCCAGGCCGACCGCTGGCCAGGGCGTGGTAGCCGGGGTCGATGTAGTCGGGCCCGACCTTGTGCCCGCTGACCACGCGGCCGGAGCGGGTCAGCGCTGCCATCAGGCCGGTGGCGACCGTCGTCTTGCCCTGGCCGGTCGCCGGGGCAGCTATCGACGATCCGGGGCAGCGCGGTCATCTCTGGACTACCACTCGATGCCTCGTTGGCCCTTCTGGCCCGCGTCCATCGGATGCTTCACCTTCGTCATGTCGGTGACCAGGTCGGCGACCTCGACCAGCCGAGGGTCAGCCCGGCGGCCGGTGATCACGACGTACTGGCGGCCCGGGCGGGTGGAGAGTGTCTCGACCACGTCGTCGACATCGACCCAGCCCCACTGCATGGGGTAGGTGAACTCGTCGAGCACGAGCAGGTCGTGGGTCTCGGCGGCCAGTCGCCGCTTGATCTCGGCCCAGCCCTCGGCGGCCTCGGTTGCGTGGTCGGCCTCGTCGCCGGCCTTGCGGGACCAGGACCAGCCGGCGCCCATCTTGTGCCACTCGACCGCACCGCCCTCGCCGGTCTCCTCGTGCAGCTCACCGAGCCGCTCGAGGACGGTCTGCTCACCGATCCGCCACTTGGCCGACTTCACGAACTGGAAGACGCCGACGTTCCAGCCCTGGTTCCAGGCGCGGATCGCGAGCCCGAACGCTGCGGTCGACTTTCCCTTGCCGTCGCCGGTGTTCACCATCAGCAGCGGCCGGTTGCGTCGCTGCCGCGTGGTCAGGCCGTCGTCGGGCACCGTGAGCGGTTGTCCCTTTGGCATCTCAGGCAGCCCCTTCGCTCGGGGTGCGGGTCGGCCCCACGGAGCCGTACACGAGATGGGTCAGGGCGGAGGCGCTGACCTCACCGATGGGGACATGCTCCCCGTTCAGTGCTTCGGCGAGGCGCTCGGCGAGACCGAGACGGAAGGGACCGTTCTCGCAGTCGACGACCAGCGAGGCGACACCCGCGTGGGCCAGCAGTCCAGCCGCCTGTCGTGAACGCTCCGGGGCGTCCTGGCCGTACGTCGCCCGGCCGTCGGTCACCACCAGGAGCAGCGGCCGTCGCCGGGGGTCCCGGACGTGTTCCAGGCGGAGCACCCGCTGGGCCTCGAGGAGTCCCTCGGCCAGCGGCGTACGGCCACCGGCGGGGAGCTCGTGCAGGCGCGTCGCCGCCACGTCGACCGAGTGCGTGGCCGGCAGCACCAGGTCGGCCCGGTCGCCGCGGAAGGTGATCAGCCCGACCTTGTCGCGGCGCTGGTAGGCGTCCAGCAGCAGCGAGAGGATCGCGGTCTTCACCTGCTCCATCCGCCGCCGCGCGGCCATCGAGCCGGACGCGTCGACGCAGAACAGGATCAGGTTGGACTCCTTGCCCTCACGGTCGGCCATCCGCAGGTCCGACCCCTCGAACCTCAGCGGTCCCGAGGTCCGACCCCGGTCGACCTGGTGAGGTGCGGCCGCGCGGACGGTCTCGGTCAGGTGCAGAGCGCCACTCGTGCCGGGCCGCGCGCCGATCCGGCGTCCGGACTCGGTGATGGCTCGGCTCCGGCGCCCGGACTCGCCCGCTCCGGTGCCGTCGACGGTGAACATGCGCGGCCGGTACGGCGTACCGATGCCCGCGATCGTGGTCGACGAGGGGCCGCCCGAACTCCACATTTGTTGGGTTGGGACGTCCACTTCCTCGATCTCGACGTCCCGATCCAACATTTGTGGAGTTGAGGCGGTTTCCTCGTCCGCTGCCCCGCCAGCACCCTTGTCCCCGTCGGCCTCGGACGACTCGGACGACTCCGACTCCGGAGGGGGCTGGTCCTCTGACTTGTCGGGCGGTGGGTCGGGAGGCAGCTCGTCGTCGCCGAGGATCTGGTCGAGCAGCTCCTCGTCGAGGCCGGGGGCGTCGAACGGGTTGCGGCGGCGGCGGTGTGGCAGGGCCAGCCGCGCGGCGGCGCGGATGTCGTCCTTCGTGACCCAGAGGCGTTCGTGCCAGGCCGCGTGCGCAACAGCCGCCCTGGCGGTGACGATGTCGGCTCGCATGCCGTCCACCTCGAAGGCCGCGCACACCTCCGCGATCTTCAGCAACGCGGCCTCGCCCAGCTCGACGATGTCCACCAGCTTCTGGGCGGCCAGGATCCGGTCGGTGAGGGCCCGCTCCTGCTCGGCGTACGACGCCGCGAATGCGTCCGGGTCGAGGTCGTAGGCCATCCGGCGACGGACCACCTCGACCCGCTGGGCAGGGTCGCGAGGTGCAGCGACCTGCACGGTCAGCCCGAAGCGGTCGAGCAGCTGCGGGCGCAGTTCACCCTCCTCCGGGTTCATCGTGCCGACGAGCACGAACCTTGCGGCGTGCTCGACTGAGACCCCGTCGCGTTCGACGGTGGACCGGCCCATCGCCGCTGCGTCGAGGAGCAGGTCGACGAGGTGGTCGTGCAGCAGGTTCACCTCGTCGACGTACAGGATTCCGCGGTGCGCACGAGCCAGCAGTCCCGGCTCGTACTCCGCCTTGCCCTGGGAGAGTGCGCGCTCAAGATGCAGCGAGCCGAGCACCCGGTCCTCGGTGGCGCCGACGGGCAGCTCGACGAGGCGCACCGGCCTGCGTTCGGTGGGGGCGTCGGCGGGAAACGGGCCGTCGGGGGAGAGGCCGGAGTCACGGGGGTCACTGGAGAATCGGTCCCCTGAGACCACCTCGATCGGTGGCAGTACCGCGGCCAGGGCGCGCACGATGGTCGACTTCGCGGTGCCCTTCTCGCCTCGTACCAGCACGCCTCCGACCTCGGGCGAGATCGTCGTGAGGACCAGCGCCAGCGCCATCTCGTCGGAGCCGACGACGGCGCTGAAAGGAAACTGCTGTGGCATGGGGGGCTCCCGCTCGTCAGCCATCGTTCGCGTGCACGAGGCCGGTCTTCGGACTTCCCGGCTCTCCCAACAAGCTGGAGAGGCCGAGTCACCGCAGCGGGCCCTGTGCCGGACTTGCACCGGCTTCCCAGATTCTCCCCTCAGCCCGGTCGCTGCTCGCGCTGCGCTCGGCCCTCGGGGCACCTCGTGCCTGACGAAGGTCACGATAGCGTCAGTCCTCGTGCCGCCCCTCCACCCCGCACGCCTCACCGTTGTCGGCATCGGCGCCGACGGCTGGCCGGGCGTGCCGGAACCCCTGCGGCAGCGGGTGTTGGCTGCCGACGTTGTCCTCGGCGGCGATCGTCACCTCGAACTGCTGCCGCCGGTCGAGGGCCAGCTCCGCGAGTCGTGGCCCTCCCCGTTGCGTGAGGGACTGCCCGCCCTCCTGGAGCAGTACGACGACCGCACGGTCGTCGTCCTCGCCTCGGGTGACCCACTCGTCTCCGGCATCGCGAGCACCCTCGTCGAACTGGTCGGCGCCGACCGAGTCGACGTCCAACCGGCCGTCTCGTCAGTTGCGCTGGCCCGCGCGCGCATGGGCTGGCCGGAGGAGTCCACGGCCCTCGTCAGCCTGGTCGGGCGCGACCCTCACCTCGTGCTGCGTCAGTTCGCCCCGGGCAGGCGGGTGCTGGTGCTCTCCTCCGACGAGTCGACCCCGGGCTTGGTCGCAGCCCTGCTCGACGAGCACGGCTACGGCCCGAGCAGGTTCACGGTTCTGGGTGACCTCGGCTCGACCGAGGAGTCGCGGATCGCGGCGACGGCCGAGCAGTGGGCCGAGACATGGAACGGGCCCGTCCCTCGGCTGAACGTCGTTGCCGTCGAGGTCGTGGAGAAGACACCCGGCGCGTCGACCGCGTCATGGGCGCCCGGCCTGCCCGACTCGTCGTACGAGAACGACGGCCAGCTCACCAAGCGCGACGTTCGCGCCGCTGCCCTTGCCCGGCTCACACCGCGTCCGGGCGAGCTGCTCTGGGACGTGGGGGCCGGCGCAGGCTCGGTCGCCATTGAGTGGATGCGTGCACACCCGACGTGTCGCGCCGTCGCTGTCGAGTCGGACCCCGAGCGCTGTGCCCGGATCGAGCTGAACGCTGCGTCGCTGGGTGTGCCCACGCTGCAGGTCGTGAACGCCACGGCCCCTGAGGTTCTGGCCGACCTGGATGCGCCCGACGCCGTGTTCATCGGTGGCGGTGCCACCCGGCCCGGCGTCATCGAGGCATGCCTGAACGCTCTGCGGCCTGGTGGACGCCTCGTGGTGCACGGCGTCACCCTGGAGACGGAGTCCCTCTTGGCCCGGCTGTACGACGAGCACGGCGGCGAGCTCACCCGGATCTCGGTCGAGCACGCTGCCCCGATCGGCTCGTTCACCGGCTGGAGTCCGTCGCGCGCGGTGACCCAGTGGGCCATCCAGATCAGCGAGGCGAGCACGTGACCATCCACTTCGTCGGGGCGGGACCGGGCGCCGCCGACCTGATCACCCTCCGCGCGGCGGCGCTCCTGGCTGCTGCGGATGTGGTGCTCTACCCGGGCACCTACCTCGACGCCGATGTCCTCGGACACTGCCGCGCCGACGCTCGTCTCGTCGACACCCAGCACCTCGACCTCGACCAGATCGTCACTGAGCTGGCCGCGGCGCACGAAGCGGGTCACGACGTGGTCAGGCTGACCTCGGGCGACCCGTCGATCTACTCCGCCGTCGCCGAGCAGAGCCGTCGGCTCGACGAGCTCGGGGTGCCCTGGGACGTGACGCCCGGTGTCCCGGCGTACGCCGCCGCCGCCGCGATCGTCGGCCGCGAGCTCACGGTGCCTCTGGTCACACAGTCGGTGGTACTCACCCGGGTGCAGGCCCGCTCGACCGCGATGCCGGAGAGCGAGGAGCTGAGCCGTTTCGCCGCGACCGGGGCGACGCTGGTGCTGCACCTGGCGATCACCCGCACCCGCGAGCTGATGGCCGGGCTGGCGGGGGAGTACGGCGCCGACTGTCCGGTCGTGGTCGTCTATCGCGCGAGCCAGCCCGACGAGCTGGTGCTGCGCGGCACGGTCGCCGACATCGCCGACCAGGTCGAGGAAGCAGGCCTGCGACAGGCTGCGGTCATCCTCGTCGGCCGGGCGCTGGACCCCCGTGGACAGGGTCAGTCACACCTCTACGACCCGGCCCGGGAGCGGTCCGGGAGCTGAGCCGCGTCAGTCGACGTACCGCGGAGTCCACACCACCCCGGACGCCGTACGACGGGTCGAGGAGGCGCCGACGATGAGCAGGCACTTCATGTCGATCGAGCCGGCGTCGAGCTCCGCCAGCGTGGTGACGTGCAGCGACTCCTCCTCGCGGCCGATGTCACGGCCCACGACCACCACGGTCTCCGCGGCTCGGTACTCGAGCAGGAGCTTCTGCGCGGCCACCACCTGCTCGGTGCGTGAGCGGGACGCAGGGTTGTAGATGCCCAGGACCAGGTCGGCCTCGGCTGCCGCCCGCAGTCGACGCTCGACGACAGACCACGGCTTGAGACGGTCCGAGAGGCTGACCACGGCGAAGTCCGCGCCGATCGGGGCGCCGGCCCTGGCGGCCACGACCTGTATGGCGCTGAGGCCGGGCAGCACCCGCACGGAGACCTCGGCGAACTCCGGGTCCTCGGCCGCCTCGAAGACCGCCGAGGCCATGCCGAAGACACCCGGGTCTCCGCCGGAGACCACGGCGACCTTCTCGCCACGTCGGGCCAGGTCCAGCGCGAATCGGGCGCGGTCCAGCTCGACGGTGTTGCCGGAGGGATGCCGCTTCAGGCCCGCGCGCTGCGGCACCCGGTTGACGTATGGCGCGTACCCGACCACGTGGTCCACCGACGCCAGCGCGGCGGTCACCTCCGGCGTGACCCAGCAGTCGGGGCCGGGGCCGAGCCCGACGACGAGCAGCTCAGCTGACCCGCGATTCTCCGTCGTGCTGGTAGCGGCCCTGGGCGTCCGCCGGCCACCGGGCTGCTCGTGCAGCGAGTCGCCGGGGACGACGATCAGCGAGAAGTAGGGAACGGTCGCCGGGTCCACGTCAGCGACCGGGAGCCACCGCTCCTCGGGCATCGAGGCGCGTTCGACGTACAGGGCGTGCTCGAGCCGTCCGGCCTGCGCCAGGGCCGACCGTACGGCCGGGAACGTCCGCCCGAGCTTCATGATGATCGCTCCACCGGTGTCGGCCAGGCGTCGGGCGAGCTCGGCCTCGGGCAAGGTGCCGGGCAGCACCGTCAGGACGTCGGTCTGGCGTACGAGCGGCGAGGCCACGGCGGCGGTGGCCGCCGTCACCGAGGTCACGCCCGGCACGACCTCCGTCGGGAACCGGTGGGCAAGCCGGTCGTGCATGTACATGTAGGAGCCGTAGAAGAGAGGGTCACCCTCGGCCATGAGTACGACCGTCCGGCCGGCCTCCAGATGGGCTGCGAGCCGCGCCGCGGACTCCTCGTAGAAGTCGGCCATGGCGCCGGCGTACCCACCCGGATGGTCGGTGCTGCCGGTGGTCACCGGGTAGCGCAGCTCCTCCTCGATCGCGCCGGGCGGGATGAGGTCTGCTGCGATCCGGCGCGCGTGGGAGTGCTTGCTGACACCGGCGTGGTAGGCGATCACGTCCGCCGACGCGATGAGCCGGGCAGCCTTGAGGGTGATCAGCTCGGGATCGCCCGGGCCGAGCCCGACGCCGTAGAAGTGTCCGGTCATTCCTCCTCCTGGGAGAGCGCGTTCACTGCGGACGAGGCCATCGCCGACCCGCCCCGCCGGCCGCGGACGGTCACGAACGGGACGTCGATCCCGTGGTCGTTCGCAAGCGAGGCGAGCGCGTCCTTGGACTCGGCGGCGCCGATGAAGCCGACAGGGCAGCCGATGATGGCTGCGGGACGAGGTGCTCCTTCGATCAGCATCTCCATCAGGTGGAACAGCGCTGTCGGAGCGTTGCCGATCACCACGACGGCACCTTCGAGGTGGGGCTCCCAGAGCGAGACCGCGGCCGCGGTCCGCGTGGTGTCCCACTTCGCGGCCAGCCCCGGGACGCGTTCGTCGTTGAGGAAGCAGAGCACCTCGTTCGCGGCCGGCAGCCTGGAGGACGTGATGCCCATGGCGACCATCCGCGCGTCGGTCAGGATCGGGGCGCCCGACAGCAACGCAGCGCGCGCCGAGCTCACCAGCCCCGGGTGGACGACCAGATCGGCGACGAGGTCGACCTGTCCGCTGCCGTGGATCATGCGTACGGCGAGCTTCTCGGCCTCGCGCGGGATGTTCTCGAAGCTGGCCTCACGACGAATGGTTGCGAACGAGTCGACGTAGATCTCGGCACCGTTGTCGAGGTAGTCGTAGCGCTTGGTCGGACGGACCAGTTCGTTGGTCATCTCAGCCCAACCCTCCGCTGGCCAGGACCCCGTGCCACGGGGTGACGACGAGCTCCGGACCACGTGTCACCAGGTCGGCGGCGAGCGTGGGCGAGACCACTCCGTCCGGCGCAGGCACGTGTACGACTGGCCCGGTCACGCCGTACGGCAGGGGAGGGGTCGCGACCCGGGTCCGCTCGTCGCGTGCCCCAAGTCGTGCTCCGAGCCCTGACAGGGGCACAGGCAGCTCGTCGACGTGCCAGGGCGCTTCGGGGCCTTCGCCGCGCCGTCGTACGAACTCCGCGGCCAGCCTGACGAGCGCCTCGGCCACATCTTCCAGGGGCAGGATCGGTCCCCACCCGTCGGACCCGATGCGGAGCTGGGCGGTGTTCTCCTC
This sequence comes from uncultured Actinomycetota bacterium, assembly GCA_963759525.1. Taxonomy (GTDB): domain Bacteria; phylum Actinomycetota; class Actinomycetes; order Propionibacteriales; family Nocardioidaceae; genus Marmoricola. The sequence continues at coordinate 76,396 of CAVWZO010000016.1, read as the reverse complement.
GAGGGCGACCAGACCCAGATCGGTAGGCCTGTCCACGACGTCCCCGCGGCCGTCGTCCATCACGAACAGGAACCGTCCCGGCAGCTCACGCAGGTCCGGTTCTGCGCAGACCAGGGCGTCGAGAGCAGCAACGACCGGGCGCAGGTCGCAACGCCCGCCCGCGATGCCGGTCAGGGGTGAGGCCAGGAAGTTGCGGACGAGCTCGTGACTTCGGGACGGCAGCAGGCCGGTGCCCTCGATGGCCTCGACGACGGTCTCGGGTAGCGCGCCGTCCTCGCTCGGCAGCGCCCGCAGCTGGAGGTTCGCCCGGCTGGTCAGGTGGATGTCGCCGTCGCCGTACGTCATGGCGACCTCCGACAGCGCCGCAAGGGACGGCGCCGGCAGGCGGCCACCTGCGAGGCGAAGGCGGACGAGGGCGCCGTCGGGGGCGGACCAGGGACGCAGCGCCCCGGGACAGAGGTCGCGACGAGTGCGAGCGGCGGGAGCGTTCGGCACGCGGGTCCTTCGAGGTCAGGGGCACCGGCACAGTACCAATGCCCTCGGGTCAGGTACTGCGCAGGGCGACGACGGCCGAGTTCCGTGAGAACCGGTGGCGCCATCGGGGATCGGGTGTGTACTGAGGGGTGGCCTTCAAGGTGATGCGTGCCCTCGTCGCGGAGTCGTGGCGCCGCTCCGCCGCTGCGGGCGTCGAGGCTGACACCGTGGATGCGCCGATCACGATCCCGGATGACGCGCTGCGTGACTATCGCGAGGCCCATCCGCTGGCGCACGTCTTCCCGGTGCTGGACGACGTACTCGGTCAAGCCGCACGGGACTGTGACGCGATCATGGCGGTGTCCGACGCGACCGGGCAGCTGTTGTGGGTTTCCGGGCATCCGGCCGTGCTGCGTCGCGCGGAGTCGATCGGCTTCGTCGAAGGATCCAACTGGGACGAGCGGGTTGCCGGGACCAACGCACCCGGGATGGCGCTCAACCTCGACCAACCCGTGGTGGTGAATCGGGCGGAGCACTTCCGGCGATCAGTGCAGAAGTGGAGCTGCGCAGCGACGCCGATTCACGACCCGACGACCGGCGCCCTGCTCGGCGTACTCGACATCACCGGCGGCGACGACATCGTCGTACCCCAGACCATGGCGATGGTGCGGGCCGCGGCCAGGATGGCGGAGGCCGAGCTCGCCCGTCACCTGCTCTCCCACCGGGGGCCGGAGGCCGAGCGCCCCACCAGCGGACTGTCGATCGCGATGGAAGCGCTGGGGCGTGACGAGTCGCTGCTCACGATCGACGACGGACGTAGCCATCGGTCCACCCTGCGGCTCACTCCTCGACACAGCGAGATCCTGCTGCTGCTCGCTTCTGCACCCCGTGGCCTGTCAGGGGACGAGCTGGCTGTGCTCCTCTACACCGAGGACAACACCGCTTCGACTCTGCGGGCAGAGCTCAACCGGCTCCGTTCCCTCCTGGGCGACGACCTGCTGGCTTCCCGGCCCTACCGGCTGGTCGCCGAGGTGACCGCGGACTGGCTGGCGGTCGAGGCCCACCTCGCCGCCGGCGACGTCGTTGCCGCCACGCAGGCCTACCGGGGGCCGTTGCTTCCCCGCTCTGTGGCGCCGGGTGTCGTCAGGCTCCGTACTGACGTGGAGCTCTCCCTCCGGCACGCTGTCCTCGAACATGGCGTCCCGGACCTGATGTCATCGTGGACCCGGTCGTTCTGGGGCGCCGACGACTACGACATGTGGCTAGCCCAACGCGCCGCCCTCAGCCCCACCTCCCCCCTGCTCCCACTAGTCGCCGGCCAGATCGCCAGGCTGGACCGGGAGTTCGGCGCGTAGGAGGTCGAGACCACACCCGAAACTAGGTGGTCGAGCAGCGAGCGAAGCGAGCGATCAGTCGAGACCACACCCGAAACTAGGTGGTCGAGCAGCGAGCGAAGCGAGCGATCAGTCGAGACCACACCCGAAACTAGGTGGTCGAGCAGCAAGCGAAGCGAGCGATCAGTCGAGACCACACCCGAAACTAGGTGGTCGAGCAGCGAGCGAAGCGAGCGATCAGTCGAGACCACCCACCGCGACCGAGCCGTCGGCCTCAACGCCGATGCCGCCTGCGCGTCGGGGGTGGTCTCGACTGGCCGCTCGCTGGCGCTCGCTGCTCGACCACCTAGATTCGCGGCGGGGGCTGGAGGAGTCGTGGTTCGGTGGGCGATCGTGGTCGAGCAACCCATAGGTGGTCGAGTCTTCGGTGTCCCTGGCGGGACGTCCCCTGTCGGGGTGAAAATCGGGGGGTTGCCCCTTGAGGTCGTCGCTGCTTGGTCCTGAGGCCGGGGTCGAGTCTGGCACTGGGAGTCGTTGAAGAGTCCTGTATTGCGCTACGAGCGCGCGAGTCCGCCTGTTGTTCGTTCTCGCTGGCTCCCTGGGGCAGCTGGTTGGTGTGGTCTGGGTGAGCGAAGCGAGCAGAGATATGTCAGACCACGATGTAGCTGGTGGGCGTGGTGAAGCGCCCCAGAGTGTGGTTGAGGGTCCGCTGGTCTCGCGGGTGGCGGCGTTGGATATCGCGAAGGCGTCGTTGGTGGCGTGTGTGCCGGTTCCCGACGAGGCGCGTGTGGGTCGGCGGTTGCAGTCCGTTCGGGAGTTCTCGACGTTGACCCCGGCGTTGTTGGATCTGGCCGATTGGCTGCGGGTTGAGCAGGTTGAGCTGGTCGGGATGGAGGCGACCGGGGACTACTGGAAGCCGGTGTACTACCTGCTGGAGGCCGAGGGTTTCGAGGTGTGGCTGCTCAATCCCAGACACGTCAAGAACGTGCCGGGTCGAGCCAAGACCGACCGGCTGGACGCGGTGTGGCTGGCCAAGCTCGCTGGCGCTCGCTGCTCGACCACCTAGACCCGGTGGTGGTGCTCGACATGGCCGCTCCTGGCGCTCGCTGCTCGACCACCTAGACCCGGTGGTGGTCTCGACTGGCCGCTCGCTGGCGCTCGCTGCTCGACCACCTAGTCCCGGTGGTGGTCTCGACTGGCCGCTCGCTGGCGCTCGCTGCTCGACCACCTAGACCCGGTGGTGGTCTCGACTGGCCGCTCGCTGGCGCTCGCTGCTCGACCACCTAGACGACAGCGGCTACGACGGGCGCAACGGCAATGCAACGTTGCGTCCATAGCGTGTGATGCACATCACCGACCGTTCCTCCTACGCACTTTCTAGCCGCGTGGCCGAGGGTCCTGGTCGGTCCATCTGCACAGGGAGATCTCCATGAAGGCAGCAGTCGTCCACGATTTCACCAAGTCGCTCAGCATCGAGGAGAAGCCGAAGCCCGTCCCCGGACCGGGCGAGGTACTCGTCAAGGTCGAGACCGCCGGCCTGTGCCACACCGACATCCACGCCGCCCACGGCGACTGGCCGGTCAAGCCGACCCCGCCGTTCGTCCCCGGTCACGAGGGTGTCGGGATCGTCGAAGAGGTCGGAGCCGGTGTCACCACACCGCGCGTAGGTGACCGGGTCGCCATGCCGTGGCTCGGCAAGGCGTGCGGGATCTGCGAGTTCTGCATCGACGGGTGGGAGACCTTGTGTGAGCAGCAGGTCAACACCGGCTATGGCATCGACGGTTCGTACGCCGAGTACGCAACCGCGAACGCGGCGTACGTCGCACAGGTCCCCGCCGAGGTCGACCCCCTGGACGCAGCTGTACTCACCTGCGCGGGCGTCACGACGTACAAGGCAGTGAAGCTCTCCGGGGCGAGCCCCGGGAAGCTGGTCGCCGTCTTCGGCATCGGTGGGCTCGGCCACCTCGCACTGCAGTACGCGAAGATCAGCGGCGCCACCGTGGTCGCGGTCGACATCAACGACGAGAAGCTGGAGCTCGCGAAGGAGCTCGGCGCCGACCACGTGGTCAACGCCCTGACCGAGGACCCGGTTGCCGCGATCAAGGCGCTCGGAGGAGCGCACGCAGCGATCTCCGTGGCCGTCGCGCCGAAGGCCTTTGAGCAGGCATTCGGATCCTTGCGCCGCGGCGGGACGTTGGTCTTCGTCGCGCTGCCGGCCGACAACATGGTCAGCCTGCCGATCTTCGAGACCGTACTGAACGGCATCACCATCCTCGGATCCATCGTGGGCACCCGCAAGGACCTCGCTGAGGTCTACGCGATCCACGCCCAGGGCCGCACGCGCGTCATCCGGGAGACCCGCCTCCTCGACGAAGTGAACGAGTGCTTCGAAGAGGTCGAGAAGGGCAACGTCAAGGCCCGCATCGTCTTCGACCTACGCACCTCAGAGATTGGAAACAACTCATGACCATCTACTCAGCACCCGGCAACGCCGACTCACTTGTTTCGGTGAAGAGCCGTTACGACCACTTCATCGGCGGGGAGTGGGTCGCGCCGATCAAGGGCGCGTACTTCGAGAACATCTCGCCGGTCAACGGAAAGCCCTTCACCGAGGTCGCACGCGGCACCGCGGAGGACATCGAGGCTGCGCTTGACGCCGCCCATGCGGCTGCGGACTCCTGGGGTCGCGCGTCGTTGACCGAGCGGTCGAACGTGCTGTTCAGGATCGCCGACCGCCTCGAGCAGAACCTCGAGATGCTTGCGGTGGCCGAGGCCTGGGACAACGGGAAGGCGGTCCGCGAGACGCTGGCTGCAGACCTGCCGCTGGCAGTGGACCACTTCAGGTACTTCGCGGGCGTACTGCGTGCCCAGGAGGGTTCGACGTCAGAGATCGACGAGAACACTGTCGCCTACCACTTCCATGAGCCGCTCGGCGTGGTCGGTCAGATCATCCCGTGGAACTTCCCCATCCTGATGGCCACCTGGAAGCTCGCACCGGCCCTCGCAGCCGGGAACGCCGTCATCCTGAAGCCGGCCGAGCAGACGCCCTGGTCGATCCTCAAGGTGATGGAGCTCATCGGCGACCTGTTGCCGCCGGGCGTCCTGAACGTTGTCAACGGCTTCGGTGTCGAGGCCGGGAAACCGCTGGCGAGCAGTAGCCGGATCGCGAAGATCTCATTCACCGGCGAGACCACCACCGGCCGCCTGATCATGCAGTACGCGAGCGAGAACATCATCCCGGTGACGTTGGAGCTGGGCGGCAAGAGCCCGAACCTGTTCTTCGAGGATGTCGCTTCCGAGCGTGACGCGTTCTACAACAAGGCGCTCGAAGGCTTCGCGATGTTCGCGCTCAACCAGGGTGAGGTCTGCACCTGTCCCTCACGTGCATTGGTCCAGTCGTCGATCTACAGCGACTTCGTGCCTGACGCGATCGCCCGGGTGGAGAAGATCATCCAGGGCAACCCTCTCGACACCGACACGATGATGGGTGCGCAGGCCTCGAACGACCAGCTCGAGAAGATCCTGTCCTACATCGACATCGGCAAGAAGGAGGGCGCGAAGGTGCTCACCGGTGGTGAGCGCAACGTCCTCGAGGGTGACCTGGCCGGGGGCTACTACGTGCAGCCGACGGTGTTCGAGGGCGACAACTCGATGAGGATCTTCCAGGAGGAGATCTTCGGCCCGGTGCTGGCGCTGACCAGCTTCGACGACGAGGCCGACGCCCTGAAGATGGCCAACGACACGCTGTACGGACTCGGCGCCGGAGTGTGGACGCGTGACGGATCGCGGGCGTTCCGCGCAGGACGCACCATCAAGGCCGGCCGGGTCTGGACCAACTGCTACCACGCCTACCCGGCACACGCCGCGTTCGGTGGTTACAAGCAGTCCGGGATCGGACGCGAGAACCACAAGATGATGCTCGACCACTACCAGCAGACAAAGAACCTCCTGGTGTCCTACTCACCGGACGCCCTGGGCTTCTTCTGATGGCTGCACCGGCAGTGTCACGTGTTGACGTGACAGGTGAGGCGGCAGAGCTACTCTGCCGCCTCACGGCCGAGCACGGGTCCCTGATGTTCCACCAGTCCGGTGGCTGCTGCGACGGGTCATCGCCGATGTGCTTCCCCCTGGGGGAGTTCATCACCGGGGACTCCGACGTACACCTCGGAGACCTCTCCATTGATCGCTCCGTCCCGGACGTGCCGGTGTGGATGTCGAAGTCGCAGTTCGAGTACTGGAAGCACACGCATCTCACCATCGACATCGTGAAGGGCCGCGGCGCCGGCTTCTCGCTGGAGGCGCCGGAGGGCGTCCGCTTCCTCATCCGGTCCCGCCTCTTCACCGACGCCGAGCACGATGCCCTCGAGACGCTGCCCGGAGCGAGCGCCAGCTGACAGGCGTTTATGCGGGCGTACGACGCAGGGCGACGACGGCGACGTCGTCGTCCCGCGTTGGGTCCCGCACCGTGTCGACAAGGCGGCGCAGCCCATCCGTGAGGTCGGGGACTACCAACAGGTGGGCGGCGTCGTGGACCCGCTGCTGTCCGTCGGTGAGGGACTCGTCGCGGCGTTCGACGAGTCCGTCGGTAAACATCAGCAGCGTGTCCGAGGCGGCGAACGGGTGAGTCACCAGCTCCCGGTTGCCGCCGCCGGCGCCGAGGATGAGGGCGTCTTCGGTGCTGATGTCGCTGATTCGCCCGTCGGCGTGACGCAGTACGGGCGCCGGGTGTCCGGCGTTGATGACGTGGACGCAGTCCCGGGCGGGGTCGGCGACGGCGTACACCACTGTCACGAGCCGTTCGAGGTCGTACTGCTCGAACAGCCTGTCGAGACCTGCCATCACTGACTGCGGGTGCGGGTCCACCGCAATCAGCGTGCGGATCGCGGAGCGCATCTGTGCCATCGCCGCCGCCGCAGGTACGCCGCGGCCCATGACGTCGCCGACGAAGACGACGACGCGCCCGTCACCGAGGGGGACCACGTCGTAGAAGTCGCCCCCGACCTCGGTGCGTCCGGCCGGCAGGTAGCAGACGGCGGCGTCCCACCCGGGCGTGGGCGGGAGTTCAGCCGGGAGAACTGCGCGCTGGAGCCGGATCGCGACCTCGCGAACCTCGGAGTGCAGGTGGGAGTTGTCGATGGCGACCGCGGCACGCCGGGCGAGGTCCTCGCCGAAGCTGAGGTCGCTCGCGGTGAACCGGCGCCCGTCGTCCCCCCTGACCCACGAGATGACGCCAAGGTTGTTGCCGCGGACGGTGAGCGGGACCGTAAGGGCGCTGCGGAGGCGCAGCTCGCGGACTGCGCCCAGGTGTTCCTCGTCCTGGGCGGCGGCAACGAGCATCTCGTCGGTGATCTCGGGGATGAGCTCGCTGACCCCGGTACGAATGACGTGGTAGGCGCCCCGCTGGGCATGGGGGTCGGGTGGGTACTTGTCCTGCAGCTCCTTGACCCTGGACTCCAGGATGACGTCAGGGTGTGCGACCGCCAGCGAACGCAGCACGCCGTCCTGGAGGAGCTGGATGGCGCACCAGTCGGCAAAGTGCGGGACGGCCAGATGCGCGACCGCCTTCAGGGTGTCTTCGTAGTCCAGACTGCGGGCGAGCTCGACGCTCGCGTCGGCGAGGAACTGGAGCTTGGCCTCCCGGTCGGCCACTTCGGCGACGACCCGGATCCGCTCGAGCGCCTGGGCGCAGGTGTCGGCGAGGATGCCGAAGAACTCGAGCTCGGCGGGGTCGAAGCTTCGCTTGGGGAAGGAGAGGCTGACGACGCCGATGCTGCGGCCGGCCACCTCCAGCGGAAGGCAGATCAAGGAGCGTTCGCCTTCGGTCGCCATCTCCAGGTCGGGATATCTGGCACGAAACTCGTTGGCTCCGGTGATCACGATGGTGTGCCCCGTACGGACGGCTTCCCCGGCTGGCGTGTTGGCACTGACGGGGTAGGTGGCCCATCGGGAGGCCGCACCCTCGCGACCTCCTGCGATCCCCATCAGGGCGAGGGTGTCGGTGTCGACGAGGACGGACAGGGAGCTGACGGTCGCACCGGCGGCCTCGGCCATGTGGACGACCACGACCTCCGTGACCGCGTCGACGTCGGTGGCGGTCAGGAGTTCCGTGGTGACCTGGGCGAGGCGCTGGAGACGCTTGGCGACGCGTCGGGCCTGTCCCGCGTCGCCGGCCGACTCCTCCAGCAGGATGAGGGCGCCAGTTGGCTTGCCGTCGGCGTGGACGGGTGACCAGGAGGCTCCGGTGACTCGTCCGGCCCCGTCGAGGCCGAGCACTGGCAACTCCCCGGTCCAGGAGGCACCCGCGAGTACCCGCCTGTGGATCTCTTCGACGGTGGCGGCAGAGGCGGGCGGGAACAGGAGCTCCAGGCCGTTCTCACCGACGAGCGCGTCCGCGTTTCGTCCGAGCCGGGTGACCGCTGCCGAGTTGCAGTACGTGACCCGGCCGGCCGGGTCGATGGCGACTGCGGCCACTTCCAGCCCGTTGAGGAGGTGGGCGTGGGGGCGCCACCCGGTCTCCTCGAACTGCTCCGTGGCCCCCACCGGCTCAGTGTTCCACGCTCCCTCAGTCGTGGATATGGCTCGATTGGGGCCTGTCCAGATGCCGGTCCAGCCGGTGGACGTGTTCCGGCAGGAGGCTGGCCGGTCGACGTGACAGGGTATGAACAGCCTGTAGACGCCGGCCGGGCGGCTTTCCTGGTCACCAATCGAGTGCGGCAGGACGTGCGATGGACCCGAACCCGTTGAGCTCCTCGACGGAGCAGTTCGACCAGACGCTGCGGCCGCACCCGTCCAGCGTGGGTGCGGCCCGCCGCCTGGTGCGCGGCCTGGTCACCGCCGCCGGGCGCAGCGACATCGTGGACGATGCTGTGCTGCTCGTGAGTGAGATCGTCACCAACGCTCTCATTCACGCCGGTTCCCCCATGCGGGTCCGCGGGTGGTACGCCGACAGCGGCATCAGGGTCGAGGTGAGTGACGAGAGTCCACACCAGCCGACGCTGCGCGACTACGCGAACACGGCCGGCACCGGCCGCGGGCTCGGTCTGCTCGTCGAGCTCGTCGATGACTGGGGAGTCGCCCCGGACGGGGTCGGAAAGACGGTGTGGTTCGAGCTCGGGGGCAAACGGCGCCACCAACACCGCGACCACGGACCGCTGGACCTGTCGGGTGCGGCTGCCTCGCGTCAAGGTGTTCGAGAGACCGATCCCGCCGCGAAGCGCACCGGGGCCGCAATGGTGGATGTCCAGTTGTTGATGATGCCGCTACTGCTGCACGAGGCTTGGCGTGAGCATGCCGAGACCTTGTTGCGCGAGTATCTCCTCGCGTCCCTCGACCCAGCGGATCCTGACCGCGCGGTCGACGCTGGGAAGAACGAGGCCCTGGAGGACCCCATCCAGGTGCACGCGGACGCAACCGACGCGATGGCGATCCTCGAGGAACAGGTCCCTGTCGCCAGCGTCGACATGGAGCCGGCCAAGCTCATGGCGGAAGCAACCGAACCGGGCGTCACCGCGGCAGAGGTGCTGGTGGAGATCCCCGAGGCATCGGTGCCGCACTTCGCGACGCTGGAACACGCCCTGGAACAGGCCTTCGCGCTCGTTGACTCAGGGCAGGTGATGGCACGCCGTACGCAGCCCGAGATCGAGGCCTTCCGTCGGTGGGTCTGTCGCCAGGTCGGGGACCAGTCCGTCGGGGAACCACCGGTGCCGTGGTCGATCGACCACGAGTCCGATCAGCCGCCGTCCACTCGGACGACGCGGTTCGCTCTCGAGGGCATCCTGAACTCGACTGACAGCCTCATCGCTGCCGATGACGCGAACCAGATCGTGGCGGTTTCCGCGCCGGCCGCGGAGGTGCTCGGGTACGACTCGGCCGATCAGCTGATCGGTCAGCGACTGGTGGCGATCATCCCGTCCCGCCTGCACCAGGCACACATCGCCGGGTTCACCTTGCACCTGCTGGTCGGCCGGTCGCCATTGATCGGCCGCGAGGTGCAGGTCCCGGCGCTGCGCCGTGACGGGACCGAGGTGACCGTACGACTCGAGGTCAGGTCCCGTAGCGCACCCGACGGCACCACCCTGTTCGTCGCAGGGATTCGGGCCGTCAGCGATGCCGCTCGCTCGGGCTGAGCTTGCTTGGCATGCTGTGGGCAACTCAAAGGAGAGTCCTGTGACCGAACCGGCAACCGCTTCCCCTGACACCAGCTATGCCGACCTCAAGGCACTGTTCATCAACTGCACGCTGAAGAAGTCACCCGAACCGAGCCACACCCAGGGGCTGGTCGACATCAGCCGCCACATCATGGAGGCCCACGGCGTACAGGTCGACGAGGTCCGGGCCGTCGACCACGACATCGCCACCGGCGTCTGGCCCGACATGACCGAGCATGGCTGGGAAACCGACGACTGGCCCGCGATCTTCGAGAAGGTCCTGGCCGCCGACATCCTGGTGCTCGCCGGACCGATCTGGCTGGGCGACAACAGCTCGATCATGAAGCAGGTGCACGAGCGGCTGTACGGCGGATCGCACCTGCTCAACGACCGTGGGCAGTACCTGTACTACGGCCGGGTCGGCGGATGCCTGATCACCGGCAACGAGGACGGCGTCAAGCACTGCGCCCAGAACACCCTCTACACGCTGCAGCACATCGGCTACACGATCCCGCCCCAGGCCGACGCGGGATGGATCGGCGAGGCCGGCCCTGGTCCGTCGTACCTCGACCCGGGATCCGGTGGTCCTGAGAACGACTTCACGAACCGCAACACGACCTTCATGACGTGGAACCTGATGCACTTCGCCCGGCTGCTCAAGGACGCCGGCGGCGTCCCGGCGTACGGCAACCAGCGCTCGGAATGGGACGCGGGTTGCCGCTTCGACTTCGCGAACCCGGACTACCGCTGACAGGCCCATCTCCCGGGGGTGGCGCCGACCACCTATGGGTTGCGCGCTGCTCTCCTGGACCTCGCGAATCTAGGTGGTCGAGCAGCGAGCGCCAGCGAGCGGCCAGTCGAGACCACCCCCCGAGCGCAGGCGGCATCGGGTTGAGGCCGACGGCTCGGTCGCGGTGTGTGGTCTCGACTGATCACTCGCTTCGCTCGCTGCTCGACCACCTATGGGTTGCTCGCTGCTCTCCTGGACCTCGCGAATCTAGGTGGTCGAGCAGCGAGCGCCAGCGAGCGGCCAGTCGAGACCACCCCCGAGCGCAGGCGGCATCGGGTTGAGGCCGACGGCTCGGTCGCGGTGTGTGGTCTCGACTGATCACTCGCTTCGCTCGCTGCTCGACCACCTATGGGTTGCGCGCTGCTCTCCTGGACCTCGCGAATCTAGGTGGTCGAGCAGCGAGCGCCAGCGAGCGGCCAGTCGAGACCACCCCCGAGCGCAGGCGGCATCGGGTTGAGGCCGACGGCTCGGTCGCGGTGTGTGGTCTCGACTGATCACTCGCTTCGCTCGCTGCTCGACCACCTATGGGTTGCGCGCTGCTCTCCTGGACCTCGCGAATCTAGGTGGTCGAGCAGCGAGCGCCAGCGAGCGGCCAGTCGAGACCACCCCCGAGCGCAGGCGGCATCGGGTTGAGGCCGACGGCTCGGTCGCGGTGTGTGGTCTCGACTGATCACTCGCTTCGCTCGCTGCTCGACCACCTACGTGGTTGCCGTCGCTCGACCACCTACGTGGTGCCCGTCGCTCGACCACCTACGTGGTTGCCGTCGCTCGACCACCTACGTGGTTGCCGTCGCTCGACCACCTACGTGGTTGCCGTTGCTCGACCACCTTTGGTTGCTCTGTTCAGACCATCCTGCTTCCCCCAATCCCCCCGGTCGTGTAGAAGCATCACGTGAGCGAAACCGCAGCCCGACCCCCTGAGCCCATGACCTTCTGCGTGGTGGGGGCCGGTGCTGTCGGCGGGCACATCGGGGCGCGCCTTGCCGCGAGTGGCCATCCAGCGAGCGCGTTCGCGAGGGGCGAGACGCTGAAGGCTCTTGACCAGCACGGCTGGCGATTGAGTACGCCGGACGGACCCGTGGCCGGGCCAGCCAGAGCGAGTGACAACGCGGAGGATCTCGGGCCCCATGACGTGGTCGTACTCGCGGTCAAGGGGCCGTCCCTGATCAGCATTGCCCCGCACCTGCCGGCGCTGCTCCACCCCGAGACAGTCGTGATGACCGCAGTCAACGGCGTCCCGTGGTGGTTCTTCCAGGGCTTCGGTGGCCGGTACGAAGGCCTGCCCCTGCACACGGTCGACCCCGGGGGCGTCCTCGCAGAGACCATCGCGATCAAGCATGTGGTCGGCGCCGTACTCCACTTCAGCGCAAGCTGTCCGGAGCCTGGCGTCGTCGTCAACCATGCCGGTCGTCGGCTGATCATCGGAGAGCCGGACGGCAGCTTCTCCCCGCGGGTGACTGCCGTTGGTTATGAGTTGCAAGAGGCTGGCTTCGAGGTGGAGGTGACCGAGGCCATCCAGCGCGACATCTGGTTCAAGCTCTGGGGCAACATGACCATCAACCCGATCTCGGCGCTCACCGGCGCCACCGCAGACCTCATCCTCGACGACGAGCTGGTCCGGGCGTTCTGTGAGGCCGTGATGCTCGAAGCGGCGGCAATCGGCACCGAGATCGGCTGTCCGATCGAGCAGAGCACCCAGGACCGCATCGCCGTCACCCGCCAGCTAGGGGCGTTGAGGACCTCGATGCTGCAGGACGCGGAGGCGGGAAAGTCCCTCGAGCTGGACGCGATGCTCTCCGCCGTCCGGGAGATCGCGGCTGCCACGGGGACCCCGACGCCCTACACCGACGGCCTGCTCGGGCTGAGCCGGCTGGATGCGAGGGTCCGGGACCTGTACCCGTGGTGAGCACGAGGGGGCCGCGGACGTTCGACCCGGACGCGATCGGGAACGCGGAGACCGACGCCTGGGCGTCGTACTACCGACGCGAGTGGCGGCCGTTCCTCAAGGCCGCGGTCGGGATGGTGCGTGAAGGCTTCGGGATGGGACGGCTCCGCACCCTGCAAGGGGCGTACTACGTCCTGCGGGCCAACCAGAAATGGGCGCCGTACCCCGACAACGACCCCGACGCGGCGCGCGACTACATGCGGCGGTTCTACGAGCTGGTGGTCCGCAACAGCGACCTCGAGCTCGACCCCGTGGAGGCGTCGCGGCGCGAGGTCGAGTGGTGGCGGCTGCATCGGGAGCACCAGTACGGCGTGATCGGCGACGAGGAGCCGCTGGTCGACTCGCTGGTGGCCCTGTACTCCTACGTGTACGACGTGCCCGACGACGCGGTTCGCGAGGCGGCGCGGCAGCGGGTGCTTGCCATGGAGCACTCCGACGCCTGGGTGGAAGCGGGCTGCGACCTCGCAGATCCGCTGCTCTCCTCGGAGCGTGAGGCGTTGCTGGCGTCGTACCGCGCGTTGCGGGACGCCGTCGGAACCTGACCGCCGCCGCCACCCACCGGCTCTGGCGTGTTGCATCGCGTTGCACCACGATGTGACCCGGGAGGTACGACCATGGCCGACCCCGACTACTGGCTCATCCGGCCCGAGGACCACTTCGTCGGGCAGCTCGAGCTGTACAACTTCGTGGTCGACCAGGCCCGCACCAGACTGGTCCGGGTGACCTCGGGCGAGGCCGCGGCCGTCGTACTCGAGCTGCCGACCCAGCACTTCGCCGAGCCGGCGTTCGACGCCAACGTGACCCCTTGGATACCCGAGGTGGTCCCGCTGTTCGCGGGCAAGCGCAGCCGTCTGGAGTTCACGGCACCCGACGGTGTGGACTCCTTCGACCTCGGTGGGAGCGGCATCCTCGGCGTGATCGGCGACTGGCCGCTGAACCCGGGTGGCAGCTGGGTCGACGTGTTGTCGTCGCAGTGGGTGCACGCCCCGGACGAGCTGAAGCTGCGCGAACACCCCATGCCGACCGACGGGCGAGGCCCGCTGTGGTCTGCCCGCGCAGACCTGGCTCCCGGCGAGACCATCGACCTCGCGTGGTGGTCGCAGTGGCCGATCCCGGGGCCGTTGTACGACGGTTCGCAGGACCTCGGCAACGGCCTGGTGCTGCGACCCCCGTTCTCCCCGGGCAACCCGTGGCGATGCTCGAAGATGCTGCTCACGCCGCTCGGCGGCACCATGAGCATTCGACGGGCCACTCCACCCCGATGACGGACGACCCGCCTTCGGGCAGACCTACCGCACCAGCCTGGGGCGTGACGCCTATGCCCGGCACGTCACCACCGGTCATCTCTCCAGCGGCCACCGGGCCTCGCTCGTCACCGTCTCCCGACGCGACATCGCCCCCGTCCAGGCCGGCGACCCCGCGGCCGGTGGCCACGGGGGTGGGTTCACAGTCCTGGCGTCGCTTGCCATGATCACGACCCTCGTGGTCACCGAGGAGTACGTCGATCTGCGGAGCGAGGTCCCCGGGTCGAACGCGTTCGTCGGTCTCACCCTCGCCGCCGGCGAGCGGCGGGTCGACAGCACCAACGTCGGCACCCTGGACTGGATCAAGGACCAGGGGGTGAAGGTGGTCTTCGACCTCGTCGCCACCGATCACGCGGGAGGTGGGGTCGACCTCCGGATGCCGCTCGCCTTCATCCCCGAAGGATTCCCGCCAGCGGAGGCACAGGCGTTCGTCGCCGCTGGTGATGCCCCCGCGACCCAGATGCGCACCCAGGCCGTGGCCGTCGCTCCTGCCGCGGGGTCGGAGACGACCGTGACTGTCGCCGGCGTGGAAACCAGCGCGTCGCTGGCGACGAACCGGCCGATCGTCCCGACCGTCCGGCAGCTGACCGTGGTGGTCGACCAGCTGGCGGGGCTCATGGACATGCCGCCGGTCGAGAAGTTCCGCTTCCACGACCTCTACGAGCAGTCAGGTTTCGACGCCGGCGCCAACCCGCATGGTGCCTTCCTGCAGATCCTCGCTCCGGACGGTGGCCCCGGTCAGCAGCTCAACGTGCCGCTGTCGCCCCAGACGATGGGTGCCGTCGGCAACCCCGGCCTCAAGGTGGGCGCCCTCACGACGCAGGCCGGCGCCGTGGCCGGTGACCTGGTCAAGCAGGCGGTCCCGTCGCTGGACGAGATCAAGGCCGCCTTCCCGAGCGCCAAGCTGTTCGGCACGATCGACCTTCTCGACCTGCTCGGCAGCGACCCGTTCGGCCAGGTCGGCGGTCGGGTCAAGCTGCCGGCCGTCATCCATCGGCGTACGTCGACCGGCGAGGAGTTTGCCTACACCTTCGAGGCCAACCTCAAGCCCGGCAACCACAACGGCACCATCGTCGGCGACAGGGCGGCCCTCACGCTGACCTCGACCGTGGAGCGTCGCCCCGACGGTCAGGTCGTGGCGACCTCA
This sequence comes from uncultured Actinomycetota bacterium, assembly GCA_963759525.1. Classification (GTDB taxonomy): domain Bacteria; phylum Actinomycetota; class Actinomycetes; order Propionibacteriales; family Nocardioidaceae; genus Marmoricola. Next base: position 61,255 of record CAVWZO010000016.1, on the reverse strand, counting down.
CGCGGCAAGGTCACCAACATCGGGTTCGACCTCGCCGGCGCCATCATCCTCACCTTCGAAGAGGTCACCTTCAGCTCCTCGGGGGACACACCGACTTCGGCGTCGTGGGAACGGACCTGACGTTCGGCAAGGAGCTGGAGTTCATCGCCCAGATCGCCGAGAAGCTCAAGTCGCTCGGCCAGGGGTCCGGCGTACGCGTCGACGTCGACGCCAACGGCGTCACAGCCGGGTTCGGGCTGGCCATCCCGTCGGTTTCCCTGATGGCGATGCAGTTCTCCAACCTCACGGTCGACGCGTGGCTCCGGCTGCCGTTCACCGGTGCGCCGATGGCGTTCACCCTCGACATCGCGAACCGCGAGCGCCCATTCCTCGTCACCGTGGCGATGTTCGGCGGGGGAGGGTGGTTCTCGCTCGAGGTCTCGCCACAGGGCGTACGCCGCATCGAGGTTGGCATCGAGTTCGGCGGCAGCCTGAGCCTGGACATCATCGTGGCCTCCGGCGGGGTCAGCGTGATGGCCGGCATCTACATCGGCTGGGACGCCGCGCAGGGGAACACGAGCTTCCGCGCCTACCTGCGGGCGTCGGGCCACGTAAGCGTGCTCGGCATCATCACCGTGTTCGTGGAGTTCATCCTGGAGCTGCGCTACGACAAGGCCGAGCTCAAGCCCGGGGGACCCAAGTTCGCGATCTTCTCCGGGCGCTGCAGCGTGACGGTCGGCGTGGAGGTCCTGTTCTTCAGCAAGTCGGTGACGCTCCCCTTCGAGCGGAAGTTCGTGGGCAGTGAGGCCGACCCGACGTTCCTGGACTGCTTCGACCACGACGACTGGGACGAGTACTGCGACGCCTACGCGCCCGACGCGATAGGGGAGCGCTGATGGTCCGCGTCGACGTCGACTGGGTGCTGCTGCCCGTGCCGGGTACGCCCGTCGTCAACGGAGAGGGCACTCGCTTCTCCGTCTTCATCTCGCCCCGGCTCGGGATCGAGGAGGGCGAGCCCGCCGAGCAGACCTTGGCCTCCTACCCGGAGTGGGTGGACTGGCCGACCTCGCTGGACGGGTTCCGGTTGGGCGTCCAGATCGACGACGCGGATCCGGTGGAGGCGCGAGTCACCTCGAGTGCGTCCACCGACCTGTGGACGCGGATGTTCCCGCCCACGACCCGGGTCGAACCGTTCGTGCACGAGCACCCCGAGGTCGCTCCGACTGCCACGTTCGACGCGATCACCGTCCTCGACGACGTACTGACCGGCTACAGCGAGATGGCCGCCGCGGACCTTGTGCCTCCAGACCCGTGGGACGAGAACTTCTGGAAGCCGGAGGAATGGGGCCTCCCGGAGCCGGAGGAACCGGACCTGCGCTGGGTGCCCGACGACCCGGGCTTCGACCCGGACCCCGGAGCGGGCGAAGTTGGCGAGGTCGAAGTCGTCGGCGAGACCCCCGAGCCCGGAGGGGAGGAGGCGGTTGTCGGCCCTGCGATCATCGACTTCTTCCCCCAGCTCTTCGTCCCGCCCGAGACCGAAACCGGCCCGCTCGTCGACCCCGACGAGGAGCTCGAGGTGGAGCCGGAGCAGCCGAACCAGTCGTGGGCGTGGTCGGCCACCAACGAGGTGGAGTTCACGAGGGCCAACGCATCGAAGTTCCGCCTGCAGGCCGACGTGGGCACCCGCGCGCTCCCCGTGGAGGAGACCTTCGAAGTGACAGAGGAGTGGGAGAACTTCGCCGCGTTCAACCGCCTGGGCCAGCTCCGCAGCGAGGAGGCGTTCAGCATCGCCGGCGCCGAGCCGTTGACCGCTCAGCAGAAGATCGACCGCCAGTACGACTTCCACCGGATGCTGGCCGCGCTCGGGGAGCACCCTGCCCTGCTGCGCTCGCTCGGTCTGCTGGTCGATGTGGAGTGCGACGCCATGCCGGAGGGTGAGGTCTCCGGCATCCGGCTCGTCCTGCTGCCCGACCCCGCAGTCGGGCCGGAGGACTGGGTCCTCGAGGTGGCGGTCGCGGGTCGCGCCAACCACCTCATGGTCACGAAGGTCGCCCGCTCGTCCGCTGGGGCCGACGGCGGCCTGGTGCTTCGCAGCCGGGACGAGGGTGTGCCTGCCGGGCTGGCAGCGGCTGCGACCCGGTGCCGGATCGAGCAGTTCGACTTCGAGGGCGTGGGGCAGATGCTCCAGCAGCTCGCCGGTGAGGAGGCCCGCACCAAGCAGCCCCTGGGCAGTCGGGCCCCCACCATGCGGACGGCGGGGCTGCGGCTGATCCAGCGCGGCAGCGCGGCCGAGCTGACGACTCAGACGATGGTCAACTCCCAGGCGGGGCAGCAGAACACCGGCCTGGAGCTGTACGCCGAGGACGTCCAGCGCGGCGCCCGCATCGACGTACTCGACGAGAAGACCGGTCGCTGGCACTCGCTGCACGACCGACAGGTCCGGTACGTCGTGCGCGAGGAGCCGCAGCTTGACCCTGAACTTGACCGGGTGCAGGACGAGGGGCTGATGCACCTGACCCTGACCACGCGATCCGTTGCAGCTGGTGCGGAGATCCCGGCCGATGCGCCCGTCGGGATCAGCGACGCGATTGCTTCCTGGGACGGCTGGAGCCTCTCGGCACCCCGCCCGGGCAAGGTCGTGAGCTCTGACCCGGTGGTGGCCGACCCGGCCCACCGGGCGGAGACCGGGGCGACCATGGCGGTGCGCGTGGAGAACGACGCCCTCACCAGCTGCGGCGTGAGCATCCGTGCGAGGGTCACGCCGGGGAGCCTTCCGCGGCTGCGGTTCGGTCGTTCGTACCGGATGCGGATGCGCACCGTCGACCTCGCCGGTGCGGGGTACGGCCTCGAGCAGGCCGACCGGGCGTGCGAGGACCCAGCGACAGCCGAAGCGGCGGTCACGGCAGGGGTGGTGTTCCGGCGCTTCGAGCCGGTGCCGCCGCCTGATATCACGTACGCCGCACCGGTACCCGCCCCCGACGACGGCATCGACCGCAGCGGCGAGACGGAGCGGCGGCTCGTCGTACGCACTGGTCTCACCGCCGACGAGATGCTCTTCGGGGCCGAGCCCGGAGTCACCGAACGCGTGCTTGTCCCACCCGGTTGCTCGGTCACGATGGCGGAGTGGCACGGAGTCTTCGACGCCGGCATCGGCCTGGACAGCGACTCCGCGGCACGGCGTGCGTCGTACGACCTAGCCGCTACCGAGGAAGGGGTGGTCACGCCGGGCGTATCTGCGACACCGCACCTGGCCGACCCGGGGTCCAAGGGCGTCACCATGTGGGACCTGCCCGGAATGGCGGCGGGAGAGGTGTGGGGGGCCGACTGGCCTCTCGATCTCGACGGGCATCCGAAACCGCTCGTACTGCGACTCGAAGGCACCGTTGCCGGAACCATCCGGATGCCGGAGGCCGACGCCGAGGGACGTGTCCTCACCGTGTTCCTGCCGGCCGGTGAGCGGGCCGCAATCAAGGTCGCGAGCCGGGTGCACGACCTCGACCTGATGGCCCTCCCGCACATCTGGAACGAACGGCTCGACAGCGATGCCGCTGGTACGGCGGGTGCCAAGCTCGCCCAGGGCACCCACCCGCAGGTCACCCCGGCAACGGTCGTCGAGCTGGTGCACGCGGTCCCTCGGCCGCTGGTCGCGCCGGTCCCGGCGGACGGGGAGGACATCGAAGCGCGGTCTCCGGGGCAGACCTGGGTACGCATCACCCGACCGTGGCAGGTGGACTCTCTGAGCACGGGCTCGCTGGGCCTCACCGCCCGCTGGACGAGGCCGCGGGACGACCTGTTCGCGCCGACGCTCGCGCAGGCCGGTGATCCCGGTGCACCCATCATCTACGTGCCCGGCACCGAGATGTTCACGACGACGGTCGGGCGGCATACGCCCGTCCCGCTTCCTGCTTCGGCGGCAGCCTCCAGCCGGGCGGTGCTGGTCGAGGAGGCAGGCGTCGGACATGCTGCGGCGCTGATCGAGTTCGGGCACACCGCGCACGTGCGTATCTCGGTGAGGGCGGAGGCGTCCTCCCGGTTCACCGACTTCTTCCCGCCGGTCTTCCGTGAACCTGTCGGCGACCTGCCCGACCATTTCACGACTGTGTCGCAGTGGCGCGAGGTCGACGTACCCAACACCGAGAAGCCGCCCGAGCCGGTGATCACCGACGTCCTGCCGCTGATCGTGCGGCACCGCGACGGTGACGTGATCACGCGCGAGGGCGGCTGGCTACGCGTGTGGTTGGCGCGGCCGTGGTTCGTGACCGGCGAGGAGGAGTTCCCGGCTGTCGTCGCGCTCGACGACGATCAGCCGGCCGATCCCGCAGACCCCCGCCACGCGCTCGCGAGCCTGGTGGCGCCGGACCCGGCCCGCGGTCAACGGCTGTCCGAGCGAGTGGGCTACTCGGTCTACGGTTCCGCCCCGTGGGTTGCCGTGAGCTCCGCGGGCCCGTCGGTGCTGTACCTCTCCGACCGGGAAGTCACCTACGACCCCGACCGGGCGGCGTGGTTCACGGACGTGCGGATCGACCTGCCCCTGTTGTACTTCCCGTTCGTGCGACTCGCCCTCGTCCGCGACCAGCCACACTCCATCTCGGACGCAGCAGGGGGCTCCGAGCTGCGGTGCTCCACTGTGGTGACCCTCGATCCGATCAACGTCATCCCAGACCGGAAGCTCACCGTGACCGAGACCGCTGCCGGTGTCACGGTCCGGCTGGAGGGGCGGCGCGGGCCGTTCGCCATGGGCGCAGACGGCACCCTGGTGGAGATTGGCGTCCCACCAGTGGAGGTGAGCATGCAGCGCCGGATTGCCGACGGCGATGAGCTGCTGTCGTGGGAGACGGTGTTCGCCCGCGAGATCGGGCTCAACATAGGAGTGCCGGGCGACCTGCAGGTCCTGGACGTGTCAGAGGACTTCGCTCTCGATCCGACCAACCCGGAGGGCGAGTACCGCCTGCTCGTCGTGGAGAAGGACCCGAGCGCATCGACCAAGGTCGAGGGCAGCGAGGGCGAGATCGTCTGGCGGATCACGTACGCCGAGACAGTCCCGCTGGCCCGGGCCGTCGTACAGCCGTAGGGGCTTCTCGCTTTCTCGCTGCTGGCTTCTCGCCGCGCCCGGACGTCATACGAAGTGGCTGCTACCGCCGCCACACCGCATGACGTCCCGCGGGAGGTCATACGAAGTGGTCGCTACTGCCGCCAGACCGTATGACGTCCCGGCGCTGACCGGGCCGCCCGGACCTTCACCGACACCGGCCCGACCACCTGCCACTGACGAAGCGGCCCTTTCAGACGCGCCGTCTCGGACGACGAACGAGCGGCGAGTTGCTAGGTGGTCGAGCAGCGAGCGCAGCGAGCGGCCAGTCGAGACCACCACCGGAACGACGACGAACGAGCGGCGAGTTGCTAGGTGGTCGAGCAGCGAGCGAAGCGAGCGGCCAGTCGAGACCACCACCGGAACGACGACGAACGAGCGGCGAGTTGCTAGGTGGTCGAGCAGCGAGCGAAGCGAGCGGCCAGTCGAGACCACCACCGGAACGACGACGAACGAGCGGCGAGTTGCTGGGTGGTCGAGCAGCGAGCGCCAGCGAGCGGCCAGTCGAGACCACCACCGGAACGACGACGAACGAGCGGCGAGTTGCTAGGTGGTCGAGCAGCGAGCGCCAGCGAGCGATCAGTCGAGACCACCACCGGAACGACGACGAACGAGCGGCGAGTTGCTGGGTGGTCGAGCAGCGAGCGCCAGCGAGCGGCCAGTCGAGACCACCACCGGAACGACGACGAACGAGCGGCGAGTTGCTGGGTGGTCGAGCAGCGAGCGCCAGCGAGCGGCCAGTCGAGACCACCACCGGAACGACGACGAACGAGCGGCGAGTTGCTAGGTGGTCGAGCAGCGAGCGAAGCGAGCGGCCAGTCGAGACCACCACCGGAACGACGACGAACGAGCGGCGAGTTGCTGGGTGGTCGAGCAGCGAGCGCCAGCGAGCGGCCAGTCGAGACCACCACCGGAACGACGACGAACGAGCGGCGAGTTGCTAGGTGGTCGAGCAGCGAGCGAAGCGAGCGATCAGTCGAGACCACGCTCCGCAAGGGACGCGAAAACCGCTAGTTGAGGTCAGGCCACGGCGGGCAGGGCGGGAGCTGGGCCCAGGAGAGCCGCAGTCCGAAGATCCTCACGTCAGGCTCGCTTGAAAGATTGTTCTCGGCGCCAGGCGTCACGTCTGTCATCTTCGCCTTCCAGGAGCGGGGGGAGGGGTCGATTGTCGTTTGTCCAACGCGGCCTGGCGAGTCAGGTGACGAGCGGGGAGCCCGTGGACTAGACGACCTTGCAAAAAGAGACGAGTTCCCCGGCCGGCGTACGCTCGAAGCCTGGAGGTCGTCATGGATACGGTGCTCATCTCCCTCGGGTCGCTGGCCGTTCTCTTCGGTGCCGGCTGGGCGACCAGCGTGCGTGTGGTCCAGCAGATCGAGCGGGGGGTCGTGTTCCGGCTCGGTCGGGCCCAGCAGGATCTGAGGCGGCCAGGGCTCACTGTGCTGATCCCCGTCGTCGACCGGATGACGCGGGTGAACATGCAGGTGGTGACGATGCCGGTCCCCGCGCAGGACGGCATCACCCGCGACAACGTGACGGTCCGGGTCGACGCCGTCGTCTACTTCAAGGTGATCGACCCGATGCGGGCGGTCGTACAGGTGCAGGACTACGGGTTCGCGATCTCCCAGGTGGCGCAGACCTCGCTGCGCTCGATCATCGGCAAGAGCGAGCTCGACGACCTGCTGTCCAACCGGGAGCAGCTCAACCAGGGCCTCGAGGTGATGCTCGACAGCCCGGCCGCCTCCTGGGGTGTCGAGATCGACCGCGTCGAGATCAAGGACGTCGCGCTGCCTGAGTCGATGAAGCGGTCGATGTCGCGGCAGGCGGAGGCCGAGCGCGAACGCCGGTCGCGGATCATCACCGCTGACGGCGAGTTCCAGGCCTCCAAGAAGCTGTCCCAGGCTGCATCTGCGATGGCCGCGACGCCGGCCGCGCTGCAGCTGCGGCTGCTCCAGACGATGGTTGAGGTGGCGGCGGAGAAGAACTCCACGCTGGTGCTGCCGTTCCCGGTGGAGATGCTGCGCTACTTCGAGGCCATTGCGACAGGTACGCCGGCCGCACCCCGCAACGACGTACCCGCCCAGCGAGACGGTGCCGACACACCCGCCGTCACACCCGCCGTCACACCCGCCGTCACACCCGCCGTCACACCCGCCGACACACCCGCCCTGGACTAGACCTCCAGCGACGGGGACCTGACGGCTCTTTCCCCCGGTCCACAGGCGTGCTTCTCTCGAAGGCAAAGCGTTCTCGTCTTGGGGGGCCCGCATGCAGGGACTGGCAACAGCCTGGCAGTGGTTCAAGGGCGGCAGGGTCATGCTCCCGAGCCAGGCACGCATCCCTGACAGCCACGTGGACGTGCTCGCCAACACAGACGCCCCACCTGCCCTGAAGTCGAACGCGACCTACTTCGCCATCGAGCTGAACGAGATGTTCCTCGAGAACGGTCGCAAGTGGTGGCAGGACATCGTCCCGACCGTCTGGACCTCGACGGCCTTCAGCTACGCAGGTACGACGCGCGAGGTGCCGGGCCTGGTCGGACCGTCGATGCTGCAGGGCAACGACCTCGGCGTACCCGAGGGGATGCTCTACAAGAACAGCCGCGTCGCCGGGCTGCACCCCTACAAGGGGGGACCGCTCTCCTTCAGCGTGATCCTCAACCAGGTGGCCACCGACAACCGCGCCGACCGCGTCCTGTCGGTCGTGGAGACCGCCACCTCCTCGTTCAACCTCGCCACCGACCTGGTGCCCTATCTCCCCGTGGCCAAGGCGGTGACCCGGGGCCTGGAGGTGCTCCTCGACCTCGGAAGTACGCCGCTGATGGGCGTGCGGGACTCCTTCGACCCGGACATCACCCCCGACTCTTCGCCGGCGGGGTACTACGCGCTCACGGAGACACCGGTGGACCCGAGGTACCTCTGGGTCCGCAACGGTTCCCTGTACGCCGGTGAGACCGAGGACCAGACCTGGCCACTACGGGACCGCGGCTTCCTGCTCTACCGGATCGCCTTCGCGTCACGGCGCAACGACATCGACCAGCTGACCGACCTGACGCCGCTGCGCCATCAGGTCCAGGAGTTCGCCCAGCGACCCGGCAAGCCGGCCTGGGAGACCGCGAAGGCGCAGATGGTCGAGTTGGGCGTCCGGCTCAGAAAACATCCCGACCTGATCACCCCCCACGCCGACGAGCTGTTCCGGGAGTGGACCACTGACATGGTCAACCTGCACACCGAGCGCGTCACCAATGCGCCCAAGTCCGGGTCCAACAACGCCGCGGGCCTGACTGCGGAGCAGGCCGACGTCCAGGACATCGCGACCTTCGTGATGAGCCTGTAGGAGGGGCCATGGCCGCGGAGTGCTCGTTCGAGTTCAAGGATCTGCGAACCGTCGTCTACGAAGGACCGAATCCCGGCGTCACCCACGATCTGAAGCTGGTCGAGTCCGGACTGCAGTTCGACACGCTCCTCGGGCTCAGCGTCTACGTCCGCAACACGCATCAGACGGCCTGCGATCCGGGCCTGCTCAAGATCCTGGGCCAGCACCTGTTCGACTTCCTGCTGCCGGAGAAGGCAGCCACTCCACGGACCCAGGTCCTGACGATGTGCGAGATGGGCGCTGTGCACATCACGATGCGGTTCCACCCACAGGCCAGCCGCTACGCCCAGCTGCCCTGGGAGTTCCTCACCGTCCCGGACGGCAACGGGGCGCACAAGTTCCTCAGTGACTTCGACGATGTGAAGGTGACCCTCACCCGGCACGTGCCGACGCAGCAGACGCTGTCGGCGTGCGACGACAAGATCAGGGTGCTCGTCGATGTGGCCTCCCCCTCCGACCAGGCCGAGATCACCTACGCCAACCTGGAAGCCAAGCTGAACGAGCTCGAGGACAGGTCAGGCGAGAAGCTGGAGTTCCGGATCGAGCACGGCCGGTCGCTGCAGGCGATCCGTGAGGACATGAACGAGTGGCACCCGGACATCTTCCACTTCAGCGGCCATGGTGAGCGCAACGCCCTGTGGCTGGCGAGCAAGGACACCGACGACGACTTCCGAAAGGAAGTCGAGTGGGTGGGGATGACCGGGAAACCGCTCGGGTTCGGCCCGACGCATGGGCCAGAGGCCCACCCCGAACCCTTCCGGGCCGGCATCGAGGCCGTGGGCAAGCTGTTCTCCCAATGGGCCCCGAAGCTGGTGATCCTCGATGCCTGCACCAGTGACTGGAGCTGGCTCTCGGAGATGCTGCCCGGGATCGCCCATCAGCTGGTCACTCGGGTGCCGGCCGTGATCGCCATGCGCTATCCCATCAGCAACGGGGAGGCGGAGTCATTCGCCACCGAGCTCTACCAGGGCATCCTCGAGGGACTGCCCCTGGACCGGGCCGTCCAGCGGGCGCGCAACACGCTGGCCCAGCGCGGGATCGGGCGCGCGTACGGAACTCCGGTGCTGTACGTGGACTCCTCGGGCCCGCTGTGCAACCCCGGCTTCGTGTTCGTCGAGCCGCCGGAGGCGGCGAAGCAGGCGGCGGACCGGACCCAGATACCACCACCGTGCCCGAGGTGTCAGACGATCGGGCTCTTCACGAAGGCCTTCTGCGCAAAGTGCGGGGTTCCCTTCAGGTGCCGCGCGTGCGAGGCGCGCTTCGACGAACACCAGATCAAGCGGCTCAACTTCTGCCCGGAGTGCGGCCAGCCATGCGCGGTGCCTCCGTGGCCTCCGCGGCCCGACGACGCCGCAGGGCAGCCACCCGCGCCCCCACCGCCGAGCGTCCCCACGGCCAACCAGGACCGGCTCGCCAGCGGCCACGGGTCCACCCGGGTGCTGAACTTCCCGCGGTTCCGTAGTGGCGGCGACGACGACGCGCAGGACACGGCCGGAGCCCAGCCGTGACGAACATGGTCCGAGCGTCCGCGCTGGTGGACGTTTGCCCGGTCTGCCTCACCACCGGTGCCTCCCAGCACAGGCGATGCGTGTACTGCGGGGCGTGGTTCGTATGCCGGCACTGCCAGCTCCGGTTCACCACGGACCAGGTCACGACGGCCCGGTTCTGCCCCGACTGCGGGCAGCCGGTGGAGCGCCCCGATGTGACGACTTCGGACTCGTCATCGCTGCCACCCGTAGCCGCCGAACCGGTCGCTGCCCCAGCGTCCTCGGACCTGCGTGGAGTGGCCGACGTGCTGTCGGCTCACCTGACCAAGGAGCCCGCAGGTGATCCGGCCGAGGCCGCCGTTCGCGCGGCACAGGTGGAGCTGGCTGATGTGCTGTCGCGTCACGGGCGACATGTCGAGGCGCTCGCCGTGCTCGACGACGCCCTCAATGAGCCCGGCCCCCCGCGCGAGGCGGCGGTTCAGCTGCGGCGGGCGCTGGCCCGGCTGCAAACCGGTGACGAGGTAGGCGGCGCGAGGGCTGCCCTCGAGGTGGCAGCCGCCGCCCCCGACGATTACGTCGACGTGCTGGTGGCCTTCACCACGGAACTCTCGGCGCTCACCGCGCGAAGCCTGGAGTCGCACCTCACCAAGGCCTGGGGGGACAAGTCCAAGACGATTCGACAGGCCGAACCCACCACCCGCTGCGCGATCCACGGCATGCGCGCCGGCGCAGCCTTGGCGCGAGGCCAGCTCGACCTTGCGATCTCCGAGCTCGAGGCGGCCGCCGCGGACGATCAGGACCTGGCCGAGGACCTGTGGCCACGTCTGGCCGCCCGCCCGGAGGCCTCGGCGACGCGCATCGACGGGGGCACGGCCGGCGCCCTGACTTTCCGGGCCCGGGGGTTCGCGGCTGTCGGTGACGGGTCGAAGGCGGTGGAGCTTGCCCGAGCAGTCCTGGCCGAGGCGCTCACCGCCGAGAACAAGCCCGAGGCGGAGTGCCACCTGATTCTCGCCGAGGCCGCGACGGATGCAGATGACCGGGGCTACCACCTGATGGAGGCCGGACGACTCATGGCCACCCGCACCGGCCCGGGTGACCTCGAGCGGGCGCTCGATGTGCTCGAGCGCGCGGCGCAGGCCGATCCCACCCGCGCGGAGACCTACTGGTTCTGGTCGGACAACCAGAGGGTCGCGGCCCACGCCGACGGGACTCCTGACCCTGCGCTGCTCAGACGCTCGCTGGAGATCTGGGAACGAGGCCGGGAGCTCGGCCCCTGTGACGGCGCCTGGCCGCACCTGGTGGAGGCGGCGATCTGTGCAGCCCTGGCAGACGTGGGCGGTGACGACGAGGTGCGGTGGGCATTCCGTGCCCTGCGTGCATCCGATGACGCGGTCCGGCTCGACGACGGTTCGTGGGCGGCCCCCTGGGTGGCCCTGGCCAAGGCCGCGAGGCGGCTGCAGCTGTGGCGCACCAGTTGGTACGCCGACGAGCGCTGCGCGGCGCTCATGGGTGACCCCGACGAGGGCAACCTGTCTGAGCTCGAGGAGCTGGTCGTCGCGTCGTACCACATGGCGCCCGAGCGGCTCGCGCCCTGGCTGGACGTCTACGAAAGCCTTTCGGCACCGGACTGGTGGTCGCGGACCCTGCGCGCCGCGAGCGAGACGCGCGACGAGCGTTGGGTGCAGGCTCGCAAGCTCCTGCGGGACATCCCGGCCGACACCCAGGACGGCAACTCCACGATGCGCGCCTACCTCCTGACCGTGGCGGGGGACCGGTCCGCGGAGAAGCGGGTCAGCGCGCTCCGTGAGGAGGCAACGGACGAGAATGCGGCCAGGCCCAGCCATGGCCTGTGGCTGGACCTGCTCGCCGGCGACGCGGCGAGCTGCCTCGCCGGGCTCGCGGCGTACAGCCCCACAGTGGACCTCGACGACCCCTGTGACGGGTTGAGCCTGCGGCTGCACTCCAAGCTGTTGCTCGGTGAGCATGACGAGGCGCGCACCTGCTTCAGCGAGCTCGCCGCGGTCCTGCGCCCCGGCACCGCTCGCGACCTGCAGGTGGAGCTGCGCTGGGTCGCGAAGAGCTGCCGGGAGCAGGGCGACAAGGACTCGGCCGCACTGGCCGACGAGCTCCGGGAAGAGGCGTGGTCCACGGGGGCGCACGAGGGTGCGGTCGAGGACGTGGAGCAGGCCCTGGCCGAGCTGGACAACCGGCTCGCGCAGCATCCCGACGATGCCCCGGGCAATCCCGAGCTGTCGGCCACGCGTGCCCTGCTGTCCCTGTACGCCGGGCCGCGCGCGATCGATCCCGACGACTGGCCGGTGCTCCTGGTCGTCGAGCTGGGGACGGCACTCGTGCCTGCGGACGCCGAGGAGAACTGGGAGGACTGGCCCCTGTTCACCACGCTGATCCCGGAGGCACGTGAGGAGCTCCGGTCGCACCTGGGGTTCCCCGTCATGGGCATCAGCATCCAGGGTTCCCACCAGCTCGAGCCGCACGAGTACCGGCCGGTCGTGAACGGTCGCCCAGGGTCGATCCGCGTCGTGGCCGACGCCTCAGACTTCCCGCCCGGGAAGCGGATCCCCGAGTACCCGTCCGACGGGGCTCCCTGGCACGAATGCCTGGACGCCCTCCAGGCAACCGTCCTCGCGAACCCCACCGAGGTCCTCGTCCCGCACACGATCGAGACGTTGCTGGGCGAGTGGCGCGAGGACGACGACGTGCCTGACCTGATCGTGGAAGCCATCGACCCCAACCGCCTCCTGCGGCTCCGGGTGTGGCAGCGGCTGCGCGCCGAGCTGGCCGAGAAAGGACGACTGCCCGGATGGCGGCACGGTCTGGAGGACCTGGTGGCGGAAGCCATGTCGGACTCGGTCCGGGCCTCGGAACCCAGCCAGGTGTCCTCGTGAACGCCCCGGCCCGTGTCGGTCTGGGCGTCGGCCTGCCTGACGCCTACGCGTCGGCGATCGAGGATCCCGCCTCCGTCGTACGGGACGCGGCTCGGGATCTCCTCGCTCGCTGGGGAGTGGAGTGTCTCCCGGACCCCGAGATCCGGACCGGAGCCCCTTCGCTGATGCTCTCGATCGAAGGCCACGAGACGCCCGCAGAGCTGGCCACGTTCATGGCCGACCGGGTGGCGGGAACTGCGAACGCCGTGGCCCTCACGGCGGAGAGCCCCGACGCCGAATGGATGCTGAGCACCTGGGTCCAGCTGATGATCTCGGCGGACCCGGCCCTGATGCTCACCGACACGCTCTGCCGCGACGTTTGGACCCGTCGCGCGTCCGACCCGAGTGCGTCGATGCCTGCGTGGTTCCCACAGTTCGTGAGGCGACTGTGCAGCCTCGGAGTTCCCGTTCCAGGGGCGACGGAGATCCAGGCTCTCGTCGAACGGTCGGCCGCCGACTCACCGGATCCGCTGCACCTGGCCGAGACCGTCATGGGTGCAGAGCTCCGTACCGGCAGAGCTGGTCGCGTCCGGCAGCACCTTCGAGGCCCTCGCTCGCGCGGTTCACGCCGGACGAGGCGATCTCGAACACCAGCTCATCCGGGCTCTCGACACCCTCGGCATCCTTACGCCGGCAGTCATGCTGGCTCGTGACAGCTCGGTGGCGCCGGGCACCTGCGAGATCCGGCGCGGCGGCCTGACCCTGGCGGTCACTCCGGTGCCGCCGGACGACTGTCTTCTCGCCATGGTCTCCTCCGACCTGCTGCCCGAGCACGGCGTGGTCGCGTCGGTCTCCTTGGGATCCCCCGGAACGGAGTGGACCCTGGTCCGCAAGGACAGCCCAGCCGAGATCGAGGCGACCCGGAGCTTCGGGTGCAACGAGGCCGACTACCTGGTGGTCACCCTGATGCAGGCGCTCGTGATGTCCCCCGAACGACTCCCGGATCGCAGAGGCGCGGAACGGCTGCTGGACGACCTCTTCAACCACGTCGGTTCTGGCCACACCGTCTGGTTCACCCAGGAGGCGCTCAGCATCGACCAGGTTGTCCTCGTACTGCGCGGGATGCTCGCCTCCGACGTGCCCCTCAACGACCTGCCGGCGCTGCTCCGCGAGCTGCTCGCCGTGATCGATCTGAGGCGTCCGAGCCACTCGGACTTCGTCGAGTCTTTCGACCGCGTCCTCGCTCCCCGCACAGGCCTCACGAAGGCACCTGCCTGAGCCGATTCGTGGTTTCGGGTCGCGCAGGGCTCGATTATCGGCGCCAAGGGCGCAAAATCACGGCGCGCCAGCGGGTGGACTAGCCCAGATTTTGAGCGTGAAATCGGGGGTTCTCGCGGCTTTTCCATCGTCTATGTCCGCATTGGGATAGATTCTCCCTTGAAGGTTCGTAGCACGGCACGACGAACGGCCCCTGGGGGCGGGGACACACATTTTCGGGGGCCAAGCTCCCACCAACGTAAGGGATGGCCATGGCCAAGTTCACTCGCAAGAAGAAGATTGTCATCATCGCAGCTGCGCTGACGCTGACCGGCACCGCAGCGTTCGCGTACTGGACCACTGGTGGTGCGGGCACCGGCACCGCCGCCACCGGCACCAGCGCCGCGCGTCAACGATCAACCAGACCAGCACGCGCTCACCGACATGGTGCCCGGCGACCGCGCCCAGACCCTCAGTCGGCGACTTCAACAACACCGACGACCCGGCCGCTCTACGTCACCTCGACGCGGTGACCGTCGCGTCGACGCTCGGTCGTCCCGGGCGGCGCCGGCCGTCGGCTGCGAGGCCGACTACTACGCTCGCCGGCGCCGCGCTGGCCAGTCGGCCGCCGAGGCCCCGGTCGACGACTGGCACGGCACCTGGGGCGACTGGCGACGACGCATCCAGATCCGTTCGACAACACTGGGCGCCAACCAGGACGACTGCAAGAGCGTCACGCGTCACCCTGTCCTACACGATCAGCTGACCTGACGCAGGACCCGACCGGGCGGGTGGGGACAAGCAGTCGCTTGTCCCCACCCGCCCCCTCGAACGTTTTGGAGGAACGCGATGAGGAAGCTGGGGTTTCGAGACGCCGCCCTTGTGGGCTGCCTCGTCCTCGTCCTCATGCTGCTGGTTCTGTGGTTCCTGGGCGTACCCCGGGACAACGGTCCCATCGGAGCGGGGTCGCCGGACAAGGACCGCGAGGCGCTGGGAAGCACGTCGTCGTTCACGATCACCGGCGACCTGACGCGCGTACTCAGGCCCGGCGTGATGGTGCCGCTGGACCTGTCCCTGGACAACCCGAACGACGTGGACCTCACCGTCGACAAGATCAAGGTAAGCCTGCGGAACATCGACGCCCCCCGAGCCACCGCCGACCGTCCCTGCACCGCCGCCGACTTCGAGCTGCGGCAGCTCGGTGGAGGTGTCGCCGCCCTGCGGCTCGAGGCCAAGGGCGCGAAGAAGCTGAGCCAGCTCGACGTAGTACCTCAGCAGCGGCCGGCCCTCGGCATGATCAACCGCCCCGTCAACCAGGACGGGTGCCAAGGAGCGACCTTGACGCTCGGCTACAAGGCAGACGGAGTGGAGGTGAACGCAGGATGACCCCGGCCATGAACTTGACTCGCCGCAGAGGCGTCCTGTTGACCGCCCTCCTCACCCTGCTCGTGCTCGCCACGATCGGGGCCGCTTCTGCGTTCTGGACCGCCGGCGGCAGCGGAAGCGGGGCGGGAGACACCGGCACCGCCCAGCCAGTCACCCTGAGCCCGGGGACGGTTTCCGGCTACATCTACCCGGGCGGCCAGGCGTCCGTGTACGTGAGCGCAGCCAACCCCAACTCCTACACGGTTCACGTGACCCAGCTATCGCTCGACACCAGCCAGGGCACCGGTGGTTTCTCGGTCGACGGTGGGCACTCAGGCTGCACGCTCGACACCCTGTCGTTCACGACCCAGACCAACAGCGGCGCTGGCTGGGACTTCGCCGCGGGCGCGAACCCGATCACCCTGACGAACGCGCTGTCGATGACCGCGGGTGCCGCCAACGCCTGTCAGGGCGCGACCTTCACCGTCTACCTGCAGGTGCCGTGATGCGCAAGCTGCTGACGGTGGTGCTCACCGTGATCCTGACCGTGGTGGCGGCCATCGCCTGGGGCTTCTGGACCGCCGGCGCCGAAGCGGGCGGCAACGGCGGCGCCTCGGCCACGACGGTCAACCAGGGAGCAACGCCCACCGGTAACGCCGTGGGCAGCGCTGTCACGGTTACCTGGACCGCGAGCACGCTGGCCAACGCCCAGGCGGTCGGTGGCTACCTCGTCAAGCGCTATCACTCCGGCACCGGGGTGGTGCAGACCATCCTCTCCGCCTGCACTGGCACGATCACCGCACTGTCGTGCGTCGAGAGCAGCGTGCCTGCGGGGTCGTGGAAGTACACGGTCACCCCGAAGATCGGCACGAACTGGCTCGGCCAGGAAAGCTCGCAGAGCGGCACGGTCACGGTGACCCCGCCCGACACGACGGCGCCAGCCAACGCGATCACGTTGTCCAGCGTCAGCGGTGGCGCCTACAAGTCGAGCGCCACCAACATCTTCTACCGAGGCGTTGCCGCTGGCTCGTTCACGCTGACCAACGCAGTGACCGACGCCGATTCCGGACCGGCCTCGAGCCAGACCGCGGCCCTCGGCAACACCCCCACCAACTGGACCCACACCGGGTCGACCGTGTCCACACCTGCGGGCGGCCCTTACGTCTCCAACGTGTTCAGCTGGACCGCGGGGGCGACCAGCTCACCCACAGAGACCGTGACCGGGCGCGACGTCGCCGCCAACACCGCCGTCGCGAACCTGACGTTCACCCTTGACTCGACGGCCCCGAGCGCCGGCACGATCAGCTACCTCGACGGCTATCAGCCCGGCCACTCGGTTCCGGTCACCTTCACCACCGGAACCGACGGTGGCTCGGGCATCGCCACCAGGCAGCTACAGCGACAGTCCGCTCCGCTCACGAGCGGCACGTGTGGCACCTACACCGGCTGGAGCGACCGTGGTCCGGACAGCCCCACGTCGGTCTACACCGACAGCTCGGTGGTGGCCGGCAACTGCTACAAGTACCAGTATCTCGTCACCGACCGGGTGGGCAACCAGCACATCGCCACCAGCGCGAGCGTGTCCAAGATCGACTACGCCGGTGCCGTCGACGCCACCACCGGCCTGCTCAGCCACTGGCGCCTTGGTGAGAACGCCACGTCAATCGCCAACGACACGTTTACCGCGACCAACGGCACGCTGCTCACATCCCGCAACTCTGACTCGGGCCACACCTGGACCTACCTCAACGGCACCAACAACGAGCAGATCAACACCAACCGGATCACCTCGACGGACGCCGGCCGCGCGACCTACTACTCGAACGTCGTGCCGACCAGCCCCGACTACTCAGTCGAAGCGGACGTCTTCTACAAGGGCACGCTCGCGGGCGACATGACCGGCGTCTTCGGTCGCGGCACGATGGCGACGCCGACCTACTACATGGCCCGCTACGAGCAGGCCGACCAGAGCTGGAACCTCGTCAAGTACTCAGGCACCACGCCGACATACCTCACGTACCTGGCGAGCCAACCGCTCACGGTCGGTCAGACGTACAACCTGCGCCTGGAGATGACCGGAACGACACGAACCACCTTGCGCCTGTTCGTGAACGACGTCCTCACGGTGTCCCACACGGACACCACGACACCGATCACTGTCGTCGGCGTGGCCGGCATCATGGAGGGCGAGAACGGGGCCGCGACGGTCAAGAGCACCGCCGCTGGACTTCACCTGGACAACTGGAAGGTCACGAACCTCCGGGCGGCCGACAGCAAGGGCAGCAACCACGCGGCGTACGTCAACGACCCGACCCGCAGCGTCGCGGGCGCCCTGACCGGTGACGCGGACACGGCTGCTCAGTTCGACGGAGTCGACGACTACGTCCAGGCCCAGGTCACCACTAGCATCCCGGTCGGAGCGACCAACCGCTCGGTCGAGGCATGGTTCAAGACGACGTCGAATGCGACGCGTCAGGTGATCTTCCACTACGGCACCATGGCGGACACCCAGCAGTTCGGCCTGTGGATCGCCAACTCCGGCACGACGATGACAGCCTGGGGCTTCGGCGGCACCAACGACAAGTCGTTCACGATGCCGTACGCCGTGAACGACGGCGCCTGGCACCAGGTGGTCCAGACCTACAACGGCACCACGCTCACGCTCTACATCGACGGCGTCGCGCTCGCGACCCAGGCTGCGACCCGGGGCACGGTCATGAACTCGTACGGCTTCGGCATCGGCGCGGTCATCGAAACTGGAAACAGCAACTCCGGTGGGTTCTTCGCCGGCTCGATCGACGAGGTGTCCTTCTACACGACGACCCTGTCGCAGACCGACGTCACCAACCACTACCAGCTCGGCACCGTGACCGTCCCCGAGCCGATCGTCACCACGACGGGCACGGCCCTGACCTACCTCGAGAACGGCACCACCGCGGTCGACGACCTGCTGACCTTGTCAGACGCCGACAGCGCCGACCTCACCGCGGCCACCGTCGACATGACGACCAACTACCTCGACGGCCAGGACACACTCGCGTTCACCAACCAGAACGGCATCACCGGCACCTGGACCGCATCCACCGGGGTCATGGCGCTGTCCGGCTCGGCGACCGTTGCGCAGTACCAGACTGCGCTTCGCTCCATCACCTACAACAACAACAGCAACTACCCGAACACCTCGATCCGCACAGTCACCTTCGAGGTCAGCGACGGCACCAACACCAGCAACATCGCCAGCAGGAACATCACCGTCACGGCGGTCAACGACGCGCCGGCCGGAAGTCCCGCCACGCTGACCCTGAACGAGGACGCGACGAACACCTTCACCACCGCGGACTTCGGCTTCTACGACACTGCCGACAACGGGCCGCACTCCCTGCTTGCGGTGAAGATCACCACCCTGCCAGCTCTCGGAACACTGACGCTGAGCGGCGTCAACGTCACGGCGGGCCAGACCGTCTCTGCCGCGAACATCACCTCCGGCCTGCTCATCTACACCCCGCCGCTCAACGCCAATGGAACCGGCTACACCTCGTTCACCTTCCAGGTCCAGGACAACGGCGGAACGGCGAACAGCGGCATCGACCTCGACGCCTCGCCCAACACGATCACGTTCAACGTCACAGCGGTCAACGACGCACCGGTCAACTCCGTGCCCGCCACGCAGTCGACACTGCACGAACACGCCGAAGGTGTTCTCGTCGGCAACGGCAACCTGATCTCGATCAGCGACGTGGACGCCGCGACAGCATCAGTGCAGGCCCAGCTGGTCAGCACCAACGGCACGACGACCCTGTCGACTTAGCTGGGCTCTCGTTCTCGGTCGGCGACGGCACCGCGGACGCCACGATGACGTTCACTGGGACCATCACCGCAGTCAACACCGCCCTGGACGGACTGAGCTTCAACCCGACCACCAGCTTCACCGGCGCCGCCAGCCTCCAGATCGTCACCAGCGACCAGGGCAACACCGGCACCGGCGGCACCCTGACCGACAGCGACACGATCACCATCAACGTCAGCGGGCGACCCGTCGTCACCGCGACCGGTGCAACCTGACCTACACCGAGAACGGCTCCGCGACAGTGCTGGACTCCCTGATCACAGTCGTCGATGCCGACAGCAACGTCACCGGCGCCACGGTCTCGATGACCACCAACTACGTCAACGGCCAGGACACCCTGGCGTTCACCAACCAGCTCGGCATCACCGGTAGCTGGAGCGCGGCCACCGGGGTACTGACCCTGTCCGGGACGACCACCCCCGCCGACTACCAGACCGCGATGCGCACGATCACCTACGTCAACAGCTCCGAGAACCCGGCCACGAGCAACCGAAACGTGAACTTCGTGGTCAGTGACGCCGTCGGGGCGAGCAACACCGCGACCCGGCAGGTGGCCGTCACCGCGGTCAACGACGCACCGGTCAATACTGTGCCCGGAACTCAGACGACCGCCGTGAACACCAACGAGGTGTTCACGGGCGGCAGCCTGATCTCGATCGCCGACGACGCCGCGTCCTCCTCGATGCAGGTCCAGCTGGTCAGCACCAACGGAACGTCCACCATTTCGCCGCTGACCGGGCTGTCGTTCTCGGTCGGTGACGGCACCGCGGACGCCACGATGACGTTCACCGGGACGGTCGCTGCCGTGAACACCGCCCTGGCCGGGCTGACCTTCGCGCCGAGAATCAACTGGGTGGGAACAGGCAGCGTGCAGGTCGTCACCAGCGACCAGGGCAACACCGGCACCGGCGGCACCCTGACCGATGACGACACGGTCAACATCACCGTCACCTCGAGCTATGGCATCTTCGCCGCCACCTCCGGCGTCGGCGCGACCGGCGGCTCGGCAAACTACGCCAACCCCACCTACACCATGGTCGGCGAGGGCACCGGCATCGGCAGCACGACCGACCAGTTCCAGTACTTGTACACCACGATGACCGGCGACGGGACCCTCACCGCCAACGTGGCCACCGTCGACAACCCCTGCCCGACCACTGCAGCTTTCGGGGGTGTGATGATGCGCGACTCTCTCGCCACGAACAGCATGTTCGCTATGGCGGACCAGAGGGAAACCGGCGACAACCTCGCGGAACAGTTTGCCCGGCTCACGAACGGCGCCGCCTCGACGAATACAACCACCGCTGCCACATTGCCCGAGTGGGTGCGCATTACCCGGGCCGGGAACGTGTTCACCATGGAGCGCTCGGCGAACGGCACCACCTGGGCTGTCATCGGAACCACGAAGACAATCGCGATGGGCTCGACGATCTACGTCGGTCTCGCGACGTCGTCGCTCACTGACGCCTGTAACTCCACCATGACCTTCAACAACGTGTCCCTCACCCAGCCCAGTGTCGCGCCGGTCCTGGCGGCGAGTGGTGGTACGACAGCCCACACCGAGAACGTGCCGGTCATCGTCGACAGCGGCATCACCGTCACGGACGTTGACGACACCAACATGGAGTCCGGCACCGTCACTGTCGGCAGCGGCTACACCGCCGGCCAGGACGTGCTCGCCTTCATAGACCAGAACGGCATCACCGGCTCCTACAGCGCACCGACGCTGACGCTGACCGGCAGCGCCACCAAGGCGAACTGGCAGACTGCGCTTCGGTCGATCACCTACAACAACACCAGCGACGCGCCGAACACCGGCAACCGCACGATCAACTTCGTGGTCAACGACGGCAACTCCAACAGCAACACCGCCGCCAAGACGGTTTCGGTTGCTGCGGTCAACGACGCGCCGGTCAACACCCTCCCCGCCACCGCGACCATGGTCATGAACACGACGCTCAACTTCTGTGTCGTCTATGGGTACCCGGTATCGATCGCCGACGACTCGACAAGCACGGTGCAGGTCCAGCTGACCGGCACCAACGGCACGATCACCCTCGCCACGACCGGTCTGACGTTCACGGTCGGTGACGGCACGGCGGACGCGACGATGACCTTCAGCGGAACGCTCGCCAATGTGAACACCGCCATCGGCGGACAGAGCTTTACGCCGACCAACGGGTTCACGGGCGCGGCGTCGCTCCAGATGGTCACGAGCGACCTGGGCAACACCGGCACGGGCGGCACCCTGACCGACAACGACACGGTCGCAATCACAGTGAACGCCTCAGCGCGCCCGGTCATGACCACGACGGTTGCAAACCTGGCCTACACCGAGAACGCCTCCGCGACCGCCCTGGACAACCTGCTCACGGTCGCGGATTCCGACAGCAACATCACGGCGCCACCATCTCGATGACGACCAACTACGTCAATGGCGAGGACACCCTGGCTGTCGCCAACCAGTTGGGCATCACCGGGTCGCTGGAGCGCCGCACCGGCGTACTCACCCTGTCCGGTACAACCACCCCCGCCAACTACCAGACCGTGATGCGCACGATCACCTACGTCAACAGCTCCCAGAACCCGGCCACGAGCAACCGCAACGTGAACTTCGTGGCCAGCGACGCCCTCGGAGCGAGCAACACCGCGACCCGGCAGGTGGCCGTCACCGCAGTCAACGACGCCCCGGTCAACACCGTCCCGGCCGGCCAGACGACCAACGTGAACACCGCGAAGGTGTTCTCCACCGGCAACGGAAACCTGATCTCGGTCGCCGACGTGGATGCCACGACGGTCCAGGTCCAGCTGGTAAGCTCCAACGGCGCGACGACGCTCTTCGGCACCATGCCAGGTTCGCTGACCTTCACTGTCGGCGACGGCACCGCCGACGCAACGATGACCTTCAGCGGAACCATCGCCAACGTCAACACCGCGCTGAACGGGCTGAGCTTCAACCCGACCACCAGCTTCAACGGTTCGGCCACCCTCCAGGTCGTCACCAGCGACCTGGGCGCCACCGGCACCGGCGGCACCCTGACCGACAACGAAACGGTCGCCATCACGGTCGGATCCGCTACTACGACACCATCTGGGCCGAGACATCGCTGCTGAACTACTACCGGATGGATGA
This sequence comes from uncultured Actinomycetota bacterium, assembly GCA_963759525.1. Lineage (GTDB taxonomy): Bacteria > Actinomycetota > Actinomycetes > Propionibacteriales > Nocardioidaceae > Marmoricola. Next base: position 38,841 of record CAVWZO010000016.1, on the reverse strand, counting down.
CTCGACGGGCACCGCGATCGACGACATCGAGACCGCGAACAACAACGGCACCTACGCTGGATCGCCGACGAAGTCGCAGGCCGGGGCGATCGCCGGCAACAACTCCGTGCTCTTCGATGGCGTCGACGACGTCGGGACCATCACCCGCCAGATCTCCACCGACTTCTCGATTGAGTTCTGGTTCAAGTCCAACGATGGTGGCGTCGGCACGACCGAGAACCAGGAATGGGCCAACTACGCAGGTCTGGTCGATGCCAACGCCTCCGGCACCAACTCCGACTTCGGTATCACGCTGAGCAAGGGCGGCGTTGTCTACGCCGGCATCGGCGGCGGTTTCGGTGGTGACGTCACGATCAGGACGGTTGCGGGCGGGTACGACGACAACAACTGGCACTACGTCGCCGTGACCCGCACGGGGACCGCCCTCAAGCTGTACATCGACAACGTGACCGTCGTGAGCGGAACAGTCAACAACGCGGGTGCCCTCACGGCAACGACGAACATGACCTTCGGTCGATCGCAGGCCGGCACACTCAGGTACTACAGCGGCTACCTGGACGAGATCGCGATCTACAACGCGGTGCTCTCGGGATCCGCCGTGGCCGCTCACTACGCCGCGCGCTGAGGCCCGTAGGTGGTCGAGCAGCGAACGGAGTGAGCGATCAGTCGAGACCACGTCTCGTACGCCGAAAGGGGGCCGTCGACCCGGCGGTGGTCTCGTCTGGCCACCTGGGTCGACCCGTAGGTGGTCGAGCAGCGAACGAAGTGAGCGATCAGTCGAGACCACGACCCGTACGCCGAAAGTGGGCCTCGACCCGTAGGTGGTCGAGCAGCGAACGGAGTGAGTGATCAGTCGAGACCACGTCCCGTACGCCGGCAGCGGGCGGCGACCCGTAGGTGGTCGAGCAGCGAACGAAGTGAGTGATCAGTCGAGACCACGTCCCGTACGCCGAAAGTGGGCGTCGACTTGGCGGTGGTCTCGGCTGGCCGCTCGCTGGCGCTCGCTGCTCGACCACCTATGAGTTACGGCCCCTTGGGTGCCTGCGGCCCGTACGCCGGCAGCGGCGGCGACCCGTAGGTGGTCGAGCAGCGAACGAAGTGGGTGATCAGTCGAGACCACGTCCCGTACGCCGAAAGCGGGCGTCGACTTTGCGGTGGTCTCGACTGGCCGCTCGCTGGCGCTCGCTGCTCGACCCCCTAGCTTGCGGGTGCCCGTGGTCGAGCGGGCCTCGACCCGTAGGTGGTCGAGCAGCGAACGGAGTGAGTGATCAGTCGAGACCACGTCCCGTACGCCGAAAGTGGGCGTCGACCTGGCGGTGGTCTCGACTGGCCGCTCGCTGGCGCTCGCTGCTCGACCACCTAGACCACGGCCCGTACGCCGAAAGTGGGCCTCGACCCGTAGGTGGTCGAGCAGCGAACGGAGTGAGTGATCAGTCGAGACCACGTCCCGTACGCCGAAAGTCGGGCGTCGACCTGGCGGTGGTCTCGACTGGCCGCTCGCTGGCGCTCGCTGCTCGACCACCTAGACCACGGCCCGTACGCCGGCAGCGGCCGTCGACCCGTAGGTGGTCGAGCAGCGAACGAAGTGAGTGATCAGTCGAGACCACGTCCCGTACGCCGACAATCGGCCCCGGCCCGGCGGTGGTCTCGACTGGCCGCTCGCTGGCGCTCGCTGCTCGACCACCTAGCTTGCGGGTGCCCGTGGTCGAGCGGGCCTCGACCCGTAGGTGGTCGAGCAGCGAATGAAGTGAGTGATCAGTCGAGACCACGTCCCGTACGCCGAAAGCGGGCGTCGACTTGGCGGTGGTCTCGACTGGCCGCTCGCTGGCGCTCGCTGCTCGACCACCTAAACCCTATTCCGCCCGTACGCCGGCAGCGGGCGTCGACCCGTAGGTGGGCGAGCAGCGAACGAAGTGAGTGATCAGTCGAGAACACGTCCCGTACGCCGACAGCGGGCGTCGACCTGGCGGTGGTCTCGACTGGCCGTTCGCTGGCGCTCGCTGCTCGACCACCTATGAACGAGCCGCAGCGTGGTGCGGACTACGCCGGCCGGAGCGGCGTCGACCCGTAGGTGGTCGAGCAGCGAACGAAGTGAGTGATCAGTCCAGACCACGGTCTCGCGTGCGCCGTCGCAGCCCGGCCCATCGACCCGGCGGTGGTCTCGACTGGCCGCTCGCTGGCGCTCGCTGCTCGACCACCTACGAGTTGGCCCGTGGGTGTCCACCGCCCGTACGCCGGCAGCGGGCGTCGACCCGTAGGTGGTCGAGCAGCGAACGAAGCGAGTGATCAGTCGAGACCACGTCCCGTACGCCGAAAGCGGGCGTCGACCTGGCGGTGGTCTCGACTGGCCGCTCGCTGGCGCTCGCTGCTCGACCACCTAGGTGCGGTGCCGGTGGTCTCGACTGGCCGCTCGCTGGCGCTCGCTGCTCGACCACCTACGCGCAGCCGCGCTCTAACGGGCCGATGCGGCGTACTCTAAGGTTAGCCAACCCTAACTGGAGGACCTCTGGATGCGCGCGTCTCGACGCTGGGCTGCCGCAGCTGCGGCAGTCGCCCTGACCCTGCCCCTGCTGAGCGCCTGTGGCGGTGAGGACGAGCCGTCGATCGTCGTCTACAACGCCCAGCACGAAGAGCTGATCGACGCCGTCGCCAAGGCGTTCACGAAGACGACCGAGATCAAGGTCGAGCTGCGCAGCGGGTCCGACCTCGAGCTCGCCAACCAGCTCGCCACCGAGGGGAAGGCGTCCCCGGCCGACGTCTTCCTCACCGAGAACTCCCCGGCGATGACACTGGTTGACGCCAAGAAGCTCTTCGCCAAGCTCGACCAGAGCACGCTCGACCAGATTCCCGAGCAGTACCGCCCCGACGACGGGGAGTGGACCGGCTTCGCCGGCCGCTCCACGGTCCTCGTCTACAACAAGGACATGATCACCCCCGGCCAGCTGCCGGCCTCGATCCTCGACCTGGCCAAGCCCGAGTGGAAGGGCAAGGTCTCCTTCTCCCCGACCGGTGCGGACTTCCAGGCGATCGTGAGCGCCGTACTCCTGACCAAGGGCGAGCCGGCGACCAAGGCCTGGCTGGCCGGTCTCAAGGCCAATGGAACGGTGTACGACGGCAACAACGTCGTACTCGAGTCGGTGAACTCCGGCCAGAAGGCGACCGGCGTGATCTACCACTACTACTGGTACCGCGACCAGGAGGAGTCCGGCGAGAACAGCGACGACTCGGCGCTGTACTTCTTCGGCAAGAAGGACCCCGGTGCGTTCATCAGCGTCTCCGGGGCGGGTGTGCTGAAGTCCAGTGACGACGCCAAGGACGCGCAGAAGTTCGTCGACTACCTGGTCAGCAAAGAGGGCCAGGAAGTCATCGCCGACAGCTACGCGCTCGAGTACACGCTCAACCCCGACCACGACCTCGGCCGCGACGTGAAGCCGCTCGCCGAGCTCGACGCGCCCGACGTCGACGTCTCCGAGCTCAACGGCCCCAAGGTCGTCGAGATGATGCAGGAGGCTGGATTCCTCTGACAACAAGTGTGCTTCCGGCACCACGGCTGACCAGGAACCGTCGGGGCGCACCCGCCCTCCTGGTGGTGGCAGCCGGGCTGGTGGCTGCACTCGCGCTGATGCCGCTGGCGTACGTCGCCTGGTACACGTGGGCGCTCGGACCCGCCGACACCTGGGAGCTGCTCGCGCGGCCGCGAGTGGGGGAGCTGCTGCGCAACACGCTGGCGCTGCTCGTCGGGGCGGTGGCGCTCAGCACCGTCCTGGGAGTCACCTGCGCGTGGCTGGTGGAGCGCTCGGACCTGCCACTGCGTCGCGCCTGGCACGTGCTGTTCGTCGCACCCCTGGCGATCCCGGCGTTCGTGAACAGCTACGGCTGGGTGTCGCTCACCCACTCGGTCCAGGGGTACGCCGGCGCGGTCCTGATCGTGTCCCTCTCCTACAGCCCGCTCGTCTACCTCCCCACCGTCGCGGCCATGCGCACCCTGGACCCCGCGCTCGAGGAGGTGGCCCACTCGCTGGGCGACGACCGCTGGACCACCTTCCGTCGCGTCGTACTGCGAGGTGTGCGACCCGGAGTGGTGGGTGGAGCGCTGCTGGTCGGCCTGCACGTGCTGGCGGAGTTCGGTGCGCTGCAGATGCTGCGGTTCCCGACGTTCACAACTGCGATCTTCGACAACTACCGCTCGGCGTACAACAGCGCGCCCGCCAACGTGCTGGCGAGCGTGCTGGTGCTCCTTTGCCTCGTGTTCCTGCTGGCCGAGCTGCGGGTTCGCGGTGATGCCGCGCTGTGGCGGGTCGGCCCCGGCAGCGCCCGCGACGTCGTACGGGTGCGGCTGGGTCGCTGGCGTCCGGCAGCCCTCGCCGGCGTCGCCGGCCTCGTCGTGCTCTCGCTGGGGGTGCCGGTCGGCAGCCTGGTGCACTGGCTGCTGGTCGGGTCCTCGACCGCCTTCCCGGTCGGCGAGCTGGTCTCGGCGACGGTGACGACCGCCGGGCTCGGGCTGGGTGCCGCGGCCGTCACGACCGCCATGGCGCTGCCGGTGGTGTGGCTCGCCGTACGGCATCGCGGGACGGTCGGGAACCTCATCGAGCGGGCCGCCTTCACCGCACACGCCCTGCCGGGGATCGTCGTCGCCCTGGCGCTGGTGGCGGTGTCGATCCGGTCGGTGCGGCCGCTGTACCAGACGCTGCCGCTGCTGCTGGTGGGCTACGCGATCCTGTTCCTGCCACGCGCGATCGTCAGCATCCGCAGCAGCCTCGAGCACGCCGAGCCGGTCCTCGACGACGTCGCCCAGAGCCTCGGCCAGCGCCCGGCCGCCGTACTCGCCCGGGTGACGCTGCCGCTCATCCGCAACGGCCTCGGAGCCGGTGCGGCGCTCGTCTTCCTGGCCGTGTCGACCGAGCTGACCGCGACCCTGCTGATGGCGCCCATCGGCACCGCGACTCTCGCTACCCAGTTCTGGAGCAACAGCTCGTCCCTCGCGTACGGCGCCGCCGCGCCGTACGCACTGCTCCTGGTGCTGGTCTCGCTGCCCGCCACGTGGCTGCTCAGCTCCCAGACGCACCGGAGAGCTGCCTCATGAGCCGGGTCAGCGTGAAGGGGATCGAGAAGGCGTTCGGGAACCGTCCCGTGCTCAAGGGCATCGACCTCGACATCGCCGACGGCGAGATCATGGCCGTACTCGGACCGTCCGGCTGCGGGAAGACCACGTTGCTGCGCATCGTCGCGGGCTTCCTCGACCCAGACGAGGGGGTGGTCAACTTGTCTACCGCGTGCCATTGCAATCTTCTGGTTGGCCCGCCGGCGCGGGCACGACGTCGAACTCTGCATCGGTGTTGCCACACCCTACGCAGACGCGCTACCGGCCCATGCGTGGGTAGAGTACGGCGGCTCGCCGCTCAACGACACGGTGGACGTCCGGGATCGCTACCGGGTGCTTCCTCTACCTCCTATCGCGTCCTGAGCGGAGCTCGGCCGAGGCGGTGGGTGGCTGGGGGCCGTCGCCCTTCCGGTACGCCGGCGGCGGTCGCGGCCTACTGTTCTCCCGTGGACGACGTTCACCGCAAGCCCAAGGATGACGACCGCGACGCGGTCGTTGCGCGGATCAAGCTTGCTTCGCGCGAGGGCCGGATCAGCGACCCGGACCGTGACATCCGGCTCGGCAACGTCGGTACCGCCCAGAGCATGTGGGAGCTCGATCTGATTACCCGCGAGCTCGACCAGCTCGACGCGGCGGTGCCGCCCGTGCCGCAGGCTCCATCGGCAACCGCTCCCAGGCCGGGGCACAGGCCGGTGTCCCGCCGATGCAGGCCGCCGGCCCCGCCAGCCAGGCAGCCAGCCCGCCGAGAAAGCGTGCCGGGGGACGAGGGGTGGTCGTCGTCGTCTCGGTCCTGTTCGCCGTGGTCGCGGTCGTGGCGGTGGTCGCAGTCGCCGTCGTCGGGGTCCGGATGGTGCAGGGGCTGACCGAGGACGCGTTCAACGAGGCGACCGAACGTGCGCGCGACCTGCCGACGGCGCCCGGTGCAGCCGACCCGGACTCGGGTCCCGCCGGGACGAAGTACGCACTGACTGCCGCTGGCATCCGTGGGTTCCTGAAGGCCTACCAGCAGCGGTTCGGGACCAACCGCGTCGTCGACCTCACTCTGTACGGCGACTACGCGATCGTGAACGTGCCCAAGCCGAAGTCTCGCCAGGAGAGCTGGGTCTACCGCGACGCCTCGGGGTTCTCCGGCTTCGGCGGCGTCCGGGCCACCTTCCCCGGCGCGCGTCCGGTCGCGACGAACAGGCTGGCGGTGCCGGCGCTGATGCGCAACATCGCCCGAGCGCGGGCCAGGCTGAACGTGGAGGACCCGACCCAGACCTATGTGATCGTGCGGTTCATCCCTGCGTTCGGAACGGGTGCCGAGCGTGAACATCTACGTCGGCAACAAGTTCAACGAGTCGGGCTACCTGGCGACGACCATGGCCGGGAAGGTGAAGAGCGCCCATCCGTTCCGGCGCCAGTAGACGCCCGGCAGACGCTCAGTAGACGAGCGCCTGCACGCCGTCACCCAGCACCTGCTCGGCGAACACCGCGGCACCGGCGACGTGGGCGCCCTCGATCAGGTCCGCCTCGATGAGGCCCCGGCGCTTCGCGCACTGACTGCACACCGTGAGCGAGCCGCCCGCAAGAACCATGTCGCGCAGCTCGTCCAACGGCGTGGCGAGGTCGAGATCGAACGCTTCCGCGCGTCCGGGTACGGCGAACCACGCGGCCTCACCGGTCAGCCACAGCGAGACCGTGGCGCCGGCCGCGACGCCGGATGCTGCGACGGTGAACGCCTGGTTGGCACGTTCGGGTGACTCCGCACCGGTGGTGCACTTGATGACGAGTTCGCGCATTGTTCGAGGCTACGTGGTTTCGAGACGCTCGCTCCTCAGCCACCGGGACGCGGTTCGACCCTAGACTCCGATCATGGAAGCCTTCTACGTCGTCGTGCTCGCGGCCGCCGTGCTCGGCGTCGGTGTGGTGGCACTGATGGCGCTGTCGCGGATGCGCAAGAAGATGGACCGGCCCGACTCCCAGGAGCGTTGACCCGAATGCCGTTCGAGATCCCGAAGAACATCCACCCCAACTGTGCGCGGCTGGCCTGGCTGATCGGCACGTGGGCGGGCAACGGGCACGGGGAGTACGAGACGATCGACAGCTTCGAGTTCGGTCAGGAGCTGATCTTCCAGCAGGACGGGCGACCGTTCATCCACTACCTCAGCCGGGCGTGGATCGTTGACGAGCAGGGCAACCACGTCCGCGAGGCGGCCCAGGAGACCGGCTTCATCCGGCCGCAGGAGGACGGCACCCTCGAGGTGCTGCTGGCGCACAACACCGGCTTCGTCGAGACGTGGCACGGCGAGATCCATCCCGACCAGCCCCGCTTCGAGATCGCGACGGATGCCGTCGTACGCACCGCCACCGCCAAGGAGTACGTCGGCGGCAAGCGGCTCTACGGCTACGTCAACGGCGAGCTGCTCTACGCCTACGACATGGCGGCCATGGGCAAGGAGCTGCAGCCGCACACGCACGCCCAGCTGCGCCGCCAGTAGGAGACAGGTGACGATGACCGAGTGGCAGGAGCGGCTACGCGCGAGCGGGCACCGGCTGACTCCCCAGCGCGAGCTGGTGCTGGCCGCGGTCGAGCACCTCGGCCATGCGACCCCCGACGAGGTGTACGCCGAGGTGCGCACCCACTCGGAGTCGATCAACCTCTCCACGGTCTACCGCACCCTCGAGCTGCTCGACGAGCTCGGCCTGATCCGCCACGCGCACCTCACCGACCGGGCGCCGACGTACCACTCGGCCCTCGGCCACGAGCACGCTCACCTGGTCTGCCGCGAGTGCCGGCGGGTGATCAGCATCGACCGAGCCGAGATGGAGCAGGCGCTGGGGCCCGTGGCCGCGGCCCACGGCTTCAGCCCGGACTACGGCCACCTGACCGTGTTCGGCACCTGCCAGGAGTGCGCGACGAACTGAAGGTCTTTTGTCAGATGTTGCGGCGCTGGATCATCCAGCTGCGGCTCCATCGGAGACCGTGCGGGTGATCCTTCGGGACCCTGTCGGGCTCGGAGGCGATCTTCGCGCTCACGTCAGACTTGGCGTCCTCGAACGCAGGCATCACCTTGTTGGTGTGCTGCAGGAGATCGCTGACCCAGCTCTCCGCCTCGGTGCACTCCCAACCGCCGCCGCTGATCGCGTCGGCGATCGGCTTGCCCGGATCACCGGCCCCGTCGTACACCGCGTCCATGGCGTTGGGGATCAAGTCGTCGCGGCAGCGCTCGAGGGTGCGCTTGTAGAGGTTCGGCTCCTCTTCGCCCTCGCCACCCGGGCCTGTCTTCTCCCGCCATGTCTCCTCCTCGATCGCGCGCTACCTTGCGTATCTTCCCGCTCGAGGTGCCCCCAAACCGGATGTGCGCGAGCAACCTTTTTGGTCGCGAAAGGTTTGGCCGGCGAGCACGGAGGTAGGAAGAAGACCACAGGGAGACACCAGTGCTTCCCGGACAACACACACCGAAACAGCACTGTCCTGCGACGTAGAGCCGTTGAGGGACGTGAATCACCGAAGGAGGCTCAACTCATGGCAGTTGGCGCAAACATTCCGGATCTCGCGGCGCTCTACGAGCAGCTCAAGACCTCCATGCAGGACGCGGACACGATGGTCAACCAGCTCGACAGCCGGCTCACGCAGGCCAACGAGGAGTGGAAGAGCAAGGGTGCCCACGAGTTCAACGACGCCTGGCACAACGGGTTCAAGCCCTCGCTGACCAAGCTCTGCCAGGCGCTGGCCACGGCCGGCACCGACGTCGCCTTCCAGCACAACAAGATGGCCGAGGGTGCCAAGGAAGCCGACCAGCACCCGCACCTCGCGCCGGTGTCCTCACCCCGCTGACCCAGTAGCCCCCACACACCTCGAGCCACCCCACCGAATGCGGCTGCGGGTGGTTCGGTTCATGTCCGGGGTCGCGCATCCGGCTCACATCCGGGGGACCTGGACCCAGGTCCAGCCGAGCGGGCTGGTGAGCACGCCGCGGCCGACCGGCATCGCGCCCGAGGCGGACCGGGGGAGCCGGACGTTGAGGACGTCGCCGTCGTTGGTCGCCCGCGGTGAGAGCACCAGGCCGCTGCGGCCGCGCTTCATCTCGTTGGGCAGCCCGCGGTAGACGCTGAGCATGTCGTCGATGCCGCCGGTGATGAACATCAGGCTGCCGGAGTCGCGCATCCTGGCGAACCGCTCGCGTGAGCAGCTGGCCCAGAGGTGTGTCCGTGCCGATGACCTCGAAGTCGTCGACCGCGATGACGTGGTCACCACGCAGCTTGTCCAGGTGGTTGCGCACCTCCTCGATCGGTTCGGTGCCGGTGAACACCTTGGCGCCGCGCGGCGGGTCGGTGAGCAGCGGCGAGCGGCGCGGCAGGAACAGCGTCGTCGGCCGACGGCGTACGCCGGAGAGCACGAACTGCAGGGTGTTGCTCTTCCCCGATCTCGGCGGGCCGGTGATCAGGAAGCCGTTGCCGCCGACCTCGGGGTCGAAGCCCTGGAGGGCAAGGCTGTCGCCGCCGACGCCGACCGGCACGAAGCGCTCGGCGATGAGCGCAGGCTCCATCTGCCGTGCCTCGCGTACGCCGATCGTGGCGGGCAGGTCGTCGATGCGCTGCGGGCGGCGCGAGCGGGGGAGGTCGACGTACCGCTCGGTGGCCTCGCGGCCGATCTCCTGCAGCACCCGCACCTGGTCGGTGCCGGCTCCGCTGACGTCGAGCAGCCCCCACTGCACCTCGCGTGGTCGCTCGCCTGCCCGGAACGCGCGACCGGGTGGCATCACGGCCGGGACCTCGCGCACCGGGATCCCGATGTTGCTGAAGTCGCCCGGGTCGCTCATCGACAGGGCGATCCGGTCCTCGATCAGCGTGCTGATCCGGCCCACCAGACCGGTGCGGTCGGCGGTCATCACCATCCGGATGCCGACGCCGGCTCCCTCCTGGAGCAGTGCGGTGATCCGGTCGAGCAGCACGCCACCGTCGAGGGACTCGAAGGCCTGGATGAAGCCCTCCCACCGGTCGAGGAGTACGACGAGATAGGGCAGCCGCTCCTCGGCGGCGACCCCGGCTCGCTGCTCGCCGATGTCGGCGAACCCGCGCTCGGCCAGTGACTGCTGGCGGCTGGCCAGCTCCTTCTGCAGGAACGCGACCAGGCGGTACATCCGGTCGGTCTGGGTCCTGGTGACGACGGCGCCGACGTGTGGCAGCGCCATCAGTGGCAGCAGCGCGTTGTTGCCCGCGTCGATGCCGTAGAGGTGCACGTCCTCGGGTGAGCACAGCCGCGCGATCCCGCCGGCGAGCACGCGCAGGCAGTTGCTGCGGCCGGAGCGCGACTGTCCCGCGATCATCAGGTGGGAACCGGAGACCATGTCCCACGTCTCCACGACCTGGCGCTGGTCGCGGGGGAGGTCGGCGCGGCCGAAGGGGATCGGCGGGATGCCGCCGGTGGCCACGTCCCCGGCGGCGAGAGCGAGGTCGTCCACGCCGAGCAGCTCCGGCAGCGGCGGCAGCCACGGCTTGCGCATCTCGGCGAGGCCGAGCTCGCGTGTTGGCGTCGTTGATCGCACGCACGAGGTCGGCCAGGTCGGTCGCCACGCTGACGTCGTCCTCGGCGTCGTCGACCGGTCCGCCGGTGCGTCCGAGCATGGCAGGTCGGCCCAGTCCAGCTCCGCGATGCGGACAGCGCCGCCGCGCGTCACCGCCCGGGCGCCCACCGACCCGCGAGCTCTGGAAGGGGATCAGCGAGGAGTGCCCGAGCCGCGCGTAGGCGCGACCCGGGAAGGACTTGGAGATCTGTGCCGCCGACGGACGACTCGATCACGTCGTCGGAGTCGCCGGCGTCGGTGACGCGCAGGGCGATGCGCAGGTTGGTGTTGGACTTGATCTCGGCGCTGACCACGCCGGCCGGTCGCTGCGTCGCCAGGATGAGGTGTACGCCGAGCGAACGGCCGCGTCGCGCCACGTCGACCAGGCCGGTGACGAAGTCGGGCAGCTCGGCGGCCAGCGCCGCGAACTCGTCGATGACGATCAGCAGTCGCGGCATCGGCTCGTCGTCCGCGGTGCGCCCGGCCAGGTAGTCCTCGATGTCCTTGGCGTCGGCGTCGGCCAGCTGGTGCTCGCGCCGGCGCAGCTCCGCCCCCAGCGACTCCAGGGCACGGGTGGTCAGGTGGCCGTCGAGGTCGGTCACCATCCCGACCGTGTGCGGCAGGTGGTTGCAGTCCTTGAACGCGGCCCCGCCCTTGTAGTCGACGAGCACGAAGTTGAACTCGTCGGGCCGGTTGCCGACCGCCAGCGAGGCGATCAGGGTCTGCAGCAGCTCGGACTTGCCGGAGCCCGTCGTACCGGCGACCAGGCCGTGCGGGCCGTCCAGCCGGATGTCGATGCGGAAGACGCCGTCCGCCGCCTCGCCGATCACGGCCTGGGTGGTGCGGCCCTTGCCCTGCCAGCCCCGCATCACCTTCTTCGCGTCGGGCTCGTGCAGGTGCGAGCACGTCGAGCAGGCGGCTCGCGGCCGGCAGGGCGGACGAGAGGTCCTCGGTGGAGACGTCGCGGATGGGCGCCAGTGCGCGGGCCAGCCGTTCGAGCCACAGGTCGCTGACCATGTCGGGGCGTACGGCGTCGATGTGCCGCTGCTGGGTGGTCTCGAGGTTGAGCTGGTCGCCCTCGAAGGACGCCACCGTGCGGCACTCCTCCGGGAGCTCGCGCACGGTGCGGTCGAGACAGACGAAGAAGATGCCGAGTCGTGGTCCCGTCCTTGAGCAACGACACCATCCCGGTGGTCATCCGGATCTCCCGCGCCCCGTCCAGTACGACGATCCAGCGGGTCAGTCCCGCCGATGTCCTTCTCGCCGAGCTCGCGCCTCGCCTCCATCTCGCCCATCAGCTCCGAGATCGCCGCCGAGCGGTTCTCCTCGTCGGTGGCGAGCCGGACCGGCCGGGGGTGCCCGTCGTCGTTGCGCACGTGCGGCAGCCACTTCACCCAGTCCCAGTCGGGGCTCGGGTCACTGCCGAGCAGCACGCTGACCACCGTGTCGGAGGGGCTGTGCAGCGCGGCGACCTGGGCCACCGCCCACATCGCGACCGAGCGGCACTGGTCGGGGCTGCCCGCGATGCCGACCACGCCCACCTCGCGCAGGGGGATGGTGACCGGCACGTCCGGGGCCGTCCACAGCAGCGGGCCCTCGTGGACCTCGCGGGTCGGGTCCTTGATCGTCACGTCGGACGGCAGGTCGGTCGTGCCGATCCGGAGGTGCAGGAAGTCCCGGTCCCACGGCCGTCGCTCCCACAGCCGCGCCCTCGGGCCGGTGGCGAAGAGCAGCACTGTCGCGGGGTCGGGGAAGTTGCGCCGCCGGCTGCCGCGCTCGCCGACGAGGGAGGTGACCGCGGCGCGCTCGGTGCGCACGCGTCGCTCCTCGTACTCCTTGACCTGCTCCAGGTAGCGCTTCTTCTGCTGGCGCCGCGACCCGCTCGCGTTGGCCAGCATCATCAGCGGCATCGCCGCGGCGAAGAGCAGGGTGTACCAGGCGCCGGCGTGACGAAGTACATGGCACCGCTCATCACCACCGGCATCAGCATCATCGCCAGCGGGAACGGCATCTTGTCCGGCCGGCGTGGCTCCTGGGGCAGGCTGAACTCGTTGGGCTGCGCGGCAGGATGCAGTCGCGGTGGCCGGTTGTAGTCGAGGGTCGGGCCCGCCGGGCTCGGGCTCAGCGAGGCGTCCGGCTCGGTGATCGCCACCTGGTCGACGCAGGACCGGTCCCACGCCGAGGCTCTGCTCGGGCTCCCACGGCGTGGGGCCGGTGATCGGTCGGCGGTCCAGGTGCACGAGGGGTACGGCGTCCGCCGGGTCGATCCGCTCGCCGAGCTGGAACTCCATGACCTTCTTCTTGCGGCGGAACAGCTTGCGACGCTTGGTCGTCTCGCTCATCGAGCTCGCCTCGAGCACGATCGGCGCGGTCACCGGTTCGCGGCGAAGCGGCGCGGCCATCTCCCGGTCCTCGACCGCGGCGTCCGGGGTGATCGTCACGGTGCCGTCGGGCGCCACCTCGAGGACCAGCACCTCGTCGACGTCCTCGAGCCCCGGCTGCTCGGCCAGCTCGGGGATCCGGATCGTGCAGTGCCGGCCGTGGCCCAGGGTGGCCCGGCCGATCCCGAGGCGGTGCACGTGGCCCGCGCCGGGTCCCGAGGAGATGCGGACCTCCACCAGTCCGCGCGGTTCCTCGCGCGCGCTGGGAGGACGGCTGGCCCAGCCCCAGCACGACGCCGTGCCGGATCGGGCTCTCGTCGATGCGCTGCTCGGGCTCGAGGAGCTCCTCACCGAGGTAGAGGTCGAGGGGACCGGTCAACGTGGGGACGCCGGCCGCCCCGGGCAGGGCCACCACGTTGGCCGGATCGCGGTCTCGGTGCTGCCGGCCAGCGCGGCGGCGAGGTCGCGCACCCGCGTCTCGGGGGCATAGCTGAGCACGATGTCGTGCTGGGTGGACGAGGCGCCGGCCGGAGCCCCGTGCCTCGGAGCGGTCCGGACCCGCCTCGATGGTCAGCAGCAAGCGCATGCGACGAGGCGTAAGGCCAACAGGAGGAACTCGCCGCGGAACATGACTGTGGGCGGTTAGAGTCTGTTTGGCCCGCTTCGCGGCGGGAAGAACACGGTGGGGGGACCGGACCGCAACCTCGGGGGAGCGGTTGCCGCTACCTCCCCACACACCTCGAGCGAACATCGACCCTGACGGAGCTTGCGCCAATGTCCCAGACGACCGACCAGTCCCGCAGCCGGGCCAAGGGCTCCGCGTCCACCAGGCGGACGCGGTGCCAACAGGGCCGGTTCCACGGTGGGCTCGTCGGTGCCCGGGCCGCCGAGGCGCCGCCGTCCCGCACTGACCGCACTCGCTGTCCTGCTCATCGTCGGCGGTGCAGCGCTCGCCGGGCTGCTGGCGATCCGGATGGACTCGCGCGAGCCGGTGCTCGTGGTCGACACCAAGGTCTCCGTGGGTGAGCGGATCACCGCGGACATGCTCCGGTCCACCAACGTCTCCGGCGACGGGCTCAGCTCCATCCCGGTCGACCAGGCAGACCAGGTCGTCGACAAGCTCTACGCCCGGCAGACCATCTACCCCGGCCAGCTGCTGCAGCCCGACCTCCTGCGCAAGGACCCGCCGCTCGAGGTCGACCAGGCGCAGGTCGGCGTACCCCTGACGTCGGGGAAGTTCCCGCCCGGCCTGCGCAGCGGTGACGCCGTACGCCTCGTGCGGATCGGCAACGCCCAGCTCCCGTCGCAGGCGCTGTGCACCGGGCTGGTGCTCGAGGTGAGCAAGACCGGGTCCGGCGGCTTCGGCAGCGACGCGAAGACCTCGGTGGCCACCGTCATCGTACCGCAGGGTGTCGCCGACCAGGTGCGTGGGTGCCACCGGCATCGACGAGCTCGGCATCGCGCTGATCGGCCGCGGCATCGGCATCGACGACGCCGAGATCGTCGACCTCTCCGGAGGTACGACGCTGATGGCCCTGATCGCGTTCGCGTCGGCCAAGGGTTCGCCGGGGGTCAGCGTCACGATCGCCGGCCTCTCGCACCTGTGGCCACGCCCCGTCGTGGTCGCCGACCTCGACCCTGCGGGCGGCGACACCGGGCTGCGTTACCGCGCCGAGAACGGTGACCCGCTGAACCCGTCGACCGGCCTGCTCTCGCTGGGCGCCGCCGTGCGCTCGGGGCAGCGCGCGAACCTCGAGGACCATCTGCAGTCCACCGCCGGCGGGATGCGCACGCTGGTCGGCGTGACCACGCCCGGCCAGGTGCTCGGTCTCGGCTCGGCGTGGCAGCACATCGCCCTGACGCTGCGCCGCGCGAGGGAGTACGACGTGCTCGCCGACTGTGGCCGCCTCACGCCGGGATCGCCGGCCATGGCGGTCATCGACCAGGCCGACGCGGTCGTGCTGGTGAGTGGCGGCGAGCTCGAGGACATCGCCCATCTGCGCGAGCGGCTGCGCGGACTGCAGGCGTCGCTGCACCTGGGCCGATCGACGCGACCCCGACCGGCATCGCGATGGTGACCTCGGCCAGCGACGCCCGCGGACTCACCGACGCCGAGCAGCTGATGGCCTCGGCCGGCCTGCCGGTGCGGGCGCTCGGCGTCATCGCCGAGGACCGCAAGGCGGCCGACGCGCTGCGCACCGAGTCCGGCCGCAACATCCGCCGCTCGGTGCTGGTGCGCTCGCTGACCGACCTGTCCGCGCGCATCAACGACCTGACCAACCTGACCGGCCGCATCCGGCAGAACGTGAGCTAGAGGGAACCATGGACCAGCAGCTGCTGCGCGACCTGCGCAAGGAGGTGGCCGAGGCACTCTCGGCCCAGCGTCGTGAGGACGCGGCCAACGGCCTGCCCACGATGAGCTCGGAGGACGAGCGCCAGTTCGCCCGCGCGGTGATCGCTCGCGTGCTCGAGGCCCATGCCGCCAAGGAGATCGCGGCCGGGCGCACGCCTCCGTCGGTCACCGAGGACGCCGAGCTCGCCGAGGGCATCCATGCGGCGCTCTACGGCGTCGGGCGGCTGCAGCCGCTCCTGGACGACCCCGAGGTCGAGAACATCGACATCAACGGCTGCGACGGCGTGTTCGTCGGCTACGCCAACGGCGAGGAGAAGCGCTTCCCGCCGGTCGCGGAGACCGACGAGGAGCTCGATCGAGCTGGTGCAGGTGCTGGGCGCCTACTCGTCGATCACCAGCCGTCCGTTCGACACCGCCAACCCGCAGCTCGACCTGCGCCTGCCCGACGGCAGCCGCCTGTCGGCGGTGATGGGTGTGTGCCAGCGTCCGTCGCTGTCGATCCGCCGTGCCCGGATCGACCGCGCCAGCCTCGACATGCTGGTGGCGAACGGCTCGATGTCGACCGAGCTCGCAGGCTTCCTGTCGGCGGCCGTCGCCGCCCGGAAGAACATCATGATCGCGGGCGCCACCAACGCCGGAAAGACGACGCTGCTGCGCGCGCTGGCCAACGAGATTCCGCCGCAGGAGCGGCTGATCACGGTCGAGCGGGCACTCGAGCTGGGGCTCGGCGAGTTCGAGGACCTGCACCCCAACGTCGTCGCCTTCGAGGAGCGGCTGCCGAACTCCGAGGGCCAGGGCGCGATCCAGATGAGCGAGCTCGTCCGTCGCTCGCTGCGCATGAACCCCAGCCGGGTGATCGTCGGCGAGGTGCTGGGCGACGAGATCGTGACCATGCTCAACGCCATGAGCCAGGGCAACGACGGCTCGCTGTCGACGATCCACGCCAACTCCTCGCTCGAGGTGTTCAACAGGATCTGCACCTACGCCATCCAGTCCGCCGAGCGGCTGCCCTCCGACGCCACGATGATGCTCATCGCCGGTGCGATCGACTTCGTGATCTTCGTCGAGCGCCGCAACGAGTACGCCGAGGGCGGTGGCCTGCGCCGCCTGATCACCTCGGTGCGCGAGGTCAACGGTGTCGACGGGCGAGTGCTCTCCAGCGAGATCTTCGCGCGAGGGGCCGGACGGGGTCGCCGTACCCGCTGCTCCGATCCAGTGCATCGAGGAGCTGCTCGCCGCCGGCTACGAGCCCGCATGGGATGACGGTCTCGTGAGCTCACATGACCGCCGACCCAGCTCCTGATCGTCCTGCTCGGCGCTGTCATCGGCGGGGGGATCGCGCTGCTGATCGTCTCGCTGCAGGCCGTCGAGGTCGGGGACCAGGCGGTCGAGCCGTCGACCCTCTTGCCGCGGCTGAAGAGCCTCGGCGCGCGAGTGCCGCTGGCGGTCGTCGCCGGCCTGGCGCATCCTGCTGCTCACCCGGTGGGTGGTGCTGGCGGTCGGCGACCGGGCTGCTGGTGTTCTTCGCGCCGTCGCTGTTCGGTGGCGCGCGCTCGGAGCGGGTGGGGATCGCGCGGCTGGAGGGGCTGGCGGCCTGGACCGAGTCGCTGCGCGACACGATCGCGGGCGCTGTGGGCCTCGAGCAGGCGATCCCGGCCACCGCCACGGCCGCAGCACCCTCGATCCGGCCCCAGCTGATCGCCCTGTCCGACCGCCTCCGGGTACGTACGCCGCTGCGCCACCGCCCTGCAGCAGTTCGCCGACGACCTCGACGACTCCAGCGCCGACCTGATCGTCGCCGCACTGATGCTCAACTCCCAGCTGCGCGGACCAGGTCTGCGCGACGTGCTCACCTCGCTCGCCGGCTCGGCGCGCGACGAGCTCGAGATGCGCCGGCGCGTCAACGCCGGGCGCGCCAGCACGCGGCGCAGCGTGCAGATCGTCATGGGCATCACGGTGGTGTTCGTGCTCGGCCTGACGCTGTTCAACCGCAGCTACGTCGAGCCCTACTCCGGCACCGTCGGACAGATCGTGCTGCTCCTCATCCTGTCCTGCTTCGCCGCAGGCTTCGCCTGGATGCGCCGCCTGGCGGCGTTCGAGGTGCCCGAGCGGTTCCTGTTCTCCTCCGCGCCGGAGCCGAGCCCGGCCCGTCGAGGAGGTGAACCCGTGACCACGGTGATGCTCGTCGGCGCCTGCGCCGGGCCTCGGCATCATGCTGCTCGTGCTGCAGTTCGACACCGGCCGGGCCAGCGGCGCCGCTGAGCTTGCCCGGCTCGACGCCGCCCGCTCGCGAACGCACCGCACGGCCGTGCTCCACGAGGACGACAACCAGGAACGCGAGTCGATGCGCACCCGCCAGCTGGGGCGCAGGTCCGGTCGATGTCCTCGAGGCCCGCGGCTGGAACCTCCCGGCCGGGACGCGAGCCGACCTGGCGGTCGTGGGCGGAACCATCGAGGGTCACCTCGGGATGAGCGTGCTCGCCGGCGTGGCCGGGCTGTTCGCGCCGACCGTGGCGCTCGCGCCGGCGATCTACTTCTTCAACGCGAGCGTCTCCTCGCCGCTCTGGCTCGCCCTGCTCGGCGGGCTCATCGGCGCCGTCCTGCCCACGCTGCAGCTGCGCGGCAACGCCAAGGAACGCCGCCGCGACTTCCGCCACGTGGTCAGCTCCTTCCTCGACCTGGTGTCGATGAACCTCGCGGGCGGCCGCGGCGTGCCCGAGGCGCTGCAGTCGGCCGTCGAGCCTGAGCAACGGCTGGGGGATGGTGCGGATCCGCGAGACCCTCCAGACCGCCCGCCTGCAGGGCGTCACCCCCTGGGCGGCGCTGGGCGACCTCGGCGAGGAGATGGCGGTCGAGGAGCTGCGCGACCTCGCCGCCGCACTGGCCCTGGTGGCCGAGGACGGCGCCAAGGTCCGCGAGTCGCTGGCCGCCCGCGCGGTCTCGATGCGCCAGCGCGAGCTGGCCGACGCCGAGGGTCGCGCCGCCCAGCGCTCCCAGTCCATGCTGATCGCGCAGCTGTTGCTCTGCGTCGGCTTCCTGTTGTTCCTGATCTACCCGCCGATCTCCCAGATTCTCGGCTTCTGATCCGGTGTGCCCGCCGAGTGGGATGGGTATGACCATCTCGACCAAACAAATGGAGGTAGTTCGCCCATGACGAACTTCGTGAATCCGCTGACCCCGCTCGGGTTCTGCGTGCTGATGCTGGAAAGCCGTCTCGCGCGCACCCGCCGCGAGGACGGTGCGTCCGCAGTCGAGTGGGTGATCATCGCGGCCATCGTGGTCGGCATCTGCATCGCGGTCGCAGCAATCCTGCGGAACGCGCCAACATCCTCACCCCGCCGGACTACGTCGGCAACGTCATCACCTTGTGCGAAGAGAAGCGCGGTCGGCAGATCGGCATCCAGTATCTCGGCAGCCAGGTGCAGATCAGCTATGAAATGCCGATGGCCGAGGTGGTGCTGGACTTCTTCGACCGGCTGAAATCGGTGTCGCGCGGCTATGCCTCGCTCGATTACCAGTTCCTGCGTTTCGAGCCGGCCCCTTCGTCCGCGTCGATACGTTGATCAATGGGGACAAGGTCGACGCGCTGAGCATCATCACCCACCGCCAGCACGCCGACCGCCGCGGCCGCGATCTGACCGAGCGGATGCGCGAGCTGATCCCCAGGCAGATGTTCGATGTGGCCATCCAGGCCGCCGTCGGCTCCCAGGTCATCGCCCGCACCACGGTCAAGGCGCTGCGCAAGAACGTGCTGGCCAAATGCTATGGCGGCGACGCCACCCGCAAGAAGAAGCTGCTGGAGAAACAGAAGGCGGGCAAGAAGCGGATGAAGCAGGTGGGACGCGTGGAAATCCCGCAGGAAGCGTTCCTGGCGGTGCTGCAGGTGGACAACAAGTAATCTCTGCCCGTCCTTGCGGAATCTGGGCAACGGGTGCGGTCTGATGACGGTTAGGCCTTGATTTTCCTTCTCCCTTCGGGAGAGGTGCCCGCAGGGCGGATGAGGGTTCGGCGAAGCGGCGAATCTCCTCGTTCTCCAGGACGCGAGGGTTCGGGCGACACCATTTCGCCGTACCCTCTCCCCAACCCCTCTCCCGGTGGGAGAGGGGCTTCAGCATTAGGAGTAGGCATGCGTTGGTTTGAAATCGGATTGGTGGTGCTGACCTTCGCGACCGGCATCATCTGGTTGCTGGACCGGCTGTTCTTCGCCAAGGCGCGCGAGCGCGACGGCGGGCTGCTGGAATCCAAGGAGCCGGTGCTGGTCGATTATTCGCGGGCCTTCTTCCCGGTGCTGCTGATCGTGCTGATGCTGCGCAGCTTCATCGCCGAACCCTTCCGGATCCCGTCCAGCTCGATGATGCCCAGCCTGCTGATCGGCGATTTCATCCTGGTCAACAAGTTCGCCTACGGCCTGCGCCTGCCGATCACCAACAAGAAATTCGTCGCCACCGGCGAACCCAAGCGCGGCGACGTGGTCGTGTTCAAGCCGCCGCACCATCCGCGAACAGGACTGGATCAAGCGCGTGATCGGCCTGCCGGGCGACACCGTGGCCTACCGCGACAACACCGTATATGTGAACGGCAAGCCTTTCGCCTACCGACGGTGGGCAGCTATATCGGCAAGGGGCAGGGCGAGCGACATGACCGGCGCCACGCTTCTGACCGAGGAACTGCCCGGAAGGCCGCATCCGGTGCTGGAACGTGACGGATTTGCCGTTTTTCGCCGTGCAAGGCGAGGGACAATGGACGGTGCCGGCCGGGCAGTATTTCGTCATGGGCGACAATCGTGATAATAGCGAGGACAGTCGGTTCTGGGACGTGCATTTCCTGCCGGAGGAGAACCTCCGGGGCAAGGCGTTCCTGATCTGGCTCAATTGTGGACGCAGCGCGGCGGGGGGATTTCTGCGCGGATCGGTTCCAGCATTCCATAGCGTCATCGAATCGCGTCACTGGAAAGATCGCGTCATTCAAAAGAAGGGGAGCGCATGAAACGCACGCAAAGCGGCATCACCCTGATCGGGTTCCTGATCGTGCTGGCGGTGGTCGGGTTCTTCGCCTATATCGGCATGAAGCTGTTCCCGATGTACCAGGAGTTCTACTGCGTCAAGACCGCGCTGAAGGGACTGGCCAACGAGCCCGGCATCGCCACACAGGATCCGGCCAAGATCCAGGACCTGTTCTTCCGCCGGCTGTACATCAATTACTCCGACAACGTGAAGCCGGAGAACGTCAAGCTGAGCGCGGCGAGCACGGCTGGAAAATGGAAGTCAATTACGAAGTCCGCAAGCCGATGATCTACAACATCGATGTCGTCGGCAGATTCGACGCGGTGCAAGATTGACCCGTGCCGGCGACGCCGGCACCTGATCGCGGCCAAGACTCCGTGGCATCCGTTTTCGGTGGCCATGCCTTCGCGGACGCGGGCCTGCTCAAGCAGGCCCTGACCCATCGCAGCGCCGGCGCGCCGCACAACGAGCGCCTGGAATTCCTGGGCGATGCGCTGGTCGGGCTGATCGTCGCCGAAGCGCTGTACGCGCGCTGGCCCAAGGCCGACGAAGGCGCACTGACCCGCGCCCGCTCCGAGCTGGTGCGCGAATCTTCGCTGGCGGCGATCGCGCGCGGCCTGGACCTGGGCGGCGCGCTGATCCTGGGCCCGGGCGAGATGAAATCCGGCGGCCATCGCCGCGATTCGATCCTGTCCGATGCGCTGGAAGCGCTGGTGGCGCGCGATCTATCTCGATGCCGGTTTCGACGCCTGCCGCGATGCGGTGTTGCCGTGGTTCACGCAGGCCATCGACGAGCTGCCTGCCGGCAAGGTCGGCAAGGATGCCAAAACGCGTCTGCAGGAATGGCTGCAGGCGCGGCAGCGGCCGCTGCCGATTTACGAACTGGTTGCCGAAAGCGGCGACGACCACGCCAAGATGTTCAGCGTCAGCTGCACGCTGACCGATCCCACGCTGACGGCCGAAGGCGAGGGCAGCTCGCGCCGCGCTGCCGAGCAGGCCGCCGCGGAAGGCATGTTGCACGCTGCTCGCGGCTTCGTAGCGCTGTCTGCCTTTGTGGGAGCGGCTTCAGCCGCAGCCCTCGGATTCGCCATCTGGCAAAAGTCGCGGCTGAGCGCTCCACAAGCAGGGGCGGCCGCGCAACCGCATTTGCCCGGAGCCGTGCGGACAATCCCCGCATGAACTCCACCCCGCACCACGCCGGCAGCGTCGCCGTCATCGGCCGCCCCAACGTCGGCAAGTCGACGCTGGTCAATGCGCTGGTCGGCGCCAAGGTCAGCATCGTCTCCAACCGGCCGCAGACCACGCGCCATCGCCTGCTGGGCATCGCCACGTTCCCGGAAGGCCAGATCGCGCTGGTCGACACGCCCGGTCTGCATCAGCAGCAGGGCAAATCGTCGGCCTCGGCGATGGCAAGGCTGATGAACCGCGCCGCGCGCGGTGCGCTGGAAGACGTCGATGCCGCCGTGCTGGTCATCGAGGCCGGACGCTGGGACGAAGCCGACACGCTGGCCTACAATGTGCTCAGCGAACCGGCATGCCGGTGATGCTGGTGGTCAACAAGGTCGACCAGATCAAGCGACAAGACCGAGTTGCTGCCGTTTCTGGCCAAAGTCATCCGAAGGCCGCGACTTCGCCAGCGTGCATCTGATCTCGGCGTTGAAGCGCAACGGCCTGGAACAGCTGGTAAAGGACATGCTGGCCTTGCTGCCGGAAGCGCCGCCGATGTTCGGCGAGGACGAAATCACCGACCGCAGCCAGCGCTTCATGGCCGGCGAACTGCTGCGCGAGCAGCTGATGCGGCAGCTGGGCAACGAGCTGCCGTACGCCACCACCGTGGAAATCGAGCGTTTCGCGAAGAGGAAGGCTTGCTGCGCATCGGCGCGGTGATCTGGGTCGAGCGCGAAAGCCAGAAGTCCATCGTCATCGGCAAGGGTGGCGCACGGCTGAAGGAAATCGGCAGCAAGGCGCGGTTGCAGATGGAACGCATGTTCGACGCGCAAGGTTTTCCTGGAAACCTGGGTGCGGGTGCGCGAAGGCTGGTCGGGCGACGAGGCGGCGTTGAACGCCTTGGGTTACAACGATTCGGGCGCAACGCGTTGTTTCAGCACCTCTCGCGAAGCGGATTTGTGATCAACTTGCACCAGACCGTCTAACCGGTCTTGTTCGGGCTAGAACACAAGCCTCGCGCCGAGACTGCACGTCCCACTATGCGGAGACAGCTCTACAATGCGCGCTGATGCGCATCAACGCCGAAGCCGCCTACGTCCTGCACGCTCGCCCCTGGCGCGAGACCAGCCTGCTGGTCGAAGTGCTGGCCGAACATCACGGACGCCTGGGCCTGGTGGCGCGCGGGGTGCAGGGGCCGAAGAAGCAGGTGTTGCGCGCCGCTTTGCAGCCGCTTCAGCACATCCGTCTGGACGCCGTGCAGCGCGGAGAGCTTGCGCAATTGGTGTCGGCCGAGGCGCTGGATGCCGCTCCCCGGCTTGCCGGCGAGGCGATGCTGGCGGCCTTCTACGTCAACGAACTGGTGATGCGCTTGGCGCCGCGCCAGGATCCGCACGGCGATCTGTACCGCATCTACGGAGAAACCCGATCGCGATTGGGCGGCGGAGAATTCGCTGGCCTGGACCTTGCGGCGCTTCGAGCGCGATCTGCTGGAATCGCTGGGCTCGGGTTTCGACTTGAGCGAAGACGCCGAAGGCGTAGCCATCGATCCGGCCGCGCGTTATCGGATCGACCCCGAACAAGGTCCGCGCCGCTTGTTGAGCGATCGTGGACGCGATGAGCGCAGCAATGCCGCCACCGGCAGCGCATTGTTGGCCCTGGCCACGGACCGGCAACCCGGCGGATGATCTGGCCAGTCTGCGCCTGGCCTTGCGCAGCGTGCTCGGCCATCACCTGGGCGGACGTGGGTTGAAATCCTGGGAGATGCTGGGCGAACTGGGTCGCTAAGCGCGGCGCCGAAAACTAGATCGCCGTTAGGGCCTGCCGCGGCTCGTAGGAGCGACGTAAGTCGCGATGAAGCCTTACCAGGTAAGCCACATCGCGACTTACGTCGCTCCTACGACTCGCCCTACGGATTTCGGAGCGTTGCCTGAGGACTGGGTATCGCGCACGGTCATCGAGAAATCGCAAGCGTTCCCGCATCGGACAGCGATTTTTCCAGCAGAGCGGCCGTCGCATTCAAGCGCATCGCACCGACGAATCCGCTGCTGGCCTTCAATTGATGCAGCACCTTCTTCGCGAGCTTCCTGGTTGCCGCTGTGCAGCGACTCCTGGATTTCTCGTGTTGTCGGCAAGCTCCTCGAGAAACATCCGGCGCAAAGTCGCCGACATGCTCCTCGATTGCCGTTCAATGCAGCCAGCGCAGCGGCCTCATCCCATAGCGGAAATGCCGCGAGCTGCCGCCGGCTTCGCCAGCACGCAGCGGTCGCCAGCGACGCCCAAGCAGTGCGTCGCGATCGCTTGCCGCAGTTGTACGGCGGTCAACGGTTTGACCAGGACCTCGTCGAATCCGGCGGCCCGCAGTTGCGCATGCAAGGTCGAGCGAGTCGTCGGCGGTGTGCGCCAGCGCGGGAGTGGTAGGAAACCGCGCGCGCAGTTGCGGCAAAAGGTCCATGCCGCTTCCGTCCGGAAGATTGGCGTCCAGCAGCCACAGGTCGTAGTCGCGCCTGCCCAGGTCTAGCGCTGTGCGCACCGATGCCGGCCGCATCGACTTCCGCCGGCAATGCCTGCAGCGCCGCGACCATGAAGCTGCGGCTGACGGAATCGTCTTCCACCAGCAGCAAGCGCGGCTTCATCTGCCATTCGCGATCCTGACATCGTTATGCTGCCTTCCATGCCCTCGCCGCATCTTACCGCTGCTCCTGCTGCGTTGCTGGCGATCGCCCGTCAGCGGGCAGGTCCGGGCACTTTGACCGCGCGCATCGCCAAGGTCATCACGCCGGTGGCCACGCTGCAGGACGTCACCGTGCGCCTGGAATGGCCGGACCGCAGGAAACCGGGCGACTCACACTGACCGCCAGGCGCATGCGCCGGCGCCCGACCTTGGCTATCGCTTCGATAATCTGACTTGGCGCTGCCCGCTTGCAGCGCGACGGCCAGGGCGGCTGGCGCTGCGAGGGAGACATCCGCGCGCCGGCCGCAAGCCGTTGCAGCTCGTCGCTCGACCTGGCAACGGCCAGCACCGACGCTGTGCTGTCGCAAGGCGGCATCGCAGCTTCGCCCTGCATCGGCAAGCCGCCGCGCCCGACATCACCCGCTCGACCTGACCCGCGTGCCGCTGGCATGGGCGCAGGCGCTGCTGACGCAGGCCTGGGCCGATGCGCAGCTGAAAGCCGGCACGCTCGACGGCACGCTGACGATCGCAAGCGCCCGAGTCGCAACCGCTGCGCGTCGAGGGTCCCCTCGCGTTGACCGGCCTCGGGCTGGAAACGCCGGATGGCAGCATCGCCGCCGAAGTATCTCGGCGCGCAGTTTCGGCATCGATTACCGCAAGTCCGCCGGCCTGTCCCTGGTGACTGCTGGACGGCAGTCTGCGCAGGCGGCGAATTGCTGGTCGGCAACGGCTTACGTCGCCCTGCCGGCAGACGCCGGTGGCGTCTTCGCCGCATCGAAGCAATGCAATCCGGCAAGGAAATTCGGCGGCTGCCGTGCGATCGAATGGCGCGATGGCGATGCGCTGTGGCGACCGGCATCGCTCGCATTCGTCGGCCGATGCGGCCTTGCGCGATGCTGGATCTGCAACATCGACAGCGCGACGCATGCGCCGCTGCGTCCGCGCTATCTGTCCGGCTGGCTGGGATTGTTCGGTCTGGGCGAGCTGGAGCTTGGCAAGGTGCGCTCGAGCGCGCAGCTGCAGATGCGCGACGGCAAGCTGGTTCGTGCCGACGCCGACCTGCGCGACATGTCGCGTGCTCGATGCGCAACAGCGTTTCGCGCTTCGACGGACTCGAGCGGCGACCTGCGTTTTTCCGCCGGCGCGCCGGTCGAGCAGCGATTTGCGCTGGCGCGGCGGTCAGCTGCAGGGCTTGGATTTCGGCGCGGCCGCATTGCCGTTGGACAGCGCGACGGCGTGCTCGCGCCTGCGCCAAGCGGTCACGGTGCCGATGCTGGGCGGCGGCGTGCGGTTCGACGACATCGACGATGCGCCCGCCGGCCGGCGACACGCGGCCTGGCATTCGATTTCGGCCTGGCCGTCGACGGCATAGATTTGGGACAACTGGCCGCGGCGCTGGGCTGGCCGGCGTTCCAGGGACGCTGACCGGGCGGATCCCCAAGGCGCGCTATGCCAACGACCGCCTGGATTTCGACGGCGGCCTGGTCGCCGCACCTGTTCGACGGCACCGTGCAGGTGTCGGCGCTGGCGATGGAGCGGCCGTTCGGCGTCGCGCCGACGCTTGTCGGCCGACATCGCGCTGCGACGACATCGACCTGCAGGCGCTGACCGGGGTGTTCGGTTTCGGCGAGATCACCGGCCGCGCTGGACGGCAGCATCCGCGACCTGCGTCTGGTGGACTGGCAGCGCGGCCGGTTTCGACGCCGATCTGCATACCGTACCCGACTGGCGCGGCGTGCGCCGCGCATCAGCCAGCGCGCGGTGCAGGACATTTCCAGCGTCGGCGGCGCCGGCCTTCGTCGGCAGCCTGCAGGCGCAGGCGATCGAGCTGTTCGACGACTTCGGCTATGCCAGCATCGGCATCCGCTGCAGGCTGGCGAACGAGGTCTGCGAGATGGGCGGCCTTCGTTCAGCCGGCGGCGGCTTTACTATCGTCGAAGGTGCGGGCCTGCCGCGCCTGGACCGTGGTCGGTTTCAACCGGCGCGTCGACTGGCCGACCCTGGTCGAACGCCTGGTGGCGGTCAGCAAGGGCGATGTCAAGCCGGTGTTCGAATAGTCGCGCGTCCGGATCGTTTTTTCGTCATCACCAGGAGAAAGCACATGCGCCGTTGGTTGGGAATGCCGGTAGCGCGCCGCGCTGCTGCTGACCGCCTGCGTCACCATCAATGTCTACTTCCCGGCCGCCGAAGCCAAGGAAGCGGCCAAGGAATTCGTCGACAAGGTGATCGGCGACGATGTCCGATTCGGCGCCGCCAAGCCAGCCGGCAGACACCGAGCCGGGCGGCGGCATGCGCTGCGCGCTTCGATCGCTCGCTGACTGCTCGATCGGCATCGCGCCGGCGTATGCGCAGGGCGCAGCCGGACATCACCATCAAGACGCCGGCGATCCAGGCGATCCAGGCGCGCATGGCGTCGCGCTTCGACGGCACGCTGCGGCCGCATTTCGATTCCGGCGCGCTGGGCTTCACCAGCGACGGCCTGATCGCGGTGCGCGACGCCTCCAAGATCGCCGCTGAGGATCGCGTCGCCGTCAACCAGGCCGTGGCCGACGACAATCCGCGACCGCAAGGCGGTGTATCGCGAAGTCGCCGTGGCCAACAGCCATCCGGAATGGGAAGGGCAGATCCGCGGCGGTGTTCGCCAAGCAGTGGGTCGCCAGCGCGCACAGGGCGGTTGGTGGTACCAGGATGCGGGCGGGAGCTTGGAAGCAGAAGTAACGATGCTTTTCCTGCTCCGCCGTCGCGGTGGAGGTGGCCGCAGCGGCGGATGAGGGCAGGCGAATCCAGGCGCACGTAGCTCGCGCTACAAGCGCGATGATCCATGCCACTCATCCGCCCTTCGGGCCTGCCTTCTCTCACAGTGGGAGAGGGAAAAGCGCGCATCTGCGACAATACGCGGCCGCAACGCAGCACCTTCGCCACGTGGCCCCGTGCTCGCATCGACCAGACCCCTTTCGACGCCGACATCCTCGACCTCAGCCACGACGGCCGCGGCGTCGCCGCGCCGTCGACGGCAAGGCCGTGTTCGTCGCCGGCGCGTTGCCGGGCGAACGCGTCGATGGCGCAAGCAGACCGCGCGCACCGCGCAGTTTCGACGAGGCGCGCACGCTCGAAGTGCTGCAGGCATCGCCCGATCGCGTCGCGCCGCGTTGCCCGCATTTCGGCACCTGCGGCGGCTGCGCGCTGCAGCACCTCGACGACAGCCAAGCAGATCGCTCGCCAAGCAGCGCGTGCTGCTGCGAGAACCTCGAGCGCATCGGCCACGTCGCGCCGCAGCGCGTGCTGCCGCCGCTGACCGACGCGCCTGGGGCTATCGCCGCAAAGGCCGCTTCTCGGTGCGCCGCGTCGACGAAGAAGGACAAGACCCTGGTCGGTTTCCGCGAGAGCGACCCGCGCTTCGTCGCCGACCTGCGCGTCTGCCACACCGTCATTCCGCAGATCGGCGAGCGCATCGGCGCGCTGGCGGCGCTGATCGACAGCGCTTGGACGGCGCGCGCGACATCCCGCAGATCGAATTCATCGCCGGCGACGACGACCGATGCGCGCTGGTGTTCCGCCATCTGCAGCCGCTGTCCGACGCGATCGCGAATGCCTGGTCGCGTTCGGCGCAGGCAGCACGATTTCGCGATCCTCCTGCAGCCGGGCGGCGTCGATTCGGTGCATGCCGCTGTGGCCGGAATCGCCGTCGCTGGCATTCGCGTCTGCCGGCAATGGGACGTGGAACTCGCATTCCGGCCGCTGGACTTCATCCAGGTCAACGCCGGCCTGAACCAGAAGATGATCGCGCGGACGCTGGAGCTGCTCGATCCGCAGCCGAGGAACGCATGCTCGACCTGTTCTGCGGCCTCGGCAATTTCACCCTGCCGATGGCGCGCATCGCGCGGCGAAGTGGTCGGCGTGGAAGGCGAGGCGGGCTGGTGCGCGCGCGCGCGCGCCAACGCCGCGCACAACGGCTTGGCGAACGCGCATTTCCACGCCGCCGACCTGGCCGCAGATCAGCGCGGCGACGCCTGGATGCGGCGCGCGGCTTCGACAAGTTGCTGCTCGACCCGCCGCGTTCGGGCGCCGACGACGTGCTGAAACAATTGCCGCTGAAAGAGATCGAGCGCATCGTCTATGTCAGTCTGCCATCCGGCTCGCTGGCGCGCGATGCCGGTATCCTGGTCAACGAGCGCGGCTACAAGCTGCGAGGCGGCGGGGGTGATGGACATGTTTCCGCACACGGCGCATGTGGAGTCCATCGCTCTGTTCGAACGCTGATTTGCCGTCATCCCGCGAAAGCCGGGATCCAGTGCACGCAGCGGTCGGATATCGGCAAAGTCACTGGATTCCCGGCTTCGCGGGATGACGTAGAATCGCTTGGGCATCGAAATCGAACGCAAATTCCTGGTCACAGCGACAGCTGGCGCGATCTCGCCCACAAGGTCGTGCCGATGGCGCAGGGCTATCTCAACGATCTGGCGGCGATGGACAGCGGCGCGCAGAAGGCCTCGGTGCGCGTGCGCATCGCCGGCGACAGTCGCCTTCCTGAACCTGAAATCGCGCGACCTCGGCCCGACCCGCCAGGAATTCGACTATCCGATCCCGCTGGACGACGCGCGGGCGCTGCTGGCGCTGTGCGTCGGCGGCACTGATCGACAAACGCAGGCATTACGTGCGATCACGCCGGCCACTCTGGGAAATCGACGAATTCCTGGGCGATAACGCCGGCCTGGTGGTCGCCGAAATCGAGCTTGCGGCACGCCGGAGAGGCCTTCGACATGCCGGCCTGGGCCGGCGCGCGACGTCACCGACTGCTGCGCTATTACAATCTGGCCCTGGCGTCCCGCCCTTATTCGCAATGGAGCGAGACGGAACGGGCGCCGCCGATATCGTGTAGCGTGCGCCTTGCGGCAACGATCAGACGCATGTTTTGACGCAATTACCAAGGAGATTCGGCAATGCTCGTCATCGGCATCGCCGGCACCGAACTCAACGCGCAGGAGCGCGACTGGCTGCAGCACGACGCCGTGCGCCGGCGTGATCCTGTTCACGCGCAACTTCGCTTCGCGAGCGCAGGTGGCCGAACTGTCCGCGGCGATCCGCGACGCCGCGCCGCGGCCGCAGCTGATCTGCGTGGACCAGGAAGGCGGTCGCGTGCAGCGCTTCCGCGAAGGCTACAGCGCGCTGCCGCCGCTGGTGGAGATTCGGCCGCACTGTATGCGCGCCGATCCGGTCGCCGCGCTCGAACTGGCGAGCGAGCACGCCTGGCTGATGGCCAGCGAAGTGCGCGCCAGCGGCGTCGATCTGAGTTTCGCGCCGGTGGTCGACGTCGGCCACGACAATCGCGCCATCGGCGACCGTTCTTTTTCCGAAGATCCGAAAGTGGTCGCCGAATTCACCCGCGCCTACGTGCGCGGCATGCACGCTGCGGGCATGGCGGCCACGATCAAGCATTTCCCGGGCCACGGCACGGTGCGCGAAGACACGCATTTCGACGACGCTGTCGACAACGTTCGCTGGAGCAGATGCGCAGCCGCGACCTGGTCCCCTTCGTCGCCGGCATCGAAGCCGGCGCCGACGCGGTGATGATGGCGCACGTTTCGTATCCGCAGGTCGCGCCGGAACCGGCCGGTTATTCGTCGCGCTGGATCCAGGACATCCTGCGCCAGGAGATGGGCTTCCGCGGCGTGGTGTTCTCCGACGACATCGGCATGGCAGCGCCGCATTCTCGGCGGGCGGCATCAAGTGCGCGCGTCGATGCGCACCTGGACGCCGGCTGCGACGTGGTGCTGGTCTGCCATCCGGAACTGGTCGACGAATCGCTGGCGCGCGATGGAGGGCCGCAAACTCAATACGATGGCGCTGCATCGGCCTGATCGGTCGCGGCGCCATGGCCTGGGACGGCTTGCTGGCCGAAACGCGTTATGGTCGAGGCGCAGTCGCGTTTGACGGGCGAATCCGGAGGTGTGGCATGAGTCCCGTCAGCTTGGCCGATGCGCTGCCCGATGCCGAACTGATCCACGACCGCGCGACGCTGGATGAAGCCATCCAGCGATGGCCGACGCGATCCGCAGCGATTACGAAGACGGCGTGCCGCCGCTATTCCTCACCGTGATGCATGGCGGCATGCCGTTCGCGACGCAGCTGGCGTTCGCGCTCGGGGAGCGCGGCCTGGATCTGGAATTCGATTATCTGCATGCCACGCGCTATCGCGGCAACACTTCGGGCGCGCGCCTGGCCTGGTTGCACCGCCCGGCGACGCCGCTGCGCGGCCGCCGCGTGCTGCTGGCCGACGACATCCTCGACGAAGGCCATACGCTGGCTGGCGATCAAGCGTTGGTGCGAAGACGAGGGCGCGGCCGATATCCGCATCGCCGTGCTGGCGGTGAAGGTGCCACGACCGCTGCGTGGCAGGTATCGAACGCCGATTATGTCGGCGTCGAAGTACCAGACCGTTATGTGTTCGGTTATGGCATGGATTTCCAGGAGCAGGGCCGTAATCTGCCTGCGATTTACGCGTTGAAGGCTTAGACGACGATGAGCATGACGATATTTCCCTCGCCATCATCGGCGGCACCGGCGTCTACGCTTGGCGAACTGGCAGACGCCGAAGCGCACCAGCCGGTACACGGCGTTACGGCGCGCCTTCCGGGCCGATCCGCGTCGGCACGCTGCGCGGCAAGCGCGTCGCGTTCCTGGCCAGGCATGGCGAAGGCCATTCGCTGCCGCCGCACAAGATCAACTACCGCGCCAACCTTGCCGCATTGAAGGCCTTGGGCGCGACGCGCGTGCTGGCCATCAATACCGTCGGCGGCATCACCGCGAGCGTTCAGCCCGCGCGTGCTGGCCTGTCCCGATCAACTGATCGACTACACCTGGGGCCGGATCTCGACGCTCAGCGAAGAACCCGGCAGCGAAGTGCTGCATGTCGATTTCGGCGATCCGTACACGCCGGCGCTGCGGGGCGAAATTTTGTCCGCGGCTGCGCGTGCGGGCGTCGCGCTGGTGGGCAACGGCTGCTATGGCGCCACGCAAGGCCCGCGCCTGGAAACCAAAGCCGAGATCGCACGCATGAAGCGCGATGGCTGCGATCTGGTCGGCATGACCGGCATGCCGGAGGCGGGCCTGGCGCGCGAGCTCGGGCTCGATTACGCCTGCCTGGCCATCGTCGCCAACTGGGCGGCCGGTGCCGGGCCGGACCCCGATGAGGTCATCACCTTCGACGATGTGCTCGCCAATGTGGCCGCGGCGTCCGCCGGCCTGCCGGCCCTGGTCGCCGCCATACTGGCCGAAGTCCCGTAGGCCTTTACCTATGCTTTTGTGGGAGCGGCTTCAGCCGCGAGCTCTTCCCGCGATCAGCGGCAATCCGAGGCAAAGAGCCCGCGGCTGAAGCCGCTCCCACAAGAGCTCGCCCCGCACAATGCCCCCGCGGACGATTGCCAGGACGCCCGTCCGTTTGCATACTCCAGCCGCGCGGCCCGGCTGCCCCACGCGCCGCCACGCGAACCACGCACCCATCATGAGGTCAGCAAAGCTATGCAGTACGGCACCGTGAAATGGTTCAACGACGCCAAGGGTTTCGGTTTCATCGCACCTGAAGACGGCACCGCCGACGTGTTCGTGCACTTCTCGGCGATCAATGCGCAGGGCTTCCGCAGCCTGCAGGAAGGCCAACGCGTCAGCTACGAAGTCGTGCAGGGCCCGAAAGGCGCGCAAGCCGCCGGCGTGGCACCGGCGCAGTAAGAAGCGCCCGCATCGATGCATCCTGGGCCCCGCGCATGTCGCGGGGCTTTTTTATGGGCCGCTCAGCGGATTTGAGCGAGAATCGCAAAAGAGCGTAGCCGGGAGTGGCCGATGTCTCCTTTCCAGACGCACGAGGTCGACAACCAGCCGCCGGAGTTCGCGCCGCGCGATTTGTGGGCCAGCGATCGCGCGCTGCGCGAAGCGGTTGCGCGCGAGGGCGGCAGCGCTTTCGAAAACAGGCTCGCGGCTTACGGCGCCCTGGCCGGCGACGAACTCTACCGTCTCAGCTTCGACGCGCATCGCGACAAGCCGCGGCTGCGCACGCACGACCGTTTCGGCCACCGCATCGATACGGTCGAATTCCATCCCAACTATCACCGCATCCTGCAGGCCGGGCTCGAGCATGGCGTAGCCGGCTTGTCGTGGTCAGAACCGGCACCAGGTGCGCACGTAGCGCGCGCAGCGTTGAGCTATCTGCATCACCAGGTCGAACCCGGCACCAGCTGTCCGTTGACGATGACCCATGCCGCGGTGCCGGTTTTACGCCACGCACCGGCATTGCGCGAATGGGCCGACAAGGTGGCGGCTTGCCGATACGACCAACGCGACGTGCCGATCGCGGACAAGCCCGGCGTCACGCTCGGCATGGGCATGACCGAGAAGCAGGGCGGTAGCGATGTGCGTGCGAATACCACGACTGCTACGCCGCTATCGGCCGATGGCGAATACTCGCTGATCGGGCATAAATGGTTCTTTTCGGCGCCGATGTCCGATGGTTTCCTGGTGTTGGCGCAAGCGCCGGGCGGACTGAGTTGCTTCCTGATGCCGCGACGTTTGCCCGAAGGCGGCAAGAACGCCTTCCAGCTGATGCGATTGAAGGACAAGCTGGGCGACTGGTCGAATGCCTCCAGCGAGGTCGAATTCGCGGACGCCCGGGCTTACCGCATCGGCGACGAAGGCCGCGGCATCGCCACCATCCTGGAAATGGTGATGCTGACCCGGCTCGACTGCATGCTCGGCTCCGCCGCGGAGATGCGCATGGCTTTCGTGCAGGCATTGCACCATACGGCGCATCGTCGCGCGTTCGGGAAAAACTGATCGACCAGCCGCTGATGCGCAACGTGCTGGCCGACCTGGCGATCGAATCGGAAGCCGCCATGGCTTTGTCGATGCGCGTCGCGCGCGCGGTCGATGCCTCGCCGAACGACACGCGCGAAGCCGCTTTCGCGCGCATCGCGACCGCTATCGGCAAATACTGGATATGCAAGCGCGCGCCGGCCTTCGTCAACGAAGCGCAGGAATGCCTGGGCGGAGCGGGGTACGTGGAGGAATCCATCCTGCCGCGGCTGTACCGGCAGGCGCCGCTGAATTCGATCTGGGAAGGCAGCGGCAACATCCAGTGCCTGGACGTGCTGCGCGCGTTGCAGCGCGAACCCGCCACGGCCGAAGCGCTTCTGGCCGAACTCGATGCAGCCAGCGGCCTGCACCCGGCGCTGGACGATGCCGTCGCATCGCTGCGGATCACGTTCGCCGATACGAGCAACGCCGAAGCGGGCGCGCGCCTGCTGGTCGAACACATGGCGCTGGCATTGCAAGCCTGCGTGCTGCTGCGCGCCAACAGCCCGGCTGCCGAAGCCTTCTGCCGCAGCCGGCTCGGCGGCGAGCACGGCCTGGCGCTCGGGACTTTGCCGACGGATGCGGGTTTCGGCGGCATCATCGAGCGGGCCGTCTCAACGTGACCGTCGTAGGTTTGCGGTGCTGCCTCGCCGCTGTCGTCTTGGTGCCGGCCATCGCGATGGCCGGCACCCCCGTGATGGCACCACTGTCGGTGCGCGCGGACCGCATCCATGTCGACAAATCGGAACGGCGCATGGAACTGTGGCGCAACGGCAAGGTGATCCGCCGCTACAAGATACGCCTCGGCGATGCGCCGGTCGGCCACAAACGCCAGCAGGGCGACGAGAAAACGCCGGAAGGCGATTACAGAATCAGCGGCCGCAATCCGAACAGCCGCTTCCATCTGTCGCTGCGCGTGTCGTATCCCAACGAAGCCGACCGCAAACAGGCTCGTGCGCGCCGCGTGGATCCGGGCGGCGATATTTTCATCCATGGCGGCAATGTCGCGACCTATCCCTTCGACTGGACAGACGGCTGCATCGCGGTCACCGACGAGCAGATCGAAGAGATCTGGAGCTTGGTGGCGACGGGGACGCCCATTCGCATCGATCCCTGAGCGACTTGTAGAGCGGGGCTTGCTCCGCTGCTTTTTATTGTCTCCTTCCCCTTCAAGGGGAAGGTCGGGATGGGGATGGTTTGAGATCGCAGCGAAAGATCAAAACCATCCCCACCCAGAAGGGGAGGGCTTAAAGCAGCGGAGCAAGCTCCGCTCTATAAAAACAGGAACTTCGCTTCAGCCGGGACCGTCTTTTTTCACCGCGTGGCCGCCGAACTCGTTGCGCATCGCCGCCAGCAGCTTGTCGACGAACGAATCGTCGTCGCGCGAGCGCAGGCGCTCCAGCAGCGACAGCGTGATCACCGGCGCGGGCACGTCGAGCGTCGATCGCCTCGGCGACCGTCCAGCGCCCTTCGCCGGAGTCGGCCACGTACGGCGCGATGCCGTCGAGCGTCGGATTCTTGCTGCAGCGCATCGGCGGTGAGGTCGAGCAGCCACGAGCGCACGACGCTGCCGTGTGCGCCAGATCTCGGCGACCTGGTGCAGGTCGAATGCGAAATCCGTCTTGTGCTGCAGTGATCGCGAAGCCTTCGGCATAAGCCTGCATCAGGCCGTACTCGATGCCGTTGTGCACCATCTTGATGAATGTCCCGCGCCGGATGGGCCGACGCGTCCCCAGCCCTTGTCGGCGGCCGGCGCCAGCGTGGTCAGAAGATCGGGCGCAGCGCATCGACCGCCGCTGCATCGCCGCCGACCATCAGGCTGTAGCCTTCCTGCAGGCCCCAGACGCCGCCGCTGGTGCCGCAGTCGACGTAATGCATGCCTTGCGCCGCCAACGATCTCGGCGCGACGCAGCGTGTCCTTGTAGAAGGAATTGCCGCCGTCGATCACGATGTCGCCGGGCGAGAGCAGCGGCAGCAACGCAGCGATGGTGTCGTCGACGATGCTCGCCGGCCGGCACCATCAGCCACACCGCGCGCGGCGCGGGCAATTGCGCGACCAGCGCCTGCAGCGAAGCCGCCGCCACGATGCCGCGTTCGGCGGCCGCGCTCGCGCGCCGCTGCGACCGGATCGAAGCCACGCACGCGATGTCCGCCGCGCACCAGCCGTTCGGCCATGTTCGCGCCCATGCGGCCGAGGCCGACCATTCCGATATCCATGAGGCATCCAGTTTCGTTGCGGGGGTGAGTGGATTCTCCCACGCCGCGCCGCCGTCGGGCGTGGCAGCCGCGGAACGTTCAGTCCAGGAATTGCAGCTTGGCCAGCTCCGCATACAGCCCGCCCTGCGCCATCAGCTGCGCGTGCGTGCCTTCGGCGACGATGCGGCCGCGGTCCATCACCACGATGCGGTCGGCCTTGAGCACGGTGGCCAGGCGATGGGCGATGACCAGGGTCGTGCGGCCGGCCATCAACCGTTCCAGCGCATGCTGCACGGCGCGCTCGCTTTGCGCATCCAGCGCGGCGGTGGCTTCGTCCAGCAGCAGTATCGGCGCGTCCTTGCAGCAAGGCGCGGGCGATGGCGACGCGCTGCTGCTGCCCGCCGGACAGGCGCGCGCCGCGTTCGCCGAGTTCGTCGTCGTAGCCTTTCGGCAGCGCCGACGAGGAATTCGTGCGCCTCGGCGGCGCGCGCGGCGGCCTCGATGGCGGCGTCGTCCGCTTCCAGGCGGCCGTAGCGGATGTTGTCGCGCGCGCTGGCGGCGAAGATCATCGGCGATCCTGCGGCACCAGCGCGATGTGTTCGCGCAGCGCGGCCGGATCCAGTTTCGCGGATGTCGACGCCATCCACCGAGATCGTGCCCGATTGCGGATCGTGGAAGCGCAGCAGCAGCGAGAACACCGTGCTCTTGCCGGCGCCGGACGGTCCGACCAGCGCGACCGTCTCGCCGGGTTTCACCTGCAGCGAAAACCGTTCCAGCGCCGGCAGATCGGGGCGCATCGGGATAGTGGAAAGTGACGTCATCGAAGCGCAATCTCGCCGCGCACGGGCAGCGGCAGCGCTTGCGGCGAGGACGGAAGCGGTCACGCCCGGTGTTTCTTCAAGCAATTCGTTGATGCGTCCCATGCCGCCCGCGGCGCGTTGCAGTTCGTTCCACACTTCCGCCAGCGCGCCGACCGAGCCGCCGCCGATCAGCGCGTACAGGACGAACTGCCCGAGCGTGCCGGCGCTCATCCGCCCGGCGATCACGTCGTGCGCGCCGGACCACAGCACCAGGGTGATCGCGCCGAAGATCAGCATGATCGACGATCGCGGTGATCCAGGCCTGCGCAGCGGATGCGCTTGCGCGCCGTTTCGACGCGCGACGGCGACCGCGGTTCGAAGCGGCCGCGTTCGTACGGCTCGCGCGCGTGCGCCTGCACCGTGCGCACCGCGCCCAGGGTTTCGCTGGCGCAGCGCGTTGGCGTCGGCGATGCGGTCCTGGCTGGCGCGCGACAGCTTCTGCATACGGCGGCCGGCGAGCACGATCGGCAGCACCGTCAGCGGAATGCCGACCAGCGCGTAAGCGGCCAGCGTCAGCTTGGGCTCACGAACATCATGTAGGCCAGCCGACCGATCACGCGTGACGCTGCTGCGCAACGCGACCGACATGCGTGGAGCCCACCACGCTCGCGCACAGTTCGGCATGTCGGCGGTGAGGCGCGACATGCAGCTCGCCGCTGCGGGTGCGATCGTGAAGAAGCCGGGATCCAGACCGATCAGATGCGCGTACAGTCGTCTTGCGCAGGTCCGCGACCACCCGCTCGCCGAGCAACGAGACGAAAAAGAAACGCGCCGCGCTTGCCAGGCCAGCACCACGGCCACGGCGAACAGATACAGGAAGGCGCGATCGATGTTGCTCCGCTTTGGAAATCCCAAGTCGATCATCGTTTGCACCGCTACCGGCAAGCTCAGCGTCGCCGACATGAAGCCACTGCCAGCGCGAACAACCATGCGACGAACAGGCCGCGCTGGCGCATTACGAATGGCCAGAGCGCGCGCAAGGTCCCGAGGCGCGGTTTGGGTTTGGCTGCTTCAGATGCCGTCGACATTCTTCTTCCTGCGATGTTTCTCAAGCCGTCATTCCCCGCGAAGGCGGGAATCCAGTGACTTGGATTTTGTCGTCATCCCAGCGAAAGCAGGGACCCATTTTGATTTTTCTGTCCGATAAGAACAAAGTCACTGGATTCCCGCTTTCGCGGGAATGACGGCAATCTTCACTCGTCGACTGAACCGCACCCGATTACGCGTGGCGTCGCGCAACCGCGCTTTCAAGGCGCCGACACGGTCCAAAGGCATTAAAAGCACGAAACGCACGCCTTCAGCATCGAAATTCTCCTCTTTTTCTCCGCGTCGAAGGCCGCCAGCGCCGCATGCACCTCGGCGACGTCGCCGAAAGAGCAGGAAAGCCGCACTTCGCCGATCGTCAATCAGCGCCACGCCGCTCGGCATGGCGCAAGCATCGGCCTGCCGCTCCGCCGTAAGCGCGCACCAGCCCGCCGGCGCCCAGATTGATGCCGCCGATACCAACGCGTGACCACGACGACGACCTGGTCCAAGCCCTGTCCGTCTATCGCTGCCAGGATCGGCCGCCCGGCTGTGCCGGCGGGTTCGCTATCGTCGCTGGACGGTATTGCCCGCCGATTCGGTACGCCCAGCAGTTGTGCGTAGCATCGCCGTCGCTGTTCGCCGCCAGCCAGGCGAGCGCGGCTTCGGGCGTAGACGGCCCGCGCGGCCTGCGCCAGGAACGGCCTGTGCTTGACCTCGATGGCGTGCGCGGCCGGCGCGGCCAGCGTGTGCAGGCTCACGGAGCGACGGGGACGGTTTTGCGACTGCTGGAAGCGTTGCAGGTCGTCCGGCAGCGGATGGTCCGGATAGCGCCGCTGGAATTCGTGCAGGCTGTCGAGCGCTTGTTGCTGGTTGCCTTCGACGATCAGTTCGCGCACGCGCCGCAGCCAGGCTTCGCGTACTTCCGGCGAATTCGGCGTAAGCCGGCGGCTCGTCGCCGGCATCGTCGGCGTCGATATCGATCGTGTCGAGCGATTGCACGTCGCGGCGCGATTCGGAGCTTCATCGGCTGCGCGGCGCGGTGCGGCCACCGATTTCGCTCGCTGCACGGCAGGTGGCTTCGGCGGCTTCCGACTTCCGCTCGCGTTCCTGCGACGAGAGCGCAGCCCTGCCGCGCCGCATCGACGACACCGGCGCCCGCAAGGCGACAGGCAGGCGCCGGGGGTGCCGGCGCTGCGGGCGCCGGCGCTGGTATGTCTAGTGCGCGGGCTTCATCGACGACGAGCGGCGGTCCGCCGGAAGGCTGCGGATTCTTTTTTGGCGGATCTTCGCGGCGTCCTGCGCCACGGCGGCCTGTTCGGACTCGGGCTTCCGGGCTCCTGCGCTTGGACATACACATCCGATTCGGGCTCGGCGTCCAGGACCTCCGGCCGCGCTGGGCGCAGCGACCCTTCGGCACTGGCCGCGCGATTCCGATGCGTACCGAGGCGCTTCGGGCGGCCCATTCGCCAGGCGATGCCGACCGCCAGCGCCAGCGATGCGGCTACGCCCAGCGCCACCGGCCAGCGCCGGTGGTTACGGGGTTACGGCGCGGGCGCGACGCGACCGCCTCGTGCGCAGCGGCCAGGATGCGCGCGTCGACCGACGACGGCGGCCCGGCGCTGGGACCCAGCCGCGACAGGCGCTGCGCCAGCTCGCGCTCTTCCGGCGTCAGCGGCTCGCGGTCGATGGGTTG